>CAZKRY010000008.1:0-282721 GCA_964555355.1 uncultured Klebsiella sp.
GTATCCGTGCCACGCGGTGAGCGGCTGATGCGATAGCGCATTGCGTGGCGCGGGCAAGTTAGAATGGCACCATGAAGTGCCCTGCCTGCCAGCATGTTAACCGCGACGGCGCGAAGTTTTGCGAGGAATGCGCGACCGCCTTGCGTCGGCGGTGCGCGCAATGCGGAACGGAACTGCGACCGACCGCAAAATTTTGCGACGACTGTGGCGCGAGTACCTCAGCGTCACCACCTGCAGCGCAATCGCGCGCGATGCCTACACGCAGCCCGCAGACTTACACGCCGAAACACCTCGCGGACAAAATTCTGCAATCGAAATCCGCGCTCGAAGGCGAGCGCAAACAAGTGACGGTGTTATTTGCGGATGTCAAAGGCTCGATGGAACTCACCGCGCAGTTGGACCCCGAGCAATGGCATGAGATCCTCGATCGCTTCTTTCAAATCTTGAGCGATGGCGTGCACCGCTTCGAAGGCACCGTCAATCAATACACGGGCGATGGCATCATGGCGCTGTTCGGCGCGCCGATCGCGCATGAGGATCACGCGCAACGCGCGTGTTACGCGGCGTTGCATTTGCGCGATCGTTTACGTCAGTACGCCGACGAACTGCGCCTCGATCCAGGAGTTAACTTTGCATTTCGAATTGGTTTGAATTCGGGGGAAGTGGTCGTTGGCAAAATCGGCGATGACCTGCGCATGGATTACACGGCGCAAGGCCACACCGTCGGTCTCGCGCAACGCATGGAACAATTGGCGCCGGCGGACGGTATCGCGGTATCGCAATACACCTATAAACCCGTGGCGGGATTTTTCAACGCGCGCGCGTTGGGCCCTACCCCTGTCAAAGGCGTAGCGACTCCTATCGAGGTATTCATCCTTCAAGACGTGGGACAGCATCGCATACGGCTTGACATATCGCGGGCCCGTGGGCTCTCGCGATTCGTGGGTCGCAGCGAGGAAACCGATGTGTTGGAGACGGCACTCGCGCGTTCGCGTGAAGGGGCCGGTCGCGTGGCGGCGGTGGTCGGTGAGCCCGGTGTTGGCAAGAGCCGGTTGTGTGCCGAGTTTGTCGACCGGTGCAAGAGCGCCGGCATTCGCGTGTACGAGGCGCACTGTCCCGCGCACGGCAAGACGATCCCTTATTTGCCGCTGCTCGAGCTATTACGGAGCATGTTTGAGATCGCGTCGCAAGACGTTGAGATCGAGGCGCGCCGTAAAGTGGCAGAGGCGCTCCAACAACTGGGTGATAGTTTCGTGGACGACCAGGCGTTGGTGCTCGACTTTCTTGGCGTCCCGGATCCGGCTACGCCGCCAATGCAATTAGCGTCGGAAGTCCGGCAGCGACGACTTTTCACTTTCATCCGCCGGCTGTTGCAACTGACAGCGGACGCCGAACCGTTGGTGCTGTTGGTCGATGATCTGCATTGGATTGATCCGGGCAGCGATTTATTCATCGCCCAAATCGTCGAGGCGGTGAGTACGTCGCGCACGATGCTGTTGGTGAACTTTCGCCCCGAATACACGGCTGATTGGCTCCGTAAATCATGGGTCATGCAATTGCCGATGACACCGCTCGGCACGCAGCCGCTGGCTGAGTTGGTCCGCGATTGGGTAGGCACTTCGCCATCGGTCGCCGCATTGCCTGCGCAGATTGAGGCGCGTTGCGGCGGCAACCCTTTTTTTGCCGAAGAAATCGTTCTGACGTTGATTGAAACTGGACGACTGGTGGGACGTCGCGGTGCATATGAGCTCACGACTGGAATCGATGCGCTCGAAGTGCCCGGGACCGTGCATGCGCTACTCGCGGCGCGCATCGATCGGTTAGCCGATCGCGACAAGCAGCTTCTGTACGCCGCGGCCGTCATCGGTAAAGAGTTTTTGCGACCGCTGCTCGAGGCCGTTGTGACGCAGGATGTCACGACGATCGAAGGCGCGTTAGCGGCGCTTCTAGGCGCGGAGTTGATCATCGAGCGCGCGATTTACCCCGTCGCGGAGTATTCGTTTAAGCATCCGCTTACCCACGAAGTGGCACTGCACACGCAGTTGAATGCGGCGCGGCGTGCGCGGCATGCCGCGGTGGCGCAAGCGATCGAGCACGCCGCCGAGCGTCTCAACGAACAAGCGGCGCTATTGGCGCACCATTGGACCGAGGCGGGCGACGTTCTGCGCGCCGCCTCCTGGCATACACGCGCCGCGCGTTGGGTGAGTCTGACCGATCTCGCGGCCTCGCGGCGTCATTGGGGACAGGCGCGGCAGTTATTACGATCGCTACCGGCGTCTACCGAACGATCCCAGTTGTTGCTGGAGGTTTATCCCGAATTGATGAATCAATTCGATCTGCTCGGCGCGGACGCCTCGGAGTCCGATGCACTGTTCAACGAGGCGGTGGCGCTGGCGCAAGCAGTGGGTGATCGTCGCAGCGAGTCGCTGCTTAACGCGGTGTACAGCAATCTCCTTGCGGCGCGCAGTGACTTTGCGGGTATGGTCGCGCATGCCGGCGCCGCCGTGACACTCGCCGATGAAGTGGGCGACGCGGAAACCGCGATTTTTGCGCGGTATTTCTACGGGCGCGCGCTGGTGTGGCAAGGCAAATGGGACGAAGGCATCGACGTCTACAATCAAAGTATGCGTCTTGGCGGTGGCCATGCCGCGGCCGCGATCGAAGTATTACGTTATCGACCCTACGTCGAGTGTGTGGCGATCCGAGCCAACGCACTCGCCGTCGTTGGACGCTCGCGCGAAGCACTCGAGTTTGTCGAGAGTTTCCCGACACTCCGCCGCATTGGTGGCATGGAAGCAGACCTTTCATCCGCCGCGACTGATCGCATGTGGCCGACGCTGTTGAGCGGTAATGCGATCAAAGGACAAGGTTACGCCGATGAAGCGTTACAAATCGCCGAGCGCTATGGCGGTGAGCGCGGCGTGGTCTACGCGTTACTCGCGTGTGGCGCAACCCGCGCGTTGGCCGGCGAATGGGCGCAAGGAAATGCGTTTCTCGAGCGAGCGCAGCAACGCATTATCAACAGCGGCGCGGGCGCCGAATGGGGCGTGCCGATCGATGCGTTTCAGGCACTATGTCTTGCGGGTCTCGGGCAACAAGAGGAGAGTCTTGCGCTAGTTCGGCGCAGTGCAAACGGCCCGGAATCAGGATTGATAGCAGTGGTTAGTTTCGTGCGTGCGCGAGCCTTGCGCATGAACGGGGCACTCGCGGGGTTGGAGACCGAACTAGCGCAATCCATGACGGAAGCCACCCGCGTGAATGGGCAAGGACTTATTCCGTTACTGTTGTTAGAGCGCGCCGGTCTCGCAAAACTACGCGGAGATACCGACGGTATGGCGCGCGATCTTGCGGAGGCGCAACGGCGGTTCCGCGAGAGCGAAGTGAGTGGCTGGGACGCTTATGCGCACTCAATCGCGGCATAAGCCGGTGCATTAACGTTAGTCGTTCACTTCGCCGAATTCCCGCATTTCGCGTTCGATTCCGCGGCCGCGTAACCAATCACGTAGCGCGCGACCGGTACCGGCGGTCCACGGCTGCACCCGCTCGATGTGTACCCATTTATAATCGGCGATTTCATCCGGGGGAATTTGTACGTTGCCGGACTCAACCGTGAGGTGATAACAGATCAGCAGCTGATTCTTGCGAAAAAATTCATACATGCCGATAAAAGACTGCAACGTCGCGTCGAGGCCAATTTCTTCCTTGACCTCGCGCACGATAGCCTCTTCCGGCATCTCGCCGGCTTCCAAAAAGCCGGTGACCAACCCGTACCAATTGCTTGGCCAGCCCACATTGCGCACCAAAATCACTTGGTCGTTCCATTCCACAATCCCGCCGACCACCGGCACGGGATTGTTCCAATTCACGAAGCCACAACGTGGCGCCATGCAGGTGTCGCGGGCACGGCCGCCGACTTCGATGCGGTGCAGCGGTGCCGCGCATTGCGGGCAATAACGCATTAACAAGATTCCTATTTGAGCGTTGGGAAGTGTAAGTCCACGCCGGCGCGAATACCGGTTGGCCAGCGCGCGGTGACGGTTTTCAAGCGTGTATAAAAATGCACGCCTTCCGGGCCGTAGATCGCCGTGTCGCCAAACAGCGAACGCTTCCACCCACCAAAACTATGGAAGGCCATCGGCACTGGGATCGGCACATTGATGCCGACCATGCCGATCTCAACGCGGCGCACGAACTCGCGCGCCGCGTCGCCATCGCGCGTAAACACCGCGCAACCATTGCCGTACTCATGGCCGTTGACGAGCGCGACAGCCGTGTCAAACGAGTCGGCACGCACCAGTGTCAGCACCGGCCCGAATATCTCCTCACGGTAAATGCGCATATCGGCGTTCGCCGCATCGAATAAAGTCGGGCCGACAAAGTAACCTGCTTCGCCACCAGGCACTTTCAGCGTGCGACCGTCGACCACCAGCCGCGCGCCTTCGCGGCAGCCGCTTTCGATGTACCCCAGTACCTTGTCACGATGTTCGGCCGTGACCAACGGTCCCATATCGGCGTTATCGGATATTCCGGGCGCCACTTTCAATTGCGCAATCTTCGCGCGCAATTTCTCGATCAGCGCATCGGCCACATCGCCGACCACCACGCCAACCGAAATCGCCATGCAGCGTTCACCGGCAGAGCCGTAGGCCGCGCTGACCAGTGCATCCGCTGCCTGTTCCAAATCGGCGTCCGGTAACACCACCAGATGATTCTTGGCGCCGCCGAGCGCCTGCACGCGTTTCGCGTGGCGCGTCCCGGTTTGATAGATGTATTCGGCGATGGGCGTCGAACCGACAAAGCTGACGGCCGTCACGCGCGGATCGGTCAGAATCGTGTCCACCGCCACTTTGTCGCCGTGAATGACGTTCAGCACGCCGGGCGGTGCGCCGGCCTCGGCTAACAGTTCCGCAAGCAGTAACGCCGGCGACGGATCCTTTTCCGAAGGTTTCAAGACAAAGGTATTGCCGCAGGCAATGGCGAGCGGAAACATCCACAGCGGTACCATGACCGGAAAATTAAAGGGTGTAATGCCGGCACATACCCCAAGCGGCGCGCGCAGCGAGTAACTGTCAACGCCGGTGCCTACTTGGCCGCTGAAATCGCCTTTCAGGAGTTCCGCAATGCCGCAGGCGTATTCGACGTTTTCAAATCCGCGTTGAATGGAACCCGCGGCATCGGCGAGTACCTTGCCGTGTTCGCTGGTGACCAAGGCCGCTAAATCGTCGCGATGGTGATCGATGAGTTCGCGAAACCGGAACATCAAACGCGCGCGGGTAGGAAGCGGCGTCTGCGACCAGCTCTGAAACGCCGCATGCGCCGCCCCAATGGCGTTCTGCGTTTCCGCGGCAGAAGCCAAGCCGACTTCAGCCTGCACAACGCCACGCGCGGGATCGAATACTTGGGCGCGCCGCTCGCTCGCAGGCGCAACGCGTTCGTTGTTGATGAAGTGCGGAATCGTGCGCATCGCGGAAAATCCTTCGGTTAGGCGACGGCGCGCAGTGCGTTGCGCACGGTGTCGATGAGTTGGGCGATCTGGGTTTCGCTGATGATAAGCGCCGGACCCATCGCGATGATGTCGCCGGTATAGCGCACCATCGCGCCGTGATCGAAGCAATGATGAAAAATTTCCATCGCGCGCTTGCTGGGCGCATCCGCGCGCGGCGCGAGTTCCACCGCCGCGGCCATGCCAAAGTTACGAATGTCGATGACGTTGGGCTCGCCGCGCAGACTGTGTACCGCGTCTTCCAGGACGGGGGCGAGCGCCGCCGCGCGTTCAAATAAGCCCTCTTCGCGATAAACCTTGAGTGCGGCGAGGCCCGCGGCGCAGGCCAGCGGATGACCCGAGTAAGTATATCCGTGGAAAAATTCCACCAAATGTTCCGGGCCGGACATAAAGGCATCGTAAATAAATTTCTGCACCAAGGCGCCGCCGAGCGGCACGACGCCGCTCGTGATCCCTTTGGCGAAGGTGACGATATCGGGCACCACGCCAAACCGATCGGCCGAAAAGAGCGGCCCTATACGCCCGAAACCGGTAATGACTTCATCAAAGATGAGCAAAATGCCATAACGCGTGCATAGCTCCCGGATCCGTTCCAAGTAACCGAGCGGCGGCACAATCACGCCGGCCGACCCTTGCATCGGCTCGATAATGACGGCAGCGATGGTCGATGCGTCGTGCAACTGAACGAGTCGCTCCAACTCATCCGCGAAATGCGCGCCCCACGTTGGCTGGCCGCGTGTGAATGCCATTTGTGAGAGATCATGCGTGTGCGGGAGATGGTCGACGCCCGGGACAAGCGCGCTTGCAAATGCCTTGCGATTGGCCACCATGCCACCGACGGAAATACCGCCGAAGCCGACGCCGTGATAGCCCTTGGCGCGACCGATCAGGCGAAAGCGTCCCCCGTCGCCACGGGCTTTGTGATAAGCCAGCGCAATTTTGAGCGCAGTATCCACGGCTTCCGAGCCGGAATTGGCAAAAAACACCTGCTCGAATCCGCGCCCGCAAGCCGTGGTTAACTCGGCCGCTAATTCAAACGCCTTGTCATGGCAAGTTTGAAACGGTGGCGCGTAGTCCAGCACATCCAATTGCCTTTTCACGGCTTCGACGATTTTAGGATGCCGATGTCCGGCGTTACTGCACCATAAGCCCGACAAACCGTCTAACAGGCGATGTCCGTCGCGCGTGGTGTAGTACATCCCATCGGCGGCATGGACGGTACGCGGGTTCTTTTTGAAGAAACGATTGTGCGTGAACGGTAGCCATAGCGATTCGAACGAGATCGGAGCAGCGGCTTCGGTGTGGCGGACGGCAGGTTGGCTCATGGGACCCTCTCGGTGGCGCGCGATGGATGACAGCGATTCTAAGGCTAGGCTAGCCTTCGGGGACAGTCACGCAATTCACGCACGTCCAGGTGAGGCCGCGATATTTGTGAACGGTTGCCGGCTTTTCGAGAACTCATGCAAGGGCGTCCCACCACTGCCGGTTCAGACGTTCTACAATCCTTTTTTGGAATGACCTTGTTTCATATCGATGCAAACCAGCTCGAAGCTTGCCACCCCAGTCACACGTAGCCTGCGTACCCACGTATTGGCCGGGGTTGCGGTCATGTTCCTGACCTGGGCGCTGCTGCAGTTTTTCGCCGCGCGTTTTGTCATCCATAACAACTTTCTCGAGCATGAGCGCGACTACAGTTTGAGCAAGGGTGAAAGCGTGTCATCCCTGCTCGCGCGAGAGCTGCGTCGGCTCGATTACCTGGGTAAAGACTGGTCATTGTGGGATGACACGTATGAGTTTTTGCGCGGCAAGAATCCTGAATTCATAGAAAAGAACATCTATGAGGATGTCTTCACTAACTTATCGTTGGACCTGATTGCCTACATCGATCCGGATGGCCGACCGGTGCTGCTTCGCAGTATCAACGCGGAAACCGGCGAAGCGCGCTCAATTCCGCCGCATTTGCTCGAGCAATTCTCGGCGGGCGGCGCTTGGTTGCAAGCACATGTGAAAGATCAGGCGACGACGGGGTTCATGGCAATCGACCAGCAACTCGTCGCGTTTTCCGCCCAACCGGTCCATCGCAGCAAGCTGAGCGATCCGGGGCCGAGCGTCGGCACGCAGATTTTCGTGCGCTATCTGGGCGAAGATTTTGTCGGGACGATGCGTGAGGTGTTGCGCAGCGAAGTCGAGATTTTCACGCTGGATAAGCCGTTTCTGCCGGATGACGTGCGCCAAGCCGCTCGACAATTGAGCCGCAATGCGCCGCGGTTTGTCGCGCCAATCAACGAGCAACAAAACGGGATTTACGTCTTGGCGGTCGATCCCAGCGGCGAGCCCGCCGCGGTTATTCGCGTGACCGAGCCGCGGGTGATTCATATCCATACACGTAAGTCCGCGCGTGCCTTGTTTGTCATCACGTTATCGCTTGGCGTGTTAGCCGGGCTCGGGGTTTTTTGGTTTATCGAAAAGCGCATTTTGCAACGTGTGTTGACGCTGGAGTCCGAAGTGCTGCGCGTCGCGGCCGCCGGCGAGCCCGCGCAACGCATCGCGCCGCTTGCCGAATGGGAAGACGAACTTGCGCGACTCGCCCGTGCGGTGAATGAAATGCTCGCCGAGATAGAAATTCATCAAGATGCGCGTGATGCCCGCGACGCGGCGCTTGCGGCTAGTCGCTTAAAGAGTGAATTCTTGGCGTCAATCAGCCATGAAGTACGCACACCGTTGAACGGGATATTCGGCATGTTGCAGCTCGCACTCGAAAACGAGCTGACCCCGGCGCAGCGGGAGCGTGTGGCTGCCGCTTATCGTGCCGCGGTCGGCTTGCTGACCATCGTCGATGACATGGTGGAATTCTCAACGTTACGCGCGGGCGCCGTCGCCCTGGCCGAGCGGGAATTCGATCTACGTGACTTGTTCGAATCGGCGCTACAACCTTTCGCCGCGCGTGGCGAGCAGCGCGGTGTGCAGTTTTTATGCTTTATCGATCCCGCAGTGGCGGAAATGTACCGTGGTGATTCTTTCCGGTTACGGCAAGTCGCGGTCAATTTGCTCGACAATGCGCTGAAGTTCACGCTACAAGGGAGTGTTACCTTGGAACTCCACCGGCGCGAATCAACGGCGCGAGGCGATGCGTTGGAACTCTCCGTGACCGATAGCGGCATGGGGATGTCGCCGAGCCAGCTCATCAATGTTTTTAAACCGCAACAGCAGGAGAACGATGCATCCATGCAGCCGCTTGGCGGTGCGCGCCTTGGACTGTCTATCTGCCAGCAGGTCATCAAACAGATGGGGGGTGTGTTTGACATCGACAGCACCCTTGGCGACGGGACCCGCGCGCGCGCTACGTTTTGGTTAAAACGCGCCGCGCCGGCGCGAAGCCATGACTCACTCGATGCACAAATCGTGCTGGTTGGACCGCGCGACGCCCAGCAAGTCAATCTAGTGAAATACCTGCGCGCATTGAGCTGCGACATCCTTTGGGCCGATGAGGTGTCGCTTAGCGCATTACCCGTCGCGACCAAACCACGCATCGCGATCGTCGACGTCAGCGGCGACACGGACTCCAAACAAGTGCCGGCTGAGCTAATCGCGTTACCTGTGCTGCGTATCACGCGGATCAGTGCGCCGCCGGAACCAGCCGCGATGAGCGGCATTACGCTGGCAGGACCCGTGCGTTGGCACGCGCTGGTCGATGCGTTGCGCGCCCTGCGCAAGCCGCTGCCGGAGGCACGTGTCGACGCGCTCGACTTCTCCGATAAGCGCGTGCTGTTGGTGGAAGACGTGGAACTCAACCGCCGGGTCGCCGTGCAGCTGTTGGCATCCTACGGGATCCATACCGATACGGCGGCGAGTGCGCGGGAAGCGATGTACGCACTGGACGCGCATCGCTACGACATGATGCTCGTGGTATGGCGCTTGAATACCTCCGATGGCCTCGACCTCACGCGCCATTGGCGCGCACAAGAACTCGCGCGCGGCGCCCCGCGATTACCGATTGTGGCACTTCGTACTTCCTTGCACAGCGGTGATAAAGCACTGTATTTGGGGGCTGAAATGGACGACATGTTAACCAAGCCTTTAATGCGCGATGAGTTAACGCGTGTGTTGGTGCGATGGCTCTTGCATGAAACACCGAAACCTACCGGCACGACGGTGGAGTTGGAGGGGTAATGCGCTATTTCGTCACAGGCGGGACCGGCTTTCTCGGTGGAGCGCTGGTGCGTCAGCTACGTGAAGCAGGTCATGAGGTGAGCTGCTTGGTGCGCAATTCGGCGGCCGCGCAGTCGCTAAAAGTGCTCGGCGCCAGCCTCCACGCGGGTGACATCACGGATAAGGCCAGCCTGCGCGCGCCGATGAGCGGCGTCGACGGTGTGTTTCACTTGGCGGCTTGGTACAAGGTGGGCGCGCGCGATCAGAGCATGGCAGAGGCCATCAATATAGGCGGTACGCGCAACGTGCTTCAGTTGATGCGCGAACTCGCGATCCCCAAAGGGGTCTACACCAGCACGCTGGCGGTGAACTCGGATACACGCGGCGTCAAGGTCGATGAAACCTATCGTTTCAACGGACAGCATCTGACTGAATACGATCGCACGAAAGCCGGTGCGCATGCGCTCGCCGAGACGATGATGGCCGAGGGTCTCCCGCTCGTCATCGTGATGCCGGGACTCATCTATGGACCGGGCGATACGAGTATGGTCCGTGACATGCTGGTCCAATATTTAAAACGCCTTTTGCCCGTCATCCCCAAGGAAGCCGCGTTCTCATGGGCCCACGTCGACGATGTTGCGCGGGCGCACATGTTGGCCATGGAAAGCGGCCGTGTTGGCGAGAAATACATCGTGTGCGGCACGACGCATACGCTCGTGGAAGCGTTTCGCCTGGTGGCCGATGCCTGTGGCAGGCGGCCGCCATTCGCGGTACCCGGTGCGTTGTTTAAACCGATGATTAAGCCGACCGCGTGGCTTGAGCGTTTCTTGCCACTCCCGGCCAACTATTCGGCGGATGCCTTGCGCATCGGCGCGGGCGTAACTTATATCGGCGACAATGCAAAGGCGCAACGCGAACTCGGCTATCGGCCGCGCGCGTTGTCGATAGGGCTCGCCGAAACCGTTCAACATGAGATGCAAGTGCTCGGAATACGCCGTTAAGTCCTGGTCCTCGCACGGTAGACTCCGCGCCGGTCCGCGCGATTTTTCCCTCTGATATGCGTATCTTGCTAGCCGAAGACGATGCGATGGTGGGCGACGCATTGCGTAAAGGGTTGCTGCAAGATGGGCATCGCGTCGATTGGGTACGCGATGGCCTTCAGGCAAACTCCGCGCTGCAGAGTGTCGCTTACGATTTGATTCTGCTCGATTTGGGATTACCGAGGCGTGACGGCATGGTCGTATTGGCGGAACTACGGCGCGGCGCACGCGCCACGCCCGTCATTATCATTACCGCGCGCGATGAGATCGCCAATCGCATTAAAGGGCTTGATCTAGGCGCCGACGATTATCTGGTCAAGCCGTTCGATTTTGACGAACTTGCGGCGCGCATTCGCGCGGTCACGCGGCGTGCGGCCGGTCGCGCGCAGGCCCGACTTACGCATGGCGCGGTGACCGTTGATCCATCCACGCATGAAGTGTGGCTGGCGTCGCAACCGGTAACGTTGTCCGGACGCGAACTCGCGGTGCTGGAAGCGCTGATGCAACGCCCACAGGCGATTTTGTCGCGCGCGCAATTGGAAGAACGGCTCTACGGCTGGGATGAGGAAGTCTCCAGCAACGCCGTTGAAGTGCACATCCATCATCTGCGCAAGAAACTCGGCGAACGCTTCATCCACACGGTGCGCGGTGTCGGTTATACGCTGCGCGAACCGCAAGACTAAGCGGCGTATGTCGCTACGTAACCGACTAGTGTTGGTGTTACTCGCGGCGATTGTCGCGACCACGGCGATTGCGACCGGTGCGACCTATTACTGGGCGCGCTTGGAAATCGACCAACTGTTGGATTATCAGCTGCGTCAACACGCACTCGCGCTGCGCAATATGACCGAAGTGTTCGGCCGAGTGTTGGTGCCCGAGCCGGATCCAGCGCAAGACTTCATCATCCAAGCGTGGAACTGGCGCAACGACGCGGTGTATCGCTCGCATCCTGGTGTCAATCTTCCGCGTAGCCCTGCGCTCGGGTATGCCGATATCAAAACGGCACACACTGATTGGCGTGTTTTCACGATGCCGCTCGGGACTTATCTCGTGCAAATCGCCCAGCCTTTACAGTTGCGGCGCACGCTCGCCACGCGCGCCGCGTTGAAAATTCTGTATCCTCTGCTGGCCGTTGCGCCCATCTTGGCGCTCTTGGTGTGGTGGTTGGTCGGCCGTGTGCTCGCACCGCTGCGCGAACTCGCGCGAACCATTGCGGCGCGCGAACCCGCGGCGTTGCAAGCCTTGTCGAGCGCGGGTTTGCCGCAAGAGGCCAGCCTCATGGTCGATGCGCTGAACGAACTCATCGAGCGACTACGTGAGGTGCTTGCTCGCCAACGCGAATTCATGGCCGATGCGGCGCACGAGCTGCGCACGCCGCTCACCGCGCTACAACTGCAAACGCAGTTACTGACGCGTGCGGACTCGACCGCCGAGCGTGAAGACGCGGCGCTCGCGTTGAAAGCGGGCGTGTTACGTGCGACCCACTTGGTGGAACGCCTGCTTGCTTATGCGCGACTAGACGACACTCAAATCGAAGCGCACGTGGTGCTCGACTTCAGTGATCTGGCGCGGCAAGTAGTCGCCGAGTTCACGCCGCGAGCGACCACCGCTGGACTACAAGTGCATGCGGAGATTGCGCCGCAGGCGACATTGAACGGCGTCGCGACCCACTTACGCAGCATGCTCGGTAACTTGCTCGAAAACGCGCTGCGTTATACGCCTGCGCCGGGCACCATCGCGGTTGATCTGGCGTGCACCGAGCGTGAGATCCAGCTCGCGGTGACTGACACCGGACCCGGTATCCCAGTGTCTGAACGCGCGCGAATTTTCGACCGCTTTTATCGAATTCCGGGGACTGACTTGCCGGGCAGTGGACTTGGCCTCGCCATCGTCAAGCGCGTCGTCGAGCTACAGCATGGGAGTGTCACGGTGTCCGCCGGGGCGGGCGGGGTGGGCGCTAAAATTTCGCTCACGCTGCCGCGCAGACTTGGGGCCTCGCCTCCTTAAGCTTCAATTAAGAACCCTCCCGTAAGGTATCGCCAACGATGCCATGGGCATCCCATTACGTAGAGGAGTGAGGACATGCTTCGAAAGAAATTGCTAGCAAGCGCGGTATTAGCGGCGCTCGCCGCTTATGGCGCCAATCAGCTGGGAAGTCGCGATGCGGTGGTGCGCGCCGCCGCGGCCGAACCTTTACCCGCTGCCACTTACGGCTTACCGGATTTCACCGCGCTCGTTGCACAAGCCGGCCCCGCGGTCGTGAGCATTCAAACCACGCGCGCGGTGCCGGCGGGCGGATGGCAGCGCGATGACGCACCACCGAATGGCCAAGCGTTTCCGTTTCCGGAATTTTTTCGACACTTCGGCCCCCCTCCCGGCGAGGATGACGTACGACAGGGTCAGGGCTCGGGGTTCATCGTGAGTGCCGACGGCTATGTGTTAACCAACGCGCATGTGGTCGAAGGGGCGGATGAAGTGACGGTTTTGCTCGCGGACAAACGAGAGTTCAACGCGAAAGTCGTGGGCGTCGACGGAACCAGCGATGTGGCCGTGCTTAAGCTCCCGGTGAACGACCTTCCGTCGCTCAAAATGGGGGATGCCAATGGACTCAAAGTCGGCGAGTGGGTGATCGCGATTGGTTCGCCGTTTGGCTTCGATCACACCGTCAGTGCCGGCGTCGTGAGCGCCAAGGGTCGCTCATTACCGAATGGCGGCTATGTGCCTTTCATTCAAACCGACGTCGCACTGAACCCGGGTAACTCCGGCGGTCCGTTACTTAACTTGCGCGGCGAAGTGGTCGGCATCAATTCACAAATCTACAGCCGCTCCGGCGGTTATATGGGGCTGTCGTTCGCGATTCCGATAGACCTCGCGCAGAGCATTCAACAACAGCTCGTGGCCGACGGCAAAGTCTCGCGCGGACGTCTCGGGGTGTCGGTGCAGTCGCTCAACCAAGAACTTGCCGATTCGTTCGGATTGAAACGTCCGGCAGGCGCTTTGATCGGCTCGGTGCAGGCGGGATCGGCGGCGGCCCGAGCCGGCATTAAGGCCGGTGACGTGGTGACCGCGGCGAACGGGCAGGCGATTGAAGATGCCGCACAGCTATCGCGCGTAATCGCTGAGCTGAAGCCCGGCAGCAAGGTAGCGCTCGAATATGTGCGCAGCGGCAAACGTCAGACCCTGAGCGTTGCGTTAGGCGCCGCGGAAACGGAGGAAGTTGCCTCGCGAGAGGATGCGGGGCCGGGTCACGTTGGCCGCCTAGGGGCGGTCGTGCAACCGCTTGATGAAGCCACGCGCCAGGCAACCGGCGAAACGCGCGGTGTTTTAGTCGCCCAAGTTGACGGTGCGGCGGCCCGCGCGGGGCTCCGTGCCGGGGACATCATCCTGGCGGTCAATTCGACCGCGGTACGTAATCCTGCGGAGCTGCAATCGATGTTGGCCGATGCGCCGTCGCAGGTAGCGTTGCTCGTCAAGCGAGAAGATGCGGAAATCTTCGTCCCAGTGCGGCTTGGCTAGCGATGGGCGCTTGACGAAAGACGATCAACCCAAGGTTGGGGTTCTTTCACAGTAACCCTCTCCCGCGCGCCGGGAGAGGGGGAACGCGCATGGACTCGCGCGCGGCGAGTACGCTGAGACGACGCCCCGCATGCGCGCACCTACCGTCTTTTGCTTGGCCTTTTGCCGGCCAATCGGGTACTTTTCCGACATACCGAAAAAGACTGTCTGGGGAGCTTCATGTATTCACTTCGCTACCGCCTCGCGCGGTGGGTAATGGCGCATCGTACTTTTGCATGGATCGCCTTCATTTTAATTACGGCATTTTTTGCCGCGGGCTTGCCGCGCGTGCGCTTGGAGACGATTTTTTCCGATCTCCTCCCCACCGACGATCCGTTTGTGAAGGTCTACCAGGATCATCCGGGCTTCGGTAATCCGTTGTCGGTCGCCATCATGATCAAGCGCAAGCAGGGTGATATCTACAACCCCGAGACGCTGCAAAAGGTGTATCAGATGACGCGCGATATCGATCTCGCGCCGGGCATCGATCACGACATGATCTTATCCATCGCGAGCACCAAGGCGCGCTATAGCGAAGCGACGGCGGAAGGTATCGACATGCGCCCGTTGATGGAAGATCACGCCCCCGCGACGCCGGAGGAAGTTGCGCTCTTTAAGTCGCAAGTCGATAAGTCGCCCAACACCCGCGTGTTTTTGATTTCGCGCGACGATACCGCAACCTTGGTCACCGCCACCTTCATCGAGCGCAAGCTCGATTACGGGGTTGCTTTCAAGTACGTGCAGGATTTGGTGGTCAAGGCGCGCGATGAACACCATGACGTTCATGTCGCAGGCCAGCCGATGCTGTTCGGCTGGGTATATCAATACGAGCGGCAGATGATCACGATTTTCGGCGTGACGCTGACGGCGCTCATCCTGGCGCTGGCGTTGTACATGCGGAACCTGGTTGGTGTACTAACGCCAATCATCACCAGCCTCACCGCCGCGATCTGGGCGTTTGGGCTCGTGGGTTGGCTCAATATATCCATTGAACCGCTGCTGATGGTGGTGCCGTTGTTGCTGACCGCGCGTTCGTTTTCGCACTGCGTGCAATTCACCGAGCGTTTTTATGAAGTCTACGCACAAGTCAAGGACCGGGTAAAAGCCGCGGAAATCACCATGGGTGTCATGATGGCACCCAGTATTCTCGGTATTCTTACCGACTTATTCGGGATTTTTATCGTGGGCTTTGCGCCTATCCCGGCCATGGTAAGGCACGCGATTTTCTGCGGTATGTGGGCGGTGTGGTTGATCCCAACCGGGGTTGTGTTGATCTCGCTATTGCTTGCTACCTTGCCGCCGCCGCGCAATGTCGAGCAATTGATCGGTCACGGTCGCGAGTCCGGCGTGCACCGTAAGTTTCAAGCGATGTTGGCGTCGATCGCGAACTTATCGGTCGGCAAGCCTTGGCCGATCACTACCGCGGTGGTTGCCATCGTTTCCGCGTGGGCAATATACACCGCCGCGCAAATCAAAATCGGTAATCCGGTGGAAGGTACCGGTCTTCTCTGGCATGACTCTGAGTTCAACACCGCGGTGCGACAGATCAACGCGCACTTCCCCGGGGTTAATACGCTCGAGATTGTGCTGGAGGCGAAGAACAAAAAAAGCCCGGACCTCGAAGTGCAGAAAGTCGATACCATCGTCACCATGCAAAACCTTCAACGCCTGCTTGAAAACGGACAAGAGCCGCCTCGAGCGACCTTGGCGTTCGCCGACTATATGGGGGAAGGAAACCGTTTATTTAATGGTGGTAATCCGAAATGGAATCCGCTCGATCATACGCAAATGGCGATGAGTGCCGCGGGATTTGCGGTGACGATGGGCACGAGTGCGAAGAACTTTAATAATCTGGTCGACTTCCGCTGGCATCATGGGACGGTGTCGCTTTGGTACAAGGACAACAAACAAGAGACCGTGGATGCGGCGTTGGCCGACGCCGCCAAAGCGATCGAAACCGTCGGAATCGATCATGAAAATTTCAGGGTACGACTGGGCACCGGCACGATCGCATTACAGCAGGCGGTGAATAACGTTATCGAACGTTACCACTGGGTGTGCATCTCGGTGCTGAATCTCTTGATCTTAGGTGTGGCCGCGTACGCGTATCGCTCTTTATTCGCAGGCTTGCTACTGCTGGTTCCGGTTAACTTATCGAATGAAGTCATGGTCGCGGCGATGCACTTAATGGGCGTCGGCCTCGACGTGAACTCGCTGATCGTCGCCGCGATCGGCGTCGGTGTCGGCATCGATTATGGAATTTATCTGCTGTCGCGTATTTGCGAGGAGTATCACGCGCACGAGCGCGATTGGGCGCTCGCGATCACGACCGCGCTGCGCACCACCGGCAAAGCGATCATGTTCACGGCCACCATCATGGCACTCGGCATCGCGCCCTGGTATTTCATGTCCGATCTGAAGTTCGTCGCCGACATGGGGCTGCTGCTCGTCGTCATCATGGCCATCAACATGGTGCTGGCGCTGTTGGTATTGCCGCTCCTCGTGTGGTTACTCAAGCCGAAATTCGTCGAGCGGCGGGATCTATTGGTGGGCGAGGGCGTGGATCTGAGTTTGTTCACCGATCAGACGGTGTCAACAACGGTGTAAATGCCGCGCTCCCTCTCCCGCTGAGCGGGAGGGCAGGGGTGAGGGTCTTCGCGCGCAATGCTAGTAGATAAGCTGCCCCTCACCCGGCGCTGCGCGCCGGCCTCTCCCACTAGGGAGAGGCAACAAAGGATTGATGACTACTTACGCCACCGTTCCAGCCGACGTCAGCGCGGAGATTTCATCGCTACCGAAGCCAAATTCGCGTAGGACTTCCGCTGAATGTTCCCCTGCGGCGGGTGGCGACAAGGTTAGTTCCGGCGCCGTGCGACTAAAGCGCGGCGCGGGTGCGACTTGCATCACGCCGCCCAATTCCACAAACGCCTGGCGCGCTTGATTATGTGGGTGCGTGACAGCCTCGTCCGCGGTTAACACCGGAAACGCGCAAGCGTCCTCATGCGCCATGAGCGCGGTCCATTCATCGCGCGTTTTGGTTTTGAACACTTCCGCGAAGCGCGCTTTCCACGCCGGCCATTTCGATTTGTCATGTTGCGGCTCGAATTCAGCCGGGTTCAGTCCCATGAGCTCGAGTAACTTCACGTAGAAGACTTTTTCGATGGCGCCGATCGCCATGTACTTGCCGTCTTTGGTTTCATAGGTGTCGTAGAAGTGCGAGCCGCCGTCGAGCACGTTATCCGCGCGCTGATCGCTCCATTGATTCATCGCACGGAAACCCCACACCATGTTGGCGAGCAGCGCCGCGCCCTCGGTCATCGCGGAATCGACGACTTGGCCTTTACCGGAAGTGCGGGCTTCGATAATGCCGCACAGCACGCCAAACACGAGGAACATGCCGCCGCCGCCGAAATCGCCGACGAGATTGAGCGGATGCACAGGTTTGCGGCCGCGTTCACCAATCATGTTGAGCACGCCCGATAAGGCGATGTAATTGATGTCATGCCCGGCGACTGACGCCATTGGTCCGGTTTGCCCGTAACCCGTCATGCGTCCGTACACCAATTTGGGATTGCGCGCGAGGCAGACATCGGGACCGAGGCCGAGACGTTCGGTCACGCCGGGTCGAAAGCCTTCAATCAACGCATCCGCTTGGCTGACTAGCCGCAGAACGACTTCCGCGCCGGCTGTGGATTTCAAATCAACCGCAATCGAACGACGGCCACGATTCATGATGTTGAGCCGCGGTGGTAGCGCGACGCCCAAATCAGCCTTTTGTACACGATCGACGCGGATGACGGTGGCCCCCATGTCGGCAAACAGCATGGCGGCGAACGGGCCGGGGCCGATCCCCGCGAGTTCGATGATTTTGATTCCTGCTAGTGGTCCCATGGCGTTCCTCTTATTGGTTGATCAAGCCGGCGCGGCCAGCCAATGTACGCTAAACCACTGCCGTTCATCACACCAGACTTGACGCGGCTCGAAGCCGCCTTGTCGCGCCAAGGCCTGAAAACTCGCGACCGTATACTTATAGGAATTTTCGGTATGCAGCGTTTGACCGTGGGCGAATTCGACGGTCTCATCGCCCAGCGTGACGCGTTGGTCGGCGGCACTAATCAAATGCATTTCAATGCGTGATTCGTGGGGATTGAACCAGGCGTAATGATCAAAAGCATCGAGGTTGAAATTAGCGTTAAGTTCTCTATTCGCTCGCGCCAACAAGTTTTTGTTGAAAGCCGAGGTGACGCCAGCGCGATCGTTGTACGCCGCATGCAAAACCTGCGGGTCCTTGACTAAATCGACGCCAATCAACAGACCGCCGCCGCGTAACGTCCGCGCCGCTGCCCGCAAAAAACGACAGGCGTCGTCCGGCGTGAAATTGCCGATGGAAGAACCCGGAAAAAAACCAACTCGCGAGCGCGGATGAATTTTTGCGGCGGGTAAGGCGATGCGGCCGGTAAAGTCGGCGGCGAGCGGCATTACTTCGAGATGCGGGAACTCGGCCGCGAGCGCTTGTGCATGGTGATGAAGATGCTCGGTTGATATATCCACTGGTACATAACGCACTGGCGATTCGAGCGCGCGCAACAACACCCGAATTTTACTCATCGCGCCGGCGCCGAATTCAATGACATCGGCACACGGTCCGATCAGGGCGGCCATCGCGTCGGCGTAACGCGCGAGCAGATCGAGTTCGGTGCGCGTCGGGTAGTATTCGGGCAGTTCGCAAATTTGCTCGAAGAGCGTGGCGCCCGCCGCGTCGTAGAAAAACTTCGGCGAAATGCGGCGCGGGGTTTCGCGCAATCCCGCGCGTAACGCACTGCCAAAATCATCCGGGTCGGCCGGTGTATGGGCTTCGTGCGACGTCAGTAAACGAATCGATGGGTTCATGTGAGGTCTTTCGCAAGGCGGATACCGGAGAACTGCCAGCGGGCAGTAGCCGGAAAGAAATTACGATAGGAAGCGCGCAGATGGCCCGGCGGCGTGACACAGCTGCCACCGCGCAACACGAGTTGATTGACCATGAATTTGCCGTTGTACTCAGCGGCGAATCCCGACCACGGCGTAAAACCCGGATACGGTGAGTAAGCCGACTGCGTCCACTCCCAGACTTCACCGAATAGGGCGTGAGGATAAGCGGCGTTGGTCCGTGATAACTGGGGGTGAAGGCTGGTAAGGTCGTGACGGTGCAGCGCGGGTTCCGCGTGCGCGACCAGCTCCCACTCGAATTCAGTGGGCAGTCTGGCGCCGGCCCACGCGGCATATGCCGCGGCCTCGAAAAAACTTACGTGGCAGACCGGTGCATGCGGATCGAGTTCCGATTCGCCGTGCAAGGTGAACTGCGTAAACGACTGCGCGTTGCGTGGAAGCCAATAAAGCGGTGCGTGCTCCGCCAGCGTCTGCACCCACGTCCATCCCTCGCTCAGCCAAAATTCCGGACGCGTGTAGCCGCCATCGGCAATAAAATCCAAGTATTCGCCGCAGGTCACTGGTCGATTCGCAAGTCGGAAGGGTTCGAGCCATACGCGATGCCGTGGACATTCATTGTCGAACGCGAATTCGTCGCCGCTATGTCCCACTTCGACGAGCCCACCCGCAAAGTCATGCCACGTGAGCGGTGCCGCCAGCGATTGAATCGGCGTGGCGGTTGAATAGCCGGGTCGAAGTGGATTACACGAAAATGCGTGCTTGATGTCCGTCAAGATCAGTTCTTGATGCTGCTGTTCATGGTGCAGACCTAATTCAATGATGGGCGCAACCGTTGTGAAGAGGTTGTCGTCCGCGGCGTACACCAGATCGAGCAGCGCCGCGTCCACGTGCCGACGATAAGCGATGACGTCATCCAGACTTGGCCGGCTTAATACCCCGCGTTGGGGGCGCGGGTGGCGCGGACCGAGCGCTTCGTAATAGGAATTGAACAGTTCGAAGAAAGCGGTATTAAACGGACGGTAGTTTGGCACGTGCGGCACCAACACCAACGCTTCGAAAAACCAAGTGGTATGTGCGAGATGCCACTTGGTGGGGCTAGCGTCCGGCATCGACTGCAGCCCCTGATCTTCCGCGCTCAGCGGTGCGCTCAAACGCTTGGAATAGTCACGCACCGCCAACAGATGCTGGCGCAAGCTGTCCCGCGATACGCGCGCGAGGTTGCCGACCCGTAAGTTCATGTCCATCCTCCGCGCGCTTGTTGCTTCGACAGCGGTCGCGTCCATGGCGAGCCGGCTGGCGAGTGGGGCAGTTTCATTATGGGCTGCGCTTATGCCCGCATTGTGCCATGGCGATAGCGCGTAGAGCGACCTTATTGCGGTGCGGAATTAGGCGCCGTCAGTGGTGTAGAGACGCATCGACACGCGCGTGCAGTCGCCGCAAGCCGCGCCATACGGCAACGGCTATCAGCGGAATACTGAGCGCGACGCAGAGCTCGGGGGCGACGCGCGTACCGAATACATGCGTGCCTTTGGCAAGGTAGCCGACCAGTCCCGCGCCGTAATAGGTCACGGCCGCGATGGAGAGGCCCTCGACCGCGTTCTGCAACAAGAGCTGCGCCTGTTGGCGGCGATTCATCGCGTCCAACAAATCCTTGCTGCTCTGCTGTTGTTCGATCTCCACCCGTGTGCGGAGCAGATTCGAGACGCGTGACACGCGCTCGGAGAGCGCTTGTTGGCGCCGCGCGGCCCAGGCGCAGGTTTGCATCGCCGGTAACAAACGACGTTCGGTGAATTCACGCAAGGTTTGCAAATTGCGCACGCGTGCTTCGCGAAGCTCATCAATGCGCCGTTGCACCAATTCGAAATACGCCGCGCTCGCCGAGAAACGCGCGTGAGTGTGTGCGTAGAGGCCTTCCACATTAGCCGCGAGGCGCGTCAAGCGTCGCAAGAGTTCTGGTTCGTCCGCGGACTCTGCACTGCGGATGTTAGCCGCGACTTCGGCGAGATCGCGCTCGGCGTGCCCCAGTTCGCCGGCGACTTCACGCGCTACTGGCAGGCCGAGCAGCGCCATCATGCGGTAGGTTTCAACCTCCAATAAACGCTGCGCGAGTCGCCCCAGGCGGCGCGCGGTCATGTCGCTCGCGAGTACGATGAACCGCGTAAAGCCATCGCCATAAAGTCGAAAATCCGTATACACATCGGCCGCGCTTTCCATGACGCGTGCGCCGACCAATTGATCTTCGGCGAGATGCTGAAGCACGACATGCGGAATATCCGCGCCGCTGATGGCGCTCGGCTGAATCAGTAGATGCATGCCGACCAGCCACTTGCCGGGCAACGCCGCCAGCCATTCTTGCGATAGATCAGCCAGCGGGCCTGATTCAAAACCGGTTTGACCGTCGCGCAGGGGTTTCCAAAAGGTATAGGTGTGAAATTCGGTGTGCTTTTCCCAACGTAAACGCACGCCGCCCAGATCGATGCTCAAGTGATTGGCATCAGGTGCCGGCAACGGCAAGTGCCGGGCACGCAACATGCCTTCCAAATGCGTACGTGCCAAGTCGGGCGCGACATCGCAGCACGCGATATGGGACACCAGCGTATTCGGCGTCAGGCGCTCGTAGGGTCGGGCGTGAACTTCGTTATGTAGCGCTTCGCGCAGCGGATGCGACAACATGGCGGAAAGCGTTACCAGGCTTCCATGACTTCGTCGACGGGGAAGTTGAGGCCGACCGTGCGCCATACCTCGGCGACGCGCCGCACCGAGGCTTCCGCTTGTTTAAACCACGTGGCATGGCGCTCGCGATTGGCGGGAAACACTTCGAAGGACTCCGGCACCGGATTGCGGTGACCGAATCGGTAATAAAAGGAACGTACCAAATCTTCCATCCGCTCTTTGCCGTACGCGACGATCGAAATCTCACGATTGGCGCTTAAACCCGTGGTCGCCACATAGTAGTGGTATTGCTCCCAGTAGCGCAGATAGGCATCGAAATACTCCATTTGCAAAACCGCTTGTGGATCGGTTCCGGTGTACGCCAAATCGCGTCGCACCCAGTCTTCAATATTGCCGCGTACTTTGAATTTGCCGTCGGCCGGCCATCCTCCGGATTTCTCATAAGTGGAAATGCACGAAGAAACTGGGTGCCGCACGGTCAAAATATTCTCGACCGATTGCCCCAAAATGCGATGAAAAAATCCACCGGCGTAAGTGCCCTTGGTGAGTTTTTTCGGCGCGACGATTTTGCCGCCGTGCGGACGATGATTGCCGAAATAAAGTTCGACCATCGTCAAAAACTCCGCCATCGTTTGCAGGCTGGTCATCCAACTGTTGACGCCGCGTTCAAAGCGAAAGGGGCCGGCTTCCGGAAACCCATCATGCGCAATGGCGTTCGGCACGCGATCGGGTGAGATACCGAGCGCCCGGTAAATCTCCTTGGTGAGATAAGAGCCGCCGTTACGCGGCACGCCGATGATATTGATGAAATGAAACTTAAGCTGGATATCTTTGATGAGTTCGATGTTCCCGGTCATCAAGCCGACTAATAGCGCGTAAGCGCGTGAAATCGCACGTTGCCCTACCGCCGACGACATGACCTGCCCGGCGTGTTCCTGTGCCGAACGTTGCAAACGCTGTTGCTCACTACTCATCGTTTCCGAAAGTTGATCGCCCCAAATGGCGCCTGTGAACGGCACCTCGGCGACGATGTGATACAGAAAATCAACGAACACCGGAGAAACCGGTAACTCACGATCGCTCAGTTTGATCTCAATGCCCATGTGGCTGCGCGCTTTGGTGAAGGATGAGCAGCATACTATGCGGCGGTTATCTGTCGGTTCAAGGCGATTGAGTCCGGAGTTCGCTGCCAACCCTCTCCCGCGCGCGGGAGAGGGTAGGGTGAGGGTCTTCTTGCAGCGCATGTAGACACCTCGCCCCTCACCCGGCGCTACGCGCCGACCTCTCCCGGAGGGAGAGGTTCACCGGCGTAGTTTCATTCTTGCCAAGGAGCGTTCTAAGGCGAGGCCACAAGCGTCAACTGCATCAACCGCTGAAAATTATCAAGTGACAACAAATGCGCGTAGATCCGAGCCAAATACCCGTTTTGCGCCAACGCATGCAAGGTAGCCGCGGGCAGTGCTTTGAGTTTGTCTTCGTTGACGCGACACATGCCATGCAGGCGATGACGCGCGCCGCCGGCGGGATTGATATCCGCTTCAAACTCTTCGAGCAACGTCAAAGCGTCGAGCCTTGCGCAGAACTCGCGAGTTTGCCGCTGCGCGGCTTCCGCGTCTTCGATGAAACGTTGGATCTCGGACCAACGTGGAGTGGGTCGACCGGCGCCATCGATCAAGTGCGGTAAGGATTCGTCGAGTGCCGCCTCGTCAACCGCGATCGCCGTCTGCGAGGTGTCGCCTTGCCTTATTTCCACCGGATAAAACGGATAACGCCGGACATAAGCCGGGCAATAGGCATCCGCGCGCCACAGACCATTTGAATCGACAAAAAGATTTTGTTCCGCGCGTAACCCGACAAGTGCCATCGCGACCAAGCTTCCCGCGGATTCGCGCGCAAAGACGATAGGATAACTGCGGGCAGCCGGGATGAATTCAATGACTTGTAGCGGGACGGTATTTAAGGTCGCGGCGAAATCGGCGGCGCCGGCCTTAACGCCGCGATTACGGTGGTGAGATTTATCGAGTAAAACGAGCGAACGGTATCCCGGCGGAGTGGCGAGCGTCGGCGACAACGCGAGTCGCCGCTATTGACCGCACGTTGGACAGCCGATTTTCTTCCAATCGAGTTCTGTGCACTGACCCGAGCCGATCACCGCGCAGGAGCTGCTGCCCTGTCCGAACTTATTTCCGTTCACGTCGATCTCGCCTTCATGCACCGTGAAATAAACGCCGGGTTCGACCTCCGTGCCGAGATCGGGGCAGCCGTCGGTGCAGTCAATGGCTTCTAGATCAGTCCCGCGAATTCCAATGGTCGCGATGGCGGTACGGAAGGAAACCGCCGAATGGTTGCGTTGGCCGATCAAACCCGTCACCGCACGAAAGCCACCGCGCACGAGGTTAAAGATGCTGCGACTTTTGGCCGGATCGTCCTCATAATTGTACTCGGCAATTTGAAAACGCGTATTGGGGCGCAGCACCACAAAAGCACCGTCCGTCATTTTCATGCGAGCCCAGGAGTTGATTGACGTCACCACGGTATCGCCGGGATTGACGGGGGTCCCGTCGGCAAGCGTCCTGATGTCGCCATCGACCGAGGCGGCGGAGGCGCGGCCGAGTACTTTGACCATCTCACCCGCTTGGTCCGCGGCAAACACTGGCGCCTGACAGGCGACTAGCACGCCAGCGACCGCCCATCGAATCAGTTTCGCGCGCATGCCCGTTTGTCCCCTGTGCGGCAGTAGAGAATTTACTCGCATACTTTGCCTTTTTCTTCGTCGTCGCTATCGGTCGTCTCTAACAATTCATCTGTCTCTTCTTCGACTTCTTCGACTTCCGATTTGCTTTGCGGGCACTCGGGGCCAACGCACTCAACGTCGTCTTTCACGGTGACGGTTTCGAAAACACCGGAAGCAAATAGGTCGACTTCGAATATCTGTCCAGTGGTGATGACATTCTCGATGCCTTCACACGCACCCCCGCCGATACAAATGAAGTTCGCGTCACCAATATTAGTCCCCGGGTCGATGACGCGGCGACCGGTGTGCGGCGGTGTCAGCGGATTCGTTGGTAGCGGCCCATTGCCGAAAATAAACGAAGTGCCATGTATCTGGTCGAGATTGGTGTCGACAAACACATAGGTCGCCAAAGCATCGGGACCGAACAATACGACGCCGGCGTCTTCATACGCGGCGCGTACCGGCGCTAACACTAAGTCCCGGTCGGGAGACGTAGTGAATTGCGCCACTATCTCTCCGGTGCCGCTTGGGTTCATGTTCACAACCGGTGACGCGAAATGAAAATCGCCGCGCCCGCCGAAGATAAGGTACGGCGTATCCGGGTCATTGAGCAAAAGTTCGCCGCCAAACTCAACGTAGTGATCGCCCCAGAACGCGCCGTTGGCGATGTAAGTTGGGAGACCCTGGAAGAGTGGGGCTGGAATGCCGGCGGCACGGAGCACTTCGATCGCGACTGCGTCGCCCAGCCCGCTCCCGACCACCCCGCCGCCGACGATCAAATCCGCGCCAAAGAAAAGGCCGCCGTTCATGGTCTGCCAATCCATGCTATTCGCGGCGATTGGGTCTGATGAAGAAAACACGCCGGTCTCGCCACCGGTTTTGACTTTTATTGAATTGAAAACCGAGTTACTCGAGGTGAAAAAATGAAGGCTGGTTGGCGCGGTAAAGCTGCTGTTATCGATGGCAAGCGTGGAAGTGCCCGGCAGCGCGTTGTAATTAGAGATGAATATCGATTCCGCATGCGTACGTACGTTGACGTCAAACGTTTGGTTGATGCAACCGCCTTCCGAGCCGCAATAAATGGAGATATCGGGGGCCATTAAAATCCCCGTGTCGGTGGTGCGAAATGCAACCGGTCCACTCGCGCCGGAATCCGTGAAAATCGACAACTGCGCGAATCTGGGATCCGACGAAGAAATCACTTGCACCGGGCCATTGAAGATGCCGCTACCGCCTTGGTTCAATACGAAGCTCGCGTCCGCACGGCCGTCCGCTTGAACGATGACCTGATTCACACTGAAACCGAAATCAGCGTCCACCTGAAAATCCGCGGTACCGCCAGGGCCGGTCGCCTGTAGCCGCACTGGGCCGTTTAATCGCACGAAATCACCGACCGCATCGAATGAGGCTTCTCCGCTTGAACCAGCTGCGAACAGATTGACCGGGCCATTTATCGACACGTTGGTGCCACGAACGGTGACGTCAGTAAAGGCCCCGCCGCCGTCCGTGCTTTCCCCGGCGCTCGCAAAAATGCTGTTGATGGTCACCGGTCCGCCGAAATTCGTAATGTTGATATCCGCTTCGTTTCCACCCTGTAATGAGATGTCGTTGACGGTGAAATTTCCGCCGGTCCCGTCGAAACTCAGATCCAGCGAGCCGTTTTGCTGGGTGGCAAAGTTAATGTTCCGCGCTGTGAAGTTCCCACCGTGTGTCTGGAAGCTCATAAAAACATCGCCGCTCGAAGTCTGTCCGGTGCCCGTCACATCCATCAGGTGAATCGAGTTACCTTCAACAAAGAAATTAACCGAGGAGCCTGCCCCGACAATATTGCCGTTGACTAACACGTTACCGTTGCCAGCAAATATATCGAGCGAGGCTTCAGTGCTACCGCTGATATTGAGTCCACCGACAGTGATGTTGCCGCCATTTATTCCGGCGGTGATATCAACACTACTGGCCGAGACATTTCCGAGTGTCACGTTTCCGATATTGTTAACTCCAGCGGCTATATCGACGAAATGCGCATTAATATTGCCGAGGGTGACATTGCCGTTGGAGAAACCGGCACGTGCATCGAAATTGCGGGCGATATTGATATTAACTCCGCTCAGATTGATATTTCCGGTCGCCCCCGCGGTAAATGTGCCGCCACTGCTGCACAGACCGAACGAGAGGCATCCACCGGTCCCACTCAGTACGGTTCCGATCAAAAGTTCGAGATCCCCGGTGCCGGTCGCGGTGATGGTCATCGGCGTGGTCGCCGTGATCAGACTGCTGGCGACGATGGTCAAATCCGTGTTGTTGTTCAGTACGAATTCGATAAATCCGCGATTGACGCTAATGTCGCCGTCGCTCGCGTCAGCGTAGCTTGGCCCTGACGAGAGGCCGCTATCCACGAAGCGAATGATGCTGGGATCAATCAGCAGTTCACCGCCGTCGCCCGGCAACACATCGCCATCGATGATCATGCCGTGGTGCGCGCTCAATTCGATGAATCCGCCCTGTGCATTCGCACCACTCGCCGTGACGCTGGCGCCATCGCGTACTGCAAGCGTGCCGTCCGCCTTGAACCTTACCGATCCACCCGCGCCGCTTCCGCCGCCGCTTGCGGTTACGCGGCTGCCGTCTGCGAGCGTAATGTCTTGGTTGGAACGTACGACCACATCGCCGCCGGCTTGATTGCCTTCGCCACTTACATCCAACCTGCCTCGATTGACGACATCGCCACCCGCGCCGACTAAGAAAATTCCACCTTTGCCTTCTTCAATTCCGCGTGCACGTACCAAACCTTCGTTATTGACGGCGGTGGCGACCAAGCCATCGGCCACCTTGGCGCTCATCAATACACGACCGCCGTCGGCGATAATTTGGCCGGTGTTTTCAACGCCGGCGAGATCCGCCACGGTTTTTTCGTCGACCGCGAAATTGACCAAGCCATCCGCATCCAATTGCATTGACATTGCGCTGCCCGCGGCGAGTACCACGGTGCCAAGTCGCGCTTCGATTAATCCTTCGTTATCAACCCGGTCACCCAAAAGTGCGGCAAATTGTCCGGCTTTGATTTCACCTTCATTGACGACACTGCCGGTACTGTTGCCGCTGCGCGAAAAAACATAGCGGTGGGCCATAAAATCGTTGTCGTCGATGTCGAGCACGCTGGCGGCGAAACCGCCGGCATCAACCTGTGCGCCCGGCCCGAAGTACACACCGCGCGGGTTGACTAAAAATACCCGGCCATTGGCACTCATGCGTCCCAAAATTGCGGATTCCTGCCCGCCGACGACGCGGTTTAGGATCGCTGCATTGCTCCCCGGTTGAACAAACTGCACATATTCTTGGCTCCCGACCGAGAAAGACTGCCAATTGACGATGGCGTCTTGGGTGCCTTGTGTGATGACGGTTTGCGCGGCATCTGGGCGGGCCACGGCGACATTGCCCGCCGCAATCTGCTCACCTGTCGGGCCCGCGAACACCAAGCCGGGGAGTGTGGCAAGCGTGCCGCCTAACGCCGCGCGTGCGTGATATACCGCGCGGATGGCATTGGCCAACGGCGACAGATAGGGGATAGGGGCGGTTTTTTGGGGCTGACTATTCATAAGCATTTCCTTAAGGCCAACAATGGGCCTTGCCTCCCGGCTCGTGTGCGACGGTAGCGGGTTTGTAACTCCCCATACCGTGAACTAGTTCGCTTTGAACCCGCGCATTCGTGTCAAACATTATGAGGACTGCTAATACTGCGCTGAGATATTGATCCACGCGCGCGCGCCATCGTCACCGTCGAGCGGTTCGCGGGCGCCCACCGGGTGGGTGATCGCGAGATCAAACGTCAAATACTTGTGGACCACGGTCTGCAAACCAACCCCAACACCACTCAGCGAGGCACTCGGCTTTTTCTCGCCGACCGCTTTGTGGTCCATGAAATACACGCGACCGGTATCCAAGAAACCTTTTACGATGGTCGGTAACGGAAAACCGATAATCGGATGTTGGAGTTCGATACTCGCAAAGAATCCACCATCGCCCGCGAGTTCGGAGGACGGATAAGCCCGCACGCTGTTCATGCCGCCGATTCGAAATTGATCAAGCCCGACCAGCGGATCGACCGATACCACGGTGGTTAAACGGGCGAGCATCGCGAGTTCCTTATAGAGCGAGCGATAATGGCTCAAATCCAATTGGAACTTGGCGGTCTCCGCGTTGTTCTCTAAACGATTGGTCAGTGGATCACGATCGTCCATCGTGTTGAAGTTGGTCGACATCGTGAGGCTCGCGCTGCTGTAGCTCGCGTCCGGCGCCAAATAGTTGAACAACACATTGAAGGTGCCGAGTGTCAAATGTTGATCCGGCACATTGCCTTCATCTTCTGTGACGGTGCGGTCGACGCCAACGCCGAAATACAAGTTCTTGGTGCGCGAACGCCAGAAGGGGTGCAATACATAGCCGCCGAAATTGTCGCCAGTGCCTTCCAGGCCTAAGCCCTGCGGAAGCCCCAAGAACTTCTCAACCGTATCGTACTCATAGCGCGCGTAGTAAATGCTGGCGATAGTTCCCCACGGCGAGACCGGCATGCTATAGCCCAGGCGACCATAGTTAAGCAGACTTCCTTCCGCGTGTGCGCCGGAAAAATCGAACCGATCCCCATAACCAAGCAAACTGTTTAGGCCGGCGGTGCCTTCCACACGCCATTCACCGATCGCTTCGCGGCCGTAGTTATTCACCCGCGCGGAAACGTCGTACAAACGTTCATCGGTATTGATGACAACTTCAGAGAGGCCAAATTCTTTGCCCGGCTTGACCAAGGCGCGCGCATCGAGACCGGGTAAGTCGTTCAACAAAAGTAACTCATGTTCGAGCGGCGCGTTCTGCAACACTTCGCCCTCGCGCAGTTGATCGAGCTGCCAGCGCACGAACTCACTCTTGTAATGATGATTGCCTTCGACACTCACGCCGCCGAGCACGCCTTCGATCACTTCTAATTGCACCACGCCGCTTGCGATCTTTTGCGCCGGCACGGTGGCGCTTGCGAGCGTATAACCGAGCTCTCGGTAATGACGTGTCAACGCGTCCGCCGCTTCGTAGATTTCAAACAGCGTGAGCGGACGACCTTGGTATGAGGCGACGACTTGTTGCAGTTCTTCTGTCGCCACCGCGTGATTCCCTTGAATCTCAAACCGTTCGACGAGCACTGTTTTGCCGCCGGCGGCTATTCCTGTCGTGGCGGGCGAACTGTTCGATGTGACAGGTGCTTGCGATTCCGCCGGAATGCTTGGACGCACCCGATATTCATCACGAATTTCTCCGGCGGGATTCCCGCCGGCGCGTGACGTTTGTCCAATGACAAGACTTGCGAGCAGCAACAGTAGGGACAGTTGCGATGGGCTGGTTCTGAACATTCCGTTAAGTCTCCTCACGGACGGGACGACATTATGAATCAGGATTATAAACGCGAGATAACTTATTACAATTAAAACATAAAGCACTAAGTGTATTGGCGCTTCGGCGGACTTGATTCAGTGATCACCGCAGTCATTTTCGCAATCGATATCGACGCGTCAATATTCGCGTACCGTCCGGCAAAGTGTCGCGCCGCTCGCCGATAGTCGCGTTGTGTTGAAAGCAGTTCCGCCGCCGCTCCAAGTTGCGCGAGCCGCGTGCGCGGCACGAGCAAACCTGCTCCGAGCATTTCCACCCGCCGCCCTATCATGTATTTCTCAAGATCGTAGGACACCATTAGTTGTGGTACGCCTAAAAGAAGTAGATGGCAGATTGAATTGTAGTTCGCGTTTGATAGAAACCAATCCGCCCCAGCCGCGACTTGCCGCAAGTTGGCGGGAGCCGGGAGCAGCGTGAGTCTGGGATGGCGAATACCGGCGCGGCTCCGGTCATCCAGACCCGGTAAATACGCACAGACGCGCGCACCCCGAGCGAGTATCGGCTCGAGAATTTCTTTTAGATTTATTTGGGGGTTCAAGTACGCGAAAACACGGGGTCCTGGACCGGAAGGCCAGCTCGGCGGCTCTCCGGCGGTGGCGGCGGGGAACGTTCCCAAGTACTGCGCCGGGCCGCGTTCCAGGTAGTGATCGAGTTCTTCGAAGGCGAGTAACAACTGTGCTTCGGGGCATACCAAGTCGCACACGGCGGCGAGTGGGGTGCCACCCAGATCGAGGGTTGCTTCATTGATATTGCCGAGAAGAGTCGCCTCGCGAGTTTGTTGCTCCGCGTGATTTGGCGCCTCCCACCAGCGAAAGCGTGGCAATGGGGCGGCACGGGGCGGAAGCATGTATCCGCTGCCCGCCACGATGGCTCGCAGCTTCAACACATGCGCGGCCAGTAGCGCGGTCGGCGCGTGATCGCACACGAGTACGTCTAGTGAACGGTCTCGCAACTGCGTGCACCAATGGAGTAGTCGGCTGCGCAGTGCGTCCGCGCGGTGAAATCCACAATTCCACAGTACATCAGCCAAGCTCAGTGGCCGCGCCAGACGCGCCTCGACTGGCGAGTGCTCGAAAACCGCGGGATGCACCGCGACCGGCAGGTCGCCGAGCGCTTGGCACACCAACACCGGCTTTTGCGCGAAAAATTCAATCGAGTGCCCGGCCGCAACGAGCGCCGCGATTAATTCCGCATAGGGCGCGAAGTGGCCGGTGCCGACGCCGAGTTCCCAAGCAAACCCGATACGCAAGTAATCCTCGTGGCCGTGGTCTAGGTGGGCTCTTCGAGGACCACGAAAGTGGGTTCGGCCGCGGCGTCGCGCAAGGGAATCAATGCCTGGTACGCGGGCGAGTGGTACCAATCGTGGGCGGACTTGGCATCCGGAAACTTGGCAATGAGCGAAGCTTGGCGATCTAATGCGCCGACTAACACTTCCACCACTTTTCCGCGAACCATTGGGGTCCCGCCGAATGCCGCGAGCGTTGGCCCAGCTTGCGCGGCGTACTCCTGCATTTTCTGCGGATCTTTGACTTTGACGAACGCGACGAGATAAGCAGCCATCGATGATTCCTTGGTTTGAGTGGACAGAGCACTCACGATAAGCGGCCGGTTAGCGGAAAGCGAGTGATAGGCCGCGATGGATTGGACGTTTTGATGGTTTCAACTATGAGTTCAATCGGTAGCGAATCGCCATCTCGCTCTCACCTGCGAGAGGGGGCGGGGGCGAAAGTCTTCGCAATCACGCGCGGGCACAAACGCAGGTATCGGTGCACCAGCAAAGGGCGACTGCCATTGAAGCGCAACGAATCCGGTAATAATTGACAAAAAAACTGTGATTAATTGCTCAATAAATTGAACCGGTATGGCACTATGCAACCACTCAAGAGATAGCCGCGCGATAACAAATCGCGGCATGCGATTCAAAAAGAACGACAGGGAGTGGAAAAAATCATGAAGAAAATACTGACTGGTCTGGTACTTACGCTGTGTGCGACGTTTGCAAGCGCAGCGACTATCGAATTTGCGGCGAACCTAAACGGGGCTCAAGAAGTGCCAGCCAACGCAGTGCCAGGCATCGGCACCGCAGGATTGGTGTTAGACGACGTCACTGGCGCCTTGGGATGGGTCATTAGCTTCGAAGGGCTATCGTCACAGTTGGGGGGCGCGCACATTCATAAAGGACCCGTTGGGCAAGATGGCGGAATAGAGATTCATCTGCCCGACTTCGATGTATTCAATGGTTCTCAAGCACTAGGGCGTATTGAAGGATTGTTTGTTGGCGGAGTCACCATCACAGCCCAACAAATTTCCGACCTCAAGGCGGGACTCTGGTACATCAATCTCCACACTGCGGAATTCCCAGGGGGCGAAATCCGCGGACAAGTCCTCTCCGGCACGTTCAATCCGGTACCGTTGCCCGCTGCTGTTTGGTTGATGGCGCCCGCGATCGGCGCTTTGGTAATGCGTCGGCGCAAAGCCAAGCAAACCGCCTAATCACATTTAGAACTCCGGTTCTGCCGTATAGGAGCCCGCATTGCGGGCTCTTTGCATTTATGGAACCGCACGTCGCCATTTGTAGGTTAACCTTGGGCATTCGCCAACTCCCCGGGAGTGCTTGATGAAAATTGCCCGCTTTGAATACCGTCAGAACGTTTACCTCGGTCACGTTGATGAAGCGGGCGGTTGCCTTGAAGTCCTGTCGGCCACGGCAGCAGGCGATCCGATGATTGCGTTGATTGAACGCGACCTCGCCGGGGACAAGCCGCGCGGCAACGGCGATTTCGTGCCACTTGCGCAGGTGCGATTGCTGCCGCCCATCGCGCAGCCAAGCAAGAACGTGTTGTGTGTCGGCAAGAACTATGTCGCGCACGCCGCCGAATTCACCCAAAGCGGTTACGACGGCACGGCCAAGAGCCTGGCGGAGCCGGTGCCGGAACACCCCATTATTTTCACCAAGGCGCCGGGCACGATGATCGGCGCGCACGCGACTATTTTGCCGCCGTGGGAGATGTCGCGTGAGATCGACTACGAAGCGGAGCTCGGCGTCATCATCGGGCGACCGGGCCGTGGCATTACCCGTGCCAATGCGCTTTCCCATGTTTGGGGCTACACGGTGATCAACGATGTCACCGCGCGCGATCTGCAGGTCAAACATAAGCAATGGCTGCTCGGGAAATCGATCGATACTTTCTGCCCAATCGGCCCGTGGCTTGTCACCGCCGACGAACTCGATCACGCGAACATCGACATCACTTGCTGGGTCAATGGCGAACTGCGCCAACAGGCCAACACCCGCGACATGATTTTTAATATCCCGGCGATTATTGAAACCATCTCCGCGAGTATGCGCTTGGAAACCGGAGACATCATCGCAACCGGCACGCCGGCCGGCGTTGGCGTGGGATTCAAGCCGCCAAAATTTCTAAGGCAGGGGGATGTGGTACGCATCGCGATTGGCGGCATTGGGGAGATTGAAAACTCCGTTGGCTGAGCGCGCCAGTTTCATGCGGAGTGACCGTTGCGGCCAAGCGTCACCGGGTTTACCGCCCGCGCTATCTTCTCAGTACACTAACCCGGACTCGCCACAAGGCATTGGAGGATACGATGGCTATCAAAATTCTTGAGTTGCATCACCACGCCGTGCGCACGGGCGGCTCGCAGGATGAAGCGGACCGTACGGTGGCTTTCTATCGCGACGTGCTGGGATTAGGCACCGATCCAGGCCGGCCACAGATCCCGGGGATCCCGGGCTATTGGGTGGATGTCGGCGGGCGCGCGCAGGTGCATTTGATGGGCGTCGACGGCCAATCGCGCTATGCCAAAGGACCAGGACGGGACCCGGCCGCGCCGCATGTCGCCTTTGGGGTAGAAGACATCGTCGCGACCCGCGCTGAACTCGATCGCATGGGTACGCAGTACTGGGTGGCGGAAGGCATCGTTGGGCCGCAATCCCAACAAATTTTCATGCACGATCCGGCCGGCAACATGGTGGAGTTGCACCAAGCGAATACCTGCCGATGTCAGGCGGTCACGCGTTTGAATCCGCCAACAACTTAGCAAGCAAACAGTTGACCTAACGTCGCGCGGATCGCGGCCCGAGGATCGATCGACATGGCAGCACTTACCGGCTTACGCATACTTGATTTAACCCAATGGGAGGCCGGGACCTCGTGCACTCAAGCGTTGGCTTGGTTAGGCGCGGAGGTGGTTAAAGTAGAGCCGCCGGAAGGTGGCGATCCCGGGCGCTCCATGGCGCGCGGGATGTGGGAAGACTCCGAGTATTTTCTCAATTGGAACTCAAACAAACGCAGCGTTGCGTTAAATCTGCGCGATAAACGCGGCCGTGCGTTGTTGCTTGAGATGGTGCCGCGCTTCGATGTGCTGGTGGAAAACTTCGGCCCTGGGGTGGTGGAGAAATTGAACCTTGGGTATGACGTCATCAAGGCGGCGCATCCGGGAATCATCTACGCGCAAATCAAAGGATTTGGGTTGACCGGACCTTATGCCGGTTACAAATGTTTCGATATGGTGGCGCAAGCGGCGGCAGGCGCGCTATCAATCACCGGCGATCCCAACGGCCCGCCGATGCGTCCCGGTCCCACCGTCGGCGATTCCGGCACCGGCGTGCAAATGGCGCTCGCGATCACAGCAGCCTATGCGCAGAAATTGCGCGAGGGTGTCGGCCAACACATCGAACTTTCGATGCAGGAAGCCGTGACTTATTACATGCGCACGATGATCGCGCTTGGCGCGAAGGGCGGCAGCGAAGTCGCGCCGCGCATGGGGAACGAATTCGACCCGACGATCAATCTTTATGCGTGCAAGCCGTTTGGCGCGAACGACTACGTGTATTTGATGAGTGTCATGGAGAACCATTGGGTCCAGTTGTGTCAAACCATCGGCCGACCCGAGTTGGTAAACGATCCACGGTTTGCCGATAACGCTTTGCGCAAGGATAACGCTGCTGCGCTTAAACCCATCATCGCGGCCTGGATGGCTGAGCGTGAGAAACACGAAGCCATGCACGAACTCTGCGCGGCGGGCATTCCGGCAAGCGCCGTATTCGATACGCGCGATCTTTTCTCCGATCCGCATTTGCGCGCGCGCAACTTTATTCATCAGGTGAGCAATGGCCCAGATGCGAAGGCCGCCACGCTTCTGGGTTGGCCGGCGCGGTTGTCGGAGAGTTCAGTCCCGATTGAACTCGCACCCGCGCTGGGCGCGCATACACGCGAAGTGTTGGCCGCGGAATTGGGGCTTGATGAGCTTGCGCTCGCGGGGCTGGCGGCGGCGCGAGTTATCGGGTGAAGGCTGAGGTGCCTTACTCATGATCACCATCTAACCATCCAGGAGCGCAATAAATTTCACTGGTCGTCCGGTCCGGTGCAGCACGGTGAGAACTCTTACATGAGGCTTGTGCAGGTTCCCGAACAAGGGGAATGTGTGACTATATTTATGGTCACAATCAGGAACTACTATGCGAGCCATGAGCTTAGGTAACAAATTACTCGAGCCACCTGAATCACACCGTGTTTGCTATCATCCCCGCGCCTCTTTATCGCCACCCCTAAATCCATCCGAGCGAGGATACCCCGATGGCTGAATCTGTTTACGAAGGCCGCTGTTTCTGCGGCGCGGTCAGGTTGGAAGTACGAGGCGACCCTTTCTTGGCGGGCTTTTGCCACTGCCAGGATTGCCGCGAATGGTCGAACACCCCCGTGACGTCATTCGCGATGTGGCCGCCCGAGGCGGTCACCATTACGCAAGGCAAGGAGGTTATTGCCCGCTTTGCAAGAATTCCCGAGACCCCGCGCACGTGGTGTTCGCGCTGCGGCAGTCATATTGGTGCGTTTCGAGACCAGTACGATCCTCCGCATACGGTCCTCGCGCCCCATATGCTGCCGATGTTCCCGTTTGTGCCCACGCTGCATCTTTTTTGCGCTGAAGCTGTCGTCGAACTCAAGGATCACCTGCCGAAGTTTCGCGACCTGCCGCCGGGGATCAGAAAACCCGGGACAGAAATCGAGGGCAGCGGCGAACTGATGCCGGATTCTCCGTCACTGTGACCGAATCAAACTTGGCGGTCGGGCGCGCGGCGCTCGCGAAGTTCGATTGGGAGACCGGTTACGCATTACTGACGGCGCTGGATGGTTCCGAACCACTGACGGCGCAGGATTTGGAGCGCATTGGCGAAGCGGCGTTCTGGACCAACCGCCCGCGTGAGTCCATCCGTTTTCGTGAACGGAGTTTTGCCGCGTATAACCAAGAGCGCCAAGCCGCCGCCGCCGCGCGGGTGGCGCTGCAGCTGGTGTGGGATTATTTCGCGTTGCGCAGTGAAGCCGTCGCGCGTGGCTGGTTGGCCAAGGCGCAACGGCTGCTAAGCACGCAGCCGGAATGCCGCGAGCATGGTGTGCTGGCCAATTCGCTCGCCCATCTTGACATTCCTCAAGGCAAACTCGACACCGCACTCGTCCTCGCGCGAGAAAGCTATGCGATCGGGCAACGTGTCGAAGACGAAGATCTGCAAGCTTCCGCGTTAAACACCCAAGGCAGCATCCTCATCCGCATGGGTGAGATTGCCGAAGGCATGGCGTGTATCGACGAGAGCATGGCCTCGGCCATCGGCGGGGAACTTTCGCCGTGGACCACCGCCGCCATTTATTGCACGACGATCTCCGCGTGCCAGCGCGTTGGCGACCTGCGCCGCGCGACGGAATGGACGGACGCCGCGGAGCACTGCGCACAGCGACCCGGAATGCAGGATTTCCCGGGCGATTGTCGCGCGCATCGCGTTAACATCCTGCGCGTCAACGGCCAGTGGGATGAGGCCGAGGTTGCAGCGGAGCGGGCAGCTTCTGTGATCGGAGCCGAACCCAGTCACGTCGCGACGGTGCACCAGGAAGTGGGTGAGATGCGGGTGCATCGCGGTCAGTTTGACGCGGCGGAACAAGCCTTTCGTCGCGCGGAGGAACTTGGGCGATCACCCCAGCCCGGTCGGGCACTGCTGTGCCTGGCGCTGGGAGATTTGGATGCGGCGGTTTCATTTATCACCACCGCGTTGTCGAACCAAACCTGGGACCAGTTAGCGCGAGCGCGCCTGCTACCGTCCTACGTGGAGATTGCATTAACAACTCGTCAACTCGCCGACGCGCGTCATGCCGCTAATGAGCTATTGGAGATCGCAAAAAAATACGGGACGATTTCGTTGTCGGCCACCGCCCAACAAGCACACGGGCGCGTTCTCCATGCGGAAGGCGATACCACGGGCGCGGTGAATTGCTTGCGGGACGCAATGCGGCTTTGGCTCGAGTTGCCGGCCCCCTTTGAAGCCGCGCGCTCGCGGCTGGCGCTGGCTGAAATCTTGCGTGCGCTTGACAGCATCGACGAAGCGCAGGCGGAAGCGCGCGCCGCGCTCACGGCTTTCGAGAGACTGGGCGCGGCACCTGCCGGGCAGCGCGCCCGCCTCATCCTGGATGAGCTCGACAAAGCCAAACTCACGCGCACCGGTAAAGTGGCGCGCGTCATGCGGACTTTTATGTTCACCGACATCGTGGGTTCAACCAGCCTGCTCGAAGCCATGGGTGATAGCGCGTGGCGCGACCTCGTGCGCTGGCATGATCAAGTGTTACGCGGACAATTTTTAACCCACCGTGGCGAAGAAATAGACCATGCAGGCGACGGCTTTTTTGTTGCTTTCGAAGCGGTCGACGCGGCGCTGGACTGCGCAGTTGCCATTCAACGGGATCTGGCCCGACACCGGCGCGAACATGGCTTCTCACCGCGCGTGAGGATCGGCGTGCACCTGGCAGAATCCAGCAGCGACCGCGAAGGCTACACCGGCATCGGCGTTCATCACGCAGCCAGAATCAGCGGCGCGGCGCAAGGCGACGAAATTCTGGTCAGCCAAGAGACGCTCCAAAATGCGGTATCGTCGCGCGAATGCAGCGCGGCGCGAATCGTTGACTTGAAGGGCATCGCCCAACCGGTTTCCGTGATCTCATTAAGTTGGTAATCGCGGCGGCGCGGCGTGAGTTCCCGTCTGCGCGCGCTGGAGAGTTCTCAACGAAACGACCTGCGGGTTCCCCTACAATAGCCCAATGAAATGTTCCACCTGCCAACATGAAAACGACTTCGGCAAGAAATTCTGCGAAGAGTGCGGGAATAATTTAAGCGGAGTTTGCGCGGCCTGCGGCGTCTAGCTGAAGCCGACCGCCAAGTTCTGTCCCGACTGCGGCGCGCCGGCCGTTAACGCAGCGACCCCGCCGCCCACGCGCAGTGTTGCCGACTACACGCAAGCGCACTTGGCTGAGCGCATCCGCGCCGAGCAGGCGGCGCTAGAGGCGCGCGGTGCGGCGGACGGCGAGCGCAAGACCATCACGGCGTTGTTCGCTGATCTCAAAGGCTCGACCGCGCTTATCGACGGGCTGGACCCCAGAAAAGGGGACATCCCTAATTAGCCGCTAATTAGGGATGTCCCCTTTTCCTCTCGAACCTATCGAGGAATCTTTCCTGTCCTGTAGGATAGGTTCATGAAATGCGCCGCTTGTCAGCACGAGAACGAAGCAGACGCTCTGTTTTGCGAGGGGTGTGGCGCGAAGCTCGGAATCGCGTGTACAGGGTGTGGCGCTGAACTAAACGCGACGGCGCGGTTTTGTCGCAAGTGCGGCACGCCAACGGTTGCGACCACGCAAACAGCGCAGGCCCCTGTCCGTCGCGTCGCCGATTACACGCCGAAACATCTCGCCGAGAAGATCCTGCAATCGAAGTCGGCGCTCGAAGGCGAGCGCAAACAGGTCACGGTGCTGTTCGCGGACGTCAAGGGCTCGATGGAGTTGGCGGAGCAGCTCGAACCCGAGGACTGGCACCACATTCTCGATCGTTTCTTTCAAATCTTGGCCGATGGCGTGCACCGCTTCGAAGGTACGGTGAATCAATACACCGGTGACGGCGTCATGGCGCTGTTTGGGGCGCCGATCGCGCATGAAGATCACGCCCAGCGCGCGTGTTACGCGGCCTTGTCGTTACGCGAAGCCTTGCGCGCTTATGCCGATGCGCTGCGCGTCAACCCCGGCGTCAATTTCTCATTCAGGCTCGGTCTCAATTCCGGTGAAGTCATCGTCGGTCGTATTGGCGATGACTTACGCATGGACTACACCGCGCAGGGTCACACAGTCGGGCTTGCCCAGCGCATGGAGCAGCTCGCGCCGGCGGACGGCATCGCACTGTCGGAACACACCCAAAAGCCGGTCGATGGATTCTTCGCCTTGCGTTCGCTTGGCCTGGTGCCGGTCAAAGGCGTGCGCGAGCCGGTGGGCATCTTCGTACTCGAGAACACGGGCCATCATCGCACCCGGCTTGATACGTCGCGGGCGCGTGGTTTGTCGCGTTTTGTCGGCCGTGACGATGAAATGGAAGCCTTGGAGTCCGCGCTGCAACGGGCGCTGGCCGGCACCGGACGGGTGGCGGCGGTGGTGGGTGAGCCTGGTGTCGGCAAGAGCCGCTTATGCGCGGAGTTCATCGAGCGTTGCCGGGCGCGGGGTTTGATGGTGTACGAGGCGCACTGTCCCGCGCATGGCAAGGTCATTCCGTATCTACCGTTACTTGAATTGCTGCGCAATCTGTTTGGGATCACCGATCAGGACGGTCCGCGCGAGGCACGGCAGAAGATCGCCGGTGAATTGGCCTTGCTGGATGACGCCTTCGCGGAAGATCGCGATCTGGTGCTCGACTTCCTGGGCGTGGCCGATCCGAATGTGCGGACGCTGCAACTTGAACCGGCGGTCAGGCAGCGGCGGCTGTTCACGTTTTTGCGACGGTTGATTCAACGGCGCACGGCAGCCGAGCCCATTGTGCTTCTCATCGACGACTTACATTGGATCGATCCGGGCAGTGATCTGTTCGTCAGCCAGATTGTGGAAGCGGTGAGTGCCACCCGCACGATGTTGTTGGTCAACTTTCGCCCGGAATACACCGCTGAGTGGCTACGCAAATCTTGGGTGTTGCAACTGCCGATGGCACCGCTGAGTAGTGAAGCATTGACGGCGCTGGTGCGTGAGTGGGTGGGTACCCATGCCTCCGTCACGGCGTTGCCGGCGCTCGTCGGCGCGCGCTCCGGTGGCAATCCGTTCTTCGCGGAGGAGATTGTGCTGTCGCTGTTGGAGACAGGACGGCTGCGCGGCAGCCGCGGCAGGTATGAATTGGTGATCGCGGTGGACGCGGTGGAGGTGCCGGCGACGGTGCAAGCCCTGCTCGCTTCGCGTATCGACCGGCTTGGTGAACGCGAGAAGCAGGTGTTGTACACGGCGGCAGTGATTGGCAAAGAGTTTTCGCGTCCGCTGCTGGAGGCTTCGATGGCGCGCGTTGATCTTGAGATTGACGCCGCCCTGGCCGGGTTGCTGGCGGCGGAACTCATTCACGAGCGGGCGATTTACCCGGTGGCCGAGTATGGGTTCAAGCATCCCTTGACGCACGAAGTAGCGTTACTCGCGCAGTTAACGACGACGAAGCGCGCACGACATGCGGCGGTCGCGCGTGCGATTGCCGAGGCCGAAGCCGCGCGGTTGGATGAATACGCGGGACTACTCGCGCATCATTATGAGCAGGCAGTCGAACCAGAACTGGCCGCCGAATGGCATGTGCGCGCCGCGCGCTGGGTCAGACTGACTGATATCGCGGCCTCCAGGCGGCATTGGACCGCTGGACGCAACTTACTCAAAGCGTTACCGGATTCCCCGGCCCGTACCCGACTGCTGCTTGAGATCTTTCCCGAAATGATTAATTCACTCGGACAACTTGGCGCGGCGCCGAGTGAATCGGAAGTCGTGTACGACGAAGCAATCTTGCTCGCGCGTCACGCGGGCGATCGGCACGCTGAAGCTTCCGTTGAAGCCGCTTACAGCTGGCTGAAAACGGGGCAAAACGATTGGTCGGCGGGGATTGATCATGTCAAACAGGCGATCACCTTAGGCGACGCTATTCAACATCTGCCGCTGCAAATTTTCTCACGAATGTGTCTCGGACGGGCCTGTTTGTGGCAGGGACGGCTGCGGGACTGCATTGATGTTCTCAATGAAGCGACCGCGATCGCGGCCGACGAGTCAGCTGACGAAATCGAATTGTTCGGTTTCCGCCCGGCTGTCATCGGCCGCTCGTTGCGCGCGCTGGCGTATAGCTATCTCGGCCAACCTCACGTCGGTCTTGAATTCGCCGAATATTTGCTTGGCTTACTGCGGCAACCGAATCAACTCGCCGACATGTCGACGTCGCTTAGCGATTGCACAATCACGGCATGGATTCTGGGCGATGCAGATCGCGCGGCGCGTTTTTCTGGCGCGGCACTGCGCGAGGCGGAACGATTCGGCTCGGACTACACCACGATTTACGCGTTTACGGTGAGCGGGATCGCGAGTTGCGCGGGATTACGATGGGACGAGGGCATCCGATTTTTTGAACGCGCGCGCGAACGGATGGATAGCAGCGGCGTGGGACGCGAGTGGACGATGCTTATCGATGGCTTTGATGCACTCTGCCGCGCGGGGTTGAATGACCGTGAGCAAAGCCTCGCATTAGCGCGCCAAGCCGTGGCCCAAGCGCGCGCCAACGCACTCGGTTTTGCGCAAGTTCTGCAGGGACTGATCCACGCCCGCGTTCTGCGCATGGTCGGCGGCAAAACAGTAGAGGAAGAACTCGTGGTGTCCATTGCGGAAACGTTGGCACTGGTCGAACGCCACGACATGCGCGGCGTGTTACCGTTGATCTTGCTCGAACGCGCCGGCCTTGCGCGGCAACGCGGCGACGCCACGGGAATGACAAGTGATCTTGAGCAAGCCCGTGGATTGTTTGTCGCGATGGGCATCACCGGCTGGGATAAGTATGCGAGGTCGATAGGCGAATGAAATTTCCGTGCAACCGGCCCGGCCGAGATTCGAATACGCCGGACGGGCACGATTGCGACGGCGCGTGCCCCCGCGTTGACCGCCATGTCTGACGCAATGGGTATCTCGCGGATCCTGACCCTGGTTTTCGCCGATCTGGCGGATTCGACCGCGTTAAAGACACGTCGAGGAGATAAGGCCGTCGGGGAACTCATTACGCGTCATCGCGCACACGTCATGCGGCTCGCCACGGAGAGTGGGGGACGCATCGTCGATTGGGCGGGTGACGGCTGCTTTTTGACCTTCGACACGCCCAGTGCGGCGGTCTTCTTTGGCTTACGGTTGCAACAGACGCACGGTAGCGAAGTTGATCTTCCCGGGGTACGCATTGGCTTGCATATGGGGGAGGTGCGCGAGCGCGCGGGGCCGGAGGGAGACGCCTCGCATCCTCGCGTCGAAGGTCTTGCGGTGGATCTCGCCGCCCGCATTTGTGGTATCGCGAGACCCGCGCAGGTGCTGATGTCATCCTCGGTGGCTGACAGTGCCCGTCAGCATCTCGATAGCGATGCCTTCAGCCAGCCGATCCGCTGGCGAACCTATGGTCGCTATGCGCTGAAAGGTTTCGATGACGCACTGGAGCTGCGCGAAGCAGGCCTTGAAGGGATCTCATCTTTCGAGACTCCGGCGGCGAGTGACAAAGCGGCGCCCGACCTGCCGCGAACAACGACCGTGCGTTGGTCGCCGCGCGTGGGCGTGATTGCCACGCTCGTCGGTCTGTTCATCGCGGTGCTGGCGTGGTGGGTGGGCACCCGACCTGCAAGTCAGCCTGCGCCGCAAAAGGATGCAGTCTTGCACGCAGACGCAGTGTCGCCGCCGACGCGGAAAACCATCGCGGTACTGCCTTTCGTGAACATGAGTTCAGACAAGGAGAACGAATATTTCAGCGACGGCATCACCGAAGATTTGATTACCGCGCTATCGCAGGTCTCAGGCTTGCACGTCGCGGCACGGACTTCGTCGTTCGCGTTCAAGGGCAAGAACGAAACGATCGAGAAGATCGGCCAGCAACTGCACGTCGGTGCCGTGCTTGAAGGTAGCGTGGCCAAGGCCGGTGACCAGGTGCGCATCACCGCGCAGCTCATCAATACCGCGGATGGTTTCCATTTGTGGTCCGCGCATTACGATCGCGAGCTCAAGGATATATTCGCGATGCGCAGCGAGGTCGCGCAGACCGTGGCCAAGGCACTGCAGGTCACACTCACCGCCGGCGAGCGACAGCTGCTTGAACGTAATCCAACCGCGGACTTGGAAGCCTATCAGTTGTATCTAAGAGGTAGGCAGGCTGCCGCAACCGTCAACGACGTTCCCACGGCGATGCGCTATTTTCGGCAAGCCATCGCGCGCGATCCGAGCTATGCGCTGGCCTACAATGGCATGGCTTATTCCTATTGGGTCTCGTCGGATTATGCGTTCTCGGGACGCGACGCATTTCCGCGCATGGCCGAAGCAGCGGAGAAAGCATTACAGCTCGATTCGTCGTTGGCCGAAGCCCACGTGTGGCTCGCCGGAATGCACTGGATGCTGCGCCATGACCATGCCGCTGCTGCCAAGGAGTACGAGCTCGCGATAAAAATGCAGCCCGACCTCGCTTCAGCGCATGAATTCTACGGTTGGTTGTTGAGCAGTCTCGGCGAAGTCGAAAAGTCGTTGAGCGAAGGGCGCCGCGCGGTTGATCTCGATCCGTTGTCGAGCGAAATCAGCGCAGTGTTTGGCTTTACCCTGTACTTGGCGCGGCGCTACGACGAAGCCATCACGCAACTCCGTATAGCGGTAAGTATCGACCCCGATTATTTCTACGCGCATGAAATTCTCGGGCGCGCTTATGCGCGAGCGGGCCGCTATCGCGAGGCGATCAGCGAGTTGGAGACAGCGCAGCGCCTGGAAGGTGAAGGCAGTTGTGAAAGCCAATCGGCACTTGCGCGCGCCTATGCCGATGCCGGGGACGTGACCAATGCGCGCAGGGTCTTCGCGGAAATGCGCGAGCGTATGCAAGACCGCTTTCTCTCGGATGCCTATGTCGCGACGATTCATATCGGGCTCGGCGAAACTGACGAAGCCATCGCCGCGCTAACGCGCGCGGAGGAGCAGAAGTCTTATTGGAGCAACCTCTGGAAAGTCGATCCCGAACTTGACCCGGTACGCGCGGACCCGCGCTTCATTGCGCTGATGAAGAAGGTTGGCTTGTGATGGGCGTCAACGCATCAGCGCGCCTTCAACGCCGTTACTTCGAGAGCCAAACGCTGAGCGTTGTTGCGTACGTAAGGGGCGCATCCGATGTCTGAGGCATCCGGTGTCTCGCGGATCCTGACCCTGGTATTCGCCGATCTCGCGGATTCGACTGCCTTGAAGGCGCAACGCGGCGATCAGGCGGTCAGCGAACTCATAGCGCGCCATCGTACGCATGTGCGCAGCCTTGCTATCGAAAGCAGCGGGCGCATCATCGATTGGGCCGGTGACGGCTGCTTTCTGACGTTTGAAACGCCGAGCGCGGCCGTCCTATTCGGACTGCGCTTGCAACAAGCGCATCATGCCGAGCCCGATCTTCCGAGGGTGCGCATCGGCATGCACCTCGGCGAAGTCAGCGAACGGGCTGGGCCTGAAGACGATGCCGCGCATCCGCGCGTCGAGGGGCTGGCAGTCGATCTTGCGGCGCGCATCGCGGGCCTCGCGCGGCCGGCCCAGCTGCTGATGTCGGCGGCGGTGGCCAATAGCGCGCGCCAGCGCCTGGACCATCGACTGTTTCGCGAGCCATTACGTTGGCAAGCCTATGGTGGTTATAGCCTCAAAGGTTTCGGCGAGGCGCTGCAGATCCATGAGGTCGGACTCGAGGGTATCGCACGCTTCGTTGCGCCGATGGCGAGTGAAAAGGCAGCCCCGCTCGCACGACCACGTGGTCGAGCTGCGGTAATTGCCGTAGGTTCGTTGCTGCTGCTCGGTCTCGTCGGCTTTTATGTGATCAGATCGCACGCGCCGGAAGAGCCTGTCATTCCGATCGCGGCCGCTGCGAAGCCGGCCCCTGTGGCGGATACAAAAGTTCCCAGCTTCGGTGATCGGCCGGCGATTGCGGTGCTGCCCTTCGACAATATGTCCGCGGATCCCGAGCAGGCCTTCTTCGCGGATGGACTGGCCGAAGATCTCATCACGCGACTTTCAAGCTGGCGCGCGTTTCCGGTGATCGCGCGTAACTCGAGCTTTCAATATCGCGGTGGCAACCTAGATCTAAAGCACGTGGGTAGTGAGCTGGGTGCGCGTTATCTCGTGGAAGGCAGTGTGCGTCGCGCCGGTACGCGCATTCGCGTCACCGCGCAGTTGATCGATGTCCCGTCCGGCGAGCACGTGTGGGCCGACACCTACGATCGTGAAGTCACTGATCTGTTTGCGCTGCAGGATGAGATCAGCGGGAAGATTGCGGCCTCGGTGGCGAGTGATACCACCCGCGCGGAAGGGAAGCGCGCGCAGCAGCGCGGCACCTCGAACCTCGATGCCTGGAGCCTTTATCAGCTCGGCCAGCAGCATGAAAATTGGAAATCGCGCGAAGCGAATGCGCAAGCGCGACGATACTACGAGCAGGCAATCGCTCGCGATCCGGGCTTCGCCTCCGCGCTGGCGCGCCTTGCGTGGATTAACATGTTCGAAGTGTTCTTCGGTTGGGCTGAGTCCCTAGAACAACAGACCACGGAAGCTTTTGAGAATGCCCAACGCGCGAATGAACTCGATCCGCGTGAACCCGTTGCCTATGCCGCACTTGCCTCCGTCTATGCGCTGCGGGGCGATGTGCGGAACGGGCTCGACGCCGCCAAGCGCGCAGTCGACCTGAATCCGAGCATGCCCGAAACATGGACAGTACTGAGCTGGCTCCAGGTGCTGGCCGGCGAGCCGGAAGCGTGCATAGAGTCGTCCAAAATGGTCCGGCAGTTGGACCCGCAAGGACCGTTCGCATGGATGGCGGACGACAATTCGGCCGGCGCCTTATGGGAGCTTGGGCGCTACCCGGAGTCGCTCGAAACCGCCCATCGCCTCATCGCGGCGCGACCCAGTTACTACTGGGGCTATGTGTACGTCGCGTTAAATGCGGTCGTGCTCGGCGATCTCGCGACCGCTCGTGCGGCGATCGCCGATGCGCGGCGCGCGGCACCCAAACTCTCCATTCACTTTATTCAACGCACTTACGGTGTCGCACGCCCGGACATCGACGCCCGGCGCAACGCGGCACTGCGCGAGGCGGGACTCGAGTGAATTGATGATCATGTCTGAGTCGAATACTTCACGAATCTTGACGTTAGCCTTCGCTGATCTGGCGGATTCAACGGCGTTGAAGACTCAACACGGCGACCAAGTGGTCGGTGAGCTGATTACGCGTCATCGCGCGCATTTGAGCCGGCTTGCCGGCGAATACGCCGGCCGGATTGTCGACTGGGCGGGCGACGGGTGTTTTCTAACCTTCGACACACCGAGTGCGGCGGTGATGTTCTCGTTACGGTTACAGCAGGCGCATCGATTGGAAGCCGATCTGCCGGGTGTGCGCATTGGACTGCACTTGGGTGAGGTAAGCGAAAACCCCGGGCCGGATGGCGATCTCACGCATCCACGCGTGGAAGGACTTGCGGTCGATTTGGCGGCGCGGATCTGTGGTCTTGCACGCCCGACGCAAGTGTTGATGTCCTCGGCAGTCGCCTTGAGTGCGCAGCAGCGTCTCGACCAAAGTGCTTTCGGACAGCCCGTGCAATGGCGTGCGCACGGCAGTTACACGTTGAAAGGCGTGGCGTCGGCCACCGAAATTCACGAAGCGGGATTTGCCGGGATGTCGCCGCTTGAGCCGCCAGTGGCGAGCGAGAAGGCGAGTCCGGTGAAAGCTGAAGGCACGGTTGCGGTAAAGACCGGTGGTTCAAAGCGAATCGTGGGAGCGCTAGTCGTCGTTATTGGTATCTTGATCGCGGGGCTTGCCGGGTGGTGGCAGAGCTCAAGACCGCCTACACCTGCCGCGCCCGCCAATTCATCAACAACGCCGCAATCCCTCGACTCTACGCCGGCACCGACACGCAAAACCATCGCGGTACTGCCGTTCGTGAACATGAGTTCAGATAAGGAGAACGAATATTTCAGCGACGGCGTCTCGGAAGACCTGATCACCGCGTTGTCCAAAATCTCGAGCCTGCAGGTCGTCGCACGAACTTCATCGTTCGCTTTCAAGGGTAGAAACGAAGACATCAAGGAGATCGGTCGGCAACTGCACGTCGGCGCCGTGCTCGAAGGCAGTGTCGCCAAGGCCGGCAACCAGGTGCGCATCACCGCGCAGCTCATCAATACCGCGGATGGTTATCACCTGTGGTCTGAACGCTACGATCGCGATCTGAAAGATATTTTCGCGATCCGCAGTGAGGTCGCGCAGACCGTCGCGGAGGCGCTCAAAGTCACCCTCGGCGCCGGTGAGCGAGCGCTTATCGAGCATAAACCGACGGAGAATCTAGAGGCCTACCAGCTCTACTTGAAAGCACGCTACGCGGTCTCGTTGCTAACCGGCGCGAGTCTCGATGATTCGTTTCAATACCTGCAGGCGGCGATCGCGAGCGATCCGAACTACGCCCTCCCGTACCTCGGTTTGGCCTACTACTACTTCATGCAGGTCGACGGCGCGCTCCCCGCCAACGAAGCCTTCCCACGGACACGCGAGCTGGCCGAGAAGGTGTTAAAACTCGACCCGTCCCTGGCGGAAGCGCACACCATCCTGGGGGGCGTGCATTTCTATTACGAGCACGACGAGGCGGCCGCCCGCCGCGAGATGGAAACGGCGCTCGCGCTTCAGCCAGACCTGGCGTCTGCCCATCAGTGGTATGGCTGGTTGCTGCTCGCGACCGGCCATACCGAAGCAGGAATTGCCGAGTCCCGCCGCGCGGTGGCGCTGGACCCGCTATCTCCGGAGACCAACACATTTCTCGGCGCCAACCTCTATCTGGCACGCCGTTACGAGGAGGCCATGGCCTCACTGCGCGCGACACTCAAACGTAATCCGGACTATTGGTACGCCTGCATATGGCTTGGACGCGCTTATACGCGCGTCGGTCGCTTTCCGGAGGCGATCAGCGAACTGAAGCGCGTGGATGACCAATTTGGTATCTCGGAATATGGTTCGGCACTCGGGCGTGCGTATGCGGATAGTGGTGATACAGCGGCGGCGAGCCGCGTGCTCGATGCACTGCGCGAGCGCTCACGCGAGCACTTTGTTTCCGCGAGCTTCCTGGCGACGGTGCAGATCGGGCTGGGTGACATGGAAGGCGCGTTCGCTTCATTAGCGCAGGCGGCGGACGAGCATTCGTACTACGTTCCGTGGTGGAGAGTCGATCCTGAACTTGATCCGCTGCGTGATGACCCGCGCTTCATCGCCTTGATGAAGAAGGTAGGGTTAGAGCCGTGACGACATACACGACGAATCCCACCTCGGGCGCGCGCGGTAACACCAATTTCATTCGCACGTGCATAAAAGGGGACACCCCTAATTAGGGATGTTCCCTTTTCTGTATCCGGCCTCGAATAGACATCGCGCAATCGAGCATAGGCATTGGCATACTAATATATTAGACTGCGGCGCCTGGCCCGGATTCACCTACATTGCCACCGGCCAGTTCCTTGTTGGCACAAACAATTCATGGCGTTCGCCGCGTATCAGCCGGCGCGCGGGGAGATGATATGTCATGAAAATTCGCCTGGGCGCCTTTCTCTTGCCGAGCGCGGGCGCCACGCCCGCCGATTTTGAACGCGGCTTTGCCGGCCAGAATCCCAATTACTACCAGCGTGGCCTGGCCGATTGCGCGCGCCTGCTGCGCCAGGTCGAGGAACTCGGCTTTGACTTTGTCGCCTTTTCCGAGCACCACTTTCATCTCGAAGGCTTGGAAGTCTCGAACAATCCAGTGATGCTGGGGCTGTGGGCCGCAATGCAGACTCGTCGACTGCGCATCGGGCAGATGGGCAATGTGCTGCCGGCCCGCAATCCGATCCTGCTGGCCGAAGACCTCGCGATGCTCGATCAGATGTCCGAAGGTCGGATGTGCGCCGGCTTCGCCCGTGGCTATCAGGCGCGCCACGTCATGACCGTTGGGCAGAAGATGAACGCGGTCTGGACCGCCGCCAATGACCCGGATTTCGCCGAACACGATCGCATCAACCGCGAACTGTTCAACGAACACTACGCAATCATCCGCAAAGCCTGGTCGGAGTCGATGTTCCGCCATGAGGGCAAGCATTGGACCATCCCGCCGCGCGGCATTGAATGGAACCATCCGGCGACCCGCGCGATGGCGCCCGGCATGGTCAGCGACAGCGGTGAACTTAAGCAAGTCGGTATTGCGCCCCTGACCTTGCAGCTGCCGTCCACGATCGAAACCTTCATGCCTTTCACCATGAGTCCGGCGACCATCGAGTGGTCTGCGCAGGAGCGCATTACGCCGATCATCTTCTCCCCCATCGAGGCTCATGCCCGCGGTGCGATAGATCTCTACTACAGCGCTTCGCAGGCCGCCGGTAACCGCCTCGCCTGGGGTCAGGGTGTCGGCCATTTCCGCGAGATTGTGGTGGCGGATACCGATGCCGAAGCTATCGCCATCCAGGAACGTGGACTCGGCTATATCTGGACCCGCTGGCACGATTGGTTCCATTTCAATGAAGCGCTGCGCCATCCCGGTGAAACCGGCGCGATTGCCAACACCCCGGCGACCATGCGCGAACGCGGTTATTCCTTGTGCGGCTCCGTCGACACCGTCACGCGCCAACTAGCCGGCATGCTAGAGATGCTGAAGACCGATTTGATCGTTCCGTGGATGGCGGCGGGACCGGCGCCCATCGACGGCCTGTTGAAGAGCAACGAGCTATTGGTGCAGAAAGTACTGCCCAAACTCGGCATTGAGCTGACGCAAAGGCAGCCGCAATTGCGCGCCGAATATACCGGCGCCGGCTGGCGCGAACAAAGCATGGGAAAAGGGGACATCCCAAATTAGGCGCTAATTAGGGATGTCTCCTTTTCCTGCGCGTGTGGGCATCGAACAACATCTCATGGCCTTGGCTGGGATAGGCCACCAGCCAGAACGCACGACTCGCGCATAGCTTGAGGTGCGAGACCTGTAGTCGGTAGTAAATCCCGCCGACCACCAATCCTTCGTCGCTCCAGTCAAACTGGAACGCCTCGCCGAGCGCGAAGGACAACGGCACAAAGGCATTCCATTCACCAGCGCCGTTTGCCCGGCGTGCGCACGCCACGTGCGAATAAAATCCGTCACCCGCGAGTAGCCGCCGGCATAGCCTGCGCGTTTAATCTCCCCGTAGAGCGCCTTCGCCGTGCGGCGCTCGCGCTTCGGGCGATGTGCATCTGCTTTCAAGGCCTGTTTGAGGGCCTCGTGGAAGGCGCTGAGTTTGTTGGATTGTTCGGCGCGTCGGTACTTGGGCGCGTCCGCACCTTCATCGTGCAGCCACTTGGTGACGGTATTGCGCGACAGCCCGGTGACCCGCGAAATCTCGCGTACTGATTTCTTACCTCGGCGACTCAAACGCCGGATCCTGCCAATCATGTCCATGGTGATCACTCCTTGTCCTCTGCTGCTCAAATAATCAGTAGAGTAAGTGGAACACCTGGCTCAATTTTGGGTCGGCATAGCCCTCATAAGTCACTCTGGTGGTTACACATTTCATTTTATTAACGTCCCAGCAAGCTGTGCAGTACAAGTTCTCGTCATCCGAGAACTTGTAGCATCCGTACTGTCTGGTGATCGGTTTTTCCGATGGTGCTCGGACAGACTTGAGCCGCACATTTTCTTCCTTGAGCGTTGCGATTTGTTCCTTCAGCGAAGCTGCTTCGAGCTTTAGATCGGCTAATTCATTCGACAAATCAGCGAGCAAATTCTTGAACTCTGCTTGCTCAATATTTTTTGAGATATCTCGAAGTCTTTTCGTAAGAGCTATCGCATTCGACGCGGAACTCATTATGTCCACATTCGGCTCCCGGTAGATGCACGCAAGCTCATTCGTTACTTTCGGCGTTTCGACCACGAGTGGCTATGGCCATTTGTAGCTTTGAAATCTCCCCACAAAGATCTGCATTAAAGGCGTTCATTGATTTAAACCGCCTTGAGGTTCTGCCACTGAAAAAATGGTCAACCATCTCTTTTGCAGAGGACCATTTCTCTCTGAAATAACCATCTGAAGGTGCAAATCCCTGCAGTCGAAAGAAAATTTCACCGGCTCGTCTTTGAGAGTCGGGCAAATGGGCCGAGCCTGAGACAAGGTCCGTCAATTCGTTCGCGAGATTTGTGGCTTCTTTAACATCTAATGTCATGCGCCGTCTTTCTTGAACTCAGTTAGTTGGAGCCGATAGAGTCTCATGGCGCACCGAGGCATGAATGGCCAGAACATTTTTCACGAGTCGCACGCCATGGTGGCGCGACGCGACCATACTCACGAGATACTGGACGGCGAAAAACATGAACGCGAACCAGAGTTCAGACTTCGTGGTAGCCATAGGGGCAAGAGCGACCGGTGCCCCTACGGCAAGCATTGCCGACACTGCGGCGAGTTCTCGAAAAAGTAAGAATTGCCGATGAGGGTCGGAGACACGAGAGTCCGACTTAATCTGGTTGTAGAGTCGATACCAGAGGGTGTTTTGGTCCTTCGGTAGCTCAGGAAATGGTCCAATAGCCTGTTCCAATAAGGTGGTGTCGATCCTGGAATCGCTCTGTGCGTATACGGAAAACGCGCGGTGACCTGGAAGCACGTCGCGGATTCGCCAGAAGACGAGAGATGCCTTCATCTCCGGCGATAGGAGTGAACAAAGTGCGCTTACTGCTACAGGCCCCCCGAGAGCTACAACCCAGCGAGGAAAATCTGCGCCAAGTGTGGTAAGTGAGAACGGCGAATCAGAGTGCAGTTGTCCGAGTAATATAACTGCATCTGCGATCACTACAGCCCATATTCTCGGGGCGTTTTGGGTTTTGAGTGGCATCGCCATCACGCGATGCCTTTGGAAGTATGGACCGAATAAGCGCCGGTGGGCGAAACGATGAAAGCAATGTCGCCATCGCGACGAGTGGTCAACACATGTCGGCGTGAAGTATGGCCTTGAACTATTACGCCTTCTCCGATTACATCTCGATAATCCGGGACCATATCTTGCGTCGCGTGGATAATCGGCTTATCAGAAATCACCACGGCATCGGGCGCGAAGTGGTCGAAGATCTCGGGGCAGAACCCGCTCTCTCTACCGTGGTGTGAAGCTACTAGGATGTTCGTGCCTGCGAGTTTGTGGGTGAAGTTGCGATCGGCAAGTAAGGCGCGCCAGCCTGCTTTTTCCATGTCCCCGGGGAAAATGATTTTGAACCCTGCAAACTCGATGAAATACACCGCACTAAGATTGTTTGTATCAGTAAATGCGGGGTACGAATTGTGATACACGGAAAGGCTCACCCCACCCATGCCTGCGTCGAATGGCACGGGAACTGGGTGGATGTATTCTTCATGAATCTTCAGAAAACGCTCGATGTCATCGGTTAGTTCACCCTGGGCTTGTTTAATGTGACGAAGCGTATTTGCATTGGGCGATGGGTTGCGGTGCAGGGTCGTTACGGAGATGCCGCACGTCCAAAGGGTTTCCAAGCCGCTGAGATGGTCTTGGTCGGCATTGGTGACTAGCAAATAGTCCAGAGTTTGGCGGTGAAGCACGTCGCGGATGAATGGACCGGGAAGCCACTTAGTTGAGGCGTTATGGCCGGAGTCGACCATGGCAATGCGCTTTTCGTCGGGCGCCAGCAAAATGGCGCAAGCGCCATGCTCAACATCGAAGATACGAAGGACCAATTCACCAGCCATCTTGCGCACCTAACGTATAGCAATCGCAATCCTGGCGAGAAACGCAGACGACTCGTTCGTCTGTGATCGAGAGGTTGATCGCGGCGGCTACATAGCGGCTACACGATTTTATGAATCCCTCGGCCTATTTCTTAAGTTATTGATTTAATTGGCTGGGACTAGGATTCGAACCTCACCGCTAAGTGTCGGTGTTTGAAGTAGAAACACTTGGCTAATGCAAAATTGCTACACATTTTGCTACTCAAATTGCTTTCAATATCGCCGAAACTGCGCTCAGTTTTTGGGCTGCGCGCCTGTACGTAGGAATTGATTCATCATCGCTGCCACGAGTTCAGGCGTAAATTCCTTCGGTTGGTCCGCGACCATACAGAGGTTCCGGATGATGTCCCCCTGGCGCCTTGTTGCAACGTTACCGTAACTATTGAACGTTGTCAGAACGCCTTCGTGGCCCAAATTTTGGCTCCATGCCTTGAAGTCTTCAGGGGAGCGGCAAATTTGCTCTCCGAGATGGGCCAGAGTGTTCCGTAAGCTGTGTGGATTGTAATAGGGCAGCGCGGCGCTTGCGAATGCGTTACGAAAGATTTCTCTGATGGGTGTCGCGGTGCTCCAGTGCGCACGCTCAAGACCGCCAGGCGCGAAATGACCGTTGCTGTCGAGCGCCACCCGCGTACGTGGAAACAGAGGATCGTCCGGGCCCCAGAGCAATGATTTGCGCAGGAGCAGTACCCAATCCTCGACGATCCTTCGTACGTTATCACCCACCGGGAAGAAGAAGGTGGTAAAAGTTTTGCTGAACTTAGTTCGCACATCGCGTGCATCCTGGTGAACGCTCCCGCTTTCCAGATCTACGTGCTTCAGTTTTAGTGACGCTACGGCGCCGTCGCGGGCTCCAGTCAGCAGCACGAAGGCGACCAACGCTCGATTGCGCTTATGGATATTCGTCTCGCGAGGCATCTGTTCGAGTACATGGCAAACCTGCTCCAGTGTTGGAGCAGGCCGCTCTCGTCTTGCGGTCGCCACACGAGAATCTTTATCCGGAAGATTGAAGTAGTCGGCGTCCGCGTACTGCACAGTGGATTTATAGCCGGGTCGATCAGCAAGCCACTGGAAGAAACGTTTGAGGTGGGAGAGCGTTGCGTACTGGGTCGCCTTGCTCAGCTTGATACCGGTCGTCCGACTTTCCTTGCTGGCCAATTGGCGCTTGAATGCGACGGCTTGCTGGTGATGAAAAGCTTTGAAATCTCGGTAGTGCGTGTGAATTTCGAACCGCGCCAAAGCCGCGGCGACAGCATCAACGCTCGCCTCGCTTTGCCGTTTAGCTTCGCGGAGGTAGGTCAAATACTGTCGTTTGATGCGCTCATTTTTTGCGTTGTGCTGCTGCATATCAAATCACTCCTGCTTGAAGTCACTGCTCACGGAGGGCTGACGCCTCTCGACTATGTGTTCTCGTGCCAGCGGCAAGCAGAAGGCCTGAATCTCCAACTCTTGATTAAGACGCGTCGCGCTGATTCGGCGGTACATCTTCGTATTACACTCGGGGCAGATACCGATGAGATTACCGCTGGCTACCGTGAGCGGAATGTATTGGACCTTGCTGCCTGCCGGTTTTTGCGGGCGTCGACAGCGCACGCAATAGATTTCCCCGCTTTGACATGGTCGCTTGTTTTCCTTGCGCCGCGCAGTCAGGAATTCGGAGAGGTCTCGACCGAGAATTAGCATTGGCCTACGGTCTTTAAGCGCCGGCAAACCGCGGCGTAGCCACTCTCGAACCGTATTTTTGTGAACGCCAAGAAGAGCAGCTATTTCTTCCGCCGAGTAGTTGCGGTGGATTTTCACCAGGCGAGGATTCGGCAAGCGCCGATGCGTGCGCGGCTGACGCACTTGAGTGTTCACGCCTGCGACTTGCGGCTGTTCTCGATCTGCTCACCTAACCAGTGTTCCACTTCATGCAACAGCCAACCGACCGCAGCGCCATTTCCTAAGCGAATCGGTTTCGGAAACGTAACGTCGTAGCGCGGCGAATGCGGATTAATTTTGTCGTAAATCGTACTTCTGGAAAGACCGATGCGGCTTTCTAGGTCACGTCGTCGCAGAATACTGGTGTTCTCTCGGTGTGAATTTTTCATCGATTTGGCCCTGTTAAATGAGACGCCGTTGGTGCGAAACAGAACGCATCGGCTTGGGCCAAATTAAAGTCGCGAGTTCACCTATCGAATAGGTGGGTGGTTATCAAATAACTCTCGTCAAATTGGTAGTAATCAGGCCCCAAGACCGCTCCGAGTGTGAGTGGGGTTACATCGCCTTGGACTTTTTGTCCGCCAAGATCAGGAAGTTAAATAGGGGTGGTTTTAGCTCCCCGGGGTTTTGGGCGCGCCGCCCGAAGGAAGCCAATTGGCAACCTTGGCTGTTTCATCTATGCCTGTTTCGTTTGGCTTTCCGTCATCATCGGTTAATCCGAATCGCGTCGCGTTCTCTCGGAGCCATTTCGCGAGTGCTTGTTTAGGATGTTTACCTTGTGGGTTTGAGATTGCTAACCATGCGCTAACGGCCGCCGCAAGCTTTGGTGCGTAACGGGGATGCTTGGGGTCCAGATAGTCGGGCGGAACTTCTTTCTCCGGAAAAAAGAAACCATGTCGGAGACCGCGGCCCCTAAGCCACTCTCGTAAGCCGTCGACTTCAACAATTGAATTTAGAGACACCGTACCAGGGATTGGAAAAGGATTGCCGTTTATATCGTGATCGCTTTCCTCCATGACGGTTCCAGGAATCGACTTTTTCTTGAGCGCGTTGCGAATCGCAGACTTCGCGGCTTCATATCCAAGTGGCCTCTTTTCAACGTCCCAATTTTCTACGTAACTATTTTGCGCAGGGCTAACCCCGGCGACCAAGAGGGCAGCCTCCATGATCGTTAGTTCCTCGCAGAGACGCCAATAATCAAAGTCGTCAAATTCAAAGTTGTTCATCGACCACTGTTCCTGGTAACGATACGTCCAGTGCGGAGCGAAATTCGCGCGCCTTTGGAAGACGGCAAGCCTGTATCATACTAAGCGTGTCCGAAGAATTCCGGCGAATGCGAAAAATCATCCCCAAAGTCGGCCCGCCTGATTACCTATGACGCTTACGCCAGAACAGCGCGCGCGAGAAACCATCGACAAGTTGCTTACGGCCGCCGGCTGGGCGCTCCAAAGCGTTTCGGAGTTCAACCGTAATGCAGGGGAGGGCGTCGCTGTTCGCGAGTTCGTTTTACCCGGCGGTCCTTGCGATTATTTGTTATTCGTCGGCGGTAAGGCCGCGGGTGTGGTTGAGGCCAAAAAAGCCGGCGTTACTTTGAGCGGTGTGGCGGAGCAAGCCGAGCGCTATATGGTTAAGTTGCCGGAGCATTTGGCGCGCTGGGGCGACCAATTGCGCTTCGACTACGAATCCACCGGCGACGAAACCTATTTTCGGGACACACGCGACCCCAAGCCGCGCTCGCGCCGTATCTTTGCTTTTCACACGCCGCATACTCTGCACCGCTGGCTAAAAGAACCCGACACGCTTCGTGGTGGGCTGCGCCGTATGCCTGAGCTAGACACCACCGGCCTTCGCGAATGCCAGATTGAGGCGATCAAAGGCCTTGAAATGTCTCTCGGCGAAGATCGACCGCGTTCGCTAATCCAAATGGCGACTGGTGCGGGAAAGACGTTTACCGCATGTACGTTTTCCTGGCGCCTACTCAAACACGCGCAGGCTCAACGCATCCTGTTTCTGGTTGATCGGAACAACCTGGGCGACCAAACGCTCAAGGAATATCAGAACTTCGAACCGCCCGGTTCTGGACGCAAATTTGTCCAGACCTACATCGTGCAGCACCTACATGGGAGCCGCATCGACCCGGATGCGAAAGTCGTAATAACTACCATCCAGCGCCTATACGCCATGCTTCGTGGCGAGGAACTGGATGAGGCGAACGAAGAAGCTTCCGCCTTTGAAACCTGGACCAACGACGACGGCGAGCTGCGGCCCGTGACCTACAATCCTGCCATCCCCATTGAAACGTTCGACTTTATTGTTACCGACGAATGCCACCGTTCTATCTATGGACTTTGGCGCCAAGTGCTGGAGTATTTTGACGCCCATCTTATCGGCCTCACCGCCACGCCCTCGGCGCACACGTTGGGTTTCTTCTTCAATAACTTGGTGGCGGAATACCCTTACGAACAGTCGGTGGTGGATGGCGTAAACGTCGGTTTTGAAGTGTTTCGCATTAAGACTCGGATTACGGAACAGGGTGGTATGGTGGACGCGAACTACCAAGTACCCGTGCGTGATCGCCGCACACGCGCCATTCGCTACAAACAACTCGATGCGGACTTGCCGTATGCAAAGCAGGAGTTAGACAACTCAGTTACGGTGCCAAATCAAATCCGCGCCGTGCTCCAGTGCTACAAAGAGCGGCTATTCACCGATCTGTTTCCCGGCCGTAGCGGCCAATGGGTGCCTAAGACGCTAATCTTCGCCAAAGACGACAACCATGCGGAAGAAATCGTTACGCTAGTGCGTCAGGTGTTTGACCAGGGCAATGACTTTGCCAAAAAAATTACCTACCAAACCAGCGAGAAGCCCAAAGAGCTGATTGCCGCATTTCGCGTAGACCCATTTCCGCGCATCGCCGTGACCGTCGATATGATCGCCACCGGCACCGACATTAAGCCGGTTGAGTGCCTAATCTTCATGCGTGACGTGAAGTCAGAGGGCTACTTCGAACAGATGAAGGGACGTGGCGTGCGCACTATCAACGACGCGGACCTGAAGCAGGTAACGCCCGATGCACAAACCAAGACACGCTTCGTACTGATCGATGCCGTCGGCGTTACAGAGGGCAAGAAAAGCGTTAGCCAACCGCTCGAACGCAAAAGGACGTTACCGTTCGATAAATTGATCGAGCAAATCGCACAAGGCAGGCGCGACGAGGATGCGATTTCCAGCCTGGCTGGCCGGTTGGCCGCACTGGATCGGCAGATAGATGAAGAAGACCGGCAGCGAATCGCGCAGGCCGGGGCCGATGTGAGCCTTAAAAGATTGGCCGCGCGATTGCTGAACGCCATCAGCCCGGACATTCTGGAGGCCGAACTCATCATGCGCCACGGCGCAGCGGAGTTGGCTTCTGTCGCGCAGATATCGGCCGCGCAATCGGACCTTAAAGACCAAGCTTGCGCACCGCTAGATAGCGCGGACCTCCGCAACCTTATAAAACTCATCAAAAAGAAGACTGACATTATCATCGACGAACTTTCCACCGACGAAGTGATGAGTGTCGGATTTGATCTGCAGCAGTCGCAGCAGCGGGTAACATCATTCAAGGAGTTCATCGAGGCGAACAAGAACGAATTACTGGCGCTGCAGATTCTGTACAGCCAGCCATTCCCCAAGCGCCGACTGACGTACGCCAGCATCAAGGAGCTAGCCACTCGACTTACCGATCCACCGTTTCACTTGACCACCGCGGATGTATGGCAAGCTTACAAGCGAGTACAAGCCGCGCTCGTCCGCGGTGCGCCTAGCGACAAAGTGCTTACGGACATCATATCGCTGGTGCAGTTTGCAACCGGGCAAGCCGAGACCTTGGAGCCCTATGCGGCGCGCGTGGAACAAAAATTCAATCTATGGATCGGCCGGCAGAAGAAAGCCGGCCGAGACTTCAATGAGGAACAGATGAACTGGCTAAAAGCCATCAAGGATTATTTAACCGCCAACGTCGAGATCGCTCCTGCGGATCTTACAAAGGACCAGCCATTCACGGCGTGGGGTGGCGTGATCGCGGCGCGCAAGCTGTTTGGCGCCGAGTTGAATGGGATGCTGGATGAACTGAGCGAGGCGCTGACAGCATGACAGATGAACTGCCGCCCGGCTGGGCCAGCGCCCCACTTGCAGTGGTTGGAACCTGGGGTAGCGGCGGCACGCCTTCGCGTGGCGATCCGAAGGCCTACGGCGGATCAATCCCGTGGCTGAAAATTGGCGACCTTTCGGATGGACGAATCGAAGCAGCGGAAGAGGCGATTACCGAGCACGGCCTCCGGAATTCATCAGCGAAACTCCTGGAGGCCGGGACCCTCTTAGTCGCAATGTACGGGTCCATCGGCAAACTGGGTATCACCACGATGCCCTGCGCTACCAATCAGGCTATTGCGTTCTGCAAGCCGGCGCACGGCCTAGACCTGCGCTATCTCTTCTACTTGCTGATGTCCGAGCGGCATCGACTCATCAAAGAGGGCCAGGGTGGAACTCAGCTCAATATCAGCCAGACGATTCTGAAGGCACACGAAGTTCCCATTGCGCCGACCAACGAGCAGCAACGTATTGTCTCCAAGATCGACGAACTCTTCAGCCGCATCGAAGAAGGCGAACGCGCGCTGGAGCGGGTGCAGAAGCTGGTGGAGCGTTACCGCCAGTCTGTCCTCAAGGCCGCCGTCACTGGCGAACTCTCGCGCGACTTGCGCGAAAAGAACAAGGACAAGCTCGAATCCGGCGAAGCCCTGCTTGCCCGCATCCTCAAGGCCCGCCGCGAAGACTGGGAAAAGGCCGAGCTGGACAAGATGAAGGCCAAGGGCATTACGCCTACCAACGACAAGTGGAAGCAGAAGTACGAGGAGCCCTCGATTCCAAGGCTTGGACTTGCTGGCCAGGTGCCGCAGTCTTGGACTCAACTCTCGCTAGAGCAGGCGACGAAGGCCGAGCGCCCAATTGCCTACGGTGTACTACAACCGGGCGAGGATTTGACTGACGGCGTATTGATGGTGCGGGTCTGCGATGTAGCCGACGGCGTCATCGAGACATCGAATCTCAAGAAGATTGCGCCCGCGATTGCGGGCGAATTTCCGCGCACTCAATTGCATGGTGGAGAAGTACTTCTTACGCTCGTAGGGACGATTGGACGGACCGCTATAGTCCCAATTGAGTTGGCTGGAGCCAACGTTGCTCGAGCTGTCGGCGTTCTCGCGCCTACATCGCATGTGCTGGCTGAATGGCTCGAGCTGTGTCTCCGTTACGAGAAGACGCGACAGTTGCTCACCGAAAATGCGCGCGAGGTCGCGCGAAAAACACTGAACCTGGAACAACTGCGGGAGTTTGCGACTCCGTGTCCCACAGAGGCGGAGCAGCACGAGGCGATTTCGCGTACTAGTGAGCTGATCAGTAAAGCTGACGCCACTGCGAGGGCAATCGAAAGGCAATCGATGTTTGCTAAAGCGCTGCGTCAGTCGACGCTGAAGTTTGCTTTTTCCGGCCAACTTGTTGCGCAGGACCCGACAGACGAGCCAGCCGCAGCGCTCCTTCAACGAATCTCCGCCGAACGCCACGCGTCGTCCGGCAAGACCAAAGCCGTGTCGAAGAATAGTTCCAAAGAACCCGCATGAACGCCAACGGCAACGACTACAGCAGCCTTGTCTCAAAAGTCTGGAACTACGCGCACGTCCTGCGCGACCAGGGCATCAGCTATGGCGACTACGTTGAGCAGATCACCTTCCTGCTGTTCCTGAAAATGGATCAGGAACGCAGTGAATTGCTGGGTGAGCCCTCGATCATCCCGGTTCAATGGCGCTGGGAGAAACTGGGCCCACTTGCAGGAGACGACCTAGAACTCCAGTACCGACATACGCTCGAGGCGCTAGCCAAGGAAAAGGGCCTAATCGGCACGATCTTCCGCAAGGCGCAGAACAAACTCACCGACCCGGCCAAGCTCAAGCGCGTGGTCTCGCTGATCGACAACGAGACCTGGATCGGTATTGGTGTGGATGTGAAGGGCGCGATCTACGAGGGCCTATTGGAAAGGAATGCAGCCGAGGTAAAGTCCGGCGCCGGTCAATACTTCACGCCGCGCCCGCTGATCGACGTGATGGTAAAACTTGTCGACCCGCGTATCGGCGAGACGGTGCACGATCCAGCCTGCGGCACCGGCGGCTTTCTGCTGTCGGCCTACGAGCACATGCGTCAGCAGCCCGGCGCGCAAGACCGAGGGAACCAACGCAAATTGCGCGAGCAATCACTCAGCGGCGTGGACATCGTGGACGAGGTGGTACGCCTGTGCGGCATGAACCTCTACTTGCACGGTATCGGCAACGGCGAGAGTCCGATCAAATCCGGCGACGCGCTGGCCAGTGACCCCGGCGACCGCTACAACGTGATCCTGACCAACCCGCCGTTCGGCAAGAAAAGCAGCTACCGGGTGATCGGCGAAGACGGCGCAGTAGAGACCGAGCAGGAGAGCTATGAGCGCGGGGATTTCAAATTTACCACCTCGAACAAGCAGCTCAACTTCATGCAGCATATTCTCACCATCATGGAGAGTGGCGGACGCGCTGGCGTGGTGCTGCCGGACAATGTGCTGTTCGAGGCAGGCAGCGCGGGCGAAGGTATACGCCGCCGCGTACTAACGCAGTTCGATTTTCACACTTTGCTGCGTTTACCCACCGGCATCTTCTACAAGCAAGGCGTCAAGGCCAACGTGCTGTTCTTCGACAAGCATGCTCCGCGCGCTGACGGCAAACCAAACACCAAAGCGCTGTGGGTTTATGATTTCCGCACGAACAAGAATTTCACGCTCAAGAAAAACCCGCTGAAGCCTGCCGATCTCGATGAGTTTGCTGAATGCTACAGCGCTGGCCGCATCGATCAGCGAGAGGAGACAGAGCGATTCAAACGCTTCGCCGTGGATGATCTGTTAAAACGCGACAAGCTCAATTTGGACATTTTTTGGCTCAAGGACGAAAGCCTGGACGATGTAGACAGCCTGCCGCCGCCGGATGTGATCGCTGCGCAGATCGTCGATAACTTGCAAGCAGCGTTGGAAGCGTTTCAGGCGGTAGCAGACGAACTCTCGACGCCTCAGGGCCGCGCCACATAGGCGGCATCGAAAGCCGCCTCCAGTTTAGGGTCGACACCACGCAGGCGGTCGATGACGCCTTTCGCCCAGTCAAAATATTCGCGTTTTCGAATTACATCCCAGTCAGCCGGAGGGGAGAGGGCTATATCGTTCAAATTGCAAATCTTGTCGGCAAGTTTCACGAGTTTGGCTTTGCTCGATAGGGAGGCAGCATGTTCCTGCTGGAGACGTTTGCGCTCTGCTTTGGGTAAAGTTTTATCGTCGGTTACCTCACAAACCAAGGCCGCAACTTCTGGACCGAACTCGCGCTCAATCTCGTGCGCTGTCGTGGCCGTGTCTTCGATGGTGTCATGCAGCAATGCGGCACAAAGCGTCGCGGCATCCGTCACGCCGCCAATTTCCGCTAATACGCGCGCCAATTCCAGCGGATGGTTGATGTACGGAGATACTTTGGCGTCCTTTCGCCGTTGATCGCGATGCTTGTGCGCGGCGAAGGCGGCAGCCTTTAAGATCAACGTAGTGTCATTCACGCGTGGTTCCAATTGATGTTAATTTCGTGAAGCGACATTTAGGATAAAAACCTAATTTTGGGCACTTCTAATAATTCACTACTAGGTGAATCATCTGAGCTTCTTCTATGGTAATCGTTTGGTTGAGCTTGCATCTATGATTCGGTAGAAAGTCAGCAAACCTAAAATTCGCAACGTGGTAAAAGTTTCGAATTACGAATTCGACAAACCATCTAGGAGTAAGCGGAGCCGAAACAGGGATACGACAATTTTCGATGTCTCCCAATGTGAGGTGGCAAATAGGGTGAGCCATATTCTGTGCTGCCGCTATGTCGAAATCGAAGCGTATCGGGAAAGGGATGATTCGTCTGGAAACAATCTCAACAAAAACTTCGTCCCGAAGATAGGTTTCAGGCTCTTCGAGAAACGGTCGAAGCGAAGGAGAAGGAAAGTATGCGAGCCGATGCTTAATTAGATTTTCTTCTTCAAATAAGTACATCATTTGAAGCAAGGCTCCGTCAATTAACTTGGCTGTATATGAACGCTTATCCGAAAGCTCGCGGTGAATTTCAAAATAGTCAACATTCGCGAGGCTAACAGATATATGTTCCGCTCCAGACCATGTGACTTCCCAGCAATCAGACGAAACCTGTCGCAAGTAAGGAAAATTTTGATCGTCAATAAGTCCCTGCCCAATTAGCGACGAAAGTAGCCCCTCCATATCCGCCTTGATGCCTTGGGAGAGGGACGGCGCCATCAACCATTTCCTTTGAGCAATTCAAGCAACTTCTTGCGAGTTTCACCGTCTAGGTCGTCTGGTACAATTTCTCCGCGTTCTAATGCGTCGACAAGTTCATTTGCACGTCCCCGCTTTTTCTCTAATCGAAGTTTTTCGAGAGGAGAAATGTCGCGATGAATCACTCTTAGTTTGCCAAGCAGTTCATCGGTTGGGTAAATGAAGTTCAATGCGAAACGACGTTGACAAAGTGCCTCATACTCCTGCTTCAGGCGCGTCATTCCGGGACCGTATCCGATGATTCTCACCCAAGCTTTGCTTCGTGTAATTGCAGTAAATAACCGATTTCGAGCGGTCGCTAAACCAACGCCGAAGCCGTCGCAGTCTTGAGCATTTACTACATAAACCATCCCGGCTTCGTTACCCTTTGCACGGTAAATGCCCGTGAAGGTGACAGAAGTGCTTTCGGGTTTGAAGAACACATCAGCCACTGTGTCTACTCCGGCAAGATGGCTCTGGACCCCAATGTCGAACAATGCCTTGCGGATAGGACCTAATTGCTCTCGCGCAGTGACTGGATCGGGGTGGATAACAATTATGTCGTCGTGACGAAGCTCTTCTTCCTCGATATTTTTTTTAATCTGTTCTATGAGCCAGGCGTTCTGCTCCGCTTTATTTCTAAATTCGCTGAAAACGACTAAATCATCGATGCTAGAGTGGTCGGACAAGAATTCCGGACTAGTGTCGTTTGTGCGCTCAAGGCTGACCGCGGACCCTTTCGTCAATACGCCGTCTTTTGCTCGATACCCGATTTCTTCCCACAAAGTGGGCTGATCGAACATCTGAATTAGTCCGGTTTCTGCGCCTCTAGGTGGTTCTCGGTATATCCCAAAACCAAGGGCATGTGCGGTGACTAAGACAGGACGTGAGTTCCGATAGCACTTCTGAAGTATTACGTCTCGGCGTGGATCGGTATCGAATGATACAGTGGGTTGCCCGTTTTGGTCAGCTCCAAATATTTCTTCTGGCGGAGGTAATGAACCACCGGATAAATTCTGCAATTCGTCATATGCGTAAACTAATCGCTTTGGAGTTTTAAGTAAGCTGTAACACAAGCGTAAGAAGCTCGCCGAAAAGTCTTGGGCTTCGTCGACAAGAATTGCATCATAAAAATCGATGCTGGAAGGATGATTAGCCAAAGCTTTTTTGCAGGCCCCGTCAAAAGCAGATTGGCTGCCGCCGAATGCGTTGCTCGCAGATCGAAAATCAAAAAAATCCTGTCCCGTACGCCGACAAAATTCATAGTAAATACCATCGCGCTCGTCGTTTCCGGGTGCCCCCCAAGCATTGATAATTCGTACCTTGGTCCAGTCTGGCTCCTCGCCGCTTTGTTCGATGCAGAAATTATTGATGAGGCGTTTAAACTGTCCCTTTAGTGAACGGGTATTAAATGTAACAGCAATGTGCCAATCCGGATGTTGCGTATGCAGATAAGCAGCTTTTAGGGCAAGCACAATGGTCTTTCCCGACCCTGCTAGTCCGCGAATCCTTTGCACTCCATCGAAAGTCTCGACAACCGCACGATTCTGACGGTGATCTAGTGTCGCAACGGAATCCTCCAGTTTTTTCAGCTTGGCTCCACGAGAGTCGTGCTTGTGAACTTCGCGCTTGAGTCGACTCCTTCGGATGGACGACAAATTCTCAATAGCAGAAAGTGTCCGCCGATATAGGTCGTCGTTTCCATTCTTCCATGAAATGCTCGTAAGCATGTCCGCAAAGTTACTCTCGTTTGTAAGTGGGTATCCCTCGTGCTCATGTCGAGAAATATCTTCGATCGCGGGCGCGAAAGTTAATACATGAATTTCCGGAATTAACTCCCGGCCTCTCAATAATTCTTTGTGAAGACGAAGTTTGGAGTCTATTTTATTTGCTAGATCGTCCTGTCGTGCCGCGTAATCGCCAATATCTTTGCCTTCCACGAGATCGATGAGCACTACACCTTTTTCCACGCTCACCAAAGTTGCATCAAGAAAAGTTTTCCCATCCGGTGTCGCAATTAAGGGGAAACCCAAAAAGCATACGCCGGAAAGTTGCGAAATGGTTATGAGGGTATCGCACAGAGCCTGTGATGAGACGGGTTTTCCGTTAGTGCCTCGAGTTATCATGAGCTTGTTCATACTGCTTCTCTGTACAAATGGTTTCCCAACAATTGCATCGATGAGCAAACTAAGCCAATTCCGCGAATCGATACGTATCTACGTCTAACCGCTAAATTCGCAGATCGCATCAAATCATGGTGCTTCTTGTCGACCAAGTTCACCAAGTAGGACCACGGTTCGGACTGAATCTGGTTTCGCTCGCCAATCCGCACTTTCGTATCTATCACATTCAGCGAAAGGTATTCACTAGGATGAGGTGATAATGACGTTGATGAATCTCGCGAATCCTTTTTTACTCATTGGCTTTGATACCCCCATAAGGTTCGCAATTATCCCGCCCGCGATCTGAATTGAACTATCGTTGCTGAACGCACTAAAAGATCGAGGTAGTCTGCCCATTCCTGCATCATTTTTCGGCGTGATTCCAGGTAGGTTGCTTTGTTGTATGTGCCACGAATCTTGTTCGGATCGCCGTGCGCCAACTGTCGTTCCACCCAGTCCGCCTCGTACCCTTTGTCGTTCAGCGCTGTGCTGATCAAGTGTCGGAATCCATGCATCGTCTGCCTCTTGTGATAACCAAGACGCTTAAACATACCGGCCACCGCGCCATCGCTTAGCGGCTTACGCGGGTCATTTCGTCCGATGAAGACATACTCAAAGCCGCCCGTTACCTGCTGTATTTCTCGCAGCATTGCGACGGCCTGCCGTGGCAGCGGAGAGATATGGAAATAGCCACGTTTCATTCCATCGCGGTCTTCATCGATTCTCCAGAGGGCGTTATCGATATCCACTTCCGACCATCGGATTGTCCGTGTCACACCGGGCCTATTGGCGGTCCAGAGCGCCAGGCGCGCGCACGCTTTCACTAGTTGCGAACCATCGTATGCATTGAGCGCGTTAATGAACTCGGGCAGTTCATCCAGGGATAGGTGAGCATAATTACGCGCCTTTCGACCTGGATTGGCGATTGCCGCCAAATCGCGGGCAGGGTCCGACGTAGTCCAGCCGTTCGCTCGGGCGTAGCTGAATATCGCCTTGATCCATTGGCGAGCTTTCTTAGCCACGTCCAGTGCTCCGCGCTCTTCGATAGCCGCGATGAGTGCGCCAAGCTCAGGCGGCGTGATGTTATCCAGCGGGCGGCCGCGAAGTTTGGGCAGTATGTCCTTCTCAAGGTAGATGCGCGCCTGCGAACTGGTCTTTGGGTCCCAAGCCTTACTGCGAAAGCTATGCCAAGACTCGGCGGCGTCACCAAACGTGTTTGCGATTCGTTTCCGCTCGGTTAACTTGTCAACTCGTCGAGCTTCCGCAGGGTCGGTTCCACTGCTTAAGCGTGCCCGAAAATCAGCAGCCTTCGCGGCGGCCTGTTTTAGCGTTGTTTCCGGGTAAGGCCGGCCGACCGAAATCATTTTTTGCTGCCCGCAATAACGGTAGCGCAGGCGCCAGTACTTTGAGCCGTCTGGCATCACGAGCAGGGTAAGCCCATCGCCCGCTGCCAATGTGTACTTAGTCGATTTCGCTTTTGCGTTTTTTACTTGGAGTTCGGTCAGCGTGATCGCCATGTGTAGCATCCAGTTCGAAGACTGACTGGATTGTGTAGTAAAGCAGTTTGCCACTCAACTTTACTACACAGGTTGCTACACGCCGCACGTCGGCTTTAGTCGGACACGCTCGGCATTCCCATGAAAGAAAAATGCTGAAATAACACGGAATTTCGCTTGAGTTCGGAATAGTCCGGAACGCGTAGGAACTAAATTTGGCTGGGGGACTAGGATTCGAACCTAGACTGGCGGAGTCAGAGTCCGCTGTCCTACCGTTAGACGATCCCCCATTTGGGAAGCGCGCGTAGGATAACTCAAATTACGCGACGCGCGCTCTTCGGGAGTCGCTACGAACTCTCAGCGCCTCGCTTCAGTTCCGCCGCGAGTAAATCGGTCTCGAAGTTCAATGCTTGCAGGGAAGGGCGCGGCAGCAATCCACATTCAGCGGCAAGAAACAATTGGGTTTGCAACACGGCTAGCGTTTCGCGGCTGCGCTCCAGTGCATCCACTGGTGCGTGACGCGCAATGAGGGTGGCGGCGAGTGTTTCCGGCAACGTGAAGGCATTGCGGATCACACGCTCGGCAAACGTTCTGTCATCGACGCCGGATAACAAACGATAGGCCTGAACCGCGATATCGCAACCGCGGCTCCAAGCGAGCGCTTTATTGATATTGGAATAAAACATACGACCTCCTTGTCGCTGATGTGGGGATGGACCTCCTGTCCAAATAAAACACCCTGGACGCCAGTGGCGGCCAGGGTGGTAACGAACTCAGCGTTTGCTGTACTGCGGACGCTTGCGGGCTTTGTGCAGGCCCACCTTCTTGCGTTCCACTTCGCGGGCGTCGCGGGTCACGAAGCCCGCGGCGCGGAGCGGCCGGCGGAGTGCTTCGTCGTATGTAATGAGTGCGCGGGTGATGCCTAAGCGGAGTGCGCCGGCTTGGCCGGTGGTGCCGCCGCCGCTCACTGTGGCGTTGACGTCCAAGCGACTCAGTAAATCGGTGGTTTCCAGCGGTTGGCGGACCACCATTTGTGCGGTTTCGCGCCCGAAGTAGTCTTCGAGTTTGCGGCCGTTGACGGTGATATTGCCGGTGCCGCGGCCGATGAAGACGCGCGCGGAGGAGCTTTTGCGTCGGCCGGTGCTGTAATAGGTCTCGGTCGCCATGGGTTTAGATTTCCAGCGGTTGCGGTTGCTGCGCGGCGTGATTGTGTTCCGCCCCGCTATACAGTTTCATTTTCTTGAACATCGCGCGGCCGAGCGGCCCTTTGGGCAGCATGCCTTTGACCGCGCGGGCAAGTGCATCGCCCGGGGTCTTTTTGTTCAGTTTTTCGAAACTGACGGATTTCATGCCGCCCGGATAACCCGAGTGATCATGATAGAACTTGTCCTTTTCTTTGTTGCCGGTGACGCGGACTTTGCCGGCGTTGAGCACGATAATGTAATCGCCGGTGTCGAAGGAGGGCGTGAATTCCGGCTTGTGTTTGCCACGCAAGCGGCTGGCGAGTTCAGCGGCGAGGCGCCCGAGCACTTTGTCGGTCGCATCGACAACGTACCAGTCACGTTTAACGGTGGCCGGAGTGGCGGTATACGTCTTCATGGAATGGGCTCAACGAAAAGGACGCGCAATGTACTGGAGCGCGTTCGTCATTGTCAATCGAAACGGCTCGGTATGCGCCTGTTTTCATGGTATTTTCCGCAGCCGCCCGCGCTGCCACCCCGAGACCTTATAGATGCCTGTCACAACCCGCTCAAAAAGCCGCCTGGACCTGCTGATTGCCGGGATCGATCAAGCGCTTAGGACGCTTGTCGATTACGCGCCGCAAGCCGGCACACGGCCGTCGCCAACGTCCCCGGACCTGCCGGAACTCACCCCCGCAGTGGCCAAGCAGTCGGGGCGGTTGATGAGGGTTAACCATGCCGGCGAAGTGAGTGCCCAGGCGCTCTACCTTGGCCAGGCGCTCGTGGCCCGCTCGTCGCGTCAACAGGCCGTATTACTGCAGGCCGCCGCCGAGGAACAAGATCACCTGATTTGGTGCCGGCAACGGCTGAACGAGTTAGGGGATAGTCCAAGCAAGCTTGGTGCATTGTGGTTTGGAGGTGCATACGCTATCGGTATGCTCGCAGGCTTGGCGGGTGATCGCTTGAGTCTTGGGTTCCTCGCCGAGACCGAGCAGCAAGTGGTCGCGCATCTTGAGAGTCACCTCAAAAAGTTGCCAGAGGAAGACACCGTGAGCCGCGCAATCGTGACCGAGATGCGGATAGACGAAGCCAAACACGCAAGTACAGCTCACCGAGAAGGCGCGACCGAACTTCCACGCGTCATTAAAAAGCTCATGAAATTCGAAGCCAAGATAATGACCACCCTGGCCACCGCGATCTAAATTCACACCGCCACGTTTTAAATGTCGCTCTAACCGATGATGAAAATTCAATTGCCGATGCGATTCGTCCTTGTTTTGTTATGCGCGATGAGCGCAACGCCGTCCGTGAGCGCGGCACTTCCCGCAGTCGTGAACGAGCAGCCGATGCCCTCGCTCGCACCGATGCTTGAAAAAGTAACGCCCGCGGTCGTCAACATCTCAACGCAAGGCCATGTGCAATTGCAGGCCAACCCGTTATTAAACGACCCGTTCTTTAGGCGCTTTTTTAACTTTCCGGACGCGCCGCAGGAGCGTAAAACTCAAAGTTTAGGTTCGGGCGTGATTGTCGACTCGCGCCGGGGGCTTGTCCTGACCAACAATCATGTCATCGCCAATGCGGACAAAATCTCAATACGACTCACCGATGGACGCGAGTTTGAAGCAAAACTCGTCGGCGCCGATCCGGAAACGGATGTCGCCGTGGTGCAAATCAAAGGCACCAATTTAATTGCCTTGCCGCTGGCGAATTCGGAACGACTGCGCGTCGGTGATTTCGTCGTCGCCATCGGCAATCCGTTTGGTTTGGGTCAGACAGTGACGTCCGGCATCGTCAGCGCGCTCGCGCGCAGTGGCCTTGGCATCACGGGGTATGAAGATCTCATTCAAACCGATGCTTCGATCAATCCCGGCAACTCCGGCGGCGCGCTGGTCAATCTGCGCGGCGAATTGATTGGGATTAACACGGCGATTTACTCGCAGAGCGGCGGCAATATCGGGATCGGCTTCGCGATCCCGATCAACATGGCCCATCAAATCATGGAGCAGCTCGTCAAGTTCGGCGAAGTCAGCCGTGGTTTCCTGGGCGCGGAAATGCAGAACTTAACGCCCGATCTCGCCGCTGCGTTTGGCTTACCCAACGCGAGCGGGGCGGTGCTCGTCAGTATTCTGCCCGATTCACCGGCTGCCCAAGCGGGCTTGCGCGCGGGCGACGTGGTCATTGCAGTCAATGACAAGCCGGTGCGCGATGCCTCCGACTTGCGTAATCAAGTGGGACTGATGCGCGTGGGTGATAGTTTGAAACTTGAGTTTCTGCGCGATGGCAAACGCCAAACGGTGACCACCGCGGTGGGGTCGCGCAATGTCGCCTCTGGTGCCAGCGGTGTTAAGAACGAGCGACTGGCGGGGGTATCGGTTGGCGAAATTCCGGAAGACTCGCCGCTCTATGGTCGCGTGGCGGGCGTTATGGTGTTTGAGGTTGCGCAGCGCTCGCGCGCGTTTGCCGCGGGTTTGCGCGAAGGGGATGTCATCACCGGCGTTAACCGGCAACGGATCGACGGCCTACAGTCGTTTGTCGATACCGTGACCGGAATTTCAGGGCAAATGCTATTGCGCGTGCAGCGTGGGAATCAGGCGGCGTTTTTAGTAATCAAATAATTGAAAGGTGAAATTTCACGCAAGCGCTAATTGGGTTTGCGTGAAAGGCGCACTACGTGCCATTTGCTGCGCGTACAGCAGGTGATCGAGATACGCCAAGTTGACATATCCGCGCTCGGCGTCTGGCCCGCGCTGCACGCTTAATGGTTGTTCCGAGTCACCGAGGCCATCGAGCACTGCCGCCGCTTCCACAAATCCGCAACCCGCGGTAAAGCGATGTGTCGTGATGACCGTCGTGAGGCCAGCGGCGGTTGCGGCACGTAGTCCGTTCTCGGTGTCCTCGAGCGCGATGCAACTCGCCGGCGCGATATCAATGCGACGTAATACCGCGCGGTACACCGTCGGCGATGGTTTTTTCTCCGGCACCGAGTCACAGGTTTCAATCGCACGAAACCAGGTCGGCCAGGCCGGCGGAAGATTATTGTCGAGTAGCGCTTTTAAATTTGACCAGGCGGAATTCGTGGCGATGCCGAGCGAAATTCCGTTCGCGCGCGCCTCATGGAGTAGGCGTTCCACGCCACGGCGCAGGCGAACCTCACCGGCAATTAGCATGTCGGCGTAGCAGTCGGTCTTCGCCCGGTGCAAGCTAACTACCATCTCGGCAAAGTCTCGGCGCGCTGCGAGAGCGGGCGCCACCAGCCGAGCGTAATGCGTCACGCGCTCGCGCCCGCCGGAAATCGCGAGAAGCTCGGCGTACAACGCTGGCGTCCATTCCCAATCAAGCCCATACCGGGCGAAGGTTCGATTAAATGCCTGGCGATGAACTTCTTCCGTATCGGCAAGCGTGCCGTCGACGTCGAATATCAAACCTTGTAGAAGTCGCATCTGCATGGTGGCGCGCGGTAACTTGTTGACTCAGTCCGATAGCGGCAGTTGCAGGAGATTAAAGCAGCCGGTGATTGAATAAAGTGTGAATTAATTGGCGATGTGGGCGGGGGACACATTGGTTTCCAATTCAGGCGTCGCTGCGTGCTCGATTTCGACCCGCTCGATTTTTTCGAAGCGATCGGAAATACGGCGTGCCGAAATATTGACCTTCTGTACGTCGTCGTGCGCTTGCTCGATATGACGCGCGAGGTTATCCATGCGTTCGCGAAAACGCTGAAAGTCCTTGGACAGATGCCCGAGATGCTCACGGATGATATCCACTTGTTCGCGCGTCGCGGCGTCTTTGAGTACGGCACAGGCGGTGTTGAGAATGGCCCACAGCGTGGTCGGCGAGACTAGCCACACGCGGGCCGCGTGCGCTTCGTCGACTAAATCGGCATGGTGGGCTTGGATCTCCGCGAACACGGCCTCCGCCGGAATGAACATCACCGCGCCCTCTGCTGTCACATTGGGGATGATGTAGCGGCTCGCGATGTCTTTGATGTGCTTGCGGATGTCTTGCTTGAATTGGCGTTCCGCTACCTTTCGCTCCGCGTCGGTCACCTCGTAGTCCGTCATTCGCCGGTAGGATTCAAGCGGAAACTTAGCGTCCACCGCGATAGTGCCCGTAGGTGCCGGTAAGAACAGCGCGCAATCGGCCACGCGCCCATTCGGAAGGGTGTGCTGCAAACTAAACGAAGCCTCCGGCATAACATTACGCACCAAGGCCGCTAATTGCACTTCGCCAAACGCGCCGCGCGAGCGCTTATCGGCCAGGATGTGTTGGAGGCTCACGACATCGCCCGATAGCGCGGTGATTTTCTTTTGCGCCTCGTCGATCAACGCGAGCCGTTTGACGACATCGGCAAACGTCGCGGTTGTTTTCTCAAAGCCTTCGGCAAGCCGCTTGTCAACCTGGCCGCTGATTTCTTTGAGGCGTTCATCGGTCGATCGCGTCAGTGCATCCACCCGTTGCCCGAGCTCGTTCGCATTACGCTGCAAGGTTTCGCCGAGTTGACGGTGCAACCCTTGAAAGCCGAGCGAGAGCACTTCGTTTAAGGTCTGGATTGCGCCGGCCTGGCGGGCCTCGAAGGCGGTTTGGTGCGAGCTCATCGCCTCCGTCAGCTGGGCGCGGGACTGAGCTAGTTGTTGCACCAGTTCGAACCGTTGTTGACCGAGTTCCTGACTCATGAGCAACCTGGCCTGTTCGGATTTTTCAAGCACGGCCTCGCGCAAGCGAGACGCGTCTTGCATGCCATGCTCGCGCAGTTCGTCGGTGCGCGACGCGAGGTTCGCGACAGAGGTCTTAAGGGCGTGAATATCGAGCATGGTCTGCTGCAGCAGCGCGTTGCGCGTGCGCGCGAACCAGAGCATGAGGAGGATGACGATGCCCAAGAGCAAGGCGGGCCACAAACCGCCTGCCAGCAAACTCGCCGCGAGCGTGCGAGATAGCGCTTCCAGCTGTTCAATTACGGTCACTGAACCTCACGCGTGTTTATCGAGTCGCGTGCATAATAACTACTGATAACGAGCGCGTCGAACCGCGTGACGAGAAGCAGGCCGATGTCAGGACCGCCCCGCAAAACAACCTCGCGAGTGACGAATGGTCGAGGTGCGGCGATTACGCCAGCGCCACGGTACCTCGCGGAGACGCGCGACGATTTTGATGATGGTTGGGGTAACGGCGATGAGGAACCCGCCAAGCTCATCACCACCGTGCAGGCCGAGCAGGCGCGCTCCGTCATCAGTCGCAATCAATCCCCGGATCTACCTTTCGATCAATCGTTGAATCCCTACCGTGGTTGCGAACACGGCTGCGTTTATTGCTACGCGCGACCTAGCCACGCGTATCTCGACTTGTCGCCAGGGCTCGATTTCGAAAGCCGTCTGTTTGCGAAAGAAAACGTGGTGGAGGTTTTACGTAAAGAGCTCACGAAACCCGGTTATCGTTGTACGCCGCTCGCCATCGGCACCAATACGGACTGTTATCAGCCTATCGAACGCGCGCGCGGCCTCACGCGCGGTGTGCTGGAGATCATGCTGGAAACTCGGCATCCGTTAACCATCGTGACCAAATCCGCGCTGATTGAACGGGATATCGATCTGCTAGGCCAGCTCGCCGCGCACAATCTGGTGGAAGTATTTATCTCGATCACGACCTTGGATCACACATTGGCTCGGCGCCTAGAGCCGCGCGCAACGGCACCCTCGCGGCGGTTGACGGCACTTGGTCGAATCGCTGCCGCTGGGATCCCTTGTGGCGTCATGCTAGCGCCCGTGATCGCGGGTTTAAACGATCACGAGATTGAATCGATTCTCACCACCGCGGCAAGCGTCGGCGCCGCTGCCGCGGGTTATGTGGTGCTGCGTTTACCGCGCGAAGTTAGCCCCATGTTTCAAGCTTGGCTACACGCCCACTATCCCCTCAAGGCGGACAAAATCATGTCTCTGATGCGGGCGCAACGCGGCGGTAAGGACTACGACAGCGACTTTGCCGATCGCATGAAAGGGCGCGGCGAGTTTGCCCAACTCACCGCGCAACGATTCAATCGGGCCTGCCGGCAACTGGGATTGAACGTGTCGCGCCGCGCCCTCGATTGCGCGGCGTTTACGCCGCCTAGTGCGCAGGGTCCGCAGTTGTCGCTTTTTTAAGAGACGTCCTACGAGCGCGCTTTAATGACCACCACCGTCTGATCGTCATGCTGCGCCAACCCTTGGCGAAAAGCACTGACAGCGTGTTCGAGTCCGCCGCACAACTCGTGCGCCGACCGCGTGTGGTGTTGCCCGAGCCAAACGCGGAGACCTTGTTTGCCAAAGCGTGTGCCGTCCGGCGCACGCGCCTCGGTCACGCCGTCCGTGCACAACACAAAGACGTCGCCCGCGGCAAAGGGGATCGGTGCGGAGAAATGAAAGGTCCATTGTCGATCGATCCCGAGGGGGATATCGGTGCCGGCAAGATCCGCAAACGAAGTAGTACTCGCCCGCCAGTGCAAAGCCGGCTCATGCCCGGCACTTGCCCAACAAATCGTGCGCGCTTCGAGATCGAACAACAAAATAAACAACGTCATGAAGTGACCCGCATGCACGTCTTCGGCCAAGCTCTCGTTTAGTCGACCGAGTTCGGCGCTGAGCGCCGTGGGGTCGAAGTCCCGCGCATTGAGGTAGGCGCGCGCGGTTGTCATCAGCAGGGCAGCACCAACGCCATGACCGCTCACATCGCCGATGAGAACCGCCAGCTTGTGCGGTTCACCGTTGGCGGGTGAGATCAAATAATCAAAGTAATCGCCACCGGTTTCGTCGGCGTATTCGCAATGCCCGTGGATATCGAGCAACGCCGAATGAGGCGCTTCGCTCGGCAATAAGCGTTGTTGAACTTCGCGCGCCACGGCGAGTGCCTGACGGGTCGCGACATGCGCGCCGATCTGCGGAATCATTTGGTTGAAGTGCTGGCCAAGATCCTGCAACTCATCACCGCTCGTGAGGTTGACCCGTACCGCGAAATTGCCGCGCGCCGCTTGATTGACTGCCGCGGCGAGTTCGCGCAATGGATTCGTCACTGAACGGGCGCTCCATAGCGCAAGCAAGGCTGTGATCAACGCCACTGCCGCCGTGAATGGCACCAACGTATTGACCTGGCGACGCGTCGTCGCGAGCGCGTATTCGGCGGCGTCACTTGCCGGTTGGACCACGGCATTGCTTGGGACGATGAACGCTAAATAGGTGGCGTGCGGCGCAATCGCGCGGTAGACGCAGAAAACACTCTGCCCATTCAAACGAAGGCGTGCTTGCCCATCTTGGCCCGCGCGCATTTGAGCAATGACGGAAGACCAGGCCGGCGAGGATTCGGCGGTCAGAAACTCGGGCGCAGCGCGCTCCTGCCAATCGCCGCCGTGATCTTCGAAACTTTGCCGCGCGAGGATTTCGATCCGCGCTTCCGCATCCAGCGTGGTTAACAAGACCTGGCCGGCGGTGGCGAGATTGGACGGGAGGCGCACTTCGTTGAGCAGCCGGGTCAATTGCACATCAACGCCCGTTACTCCGATGAATCCTCCTTGTGCGTCGTACAGCGGCATCGTGGCTGAGAGCAAACGCTGCCGCGTGGTCGCATCACGATGCGGCCGCGACCAGGTGAGCGCGTGGCGAGCTTGCTGTGCGATGTACCACTCGCGCCGACGCGCATCGTATTCCGGCGGATAGCCGCCATGTCCAGGGTAACTTGCGTGCAAGCCACTTTCTAATGACACATATTGCCAATGCAGAAGGTTGTCAAAGCGGTCACGCGTCGCGGCAAAGGATTTCTGCAAAGTAGCGAGCCGTTGCGCTTGCTCAGTCAACGCGTCACGTTGCGCACCCGGTGGAAGATAAAACGACAGACGATCGAAAAATACGTTGAGCGGTGCGTGCGTCGATTCGTTTGAAAAAGCCTGATAGCGCGCGGCGCGTGGATCAGCCGCCGCCGGCGTTTCCGCGAGCTCGGCTGTCCACTGTGGCGTCGTGTCCGCGGCGGGGCGCTGTAGTGCTTCGCTTGCTTCGCGCGCTTGCAAGGAGACGATGAGTTCAATGACCTGACGCTCGGTGCCTACCAACGCGGCGTAGCTATCCGCATGGCTCTCAAGATTTGCGAGCGCTTGCTCGGAAAGAGCGAGACCGGATTGCGTGGCGAGTGTCGCGCCCAGATGCGCCAACGCGCGGATATCAAGCCACGCGAGCGTTAACAGTGGCAAGACGGCGAGGCCGGCCAGTAGCAACAGCAGCTTCCAGCGTAACGGTAATCTCATCGTTCACTTCCTGCGCGCGCACCCCTATCGACTGTTGAGGTCACCGGAGACCCGGCGACATTAGCGGCGACAGGCGGCATCAGTTCATCGATTGCGTGGAAAGTTCGTGGCGCGAAGTGGGCAACGGCGAGGCCAAATCCCATTCGGTCGTCGCAACCGCCCGACCGAGCAACTCGCATAAAGAGTGACCGAGCGCTTGGGTCAACGTGAGATCGAGCGTAACTCCTCGGTCGGTCACGATGGAGAGTTGTTTGCCGTTAGGCTCGGCCGCGCGCAACGTCACTTTGCTGATAAGGAGCGGCTCTTCACCGAGCGGCAATACTTGCGCGGTGGTTTGAAACGGGGTGACGAAGTTCGCGCCTTCGATCGCACGAGCATGTTCAAAGGCCAAAATCTCGCGTCGGGCGTCACTGGTCGAGGCGAATTCCACGGCCGGGATGGTGGCGAGCTGCTTGACCAGCGCAGGCCATAGAAGGCGTGTTAATCGCCGCGTCACCCAGAAACGAAACTCGGCGTTGGCCGTGGTCGATATACGCAATAACAGACGGTCGGCAACCGGCATGTACCTAAGTTGTATTTGCGCGATGCCGGCCATATTCGAGCGGAACTTTCAGATTCGAGGGAAAGATTGGTGCTTAAGGCAGTATACAACGGCGGAACTAGCCGACTAGGATGCACGCCGTTTGAGTCTTTAGGTTGCCCCAGCATGACGCCTTTGGCGCGTTACCGGCGCGAATGTCAGCGTGCGGATTTTTCCAGCGATCCCGAGCAAGAAACGGCCATTGCCGCGCTTGATCGCGTCCATCGCGAATTGGCGGCGGCGCGGCGCGCCGAACAACATTGGTGGGTGCGGCTGATTCGGTGTTTCGTGAGCGCGCCGCGCCAACCGGTTAAGGGCCTCTATCTCTGTGGCGGCGTTGGACGTGGCAAAACCATGCTGGTCGATCTTTTTTATGAATGCGTTCCCGTGGGCGGCAAACGCCGCATTCATTTCCATAGTTTCATGCGCGAAGTTCATCATGAATTGAAATCGTTGCGGGGTATTGCGGATCCGTTGCAAGTCGTCGCCGAACGCTGGGCGCGCGATCTACGGGTGTTATGTCTGGATGAGTTTCACGTCGTTGACATCACCGATGCGATGTTGCTCGCACAGCTGTTATCGGCACTATTTGCACGCGGCGTCACTTTAATCACCACCTCGAACGAACTCCCCGATGATCTGTATCGGGGTGGACTTCAACGCGAGCGTTTTCTACCGGCGATTGCACTACTCAAGGCGCAACTTGAAGTCATTGTGTTTTTTGGCACGACCGATTATCGACTACGCACATTGACGCAAGCGGCGACTTACTACGCGCCAGCCGATACGGTGGCCGAGCAATCACTACGACATCAATTTTTGGCGTTGACACATGCTTCGAATATCACAGCGGCGACGCTCACCATTGAAGGGCGCGAAGTGTCGGTCAAAGCCGCGGTTGATGGGGTAGCCTGGTTTGAGTTTGCAACGCTTTGCGATAGCCCGCGCAGTACCGCGGATTACATTGAGATCGCGTGTTGTTTTCACACGGTTTTGGTGTCGAATGTGCCGGCATTTAACGATGACGCGAATGATGCCGCGCGGCGGTTCATCAATTTGGTCGATGAGTTCTATGACCGCGGCGTCAATCTACTGGTCACGGCCGTAGCGGCACCGGAGCAGCTATATCGCGGCCAGCGGCTCGCGCAGCAGTTTCGACGCACGACTAGCCGGTTGAGTGAAATGCAGTCCGCCGAGTACCTCGCGAAACCGCATCTCAGCGATGGGACGAGTTCCATAAAATCAGATAGTTAAAGAAATGTCTTGACAAACGAAATCACTAAGCTACTCTAACATTCCAAGAGGCCTCGCGTTTCCAAGCAAAGTGAGGCCTGACCGACTAAGTGAATTAGCGTGGATACCGGACGAAGCGTAGAGCGAGAAGTGCAATTGGCGGCGTTACTGACGCACCGCTATGGCGACGGCAGCCTCTACCTACCGACTTCGGCGTCCAAAGAACTGCTCCCGCTCGCAATTGCGCGGGGCTTGGTGAGCAGCGAAGGATTTGTGACCCGCAAGGGGCGCGCGTATCTCGCGACCTTGGGGCATTAACCGACCTCCGTGGGTGAGTACGACAGGGTAAAACCTGTCACCAGCGTATTAGGGCTGCTTCGGCAGCCCATTTTTTTTGCGCGCAAATTGGGTTGCGGAGCAGTAACCCGTCCCGCGCAATGTACCTAACACTCACTGATGGTGCGACTGTAGAAGGCGATGGATTTTGGTCGCGAGCGTTTGATGATCGACCGCCGAATTTCGCCGCAAGACGTTCGACATCAACGTTACGATGTAGTGAATCTTGGGATCTTTCGCCGGCCACTCGACGATCGCGACCGAATTCATGAAGTTCCGTACGTTGCCCTGATAGGGTCTGCACACAAAGTCCGGTTCCGGCTGGCAACCGAACAGCGAGCCGCTTTTGAAATACACCGCGGAATCGAACAGTGCGGGCGACGACGCATAGCGGATACGTCGCTCCGTTGAATACAGCAAGCGCTTGATTTCGGTCGATGAAAACTCGTCCACCAAGCGGCCTTGTTCCATCAAGAGCGCGAATTTCATCAATTCACGGGCGGTGCCAAAGCTATTTTTGCCGGGTACTTTCTGTTTACCGACGCGCGTGAATAGACTGCCCTGGCGTAACTGAGTGAGATCAAGACCATTGCGCGTGACCGGAGTTTCGATGAAATCGGCGAGAATTTGCGACAATTCAGACTTAGGCCGCTCCCGAAAAAAAGCTTTACCGGCAGCATCCGTCGGTGGGTAGGAAAGGCCTAGCGCCTTTAACAGAATGCCGTGTTTCGCCACCGTTCCGGCGGCTGAGTTCGAACTCGCGGATAACATCCAATCCAAGTTCTCAAACAGCGTGCCGGGATCGCCTGGATGCAGGGGGCGTCTTATCAAACGTTCCTGCTCGCGATCCCAGCGGCGCACGGTGTGGGAATCCGAGATCACAAACTCGTCGGCAATGATGTGGGTGTCGCGCAGGATCTGAAAGCGTTTATCGATGTCTTTTGGATAGAGATCAGCAAGGGCTTGAAAGATGCCGAGCGCCACCAACAATTTGCCGACGCTACCGGGGTTGCGTGACACATTCCCTTGATGCTCGGCGTAACGGGGCGCGGTGGGATCGGAAATATCGAGTACCGCAAGCGCGTATCGATCGGCATATCCGCCCAGCAAGTGGACTATTTCCGCGGTGAATTCCGGATCGATTGGCGGAAGCGCCATGTCCTTAAATGCGAGCAATCGTGGGCGCACTTCCTCACGCGTCAGAAGCGCGCCGCTTGGTTGTTTGACGCCAGGGAGTTTGCCCTCTTGGACGCGCCGAGCTTCTTCCAAGCGACCGATTCCGGTGACCTCATAGCTGTCGAGCGGATATGCGTTAACCAACAGCGGAAGGATGAGTGTCGCCGCCGCGCATATATTCGCCATCCGCATCATCATGGCACCTGCTCCATATCCACTGTGGCCGCGGCACCCCCGCGTGCCGCATCCATTTGCGTTAAGTAACTCATCGAAAGCGCTTGGGCGTTGTCGAGAAACGGCCTAATTTGAAACAACTGCAATTCGCCGCGCAGAAATCCGAACTCGATGTCGGCGGGCGCGGCGAGACCCGCGGCGTCGACGATTGGTGGAAAACGTTGCGGAAGTTCGCGCGCGAGTTCGACGAGCTTGAGCGCCTCAGCCTGCGCCAGTACTTGCTCGTGCCCGCTCGTGCGCAGCAGGTCGACGCCGCCGGTTTTCGCGAGTTGGCGGCGTAGCGGCGCGGTGGCTTGCGCCAACAGCCGGATGTGGCCGTCGTCCATGCGGATCCGCACCGATTCCGCCGACTGACCGTCGACCGCCCCGCCCACCCCTTCGTTGAGCGCCACGGATAACCACTCAGCGCTCCCGCTATCGATATCGCGCGTGACCAACACGCCGGATTTCTCGTTATCGACACTCTTGAGCAGCAATACCGCCGGATACACGTGTTCCGGAGTTGTCATGAGTGACTGTCGCCAGGCAAACGAGCGCGCCGTGAAGGGCGAGGCCCATACTTGGGAAATCGCTCGAATTATTTCGTCCTCGCCCACCACATTCGGCACCGTTAAGTTGAGTCCGGCGCCCGTGAACCCCGGTAAATCTTCGACGTTGGTATCAGAGCGCACGAAAACGCCATAAGTGCCGCTTGCCCCGAAGATTTCACGCAATTTGCTTCTGAGTGATGACTTAAATGTCTCTCCTGGATCAAGGTTGGTGATAAGCGCTTCCAATTCGCTGCGAAATTGTTCGATCGCCGCCTGGGTTTGGGGAGTTTCCGCCGGCAACGTCGCGAGGCGCGCATACTCGCGTTGCATCCACTCGAAAATAGATCCTTGGGCACTTGGATGGGCTTGCTCCAGTGCCGCGCGGAACAAGCCAAACGGCAGCGCGACCCCGGACGCCACCGCATCGGGATAATGAAACTTGAGTTCCCCCAGCTTAGCGGCCTTAGGACCAACAATCCGACCGGAATCGGTGGCCCGCAGTGTCGATAAATCGATGAGCTCACGAACCTCGAGATTGAGCTTGTTGAGATCAACCGTTATCACCGGCTTTTTGCCCGTGGTTTGAGTCGCAAACAACGCTTGCGCGGCGGCGTCGTACGGCGTGATGCGCACTGAACCCGCCGGACTCACCGCAATCAGGATTGCGCTTTCCGCATGGGGTTTCAATTTATCAATCAGTCGTTGTTCCAACGCGATGTTCGGGATCCCCAAATTCCTGGCGAGCAACTGCACATGTGACAACGGGTTACCTTCACCGGCCGTAATAATCCCCGCGACCGGTGGCAAGTCCGATACCGTTTCCGGCAGCACATAAATGCCTTGGCGATCAAATGCCATCTTGCTTGGTGCGTCGGTAACCAGGTGAAGGACGCCGTGGGCGAGGCCCGGATTCAAGCCGCGGACACCACCGCCGACATCTTCGCCGAAGAGTTCATTGCGCACGCCGCTGACGCGATTCGCGTCGCGTACGATGCGATCGACGAGCGCGGCAAAATGAAACAACGGACTGCCGCGTAAAGTGTCTTGCGCGAATAGCACGGTCTTGGGCTCTATTTCACCGAGCTTCGCGATCCCAAGCCCAAAATGCAGGTGTAGCGCCTGAGTTGCCCAATGCGGCACGAGCGCCAAATAATCAGCTGTCTGCTTGTACGCGCTGGGCGTAACCGTACCGGCAAGCAAAGTCTGCCACGACTGCTGAAGTGAGGTGTGTTGTCGTGCCGAGAGTAAACCCGTGCCATAGAGCGCATCGATAATTGAACCGGCGAACGTCACCTGTTGACGCCGCGTCCACCGCGCGAATAACGGAGATACTTCACCGAGCAACCGGAAATAGTCATTTTCAAGCGCGATACTGGAATCGAGCAGCGCGAGACGCGCGCCGGCATCGGTGGCGTTCTCGCTGGCGATGCGCAAACTGTAGAGCAGTGCCGCCATACGCTCCGCGCGTTGCGTGACTTCACTATTTGGCAAGCTCTGCAACGCGGCGAGCCGCTCGGAAAGTTCCGTACGACTGGCGCCCGCGGGCAATTTTTCAATGACGCCGGGAAGCGCGCGCGTGGCGTCTTGCGCGAATAACGCGTCGATCTTATCGGCCAACTCAAACAATTCGGTTATATTTTTCTCACTACTCGCGGCAAACGCGCGCACTGCGGCGGCGTCGCCGCGTTCCATCCGCCCATGGATTTTGTTTCGAAGCGGCTTGAAGCTTAGGTCGCGCTCGGACAACGATGCCGAGACCTGTCGGATTTCACGCACGGCGGTCGTCTCCGGGCCGTGCGGCAGCATTGCCACCGCCGAGCGTAGCAATAGGTAACGCGTGCTAACGCGCGAGTCATCTCCAAGCAGGCGCAACAGCAGCGCGCGCGCACCTTTACGTTCGCCTTCTTCTTGGTAAGCACCTCGGTAATAACGCGCCTGTCGCAGTATCCAGCCGTCATCGGCCTGCCGCAAAAACTGCTCAATAAGCATTTGTTCCAGACTGCTGTCGGAGGGCGGAGCCGCGAGCAGCGCATCGAGGTCAAGATCCGCGAAAAAGTTCGCGATGCGATAACCAGCCTCCCGCAATTCGAGTGTACGTGGTGACCATTGGCCGTGCTGGTTTCCGCCACCGTGTTTGATGCACGCACCTGGCGTAGGTAAGAGCCGGGTGCCGTCTTTGCAGAACCAGCGGATCTGATCGAAGGGACCGCGCGAATGGACCTTCATCTCAGAGAGCCAGCGCCGATATTGTTCAAGGCGAGCGTCATCCGCGCGCGACGGATCGGCGGCAAAGCCGCAGAGGGGCGCCCCCAATATCGCGAATCCGCAAAAGATGAGAAGAATTTTGTGGAAGCGCGGGCTAACGGGATGTTTCGCGCGAAAGCGCGACAAGGTCTGCTTTATTCTCAAGGTCTTCGAATTCATAATCGCTCGATGCTTAAAAATGTCGGCCGCAGCCCATATCCGCTACCGCGACGCGCTAACGATACCGCAGATCGCACGCGACGGTCTCGGTCGCGGCTTGTGATATGAAAATCATCATCGTCGATGACTCCAAGGAGTTCATGGCATTAACCCGGCGAATGCTCGCGAAGGGCATGCCGGACGTCGAAGTCACCGAATACGATCCGGAACAGCAGGGCGCGCCGAACACGGAATTCGACTGGTCGATTTATGACGCCTTGTTGCTCGATTATCGGCTCGCGCCCAATGAGACCGGACTCGATTGGCTAGAACGTTATCGTCACGCGGTAGGGTTCCCACCGACGGTCATGATGACGGCGGTGGGCGATCAATACGTCGCGGCGACCGCCATCAAATTAGGTGCTCTTGAATTTGTCCGCAAAGAAGACCTCGACACCGAGCGCTTGGTGGCTTTGGTCAATGCCGCCGTTGCGGAGCGTCGGACCCGTCAACCGGAATTCGATCAAACCCCGCACGTCAAGCTCGAGAACGATGCGCGGGTGTTGCACGAGCTGCGCCCGTATCCGAGTAACCGGCCACCCGATGGCAAGGAAATCGGATATCGGTTCGTGCGACTGATCGGCCAAGGCGCAACCTCCCGTGTGTACCTCGCGGAGCGCGCCAACGATCGCACTACGATGGTGCTAAAGATCATCGATGTCGGCGCGATTCGTGAACCGCAAGTGCTGCAGCGCTTCGTGCGCGAAGCGGATTTGATCGCACGGGTGGATAGCCCGTATGTGGTGCGCTTTCTTGAACATGGATTTACCGATAGTTACGGCTACATTGCGATGGAGTTCTTTACGCGCGGCGATTTGAAGCAGCGCATCGAACACGGCGTATCCGTCGACGACACCGTCAACTACATCGTACACATTGCCCATGGCTTAACGGCGATTCATGGGATCGGCATCGTCCACCGCGATTTGAAGCCCGGCAATATCATGTTTCGCTCGGACGATAGCCTGGCGCTCGCTGATTTCGGGATCTCCAAGCGCTTAGACGATTCCATGGAGTTGACACGGCACGGGAGTGTACTGGGCACACCGAATTACATCAGCCCCGAGCAGGCGCTGGGACGCGCGGTCGACCACCGCTCCGATCTCTACAGCACCGGCGTCATCCTTTATGAAATGCTGACCGGGCGTAAGCCGTACCGCGCCGAGAACGCGCCCGCGCTCGTGTACCAGCATGTGCATGCCGAGATCCCGCGACTACCGACCGTGGTCGCGCGCTTTCAACCCGTGCTCGACATGCTGCTCGCTAAGTCGCCGGACGATCGCTTTCAGCAAGCAACCGATCTCATCGACGCTATCTTGAGTGTGCATCGCGCGATCAGTTAGCTGCCGTCCCCTCTTGAAATATCGCCCGGCGCCCGCATATGAGTTCTACTTAACGTAGACGGCGAGCCATCTAAACAATGAACGAAGAAACCCGCGCCAACCCAGAAGGTGCCGTATTCGATGCCACTACAGAGGCGCCAAATACCATTCCCGCGCGCCTCGCGGATGCGTTGCCGAGCAAATTACTATTGTTACCGCTGACCACGCGGCCTTTTTTCCCCGCGCAAACCATGCCGTTGGTATTACCGGAAGAGCCGTGGCGCGAAACCATCGAGCGGGTCGGCAATACGCCGCATCATTTGGTTGGATTAGTGTATTCCACGGCCGTTGAGGGCACTGCGCCGGCGCCGGATAACATGGCGCGAGTGGGCACCGTGGTGCGCATGCACCAGCCGATGCGTGGCGAAGGCAAGATTCAATTTATCGCGGAAGGCTTGCAGCGTTTTCAAGTCGGCAGCTGGATCGCGACCACGCGGCCGTTTGTCGCGCAAGTCGAATATCCGCAGATCCCGGTCGAGGATAAACAGAAAGTTCGCGCCTACGCGTTGGCGATAGTCGCCAAGATCAAGGAATTACTGCCCTTCAATCCGCTTTATAAGGAAGGATTGCGCGCGTACTTGGATCGATTTAACCCCGACGACGCGGCGCCGCTCGCCGACTTCGCCGCCGCGATTACCAGCGCGACGTCGCGCGAACTCCAAGACGTATTGGAGACCGTGCCGCTACTTGCGCGCATGGAAAAAGTCATGTTGTTGCTCCAGCATGAAGTCGAGGTGGCGGGACTGCAAAGCGAAATCCGGCAAAAGGTCGAGGAACGCGTCCATGAGAAACAACGCGAATTCTTTCTGCGCGAGCAGCTAAAAGAGATCCAGCAACAACTCGGTATCGCCAAGGACGATAAGAGCATCGAGATCGAGAAGTTCAAGGAGAACTTGCAGGGATGCAGCGTGCCGGCGCCGGCCCAACAGCGCATCGACGAGGAGTTGCACAAGCTTTCGTTGCTCGATACCGGCTCACCGGAATACGGCGTGACGCGGAATTACCTCGATCATTTAACTCGCCTACCGTGGGGCAAGTATTCGACCGACAAGGTTGATATCAAACATGCGCGCGCCGTGCTCGATGCCGATCATGAAGGCTTGGACGATGTTAAAGAACGCATCATTGAGTTTCTCGGTGTTGGTGCGCTGAAAGGCGAAGTCGCGGGTTCGATTCTTTTGTTGGTGGGCCCGCCCGGTGTTGGTAAGACGTCGATCGGGCGCTCGATCGCGACCGCACTCGGGCGCGAATTTTATCGCTTCAGTGTGGGCGGGATGCGCGACGAAGCAGAAATCAAAGGTCATCGCCGTACGTATATCGGGGCAATGCCCGGCAAATTCATCCAAGCGCTGCGTGAAACGCGTACCGCCAATCCGGTCATTTTGCTCGATGAGGTCGACAAGATTGGCAAGTCTTATCAAGGCGATCCGGCTTCGGCATTGTTGGAAGTGCTCGATCCGGAACAGAACAATGCCTTTCTCGACCATTACCTCGATGTGCGATTCGATCTCTCTCGCGTGCTCTTCGTCTGCACCGCCAATCAACTCGACACCATTCCGCGCCCGCTCCTTGATCGCATGGAAACCATTCGACTGGCGGGTTATCTAGGAGAGGAAAAGCTTGCGATCGCCAAGCGCCATTTGTGGCCCAAACAACGCGAACGCGCGGGGCTCAAGCCGCAACAACTCAAGATCACCGATCAGGCGTTGCGGCGGGTCATCGATGAGTACGCGCGCGAGGCAGGCGTGCGCAACTTGGAAAAGCAATTGAGCCGCATCGCGCGCAAAGCCGTCATCAAAGTGTTAGAGACGCCGAGCGTTCGGCTGGAAGTGACGCCAGGACAAATCGAAACCTATCTCGGCAATCCGGTGTTTCGTAGGGAAGCGACGCAACGTGGGATCGGTGTCGTAACGGGGCTCGCGTGGACCCCGCTCGGTGGCGCCACGTTGAATGTCGAAGCGAGCCGCGTGCACACCAAGAACCGCGGCTTCAAGCTCACCGGTCAGCTCGGTGACGTCATGAAGGAATCCGCGGAAATTGCGTATAGCTATGTGGCTGCGCATCTCGCCGACTATGGCGCAGAGCCTACGTGGTTCGATGAATCGATGTTGCACCTGCATGTGCCGGAAGGTGCGACGCCCAAGGATGGGCCCAGTGCCGGGATCACGATGGCAACTGCCCTGTTATCGCTCGCGAAGCAACAACCACTGTCTCTGAACTGCGCGATGACCGGCGAGTTGACGCTTACCGGTCGGGTGCTGCCGGTCGGCGGGATCCGTGAAAAGCTAGTGGCGGCCAAGCGCATTGGCATTAAGTGCGCGCTGCTCCCCGCGGCGAATCGCGGTGACTACGAGGAATTACCGGAGTTCGTCAAGCGTGGGCTGAGTGTGCATTTCGTCGAGCACTTCAGCGAGGTCGTCGCGCTCGTTTTCAAGCGTCCGCGTGTGCGCCGCGCAACATCGCGAGCGCGCGGTGCTTAAATTCCGGTAACGTCACCAGCGCGAGTATCAGCGCGCCGAAATTGAGTGCTGCCACGATCCCAAAAATGACCGGAATCGAAATTTCGAGCTGATAGAGCAGGGCGGTGAAGAGCGCCGAGCCCACCATGAAGAGAGCGTTTAAAACATTAAGCGCGCCGATGATCCGCGCGCGCTGTGCCGGTGCCGCGCGCGCCTGCAGCGCCGCGTTGAGTGGCACGATATAGACCGCGCCGCAGGCGCCAATCCCGACCAACGCAAAAAATGCGGCAGCGGCACCCGGCGCGCTGAAAAAGTTCGCCAACGTCAGTACCTCAAGATTGTGCGCAGGCGTGCCTAACCATGCGACCAGTCCGGCGAAGAGCGTGATTCCGAGCGCTGCGGGTGGCATCAATCCAAGCTCAATCCGGCGCCTAGTCAGCGGCTCGCAGGCGAGCGAACCTATCCCAATCCCCACCGTGAACGCCACATTGAGCAAGGTCACCGCGCGCGGATCGGCGTTCAGCAGGTCCTTACCGTAGCTCGGAACCAAGCTCAAAAAAGTTGCTCCCAAAAACCAAAACCACGAAATAGTCAGGAGTAAGACGAGGGATTCGCGATCGGTGACGGCACGCCGTAAAAGATCTCGCGTGGCGCGCGGCAGATGCCAGTCAATGTGTAGATTAGGGTCACTGGGTGTGGCGACGGGAACTTTGCATGCGGCACCGAAGCCGACAATGGCAACCGCGAGTACGGCGCTCGTGACCGGCCAGGGTGTCTGCGTCGATGCCGAAGCAACGAGTCCACCGACAGCGGCACCGGCCAAAATGGCAATGTAAGTCGCCATCTGAATCAAACCGTTGCCGCCCGTGAGTTCCGCTTCGCTTAGGTGTTGCGGCAGGATGCCGTACTTCAATGGACCGAAGAAGGCTGAGTGAGTACCCATCAAAAACAATACGAAGAGTAAGAATCCCGGGCTACCGATAAAAAAGCCGACACTGCCCAATCCCATGATCAAGACTTCCGCCGCCTTGATGATGCGGATCAAGCGGGATTTTTCGTAGGCGTCGGCGAGTTGCCCGGCCAGCGCCGAAAACAAAAAGAACGGCAGAATAAAAATTCCGCCGCTTAAGATAATGAGCGTGCCGGCCGGGAGGGCGCTCTCGGTGGCAAGCTTAAAGGTAATAAAAATGATGAGCGCAAACCGATAGATATTATCGTTCAATGCTCCGCAGAACTGAGACACGAAGAGGGGCCAAAAGCGCGTGGTACGGAGGAGATTAAGCTGGCTCACAAGGACTCCGGTTAAAGTTAATCAGCAATCGACCGCTTTTGTGCCAAATGGCGCCCCGCGCCGAGGATATTTCATGTCGATTAATCCTAGTCTGGAATTATTACGTCACCGTCGAACCAAAATCGTGGCGACCATTGGTCCCCGCTCGCGCAATGCGCAAAGTATCCATGGGTTGATCGACGCCGGGGTGGACGTTTTCCGGCTCAATATGTCACATGGGACGCCGTCCGAGCACGCCGCCGCCGTGCAATTAATCCGGGAGCACGCGGCCACTTGCGGACGCTATGTCGGCATTCTCGCCGATCTCTGCGGGCCAAAAATTAGAACCGGTCGATTCCCGGACGGCCCGACGCAGTTGATCACGGGGACCGAGGTAACGTTGACCACGCGCGAGGTGGAAGGCAACGCGGAACTGATTCCTTCGCAGTATCGTGAATTGCCCTCCGATGTACGGGCCGGTGATCGCATCTTGCTAAACGATGGCGCAGCGGAACTCACGGTCCTCGCGGTGGCCGGCACCGAAGTACGATGCCGAGTGGTCGCCGGTGGGCCGATCGGAACGCACAAAGGGATCAATCTCCCGGGTGTTACCGTGTCGGCGCCGTCGCTAACGACCAAAGACATTGAAGACGCGCGCTTTGCGCTCACGCAAGGTGTCGATTTCATGGCGTTATCCTTCGTGCGTAGCGCGCGTGATGTCGAATCCTTGCGCGAACTCGTGAGCACACATGCTGCGCCTCCGGCGTTGATCGCCAAGATCGAAAAACCCGAAGCCCTAGAGAATAGCCACGAAATCCTGCGGGCGGCTGACGGCATCATGGTGGCGCGGGGTGATTTAGGCGTGGAGCTTCATCCGGAACAGGTGCCGCTTGCGCAAAACCAGTTAATTGCGCGCGCTCGCCTCTACGACAAGCCTGTGATCGTCGCGACCCAAATGCTCGAATCAATGATCACCAACGCGAGACCGACGCGCGCCGAAGTCACCGACGTTTCACACGCGGTGGCGGCCGGTGCGGATGCGGTCATGTTGTCGGGTGAGACGGCGGTCGGCGAACACGCCACCGCAGCGGTGGGCATGATGGTCAAAATTGCGCATCAGACCGAGGCTTATCACATTCACAATCACTTGAGTTTCGGTCCGCCGCGCACGCGCCAAGATCATCACGCCATCCCGTTTGGCGACGCGATTGCGAACTCCGTGGCGCAGCTTGCGAAAGAAACCAGGGCGCGCGCCATTGTGGTCATTTCGATGCACGGCATGACGGCGGTCACGATTAGCGCGGCGCGCCCGCATGCGCCCATCATTGCCGCGACGCGCTTCCCGGAAACCGGCCGGCGCTTGAGCCTGCTATGGGGAATCGTGCCGTATGTAGATGAAAGTGTCGGCGAAGATAACCCGAATCAAGTCGCGCGGCGCGCGGCAGCTTCACTTGGTGCGGTGGCAACGGGGGATTTCGTCATCGTAGTGCGCGGCTTTCACGCCAACGCCGCCCTTAATACACCTACGATTACACTGCTTAAGGTGTAGCGATAAACCGTTGGGTATTCGCGGCAACGCGGGTTGGGACCACCAAGTCGTGTAGACGAGGCGCAATCGCGGCCAACCATTCACCGCCGCGCGGATCCTCGGCAAGTCCGACGATGATGTACTTATGGCCTTGCGCTTCGACTAATGCACTATCGGCATGCCACTGCTGCCAGCTCCCCGACTTGCGGTAAATCTTGACGCCTGGGCGATCGGCTAGGCCGCGTACGAACTTGTGATGAATCCCCGGATCGCCCAGCATGCTCTTCATGAGCCGTGTAAGTTTAGGGCTTACCAACTCACCGCGTTCCAGCATGTAGTAGAACCGCGCCGTTTGCATCGCAGTCGCGCCATGCGAGAGATGATGCAGCGGGTCGCGTTCAAACGCGCTGCCTTGCGCGTATTCTTTACCCACCCACAGCCCACCGTTGACCAGCGGGTCATATAGGCGAAACCGATCGGATTGGAGAATATCGTTGACGCGCCGTTTACCGACTCGGTTCAACACATAAGTGGCATCCGAGTTCGATGACACCCGGATCATGCGTGTCATCGCCTCACGTAAATGGGAATCTAATTTCAAATGCCCGCGTTCGGCTTCAACCGCCGCGCCAAGCAGGATTGCGATCTTGGGCAGGCTCGCCGCGTAGAGCATCGTGTCGCCGTTGATTTCGGCCACTCGTGGCGCATCGATATCGGTGATATCCACCAGCGCCACGCACAGCTTTTCGGATGCTAGCGCCTCGCGCAAGCCCATACTGTATAACGTGTTTTGCAGGTTCTCCTGCAGTTCGGGATCGTAACTTTCGCGCAGGGCTTCGGCGCCGCTCAAGCCGTCCGCAAACGCTTGGCACGCGACGAGTAGGGCCAGTAGCAGGCCGATTATGTTACGGTACTCCCCCATACGTGCCTGGACTGTAACACTCGTTCTTTGTAAGCGGCAAGATTTTTAACATTTAGATAAATGCCAGAAGCGCAACCCCCGGCCGCACCTGCACCTGCCTCGCGCGTGTTATTCGCACGATCACTCGCGCTTTTCGCGAATTTCTTTTTGATTATTCTCGCCTACTACCAAGTCAAGGCGGCATCGCGTTCGCTATTGATCGAATTTGGCGGCGCGGAAGCGCTGCCTTACGCATGGGTGTACTCCGCGATCGCGTTGATGGTTTTGATCAGCGGCTACCATGTGTTGGTTGAGCGCTATACACGCGTCAAAGTTGTACTTTTTTCGCTACTCGTGTTTGCCGCTTGTATGGTGTTGTTTCGTGTGGCGTTTAATCCCAATAGCTTGGTGGGAGCCACGCTCTTCTACGTGTTCGTCGATATTTTTAGTGTGGTATTGGTGGAACAGTTTTGGAGTTTAACGGACGCCATCAGCAGCAACGAGCAAGGCACGAGGAGTTTTTGGTTCGTGGGCACCGGTGGTCTGGTCGGTGGCGTGGTGGGAGGTCTCTTGGCGAGTGCGCTCGTGACTTACGGTGGGCTGCATACCTCTGATCTTTTGTTGTCCTGTGCCGTGTTACTGCTCGTGGTATTCGCCGTCAACGTTGGAATGTGGCGAGCGGGTCTTTATGACGAAGTCCACGAGCACGGCGCACCGCGCGCGAGCACCGCGGACTGGCGTGCGCTGGTCAATAACCGCTATCTCGTGCTGATCGCCGGGTTGTTGTGTCTTTCGCAACTCGCCCAACCAGTGGTCGAGTTCCAATTTCTGCAAGTCGTGGCGGATAAGTTCCCCGAGACGGATGCCCGCACGGCCTATATCAGTGAGTTTTTCAGCATGATGGGATTGGTATCAATTGCCATCAATATCGCGGTGACACCGCTGGTTCACCGGTTGTTTGGCGCCGTCGGTGGTTTAATCGTGCAGCCGGTGGTGCTCGCGATGGGTGCCATCGCGTTTTATTTTCATACAACGTTGACGATGGCGGCGGTGATGAAGATTGCCGATCGCGGGCTGTCTTATTCCATCAACCGCGCCTCCAAAGAGTTGCTCTATATTCCGGTTGATCCAATCCTGACTTACCAAGCCAAGGCGTGGATTGACATGTTTGGTTACCGACTTTTCAAGGCATTGGGCTCCGGACTCATTTTGCTGGTCAGTGCCTGGTACGGCGGGGCCGATGTGGCGGCCGAACTGTCGTGGTTGACAGCATTGATTTGTGCGGTCTGGGTGTTATTGCTGATCCATCTCGCACAGGCATATCGCGGCGTGCTGTCGCACTCTTGAGCGGCTTGGTGTAGTGGCACGTTGGTTGCCTTCCACCGCGTGGGCGCTCATCGGGGCGACGCTTATCATTGCGCATCAAGTGGCCGGCAAGGCCACGCGTGACGCGATATTCCTTTCTCAGTTTGAAGTCGCGGCGCTGCCCAAAGTCGTCATGGTGGCAGCCATCTTGTCGATGTTCGGCGTACTCGTATTTGCGCGACTAGTGGCCCGTTTCGGGCCGATGCGCGTCATCGTCGGCGTATTCTTGGTGAGCGCTAGCGCGTTCCTGCTGGAGTGGCTAGCGATGCCGGCGTCACCACGCGTGGTGGCGGTAGTGCTGTATTTGCAGATGGCCGCGTTCGGTGCGGTACTCATCAGCGGTTTTTGGTCGGTCATCAATGAACGATTCGATCCATACACCGCGCGACAAACAATTGCGAAAGTCGGAGCGGCCGCGACGCTGGGCGGGGTGTTGGGCGGGTTGGTGGCCGGCCAAGTGCCGACCGCGATCGATCTTCGCGCAATGTTGCTGGTGCTCGCTGGCCTACACATCCTGTGCGCGTTTGCGGTTCGTGCTATTGGCGAATCGCATCGCGCCGGTGCACAGACGCCAAGCCCCCCAGGCTTTGCCGCGAGCCTCAGGCTGCTTGGTTCACACCGATTCCTGCAATGGATGGCCTGCGTCATGGTGCTTGTCGCGATGTTGGCTGCGGTGCTCGATTACGCGTTCAAAGCGCAAGCGGCGGCGAGCCTAGCCGAAGGCGAAGCCATGGCGGCTCTGTTCGGCCAGTTTTACGCGTTAGTGGGCGTACTAACTTTCATTGTGCAGTCGCTACTCGGCCCGCAGGCGCTGAAGCGCGTTGGGATTGGTGCCACACTCGCGGTGATGCCGGCGTTCACATTAATGCTCGCCGGTGTCACCTTATTGTGGCCGCGACTGGGCAGTGTCGTCACCATGCGCGCAGCCCAGATGATATTCAGCAACTCGTTGTTTCGCTCGGCCTTCGAACTCCTCTATACGCCGCTTCCGCCGCCTACCAAACGTCCGACCAAAGCGATCATCGATGTGGCGTCTGATCGCTTGGGTGATTTGCTTGGCAGTGGCTTGCTACTCGCGTTGCTGTGGTTGGCAACGAACTTAACTCCTCGTCTATTGGCCCTGGTTGCGCTTTGTATTGCGCTTTCGATTCTGTTCGTGGTCTTTAAGTTATATCGTGGCTACGTGGAGCAGTTAGCGTCGAGCTTGCGTGCGGGCGCAATAAGTCTGCGCGACGACGAAATCCTTGACGCCACTACGCGTATTACGCTCGCGGAAGCGTCGCCATACTCGGAGCGCGAACTCCTGATGGCGCGAATTCGTGAACTCAAGAAAGCACGGCGCGGCCCGGTACAGGCGAAAGCGTCATCGCACGCGGCGCACGCCACGTTAACCGCCGATCCCAATGCCGAAGCGCTGGCGAAGGCCATGCTTGAATTAAATTCCGGCGATCTCGCCCGCGTTCGCCATTGTTTGCACGGGGGATTCATGGACATGCGGCTCGGGGCCTGCATGATCCCGCTGCTAGCGCACGACGCGCTTGCGGAAGACCTACGCATGGAATTGCGCTGGATGGCGCCGCAAATCATTGGCGCGTTGAGCGACGCCATGAGCAATCCGGATATTCCGCTGCTCGCGCGCCAGCGGTTGCCGAGCGTATTGGAAGTCGTGCATAGCCCACGCGCGGTTGAAGTCCTGATGTACGGATTGGAAGAAGACGAATTCAATTTGCGTTATAGCTGCGCGCGCGCGCTGGCACGGATGCGCGAACGCGATCCCTACATGCAGATAGACGAAAGACGCGTCTATCGGGTGATCGAGCGCGAAGCGGAGGTCGATCACGAAACCTGGGTTTCGCAGGATCTTCAGATCGATATTGAACTCGCGGAAGATTTGTTACCCCAGCCCGAAGGCGCGGCGGGACTCAACTACAGCATGGAACACGTGTTCACGCTGCTCGGCCTTGTGTTAGATCGCGAAGCGCTGTCGTTGGCATTACACGCGGTGGCGAGTACCGATCGTAACTTAAGTGGGACGGCACTCGAATATCTGGAAAATGTGCTACCGGAAGACGTGCGTAAAGCACTATGGCCACGCTTACGTGAGCGGGGTGCCTATACACGCACCCACCGTCCGGCGCAGGCACTCAAGGAAGATTTACAAAGGGGAACGGTGTAAGGACAGTAACGGCAAGGTAGGTTGGGGTGAGCATAGCGAACCCCAACGAAATGTAACTAACTATCGGGGAATTGGATGTCGCCCGACTTTTGATGTTGGGGTTCGCTTGCGCTCACCCCAACCTGCCGTCCACCAGTCGTTAACTAAAACGGAATATCGTCGTCAAAGTCCGGCATCGGCGCTTCGGATTGAGGCTGCGGCTGACCACCGCGTGCGGCGCGCCCAGGCGCGGCTTCGCGTGGCGCGCTGCGTTCGAAGTTACCGTCGCCGGCGCCGGTATTGCCGCCGCGACCACCGAGCATCTGCATTTCGTTGGCGACAATCTCGGTTGAGTAGCGATCAGAGCCGTCCTTGTCTTGCCATTTGCGAGTTTGTAGCCGGCCTTCAACGTAAATTTGCGAACCTTTTTTTAGATACTCACCGGCAATTTCCGCCAAGCGACCGAAAAAAACCACCCGATGCCACTCGGTGCGTTCTTGCTGTTCGCCGGTTTCTTTGTCACGCCAGCTCTCGGCCGTGGCCAGTCGCAAGTTCGCAATGGCGCTGCCGCCAGTGGTGTAACGGATCTCGGGATCGGCGCCGAGATTGCCTATCAACATTACTTTATTCAGTCCGCGTGCCATGGGTGTTCTCCGTGTTTAATTAAGGTGCGCAGCCTCCTTGCTGCGCCGGGGATTCTAATGGGAGCGAGCGGTAGCCGCCATCCCAGGAGGCGGGTCTAGGGAATCAAGTGCGATAGCTGATGCGAGGCACGAGTACCAGCCACAGCAACGCGAGCAGGCCGGCGACGGCGAATACCGCGTGATGGCCCAAGGCGCTCGCGGCTGCCCCACCGCATAGGCCGCCTAAAAAGGTGCCGATGAACTGTCCGGAGGAATAGGTTCCGAGCGCGCCGCCCTTGCGTGCGGCGGGTGCGGCGCGCGAAATCATGCTGGGCAGAGACGCTTCGAGAAAATTGAAGCCCGCAAAAAACAAGGTGAGCGTTGCGAGTACGCCGTAATAAGTCGCCGGCAGCAACCACAGCATGGCTTCGGCCACTACCAAACTGCCAATCGCAAGCGGAAAAACCACGGTGGAGAGTTCACCGCGATGCGAGCGCGCAAGTAGCGGACCGATGGCGAGCAACGACAATAACAACGCGGGCAAGTAGACCGTGTAATGCTCGACTTTGGGGAGATGAAGTTCTTGGAGCAGAACAAGCGGAATCGACACGAAACTTGCCGCCAATACAAGGTGCAGGCACAACACGCCGATGTACAGCGCGCGTAGCTCCGGGGCCGCAGCCGTCGATTCCTCAACCTTGGCGGGGGGCGGTGCCGGTGGCACAACCAACAAGACCAAGGCGAGAGCGCCCAGACCCGTCGCGGCGCCGGTCAGAAATACGCCCTTCAATCCAAAATGGGCATCGATCATAGGACCGACCACAAACGCAAGCGAAAACGCGGCGCCAATACTGATGCCGATGATGGCCATGGTTTTGGTACGCTGAGCCGGACGGGTGAGATCGGCCGCGAGTGCTAGCGTGGCGCCAGAGACCGCCCCCGCCCCTTGCAAAGTACGGCCGGCGATGACGGTGAAAATGTGACCGGCAAACGCCGCGATCAAACCACCTATCGAAAATAATACGAGTCCAAACGCGATGACCAGCTTGCGGCCGAGGCGATCGGATGCCACGCCAAACGGTATTTGCAGCGTGGCTTGCGAGAAACCGTAGAGCCCAAGCGCCAAACCCACATAGAGCGGCGTCGCGCCGGGTAACTCGCCGGCATACAACGCAAGCACCGGCAGCACCATGAAAAGGCCCAGCATGCGCAGAAAAAAGGCGCCGGCCAGCCCGAACGCGGTGCGCAGTTCGATGGCGGTCATACGATCGGATGAAGACACGGTTGGAGCTTTGGCGCGGGTGGAGCAAAGTCCGTATAGTACCCGGTCGCCGTTCGCGCTTGCTACTGCGCACGGTTTGACCAACGCTTATGACACTCAACTCGGTTGCCAGCCGCGAACGCGGCCGCGAGTTACGGAAACGCCATGGACACGATCAGCCTGCGCGGCGCGCGAACGCACAATCTGAAGAATATCGATCTCGACTTACCGCGTGACCGGTTGATCGTGATCACCGGGCTGTCCGGTTCCGGCAAGTCATCGCTCGCCTTCGACACGATTTATGCCGAAGGGCAGCGCCGCTATGTCGAATCGCTATCTGCTTACGCGCGGCAGTTTCTATCGATGATGGAAAAGCCGGATATCGATCATATCGAAGGCCTGTCACCCGCCATTTCGATCGAACAGAAATCGACATCACATAATCCGCGTTCGACCGTCGGCACTATTACCGAAATCTACGACTACTTACGGTTACTTTACGCGCGAGTCGGCGAACCGCGCTGTCCGGATCACGATGAAGTGCTCGAGGCACAGACCGTTTCGCAGATGGTCGACCAAGTGCTCGCATTACCGGCGGAAACGCGCTTGATGGTGGTGGCGCCGGTGGTCAAGGGGCGGAAGGGCGAACATCAGCAAATATTCGCGCAACTCGCGCAGCAAGGCTTTGTGCGCGCGGTGGTCGATGGCGAGGTAATTTCGCTCGACGATCCGCCGCAACTCGAATTGAAGAAAAAACACGACATCGATGTAGTGGTCGATCGCCTGAAAGTAGGCGGCGACAATCAAACGCGTCTTGCGGAATCATTTGAAACCGCTTTGAAGCTTGGAGAGGGTGTAGCCAAGGTTCAGTTCATCGATAATCCAAAGCAAGCAGAACTGTTGTTTTCCGCGAAGTTCGCTTGCCCGCGATGCGGCTATAGCATCAACGAGCTGGAGCCGCGGCTCTTTTCGTTCAACAGCCCGCATGGGGCATGTGCTAAATGCGATGGGCTAGGCGTTATCCAGTTTTTTGATGCGAATCGGATTGTTGAAAAACCTGCGCTTAGCCTACCGGCCGGTGCGATCCATGGTTGGGATCGGCGCAACGCTTATTACTTTCAGCTGATTAGCGCACTCGCGACACACTATGAATTTGCATTGGATACGCCCTATAGCGAGTTACCGCCCGCGACGCAGAAAGCGATCTTGCACGGCAGCGGCAAGGATGAAATTGCATTTACCTATGTCACCTCTGGTGGACGCAGTTACACGCGAAAACATCCGTTTGAAGGCGTTATTCCGAATATGGAACGACGCTACAAAGAAACCGAATCAAATCTCGTGCGGGAGGATTTGGCGCGTTTTCTAAGTTCCAAGCCGTGTCCGGACTGCGCCGGCACGCGGTTAAATCGCGGCGCGCGGCATGTCTTTATCGCGAGTCTGCCGATCCCGCAGCTAACCGCAATGCCGATCGGCGGCGCGCAAGAATTTTTTGCCGCGCTCGACTTGCCCGGAAAGCGTGGCGAGATCGCTGCTAAGATCGTTAAAGAAATCAAGTTACGCCTGCAATTCTTGGTCAACGTCGGGCTTGATTACCTGACGCTCGATCGCAGCGCGGACACGCTATCCGGCGGCGAAGCGCAGCGTATTCGATTGGCGAGTCAAATCGGCGCAGGCTTGGTTGGCGTCATGTACATTTTGGATGAACCGTCGATCGGGCTTCATCAGCGCGACAATGCGCGCTTGCTCGCGACGCTGAGTCATTTGCGCGATATCGGGAACACGGTAATTGTCGTTGAACACGATGAGGACGCGATACGGCTTGCCGATCATGTCGTCGATATTGGACCGGGTGCGGGGATCCATGGCGGGCTGATTGTGGCGCAAGGAACGCCTGCGGACATCGAAGCGAGTAGCGAGTCGCTGACTGGGCAATATTTATCTGGGCGACGCAGGGTTGCGGTGCCCGACCAGCGTACGCCACTGAATCCGCTCGCGATGTTCAAGTTAAGCGGCGCGAGCGGCAACAATTTGCGCGGAGTCGATCTCGAAATCCCCTGCGGACTCATGGTATGCGTGACTGGCGTGTCCGGGTCTGGCAAGTCGACATTGATTAACGACACACTTTATCACTTGACGGCGCGCGAATTGAACGGCGCAAGTTTGGAGCCCGCGCCGTTTGTGAGCTACGAAGGGCTGGAGAATTTCGACAAAGTGGTCGACATCGACCAAAGCCCTATTGGACGAACGCCGCGATCCAATCCGGCGACGTACACCGGTCTTTTCACGCCGATCCGCGACTTGTTCGCGGCGGTGCCCGAAGCGCGTTCGCGCGGCTACCAGCCCGGACGCTTTAGTTTTAACGTCAAAGGCGGGCGCTGCGAAGCGTGTCAAGGCGACGGTGTCATCAAGGTTGAAATGCATTTTCTGCCTGATGTGTATGTGTCGTGCGATGTATGCAAAGGCAAGCGTTACAACCGCGAGACGCTGGAGATTCTCTATAAGGGCCGCACGATCAGCGAAGTGCTGGATATGACGGTGGAAGACGCATACGCCTTTTTCTCCGCGGTGCCGATGATCGCACCGAAACTGCAGACGTTGATGGATGTGGGATTGTCGTATATCAAACTCGGCCAGAATGCGACGACGCTTTCCGGCGGCGAGGCGCAGCGTGTGAAGCTGGCCCGTGAACTTTCCAAACGCGATACCGGTAAAACACTATATATCTTGGATGAACCGACGACCGGTCTGCATTTCTACGATATCGAACAATTGCTGAGGGTATTGCATCGCCTGCGCGACCACGGCAACACGATTGTCGTCATCGAACACAATTTGGATGTGATCAAGACCGCCGATTGGGTTATCGATCTCGGTCCCGAAGGCGGCAACAAAGGCGGTCAGGTGATCGCGACCGGCACGCCGGAAGACATCGCGCAACACCCACAGAGTTACACGGGGCAATTCCTTGCGCCGCTACTCGGCAAAGCGGTAACGAATGGACGCGCTAAATCGCGATCTGGCGGCCCAACCCCGCAGCGTAAATCACGATAACCGGTAGCTGCACTTGCAACGTGATGACATGCGTGAGCAATGCATCGAAGCCACGTCGCTCGCTGATGACGTCCACCATATTCCCGCTATGAAAACCCACTCGCCTGCCAATGCGGTGCGCCAGGTAAGCCGTCAAAACCATCACGAGGGCGAGATCGATCCCCGGCCACACGCTAACCGCCGTGATGCCAAGATAGGAAGTCATCCATTTGAAAAGGAACGAAGTGGCCAATACGCCTTGTAACGGCAAGACGAATTCCGGATGACTGTAGAAAAGCGGCAACACCGGCGCGAGCAATGCAAGCACGTATAGCACCAGTAGGACGGTGCTGGTGCGAGCGTCGTCTGCGGCGAGTAATACGCCAATCCCAGGCGCGTCGCGCAATCCGAATAGTGCAGGGTAGGAGAAATAAACAAAGCCGAGGACCAAACCAGCGCGCATCAACGGCACGCCCATATGCTCCCAAATCCACAGTGCCGGCGGGTTGTCGACGAAATAGTCCTCAATCCAGCGCTCAACAAACGGTTCGACCGACGCCAACACGCCAAATAGCGCGATCGCGATCAGCAAATGGCGATCAAGAAGGACATCCAAAAAGTACATGCCAGCGGATTATCGACCGAAACCCTTATTTTTGGACACCCACCGATTGGGCCTTAACTTGGGACGGGGACTTTAATTGGGGGGACTTTAATTGGGGACACCCACCAACCTCGACTGAAAGTTGGTAATTGGGGACACCCACCAACCTAACTCGAGACAGCTGTCGACTGAAAGTTTGGGACGACGAAAGTTTGGGACACCCACGAATCCCACGATTCACCCCCGTCATATCCACGGCCTTCGGCCAGCTCCGCAATCAGGCTAAGATGCGACCACCTTTAATCTCGGCTTTCGGAGCGTTTTCATGTCCGCCCTTATCTGTGGCTCGTTCGCGTACGACAACATCATGGTTTTCAAGGACCATTTCAAAAATCACATCCTGCCGGACAAAATTCACATACTTAATGTGTCGTTTCTTGTGCCAGAACTGCGCCGAGAGTTTGGCGGATGTGCCGGGAATATTGCGTATAACTTGCAGTTACTCGGTGGCGAGCCGGTTCCGATGGGCGCCGTCGGCAACGATTTCACGGCTTACGCGGCTTGGATGGACCAGTGCGGGATCAATCGCCGGCACGTACGCATTTTTCCGGAAAGACTGACGGCACAAGCGTTTATCACCACCGACTTGAGCGACAACCAAATTACGGCCTTCCATCCCGGCGCGATGGAGCAATCGCACGAAAACAAAATCACGGATGCTCAAGGCATTACGCTTGGCATCATCGCCCCAGATGGCCGCCAAGGCATGATCGAACATGCCGCGCAGTTCAAGGCCGCCAACATTCCGTTTATTTTCGATCCCGGCCAAGGCATGCCAATGTTTAACGGCGACGATCTCAAAGCCTTCATCGCCCAGGCTACTTGGGTCACGGTCAACGATTACGAGTCGCAGCTCATGCAGGAGCGTACAGGTTGGACCCTGGAAGAAATCAGTCGGCATGTTGAAGCGCTCATTGTCACCCGCGGCGGCGAAGGTTCATGGATTTATACGCGCGACGGGCGGCTCGAAATTCCCGCCGCCAAACCCGCTGCCATTATCGATCCAACCGGGTGTGGAGATGCCTATCGCGCGGGCCTGCTCTATGGCCTGATGCAAAAGCTTGATTGGCAAGTCACCGGACGCATAGCGGCGCTACTCGGCACCATCAAAATTGCACACGCAGGCACGCAAAATCACCGCTTTACAAGAGACGAATTTGCGCAGCAATACCAATACGCATTCGGAAAGCCGCTCGTTTGGTAAGACGTTCGCGCGTTTGTCGCAGGCAGATGCGGGAAACGTTCCCGCAGCGTGCGCAACTTGGCAAATACTTTTTCCAAACTCTTCAAGCACGCCCCAGCGCTTTTCACAATACGCGGGAGTCGAGCCGAAGCAGACAGAGGTTTACGCAAAGCGCGGCAATGAATCCGATGGAGTGGTGCCTCCGCGCGTAATTCCGGATTGATGAATCAAGGATGATTCATGCACGGTGCGGAAGTTTTTGTCTGTCTTCGGCTCGCTCATTCTTAACGAGTGGCAGCATGGACGCGCAAACTCCTTTGGATTCCGGACTCTACTGTTTGACCGTGGTCGCGAGGCTGCATGGATTGCCAGCCGATCCGCGCGCGATAAGTCATCAGTTTGGCGGTCACGGGCGCGCGTTTTCGAGCAGCGATCTCGTGCGTGCCGCGCGGTGGTTAGGGTTGAAAGCGCGTGCCACTAAAAGCCACTGGACGCGACTCGCGGTTACGCCACTCCCTGCCGTTATCAAATTCGCCAGTGGTGATTTCGCGGTTCTAGCCGGTGTTCGCGATAACGATGTGTTGCTGAAGCGCGCGCAGCGCGGCGAACCTGATCTACTCACTCGAGAAACGTTTCTCAAAGAATGGCACGGCGACATCATTCTCATCGCCCGTCGCGCATCCGTGGCGGATCCCTTTCGTCAGTTCGATTTCTCTTGGTTTATTCCTGCCTTGGTGAGATATCGCCGTTTGTTCGACGAAGTACTGCTCGCGTCGCTCGCACTTCAACTGCTAGCGATCGTGACTCCTATCTTCTTTCAAGTCGTTATCGACAAAGTCTTGGTCCACCGCGGTCTCTCCACCCTTGATGTTTTGTGCCTAGGCCTACTCATCGTTTCCGCGTTTGAGGTCTTGCTCGGACTCCTGCGTACCTATGTGCTTGCCCACACGACGAATCGGGTGGATGTACGGTTAGGGGCCAATCTGTTTACTCACTTGTTGCGATTGCCGATCGCCTATTTCGAAGCCCGGCGCGTGGGCGACACCGTCGCACGGGTGCGGGAACTTGAGAGTATCCGCAATTTCCTAACCGGCTCGGCGTTAACACTCTCCATCGACTTACTCTTCACCGTCGTCTTCTTCGCGATGCTCTTGCTCTACAGTCCAATGTTAACGCTCATCGTCGCCGGCAGTCTGCCGCTGTATGTCTTGCTGGCTGCGGGTGTTACACCGCTCTTCCGCGCGCGACTGGAAGAGAAATTCAATCGGGGTGCTGAAGCGCAAAGCTATTTAGTAGAAACCGTCAGCACTATCGAAACCCTAAAAGCGAGTGCGGTGGAGCCACAACAAGCCCGCCGTTGGGAAGAGTTACTCGCGGCCTCCACCGCCGCCTCCTTTCGCACATTGAATTTAGGCAACCTCGCGGGCCAAGGCGCGGGTTTCATTCAAAAGGTGACGACCGTCCTCATTCTGTGGCTGGGCGCGCGGCTCGTCATCGAAGGCAAGCTCACGATCGGGGAATTAGTCGCTTTCAATATGATTGCCGGGCGAATCAGCGCGCCCATCTTGCGGCTTGCGCAACTGTGGCATGAGTTTCAACAAGCCGGTGTCTCCGTGCGGCGACTCGGCGACATTCTGAATGCGCACCCAGAGCCCGCACATAATCCCGGTCGCACCAGCTTGCCGGCACTGGCCGGGCGCATCACCTTTGACCACGTGCATTTTCGCTATCGACCCGATCGCCCCGAGGTCTTACAGGGCCTTAGCTTTGATATCGCACCTGGTAAAGTTATCGGCATTGTCGGGCCGTCCGGCTCCGGCAAGAGCACGCTCGCTAAACTCATTCAACGCTTACAAGTGCCGACCCAAGGCCGGGTGTTGGTGGATGGCCAAGACTTGGCGCAGCTCGATCCGACGTGGCTGCGCCGGCATGTGGGTGTGGTGCTCCAAGAGAACCGGCTCTTCAACCGCACGGTGCGCGAAAACATCGCTTTGCGCGACCCGGCATTGCCGATGGAGGTGGTGCTGCAAGCCGCCAAACTCGCCGGTGCGCATGATTTCATCTTGGAGCTCGCCGAAGGTTACGACACCGTCGTCGGTGAACAAGGTGCGACGCTTTCCGGTGGTCAACGCCAACGCGTCGCGCTCGCGCGTGCACTAGTCACCGATCCGCGCATTTTGATTTTGGATGAAGCGACCAGCGCACTCGATTACGAGTCCGAAGCCATCATCCAAGCCAACATGCGGCATATCACACGCGGGCGTACGGTGATTGTGATTGCGCATCGGCTAACCGCCGTGCGCCATGCGGATGAAATTTTAGTGCTCGAGCACGGGCGGGTGATTGAACGCGGCACGCATAAAGAGCTGGTCGAACGGGCGGGTTCCTACGCGCGGCTTTATAGTCACCAAGCGGACGGGGCGGTGGTCACGCCGATTGGGTCTTGAGCAGGCGCCTATGAACCGTTCACTAGAACTTGAATTTCTGCCGGCGGCACTGGAAATCGAGGAAACGCCGCCACCGTTCGCCGCCCGCGCCATGGTGTGGGCCATCGTCGCTTTTCTTGCAATCGCCATCGCGTGGGCGACGTTAAGTCATGTCGACATTGTCGGCGTCGCGCCCGGCAAGGTGGTCGCTGCGGGCCGAACGAAGACGATTCAGCCGTTGGAGAATGCAGTCGTCAAAGCCATCCGCGTGACGGAAGGCGAGCATGTGAGTCGCGGACAGGTGCTCGTTGAATTAGACCCGACCACTGCCGCGGCCGATGAATCGCGTCTCCGCCAAGAGGAAGCCGCACTCAACCTTGAACGCGTGCGCTTGAAAACGCTGCTGAAGGCCCTGCTCGGCAGCCCGGTACCGGCGGCGCCGTTTGCGGCACTTGACGGCCAGTTTGATGAGGCACGCCTTGTACTCGAAGAAACCCGTTTAACCCGCCAGCTCGCCGAATATCGTGCAGCGCTCGCCGGGTTGGTCGAGGACCGCCGGGAGAAGCACGCCTCGCGTGAGGCCGTTGCCGCGCGAATTGCCCAACTGGAAGCCACGCTACCGCTTATCACGGAAGAAGCCGAGGCCAATCGCACGTTGGTCGGCAAAGGCGTGGTGCCGAAAGTGAAATGGCTGGAAGTCGAGCGCGCGCGTATCGCGGTTCAACAAGAGCTTGCCGCCCAGCGCGAAGAGCGCAAGGTCTTAACCGCGAGTCTCGATTCGCTCATTGAGCGGCGCAACGTCACCGAAGCTCAGTACCAAAGCCGCTGGATGGCGGAGCTGACGGAAGTAGAGACCAAGCTCGCGAGTTATATAGAAGAACTCGCCAAAGCAACGCGCCGCGTCGCGCTCACCACACTGACGGCGCCGGTCGCAGGAACGGTGCAACAACTCGCCGTGCACACTGAAGGCGGGGTGGTGACGGAAGCCCAACCATTGATGTTATTGGTGCCGGACGATGCGCCCATCGAAGTCGAAGCCCGGGTGCTCAACAAAGACATCGGCTTTGTGCATCAAGGGCAAGCGGCAATCGTCAAAATCGAAACCTTCAACTTTACAAAGTACGGTTACTTGGAAGGTACCGTGCGCCAAGTCTCGCGCGATGCCGTCATCGACAAAGACCTAGGCCTTTACTACCTTGCCCACATCGCGTTGAAGACGGACCGCATCGACATCAATGGGAAAGACGTGCCGCTAGAGCCAGGTATGGCGACCACGGTAGAGGTCAAGATGGGGGAGCGACGGGTGATTGAGTTTTTGTTAAGTCCGTTACTGCGATACAAGCACGAAAGTGGGCGGGAGCGATAAGGCATGGCATTCGACTTATGGTCTAAGACGGAACGTATTCCGGAAACGCATTGGGGGGTTGGCGAACGCAAGATGTTCAAACGCTACGATGGGCTTTGGTGGGAAGTACTTCCAGGAGCATGGTTAGCGTCGATTGTAGTTGTCGGAATTATTACTCTGGCCTTCCAACGTATGGGATTCGAGTTCTATGGTAGTGCCGCGTATAACTTGTTAGGAAGCGTTACTCCTGGGATTAAGCTTCATACACCAGGTGCTGCGAATAAATCCGTTGCCGGAGTGATGTGGGTATACGGCACTTACACGACGCCGTTGATATTTTGGCTCACGATGAGGAAAGTCCAAAATTTTCGCATTCCAAAGGTGAGGAAGGACCGGATAGTACTACTTCTCTGCAGTGTCTCTTTGCTATTAGTATCAATTTACGTTTTCCATCCCCGGCTCGTTTTTGTAAATGCCATCCCGCTTGGACACACTCGTACGAAAAGTGTTCTGTCGGGGATGTATTCGAGTTCTACACACGGATTAATGACTACAGTTTCAGCAAATTTCTTGTGTGTATACCTAGGGCTCACGCTGACGGCACTACACGTACGCGCAATTTGGCGCCAAAGAAGCGGCCTGAAAAATAACTTTTAAGGGGGGCTAACAATGCCGACAAATCCAGATTCGACGCAGCGATCGAAATTCGAGACAGGCATAATTCGAATTATGTGCCACGGTGAGCGTCTACCAAGGCTAACGCAAAGCCTCTAGCTTAAATATGCCCCACAATCGCCAATTTAGATGGCGACGGTAGTCTTAACGTAAGCGTTCACAGCTTTGCGGCCGCTCCAGGCGCGGCGATACCCCGCGCAACAATCGCGTTGCCGTTGAATGAGATAAAAGTAAGGATTTATTGATTACCTTCGGCGTAGAGTGTGCGCTTTGCACGTGCGCCTCTTACCCATCGCCACTGTCGCGCCTGCGCGATTTCTCGCAAACGATTTGGCGAGCCGGAGAACAACTCAAAGCGCGTTTGCAGTTGAGTCACCGTTTTGAACCACTCATTCGGTCGCACGCCGAGCATCGCAAGTAGTCGGGGAGAATGGTTCGCGATATATCCGCATTTGTCGGGCCGTATGCACCGGCCCGTTGTATCCACCAAGTCGAGATAATCTTGAAGACTAAACGGCAATCGACTGGTGGAATCGATTGATACTTCGCCAACAAACTGGAGCAGCCGCGGCCGCGAGTGCGGAGTTTCCGATTCCGCGTTACCGGTTATCCCAACCAGCCGTTGTTGCACAGACGTAAATGCTTGATTACGAACAGTATCCGAAAGACCCGCGCGAATCGGGTTTAGATCAACATACGCCATCGCGGTGAGTAGCGCGACGTCATCCAATAACGCTTGAGATTTGTATCGGCTCTCCCAGAAATGCCCGGTGCGGCCATCCTCTTGATTCGCCCGCCGAGCAATATACTCATTCAAGCAGCGCATGAACCAGCTCAGATCCGAAAGACGATTTCGCCATTTAGCGACAAACGTCTCACAAGTATCTTGATCAATGAGGGTGAAATCGCCTTCGAGCAGTTGTCGCGCGACAACTTCACCGCCGCTAAACACGCGTGACCACCGATATGCGACTTCATATGCGGTCCATTGTTGGCTTCGTGCGGGTTCGAGCTTCACGACGATATGGTAGTGATTGTTCATGACCGCGTACGCGCAGAGATCGATCGCAAAAACATCCGCAAGCAGCGCTAAGCGCTCGACGATCCAAGTACGGCGATGGGCATAAGACTTGCCGGAGAAGCGATCTTCCCCGCACAGAAACGCCTGCCTAACGCAGCGTCCTACACAATGGTAATAAGGGGTGTCCGCGACAGAAACGAGAGTAGAGCGTGGCCTGGCCATCCTTGACCTCCTAAGTGAAGCAACACCGACATCCATGCCGGGTGTGGCTACGCTAACGGCTTTGGTGTAGCTAGGTCAATCCTTGGCTGTCCAATCGCAAAGCCTCAAAATGCCGGGATGCTTCGTTGCCTGTCCCGAGTTCTATGCCTGTCCCGAATTGCGCGCGAATACTTGTTAGCGGAGGCATGGAGACGAGTCGAAGAGACCGAGGGAGCGCCGACTCGCGACGCTGAATTCGAAGCGCAGGCTTGCGCGGCAAGCCCAGAGTTCGCTAAGAGAGTCATGGTGCGCGCGACAGCATTTGCTGAATCACGAGAGCTTGCAAAAGCATTAGTCGATGCGATTCGTCGCGGAACATTATTGGCAATGGGGGCGTTGGTAGTCGCATTCGCAATCGGCTGGGGTTCGTTGCAGTTGTTTCCGGTCGATGGCGGTCGGCTCAATGTCGTCGCGTTAATCGTTGCGTTAGTACTTCCATCATTAATCAGCCTACTTTTGTGGCTGGTGGTGACCCTCGTGGGTATGCGCCGATTAACGATCTCCACCGGATGGCTGGGCGATTTCGCTGCGCACCTCATAACGTTTTCGTCGCGGCTCGCGACACCAAATCCAACTACCAAAGCAGTTGGGCACTTTCTAATTGAGTCAGCCGGCGGGCGTGCACGCCTTGCGATGTTTACCCACGGGATCTGGTTGGGATTCCTGTTAGGTGCATGGTTTGGCAGTTGGACTTGGTTCGCGTTTAAACAAGTGGATTTTTATTGGGGAACAACGGTACTTTCCGCGAACGTTGTCGAGTCTTCGCTTACCGTCGTAACCCAGCCGCTCGCGCGAGTGGGTGTGGAAGTTCCCACACCCCAGCAAATTCATGCAAGCCGCCTTGGTAGCACGCCATCTACTGAAGCGACGCTTCGACAACGTTGGGCATATTTTGTCTTGGCTAGTCTCGCGCTCTATGGGATCGCGCCGCGCTTATTAGCGTTAATCATTTGTGGGTGTCTGATTCGATATTTCGATAATCGCCTTCGACTCGATTTAAGCGAGCCGGGGTACGTGGCGCTGCGTCGCTTTTTGGATCGCGCGCCTCCGGGGAAAGTTATTGATCCGGATCTCACGCATCCCCATGATTTAACACCAATTCGTCCGCAGGGCACTGCTGCGCTTCCGCGTGTGGCTACCTGGCTCGCGCTTGAGCGTAATCTGGAACCTTGCGTCGTGCCGGAAGTAAATCTGGGCGTCGTCTCACATCGTAAGCGTCAACAGGAGATCATTGAACTTACCCGCGCGGCCACCTGGCAAGCGTTGGTAATTCAAGCGGCATTCGAAGCAACGCCTGATCGTGGTCTGGCGCGTTTTGTACAAGCACTCGTGCGAGCGGCGAAGTTTCCGGTGTATCTCGCGGTAATCTCGCAAGGCGTGCAGACTGATTGGACGTCGCGTCAACGAGACGAACGCGTTGAGGACTGGCGCGCGCTGGGAATTTCGGCGGGAATCGATTCCGCGCGAATTTCAATCCCGGATATCGCTGCGTGAGCACACTTAGACTCGCAGTGGTTGGACACACCAATGTCGGGAAGACCTCGCTGTTACGCACACTCCTGCGTAATACATCGTTTGGGGAGGTCTCGAATCGACCCGCTACCACGCGCCACGCGGAGGCCGCGCAGATTCTTCTTGGCGACGCCCTTGTGCTCGAACTCATTGACACCCCAGGGTTTGAGGATTCAAGTAGTTTGCTTGACGCAATTCATAATCTACAAACGGACCGGCGTGATAGCGGCAAATTGCTCGTTGAGCGGTTTCTGCAAGACGCAACCGCCGATGCTGATTTCGCGCAAGAAGCCAAGGCGCTGCGCCAAATGCTCGCGTGCGATCTGATGTTGTTAGTGGTGGATGCGCGCGAGCAGATTTTAGGCAAGTATGTCGACGAATTTCGCTTGGCCGCAATGCTCGCTAAGCCTTGCCTGGTGATACTCAATTTTATCGCGCGAGAAAGCGCGGACGAGGTCCGTTGGCGCCGCGCCGCGCAAGAAGCGAGCTTACATAACATTTCGGCGTTCGATACCGTGGTTTTCGATCGAAATGACGAGCGAAGATTGTGGCAGCAGATTGAGTTGCTGTTACCCGCGGCCACGCTGCATTGCCAGCGCCTGCGGGCTTTACAGGCATCGCAGTGCGCATGCCAACGCAAACTGGCCGCCCGAATGATCGCCGGATTTCTGTTGAATTGCGCAGCCTGGCGAGTCAACACTAAACAGTGTGACGCGCAGGAGATGATAGCGCGTGTCCGTCATGTCGAGGCGTCGATGCATTTAGGTCTTCTCACGACTTATCGCTTCAATCCGGAAGATTATTTATCGAGTGATTTGCCGTTACCCACGACTTCGTGGGCGTGGGATCCGTTTAGTGCGGAAGTGCTCGAAGAACTCGGTTTAAGCCTTGGCATTTCGGCGGCGAAAGGTGCTGCCGTGGGCGCGATGGTCGATGCATTCACAGCATTTCATTCGTTAGGCGCCGCCACATTGATTGGCGCTGCGATCGGCGCGGGCATAGATAGCATTTCGAGGATTGCGCGAGCGGCGCGCGAACGTTGGACAGGCACGCAGTTTCTGCAGATTGAAATTGGCGTCATGTTGTTATTAGCGCGCCGCGCGGTACGACTTGTTCAGGACATCGAACATCGAGGCCATGCCGCGCAGACGGTGCTCGCCGCGATATCCTCGAGCGCACAACCACTTACGGCCGAAGACGAGCTGAGAAAGTTGTTGGTTAAGTGTCAGCACCATCCGCAATGGTCAAATCTAGACCTTGATGGGAAATTAGAAGCGGGTGAGCGGGAGCGCGCGTTAGACCAGATGACCCGCCGAATCGAAGAGGCGATTGGCCGGTAATCAGAGACTATCAATTCGGAAGCGTAAAGGCGTCTACTCCCGAAAGCGCGCTAAACGCGCGTTGATAAAAAGCCACCAGCCTGCCGGGCGAATTCCGCTGTCAAGAAGTGCGCGTGGATCAAGGTTAACCCTTGCCCGGTTCGCGCCGTTACCACCTGCGCGATCCCGTGCACTAGCTCGGCCTGTATTCGCACCGTCTGGAGTCGGCCAATCGCGGTTTTACAGGCAAGCCGGATGCCAGTCGGTGATAAATCACGTAGTTCCGCCGCCACTCCAGGATGTGGCCACACAGGATAAATGATGGCTGTCCCGGATTTGGATATTCGCGGGGCCGCACGTCGCCCGAAAAGTTCGTGACTGCCTGTTAGGCGTTCAATCCGCACGAGCGGGCTTCGACAGACTGCGCAGTGTGTCGGTTGGGCTTTAAGCGCAAAGCCGGTTCGGCAGAACGGGCATTCATCGGGCCGAAAAGACTGAAAAGATGGCTGTCCTGAATTGGCGGAATTACCGGACGAGGTTGGCGGCGAGACTCCCACCGACTCGGTTCGCCGAGCGCGCGACGTAGCCTGACCTGGATTCGCCGGATGTTGTGGATTAATTGGTGCCTGTCCCGAATTCTGCGAATTCTGGGTTCGCTTTTCCTGGGTTGAATTTGATGCCTGTCCCGGATTGAAGAAGGGTTTGCCGCCATGGGTTAGGTTCAGGGTCTTATCGTATTGGCGGCGTCTCTCGGGGTCGCTCAAAACTGCATAGGCTTGATTAATAAGAGACGCGATTTCGTGATCGCCGCCTAGATCGGGATGCAGCTTTAACTTACTCATCAAGCTGCGATAGCTCGCCTTGATAATTTCAGGTGGAGCTTCCGGTTGCACATGCAGGATCCGGTAGTAATTTCTACGGTTCTTGATCACGCGGGCTGATTTGTCACAGGAGAAGGTTCTGCGCTTATCGGCACAGCCGGTCAGCGCTTGATGCACGGACGCGAAAAGCGGGTTGCCGATCACACTTTGAATCGCCACACTGCACGCGAGCAAAGCACGTGGGAACAATCGGTGGCCGCCTTATCTGAACAGCAAATCTTGATTACCGAAACTGCTCGACGCTTTGTGCGCGAGCAAATTATCGAGCCTAAGCTCGATCGAGCGCTCGACCAAACGGCCGAGTTTCCACATTCGACCTTAAGGGCACTCTGGGAACTGGGGCTGCTCAATTTGGAGTTTCCGGATGAAATCGGCGGACCCGGACTTTCGTGTCATGACCACGTGCTGGTATTAGAAGAACTCAACTATGGCTGCCTCGGCATGGGCACCTCCGCGGTTGCCAATAGTCTCGCGGCATTGCCACTTCTTTTAGCCGACAACACCCCCTTGCGCCGACGCTACCTGGGCCGTTTATTGGACGCGCACGGTTATGCTGCGTTCGCGTGTTCGGAACCCGATGCCGGCTCCGATGTCGCGAACCTCTCGACACGCTTTACCTCTTACGGCGATACCTACGTGCTGAATGGACGCAAACGGTGGATAACCAACGCCGACGTCGCCGATTTCTACGTGGTGTTCGCGCGCGAACAAGGTACACATGGGCATCAAGGGGTGGCCGCCTTTGTGGTTGAGGCCGGTACGCCCGGTCTACGTTGGGAGAGTTTGATCCATAAGCTTGGTCAACGCTGTTCACACACCGCGGATGTAGTGTTCGAGGACGTCGCGGTCCCGGCCGCAAACTTAATCACCGGACCCGCGCACGGCTTTAAGCTCGCGATGGCAACATTCGATCGTTCGCGTCCTTGGATTGCCGCCGGCGCCGCGGGTGTCATCCGTCGCGCGCGCGATGAATCCGTACGTTATGCGAGCGAGCGCAAGACTTTCGGTGAGGCCATCATCCATCATCAAATGGTCGCCGCGATGCTCGCTGATATGGAGATCTCTTATCATGCCTCGCGTTTGCTTTGTTTAAACGCGGCGTCCGAAGTCGACGCTGGCAACCTGCGCGGTAGTCATAGCGCATGCGCTAAGGCCTTTGGCGGGGATGCCGCGATGAAAGTCACCACCGACGCCGTTCAGATTTTTGGCGGCTACGGTTACACCCAGGAATTCATCGTCGAGAAGTTGATGCGCGACGCCAAACTGCTGCAAATCTACGAGGGCACTTCGCAAATTCAACGGCTGGTCATCGCCCGCGATTTGGCACGGCAGATACGCTAGACCGCGCACTGCCGCGCCAGTGGCGATGAAGTTACTTGTAGTACTTCATGAAGTCCGGTGTGCGTTTCTCATTGAGCGCTTTGACGCCTTCCTGCGATTCCTCGGTGTTGTAGTAAAGGCGCAATGCCTGCATCGCAAGCCCGCCCATGCCGCGAATGGATTCGGTATCCACATTGAAGCTTTTCTTTGCGAGTGCGATAGCGGTTGGGCTACGTTGGTTTAATTCATCGCACCAAGCTTTGACTTCGGCATCCAGTTTGTCATCCGGCACCACTGCGTTGACGAGTCCCATCGCCAGCGCTTCTTGGGCGGTATAGCGCTTGCACATGTACCACATCTCACGCGCTTTCTTTTCGCCGACGACGCGCGCGAGATAGGCCGTGCCAAAGCCGGGATCAACCGAGCCCATCTTGGGACCCACCTGGCCGAAAACGGCGTTCTCGGAGGCAATGGTCATATCGCAAATAGTCGCGAGCACGTTGCCGCCGCCGATGGCATAGCCACGGACTTTGGCGATCACGGGCTTCGGCACATCACGCAGTACGGAATGGAATTCTTCCACCGGCATACCCACCGCACCCCGCGCGTCGTTGTTGCCATACTGCCCACCGGCGTGATCGGACTGATCGCCGCCCGTGCAAAACGCTTTATCACCGGCGCCGGTCAAGACGATCGAGCCCACATCCTTGTCCCACCCAACGGTGAGAAAGGCGTCGAGCAATTCCACGATTGTGCGCGGGCGGAAGGCGTTGTATTTCTTTGGACGGTTAATGCAAACGATCGCGGTACGGCCGTCGCGCGTCAACGTAATATCTTCGTAGTTACTCATGAGATCTCCAGGCGTTTAGCTCAAATTTATCCAACCATGCTGTAGCCGCCGCTCACGCTCAAGACTTGGCCGGTGATATGGCCGGCGACAGCGTTCGAAGCGAGAAATACTACTGCGTTGGCGATGTCTTTGGGTCGGCCAACTTTTTTGAGCGGCAGCGATTTGGCGATCTTATCGATTTGATCCGCCGTGAACATTGAGTCTTTATTGACCCACATGCTGTTGGTGCCCACCTCGTTGTTTTCTTCCGGAATCGTGACACCGGGACACACGACGTTGCAGCGAATACCATTACGGCCGTTTTCTTTCGCGATAGTTTTCATGAAGCTATTGATGCCTGCTTTCATGCCGCCGTATACCGCTTCACGCGGCTCCCCTTGGCGGCTCGCATCCGAGCTGATTGAGATGATGGCCCCGGTATTTTTGGGCGCCATGACGGATAGCGCCGTGTGGGTGCAGTTCAAAACTCCGACAAAGTTCACTAGGATGATTTTCTGCCACAGCTCCGGCGTGGTTTGGGTGAAAAACATCAACTGGTCCCAACCAACGTTATTCACGAGTACATCGACCGTGCCGAAGCGGTCGACGGCTTCCTTGAACATGAGCTGCACTTGATCGAGTTGGGTGACGTCGCACCGCGCGACCACTGCACTTGCCGCGCCCATGCTACGCGCTTGAACGGCGACCGCTTCCGCTTGTTTGGCATCGATATCGGCGAGTACCACCTTGGCACCTTCGCGCGCGAAACCTAAGGCGATCGCGCGACCGATATTCGAGCCTGCACCGGTTACGACGACAACTTTGTCATTAAGTTCTAAGTCCACGTCAGAGTTCCTCGTTCTGAAAAATTAAATCAATTACGTGCACGCGCGATGTTGAGTGCAATTAGGTATCGTCCGAATAGTGCGCCGTGCGACGGTCCATAAACGCCGCGATCCCTTCCTCAAAAAAACCGGCACTCGCGCACAGAATTTGCCCACGATCTTCGAGCGCAACGACCGCTTCGAGGCTCGGCGCGTCAACTGACATTCGCAATCCTTCTTTGGTCAAGCGTAATCCCATGGGCGATGTTTTCAGCATGTCTTCCGCGAGCGCACGGCCGGCATTTTCCAGTTCGCTGCGCTCAACCACCTCGGACACTAGTCCAAGTGACAATGCGCGGTTCGCGCCGATAAAGCGACCCGTCATCATCAATTCAGCAGCCACTGATTGACCGACGGCACGCGGCAGAAAATAACTTATCCCAACGTCGCAGCCGGTCAGGCCAACTTTAATCATCGCAACATTCATCTTGACGTCGGGCGTCACGATCCGCACATCGCTCGCGAGCGCAAAGGCAAACCCGCCGCCCGTGGTCGCACCGTGCGCCAGGCAGATAATGGGCTGCGGGCATCGTCGCATTCGCACGAAGACTTCGCTTACTTGGCGCTGCACGTTCATGCCGATGATCGGTCCCTGACTTACCCGCGCTGCTTCTTTCAAGTCGTAACCCGCGCAGAATGCCCTTCCTGTGCCATGCAGGATGACCACGCGAACTGAGTGATCCGTCTGCAGGCGCCCGAAATACGCCTGCAATTCATCGCACATCAAGGGATTAATAGCATTCAGGCGATCGGGGCGATTGAGACAAAGCCAATCGATGGCGCCGTTACGAGTAATCGTGATCGTCTGATAGTCCATGTTGTTGCCCGAAGCCCCCCGAATATAGGCCCAAAAAGAACGGGATTATGCCTGGGTTTCGGGGGAAGTCATGTGCCGCATTTTGAATTTGATCCAGAGATGATTGGCTAATAAAAGCGGAGGCATTTTTAGCCAATGCGAGCGCAGATAGAGCAGATAGAGCGCTATTTGCTGGGCCGGCGATGGCGGTAGGCCAGGTAGCACCGTGGATAGAAACGCCCATTGCATTAGTCCCCTAAACGGTGGCAGCGGTGCGTGACTGTCCAGTATTGCGAGTACTGGTGGGGGAACTGGCGTGTGTAAAACGTGATTGGTTAACCACAGGGCGTAATACAAGGGGCGCGTGGCCCCCCATTCAGTGGCGCGAGTCTGAAGATCGTCCCAGAAGGTTGGCTCGATGGGACTGAAATGACTGACCAATTCATGGATGTCCAGTAAATCGCGCCAGCCATTGGTGAATTCCCCGGTGTAAAAGCCGTGTAAGACGCTATGCAGCACCATGTCGACCGGCGCCAGTATCCGAAGTGTCGAGCCAGGGATTTGCAAGGCACGTTCAAAAAGTCCGGCTGGCGACAGGGATAAGCGGGTAGTCAACGGCGCTAAAGTGTGGTGTACATCTAATTGCGAACCTCGGGACACGTGCTGCATCGGCGGGAGCTCGTGCATCCATTCCCGGTAGTAGTGCTCGTCATAGTCACTATGTGGGCCGAACTGCCAACCATGGCGATTCAAGATGGCTTCGGCTTCAGGTAAGTCGGCCCGCGGGACCAAAATGTCGACATCCGACAACATCCGGGCGTGACCCGGAGGCAGGCCGGCGAGGATATAAGCGGCTCCCTTCAGCAGGACAACAGGAACGTGGCTGTCCCGAAATGCATGGGCGAGGCGGTCGGCTTCCCAGCGGGCCATGCGGGTTCGTTCCTGACCGATGAGGTGTTCGGAATAAAGGTGGCGCAGGATGCGGGGTGGAACCTGGTTCAGCACACCATCGGCCTGGAGCTGGCCGTGCCAGCGCCCGGCGAGGCCGTGCAAGCGTCCCTGTGTGAGCAGCCGCTCCCACCCTGGAATGTCCAACTTTAGGAGTGAAGGGGTATCGGAGGTTCGGAAAGGGAGTGTTGAGCGACTCTGCACGTCAATAAACTTTACAAATGAGAGGGCCGATTTACTTGGTTTTGTAAGGACGGCTTTACATAATAGCCGCCGCGAGGTGACTTAGGCAGGGCATATTTGCGCTGAAATCCTCGCCGAACCAAACTGTTAGGCAGGTATAACTAGAATCTGGCGTGATTCTTGCTGCAAAAAGAACTAAGAGCGCTCCAGGAGCTGAAGATGGAAACCAAAGAAATTCGAGACGAGATGCCCACCGACGCTACCCAACAACTGAATACGGGGCGGCGAAATTTCATCAAAAGCACCTCGCTTGCATTACCGGCTATCGTGACGTTGCAGTCCGGGACGGCACTTGCCGCGACTAGTTACGGCTGTGGCGGTAACGGCAATATTTCGCAAACCTACGCTCAGGTGCTGGTGGACGGTTACCCACCGTCTGATAATCGGCTGCGCGGCAAAGTAACACTGTGTCGTGCACTGACCTACAGCAAAAGCAAAAAGGAATGGTCGGTTAGTACCGGCAACGCTGGCAGCTATTTCCTCGGCAAAGACAGCACAGGAGATTGCTGGCGTTACCTGGACGGCAAACCGGTTCTCGATGGCAGCAAAGCGGAAGAAAAATTCTTGACCGCGGTAAAAATGGCGGCGATGAACGATCCGCGCATCAAAAATTGCGCGTCGTTTAAGACGACTAATGTTAAGTACGCCATCGCGCATGTGAGCGTTAGCGACGGATCTGTCGTTGCCATAGGACATCCCGACCCGAAAAATCCACCTATGAATGCCATGTGCACTAGTTGGACAGGAGCTTGCCTAGCGTCCATCTACGGGCACAAGCCCAAATGGTGAGATAGGGACCGCTAAGAATTCTGCCCAGCCTGAGATTAATGTCGGTTAATCAGCGTTGGGCGCTCAAATTAGTGCCTCCACTGCACTCAAAGCAGTGGGAGTCCGCGCAATTCATCTACGATCCGGCGTCCGGCCAAACCCACTACCTCAATTCAACTTGTGGCGAGGTCCTGTCGCTGCTCGCTGAGCAACCCTTATCGTCAGACGCACTTTATCGCCAAATTCTGGCCAATCACGCGTCGGCTGAAGACCCCAAGTTCCAAGACGCGTTAAGCGATATCATGTTGTTATTGGAGCAACTTGGAGTAGTTCAGTCAGTTCCGTGATCCCGCCAACGCGACTTGGTCATTTGCGAGATTTATCGGCGCGCGACATCACTCATCGGCTGCGGGGTGGCTTGCGGCTGCGGATTGGACCTTATGTCGCCCATTTCGAAACGCGGGATCGCATCATCGCGGCACTATTCGCGGCACATTATCCCAACTATCCACTTGCCGAGCTCGGCGAGTTTGCCGACGCTAAGCTCGTCATCGGCCGCAATCCAACCGTCGGCCTACGGTGGATTACAACACGGGCGATCCGCACCGAAGACGGCCGGGTGTTCACCGCGTTTCCAACGAACGCGACACTTGCGCACCTCGAATGGACCTTGAATTGGGCCATCGCCAATCGTTCACACGATTATCTAATCCTGCACGGCGGCGTGTTAGCCAATGCGCACGGGGCAATCGTATTCCCGGCGCACCCAGGGGCAGGCAAGAGCACCTTATGCGCCTACCTGATGCACCGCGGCTGGCGCTTCCTCTCGGATGAGATGGTGATGATTCGCGATGCAAGCTTGGACATCCACCCTTTTCCTCGGCTCGTGCCACTTAAGAACGAATCCATCGATGTCATCAAAAAGTTGGTACCCGAAGCCAAGCTCGGTCCGCGCATCGAAGGGACGCACAAAGGCACGATCGCGCATTTAGCCCCGGGGGACGAACATATCGCGGCAATGCACCAGCCGGCGTCGCCGCGCGTCATGATCTTTCCGACGTATCGGGCTGGCGCTGCGCTTGAGCTCTGCCCAACCTCGCGCGCCGACTGTTTTGTCCAAATCACGCAAAACGCCTTCAACTATGTGTTACGTGGACGAGAAGGGTTTGAACTTGCGGCAGCACTCACCGAACGCGTCAAAGCGTATCATTTGACTTACAGTGAGTTACCCGAGGCCGATGCCGCGCTCACCGAACTCATGCGCGAAGCGAGCTTAACCACGTGAGGGTCAAAGATGCCCGAAGCCAACGCGCCGATTCGCCCTGCAGCCGTTGCCGGTACGTTTTATCCTGCGGATAGCGCAGCGCTTCGAACCGCCGTTGACGCGCATTTAAGGCAGGCGCCGGGGGCAGGGGCTAAACCCAAAGCGCTAATCGTTCCGCATGCCGGGCATGTTTATTCAGGCGCGATGGCCGCACGTGCCTATCGGTGGCTCATGCCATTCCGTTCGAATATCTCCCGTGTCGTGCTTTTAGGGCCGTCGCATCGGCAGTATGTGAGAGGTGTCGCGGTACCGAGCGTCGCGCGCTTTCGCACGCCATTGGGCGATATCCCTTTGGCACAAACAAACCTTACTGCCTTGAGCGAATTGCCGTTTTGTCACGTGAACGATCGCGCGCACGCCGACGAACATTCGCTGGAAGTTCATCTACCGTTTTTACAAACCGTGCTGGACGATTTTGACTTGCTGCCCATTGCCGTCGGCGAGGCAACCGTGACGGAAATGCAGGCTGTATTATCCCGTCTGTGGGGTAGGGATGAGACACTGATCGTCATCAGTACGGATCTCTCACATTTCCTCTCTTACGATCAGGCACGCAAGATCGATGCACGAACGCGCACGAAGATACTAGAAGGGGTGACGACCCTTACGCACGAGGAAGCTTGCGGCGCGACACCGCTCAACGGCTTTCGGCAAGTCGCTAAACAAATGCATCTCCAGCCGGTTGACCTTGGTTATTGCAATTCGGGCGATACCGCGGGCGATCGTTCGCGCGTGGTCGGTTACGGTGCCTTGGCCTTTGTGGACGCGAAAGATGCGTTGGGATGCAGCTTACTGATGCTCGCCCGCAATGCCTTGGAAGAGCGACTCCGCGGCGCGGCACCGTCGCTTGCAAGCATCCCCGCATTGGCGGATCTCGGTGCCACCTTCGTGACATTGACTAAGTTTGACCAACTGCGTGGATGCATCGGCACGCTCTCGCCGTTTCGCGCTCTGCGCGATGACGTGCGCGCCAACGCACTCGCCGCGGCATTCTCTGATCCGCGTTTCCCTCAATTGACCGCAAATGAACTCGCGGAAACCAAAATAGAGGTTTCGATGCTGTCCGCCCAAGAACCGTTGGCGGTGACAAGTGAGATCGACGCGTGTCAAGCGTTACGCCCGGGGCACGACGGCGTCGTTCTCGAATGTGTGGGCCACCGAGCCACCTTTCTCCCACAGGTGTGGTCGCAGTTACCGACACCGCGAGCGTTTCTCGCGGCGCTTAAACAAAAAGCCGGATTGCCTGCCGACTATTGGTCGGACGATCTGCGCCTCGCGCGCTACTGCGTCGAGAAATGGGCGGAAGCGTGAGTAAATCTTTTCCTGCCAACTTCTGGCATGCACTTGCGGATGGACGAATCCAATGTGATCTATGTCCACGCGACTGCCGATTGAACGAAGGGCAGCGCGGCGCATGCTTCGTACGCAAGCGCGAACGGGACGAGATGGTGTTAACCACCTACGGGCGATCGTCCGGTTTCTGCCTTGACCCCATCGAGAAAAAACCACTCGCGCATTTTTATCCTGGCTCCAGCGTGCTGTCGTTCGGTACCGCGGGTTGTAATCTGGCGTGCAAATTCTGTCAGAACTGGGATATCAGCAAATCGCGCGATATGGATCGTTTACAAGCGCAGGCGTCACCAGAGGCAATTGCAGCGGCGGCCGAACGCTGTGGCAGCAAGAGTGTCGCCTTTACTTATAACGATCCGGTGATCTTTTACGAATATGCCATCGACGTCGCCGCGGCCTGTCATGCTCGCGGGCTTAAAACCGTAGCGGTCACCGCCGGCTATATCCATGCGGCGCCGCGTCGTGAATTTTTTTCGCACATAGACGCGGCGAATGTCGATCTCAAAGCCTTTACCGAAGAATTCTATTTCGGCCTGACGGCGTCGCATCTCGCGCCAGTGTTGGAGACCCTCAGGTATCTTAAGCACGAGACCCGCGTCTGGCTTGAGATCACCACACTCCTTATCCCGGGTAAAAACGATAGCGACGACGAACTCCGCGCAATGTGTGAATGGATTGCGCGGGAATTGGGGCCGGAGGTGCCGCTCCATTTCTCGGCGTTTCATCCCGACTATCGCATGTTGGATATTCCGCCGACGCCCCTTGCGACCGTGCAAAGCGCTCGGCGCATCGGTCTTGACGCGGGATTGCACTATGTCTACGTCGGCAACGTGCATGATGCCGCGGGCGACACGACATACTGTCCCAATTGCCGCTCACCTGTGATCGTGCGCGATTGGTACGAGATGAAGCGCTATGCGCTCGACGAACGAGGAGCCTGCGAAAAATGCGGCACCGCTATCGCCGGATGTTTCGAGCCCGTTGAGCTCGCGCGACAATTCGGCCGCAGGCGTATTCCGATCGCACTTTAACTCGGGGCTTGCGAATAGATTGGCGTGAGCGCAGCAAACCTCAACGATTCAGCGAATCAAATAATAAAGCCCAACCACATAGCCAATCCCCACCACTACCGCGCGCAGGTGCGATGCCTTGATTCTACCCGCCAAGCGCCCGCCGAGTGCACCACCGATTAACGCCCCTGCCGCCATGACCATCACGGCGGACCACAATACCGGGGCCGCGAGTGCAAAATAAGCAGCCGCCGCAACATTGATGACCAATGATAAGAATTGCTTGACGGCGTTTAAGCGAGTCAGCGTGTCATCGAGCGTAATACCAAGTGTGGCGAGCAAAATGACCCCTAGCCCCGCACCAAAATAACCGCCGTACAGCGCGGCGATGCCGATGGGGATGGCAGCGGCACGTGCATCGTGGGCTTGCGTGCCAAGTCGCGCGCGCCGCGCGACGAGCCACTTTTTTACCGGTTCTTGCAACGCGAGCAGCGTCGCCGCGAGCAGAATGAGATAAGGGATCAACGCACCGAATACGCGCTCTCCGCTCGCAATTAACAACAAGCCACCCCCGATCCCGCCGATGAGACCAGCTGGCACCAACCATTTCAGCCGATCCCACTGTCCGTCGAGATCGCGCCATTGCGCGAGTGTTCCACTCAGATAACCCGGGCAAAGCGCGACGGTATTGGTGACATTGGCCACCACTGGAGGAATGCCAACTGCCGTCATGACCGGAAAGGTCACCAGGGTTCCGCCTCCCGCGAGCGCATTGATGGCACCGGCCGCGAGCGCGGCGACCGCGATGAGCGTGTAGTCGAGTGCGCTTAACACGGGTTAGGATGAAGTTGTCCCGGAACGTTGTTTGGGGCGTGTGCCAAACTCAAGAATTTCATTTTCTTCCAACGCACGCGCGAGGTACGAGAACGTAGCCGGATCGTGCAGCTTAAAGCGGTAACTGTCGCGACCGTTGAGTTTCAGCGTTAAGACGTCACCGCTCAATACTTTCGATTCGTAACGCAACGCCTCGATGTCGGCGAACGATACGGTTAGATCGCGTGATATCGCGCCCGTCGCGACGCGACGCATTGTATCGCTCAACGATTGCGCATCGCTGGTGGTCCAGATAAAGCAGCCCACCGACCACACCAGATGACCAGCTTTCCGCGGCCGCACTTGTAGCGTCGCGGGACCGAGCCAGACCGCGGAAGCCTCGGTTGGTTCCGCGAGCAGAGCGGTAGCCGCGGCAATTTGTTCGATGTGATCGTGCACCGCGCGTCGCGCGAGAAGGCTCCAAACGATTCCCCATAGGGCGATGCCGATACTCGCGATTATTAATAGCGGATTCGTGCCCGCAAAACCTATCAAGGCAATGATCGCCGCGCCCACGGAGAACGGCACGCCGACGTGCCACCAAGGGCGCAGGGGGACGTTACGTTCAGGCATCGTTGATCACCGCAATTCGCCCGATTGCGCGGCGGTTCAGTACATCATCCATTGCTGCTTGGAATTCTCGAAGAGGATAGGTCTTGGCGACCACCGGATGAATTTGTCCCGCTTCAAACCACGCGAATAGGCGTTCCATGTTGGCGCGCATGCGCGCTTCGTAGTGATAACGCATATCCTGCGGGCTCCAACCGTAATAAAGGCCGAGGTTGAGGCCGCACACCGTGAGATTTTTGACGAGTAAAATGTTGGCCGGGATCTGCGGCACCTCGCCGCCGGCGAAGCCAACCGGCATGATGCGCGCTTCGGGCGCCATGCAGCGCAGTGACTGCATGAAGACGTCTCCACCCACCGGATCATAGACGGCGTTGACGCCCGCGCCGTCGGTCAGATTAAGCACCACGTCGCGGAAGTTCTGTTCGCGATAGTTGATGACGTGATCGGCCCCGTGCGCGCGCGCAACCGCCAGTTTCTCCGCCGAACCTGCTGTAGCCAATACCGTCGCGCCAAGCACTTTCCCAATTTCGATGGCGGCGATCCCGACGCCACCCGCCGCACCGTGCACGAGTAGCGTTTGCCCTGCTTGCACATTCAGCAAATGCGGCCAAGTTAGCGCGGCGGCGGAGGTCGCATAGGAGTTGGTAAAACAAATCGCGCGTGGAAAATCGAGGGCGTCGGGTATCCGATAGGTGTTGACCTCAAAGGCGCAAACTTCTTCCGCCAAGCCGCCCCAATCCAGTACCGCGCAAACGCGGTCTCCTGCTTTGAAGCGCGTCACTTGCGCACCAACTTCGGTAATTTCGCCGGCGACTTCGGTTCCCGGTACAAACGGTAACGGCGGTTTACGCTGATATTTGCCTTGTACGACTAAGCTCGTTGCAAAACTAACGCCCGCGGCTTTGATCGCAATCCGCACCTGGCGCTCATCGAGTATCGGAGGCGGCACCTCGCTTAACGTGAGATTTTCGAACGGCATCCAATCGGTAACGAGTACGCCCTTCATGATTCAGTGTTCTCCTCGCCGCCACTGTCGCGGCCAAACTGGGGTGCGCGCTTGTCCAAGAATGCGCGCATACCTTCGCGAGCATCGGCATTTAAAAAAATCTCTGGCTGGGTATGACCTTCAAACGCGAGGGTTTCCGCGAGCTCGCCGCGCATTCCGGCATACACCCCGCGCTTTATGAGCGCCAGGGCTGCCGGCGGTCCGCTTGCCAAGCGTTGCGCGCGTGCGCGGACTTCGGCGCGGAAAACATCATCGGCAAAGACAGCATTAACGATGCCGAGGGCAAGCGCAGTTGGCGCATCGATGCGATCACCGAGCCACATCAGTTCAAGTGCGCGCGCGGTGCCGATGAGGCGCGGTAACAGATAATGACCGCCCCAATCCGGAATGAGCCCAATTTTGACGAAGCTTTGGGCGAACTTCGCGCTCGCCGTGCAATAGCGCAGATCGCAGGCCAAGGCGAGATTCATGCCGCCGCCGGCCGCCGCGCCATTCACGGCCGCAATGACGGGTTTTGCGCACTCACGTAGCAACGTCACGACGCGATTCGCGATGACTACACGCTGACGGATAGTGTCCGCATCGTGGCGCATCTGGAGTTCGGCCATGCCCGCGATATCCCCACCGGCGCAGAAGGCGCGCCCCGCACCGGTAATTACGATACAACGCACGTCGGGATCGACGTGCGCGGCTTCAAGATACCGCAACAAGTCTTCGCGCATCGTGCCGCCAAACGCGTTCATCGCGTCGGGACGATTTAAAGTAATTGTCGCGATTCGTTCGCTGACATCAAAGAGAACGTGGCTTTCACCCATGGCGTTGATTGGTGTCCGCTACCCACGGCCGATGAACGGCATGGTGGTCGCCATGACGGTCATGAATTGCACATTGGCACTGAGTGGCAAGCTCGCCATGTACAACACCGCGCTTGCCGCGTCGTCGACTTCCATCAGCGGTTCGGCACGCACGCTGCCATCGGCTTGGCGAATACCTCGACGCATCGGCTCGGCGATCGCCGTCGCGGCATTTCCAATATCGATCTGGCCACAGGCAATGTTGAACGCACGTCCGTCGAGTGCGAGCGTGCGCGTAAGTCCGGTGATCGCGTGTTTGGTGGCGGTGTAAGCAATCGTGCCCGGACGCGGCACCTGCGCCGAAATCGAGCCATTGTTAATGATGCGCCCGCCCTGCGGCGATTGCGCGCGCATCAACTTAAACGCCTCGCGCGCGCAGTAAAACGCGCCGTTTAAATTGGTATCGACCACCTGGCGCCACTGCGCAATCGACATTTCATCAATCGTCATTTGCGGCGCGCCGGTGCCGGCGTTATTGAACAAGAGATCCAAACGTCCGAAGTGCGCCGTGATTTGCATGAATAGAGATTCGACCGCGGTGGGATCGCTGACGTCGGTGGGCACACACAGCGTGCGTGCGGCGCTAGAGGTATTTACCTCGAGCGCGCGCGCCACCGTTTCGGCTAACGCCGCCGCCCGCCTACCGGCCAATACCACCGCATAGTTCGCGGCGAGCAACTGCAATGTCACGGCGCGCCCGATGCCGCTGCCGGCGCCGGTCACCAGCGCTACTTTGCTTTGCGTCACGTGGGCGCAACTTCACGTAAGAAACGCAGCATAAGCGCGGTGGTCGCCTGTGGTTTCTCAACCTGCAACCAATGGCCCGCACCCTCGACCAGCTCGATGAATCGCAAGTCGTGAAAAAAACTTGGGAACCACTGCCGCCAATTGGGATCGTAATGCAGCACAGCGTCGCGGCTGCCGGCGATAAAAGCCGCCGGCTGCGCGAATTTTTTACCCTCGAGTTCCTTGGTCCGCGCGTTCATTGTCGGCAAGTTACGATAGTAATTAAGCGGGCCGCGGAAACCGCTGTGTTGATATTGACGCACGTAGTAGGCGAGATCTTCGTCGCTGAGCCACGGCAGCGGCCGATCGGGCATCGGTAAGGTATCGAGTAACTTGCTCGTTCGCGGGAGTTCCAGTTGCTTCATCCAGGTGAGCGGCGGCGCGTCGCCCGAGATCCCGTAATAAATCTTGAGCAAGCTCAACCGAACATCCTGTTCAAGTTCGGCTTCCGCAACTCCCGGTGTCTGAATGTACCGGATGTACCAAAAGCGATCGTCCATTCCCGGTGGATCGACGGTCGCGGCACCGGCGCGCCAAAAGGGCACCGCCAACCCCATGACCGTTCGGCAACTCTCTGGATGCAGCAGCGCGGTGTTCCACGCGACGATGCAGCCCCAGTCATGGCCGATGAGATTAAAACGCTCTTCGCCCAATGCATGCGCGAGCCCGACCACGTCGGCGGCCAAGGTGCGAATGTTGTAATCATCGATAGTGGGTGGTGCCTCGCTACCGCCAAAGCCGCGTTGATCCGGCACCGCGACGCGATAACCCGCGGCCACCAGCGGTGCTATCTGATGGCGCCACAGGTACCAGCACTGCGGAAATCCATGCAGCAAAATGACCAGTGGCCCCTGTCCTTCGACCACCACGCGCAAGCGCACACCGTTAGTGTGAATTTCGCGAAAAGCGGGTTCTTGCATAAAGTTCCCCTTAGTTAATCAAGCGCCGCTGTCACGCAGTCGAGAAACTCGGCCTCGGTGGTGACCGGCGCGAGCGCATCCGCGCGGATGGTATAGCCGTAACGCTGCGCGATCGCTTCGTAGCGCGGCAGGCGCGCGTGAAAAAGCCGCGGAAACATCCACAGCACGAAGGTATCCGGCACAATTTGTTCGATACGCGATAGCCCCTGCGAATCCATGAAGGTTTTAAGTTCGCGTTCCAAAAACTCGGGTCGGTAGTACAGCGGTTTAGGATCGGCCTCGGCGCGCGTGAGGAGCTCGCGGCCGTTTTCCTCGGTGGCCTCGATGTAGATCATCAACGTATGCGCGGCCAGCGTTTCCAGTACCTCGGATTCATCCAGCTCACAAAGAGAGCCGGCCGAGTCATTGATGAAATGTCGATATCCGTAGATCTGGCGCGCTTTGTCGATGAACGCCGGTACGTCCAGCATGGCCGCGACTTCGGCGTCGCGGTAGAGCTTTTGTCGGCGTTTGAATTCGTCGAGTTCAAGCCCGCCGTGCGCCGGCGCCCCCAACTTGCCGAGGAAGGTGAGCACCGCGGTTAAATTATCGACCGTGATGTTGTTTGAAATGTAAATCGAATCCGAGCGCAACAGATCGCGCAGGAACGGCACCTGCATGGCTTGGCGTTTGATGTTATCGAGGATCGGCTCACTCAAATAACGCGTGCCGATGCGGTAATCCGCCGAATAATGAAACCAGTGCGCTTGTCGCAAGCGGCTGGACAAATACGTCTTTCCAACGCCCGACATGCCAAGCAGCGTGATCGATTTAGCGTCCCAACGGCGAAACTCGCGTGCCGTCATTTTCATAAAGTAGGCATGTGTGTTGAGTTGGTTTATGGACGACTTTTGCGGCGCGCCGGCGTTACATAAGGGTTGGCAATCCCCGGGATCGCATCAAAACCCAGCGGGGTCGGCCGCAGTTTCGGGAAGGCAGCATGCCGGAATAGATCGCCTTCATGCAACGCATCGTGGAGGCCCGCAACCAGCGGTGCGGGGGCCGGCGTGGGTCGCACCGCGTAACGCGTGCTCGCCCCAAAAAAGCGTAACGAGAGCGTTCGCCGGCGCTGTCCCACAGTAGTGGGGGCACCGCCATGCAAAACAGCCGGATGAAACATCACCACATCTCCGGGTTCGGTCGCGAAAGACACAATATCCCAGGCATCGCGCGCCGCTTCGATATTCGGTAATCGAGGCAAGCCGCGTGCGTAAATGGGCTTGGTGTCGTCAGCTGCGTCAAAGCTCGAGCCATCGTAGAGTGGGCCGCGATGCGAACCGCGCACAAATTCGAGCGAGTGGGTTTGCGCCAGCGGTTCGAAACTGATCCACATGACCGCGATCTCCGGACCCTCCAACGCGAGGTACGGCGCGTCCTGATGCCAGGGCGTGCGGCGTGTGTCCGCACCCTCTTTTAAAAATATTTGCTCATAGAGAAACCATACTTCGGGCGTTCCCCATAAATCGGCAACGAGATCCGGGATCACGGTTTCGGTCAGCAGTTTGCGATACTCGAATGCCGCGCGCGGATGTCCCAAGTCTTGATAGAACGTCCCGGGGTCTTGTCGATAAAAGCGACAGGCACTAGGACTTGGATTGGCAACGCTCCAAACGTACATCGCTTCGGCGAGGCCTAACGTCGGCGCATCCAAGGTACGTGGTAAGTGCACCACGCCGTCGTCACGCCAGGCTTCGAGCTGTGCCTTGGTGAGGCTTGTCATGGATTACAGCGCGGGTGCTAACAATGTCGCGCCGCTGGCGGCAAGGTTGGTCACTTCATGCGGGTCAAAGCCGACTTCGGCGAGAATTTCCGCGCTGTGTTCGCCAAGTCGCGGCGCCAATCGCCGAATCGAGGCCGGCGATTCAGACCAAATGGCCGCCGGCCGGACTTGGCGAATCGCGCCTTCGCTTGGATGTTCGGTATCGACCAGCAGTTGCACGGTCTCGATATGCGGATCGCTTGGCAGCGACTCTAGCGTGTGCAGACGGACCGCAGGAATATCCGCTTCGTCGAACCGTTGTAGCCACTCGTCCGTTGGGCGTGTTCGCAAGATATCCGCGACCATCGCATACAGATCATCAATATGCTCGGTACGCGTCGCGATATTCTTGAGGCGCGGATCGCGCGTCATGAGATCGGGCTGGCCAATGAGTCGGCTGAAGCTCCGCCATTGAGCATCGTTATAAATCAAGGCGCAGACAAATCCATCTTGGGTGACAAACGGCGTTCGGGCGCGCGACAGCATACGCGGGTAACCTGGCGCACCGAGCGATGGGCTAAACGTTTCACCCGCCAAATGTTCGCCAAGAACAAACGGCACCATGGTTTCGAACATTGGGATATCGATTGCTTGCCCGCGTCCGGTTTTCTCGCGGCGATAGAGCGCGGCCGAAACCGCCATGGCGGCGTGCACGCCGACTGTGCGATCGATCATCGCGACCGGCACATAACGCGGCGTTCCGTCGCCGACCTTTGCGACCAGCGACGGCACGCCAATCGCGCCTTGAATCAAATCATCGTACGCAGGTTTGGCCGCGTACGGACCGTCCTGTCCATAACCAAAGAGCCCGACATAGATCAACCGCGGATTGCGCGCCGCCAGACGCTCCCAGGTTAAGTTGAGTCGCGCCATCGCCTGTGGCCGCACATTGAAAATCAATACATCCGCGCGTTCGACCAGCCGCAGCAACGCGGCGTGTCCATCGGGGTGTTTGAGATCGAGCACGATGCTGCGTTTGTTGCGGTTGACATGCAAAAAGCCGGAACCCATGCCGGGATGTCGGGCCGGGCCGATGCTGCGCGTGGTATCGCCTGTCGGCGGCTCGACTTTGACGATGTCCGCGCCCATATCGCCCAGCAGTTGAGTCGCGAATGGACCCATTAACACCGTGGTTAAATCGATAATACGGATCCCGTCGAGCGCGCCACTCATAACTTAAAAAGCACCCACACTGGTGACGAAAATAATGACTGCATTGTCTAGTAGGGCATGACTATTTGCCAGCCTGCGCGTCGGCGAGTCAGAATCCAATTCCCAACTGGCACAACGAACGCGCAACATGCAAACGATTCCGTTAGATCTAGTCGGCCCATTGTTCAACCCGGCAACCTTTGCCGAGCCGCGCACGATCGATCGCATCCTGATGGAAATCCGTCGGGACTATCCTTTCGCGCAAGCCGAAGTGCCGGGGTTCGATCCGCATTGGATCGTCAGTCGGCACGCGGATTTAGCCGAGATTAGTCGCCAGAATGAGTTGTTTCACAGCGCCGATCGATCGGCCACGCTGATCTCTCGTGCCGGGGAACAGTTGGTGCAGCAGTTCACGGGAGGTGCATACAATTTGTTCCGCTCGCTGGTGCAGCTCGATCCGCCAGATCATCCGAAATACCGCCAAATCACGCTGAAGGCCCTGGCGCCACAGTCGGTCACCCAGTTGAAAGGTGAAATCGCGGCGCGCGCGCGTGAGATCGTCGATGACCTGCGCGGAGTCGCGGGCCGGCCGGTTGATTTCGCGAAGCAGGTTGCGATGCCTTATCCGCTGGGCGTGGTGCTCGATCTGGTCGGCGTGCCGCGTGCGGATCATCCGCGAATGTTGCGCCTTACCCAATGGTTGTTTAGCTGGGCCGATCCCGAGTTGCGGCGCCCGGGCTCCAATCCCGCAAGCCCGGTCGATCAGACCACCACCTGGAAAATCGTCTTTGACGAGTTCGACAGCTACTTCTCTGCTTTGATGGACGAACGTCGGCGGCAACCGCAAGACGATATCGCTTCAATCATCGCCAATGCTGAAGTGGACGGGGCGCCGCTCGATCATGTGCTCGCGATTTCGTATTACGCGATATTGGCGACCGCCGGACACGATACGACGGCGCATACGACCTCCAATGCCATGTGGGTATTGGCAGAGAATCCGGCATTGTTTAGCCGGCTCAAAGCTGATCTAAGTTTAATTCCAGCCTTTGTTGAAGAAGCGATCCGCTGGACGACGCCAGTCAAACATTTTGTCCGGCATGCAACCGCGGATTGCGAAATTGCCGGCCAAAAGATTCGGCGCGGCGATCGTTTGTATTTGTCTTATCCATCGGCGAATCGTGACGAGGCCGTGTTCGAGGCGCCATTTGAGTTTCGACTAAACCGGAATCCCAACCGTCATGTCGGCTTCGGCTTCGGCGGCCATGTGTGCCTTGGGCAGCACCTGGCGCGCCTAGAGATGCGCACGTTGTGGGAGGCCTTATTACCGGCACTCGAGGAAGTCGAGATGGCGGGACCTGGGGCCGTTATTCATTCGGAATTTGTTTCTGGACCAAAATCGGTGCCAGTCGTTGTCAAAATGCGGTAGGGCCAGCCGGCGGAGCCGTATTAGAGCCCTTGCTCCTGAGTGCCGTTCGCTTGTTCCCACGACCAGCGGACTTCTTCTTCGCGAAAAAACAGCGAGTCTTGAATTTTTCTAGAAAGCGTCGCCCGCAGCTCGGCGTAAGGCTTGCTCGCAATTTCCCGCACCTTAAAGAGTGCGCTGCGCGTAGCGCGTGGCAGCTCGTAGAAATCGGTGGCCACTATGTACTGATGTTCGAGCAAGGTAGAAAGGAGACTCGCGACGCGCGTTGAACGTTCGGCGGATGGAAAGTCTTCCACCGTCGATTGCCATCGTGCGAGGTACGCCTGATAGGTGGCGAGTGTGCGATCAGTTGCGCAATTTGTGCTGCGTACACAAGCTTCGAGTTCGGCCAAACGTTCACGCGTCAGGTGGTGCAGTAGCGCCCACCGCTCGGCGAGATTGTCCACGCGATCAAGGTTTAGCTCATCGCGCCATAGTTCCAAGCGATACCACGGCGATTGTGGGGTCGTCCCCGGCCGCGGCAGCCATTCGATGCCCGCAAAAGAATTGATGAGACCATGACCGGCGTCGGTAGGCGCGCTCAACATCAGCGCACAGCAAAAAAGCCACGCACGTTTCACGGTTCGTCGCCGCTCGAATCAATGTTCACCGTGCTTTCCGCGACCTCCACCATGAACGGGAACACGGTTGATACGCCATTGGGCGCGCACTGGATAAAAATTTGATAGACGCCCGCGGTAGGAAAGGTATAGCGGATCGGCACGTCCGGCCCCGGGAACTCCAGTTTGGCGGGGGCCGCCATCATTCGCAGCATCATGGCGGCCGAGTGTCCACCGGGATGGCGCATGGATTTCATCATGTCGGCCATTTGTGAGGTGTAGCTATGGGTGTGGCCGAAATGCGCGCCGTCCAGCCGCCACAGCGCGACATGGACTTCGGACCCGAGCAGCAGCGCGAGATCGGTCACAGGTTCAGCGCCGCGCATCAGCGTGATCACGAGTTCGGTTTCGACGCCGGCGACGGGAGTCGACGGCGATACTCGCAGTTTTGCATTGATACCATCGATGATTCGATCGGTTCGCAGATCAATCTTCGGCGTCTCAAGTTGCGTGACGTCACCGACCGTCAGCGTGAACTGTTTAGTCCAGCTCCGGTTTCGGTGCGTGAATTCATTCACGACTCGATAGTGGCCGGCACGCGGAAAGATGTATGAGAAAGAGAAAGCGCCGGCAGCTCGGTCAGCCGACGAACGCGCGATAAAATCTTCTTGGTGGATATGCGCAAAGCTCGAAAAGTCGCGCGCCACGATGAAGGTGTGCAGCGCGCGCTCGTGCACGATTTGCAAGTCCACGACCGGCTGCCGCGAGGTGGAATGGGTGAGCCGATAGTTGAATTCGGTCGGCACCGCGGGCTTTAGCGGACTCGGGCTTAATGTAAGGGTCAGTCGGTAAGGTCCAGGTGGCGCGCCCTCCAGTGGCGGAGTGGCGCGCTCACCGCAGCCGCTAACCAAGGCGAGCGCAAACGCGCCACAAATCGCGTGCCGTAACGCGTTACTTGGCGGCCGGCACTTCTGAGACATCGAATACCAAATGCCCCGCGCTTTCCTGTGCGGCGTAGCGGGCTTCGACTTCCGGCGCCAAAACGATTTTGCGCGCGTCCGGAAATTTTTCGCGGTCGAGATGCGGGCGCAAGAAGTAGTGTTCGGGATTCTCTATCAGTGCCTGCGACTTAAGCGGCATAACCTGCCATTGCCGACGCATGAATTCCGGGGTGAAGATCATATTCTTATCTTCTTCGCTCCAATCATGCACGGTGTGCGCATCGTGAAAACTGTAACTCATGATGTCGTGTTCGACATCCCAGTAAAGCGTATTGTTAGCGCCGTAACCAAATTCTTTCAGCGCCGGATTTTCCATGCGGGTATTGCGGACTTCGATCATGATCAGTTGGTCGTCATGCCCATATTTTTCCGTTCTAATTGGGTAGAAGCTGTGTTTGTCCAGCCAAAAGATGAGGTACTTCTCGTTGTAGTTTGGTACCAGGTCTTTCTTAATGACGCCCATCACCACCCAGCAATCAACGCCGCCATCCGCGCGATAGTGCGGATAAGCATCGCTCATGGGTTTGATATCGCTGGTTTTATGTTCCACAAAACCTTGACCCCCGTCGTTTAAGGTGATGGTCGCGCGGGTATTCGGATAGCGCACGGTTTCATACAACACATCAGTGCCTAATAGTTTCCACTCAAGCTCCCACGGATCTCGACTCATGATGTCATCGAAGGTTTGTGCGTTATCCGGAAAGCGCTGATCGCGCCGGGGTTGCGGTTGGCGTCGCACTCGGCGCATTTGTGGCGAATAAACGAAGAAATCCATTTTGGTGGTGAATTTAGGGTCGCTGCGATAAATGACCCACAATTGCTGTTCGGCCTCCGCCTCGGGCGGAAAGGTATTAAAAAACAACCAGCGGGAGTGCACGTCACCCGGTTTCATCTCTCGCAGGTAACCGCCGAGCCCGGGCTCGGTGGCCTGCGTGATGTAAGTGACACCTTCGCCTTGATTGATGTACCCACTGGTGGTGATGACGCCAAAGACATCGATCATCGCGTGCGACCACCGCGAGATATGCGGAAACTCGCTTAGCCGATAACCCATTTCCTCCGCGGTGTATGGCGCGGTAAAGGGGTAAGGCTCGGCCGGCAAATAGGGAATGGCCGCATCGCGTGGCGTGGATGTGCTCGGGTCGAACAGTGTTTGATCTTCCGCGGACATTTCGGCGATCGGATGCCATGTCGGTTCGGCGCTGGTGTTGCCGGTTAAGCAGCACGCGACGATTAAGCTCGCCAGGCGCGACGCGTGGGCGATCATTCTAGAACTCATAATTCAACTCCCAACCGATATTGTCCCATTCGTCGTACTGGCCGTAGAGCTCGTTCGGACTGCCGGTGTCATAGCCGTTGTAGACGAGTTGCCCGGTCACGAATTGAGAGAATTTATATTTCACACGGAGTTTGGTTTTGACGCCTTGCCAGTCGAGATCGGGTCCGCTCACGGTTGGGAATAGCGTGAATTGCATGCTCAAGCGATCGCGCGTGAAGGCGAACGGCCGTGCTACATACACGACCGGGATGATGGTCCATTCATCGCCGATCCCGCCGCCAAAGCCGAAGCCCAAGGATCGATTCCAGCCGAACGTATGGTAGTACGAGGGTTGAAAGATTAGCGTGGTGTTGGCAGGTAAGCCGAACTCGGCCGCGATAGCCGCACGCAACGTATCGTGCTGAGCGGTGCCGTCGGTGGCGACACCGGCGCGCGCGGCGGCCACTTTATCGAAGTCCGTAAAGCGCACACCTTTGGTCCACAAAGCTTCCAAGCGAAATACCGCGGGCAGCGACCCTACCCACGGCAACTGCGGTAAAGTCGTCGCGTAATCCGCGGTCACGCCGACATGGTGTAGACGTTCGTGACGCGGCTCGAAGTTGAGGAGTGTTTCGCCACCAACGAACTCTCTACCCACGACATGGTTGACCGGGTTTTTGTCCCACAGGTAGGCGTAAATAAAGCCATACGTTAACGCGCCGGCCGCACGATCGAAGCGCACGCCAAATTCGTGATCGCCAAACGACGACGATTGCGGCCTTGCAACCGGCAAGACGCGATCGGTCGTGGTGGTGGGGATCAACGGTGAGAACCACGGTGAACCTGGCAGCGGTTGCCGATCTTGCTCAAAGTCAAAGATGTATAGCAGCTGGAGCGAATTGCGTCCGAAGTGCAGCGTTGAATTCGCCATCCAAGTCGGCAGGCGGCGTGTTTCAAAATCTTCCGTTTCAAGCTGCACGGATTCCCGCCGGTCCATGGCGTTGATGATGTCGATGAATTGGCCGTCCATCTTGCCCCAGATGACTTGTTGCTTCCCGACTTGCAGGTCGAATCCGGGCCGACGATAACTGACGTTGAATTCGCGCAAGATGCGTTCGGCGTCATCGTAGACTTCAGCGGTGCGATCGATACGGTCCGCGAATAGACCACCCGAGTTCTGCCAATCGTATACGCCGTCATACAGCGCATGCGTTACCGCGTTCAAGCTCAAACCCGGCGCGAATTGATAAGACGTCTCCAACTCCAGCAGTTGCTGCAATTGCAGAAAACGGAAATCTTGATTGCGGAAACCAACCTGATCGTTGGTGTCGATGAGGACATCAGACCACTGTTTGATCGAGCCTTTGAAACTGAGCTTTGGAACCGCGCGCTCCAATGGCTTACGTACGTATTTACCGACCGGATTGAAAGTCGCCATCGCACGGTCGACCTTCGACATGACGTCGGCGTGCGCGCCCGTGCTGGTCAGCGCGGACAGAATGAGATAAGCGAAGGCCTTGCGGCACATGGGAGGACCTCTGCAGTCAAGCGAGATGCAATGATTACATGTAACTTAAAGAAATTTCTATAACTCTATTATTTTAAAGGCTATTCTCTAGGAGAAATACATAAGCCACTGTAGGAAGCTTTACCTACGGTGAGCGCATGCTGTGCGATAGCCACCGCCGCCGGCTAGTGATAGAAAGATGGTTGCATGTCCCCCACGGAGAAAACCCCATGAAATTTGGCGCGATGGTCGCGACGCATATCAATGACTGGCAGCTGCTTAAAGTCGCGGACGATCTAGGTTACGACCACGGCTGGGTCCCGGACTCGCAGATGATTTGGTCCGACTGTTACGCCGTATTGGCGTTAGCCGCGGTTAATACCTCGCGGATCAAACTTGGTACGGGGGTCTCGATTGCCTCGACCCGAATTGCCCCAGTGACCGCGCATTCAATCGCGACGATTGCGGCGTTGGCCCCAGGACGGGTTTTCTTAGGCCTCGGCACGGGCCACACGGCCATGCGCGTCATGGGCATGAAGCCGATGAAACCCAAACCGTTCCGCGAGTATTTGCGCATCGTGCGCGGTTTGTTACAGGGCGAGGAGGTGAGCTACACACTGGACAACGAAACGCGTGACATTCGTTTTTTACATCTCGATCGAAAATTCATCGAGCTTACCTATCCCATACCAATCTGGGTCGCCGCCAATGGTCCGGGTGCCTTACGCGCAACGGGTGCTTACGGCGATGGTCGGATCTCCGCGCTGAACGAGCCGCCCGAACTCATCGCGCAAAGCGTCGGCCTCATCGAACAGGGCGCGCGCGAAGTCGGGCGCACCCTTGGCGCGGATTTTCACACCGCGGCGTTAACGTCAGCCATCGTGCTGGCGCCCGGTGAGAAGCTGACCGCCGAGCGCGTCATCAACCATTGCGGCTCGCAAGTCGCCGCCGCACTCCATTACTGCTGGGAAAATTGGCGGCAGAGCGGGGATGATTCGTTTATTCCGCCGTCGGTGCGCAACACCTGGGATGCCTACTGCGACTACGTCTCAAAGATGTCGACGCCCGAGCACAAACGGTATCTACAGCTACACCAAGGACACTGCTCGTATTTGCTGCCTGAGGAACGTCGTTTCATTACACCGGAAGCAATTCAAACATGGATTTTGGCCGGAGAGCCAGTCGAGATAATCGACAAACTGCGCGCGGCCGAACGGGCGGGATTACGGGAGATAACTTTATTGCCGCCGATGGATTACGCGCGGCAAGTATTTCGGGACTTTGCGACGCACATCATCGCCAAGTACTAATGGCTGCAAACTAGAACTATGGAGCAACCGATATGACCCCAGAACAAATCGTCAACGCGTTTTGTGATGCGTTGAATCGCGAAGACATGGCTGGCGCGTTGCAGTACGTATCAGCCGATTGTGTTTATCAAAACATGCCGTTTCCGCCGGTGTCTGGTCCAGACGGGATCCGGCAAACACTGGAAGGATTTTTCGTTGTCACCGGTTGGGTCAAGATTCAAACGCTAAAGCAGGTAGCAGTCGGCAATTTGGTCATGAACGAGCGGTTGGATTGGTTCGATCCACCGCAGGGCAAAAAGTTTGGCTTGCCGGTAGCAGGGGCATTTGAAGTCGCTAACGGCAAGATCACGGCTTGGCGCGATTACTTCTGTATGCGCCAATTCAGCGAAGGGACCGGTCTATCGTTTTGAACGACTCCGTGCACCGAGAATGCCGAGCGCCGGCGCCAACAGCCATATCGCGGCTGGCAGCGGTACTGGATTCGACGGTAACAACAGTGCCTCGGCGCCAGGCTCGAAACTGGCGCTTAACGTATTGAGCGAGAGGGCGGACGCGTTGGTGCCGCCGGCGCCCGCCATCAAGGCCATCATGACGTAGAACTGATCGCCAGGATTTAAGTTAATGCTGACGGAGCCGGGGACCGAGACATTGCCGGTGGTCGTAATTTCATACGCGTCCGAATCTTCCGCAAGTATGCCTTGCGCTATCAGACTTCCCATTAGCGCAAGCGGGTTGGTGGTATCGAGCGTCGGGAAAGTGAGTGCATCAACGGCAAACAAACTGACGATTGCAACGAGTCCAGTTGCGGTATCGTTATCTGGGTTCGCGATTGTGCCGCTCAGTGAATAGGAGAGTGTCAAGGTGTCCGCGCTTTGACCCGTGAACTGATAGCCCTGGATCCCAAGCGCTTGCCCCGCTATCCATTGGCCTGCGCTAGAGGCAGCCCCCGTCTTTAAGATTGGCACCGCTAGCGAGCCATCCACCATCGCGGACGCAAACGCGCTGCCGGCGGCGGGAAGCACGCCGGTACTCACAGTTGCCGAACCTTGATTTTCGCCACCGTCAACCGGATCAACGGTCAGGCTACCCAACAAAAAAATATCATCGGGCGAGCAAATATCCGGGCAGGGCGATGTAGAAATAGTTGCGAGCGTGCCCCATTCGGGAGGTAACGCGGTAATCGCGTACGCAGCCTGTGGCCCTAGTCCTGCCAGGTAAATAGTCAGGGCGAGTCTCTTTAAGTTCATGTGTGCGCTCCGAAACGGCCGTTGGGTTCGCCGATGGTAGCGTTTAGAAAGTCATTCCCCTAGGTAATACTTCGCAATCGAAACAAATTTTTGGAAACGACTGGAATACCGGCCGTTGCTTCACTGTTGAGTGGAATAGAGTTCCGCCTGATTTAATGTCGGTTGCGCGGCTTGCATGCACGTGGACCTCGCCGCGGGTGGTTGATGCGCGCATCGTGCGCGTGCCGCGCGCACCACTGCCAATGCATCCGCGCGTTGCGCCGCGGCGCGCGCGCTGTCACTTGCCGCGGGTTCGGCGTTGATCGGTGTCAGCGGTGCCGCTGTGGCGGATATCACCGCCACAGTCACCCATAGACCCAGACAGTAAAGGACCGTTTTCATAAAAATCCTCACAGACAACCCAGCTAGGTGGTAAACAAAGTGGAAAGATTGACTCCGGTTTCGAGCGGCGCCGATGGCGCAAACGGGAACACCTGGCTCTTGGCGCCCGGTTTCACCCAATTACAGAGCGCGCCGAAGACATGATCGATCGCGTTGCGCCCTTCGATATCGGCGGAATCTTCGTCGATGCGCGCTATCTCTTCCTCCGGAAACATCGTGCCGTAGATGCCACCGCGCACCTGAGGACCGACGACAATGACGGTGGTCCCACGACCGTGATCAGTCCCGCCACCGCCGTTGGCTTTTAGCTGACGCCCAAATTCTCCAGCGATGGTAACGGTCAACTGACGCCGCGCATCCGGCGGTAACACACGATCAAGCGTGGCGAGCGCGCCGGAGGAACCAAACAACATCGCGAGATTGGGTTCGATCTCGTCTTTTTGACGATCGTGCGTGTCCCAGCCATTAAACTCGAGCGATGCGACCCGCATCGAGAGTAGATCATTGCAGGCAAGTGCATCGTAAAGATTGCGCGTCTGCGTCGCCAAGTCGTAGCGCACACCTTGTTCGCCAAACAGCGCTTCGATTTCCGCGGGGATCGGCACCGAGGCCAAACGCGCGCGTATCGCTTCGCCAAAGACACGGAGCTTACGTTCGTGCTCGAAAAACTGATGGTAAACGGAGGTACTTGGAATCGACGGCCGTCGTTCGGCGTAGTAGTGCTTGAGCGCGCGAGTCACATATTCGCGGCTTCCGAACCAACTATTGTTGTCGACATCCGGTAGCCCCATCTCACGGACGTTGGCGGCCGGAATGACGCGTCGATTATCAATTTTCTGCAGATTAAGCGGCGCCAAGGGATCGGGTCCGAACGTGAATCGTCGCGGCGACTGCGTCAAGGCGATCACATTACCATCCGCGGCATTGGCCAGACGGCCACCCCAGCCGCTACCGAATAGAAGCTTGTCCGCGTCGCGGTTGCCCATTTCCATATTGCGGATAGCCTGCTCGTGATCGCGCGAGGTATCCGACAACACACCGCACAACAACGCAACGTGCCCGGCTTCCCATTGGTCATACAGCCAGTCGCAACGTTTCAATATTCCGAACGAGGTGGTGCCGTGTGAGACGTGAAAGTAGTCGTTGTTCCAGCGTGCCTGCATGGCGGCGAGCGATGGATCCTCTTGGTTATGGATGACCGCGCGCGCTTCCCAATAAATGCGACCATAACTTCCTACTGTGGATGAAAACGCCGGGACGAACGGATGACGCATGTCCGGACCGCCATTCAACATGATATTCGCGAGCACCGGCTTCGCGACGGGCGCAAATCCATCCGCGCGCGCGATGCGGCTGAACGAGGGCAAGAGGCCGCTGCCTAACGTTGAAAGCAGTAGGCTAGATTGCAGGAATCGGCGGCGATTTAACAATTTGCTATCCATCTCAGCGGCCCTCCTCTGCCAGCATGAATGGCGTCGCGATGATGAAATTGATCGCGGCGCCGATTTTTTGATTGGCATAGCCGCGGGCATCGAGATCCGCACTATCTAACGCGAGCGCTTTCTGGCCAAGACTGTTGATGAGCGCGAGGACTGCCGGTTGGGTCGTGACCTCGTTCAAGGTCACCGCCTGCCCGGGGTTATTCGGGTGTGCGAGCGATGCCAGATCGCTGCCTTCTGCCAGTAACGCGTAGAGATGCGCCCGTTCCAACGGACCGAAGTTCTTGTAGCCATCCGCAATGAAGCGCTGCCACAACCATTGTGCAATGGCGGCCACCTGGTACTGGTTATTCGCGCCGCGCGGCAACTTGCGGCGCCAATCTTTCTGCACCACGTAGTCTTCGCCAAAGCGTTGTTCGGAGCTTAAAAAACGCCAACCGCTTTCGGTGGCGGCACTGAAGTGCTTACGAAAGATCTCGGCGCTGCCACCGGCTTCCGCGCCGGTTTGATGCCCAAAGACATCGTGATGCGGCTGAAACGGTACCACTTCTTCATCCCAAAATAGACGCCAGGTCTCCGGAATGTCGTAGTACTGTTCAAGATTGGTATGCGTGTAGAGATTTGATATCTGCAAGAAACGATCGACGCTCGTCCATTGTTTGGTGCGCTTGGGGCTATGGAAGAAGATCGAGACGGCATAGGCCTGGATAAATTTGAGCAAGTCCTTTTTGGGCATGCTGCGCCACGCGGTGCGCAGTGCGATGATTTCGTCGGTCGATAGCGTGTCATCCGCTAAATTCTGCACAATCATCAGCGGCAGATTGGCGAGGCTTTCCGGATGCGCAATATCAACTTTGGTGAGGGCATCGATCTTGGCCGCCATGGTCGCGCCCGGGATCTGCTGGTGGTGAACTTCCACCGGGAACTGCGGGTGGTTATCGATGCGGAATTGCATGGTTTCCGCCTCCCACTCATTCGGCGCTTCCAGCGGTACGAACGTCATGCCGGTAAGTGCTTTTGCGGTGTTCTTAATCGAGGTGACTTCGTGATAGTCAGGCTCGAGCACCCCTAAAATGCCGAAACCGAGCTGGTGGAATTCCCGCGCGAAGTCTTCATTGCAATAACACACATCGTCCCAAAACTCGTTATACCGATGCCCATACTGCTGCGCGATGGCATTAGACAACGCCCCCACTTTGATGACTTGGTCGTAGCCTTGGTTGGTGCCGAGCGCAGTCATGACATCGTCGTAGTAACGCACCATTTGCCAATTGGACACGCCACGGCGCAGATTCACGGCTAAATGAAAATTGGTCTCCCAAAAGCCAATCCGCTGACGAAAGGGATTGAGCCCACGCGCTTGCGCCGCCATCGTCCAGCTTTCGTAAGCGCCACCCCATTCGCGACGATTGAACCATTGCCGTCGGTCTGGGCTCATCGCGTTGGCGGGATCGGCGGACGACCACCACTCGCTCAATTCACGCAACTTGCCACTTTGCGATGAAAGATTGTCATCGACAAAGGTTCGGGGCGGTCCGCTTTCGTCAAACTGGCCGGTGTTGGGGTCATAACGTTTGTATTGCCCGGGCAACGTAAGATTAGAGGGCGGCGATAAGCGGGCGTTGTGCTCACCCAGCGTTAGCATTTGGATAATCGCGGTGGCCGGCGAGGCATCGGCCCAAGCCCTGATCTGCGCATCCGTGGCGTGCCCTGCAAACGCAAAGGTATGCAGCACTTTGCGCACGGCGGTGTCGTCCCAGGTTTGATCATCCACCATCGGTAGGCCCGCTAGTAACCCCGCGCTAACGGGTTTCACCCGATAAAGCGGCACCATGCGTAAGACTAGTTGCCCGTTCTGTAAGACGTAGCGCGGCACCATGACGAGTTCTAGTTCGGCGTGAGCGACGGGCACACCGAGCACCAATGTCAGTGCGCAGACGAGCGCGCCTAAGCGAAACGAAATTCGCATCTTTCCCTCCTTGTGTGCGTCGCCTTAGCGGCGACGGATCCCAATAAGACCTATGACCGCGGACGCGAGTAAGATGGCCGGCGTTGGTAGCGGCACTGGGGCCGGCGGACTGGTGACGGTGGCAAGGCCGGATATCGTCAACAGCATTTGTTGCTCCGGCTGAAAGGTGATGCTTAGCAGCGATAGAAGGCCGCTTTTTTCATTTGGGGTGCCGATGATTTCGGCGCTCGTGCTCGCCGAGGCGGACCGAAACGGAGAAGTTTCATCATCAAGCCTAAGTTCGGCAAACACATCTGCACCCGCTGAAGCGCCTCCAACACTCGTGGAAGCGGAGAGACTAAATGGCACGTGGATGTCGAATGTTCGAGGGACGAGTCCGATGTACGAAAGAACCGCTGAGACAGCGGACTCGCCGAATGCTTCGCCTCCATCCGTGCCTATATCAATATTGCTGAACTCAGCAGAGACAATAGAAGAAGCAAAACTCTGTGAAGAAGAGCGCGTACTCGAGAGTGGCACCCAATCAAGTTCAGTTAGAAATAACGGCGATGTGCCATCCACGCCGCTATGGGCGATTGTGCTGCGGTCGATAGACGTATCGATACCGAAGCTTAGATCGAATTGAAAAGCACTAAGCCATCCGAATTCGACATGAGCTTCGGTCGTGGCTGCCGACGAATTCGTGAGATTGGCGACCAAAGCGGCGCCAACCAAAAGCGCACGAAACATCCTTGCGCGGGTAATGTCCATCCCGTCCTCCGTGTACTGCCTTGTGTATCGCCCCAGTAATATATGCGGGGGACGTCCATGCCTGATGTCATCGCTCCGGATGCAAGTCAGGTCTTCGTTGCGTCAAAGATAGTGAAGAAGTGTGACGCCGCAATGAGTGATCAAGGAAAGTGTGAATTACTTGACCAAATAGACATTTTTGATTTGAACCCATCAATCACCCACGCGCTGATGCTGCGCGTGGGCGGTAGTCACAAAAGAAATTCTCCTAACGTGCGCTAGCCGCTCGCGTAGGGCACGCCTTCGTCCGCGAGTTTCCAAATGTGATAACCCGCGGGTTCTTGCATCTCTTCCAAGAGGTGACCCACTAATCCCGCGCAGCGCGCGATTAAATTAAATCCGCGTGAGATGCCTTGCGGCATTTCCGCTTCGAGTAGCACGGCGGCAATTGCCGCGTTCACATTAATGACGATGTTCTTGCCAGACACCTCTTTAATCGCATCGCCAAGCAAGTTCATGGCGTCAAGGTAGTCGCCGGACGCGCCTGCCGCGCGTGCCACTTCTTCCAGCCGGGCAACGCGTGGGTCGCCGTTCACATGAATGGGGTGGCCGTAACCCGGCAAGAATTTTTTAGCACTGTGGAATTCGCGCGCGATGGCGAGCGCTTCCGACTTTTGTTCCGCGTACGGTTTGCTGCTGATTCGAAGTAACAACGGCGCGCACTCGTCCGCACTGCCGACAAACCGCGAGCCGGCGCCGAGTAAGCCGGCCGCGACCGCGCCCTGCAAGGACTCCGGCGCGCCCAAGTAGGTCACCCGGCTCGCCACCGCCGAGGGTGTCATGCCGTGTTCCATGATGCAGACCAGCACGGCATCGACGATCGAACGTTGCAAGGGAGTCGCATCGCGGCCTAGGAAGTGCAACACAATCAAATCGGTAAAACTCACGTGCCCGATCAACTCCTTACAGAGATCTCGTCCGCGAACCCAGATGTGGTCAACATCGGAGGTACAGAGGCGGGTGACGGGTTGGTCTTTTTTATACATCGGGGGATCCTAGCGGTGGGTGGTGGGTAAAGGGGGGCCAATGTTACTGTACTCGCCTGAACTGCCCAGCATCAGGGCGCAGGACCGGTCAGCCCCGCCCCACGCGGCGGGGACACGCGGTCCCAGTCGAAACGAATCCAATCAACGGTGAGGAATGAAGTCATGGTTTTGCAAGGCAAAGTGGTATTGGTCACGGGCGCGGGTCGGGGGGTTGGTCGAGCGATCGCGTTGGAAGCGGCGCGCGCCGGCGCGGCGGTCGCGGTCAATGATCTGGGCGTCGCCCTCGACGGGCAAGGTTCCGACGCCGGTCCGGCGCAAGCGGTGGTGCGCGAGATCGAAGCCATGGGCGGCCGCGCGATCGCGCTGACCAAGAGCGTCGCTTCCTGGCAAGACGCGCACGACATGGTGGCGGAAACCGTCGACAAGCTTGGTGGTATCGATTGCCTGGTCAACAACGCCGGCAACTTGCGCGACGTCATCTTTCATAAAATGACGGAAGACGATTTTCACTCCGTCATCAATGTGCATTTGATCGGCTCGTTCAATATGAGCCGCGCGGTCGCCAATCACTTCAAAGAACAGAACGGCGGAACCTATGTGCACATGACTTCGACCTCCGGACTCATCGGCAACTTCGGTCAAGCCAATTACTCGGCGGCCAAGCTCGGGATCGTGGGATTATCTAAATCGATCGCGCTCGATATGCAGCGTTTCAATGTGCGCTCGAACTGCATCGCGCCGTTTGCATGGACGCGTATGGTGTCGTCGATCCCGATCACCGGACCGGAACAAGCCGCGCGTGTCGAAAAACTCAAAAAGCTCACACCGGAGAAAGTGTCGCCCTGCGTGGTGGCGTTGTTGTCCGATGCGGCGGCTGGTGTGACCGGTCAAATATTCGGCGTGCGTAATAACGAAATTTTCCTGTTCACACAGAACCGGCCGTTCAAAACCGCGCACACCGCCGAAGGCTGGACACCGGAGACGATTCTGGAGCGCGTCATCCCGCAGTTCCAACACGATATGTACCCGTTACATCGCTCGGGTGACATTTTTACGTGGGAGCCGGTGTAAATTTCGGCGTCAGGGCATCGTCAAATCGTAGGTTGGGGTGAGCAAAGCGAACCCCAACAGAATACGGGCGTGTGCATCAAATTCTCGGTTGTCGATGCGACCTGACTTTCTGATGTTGGGGCTCGCTTCGCCGACCTCAACGTAAGAACGAATCCTCTACTGGCGACGGATTTCAGTTTTCTAAACAATCTCACCTGGATATTGGGTCATTAAAATCTTAGTAGGTTGGGCTGACGTAGGAAGCCCAACCTACGAATCATTTGGATCGATTACGATGCGTTCATGTTTAAAACCCAATTCGTCGCCACATCAATTATCTAAGCGACGGCAACACTTCCCTCGCCAATAACGTCTCATTCGCTTCCACATAGTCCGCTTCACACGCGGAGGACAAAAACACTGACTTTGCACCGGCATCAATGTATTCCTTGAGCCGCGCGCGGCAGTCTTCCGGGGTGCCCATTAATAAGTACTTGTGGGCGATCTTGGAAAAATCTTGCGCGTACTGCTTGCTGATTTTCGCAATCGCCATCTCTTGGGCTTTCGCGCGCTCTGAATGACAGCACGCGAAAATAAACTGCACCGGTTGAACGGCATCGGCCGGTCGCCCGGCTTCGACGGACAACTGCGCCACTTTGGTGATCGAGTCGCGCAACATTTCGGGCGTGTACATGTACGGCAGCCAACCTTCGCCGTACCGCGCGGCGCGCTTCATCGCGGCATCCTGGCGGCCGGAAACCCAAATCGGTAGCGGCGTTTGTTTGGGTTTCGGCACGATGGAGACATCGTGCAAGGTATTGAAGCGACCTTCGAAGGTTACTTTTTCTTCGCGGAATAGGCGGCGGATGACTTGTAGCGCTTCATTGGTACGCGCGCCGCGTTCGGAGACTTTGACCCCGCAGGCTTCGAATTCGCGCGGCATTTCTCCGCCGACGCCAACGCCCATCGTGTAACGGCCGTTCGACGCGACATCCAGCGTCGCGGCAAGCTTGGCCGCCAGCGCCGCCGGATACAGCGGCAACAGCACAATGGCGGACAACAATTTGATTCGTTCGGTGGCGCCGGCCGCCACTGCCAGCGATATGAAGCTATTGGAGGTGGGTCCGTGAAAGCTCACGTGTTCACCGCAACCGACATAGTCATAGCCGAGCGCTTCTAGGCGCCGCGCGTTTCCGGCCACATCGTCGAGATTGGTCATCGACATTCCAAATTCAATCCCCATCCGGCTGCTCCTCAAGATATCAGCGGTTGAACTTCTACGAGACACTCTCGGATAATCGAGCGTTCAAACGGAGTTCCCCATGTTTCGTTGCTTGCGTCAATTGTTCTGCGCGCTTGCGCTGTTGCTCACCTTGCCACAAGCTGGTCACGCGACACCAGCGGAGCTCGCAAAGCCCGCATTGACACTCGCCGTGGGTGGCAAGCCGCTGTTTTACTACTTACCGCTCACGATTGCGGAACAGCGCGGGTATTTCAAGGAGCAAGGCTTGCGTGTCAACATCGTCGACTTCCCAGGTGGCGCCAAGTCATTACAAGCCGTAATGGGCGGCAGCGCCGATCTGGCGGCTGGGTCGTTCGAGCATGTGGTCAATATGCAGGCGCGCGGACAGGCGCTCAAGGCGATTACGTTGCTCGCGCGCTATCCGGCCATCGTGCTCGCGGTGCGCCAAGATCTCGTTGGCACGTACCGCGGGCCAGCCGATTTGCGCGGATGGAAGATTGGTGTCACGGCGCCCGGATCGTCCACGCACTTATTCCTAAACAATGTGTTACATCGGGCGGGCGTTAACCCTACCGAAGTGTCGGTCATCGGCGTTGGCACCGGCGGTGGCGCGCTGGCCGCCATGCAACGTGGAGAACTCGATGCAATTGCGCATCTCGATCCGATCATTGGGCGCCTTGTCCACGCGAACGTTGCGCGCGTGGTGATCGATACTCGCACGGAACAAGGCGCGCGCGAGGTCTACGGGGGGGCCTATCACGCGGCTTGCCTTTACGCGAAAGCGGCATTTATTGCGGAACATCCGCGTACCATACAGGCGGTGGTGAACGCGCAGGTCAAAGCGTTGCGCTGGCTTGGCACGGCATCGCTCGACGAAATCATTGCCAATGTGCCTGAAGCCTATTGGGCGGGACAGCGTGACGAGTACCGCGAAGCGTTAAAGAACAACTTGCCGGCGCTCTCGCCTGACGGCGCGATGGACCTTGATGGCGCGCGGAACGTGTTGAAAGTACTTGCGGCGTTTGAACCCTTTGTGCGCGATGCAAAGCTCAACGTGACGGATGCGCTTGACACCACTTTTGTGACAAACGCATCGCCGTAGTGACATGACCACGCCAGCGCTCGAACTGCGCGATGTGACGGTGCGCTTTGGTGATGCATCAAACGCCGTGATTGCGATAGAGTCGGTTAATCTCGCCCTGGCTCCCGGCGAATTTGTTGGTCTGGTTGGACCAACTGGATGCGGCAAGTCGACGTTGCTCAACGTAGCGGCTGGCTTGCAAGCGCCGACGCAGGGTGCCGCGCACGCGTTTGGTGCTCCGCTCAACGGAATCAATCACGCGGCGGGTTATCTCTTTCAGGCCGACGCGCTGATGCCCTGGCGCGATGCGCAGGCCAATGTCGCGTTGGGTCTTGAACTTCGTGGGAGCTCGCATCGCGAAGCATCCGCACAAGCCACAAGCTGGCTACAGCGGGTTGGCTTACGCGGTGCGGGTGCGCGCTTCCCGCATCAACTATCCGGCGGCATGCGTAAGCGCGTCGCGCTGGCCCAAGTGTTGGCGCTCGACCCCAAGATTCTGCTGATGGATGAGCCGTTTTCGGCACTCGATATGCAAACGCGTAGTCTGATGGAAAACGAACTGCTCTCCTTGTGGGCAGCCGATCGCAAGTCGGTGCTGTTTGTCACGCACGATCTGGAAGAAGCTATCGCGCTCGCCGATCGCGTCATTGTGTTATCCGCCGGGCCGGCCAGTCGGCCGCTTGGCGATTACGCGATTGATCTACCGCGCCCGCGCGATGTCATGGAGATCCGCGGCAATGCGCGTTTCGCGGAACTGCATCAGCGGATTTGGCGACAACTGCGCGATGAAGTCATGCGCGCGCATGCGTCGCAGTTGACGTGCTGATATGCCGAGTCGAGGCCGCTTGTGGGGTTACCAACTGGGCTTGTTCGCCGTACTTCTCGGTGCTTGGCATTGGCTGACCCAGCTTGAGGTGCTACCGCCATTCTTTTTCGGCAAGCCGCTGCTCGTGTGGCAGGCGTTGGTCGACTGGGTAACTTCCGGCATGTTATGGCCACACCTCGGTGTCACGCTGCTTGAAACCTTACTTGCCTTCGCGTTGGGAACCGGCTTAGGGATCGTGGTCGGCTTAACGTTGGGGCTGAGCCCGTTCGCGGCCGCTTTGTGCGATCCCTATTTGAAAGCGATTAACGCGATGCCGCGAGTGGTGCTCGCGCCGATATTCGCGCTGTGGTTTGGGCTTGGCATTTGGTCGAAAGTGTTGCTCGGCATCACCTTGGTATTCTTCATTGTGTTTTTCAACGTGTACCAGGGCGTGCGCGAGGTTAATCCGGTGCTACTCGCGAATGTTCGGATGTTAGGGGCAACGCGTCGCCAATTGCTGCGTGTGGTGTATTGGCCGGCGGCGCTCGCGTGGGTGTTTTCGAGTCTGCATACGTCGGTCGGCATGGCATTCGTCGGGGCTGTGGTTGGTGAGTATCTCGGCTCCGCGCAAGGTGTTGGGTATTTGATCCTACAAGCGGAAGGTGTGCTCGATATCAACGCCGTGTTGGCGGGCATTGTGGTACTGACCACTTGCGCGTTAACGCTCGACGCGCTTGTCACCGTGGTTGAACGTCGCTTGCTGGCTTGGCAGCCGCGACGTGATCACGCGTCGTTATAACGTTAGATTTCCTTGTAGGTTGGGGTGAGCAAAGCGAACCCCAACAAAGCTTCGGTGCATGCACAAATATTTTTCGTAAGAAAAGAGCGCGTGAGCCTCATGTTGGGGTTCGCTTTGCTCACCCCAACCTACGGATCTCACAGTGACGGCATAGTGTGTTGGCGACGGTGCTTGTTTTTTTAAAAGGCAATTCAAATGACCAAATTTCCGAGTGTTGAGCATGTGTATCAAAACACCTTTATGGACAGTACGCGGTGGCAACACTTTATGCCGCGCGATGGTGATATTTTGGTGTGCACGTCATACAAAGCCGGTACTACATGGACGCAAATGATCTGCGCGTTGTTGATTTTTCAAGACCCGCAACCGCCCGCGCCAATCGCCGAGTTATCGCCGTGGTTCGATTTACGCCTGTATGCGGACGATGACATTCGTGCACGTTACGAGGCTCAGACCCATCGTCGATTCATCAAGACCCATACCCCACTCGACGGCCTGCCGTACTTTTCGAACGCCGTGTATGTGGTATGCGGTCGTGATCCGCGCGATATTTTTTTGTCGATGCAACAACACAAGGCGAATCAAGATGGTCACGTCGTGCGCGACATTTTGCAGGGGCGTGGTGAGGAGATGGCGCCGCCGCCGGATCTTCCGGAAAGTACGGATGGCAAATTCCAGCTATGGATGACGCGCGGCAGTTTCGATTGGGAGCAAGACGGTTACCCGAATTGGTCCGTGTTTCATCACTTGGAAACATTTTGGCGGTTCCGCCATTTACCCAATATCCATTTCTTGCACTACGCGGATTTGCAGCGCGATCTGGAAGGCGAAATGCGGCGCTTGGCGCAAGCGCTGGGAATATCTGTGCCCGAGACGAAATGGCCAACGCTGGTTAATGCGGCCACTTTTGCCGAAATGAAACGTAATGCCGATCGCACCGCGCCAGATACCGATCTCAAAATCTGGCGTGACAATGCAGGATTCTTTCACAGCGGCACTAGCGGTAAATGGAAAACATCGTTATCCGCGGAAAGCCTCGCGCTGTATGACAAGGTGACGCTCGCGCGAGAACCGCAGCGGATGATTACGTGGTTAGAGCAGGGTTCAGGCGTCGCGGGGGATCCAAAGGCCGCGTGAAATGAGCAAATCCGCGCTTACACGCAGAGGCTAACTCAAATAATCCTCGCGCGCGTTGCGGCACGTGGTATTCCCCCCTCTCCCGCTAGCGGGAGGGCAGGGGTGAGAGACTTCATGCCGCGCCCGTAGACAACGTGCCCCTCACCCGGCGCTCCGCGCCGACCTCAACCGGTGGGAGAGGTTTTGGAATTTGCGCTCCCCAACGGCAGCGGATTAGGTTATCCAGCCACCTTAACCGGCATCGAGCGCACGCCGCGCATCACCAGCGTATCCATAAAGTCATACTGCTCGCGCGCTAGCGCGAGTCCCGGCAGACGCCGTACCACTTCGCCGATCGCGATCTCACCTTCCAGTCGCGCGAGCGGCGCGCCTAAACAAAAGTGTGCGCCGGTATTGAAAGTTAAATGCGGGTTCGGATGGCGTTCGATATCAAACTCATGCGCGCGCTCAAAGCGCCTGGGATCATGATTCGCGGCATGCACCATGATGAACACGCGCTGGCCGGGCTCTAGCGTTTTGCCGTGGAGTTCGTGCGCCACTTTGACCACACGCACCTGGCCACCGGTCGGGCCATCGAACCGCAAAATTTCTTCGATCGCTTTGCGCATCAATTCCGGATGCCGGCGCAATTTCGCGAGCTGCTCCGGATGCGCGAGCAATGCACGCACGCCGTTGCCAATCAAATTAGTAGTGGTCTCATGCCCACCGAACAAAAACAACATGCAGTTGCCCACGATTTCATCTTCGCTCAACGCGTTACCGCCGTCGCTTACCGCGAGCAGCCGCGAGATCATGTCCGCGCGCGGCGCCGCCGCCCGCGCGCGGACTTGTGCGCGAAAATACTCGGCCATCGCGATCGCACCTTGTTCTGCTTGCACGTATTTTTCCGGTTGCGTCGAGGCGCCGCCGATAAAGGGCTGCATTTGATCCGACCATACTTTCAAGTCGCGGATATCTTCGGGCGGCAGCCCAAGCATGCGCAGGATGACGATCGCGGGCAGCGGGAAGGCGAACTCCTTGATGAAATCGACTTCGGCGTCCGCGGTTAGCGCCGGCACCAATTGTTCGACCGCGGCATGGATGACCGGACGCAGCGCGTCGATCGCGGCAATGGTGAAGACCTGATTCAACAAGCGTCGCGTGCGCATGTGATCCGGCGGATCTTTGAACGCCACCCAGGTATTTAAGTAATGCACGATGTTACGGATCCGTTGCTGGCCTTCTTCCGGCAGGCGAGCGTAAAACGGCGTCAGGCGATCGGCCGATACTTCGTCAGTCATTTGGATGCGCCGAACATCGTCGTAGCGCGTGATAATCCAGCCGCGCATCGCCGGCGACCAATGCACCGGATCTTCGTCCTGAAGCTGCTGCAGCAGCGGCAGTGGGTTGTTGATGAACGCCGGATCGCGGGGGTCGTAGACAAGCGCCATAAAAGTTCACGGATGTTTGGAGTCGCGATTCTAGCCTGCGTCCGCAAGTCGCGACGACTTGTCGCGAACTTCCGTTATGCTGTGCGTGATTGTTTACCGGAGCCCTGTCATGTCTGACGCGTATTTGATCGGCACCTACTGTACCCCGTTCGGCAAGCATCCCAGCTTGACCGTCAAAGACTTAACCCGGGAAGCCTATCTCGGCGCGCTCGCCGACGCCGGGCTCGCCGATGGCGGTGAGCTTGAAACCGCGTGGTTCGGGAATTGCGGCATGTGGACCGAAGGTCAAGGCAGCATCCGCGGTCAGGTGTGTATGACGCCGTTGGTGCGCGAAGGACTCTTTCCTGAGCGGGTGCCGCTGGTCAACGTGGAAGGCGGTTGCGCCACTGCGTCATTGGCCCTGCAAGGGGCATGGAAAGATGTGCTGAGCGGGCAGGCCGAGATGTGTGTGGCGCTCGGTGTTGAAAAGACCTTCTATCCCAATGCACCGGATAAAACCAAGGCGTTGTTCGATGGCGGGATCGACTGTTACGACCCACAAGAGTGGCAGGACTACTATCGCGCGGCCGGCGCCACCGCCGGCAAGCCGTTCGAACCTGGCGCGGACCGAACCATTTTTATGGACACCTACGCCATGCAGGCGTGTTACCACATGAAGCAGCACGGGACAACCCAGCGCCAAATCGCGGCTGGTGCTGCCAAGAATCACAACATGGGCGCGTTGAATCCGCGCGCGCAGTACCGTTTCAAAATGACCCCGGAAGAGGTCATGAACGATCGCTTGGTGTCCTATCCGCTGACGCGCGCGATGTGTGCACCGATTGGCGATGGCGCGGCGTCCGCAGTCATCGTCTCCGAGCGCAAGCTCAAGACGCTGCCGGCCGAGGTACGTGAACGCGCGGTGCGGATTGCGGGTTGGGGGTTGTCCGGTGGCAAGTATCGGCAGTTGAATGAACCGGGCTTGAGCCAAACGGCGGCGCGCAAAGCCTACGCCATGGCCGGCCTCACGCCAGATCAAATCGATGTCGCCGAAGTGCACGATGCAACGTCATTCTGTGAGATTTTCCAAGTCGAAATGATGGGGTTCTGCGAGATTGGCCAAGGGGGATCGTTTGTCGAAAGCGGCGCCACCGCACTGGGCGGCAAGGTGCCGGTTAATACTTCGGGTGGACTCGTGTCCAAAGGCCATCCGGTCGGTGCGACGGGGTTATCGATGGTGCACGAACTCTGCCAGCAGTTGCGTCACGAGGCCGGCGACCGGCAGGTCGACGGCGTGCATTATGCGCTCGCGGAGAACGGCGGCGGGGTCATCGGGTTCGATGAGGCGGCGTGCTCGGTCCTCATTATGGCGCGCGCGTAGGTCCGCAGGCCAAGCAGCATCTTAAACTCCCTCTCCCGCAATGCGGGAGAGGGTTGGGGTGAGGGTCTTCACTAGACTTACATCAAGTTAACGACGAGTTGTGCAGCGCACGCAACAACGCCGAGCTTGCACTTGATAGCTTCGCGCCACTAAATTGCTGCACCTATCGCACTATCGCCGCGCCACGCGGAAGGAGAACTTATGAGCAGTGTGTTACACGAATCGACGCCGGCGGCGACCACGGCTGCGGCCCGGACTCGCTCGCTGTTGAACTTGAAACCGGCGCTACTCGCAATGGCTGGCGTCCTACTCATCATGGTGGCCTACCGCATTTACCAGCAAGTTTACGCGTTCTCCGCCGGACTCGACTCCACCGACCCGTTGTTCGACAAGTATTGGATGAACTTGCTCAAAGCGGAACTAGTGATCTTGGTGCTGGCCTGGGCCGGCTTGTGGTCTTGGTTATGGTTCACGCGCGATCGCAATCTCGCCGCGCTGAAGCCCCGTGAAGAGATGCGGCGCTATTTCAACTTGGTGCTGTTTATTCTGGTGTACGCGTTTTGCGTTTATTTCACCGGTAGCTTCTTTGCCGAGATGGACGCCTCTTGGCATCAAACGGTGGTACGCGACACGAGCTTTACGCCCAGCCATATCATTTTGTTTTACGGCACCATCCCACTCTACATTTTGTTTGGCGTCGGATCGTATCTCTACGCCATCACTCGCTTGCCGCGTTTTGCCCAGCATATTTCGATTCCGTTCACACTCGCGGTCGCCGGCCCATTCCTAATTCTGCCGAACCTGGGCTACAACGAGTGGGGTCATGCGTTTTGGATGATGGAAGAATTTTTCTCAGCCCCGTTGCATTGGGGATTCGTGGTGTTGGGTTGGTCGGTGCTCGCACTCGGCGGCTTGTTGCTGCAAATCGCCCAACACATCTTTGAATTGATGGGACGACTCGATCACGAAGCCGCCGCAGCTTAAGGCCACGCGAGCGAACAATACCCAAAGGAGGACGCATGGCGGCGCAGATGCCGGCGGATAAATCGGGCGTTTGGCTTTACGGTCGACGCTTCTCGGCCGAAAGCGCGCAGCTTTCGCGCTATTTCGATCTGTTGGTGGTCGTCATCATGTTCATCGCGATCACGGCGGCTTTTCATCTGCATTTCATGCTGACGGTGGGTGACTGGGATTTCTGGATCGATTGGAAAGATCGCCAATACTGGGTCACCGCGACGCCGGTGGTACTCATCATGTTCCCGGCGGCATTGCAGTATGTATTCTGGGAGAAGTTCCGCTTACCGATCGCCGCCACGACTTGTATGTTGGCGCTCACGGTTGGAATCTGGTTGAGCCGCACATTCGGTTTTCAAATGTGGTCTTACTTCCCGCTGACCCTGGTATTTCCGGCGACGATGATCGCGGGCGGTTTGATGCTCGATGCGGTGTTGTTGTTAACCGGTAGCGCGTTATTTACCGCCATTGTCGGTGGCATGCTGTTTGGATTGGTGTTTTACCCGGCTAATTGGCCGTTGCTCGCGCCGTTTCGCTTACCGGTCGAGGTTATGAATTCGTTGGTATCGGTCGGCGATTACATCGGTTACGCCTACACGCGCACCTCAACGCCTGAGTATCTTCGATTCATCGAGCGCGGCACCTTACGTACGTTTGGCGGGCACTCGGCGGTGGTCGCGGCGTTTTTCTCTGGCTTTTTATGCACGCTTACGTATCTCTTGTGGTGGTACATCGGTAAGCTCCTCGCGCAAGTTATCACCGTGCCGAATCGCTTTAAGTGGGCGATGGGGTATCGCGAATGAGTTTGTTGTCGCGCGCCGCGCTTGGTGTATTGCTTGCCCTAATCGTTGACTCGGCGCTCGCGCACGGTGAACGCAATCAAGAACCTTTTTTGCGGATGCGCACGGCGCATTTCTACGATGTCACGTGGTCCGCCGCCAGCATCGCCGTTAATGACGAGGTGGTCATTGAAGGAAAGTTTCGGTTGTTTGAGGATTGGCCGGTCAACCTCCCGGAACCCGACGTGTCTTTTCTTGGTAACGGCACGCCCGGACCGGTTTTCGTGCGCACGGAATCCTGGGTCAACGGACAACCCGCGATTCAGTCGATGGCGCTGAAGCGTAACCGCGACTACACCTTCCGCACGGTGCTGAAAGGACGCATTCCGGGACGGCATCACGTGCATCCGATGATCAACGTGGAAGGCGCTGGGCCGTTGCTCGGGCCGGGCAATTGGGTAGAGATCACCGGCCGTGCGAGCGACTTTAAGTTACCGATGCAAACACTCGATGGCACCGCCATCCCTAACTTGGAAAATTGGGGGCTGACGCGTGTTTACGGCTGGCACATCGCATGGGTGGTCGTGGCGGTGCTGTGGCTCGGGTATTGGATGGGGCGGCCGCTGCTTATTCCACGCTACGCGGCGCTCATCGAAGGTCGTGAGCGTGAACTCATCTCAAATCGCGATCTGTTCGCCGGTGCGGTGTTATTGGTGGTGAGTATCGGACTCGTGGTGGCGGGCTTCGTGACCACCGAACAACAGTATCCGCGCACGGTTCCTCTGCAAGGCGGACGCGCCGTGGTCAAACCGTTGCCGAAGGATCATGGTAATGTCGAAGTCACCGTCGAGCGCGCCACGTACGATGTGCCGGGACGGTCGATGCGTATTCGCGCCGCGGTTCACAACGGCTCCGCGCGACCGGTTCAATTCGGCGAGTTTGCGACCTCCAACCTTCGATTTATCAACCAAGCCGTGCCCGCCGCGAGAGCGACAGTCAACCCCGATTACCCGCACGACTTGGTACCGCGCAATGGTTTGAAACTAAGCGATGATACGCCGCTGGCGCCGGACGAAACGCGCGTGGTGGAATTTGAAATGACCGATGCGGCATGGGAAGTCGAACGCTTAACCAGCTTAATGAACGATCCGGACAATCGCGTCGGTGGGTTGCTGTTTTGCTTCAACGATCGCAATGAGCGCCTGATCGCGAACGTCTCGGGTGCGATTGTCCCGATTTTCAAAGATTTGGTCGCGGAAAACCTGCAATAGCAAAGTACGCAATTGCGAGTGCGCCGACCTCACCCGGAACGCGAGATCGCATGGGAACCGCCGCGCGTTATCGATGGGTAATTGTTTTCTTCACGGTTTTCGTTAGCGCCTGCGAGCGTCCGCCCGCGTCGTCGTTTGTTTATCCCGAAGACGCGCCTCATGCTTGCGCGGCGCTACCCCATGCGCGGGACGACACGACTTTCCGCACGCAAGCGGGGATCGAAGTGTTGGTGCGTGCCCCGACGAACTACCGGCCGAACATCGCGCATCCGCTGATCGTGGTGTTCGCCGGCGCCGGCATGTCGCCGCGCGCAACCGAACGTTTGACGGCTTTTACCCAGCCGGCAACCGCACGCGGTTATATCGTGGCGTACCCACAGCATATTCGGCCATCGAAACGCGCACTCGAGAAGCTCGCGGCGGTTGCGGGCGAAGCGATGCAGCGATTCTGCGTCGATCGCGAACGGGTGTTTTATACCGGTCATTCCGATGGCGGCACGACGACGACGGCGCTCGCCATTTTGCACAGTGCCGATGTTGCGGCGATAGCACCGAGCGCCGCCGGCTTTACTCGGCAAGATTTAGATGAGATGACCTGTCCGGCGCCGCGTCCGGTGATGATTTGGCACGGTAAGCGCGATCAACTGTTTCCGGGCTGGGGGCGCGAAGCCGCCGGGTGGTGGGCCGAGTGCAATGCTTGTGCACATGAACCACCGATCGAGGGCGAGCCTTGCCAAACGTTTAGCGGTTGCCGCGCGCCGGTTACCTATTGTGAAATGGACATCGGCCACACGATCTGGCCGCCACTCGCCACCGCGCGGATGCTAACCTTGTTCGATAAGTCGCGCCCGACAACCGATCAGTGAGCGGAGGGATTGTGAATTGCTTTCATTTCAATTCTGGTGATACGCGAATAATCAGCGCGCTAACGCTGTGGTTCGTGTGCACCGCGGCGATGGCGCACGGTGGCGTCAGCATCGAAGACGATTTGTGTGTGTTGCAAATCGGTCCCTATCGCATGCATTTCACTGGTTATCAGCCGTTGCAGTCGGGCTCGCAAGAGTTTTGCGAAGATATCCCCAATGTTAGTACCGCGATTATTGTGCTGGATGCCGTCGATGAGGCCTTGCGCGACATGCCGTTGGAGCTGCGAATATTGCGCGATGTCAACAATCTCGGCACCAATGCGCGCGTCGAAGAATTGGGAGATGCGTCGGCCATTGAAGCGACTACCGTGGCACGCTTGCCGGCAGCCGCACATCCCACGGGCTCGCTCACGCTACAACACCCGTTTACCGAAGCTGGACGCTACATCGGTTATGTGAAGGCCCAACCCACGGTCGGCGGGGAAGTCGTCGCAATATTTCCGTTTGCGGTCGGTGGTGGCAGCAAGGCAGTATGGATCTACGCCCTGGTGCTAGTCGCCGCGGTGGCGCTTGCCGCGCTGCTTTTTGGTTATGCCGCCCGTGGACGGCGGGCCGCGCCATGATTGGGAATCCGCGCCAGCACGACGCTTCACGCCTTTGGTGGATAACTCTGTTCGTGTCGCTCACGCTGCCACACGCCGTGTACGCGCACGCGCGGCTCGTCAAATCAATGCCGGCGGACAATGCCACGTTGAGTCAAGCGCCGGCCCAAATCGAACTCACGTTCAATGAACAACCCGAAGCGGCGTTCTCGCGGATCAAAATCATAGGCCCCGCACAGCAAGCGGTATTGCAGGGCCAGCCCGTGCTTGGAGTCGACGCCAAAAGCCTAATCTTTGCGTTACCCGCCGCGCTTGCCCCCGGCGATTACAAAGTTCGCGCGCGGGTACTCTCGGTCGATGGCCACGTCATCAAGGTGCGGTTTAGTTTCCACATCGCGCCCGCGCAGTAGTGTGTAGCGCTCGCGGTAGCGCGCGATGACAGCGGCAGCGCTTGGTTTGGGTTGGAATCTTGCGGCCGTCGGTGTGTTGGGCACGTGGGTGTTATTGGCGGGGATGGCGCATCCGGCATCGCTCGCCGCGTGGCGCGCTGGCTATTCCCGCACAGCGTTATGGCTTGCGTGTGTCTCTTGGATGATCGGCCTGGCGGTGTTTGCGCAGCAAGCGGTGACACTGGTCGGCGGTGTGGCCGACCTTTCGCTGGACGCGGTGAAACTTCTCGCCACCGCCACGCGCTTCGGGCACGTGTGGCTCGCCAAACAGCTCTTGCTGGCGTTGATGATCGGCACCTGGCCGCGTCCTCCGCGTTTAACCTCTCCGGCGACGCTCATCCTCGCCTCGCTATTCATCGTGAGCGGACTCTGGGCCGGGCACGCCGGCGCGACCACGCCGCTATTTCTATGGTTCGCGCTCCACGCCGTGCACGCGCTGGCGGCAAGCGCCTGGCTTGGCGCCTTGCCTGGCTGGATAAGTCTCGCCGTGAACGTCGGCGATACCGTTCAGCATGACTATTTCGCGCGGGTCGTTGCGCGTTTCTCGCGCGCGGCGACGGTTGCGATGGGTGCATTGCTTACCACCGGAATTGTGATCGCGGTGCGTCAATTCGAGCGCTGGCCCGCGCTGTTCGGCACGCGCGCGGGCCTAACGCTCGCGCTCAAATTAAGCCTACTCGGGGGTGCCTTGTATTGCGCGTTACACGTCAGGCGACGGTTTTTGGCGGAGCTGCGACACGCGGCATCGCCGAACCACCCGCGACTTGCCGCACGGTCGGTGCGCATGGAATTTGTTTTAGCGGTCGGGGTTCTGTTTGCGGCGTATACGCTTGCCCGAATGGAGCCTGGCGCGCATCAGACGATTGTATGGGGATGGCCGTGGCGATTTGCCCCCGGGCCGGCTTGGCAAACCCCGCTCAACGCCTGGCTGAGCGTGTTAGGCGCGGCTTTCCTTTTGGCGGCGATCCCGGGTTGGCGCGCGCGGTTTCCGCGTACCGCGCTTGGCGCCGCGGTGACGGGGAGCTTGGTGATCGCCTATGCACTCGCGATCCCGGCCTACCCCGATACTTATCGACGACCGACGGTGACCTACACCGCTGAGTCGATTGTGCGCGGCAAAACGTTGTTCCAAACCCATTGCGTGAGTTGCCATGGTCCCGGCGCGCGTGGCGCTGGTTCCGGCGGTGCACCGAATGCACTCGCCGCCGACTTAAGCGAACACACCGCGCTACATACGGCGGGCGATATGTTTTGGTGGCTGACGCACGGCACGCCGTCCGGCTTGATGCCGGGTTTTGCGACCACGCTCAATGACACCGCACGTTGGGATCTCATCAATTTTTTGCGCGCCTTCGCGGATGGTTTTCGCGCGCGTGTGCTGACGCCAACGCCGGTTCCCGCGCAAGCATGGTTAGGCGCGCCCAATTTCGTGTTCGAGGCTGCTCGAGGGGTTTCCGCCGAGCTGAAAGATTGGCGCGAGCGCTCGGCGGTTTTATTGGTGATCGCACAATGGCCGCAAGCCGCGGCGCGGCTAGCACGGCTAGCGGAAGCCGCGCCGGCGCTACGACAAGCAGGGATCACCTTGTTGACGAGTTTGCAGGGCGCGCCGTGCGCGGTGTTACAAGCAGAAGCGGCGGAAGTAGGTTGCTTATCGGTAAACGTATCCGTAGCCACAACCTATTCGCTATTTGCGCGCACCCTCGCCGCGCCCGGCGCGCGCACCGCGCTCGCGCCACCGATGCCGCATGGCGAGTTTTTGATTGATCGATATGGTTTTTTGCGCGCGCGCTGGTTACCAGCGCAGGACGGCCCAGCATGGACGCGTTTGGAAACGGTGGCGGAACTCGGTCGCCAGTTGGCCGCCGAGCGGCGGATTGCAGAATCGCCGGATGAGCATGTGCACTGATGCGGCACGCTCACGTTTAAGATTTTCGCAAACTTGGCCGCTAACTTAGGTAACCCTAAGTCTTGCGAGTACCTTATGCCGGCCACCGGACTTGCCCCCACCGTGACTCCACTGCGGACAAGCCCGGAGACGTTGGCGCGCGGAGTCGCGAATTTAGCGAGCTTCCCGGATGTCTACTTCAAACTGCGCGATGCGATCGACGATCCGCGCTCATCGCTCGATGACGTCGCGCGCCTGTTGGAATGCGATCCCGTCTTGGCTGCCGGTATTTTGCGGCTCGCCAATAGCGCTTTTTTCCGTTTTAGTTCGCCAGTGCGCAACTTAGCCCAAGCGGCCTCGTTGCTTGGTATGTTTCAAATCCATGATTTTGTGTTGGCGACGACGGTGATCCGCGCGTTTCCCAGTATCCCGGCGGAGCTCATGGATATGAAGCGCTTCTGGCGCGCAAGTATCGTCGCCGCCACCGCTGCGCGCGGGTTGGCCGATGAGATGGAAATCATCGATAGCGCTCGCCTTTTCCTGTTTGGTTTGCTGGCGCAAATTGGACGTTTGGTCCTATGGCTAAAGCTTCCCCGAGAAAGTCAGGAATTACTCGAGGCGGCCCATGGCAACTTGCTCGAATTACCGGCGTTGGAGCGCAAGCGGTGGGGATTCGATTACGCGGAAGTCGGCGCGGCGTTGATCTCCGCATGGCGCTTGCCGCCAGAACTCTCAGGCCCCATCGCGCATCACTCGGTCCCGTCGAAACATCGGGAACCAGATCAGATCGCGGCGATTTTGCATGTCGCTGTGGCGATCGCAGGCGCTGATGATGCGCCACTGGAAACGGTAATTGCGGCAATCGAACCAGACGTTTGGCAACGATTGGCGCTTGAACTCACAACGTTCAGAGAATTTCAGGCGCGCATGAACATTGAAGCGGATGAACTCATCGGACTATTTGAGCAGCGCTAACGTGGGGACGCGTCGCGTCTAACGTGCTGTCTACGTGATCCACTCAAGCGCTAGCACTCGCATTTGCCATGCGCCCGAAAGCGGGGTCGTCAACCAACTGTAACCTGCGGCGTAACGGCGATCCTTTGCCGAGCATGGCGCCGGCATCGGCGGCACTCACCGGGCGACTCCAGAGGTATCCTTGGACTTCGTCGCAGCCAAGCGCGCGTAAGGCTTCCCATTGCGGGTCTGTTTCCACGCCCTCCGCAACAACTTTCATCGATAAAGAATGCGCGAGCTCGATCACCGCCGAGACGATTGAAAAATCAGTCGAATTACCTAAGTCGGCTAAAAACGCGCGATCGATTTTAAGTCGATGGACCGGCAGATTGCGCAAATAACTCAGCGACGAGTACCCGGTTCCGAAATCGTCGAGTGCCGCTTTGAAGCCGAGCCCCGCCAAGGTATTTAACATCGTCGCGACCTTATCGAGGTTCCCGATGACGACCGATTCCGTTATCTCAAGTTCAATATGCGAGGGCGCGACACCCGCCGCATCGACCAACGCTTTGAGCGTATGTGGAAATTGTTCATCGCGGAGTTGAACCGGTGACACGTTCACCGCAATCTCCAGAGAGTCGATTCCATCGGCACGCCAAATTTTGAATTGTCGACAGACTTCTTCCACCACCCACAACCCAATTTGGTCAATTAAGCCAATTTTTTCGGCGAGCGGAATGAACTTATCCGGGAACACCAATCCTTGTTGCGGATGATTCCAACGAATCAGTGCTTCCATGCCGGAGATTGCGCAGGTTCGCGCATCGATTCTAGGCTGGTAATGCAGCACAAATTCACGGCGTTCAACCGCGCGTCTAAGTTCGCTTTCGATTTGGATGCTCTCAAGCGCGCGCGCGTTTAGTTCTCTGGAATAGAAATGACAGGGGTAAGCGCTGCCACGTTGACGAGAATGGCGCAACGCGGCGTTCGCGTGCGTGACGAGTGTGGCCGCCGACTGACCATCATTGGGCGATACGGCGATGCCGAGGCTAGGCGCGGCAAACACTTCTATGTCCCCAATGAGAAATGGATCGCGCATCGTCTCGATTATCCGCTCGGCAATGGATCGGATATCGTCGTCATCCTTAAGATCGGTGAGCACTAGCACGAATTCGTCGTGCCTTAGGCGCACCAGTACAATGCCCGGTTCCTGGTGTTGCAGCAGTGAAACGGTATCGATGGCACGCAGATTCTCGCGCAATCGTTCGTTGATTGCCTGCAGTAAAGTTTGCCCGCAATCGTTACCGAATGCCGCGTTGACGGTCTCAAAGTTCTCGATCAGTATCGCGACCACTGCGACCCGGTGCGAATGCCGTTCCGCCCGCAATAACGCCTGTGTTACGCGCTCTTGCAGCAATGACCAAACGGTGGGGGGACTCGCGAGTCCGTTCGACAGGCTACCGGTTCGCGATCGTTCGCTATCGTCAAGTGCTTTTTCTAATTGCTCGATTCTTTCCAGAAGCGCCTGTTCGCGGACGACCTGATAGCGTGGCCACGAGCCCGACGACAGATGCGCGGTAGTCGATGAAGACGTCGCTTGTGGGACTGACGCGGTCATGTGTTGGCCCGCGTATTCGACGGCCTCGCGCCAACTCACCACACGATTACGGCCGCTTTCCTTAGCCACGTAAAGCGCACGATCCGCTTGATTGCACAGTTCTTGCGGGGTAGCCGCCCCGTCGGCGGTGCTCGAGATGCCAAGGCTCGCCGTAATTTGGATGGGTGTCATGAACTTGCCGCTCGGGCCGCGTTGAATCGCGTTACGAATTCGTTCGCCGAGCAGTAACGCGTCACCGAGTTCAGTGTCGGGTAGCAAAACGCAGAACTCTTCGCCGCCATAGCGACCGACTAAGTCGGTGGCGCGCGCGGTTTCACTGAGAACCCCAGCGACCAGTTTGATAACCCGGTCGCCGGTGCCGTGACCATACCGATCATTGATCGATTTGAACTTATCGATGTCGACCATAACGCAGCTCAGATGTCGGCCGCGGTCATGCACTTCGGCATACAGATTGTCAAAAGCGTCAAACAAGGCGCGGCGATTGAGAATGTTGGTCAGCGCATCGCGGGTCGCAAGTACCTGCAGTTCTTGATTTTGCCGCGTGAGGTCGCGCTGCATGGCTTGCATAGTTTGCAAGGTATGGCGGATGTGTTCGTCGGCGCCGCCGTCTTCCAACCTGCCAGTGAAGGTAACGACTACACTGTTTGTACGGCGGGAGTGCGAGTGCAGGCGTGTAGCATGGACGGAGAATAGTTGGACATTGTCTGGCGATATTTCGAGCGAAACCTGACCGCACGCGGAAGCTTCCGAACCTGCGAGTACCGCAAACCACGGCATCTCGCCACGCGCTCGCGCATCGAGCGTCTGCCATCCCAATTCACTGAGTTTGGTTCCGAGAAGTGATTTCCCGCGCGCCGCAAAGAGGCGTGCGAAGGTTGCGTTTTGTTCAAGGATGCGATCTTGAGAATCAAGTACCACCAAACCATCGGGGAGCAAATCTAGCGTGTGCTGGAGATGCGTGGCGAGGTCGCCGGACTGCGCGACGCGCTCAAGAAGGCGTTGTTGACGGCGCGTGAACAGTATTTGCCCGCACGCCAAGACCAGGCAACAGAGCACGATGAGCGTGTTCGCCATGTTATGCCGTGGGATCCACAGGGAAAAAAGGAGAAGCGGCGGTCCGATCGAGACCGCACCCGGACGGGCGCCCGAGGGAAAGCTGCAAGAACACTGGCAAAAGCGAAAGTGGTGCCACCGCGGCGCGATACTCGGGTCAACTTCAGAGGAGTATCGGCCAAATGGAAAAGTTCTTTCTCTAAAATGTGTTGGGAGCTTGGACCTGATCACGAAATCCCTAGCGATCTGGGACTTAGTCGTCGTTTCTAATCCCTACTCGCGGCATGCCAGGCACGTGCCGCGAGGGGGTGCGCAAAGGCGGCGCGCTAGCGAAACTCCGCGCGGACGAGTCGGGCCGCTTCCGTCAGGGAGCACAACTTGCCGAAAGCGGCCTCGCGAGTTAGGTACTTCATGCCGCAGTCGGGGGCTGGGACTAGCCGGTCCGGGGTTACAAAGGGCAGCGCGCGCCGGATGCGACCGGCGAGCACCGCGGGGCTTTCGACCTCATTGGTCGAAAGATCGATGACGCCAAGGACGATGGTTTTACTCGAGAGTTCGCGTAGCACGCCTAAGTCGAGCGCCGGCTGTGCCGCCTCGATGGAGATTTGGGTGACCGAGCAATCCGCCAACTGGGACAAAAAGGCATAGGCCTTAGGTTTATCGCGCGACACCACGAAGCCGTAGCCAAAACACAAATGCACCCCGGTGGTGACGGTCAGCCCAGCGAGTGCCCGGTTGATCGCCGGGATCCCAACCCGCAGCGCGCCTTCGGGATCATTACGCAGCCAGGGTTCGTCAAGCTGAATGACATCAGCGCCCGCCGCGGCCAGCGCATGCGCTTCCGCGTTGACGGCCTCGGCGTAGGCCATGGCGAGCGAATCTTCATCCGGGTAGTACATGTTGTAAGCCTGCTTACATAGCGTGAATGGCCCAGGCAAAGTCACTTTGACCGGGCCACGGGCGTGACGCTTCAAAAATTTGAGATCCTCTACTTCAACCGCGCGCGTGCGTTTGATCGGGCCCACAACGCGAGGCACCGGGATCTCAAATCCTTGAACCACTCGGATGTACGGGTCGTCGGTCGCGACCCCGTCCAGTGCATTGCCAAACAAATTCGAATAACTCTCGCGCCGAATTTCCCCATCGGTAATGACGTCGATCCCCGCGAGTTCCTGGTCGCGGATCGCAAGCAGGGTGGCGGCGTCTTGGGCTTCACGCAAATTCTCGGCGGACACTCGCCAAATATCATGGGCCGGTACACGCGGCACCAGTTTCGCGCGTAAGCGCTCGTGGTCAACAAGCCAAGCGGGTTGCGGGTAGCTCCCGATCACGGTGGTTTGAAGTGGGCTGGAAGGCATGGCTCGGACTCGCATTAAGAGTGAGCGCGCAGTGTACGGGACGCCGCGCGTTTGAGCAGCCGCGGTTCTCCCGGGAATAACCATCGCGCGGGCTGGGCGAGGTTGCGTATACTTGCGCCCGCTATCGGAGGGGGAATTTTGCTTAGACTTTTTTTCGCCCTTGCACTTATCAGTGCAAGCGGGTTTTTGTTTGGGACCGCCACTGCAGCGCCCCCGTTTGAACCCTTGGTGCGCGCACCGGGCGTTTCCAAACCCGCGCCGCGCGCGGACGCCGGCGCGGTCGATGCCGCGCGCTTAAAACTCCGTTCATCGTCGTTGCTCGTTATCGACCAGACCAAGGCGCGCGTAGTGGTGGCGCGCGAGCCGCGCGCGGTTAAGCCGATTGCCTCAATCACCAAACTCATGACCGCGATGGTCACGCTCGATGCCAAGCTCCCGCTCAATCAGCCGCTTACAATCGGTAACGACGACGTCGATCGACTGAAGGGCACGCACTCGCGGCTCGCCGTCGGGACCAAATTAAGCCGGCGCGAGTTGCTGCACCTCGCGCTGATGGCGTCCGAAAATCGCGCGGCGTCCGCGCTCTCCCGCCACTATCCCGGCGGGCGCAATGCATTTATCGCGGCAATGAATCGCAAGGCAAAAGCCCTCGGCATGTCGAGCACCCGCTTTGAAGATCCCACGGGTTTGACTAGCCATAATGTGTCAACGGCGCAGGATCTTGCGCGGATGGTGAGCGCGGCCCTGCGTTATGCATTGATTCGAGAATTCACGACCGCGGCGTCGCATACCGTCGCGATCGGCAAGCGCCCCTCAGCCCTTCAATTTCGTAATTCCAATCGGCTGGTGCAAAGCGGTAATCGCGAATGGCGCATCGGGATCTCCAAAACCGGCTACACGGCGGAAGCCGGCCGCTGCCTCGTGATGCAAGCCCGCATCGGCTCGCGGCCGATCATCATGGTGCTACTCAATTCATGGGGGAAGTTAACCCCGGTGGGAGATGCCAATCGCATTCGCCGGTATCTGGAAGCCCATCCCTTACCGGGCTGATCTCGCGTACAGTCGAATCACCGTTAGTGCAGGCGAAGGAGTATGCAATGGGATTGTTGATCGAGGGACGCTGGGATTCGGATGCCAAGATGATCCCAATCGAGGCCGGTCGTTTTGTGCGCGAGCCGAGTAAATTTCGTGCGCACATCACGGCCGACGGTAGTTCGGGTTTCAAGGCGGAGGCCGGACGTTATCACTTGTATGTGGCCTATCACTGCCCATGGGCCTGGCGCACGATGTTGTATCGCGCGCTGAAGCAACTCGAATCCGTCATCTCGATGACGATCGCCATTCCGAACGATCGCCGCGAGGGTTGGATATTCGGCGCCTATCCCGGTGGCTGTATGCCGGATTCGGTCAATGGCTTTACGCATTTGCATCAGGCTTATACCGCCGCGCGCGCGGATTACACCGGTACCGTATCGGTGCCGGTACTCTGGGACAAGGAACGACGCACTATTGTCAACAATGAGTCTTCCGAAATCATTCGCATGTTGAATTCGGAATTCAATGCGTTCACCTCCGAACACGCCGATTATTATCCGCGTGAATTGCGAGGGCATATCGACGCCGTTAACGAACGTGTCTATCGCGGCGTCAATAACGGCGTTTATCGAGTCGGACTCGCCAAATCGCAAGACGCTTACGACGAAGCGTGCGCCGAATTATTCGCGACGTTGGATTGGCTTGATGAGCGCTTAGGGGATTCGCGCTATTTGGTGGGTGAGGTGCTTACCGAAGCGGATTGGCGCCTATTGCCCAGTCTGCTTCGATTTGATCTCGTGTATCACGGCCTTTTCAAGTGCAACCGGCAAGCCATCGCAAGCTATCCAAATTTGTCGAATTATCTGCGCGATCTTTATCAGCAGCCGCGCGTCGCCGAGACAGTCAACTTCGCACATTTTATCCGTGGTTATTATTCGATTCCGGATTTGAATCCCAACGGGATTATTCCGGCAGTGCCTAGACACTACACGCAATGGTTATCCCAACCGCATGACCGCGGGCGGTTGGACACTGCGCAAGCGCGGCGCTTGGCCTAGTGTTCAAGACACGCGGTACGCGCGAATGGGAATTGCAGATCGCCGATCGTCAGATCGTCGGCACGGGCCTCAAGCGCGAGTTTTGGCGCGACGTCTTTCATTACTGTATGACCATTTCATGGCCGCGCCTAATCGGTTGCTACTTGTTCTATCTACTCGTTGTTAACACCATTTTTTGCCTGCTGTACTGGGCAGTCGACGGCGCAATCACCGGCGCCCGAACGCCCACTTTTTTCGATCTGTTCTTTTTTAGTTTTCATGTGTTCGGCACCGCGAGTTTCGGCGCCTTCATCGCGGGCAGTTATTACGGCGAGACCATCGTTACTATTGAGATCATCATCGGGATCGCAAGCTATGCGGTCATGACAGGGCTCGCCTTCGCGCGCTTTACGCGTCCGCAGGCACAGATTTTGTTCACTCGGCATCCGATTATCGCGCTGTATGAAGGCCGATTAACGTTGATGATCCGGGTCGCCAATACCCGACACAATTTTATGTCCGACGCGTTTGCGAAGATGTGGCTGATCGCCTCCGATCGCGCGCCCGACGGCAGCACCACGCTAACCCGACGTTTTCATCGGCTGAAATTGGAGCGCGAGGACAACCCTGTATTTGCGCTAAGTTGGACGCTCTACCATGTGATCGACGAGCAAAGCCCGCTCGCCGGTGAAGATGCCGAGGGGCTTGCCGAACGCGACTCGCAAATCGCGATGATTGTCACCGGGCACGATGAAGACTATTCACAGGACGTGCGTAGCCGCTTTCTGTACGTCAGCCGAGACATCCGCTGGCATCATGCTTACGTCGACATTTTTACGCGCACGGATTCCGGCGTAGTTAAAGTCGATTACAGCCGCTTTCACGACACCGAATCGTTGGGCAAAACGTCAGTCGTGTAGACCCGCCGATACACGTGATGAAACGCCACCTTCGCGCGGCAAGCTAGGGGATATCGCAGCACTCGGGTCGGGCGGGAGCAGCAGCGTCCGGAAAACCCTCTCCCGCGTGCGGGAGAGGGCAGAGTGAGGGGCTTACGACGCCCGACTAAAGTCCGCCGGTGGGTAATACGACACGTTGGCCGGCAAGGCATCGACCGCCGCCCAGAAATCCGGACCTGCGTTTAATTGCCCAAGGCTTTCCGGGTCCAACATGTTGGACTGACGGCGATAGTTCCAACTATCCGGGTGCAGCCGCACCGCTTCCTTGAAATGGAACTTCGCGCGATCCAGTTGGCCTTTACCGTACAGGTGACGGCCTAAGCGGACATGATTGGCGGCGCGCACTTCAGCCTCCGTCGGTCCACGCATGCGTTGTCTGACCTCCGCGGCCGACAACACAAAACGGCTGGCAGCACCATTCTTTGCCCAATCGCGTAACGCGTTGACATACTCGTTGCGGATCGCAATTCCGCGTGCCGCCGCGTCATCCGGAATTTCGAAGGTTTCGCGGTTCATCGATCTCACCATATCGGCACTGCCGGCGGATTCAGCCGGACGCACGATACGGCCTTGCTCGTCGATCCACACCCCCTGCGGCACATTCACCATGCTGTAGAGTTCGGCGACTACATGCCCTTCGTCGATGAGACAAGGATACGTCGGCGGCGCTTGTTTAGCCCATAGCTCATCCGACCAACCCATCAACCGCGCGAGCATGGGGGGGCGCTCTTTAATATCGGTTGCGCGAATGGCGTTTTGCACAGCCACCTTGCCGCCGGTGTCGAATGCCACCGCGATGAATTCGACTCCCTGTCCTTTGAGTTCTGCATATACTGCCTGCCACACGGACAGGTCAAAGCTACAGCCTCAGTAAGAACCCCAAGAAGAGAGGAATACTTTTTTACCGCGGTAATCGGATAGCGAATGCAGCTTGCCGTCGATATCCGGCAAGGTGAAGTCGGGCGCTTGTAAGGAGAAAAGCGCATCGCGCCGGGTATTCACGCTCGCGCCGAACGCCCACACATCGCTTGCCGCTTCGCGAGTCACGGGTTGCCCTTGTTGTTCGGCAAAGGCGCTCAAGTCGATCATGTCGCCATCAACCCACGCGGGATTGGCACGCACACAGGCATCGCCCTTGCACAGTCCTTCGATTTCAAGTTTCCAGCCGGTGGCCTTACGCAAATCGTCGTTGCTGAGCCACAGGTGCTCGCCTTTGACTTTGGCATTTGCGACTTCGGTCACCCGCTCGTCAAAGAGTACAGTCGTCATGGCCATGACGCGGCTCCTTATAGAGTGGTTGTTGCAGATTCGGTGCGGCTCGCGCACTCAGAACGCATAGTATGCCAGCCGCGTGCCCCGATGAAGGGGCCGCGTGGTACGCTGGCCGGCACTTAATATTCGTAACCCCGGAGGACCCGTGCGATGAACACCGAGCTTCAAGGGCAGACCACCGAGTTGCTACAGCAACTCATCCGTAACGGCTGCGTCAACGACGGCACGCCTGACTCCGGTCAAGAACGACGCAACGCGGATACGTTGGCGGCAATCCTGGAAGGGGCCGGGATCGAAGTCGCGCGCTTTACGCCGCGCGGAGACCGTACCTCGATCGTCGCGCGCATCGAAGGCACCGATCCCACTGCGCCCAAAGTCTGCCTCATGGGGCACACCGATGTCGTGCCATTCAATCGCGGTGGCTGGCATGAAGACCCGCTCGGCGGCGAACTGATCAAAGGCGAAATCTGGGGTCGCGGCGCGGTCGATATGTTGAACATCACCGCGTCGATGGCGGTTGCAATGCGACATTTGGCGCGGACCGGCTTTCGACCGAAGGGCGACCTCATCTATTTCGGCGTCGCGGACGAGGAAGCGATGGGAATATGGGGCGCCAAGTGGATGGCCGAACATCATTGGGACGCCATAGCCTGCGATTATGTGCTGACTGAAATGGGCGGATGGTCGGTCGATGGCCCGAACGGCCACAAGATTGGCATTACCGTTGGCGAAAAAGGCGTCGCGTGGCGCCGTCTGCGGGTTCGCGGCACGCCAGGCCATGGCTCAATGCCCTTCGGCGCGGATAACGCACTGATCAAAACCGCCGAAATCATCCGGCGCATTTCCCAATATCGCCCGCGCGCCTACATCAATCATATTTGGCGGGCGCAGGTGGAAGCGAGCCGCTTACCGGACGATTTGAAAGCCGCGTTGATCGATCCGGCACGGGTGTGGGAGGCGTGCGAACGCTTACCGGCAGCCACCGCCAAGCTCTACCACGCCTGCACGCACACCACGTTCTCGTGCAACGTGGCGCACGGGGGCAGCAAGATCAATGTCATTCCGGATCTGGTGGAATTGGATGTCGATATCCGCACCGTGCCGGGCACCACGAGTGACGACGTTAATGCGCATTTGAAAGAAGCGTTGGGTGATTTGTTCGACGAAGTGGAACTGGTCGAGATGTTCGATCACGCGTCCAGCGTCTCTCCACTCGATACGCCGATGTGGGAATCGTTGCGGCGCCAAGTACGGACGACCTATCCCGATGCCGACTTTTTACCGGAACTCATCGTCGGCGCGACCGACGCGCGCTACTTCAGAGATCGTGGGGTCGTGGCTTACGGCACGGGCTTATTCGAGCGAAATGTCACGATGAGCGAATTCGCCTCGCGCTTCCACGGCCACAACGAGCGCATCGACGTCACATCGCTGGGTCTGTGCACCGATCTGTGGGTGGGCGTGGTGAAGGATTTAATGCGTTGAACGACAGGTCTGAGCCGCTGCAAGCCGCACGCGCAATGCGTCAGTTGCTGCGTGAACACGCCCCGTCGATTGAACGCATGCGCCGGTTGAGCGATGAGGTCATCGCTAACTTGAAAGCGAGCCACGCGTTTAACTTGCAACTCGCGACTGAGTACGGTGGTTGCGCGGCGGACCCGCTCGACTATCTCAAAGTCATCGAAGAATTATCACGCGGCGATGCCTCCGCCGGCTGGTGTGCAATGGTCGGCTCGGAATCGAGCGCTTGTATCAATGCCTATTTGCCGGAGGCGGCCGTGCGCGAGATGATTGGCGAGACCGCGCAGGCCACCGCCGCATTGACGGTGGTGGGCAACGGCACCGCGCGCCGCGTTGACAGCGGCTTTATGGTGAGTGGTCGCTGGCGTTTTGCGAGCGGCTGTCGCCATGCCGATTGGCTCGGCGGTTTATGCACCGTGAGTGGGGATGACGGACCTGAAACGAGACCAACCGGCGCACCGCTTAAGCTATTGATGTTTGCGCCGGCGGCGCAGGTTGAACTCATCGACACCTGGCACACCAGCGGCCTCTGCGGAACTGCCAGCGATGACTTTGTCCTGCGTGAAGTTTTCGTGCCCACGGCACACGCAGCGGATCTCTTCGCACCCCCGCTGCACGCGTCGATGAACTGGCGGGTGCCAGCCAGCTTAAGGTTTGCGATGAGTAAAGCCGCGGCGTGCACTGGGATCGCGCTCGCGGCGCTTGATCACTTGGAGCCGTGGCTCGATCGGGTGCCGTTTGCCGGCGCACAACCGGTGCGCGCGGAATCACGCGTGCACGTGCGTTATGCCGAAGCGCTGAGCTTTATTGAAGGGGGGCGCGATCACTTGTTTGGTGCGGTCGCTCGTATGTGGGACGTGGTGATGAGCAGAGATACACTTGATCAATCGACGATTGCACGCACACGTCTCGCGATAGTCGATGCCGCGCGTCGCGCCGGCGACACCTTGCAGGCGATCCAAGACATCGGCGGTACGGCGTGCGTGCTCGATCCGGCGCTCGATCGGGCATTGCGAGACTTGAATGTGGCGCGACATCACCTGCAGCTACAACCGCATATCGTCGAAGATGCTGGACGGGTGTTGCTTGGGCTTGCGCCGCGCAATCCCTTATTCTGAATGTGATAACGAGGACAGTGACATGAAAGCTTGGGAAGTTCATTCAACCGCCGGCATCGACACCTTACGTCTCGCCGAGCATCCGATGCCGACGCCGGGCGCCGACGATATCGTGGTACGCGTCGGCGCCGTATCGCTCAATTATCGCGATCTCATCCATGTACAAGGTCTGGTCGACAGCGATAAGTGGCCACTCGTGCCGTGCTCCGATGGCGCCGGTGAAGTGGTGGCGGTGGGGCCCGATGTCACACGTTTTAAGGTGGGCGATCAAGTCGCTGGTACCTTTTTCCAAAATTGGGATGCTGGCGTGATTCACGCGGAAGTCATGGAATCCGCGTTAGGCGGCCGCCAACCCGGCATGCTTGCGCAATACGCGCGCTTACACGAACGCGGCGCAATCCCCGTGCCTGCCGGCTGGTCTTATGAACAAGCCTCGACTTTGCCCTGCGCGGCGCTCACCGCATGGAATGCGTTGGTCGCGCAAGGCCAACTCCGCGCCGGCCAAACCGTGCTCGTGCTCGGTACCGGCGGCGTGTCGTTGTTCGCGTTGCAAATCGCGAAGATGCATGGCGCGCGCGTCATCTTAACCTCGAGCAGTGACGCCAAGCTCGCGCGGGCACGCGCGCTCGGTGCGGATGACACTGTCAACTACCGTACGCACCCCGAGTGGGAAACCGAAGTCATGCGTTTAACTGGCGGTCGCGGCGTCGACCACGTGGTGGAAGTGGGTGGTGCGGGTACGCTCGAGAAATCCGTCGCCTGCGCGGCGTATGGTGGTAACGTGTGGCTCATCGGCGTGCTGACTGGATTTGCCGGGGCGGTCAATCCCATGCCGGTGCTATTTAAGAGCGTGAAAGTGCAAGGCATCTATGTCGGCAGTCGCGAGATGTTTCAAGCGATGAACGCGGCGTTTAGCGTCAATGGCCTCGCGCCGGTGATCGATAAAGTTTTTAGCTTCAACGACGCGCGTGCGGCTTTTCACTGCATGCAAGCGGCGGGGCATTTCGGCAAGATAGTGATCAAGATGGATTAAAGGAGCGCGGCATTAGTGCGGCGTTTTCATTAATGCTTACGAAGGAGGGTGGCATGGCCTTCGAAAAAATCGCTCGGTTCAGAGAACTGCATGAGGCGGGATGCTTTGTCATCCCCAACCCTTGGGATGCCGGCAGCGCGCGTTATCTCGCGCAACTCGGCTTTCAAGCATTGGCCACCACCAGCTCCGGTATTGCCTGGTCGACGGGTCGCGCTGACAACCAAATGCCGTTGCCAGAAGTGTTGCAACGTCTACGCGAAATCGCGCGCGCGGTAACCGTACCGGTGAATGCCGATTTCGAAGGCGGCCTCGCCGTCGAGCCGGAAGACGTGGCCGCCAACGTCCTGCGCGCCGTCGATACCGGGGTGTCTGGTATCTCCATCGAAGACTCGACCGGCGATCCCACGCACCCCGTATTTGATTTCGAACTTGCAATTGCACGGGTGCGCGCAACGCGCGCGGCGCTCGATGAGATCGATAGTAAGATCGTATTCACGGCGCGCGCGGAGGGCTTCATCGTCGGTCGACCGGATTTGGCGGAGGTTATCAAACGGTTAACCGCGTTCGCCGAAGCCGGTGCCGATTGTTTGTATGCGCCCGGCCTGCGCACCGATGAGGAAATTTCGGCAGTGGTACGCGCGGTCGCGCCGAAGCCAGTCAACGTGCTGGTCGGGAGCGACTTCACGACGGTTGAGAAACTTGCGGCGCTTGGCGTGCGCCGAATCAGTGTCGGTGGCGCGTTAGCGCGTGCCGCGTGGGGCGAGTTCATACGCGCGGCGCAAGAAATCCAATCCCAGGGAACCTTTGCGACGTTTGGCAACGCGGCGCCGTTTGCGACGGTGAATAACTTGTTTCGCTGACATCGCGAAGTATTTAATTTGCATTCAGGATCCCACAGTTTGACGCCGAGGTTCTTGCGTTCGGTACGTGATCGAATTCACATCCCGGTCGATTCCTTTTTGTAGTTTGTGCCGCGATAGGCTTTGCTATGCATAAATCGTTGCATGCGTCGCATTTCACCGACTTTAGCGTGCGCCGAGCGCGCCGCTAGCAAGTGACGAACACAGATAGCCAAAGCACTTAATCGGAGAGTTGAATGAATAAATCGATGAAAAGAACCGCCGTCTCAATGGTTCTCGTGAGCGTTGTCTTAGCCGGGTGCGGCAATACGCGAACAGATCGCGGTGTGAGCGGTGCCGGCATCGGCGCTGGCGTTGGCGCGGCGATTGGCGCGGTGACTGGCTTGTCGGTGGCGCAAGGTGCGTTGCTCGGCGCCGTCGCCGGCGGTGCCACCGGCGCATTAACATCCAAGGACCAAGTCAATTTAGGCGATCCCGCGTGGAAGCAGAACGAGCCGCAAGCCGCGCCGGCTAACACGGCTTACGCACCGCAAGCGGCGACGCGCCAAACGGTGGCGGACATCCAAGCTCTGCTCCAGCGCATCGGGTTGTACGGTGGGAGCATTGACGGTCTATACGGCCCACAGACACAAGCCGCAATTCGCACCTATCAGCAACAAAATGGACTATTGGTAGACGGTGTCGCAAGCCCCGCACTGTTGACCCACCTCCAGCAGCGGACCACCGGCTAAGTCAGATCCCTAGCGTTCTCGCGCTGTCGCGAGCAATGAACCCTCTCCCGCGTGCGGGAGAGGGCAGGGTGAGGGTCTTCTCATCAGGCGCCGCGCGCCAACCTCTACTGCTTGCCCGGTTCCCTGCGCTGACATAAGTTCCTATTCCGGCATTGTGATCGGGACGCACTTCGACGCGTCGGCAAGGCCAAAGGATTTCCTGACGTATGTCGCGATGGCAATTTTGTACTTTGGTTTTGACTGCGGTACTGGTGATCCCCTGCCAGGCCGAGCTCGCACCGGTAACGCCCGCGCGCTTGGCGGCGAAGCTGCCGGAAAAAGAGTGGCTGCATTACGGTGGTGGTTATGCCAATTGGCGCTACAGCCCACTTGAGCAAATTTCCAAAGAGAATGTGAGTCGCCTTACGCCCGCGTGGATTTTTCAATCCGGCGTACAGGGCCAAGTGGCGGCCTCTCCCATCGTCGCCGATGGAATTTTGTATTTCACGGCCGCTTACAATCACCTCTATGCGCTCGACGCCGCCGACGGCCACCTGTTGTGGCGTTACGAGCATATGCTGCCGAGCGATCTACGCTTGTGCTGTGGGCCGGCCAATCGCGGGGTTGCGATCCGTGACGACAAAGTTTTCATGGCGACGCTCGATGCGCGCCTCATCGCATTCGATCGCGCCACCGGTGAAATCATCTGGAACGTGGTCATGGATGATTACCAGCGCGGCTACAGCGCGACCGGCGCGCCGCTCGTGGTGAACGATCTAGTGGTCGTCGGCAGTGGCGGCGGTGAGTTTGCAACGCGCGGATTTATCGATGCGTATGACGCGCAGACTGGGCAGCGCCGGTGGCGTCGCTACACAGTGCCGGTAGTGGGTGAAGCGGGTGCTGAGACGTGGGCGAACGAATCTTGGAAACTCGGCGGCGCACCGGCCTGGGTTACCGGTACCTATGACCAACAACAAAATATTCTGTTCTGGACCACCGGTAATCCGTCACCGCTGTTCAACGGTGATGCGCGCCAAGGCGATAATCTCTACTCCAATTCAGTGTTGGCGCTCGATCCGTTCAACGGTGATTTGAAATGGCACTTTCAGTACACCCCGCACGATGTCTGGGATTTCGATGCCACCAATAATCTGGTGTTGATCGATACCCAGCATCACGAGCGCACGGTGCGCGCTTTGGTTCAGCCCAATCGCAATGGTTTTCTCTATGTGCTCGATGCGGCGAACGGTAAATTTCTACGCGGCGCGAAGTATGTCGAGAAAATGAACTGGGCGACCGGCCTCGACACACAAGGCCGGCCGCAGATCGATCCCAAATACATTCCGGCACAGGACTCCCGCCTGAAAACCTGCCCGGGCGCGGTAGGTGGCAATAATGGTTCGTTCACTTACGCCTATAGTCCGCGCACACACTGGCTTTATGTGCCGACCATCGAATCATGCTTGTCGATGATCAAAGAAGACACGCCGTTCAAAGCGGGCGATGTCATGTTGGGGGGTGGCTTCGGCGATACCGATGCCGAACAGGGCGTGGCATACGGCCATGTGAGTGCGATTGATCCGGCGACCGGTGAGATTAAATGGCGTTTTCGCGATAAGTACCCACTGGTCGGAGGTGCGCTTGCAACCGGCGGCGGGGTCGTTTTTACCGGTAATCAAGATGGCGAAGCGCTCGCGCTGGATGACAGTTCGGGCAAATTGTTATGGAAGTTCCAGACCGGCTCCGCGGTACGCAGTCAACCCGTAACCTATCAAGTGGGCACGCGGCAGTATGTGGCGATTGGCAGCGGCGCCGGCGGGATGGCGGTGACTATCATCGGCGAACCGCCGCTGCGCACGTTGGGCAGTGCGCTAGTAGTCTTCACGTTGCCGACTCCATAATTGAGCTAATTCTAAGGAGGAGAAATTTATGCAATTTGGGATCGGCGTCAGTGCGCATATCAAGAACTGGGAATTCATTCGTTACGCGGAAGAATTAGGGTTTGACCGCGCATGGATGGGTGACTCGCAGATGATCTGGTCGGACTGTTACGCCGCACTCGCGTTAGCGGCCGAGCACACCAGCCGAATTCAGATTGGTACCGGCGTGTCGATTACGGGCACCCGCATCGCGCCCGTCACGGCGCATTCCATCGCGAGTATCAATGAACTCGCGCCCGGCCGAACTTTCTTAGGGCTCGGCACCGGTCACACCGCGATGCGCGTCATGGGCCAAGATCCGATGCGGGTCAAAGAATTCCGCGAATACCTGCGCGTGGTGCGCGCACTCTTGGACGGTGAGGCGGTTGATTACACGTTTCAAGGCAAGACGCGAGAAATTAAATTCCTGCATCGCGAGCAACGCTTTTTGAATTTGGATCAACGCATTCCGATTTACGTCGCGGCCAACGGCCCCAAGGCATTGGTCGCGGCGGGCGAATTCGGCGACGGTTTTATCACGGTTGGCGGTGAACCCGAGGTGTTCCAACCGAAGTTGGCCGGCATACGACAAGGCGCCGTCAAAGCGGGGCGAACGCTGCCGGCAAACTTTCATACCGCCTTCATTACGACGAGTTGTGTGTTGCGGGCGGGCGACAAGCTGACCGACGATCGCGTCATCGAAGAAACCGGCAGCTGGATCGCCTGCGAGCTGCATTTCTATTACGAAGTGTGGAAAGACAACGGCTGCAACGACGCGATCATTCCGCCGCATTTCCAAGGGATATGGAAAGACTATCTACAACGGGTGGGGAACATGAGCCTCCCGGAGACCGCGCGTTTTCGGCAAATTCACGATGGGCACTTGGTGTACCTGCAGCCTGATGAGCGCAAGTACGTAACCCCGGACGCGATCCGCAACGGCTGTTTGGTGGGCACGCCGGATGAAATCATTGAGCACATCAAAAAGCTTGAAGCGAGCGGCATCAAAGAAATCGCGTTGTGGCCGCCGATGGCCTGCGAACGTAAAGTGCTGAAAGATTTTGCGGATTACGTGATGCCGGCGTTTCGGTAGACGGGGCTAGCCCTCGCGGTGGAAAAACGTACTTAAAATCGGCGAATTCCAAGGGGATGTTGGAGATTCGCCTTCCAAAGCGGCATGGATAGGCCTACAGTGTTTGTATGCGATTTGTCGTCCTACTAATGCTTTGTATCGCGATCTCCTTTCAAGGAGCGTTGTCCGCGCACGCCTTTGAAGCACCCTGCCCGATCGGACACCCCTCCGCGCCTGCAAAAGACCCGGGTACGTGGCCGCACGACTGTTGTAAACACGCGCATCAAAAGTCAGGCACGTCAGCGAGCGTTCTCTGTAAGGCCGGCACGCAATGCCAATCGCACAGTCCTGGGATGGCTGCGATCGTACTTTCAGCTTTCGTGGCGCCTGGTAAAAATCCAGTCCTCGCCGCATTCAATCCCGCACCGCCTATGTCGCCCCGCGCGGGCGTTTGGCGCCCACCCGCTCTCTCCTGATCGACTGAATCTTCGCGCGCCTCCTCGCTAAACGCGAGGCGTGGCGATGCGCGTGTATGCCGCGAGCGCGGGATGCTGATTCCTGCGCGCAGTAGCCAAGTGGAGTGAAAATTATGAAGGCGATCTTCAATGTTTCCCCAGCAGTGAAGCCTTTCGCGCTTTGGGTGGTTATCAATGTGTTGTGCGGAGGGCTTTCGCGCGCCGTGTCGGCCGAGGCATTGTCATTTGACGCCGCACTCGCGTTGGCCGTGTCGCAGGCGCCGGTGTTAAGCGCCCGCGCCCATCAAATCGACGCCGCGAAGAACGCCATTGCCCCGTCCGATGCGTTGCCCGATCCGCGACTCGCAATCGGGGTAGAGAATTTGCCGATCGATGGCGCCGATGCATTCAATCTAACCAATGACTTTATGACGATGGAGCGGATTGGCGTATCGCAGGAATTTCCGAACGCGCGTAAGCGTCACGCGCGGCTCGATGGCGCGTTGGCCAAAGTTACCGTGATGGAAGCGCGCGCGCGGTTAGCGCGCCAAGGCGTGTTGCGCGAAGCAGCAGTTGCGTGGATAGCGCGTGCCACGGTCGAACAGCAGCTTGAGCTCATCCAAACCTTGGTCGCCGAAAACGAATTGTTTGACCGCACAGTGCGGGCTGCATACGCGGGCGGCCAGGGGCAAGTGGCCGAACTCGTGTTACCCCGACAGGAAGCAGCCGCGCTCGCCGAACGCCAAGAGCGCTTCCAAGCACGACGCGCGCAGGCTATCGCGACGTTGCGTCAGTGGATTGGAGACGCTGCCGAGTTACCGCTGTCCGGCGACTCCCCGGTGTTTCCGCTAGATCGCCAGGCGTTAACGCATCGCTTGCACGAACATCCGGAAATTGCGGCATTCGAATCCGCGGCGCATGTGCTCGATGCGGACGTTGCCGAAGCGGCGGCGGATAAGTGGCCCGACTGGGGAGTAGAGTTCGCCTATCAGCATCGCGGCGCTCGCTTCAGCGACATGGTGATGTTGCAGTTCAGCGTCGATCTGCCGTTATTCGCCGAGTCGCGTCAAAACCCGCGCATCGCCGCCAAGGTCGCGCAACGGCGCGCGCTCGATGCCGAACGGGATGCGAGCTTGCGCGAGCACCAAGCGATGCTTGAACGCGACTTCGCGGAGTACATACGACTCAGCCATTCGGCGACACGCTACCGAGCGGTGCTGCTGCCGCTTGCGGAAGAGAAAATCGCGTTGACACTGGCCGCTTGGCGCGGCGGTCAAGGTACGCTCGCGCAGGTACTCGCGGCGCGCCGCGAACGGATTGAAATTCAGCTAAAAGCGCGCGCTATTGCCGGCACCCGCGCCGAACTTGCGGCCCGACTGCATTATTCCTATGCGCAACCGGATGACGCACGCCTGGCCACACTTAACGGGGCGCAGCCATGAGCGCTGCGGCACGGGGAAGCGTGATCGCGGCGGCACTCGCGCTTTTGGCGCTCGGCGCGAGCGGAGGATGGTGGTGGGCGAATCACCTTCAGCAACCAAACGCGGCCGACTTCTCGGGACCGTCGACTGCCGTCAAAGAAAAAAGTGTCCTGTACTGGTACGACCCAATGCGCCCGGATCAGCATTTCGAGCGGCCTGGCAAGTCGCCGTTCATGGACATGGCGTTGGTGCCGAAATACGCGGACGCGGATCAACAATCGACGATGAGTATCGACCCGCGCCTTCAGCAAAATTTGGGGCTGCGTCGCGCGCGCGTTGCGCGTATTTCATTGATGATTCGAGTCGACGCCACTGGACTGGTCGCCCTTAATACACGCGACGTCGCCATAGAGCAGGCACGCGTGGGCGGATTCGTGGAACGTGTTTGGCCGTTCGCCGTTGGCGATATCGTCACCGCCGGCCAACCGATCGCCGAGTTATTCGTTCCCGCATGGCATGCCGCGGAGCTCGAATATCTGGCGGTTGTCGAAGGGGGCGATTCTGTGTTGATCGCTGCCGCACGTGAACGACTTTTGGTGCTCGGCATGAGCACAAATCAAATCCGGCGACTTGAGCAGATCCGCAAACCGACGGCGCGCTTTGTGTTGCGGAGTTCGCGATCAGGTGTGATTCAACGTATCGAAGTTCGCGCCGGCATGACGCTGATGTCGGGGCAAACGCTGCTGGAAGTCAACGGATTGCAATCCGTTTGGGTTGAGATTGCGGTACCGGAAGCAGCCGCCCCGTCGCTCCAGATCGGCACCCACGCAGATTTGATTTTTAGCGCAATGCCGGGTGAACGCTACACCGGAAAAATTGCCGCCGTTCTACCGTTACTCAGCGACACCCGCAGCCTGCGTGTGCGCGTGGAGCTGCCCAATCCAGACGGACGTTTGCGGCCCGGGATGTCGGCCCAGGTGAGCCTGCTCGATGATGTATCTCGGCGTCAGGTGCTGGCCGTCCCAGCCGAAGCCGTTATCCGCACGGGTAAGCGTGCCCACGTGGTCGCCATCGACGACGCGGGTACTTTCATGCCGCGCGAAGTCAATCTCGGGCAAGAAGTCGGCGATTGGATTGAAATTAAAGCGGGCGTAAACGAAGGCGACACGGTGGTCGCGAGCGCGCAATTTCTGCTGGATTCCGAAGCCAGCTTGCGTGGGGCGTTCCCGTCCGATGCCGACGACGTTGACGCGCCGGAGCAAGGGCAAACGAGTGTGAGCGGTGCGCGTGCCCCGACGCATGGAGCCGCGCAGTGACCGCCCGGCTCATCGCCTGGTCGATTAACAATCGATTGTTGGTGTTACTTCTCACCGGGATGATCACCGCCTGGGGGGTATGGTCAGTCCGTACCACGCCAATCGATGCGCTGCCGGACTTGTCGGATGTGCAAGTCATCATCCGCACCACCTACCCAGGACAGGCACCGCAGATCGTCGAGAACCAGGTGACCTACCCGCTTTCGGCCACGATGTTGTCGGTGCCGGGGGCTAAGTCCGTGCGCGGGTTTTCATTCTTTGGCGATAGTTTTGTCTACGTGCTGTTCGAAGATAAGACGGATCCCTATTGGGCGCGCTCGCGGGTGCTCGAATATTTAAGTCAGATTCAAAGTCGGCTGCCCGCCAATACCGAATCGACGTTAGGTCCCGACGCCACCGGTGTGGGGTGGATTTATGAGTACGCACTGGTCGATCGAACGGGGCGGCATGATCTCGGCGAATTGCGCGCGCTGCAGGATTGGTGGCTGAAATTCGAATTGAAAGCGCTGCCGAACGTCGCCGAAGTGGCGACTGTGGGTGGGATGGTGCGGCAGTTCCAGGTGATCGTCGATCCCATCAAACTGCACAGCGTTGGGCTTACCTACGATGACGTCCGCGCCGCACTCGCCGCGAATAATCAGGAAACCGGTGGCGGCGTGATCGAAACGAGCGAAGCTGAAACCATGCTGCGCGCGAGCGGTTATTTGCGCACGGTGGAAGACTTTCGCGTCATCCCACTCAAGCTCGCGAACGGGATCCCGGTGCTGCTCGGCGATGTCGCACACGTTCAGATCGGGCCCGAGGCACGGCGGGGCGTCGCCGATCTTGACGGTCGCGGCGAAGTGGTGGGTGGTATCGTGGTCTTGCGCTCGGGTATGAATGCGCGCGATACCATCCGCGCGGTAAAACAAAAACTGGTGGAGCTTCAGCGCAACCTGCCACCGGGGGTTGAAATCGTTACGACCTACGATCGCAGCCAATTGATTGATCGCGCCGTCGACAATCTCACCCGCAAACTTGCCGAAGAATTTGCCGTCGTCGCGTTGGTGTGTGCCGTATTCTTATGGCACCTTCGCTCGGCGCTCGTCGCGATCGTTGCTTTGCCGCTCGGCGTGCTAAGCGCGTTCGTCGTCATGCGCTATCAAGGAATCAACGCGAACATCATGTCGCTCGGTGGGATTGCGATTGCAATCGGCGCCATGGTCGATGCTGCGATCGTGATGATCGAAAACGCGCACAAAAAACTAGAAGCCTGGCAGCGGGAACACGGCGACACCGCCCCGGCGCGCGAAACGCATTGGCGGTTGATTACGGAAGCCGCGAGCGAAGTCGGTCCGGCGCTCTTTCTCTCGCTGCTCATCGTGACGTTCTCGTTTATGCCGGTGTTCACACTTGAAGCGCAGGAAGGTCGGCTGTTTGGACCGCTCGCTTTCACCAAGACTTACGCCATGGCTTCCGCGGCGGGTTTATCGGTCACGCTAATCCCGATTTTGATGGGGTATTGGATCAGAGGAAAAATCCCCGCCGAAAATACAAACCCGCTTAATCGCCTTTTGATTGCTATCTACAAACCACTGCTAGAAGTCACGCTGCGGTGGCCGTTGACGACACTGGTACTCGCCTTCTTTGTATTTTTGTCGAGCGGTTGGCCGCTGGCGCGACTTGGCGGCGAGTTCATGCCCGCGATGGACGAGGGTGATCTGCTATACATGCCAAGCGCGTTGCCGGGCCTCTCGGCGCGCAAAGCCACGGCGTTGCTGCAACAGACCAACCGGATGATCTTGAGCGTGCCGGAAGTCGCGCGGGTGTTCGGCAAGGCAGGGCGGGCCGAAAGCGCGACCGATCCCGCGCCCTTGGAAATGTTCGAGACGACGATACAGTTCAAACCGCGCGCCGAATGGCGGGCGGGGATGACCCCGGCGATGTTGCTTGAAGAACTGGATCACGCCGTACAGGTGCCCGGCCTGACCAATATCTGGGTGCCGCCAATCCGCAATCGCATCGATATGTTGGCCACCGGCATCAAGAGTCCGATTGGCGTCAAGATCGCGGGTGACCAGCTGGGAGACATCGACCGTGTCGCCCTGCAGATAGAAAATATCGCGAAACACATCGATGGCGTCAGTTCGAGTCTCGCCGAACGCCTGACCGGCGGGCGTTACCTCGATGTCGACATCGACCGGCAAGCGGTGGCGCGTTATGGGCTCAGCGTCGCGGAAGTGCAAGCGGTAGTCGCCGGCTTGATCGGTGGGGAGAATGTGGGGGAAGTCATCGCTGGGCGTGCCCGCTTTCCGATCAACATTCGCTATCCTCGCGAGTGGCGAGACTCGGTGGCGCGCCTTGAGGAGTTGCCGATTCAAACGCGTGGCGGCAGCTTCATCGCGCTCGGCATGGTCGCCGAGCTACGTCTCGCCGACGGGCCTCCCATGCTGAAAAGCGAAAACGCTCGCCCGACCGGATGGGTTTATCTTGACGTTCGTGGGCGCGATATGAGTTCGGTCGTGTCGGATCTTCGCACCGCTATCAATCGCGAACTCACACTCAAGCCAGGCATGAGTGTGAGCTATTCCGGCCAGTTCGAATTTTTAGAACGCGCGAATGCTCGCCTTAAACTCTTGGTGCCGGCGACGCTGCTGATTATTTTTATCTTGCTTTATTTGATCTTTGGGCAAGTCGGCGAAGCGTTCCTTATCATGCTTACGTTGCCCTTCGCGCTCACCGGTGGGATCTGGTTTCTGTACTTGATGGGCTTCAATCTCTCCGTCGCGACTGGGGTTGGTTTTATCGCGTTGGCCGGCGTTGCCGCGGAATTCGGCGTCATCATGCTGTTGTATCTAAAGAACGCTTGGGATGCGCGCGTGGCCATTGAGCGCACTTCCGCCGCGGCTCTACAGCACGCGATTACCGAAGGCGCCGTGTTGCGTGTGCGGCCCAAGGCCATGACGGTGGCCGTGATCGTCGCCGGATTGCTCCCGCTATTTTGGGGTGCGGGCGCCGGTAGTGAAATCATGACGCGCATCGCGGCGCCGATGGTGGGAGGGATGCTGACGGCGCCGCTCTTGTCGCTGTTCGTCATTCCCCCAGCGTTTGAGTTGATGTGCCGGCGTCGGTTGCGTCGGGCTCACGCAAATTTGTTGACCTAACGCAACGGTAATGGCCCTTCGGTTATATATTTTTCCGCGCTGATAATCTCAATTTTGCCTTTAATCGCCACCTGGAACTCCGTCATGTGCGGCGTTTTGAAATGCGCGGCGAGTGCGGCGTCGTCTTGCCAAACTTCCACGATTCGCATCAAGCCGGGGGTCAGAATATCGAACGTGAAGGCGTAGGTGATACAGCCGGGTTCTTGCACGGTGGCCGCCACCATCTTGGCCGCGACTTCGCGCAACGACTCCAATGCTTCGGGGGTGATGCGCGCGCTGACATGGACGATTAACATGGGGAACTCCTACGTGAGTTTTCCGGCAGCGTGCCTCGCGTAGTCGGCGGATGCAAGCACGCTCGCGCGCAAACGCTGGCGCTTCGTTATGATGCCGGTTCATTGCCACGCTCGGAGGGGAACATGTCGCAACCGGATCTCGCTTTGCTCGATGCCATTGCTCAAGCCGACTTAATCAAGCGGCGTGAGATATCTCCGCGCGAATTGGTGGACGCCTCGATTGCCCGCATCGAGCGGGTTAATCCAGCCGTGAATGCCGTGGTGTACAAGTTGTACGACGAAGCACGGCAACGTGCGCTCGAACCGATTCTGGATACGCCGCTCGCGGGCGTGCCGTTTTTGCTAAAAGACTTTTTGGCCGAGTATGCCGGCCATCCGTTCACCGAAGGCAGTTCTTATCTTCAAGGTTATATCCCGCAAGAAGACAGTGAGCTCGTTAAGCGCTACAAGCGCGCCGGACTCATCTTCGTCGGTAAGACCAATACGCCTGAGCTAGCGGTGGGGCCGACTACCGAGCCGCGTTTGTTCGGCCCGACGCGAAATCCGTGGGACACCACGCGCACTGCCGGTGGATCGAGTGGCGGCGCGGCGGCAGCGGTTGCTTCGGGCATGGTGCCGATGGCGCATGGCAACGATGCCGGTGGTTCAATCCGTGTGCCCTCCGCATGCTGTGGCGTGTTCGGCATGAAACCCACCCGCGCGCGCAATCCGATGGGTCCGCATTACGGCGACATGATGAGCGGCCTAGTCGCGGAACACGCTTTAACGCGCTCGGTTCGCGATAACGCGGCGCTGCTCGATGCAACCTCAGGCCCTGATCTCGGCGACCCCTACGCCGCACCACCGCCGTCGCGACCATACTTGCAGGAAGTCGGTGCGCCGACCGGCAAACTGAGGATCGCATTTACCAAGCGCACGATTACCGGTGACGCCGTCCATCCGGAAAACACCAAGGCGGTTGAAGATGCCGCCAGACTCTGCGCAGATCTTGGACACGAAGTCGTCGAAGCTTCGCCCAAGGTTGATTCCGAGCGCTTTTTCATGGCGTTTACCTCGGTGCTGTCCGCCGGGTTCACATGGGCCATTGACGACTGGACGCGACGCTTGAATCGCCCGCCGGCGGAAGAATTCTTCGAGCCGTTTGTGTGGGCGTTCACCGGGCGCGGTCGACAATTCACCGCGCCGGATTATTTGATTGCGCTCCAAGATTTGCAGCAAATTTCGCGCGATGTCGCGCGCTTCTTTGTCGACCACGATGTGTGGTTGACGCCGATGTTAGGCGAGCCGCCGGTCCCGCTCGGCACCTTTGCCTACCGCGCCGGCACCGATCCGTTTGAACTGCGCCGGAAGATGGCGCGCTTCACGCCATTTTCGTATTTCGCGAATGCCACCGGCCAACCCGCGATGTCGGTGCCCACCTATTGGACGCCGGAAGGGTTGCCGATTGGCAATCAATTTGTTGGGCGATTTGGCGACGAGGCGACGCTTTATCGGTTGGCGGCGCAGCTCGAGGTGGCAAGGCCATGGGTGACGCGTAAGCCGTCGGTGTGGGCCGGCCAGTAAGACTCCTGATCAAAACTTTCCAAATCGGAGCTTAAATGCCGCTGAGATTTCGTATTGCCGCCTGGGTCATGCGTTACCGCGCTGCGGTCGCGGTGGCCTTCGTAATCGCCACCTTGCTGTTTGCCGCCGGTATTCCCCACGTGCAGATCCGCACGATTTTTAAAGACCTGCTGCCGCGTGACGATCCCTTCGTCAAGGTGTATTTCGATCATCCCAATTTCGGCAATCCGCTGTTGATCTCGGTCATGCTGAAAGTCAAAGACGGCGACATCTATTCGGCGGAGACGCTTGGTAAGGTATGGCAGATGACGCGCGATCTCGATCTCGCGCCGCATGTTAACCACGACACGCTGATTTCGATCGCGACTGAAAAAGCGCGATATGCCGAAGCGACACCGGACGGCGTCGACCTGCAAGCGTTGATGGGCAACCATCCGCCGGCAACGCTGGAAGAACTTGCCGAATTCAAACGCAATGTCGCGAAAGCCCCCGGCGTACGTGCATTTTATATCTCGCCGGATGAAACCGCGACGCTCATCAACATCGCGTTCTTGGATAGCGTGGAATATGGCGAGGCTTTCGATTTCGTTCATAAGCTAGTAGAGGGCGCGCGCGATGCGCGACACGACGTGTATGTCGCGGGTCTCCCGATCCTAACGGGGTGGGTCTACAAACTGCAGAAGCAGACCTACAGTATTTTTGCGGTGACCGTTGGGTTGTTGGTGTTAGCACTCATCCTTTACATGCGTAACCTGTCCGGTGTGGTGACGCCGGTGATCTGCGCGGGCGTCGCCGGGATATGGGGTTTTGGACTCATCGGCTGGTTAGCCCGCCCGATCGAGCCGCTGCTGATGATCGTCCCGTTGTTGCTGGTGGCGCGTTCGATGTCGCATTGCGTGCAATACACCGAACGCTATTACGAAATCCTGCTGCAAGTAGGCGATCGCCGAAAAGCAGCCGAGCTCACCCTCGGCGTCATGATGGTGCCGTCTATATTGGGCATCGTAACCGATGTGTTCGGCATCGTGTTCATCGCTATCGCACCGATCAAGACGATGGTGAATCACGCGATATTTTGTGGCTTCTGGGCGCTATCGATTATCCCGACCGGCGTTTTTTTGATCTCAGTGCTGCTGTCCTATCTACCAATCCCAAAGAATGTGACGAAGATTATCGGCGGACATGGCAAGGATGCCGGCGTGCACTTGCTGGAAGATCGCGTGCTGTCTTGCGTAGCGAGCCTCTCGGTGGGGCGGTGGGCGCAAGTGACGTCGTTAGTGGTCGTGCTCCTCGCAATCGCCGCCGTCTACACCAACGCGCAGTTAAAGATCGGTAACCCGGTCGAAGGTAGCAACCTCCTGTGGTACGACTCGGAGTACAACACCGCGGTACGTGCATTGAACGCGCATTTTCCCGGTATGAATACGCTTGAGATCGTGCTCGAAGCGAAACAGAAGAGCTCCGACCGCCGGGTGGCGCGCACTCCGGAGGCAATGCTGGTGTCTAGCCAACTTCAGCGCATGATGGAAGAGAGTACGCTCGCCCCGCCGCGCGCTACCTTGTCCTTCACGGATTACATGCGTGAGGTATTTCGCCTGTTCTCAGGCGGCCACCCGACTTGGCGTGAACTCGATCCCACCGAACAAGCGGTCGCCACCGCGGGCTTTGTCGCGACCTTCGGCACTAGTCCGTATAACTATGCGACGGTCTCGGATTTTGAATTTCAATCGTCATCCGTCTCGGTGTGGTTTCCGGATAACAAGCAGGAAACCGTTGATGGTGCACTCGCGAGCGCGCGTGTGGCGGTTGATGCGGTGGGCGAGGATCATCCGGAGTTTCGGGTGCGTTTAGGCACCGGGGTCATCGCGCTTCAGCAAGCGACCAACAGCGTTGTTCATCGCTACCATTGGTTCATCGTCGGCCTAGTTAATCTCGCGGTGTTGCTGACCGCCGCGCTCGCGTATCGATCGCTGGTGGCCGGTCTGATTTTGCTGGTGCCGGTTAACTTGTCCAACTTTTTGTTGGGTTCCATGATGTACCTGCTCGGCATTGGCCTCGATATCAATGCGACGATCGTTGCGGTCATGGGCGTAGGCGTTGGCATCGACTACGGAATTTACCTACTGAGCAGAATCTGCGAAGAATACGCCGCGCGTGAACACCAACTGGAAGCCGCGATCCACGCCGCCCTGACCACCACTGGCAAAGCGATACTCTTCACCGCGACCACCATGCTGCTTGGCATCGTGCCGTGGTACTTTTTGTCCGATCTCAAATTCATGGCCGACATGGGCATGCTGCTCGTCGGCATCATGCTCATCAACATGCTGCTTTCTTTAATTGTTTTGCCGCTGGTTATTCGTTGGGTGAGACCTGCGTTTATGAATCGCAGCGATTTGATGGTGGGCGAGCAATTGGATTTGTCGCAGGTGACTGCGATATAGCGCGGTTGAACTCAGCCTGTTGGGGTTCGCTGCGCTCACCCCAACCTACACGCCACATAGTGTTAACCCTCTCCCGCGCGCGGGAGAGGGTAGGGTGAGGGTCTTTTTTCACCGCCTTACCACCGGCAACACCACATGCGACGGCCGCGCGGCATCGTGCCAAACACGATTGGTGGCCACCATGAAATCCTGCGCGGATTCCTCCGCGATCACGCCGCCGGTATTAGTGTTGCGATCGAACCGCGGGAAATTGCTGCTTGAGATCTCCAACCGGATGTGATGTCCCGCACGAAATAGATTGGCGGTCGCAATCAAATCGATATGCAACTCGACCACCTGCCCGGGTGCCAGAAATTTGGGCGCGCTGAGCGATTCACGGTAACGGGCGCGCAGGATCCCGTCGGTCAAGATGATCGCGCGACCGTCCGGATGGACGTCGACGAGCTTGCCGGTAAAGTCGGTATCGAGGGCAGAAGAACTTGCGTATAACACGAGCGACACGGGGCCGGTCACTTCCAGATCAAACGGCAAGGGTTCGCTCGTGTAGCAAAGCACGTCTGCGCGGGCCTCGATCTCGCGCTGATCGCGCGGGCCGGCGTTAGCCGCGATAAAAAGCCCAGGCAAGAACGACGCGCCGCCGCAGGTCGGCACCGGATCGCGAGGATCGTAAAGGTAGGTATCCGGGGCTTCGGCAGCAGGTTTCGCGAGCGATAACGCACCATCCCCACCCGCGGTATTGGCGCGCCCAGCGCTGTGCAAATACCAACGCTGATAATCCGTATCCGGCAAAGGCCAATCCGCTTCGTCGCGCCACAGGTTGCGCCCCATGATGAAAAGCTTGACCGGCGCTTGTTGCGGGACGCCGTTAGCGAATCCTTTGAGCCAATGATCGAACCACCGGATCTGCATGCCGGTGACATCGGCCACGGCGTCGTGCGCACCCAACCCAAAACTTTGCTCGGGGTAGAAACCGCCGTTATACCCATGCACCCACGGGCCGATGACGAGGTGTTGTCGCGCGCGTCCTTTGAGCGCGGTGTAATTTGCCAGCGTGCCGCCTAGAAATAAGTCGTACCAGCCGCCGAAATTAAGGGCTGGAATGTTCAACGTGGAATGATGCTCGCACGGCGCGGCGGCCCGCCAATAATCGTCGTAGCTTGGATGTTTCAGCCAATCCAAATAGTACGGCGTAAGTTCGCGCAAGTTCGGCACGTCTGTCAGCGGTAGATGTTGGTACTGCGCGGGCACTTCGTCGGCCGCAGTGATTGCCGCTTGGATATCCGCAGGACTTGCCACGCCGCGCATCACGCGCCGCACGGCTTCGCCGACGCCAAACGTCGCGGTCGCCCACTGCAGCATGAAGCCCAATTGAAAGGCACCACCTTGATACGTCCAGCGATCGTAGTACTGATCGGTAGTGATGAAGGGCGCGATCGTGCGTAACGCGGGCGGACGTTCGGTGGCGGCCAACCACTGCGTCGCGCCGTAGTACGAAGCACCCATCATACCGACGGCGCCGTTGCACCACGGTTGAGCGGCGACCCATGCGATCGTATCCGCGCCATCACGCGCTTCTTGGAAATAGGGATCGAACACGCCTTCGGAGGCGTAAGTCCCACGGCAGTCCTGCACGACGACGCAGTACCCCGCGGCAGCGACTCGATAGATATCACCCGACAAGGTCAGCAGCACCTGGTTTTCTTTGTTGTACGGCAATCGCATCACCACCGCCGGCAACGGTCCGTCGGTAGCTGGGCGGTACAGATCGGTGGCGAGGCGAATGCCGTCGCGCATTGCGACCAGGAGGCTTTTATCGATTGTCAGACTGTGTGTCATAGCAGTTTATCGGCGATACAGGGAACCTCATTGTCTCGCCTAATCCCTCTATGCGCGAGTGGCTACGAAATCTCCCGCTTGCCGATGTGTCGCACGCTCTCTAAGCTGAGGCCTCCATGGTGACTGGATTAACCAACGAGCGAACATCGACAATTGCTCCTTATCGCTGAAAAAATAGGGGGCATTGGCACCCCAGCACTAACGGGTGGTCCCTCGGTAGGGAAGGCAGCGCGCGTATCATGATTAATTCGAATCTGAAACTGCCGATTGACGATATTGCCGCGTTTTGTCGACGGCGCAAGGTCAAACGCTTGTCACTTTTCGGCTCGGTCACACGCGATGATTTTCGCGCCGACAGTGACATCGATGTGCTGGTTGAGTTCAATCCCGACTCGAGGGCGAGTTTGTTCGACCTTGTCGATATGCGAACCGAGCTTTCGAAAATGTTTGACGATAGACCGGTAGATATCGCGACCGAGAGCATTTTGCGCAATCCGTTTCGACGCCGCACGATCATGCGAGATCTGGAGACGATATATGATCGCGGATGAAGATGACCTCGCCTACCTGTGGGACATGAGGCAGGCGGCGCGCGATGCCGTGTCCATTCTCGCGGAGAAAAGTAAAGCCGAATGGGTCGCCGATAAGGTTACTCGACTGGCGGTAGAACGAACCGTTGAGATTGTGGGCGAAGCGGCTCGGCATGTGTCGGAGCGCACGCGTTTGGAACATTCCGAAATTCCTTGGCGCCAAATCATCGGCCTTCGGCATATTTTGGCGCACGAGTATGGTCAAATCGACTATGACAGACTGTTCAATACCGTGAGTCATGATATCCCGGCGCTCCTAGCGAACCTTAACGCGTTACTTCCGCCCGGTGGTGAGAGCTAGTTCCGAGCAAAATCAGAAACTAGAAAACCCAGCAAACGTATTGGACGGATCATTTCTTAAACTATGAACGGCTTTCTTTTGCTGGACGATAGGAAAGTGTTAAGTCGACCGTATCGTAAAAGCTTGGTTGGGCTGCCCTACTTTGTTGGGTTTGCTTCTCATGGTGGCGACGGCAGCTCAAGCTTCCCAGGTCGAATCGGACTAGAAAGGTGAGCCAATCGAAATTCAAGTGACGGGTGTCCCTATTGATTCCGCAGGTCACAAGAAACAAAGCGGTTACGGCGTATTCAATCTATATTGCGCCCTAGGTTCGTGCGAATTGAGCCTTTTGATCCTCGGCAAGTGCGACGAGAAATCAAACGGAGGAAAGGCCTTTACCCCCTTCGTTTTGCATTGGTCGACTTGGTCAGGAAGCATAAAAGTCAACAAGATCTCGGATTTCGAAGTTGATCTAACCGTGTTTCAAGGAAGCCACGAATCTTTTCCTGCGATATTTAAGATTTTGTATCGAAACAGGCGTTATAGACAGGCGTACGCCGGCTCGTTTGAAGCCCGCAATTTTGCGGACTATTCAGAAGCTAAGCCTTTGGGTTCAACTTTCGACTACTTGCCTATGAGCAACAAAGATGTAGCGGTAAATTTCGAATGTCCTATGTTCGCCAGAAGGATAGAAGCGAAGTAATCTAAAACATCGGACGAATCGATTGCAGGACAAGCGCTATGGAATAGCGTTTCGTTTTATCTAAGTGCGTATTGGCAATGCAGTGAGCATGACATGTCCCAAGAACGTCATCAGCGGAGTGCTACTGAAATGGATGAACTAGAAGTGCTGATCCCAATCGCAGCTACGCGTCAACGCGCTGGCAGCTTGGCGCCGCGCTTGCGAGCAATCGCCGGCCGTATCGCGTTACTCGATAACTTAAAAGCGAATGCCGGGGAACTCCTGAGCCAAGTGGCGCATGGATTACGCGCATCGGGTCATGCGTTCGAACTCGCGACGTTCACCAAGAACGCGACTGCTGCCGCGCCGGATGCCGTCATGGCGCATCTCAAGCAGTGCGATGCAGTGATCCTCGCGATAGCCGACTGAGGGTCTTGTACGTCGTGGAGTGTCCATGACGCCATTGCACTCGAAGCCTGCGGTATTCCGACAGCGGTGATTTGCAGCGATGAATTTGGCCCACTCGCACGGGCTGAAGCGGAAGTGCTCGGGCTTCCGTCGTTACCCTTGATTCCGATTCCGCATCCACTGGCGGGTAACAGTCTCGCGCTCGTCGCGGCGAAGGCGCAAGCGATTGCCGCGCAGGTGGCGGACGCGTTGACTGCTGATCCACAACGTTTGAGTGCGCGTTACGCGGGACAGTTTCAGCGCCTGACCGAGCGACGGTTGCAGAACGGAGCGGTCTGTGTGGATGAGGTGTGCGCGGTCGATCCAGCATTCACCTCGCGTAATTGATATCGACCATGCCAACGCTAACGCTTGCCGCCGACGCCGTCTTCGATGAATTCGAGGCCCGTGGTTGGACCGATGGCCTACCGATCGTCGCGCCAACCCGCGCGCGAGTCGATGCGATGCTGCGATTCTCACCGATCGATGCCGCGCAGGAGATAGGTACGATGCCGCCGCGCCACGGCATCGTGACGCCGGAAATTTTAGCGGTGAATGCTGTGATGGCGGGCTGCCTGCCTGCCTACTTCCCCGTGATTCTGGCGGCGGTCGAGGCCATGCTCGATCCGGCTTTCAACCTCTTCGCCGTGCAAGCGACCACGCATCCGTGTTCGCCGTGTGTGATTGTGAACGGGCCCGTGGCGCGCGAACTAGAGATAAACGCGCGTTACGGCGCGTTCGGCCCTGGGCATCGCGCGAATGCCACCATCGGTCGCGCGATCCGTTTGATCTTGATGAACGTGGGCGGCGCGACGCCGGGCGTGCTCGATCGCTCAACGCAAGGCCAGCCGGCGAAGTACGCATACTGTGTCGCCGAGAACGAAGCCGAGAACCCATGGGACCCACTGCATGTCGAACGCGGCTGTGACCCGCATGAATCCGCCGTTACGGTCACCGCGGCGGAAGGTCCACACAACCTAAACGATCATGTGAGTACACACGCTGCCGGCATTCTGGCAACAATCGAAGGTGCGCTCACGGACATGGGTTGCAATAACGCCTATCTTTACGGCCAACCGACCATCGCGTTCGGCCCGGAGCACGCGGCAATCCTCGCGGCCGATGGTTATGGCAAGGCGGAGATCCGGCAGTTTGTGTTTGAGCGCGTTCGCTTGCCACGTGCGCTGTGGCAGCGAGGCGGCATGGCCGGTATGTTCGAAGATCTTTTTCCGCATGACACGCTGGTGCCGATCATCAAAACGCCTGAAGATTTGCTCATCATCGTCGTCGGTGGCTTTGGCCGGCATTCCTGTTGGTTGCCGACCTTTGGCGACACCACCCGCGCCGTGACTAAAGCAATACGACGTAAATAATCGTAGCCAGCGCCACCAGCGCAAAGATAATTTTCCACAGCGCGCCGCTTTCGCCCGCTGCGCGCGTAAATTTATCGTTGAGCGCGGGGTTGTTCACGATGTAGCGATCGACGATGTCTTTCGCGGTCTTAAGGTCAACCGACATGGCCTCGCGCACTAGCTTAATCGCTTCGATTTTGTCGCCCCGGTGTAACGCGGCGAGCGCTTCGGTGGGAAGTGCAATGGGTGTCGGATCGCTCATACATTACCTCGCATCGATCAAAAGTTTTGCCGTAGGTTGGGGTGAGCGCAGCGAACCCCAACACTCTTCGTATCCGCGTTGACATTTTGGCGCGCCATTAACTTGGCCGCCTAGTGTTGGGGTTCGCTGCGCTCACCCCAACCTTGGCGATGATGCCGCAACTAACCCTCATGCCGATCCGGACCAGCGTCCAAATAACGCGGCAGCGAGTCCGCGGTGTCAAACCAGGGAATGCGGCTCGCGCTCCAGATGTGATATTGCGGCTGCACGTGCTCCGGGAAATCTAGGCTCGCTAAGGTGACGTCCACGGTGCGGGAGGTGCCGCGGTATCGAAACACCAACGGCGTGCCGCAATGAGCACAGAATTCGCGCTGTGCTTTTTCGCTTGAATGAAACACCTGCGGGGCGCCAGCGGTGTAGGTAAACGCCGGGAGTGGAACAGTCAGCCACGCCAACGTCGGTGCGCCGCTCGCGCGTTGGCACACTCGGCAATGGCAGTAGCCGGCATCGATCGGCGGCAGGTCCACTTGGTAGCGGACTGCGCCGCACAGACAGCCGCCGGCAAGCCGGGACGACACGGCCTTATTCGGTATTGGTGCGATCAGCCACCATGCGCAGGATGACGCGCAGATGTTGATACTTCCACTCGCCATTGATTTTCACGTAATCGTCGTCATACCGCAGCGCAAACCATTTCTCGACGCCGGTCTCCGCATACGTCCACGGACCCATGATGTACCAAATGCCAGAGGCGCGATTGCCGCTCACTTCGATGATCGGGTTCATGATGTTGTGCTGAGAGAAGCTGAACATTTTTTGAAACCCGGCAAACAAATCGTGAATTGCCTTGTGGCCTTGCGCCTTGCCGAAATCGGGGCTTTCCCAGATGCCATCGTCGGCAAAGAGTTTGATGACGTTATCAGGGTTATGCATGTCGTCACACACATGCGTGTAGCGCGCTTTGAGTTGCTTGATGGCTTCGATGTCTTCCAGACGCGTGATGCGTTGTTCAAGGTCACTTGCGCTCATGGGATGTCCTCCTTTGAGTTTAAAAAACTTTCATCCTGGACTTTTACTCGTCGCATCCTGCGACTCGCCCTGTCGGGCCGCACTGCGTGCGTTCCAAATCGCTCCAGGCGATTTGGACAGAGACCACAAAGCGAAAAGTGCGATTTTCGCTTTGCTCACAAAATCAACGAACTACGTTCGTCGATTTTGGCGGTACATCCTGCACCGCAGGAAGCTCTGCACTTATGCAGAGCTTCCTTTATTTGGATCGAGTTGGATTGCGTGGGACCTGGCGAAATGGGCCGGCATCCGTGCGCGGTTCTTTCGGCATGTCGAGTACCCGCTCGGCGATGATATTGCGTTGGATCTCATCTGTCCCGCCGGCAATCGAGGTGGCCGGGACAGACAACAGGATTTCCGCGATGAGTCCTTCGTGCGGTGCGTCCGCGCCGGCGAGCATGGCGTCCGCGCCGCTCAGCAAGGTATGCACGTGCGCGGCGGCGCGCGCGATATGGCTGCCGGCCAATTTACCGAGACTGCCTTCCGGGCCTTCCGGACGCCCGAGCTCTTTGGCGTGGCGGGCGCGGAGTGCCGTCCATTCCGCGCAGCGCGACAGCATCAGCAATTTGGCGATTTCCTGGCGCGCGTGCAGATCACTGAGCATGCTGGTTTCCCGTGCACGCGATAGTACCAAGTCGACGCGCCCGGTACGCTGCGGGTACCAGCGGTAGGGTTCCATGACGGTCGCGATTTCGGCGCGTTCTTCGTCGTAAATGCGGCCGTTGCGCGTCGAGGCCTTACCCCAGCGCCGCAGTGCATCGGCGTTCCGGCGCTCGTGCGCCAGTGTGGTCATCGCCACCTTCCACCCATCGCCGATATTTCCGATCAAATTCTCCGCCGGTACATGCGCGTCCGAGAAAAATACTTGATTGAACGAAGCGTAACCGTTCATTTGTTTCAGCGGCTGCACTTCGATCTGTGGTTGGTGCATGTCGATGACAAAAAAAGACATGCCTTGATGTTTGGGCAAGTCCCAGTCAGTACGTGCGAGTAACAATCCCCAATCCGCATGATGCGCACTCGTGGTCCAAACCTTTTGCCCGTTAATCATCCAGCGTTGACCGTCGAAATCCGCGCGCGTAGTCGCACCGGCGAGATCAGAGCCGCTGCCCGGCTCGCTGAACAATTGGCACCAGGTATCTTCGCCGGTGAGGATGCGACGTAAAAAACGCGACTTGTGCTCATCTTTGCCGTGTTCGAGCAGCGTCGCCGCGGCGAGTAAGCGAATACCGACCCGCGCGACGCCCACCGCGCCAAGTGCTTCGAATTCTTCTTCGATCGCGGGCAGCAGCGCAACTGGCAGATCGCGCCCATACCAAGCGCGTGGCCAATGCGGCACACCCCAGCCCGATTCGGCGAGCAAGTTGCGCCACGCAATAAGACTGGAATTCGGCTCCCAATGCGCGGCGAGCCACGCGCGGACTTCTTGTTTGATCGCGCTTGAATCACTCATGCCGATTGCTCCAACGCACGGAGATAGCGTTCGCGATGGTAAGGCGCATCGCCCAGTAACACTTGCGAGCTCTTGGCGCGTTTAAACCACAAATGGGTGTCGTGGTCCCAGGTGAAGCCGATCCCGCCATGAATTTGAATACACTCGGCCGCGGTGCGCAGGTAAGTATCGGCGGCGGTGGCTTTGGCAAGCGCCGCCAGTGCCGGAACTTCTGGATCAAGATTAGCGACCGCCGCGGCGGCATAACACGCCGCGGCGCTCGCCAGCTCAACCTCTAACAATAAATCCGCGCATTTATGTTTAATCGCTTGGAATGCGCCGATTGGACGCCCGAACTGCATGCGCAGTTTGCTGTAGTCGACCGCGCTCTCCAACAAAGCGCGCATGCCTCCGACCATTTCGCAGGCAAGCGCGACTGAAGCTTGCGCAAACGTTAAGTTTAACGCGGACTCGCAATTATCCGAACTGACTAAACGAGCAGGCGCGTTATCGAAAGTGAGTTCCGCCACACGGCGCGTGGCATCGATAGTTTGCAACCGCTTAACCGTCACGCGGCTTGCCGTCGCATCGAGTGCGAAAAGCGCGAGGCTTCCCGCATCCGTCCGTGCGACTACGAGGATCAAATCCGCATCCGCGGCATCCAACACAAAACGTTTGCGGCCTTGTAGTGCATATCCGTCCGTGGTTTTCGTCGCGCGTGTCGCAATGTCCGCGCCCTCCCAGCCGCCGGTGGTTTCCGCCCAGGCCAGTGTGCCAATACGCGCGCCGCTCGCGAGATCCGGTAAGTAGTGTTGCCGTGCGGATTCAGTCCCGGCATTGAGGAGCGCTTGCGTTGCGAGCACCGCGGAGCCAAAGAACGGACCGCAGTACAAAGCCCGACCCATTTCTTCCAGTGCGATACATAGTTCTTCAAACGAGAACCCTTGGCCGCCGTGGGTCTCCGGGACTTGGATGCCGATAACACCCAACTCGCTGCTCAATTGCTGCCACGCCGTGCGGTCGAAACCGTGATCACGCTGCATGTCTTTTCGTACTTGCGCGAGCGGGGCGCGCGCTAGCAAGAAACGACGCACACTCGCGCGAAACTGTTGTTGTTCGTCGGTGAAAGCGAAATGCATGCTGGAGATATCCTAAATAGCTGCGCGAAATTCCGCGGCAGGTGCTAGGCCGGGATGTGGATGGCTAACTTGAGCACCGTGAAAATACAGGATGTATTTTCGCGAGCCTACAGGGACGTACTTGTGGCGTGTCCTCAAGTTAGCCATCCGCAGCGCGGCCGAGTGGTGGCACTGACTAACCGAGAATTCCAAATTGCTTTTCCGTGTTCCACTAGGTCAAACCGATAGTCGCTGCTCTCCCCGCCACTCAGTCCCAGGCGCGAGAGTTATTGGAATCATGATCTGCGCGGCCTCAACACAGAGAAAATTTTGGTGTGCCTCAGGCGCTAGATCGGCGAGTGCGGCCGCCTTTTCCGCACCCGGCGTCCATACCACGACATCGGTAAACCCCTGCTGGGTAATGGACGTTCGTGCCGCGCCGTCGCGTAGTTCCAGGGTATCCGCGAGATTAGGATAAATCCGGTCAATCTCCCCGCGTAATACCAGTGCCGCGTCTTGGCCGGGCGCGTCACGCCGGGTCGAATCAAGATACGGTCGATTCTCTAACCCGAGCAACGTGCATTGTGCAAGTTGCGTGACTCTCAGATAGGTATGTAATGCGCTGGTAAAAGAGAAGGCCTGCGAATCCGTGTTAAGGACTTCGAAGGATAGGGTGAGTGCAGTTGGTGCGAGTTCGGCGGTTAAGGTCAGAACGAATTCGTGCGGCCATATCGCGCGCGTGGCGTCCGTGGATTCCATCCGCAGCGCGATAGACGAGGCGGTGTGATTGACTTCATGCCAGCGTGCGGTCCGCGCAAATCCGTGCTTCGGTAAGGCCCCGCGCCCGGCAAACTGCGGAAAGATAACCGGCACTCCGCCGCGGATAGCGGCGTTGGCGTGAAATTCGGCGCGTTCGCTCAAGAACAAACGTTCGCGGCCATCCGCTGTGCGCCAAGCGGTGATATGCCCGCCATGCAGACAGGCCTCGAGCCGCGCCCCATCTGGGGTTTGCAGCACGATATCGGGTTGATACGGCATGGCGTGTTTGGCCTAGCGATGACGTTTGAGCAGTACATACAGCGCGCCGGTTCCGCCGTCCGCAGGTTTCGCGCTGACATACGCGACGACTTGGCTCGCGTGCGCGAGCCAATATGCGATACGGGGTTTCAGCACGGGCACATGCCCCACCGATCGATGCCCCTTTCCATGCACAATGCGCACACACTTAATGCCGCGCGCGGTGCAATCAAGTAGGAAATCGACGAGTAGAGCCTTCGCTGCCTCCAGCGTCAGACCATGCAAATCGAGCGAATCTTCTAACGGGTACTCGCCGCGCCGTAGTCGCCGCCATTGCTGAGGTTGCACGCCGTTGCGCTTGAATTCGAGATGTTCGTCTTCGGTGAGTTCAAGTGCCGAAGGCTCGGCAAACGCAAATTCGGACGCATGCGTGGTGCGAGAGCGCACCGGCATCGGCGCGCGCGGGGGGCGGAGATTCAGCGTATCGGTGTGCAAGCGACGAACGCCGGCCACCGCGCTTTGAAACAGCGCAATGTCTTCCGGGCTCGCCTCGCGCTTGCCGCGCTCACGTGTCATGCGAAAATTCCTTGGTCGGTCCGCGTGCGGTGCCAATCTAACACTTCACGCAAATCCGGCAAGCATACGGCGCGTACTCGCGCCGTAACACTCAGCGCCGCTGACTGAGTAGGTAGTACGCGCGCTTGGCTGCTTTGAAGGTCGCGGAATCTTCCGACACCATGCTGCGGAAAAATTGTTCGCTCGCGGTGGAGAAGCGGCTCATCAAGATGCCGATCGGATCTTGTACGAAGTAGTGATGGAAATACGCGGCGAGTTCGCGCTCGGATTTGGCGCGGCCGTTATCGCCGTATTTGCAAACATAGGGGCTGAAATCAGGATACAGACTGTCGACGCCGTGCAGCGTCGTTTTCATGAAATTACCAATTAAAAGATCATCGAAGATTTCGTATTTGACGCAGGTGACCAGCGAAGTGCGCGGACACTCAAAGGTAATCCCGCGGTCTTTCAGCGCGGGGTTGAGATCGATCAAATGTCGCTGCCCCCCGACTGCAAGTTCGATAAACCCGAAGTGATTTCGCAAATGCTCGCGTGCCTGAAAGTAATGGCTGACCAGCGCAACCTCATCGCGTTCCAGTGGGTCCGACCAATTATCGCCATAGTCCGTCGGTTGCTTGATATTGACGGGCAGACGCATCGGCGCGATTTCCTTGACGGCATCGTTGGTGCAATCCACCTGCAGGAACGCCGGCAACATCTGTGGTCCGTGCGGATTCGCATGCGCCTGATAGTCGCTCAATTCCGGCACCAACGCGTTGGCCCATACGCTGTCGGCGCGCTGAAAGCGGTGAAACGAGGAAAACGGAATGATTTTGTTCGCCCCGTACTGTAACGCCGCGCGTTGCGCGCGCGGGGCAATCGGTCGCCGCTTAGCCGCGATATCGGTAAGCGAGCGACCATCTGGCGCGAACAAGTTCAACATATCCGCGCCACCCCAGCCGTGTAGCTGACACAAGTAGACCTCGCGATAATTTTTGGCGATGCGTTTGATATGCCAGCCCGCGCCGTAATCCGGGGAATCGTTCGCATCAATGAGTAAACGGCCGTTGACGTCGATGAGCAAGATCGAGTCCTGATTCTGATTGGTCAGCGTGAATACCCTAACCCGCGGCGATAACTCGACCCAACGCCGCGTCGGCAGAATGCGCACGCGGTGGCCGGCTGCTTCGAGATCGTTTTTGATGCGACTGCCGTGGTGATCGGAGAGCAAAAACTCGCCTTGGGTCAATTGCGGTAGCGCGTCGATGTTGAGGTGATCCGGATGCCCGTGGCTGAACCAGTGATACTTGGCGCGGCGGATCGCGTCGAGCTGCGTTGGAGGGATCTCGTAGTCATGACACCATGAGCCGAAATAGGCATCATCATTGACCCAGGCATCGGTGGTGAGCAACGGTACATCGTCGTAAACGATGATGGTTGCGCTGCCGATGGTCTCAAATCCAAGCATACAAAACTCCGCTGCATTGACGATGCGACCGACACGTGGCGAGAGCCCGCTATGTTATAGCGGGTCCAACGCGCGGTAGCTTTATTCCGCCCGCTAGCCTAAGTGACTACCGGCGTCGGTGGTGTCTCGGTGCGTAAATTCTTGAATCCCGTCACTGAATCTCGTGGTAATCTCAACGCTATGCACCGCCAGTCCCAGGCTCCATTCCGCTAGCGACGATGTCAGGCGATACCGCTCCCTCGCGTCTACGACGACTCACCGACCGCACTTGGCGGCATGCCACCAGCGCACTCACGGGCCGGCCGCTGCCGGCGCCACGCCCACTCGCGCATCGTGATCTCAATTACCGGACCATGATCCTGACTTCGATCAAGGATATTGATGCGGGGCGGTGGGATGCCCTAGTCGGGGCCGGGGCGGTGGCGCGTTCGCATGCCTATCTTTCGGCGATCGAGGCTTCAGATATCGAGGGTTGCCAGTATTTCTATCCGGTCATTTTTAATCGGCGCAATGAAATCGTCGCGCATGCCTGTGTGTATTTGATTGCGACTGACTTTGCGCAGTTCCTACCGATTGGGTTCCAACGCATCGTGACAATGTTGAGGAGCAAGGGCTGGTCGTCGCTATTGCGCTCTCGTATCACGGAATGCGGCGTACCGCTGATGGTGGGGAATTCGATTTCGGTACGCGAGGATGTGGCGCGCGCACCGATGGTGAAAAGGATCGCGGATGCGGCCACTGACATTGCCTACACGCAGGGCAGCCGAGTGGTGGTTATGCGTGATTTCTTACTGCGCGACGAAGCAGATGCAGAATACTTACGGGCCGCCGGCTTCAACCGCGTGGCCAATATGCCACTCGCCGGAATGACCGTGCGTTGGGACGACTATGCAGGTTTTCTCGCCGCGATGCGCCCGCGTTATCGCAAAGACTATTTGCGCCGGTTACGTCATGCAGCGCGGGAGCAAACGGTACGCATCTATGATCGGTACAGCGAACGTGCCGATGATTGGCTGCGGCAACTCCGCGTCGTATTTGCCGGCGCCACCCGCTTCAAACGCGAGATGCCGACTGCCGCGTACTATCGCGAGATCGAACGACACCTGGGAGCGGACAGCCGGTTATTGGTGGTCGAGCGCGCCGGACAGCCGGTGGCGCACGGTCTAGTGTTGGTTGATCACGAACGCACGATTGCGACATTCTTCGGTCGCGAAGCCGGGGCGCCCGGCAAAGAATGGTTCCTGTTGGCGGATGAGGTCATTCGATTATCAATCGCGCGCGGCAGCCGCCACATCCAATTGGGGCTAGGTTCGTATCACGCGAAAACGCTCGTCGGCGCCACCGCCGAACCGGTGTCGATCTTTTGCCGTAGCTCGCAGCCGTTGCTTAACTGGTTGATGCGGCGAGCGCCTAACTTAGCCAATCCGTCAACGCCAGCCGCACATTCGATTTTTCAAGAATAGTGAGCGAACGTTATCCCACGAACCGTCGCGCGTTCGCGAAGATCTGAAACCACGGCGATTCACCGTCGCGCCAGGTCGGATCGAGCCACGAAAATTGGCGGCGTAAAAATACTCGTTCGGGATGTGGCATTAAAATCGTGGCGCGACCGTCCTGTGAAGTGACGCCGGTAATGCCGCCCGCCGAACCATTTGGGTTGTACGGATAGGTTTGCGCAGGCACGCCTCGATTATCGACGTAACGAAGACAGCTCCCGATTGCCGTATCCGCGAACATCGCGCGCCCTTCGCCATGCGCGACCGCGAGAGGCGCACGCAAACCCGCCATCCCCGCGAATAATACCGACGGCGACGGTGTCACCTCGGCCATGACTAGACGCGCTTCGAATTGCTCCGAACGATTACGCGCAAATGTTGGCCAATGGCTAGCGCCCGGGATCATATCTTTGAGTTGCGAGAGCATCTGGCATCCATTACAGACACCGAGTGTGAAGGTGGCGGTACGTGTGAAGAATGCCGCGAACTCATCGCGTACGCGCGCGTTGAACAAAATGGATTTCGCCCAGCCGCTGCCGGCCCCTAGCACATCGCCATAAGAAAAGCCGCCGCAGGCCACCGCGCCTGCGAAATCGCGCAAGCTCGTCTCACCGTGTAGCAGATCGGACATGTGTACGTCGACGGCCGTAAATCCAGCATGATCAAACGCCGCCGCCATCTCGCGGTGACCGTTAACGCCTTGTTCGCGCAGAATCGCGATCCGTGGGCGCGCGGTCAACACGCTCGGCGCGCCGCGTGGAAATTCTGGCGGCACGGCCAAGTGCAGACCGGGGTCTGTGCGCTCGAGCACGGTCGCCAGTTCTTCGTCGGCACATGCCGGATTGTCGCGAAGACGCTGCAGGCGATGGGTGGTTGCCGTCCATTCTTCCAGCAGCACAAAGAGATCATCCTGCCACAGCACTTCGCCTTCATGGCGTACGACGAACACCGTGTCGTTGCGTACACGCCCGATGACATGTACGTGCGGCGCGAGTGAGGACATTCGCGCGAATTGTTCGCGGACGGTTTCCCAGTCTTGGGCGTCGATCTGCAAGACGGCCCCAAGCTCCTCCGCGAACAAGCCGGCGAGCGGCTCGGCGTGCAGCGCCGTGAGATCGAGTTCGACGCCGCAGCGCCCGGCAAACGCCATCTCGATCAAGGTCACGACCAAGCCGCCGTCAGCGCGATCATGGTAAGCCTTGATATAGCCTGTTTCGTTTAACAGCTGAACGGTCGCGAAGAACTGCGCGAGATCCTGCGGGTCCGCTAAGTCTGGCGGCGCGGTGTCGAGTGCGCCGCAGACCTGCGCGAGAATCGAGCCGCCCAATCGATGGCGGCCGCGGCCAAGATCGACCAACACCAACAAAGTGTCGTCTCTACGCATTAATTGAGGTGTCAAGCTCTGCGTCACATCGGCGACCGGTGCAAACGCCGAGACCACGAGACTGAGCGGTGACGTCGTCGAGAATTCTGCTTGCGCGTCGGCCCAGCCGGTGCGCATCGACATCGAATCTTTGCCAACCGGAATGCAGATCCCAAGTGCCTGACAACAATCGCTCGCGGCGCGCACGGCCGCATAGAGCCTTGCATCTTCGCCGGGTTGTCCGGCGGCCGCCATCCAATTGGCGGAGAGCACCACTTGGCTTAACTGCATCACGCGCGCGGCGGCGAGATTGGTCAGCGCTTCGCCAATCGCCATCCGCGCGGATGCCGCGGCATTGAGCAACGCCAGTGGCGCGCGTTCGCCGAGTGCGAACGCTTCGCCCGCCATGCCGTGATAGTCGAGCGCGGTGACCGCGCAATCGGCTACCGGCACCTGCCAGGGACCCACCATTGGATCGCGCACACTTAAGCCGCCCACCGTGCGATCGCCGATCGTGATCAAGAAGCGCTTATCCGCGACCGTCGGATGTTGGAGTACGCGGCGCACGAGTTCGCGCATGGTCGGCATGATGGCCGGCAGTGGCGTCGTAACAGTCGGCAGCGAATGCGCCTGGCGATGCATCCGCGGTGGTTTACCGAATAACACGCTCATCGGTAAATCGATCACCGCTTCATCGCGCAGGCTATCCCATACACGTAAATGCTGATCAGCGGTCGCTTCGCCCAGCACCGCCACCGGACATCGTTCGCGCGCGCAAATCGCGAGCAACTCCTCGATGCGCAATTGTGCCACGCCGAGAACGTAACGTTCCTGCGCTTCGTTACACCAAATTTCGAGCGGCGACATCGAAAAATCGGCGTTTGGGATCGCGCGCAGGTCGAGATTGCCGCCGCGCGCGCTGTCGTGCAGAAGTTCCGGCACGGCGTTCGATAAGCCGCCGGCGCCGACATCGTGAATTGTAATGAGCGGATTGGCTTCACCCAATGCGCAGCACGCGTCGATGACTTCCTGCGCGCGACGTTCCATTTCCGCGTTATCGCGTTGGACGGACGCAAAATCGAGCTCGGCGTCCGTACTCGCGCGCTGCGAGGAGGCGGCGCCGCCGCCCAAACCAATCAACATCGCTGGCCCGCCCAGCACGACGACTTTGGCGCCCACCGGCAAGCGCTGTTTCTCAACATGCCCCGGCCGCACATTGCCGAGTCCGCCGGCGAGCATCAGTGGTTTGTCGTATCCGCGCCAAGTAGTCGCGTTGACCGGATGTTCAAAGACTCGAAAGTAACCACCCAGCGCCGGACGCCCGAATTCGTTATTGAAAGCCGCGGCGCCAAGCGGCGCCTCGAGCATAATCTGCAGCGGGGACGCGAGTTTAGGATTATGCGGACGCGTCGTTTCCCACGCTTGCGGAAAGCCCGGGATACACAAGTTAGATACCGAATAACCGCTGAATCCGGCCTTCGGTCGCGCGCCCCGACCGGTGGCGCCTTCATCGCGAATTTCGCCGCCGCTACCCGTGGCCGCGCCCGGATACGGCGAAATGCCGGTCGGGTGATTGTGGGTTTCCACCTTCATCAACAGCGCGAGTTCTTCTACTTCAGCGCGATACTCGCGTGTGTTTTGCGCGACACCCCAGCGATGTCCGCGATAGCCGCGCGTGACGGCGGCATTGTCGCGATATGCCGATAGTACATCGTTGGGATGCGCGGCGTGGGTCGCGCGAATCAGCGCGAATAGGCTATCCGCTTCGGCCTTACCATCGAGTTCCCAACTCGCGTTGAAAATCTTGTGACGACAGTGTTCGGAGTTCGCCTGCGCGAACATCATGAGTTCGGCGTCGGTTGGATCACGTTTGAGTCCGAGATAGGCCTGCGCCAAGTAATCGATCTCATCCTCGGCGAGTGCGAGTCCCAAACGTTGATTGACGGCGTGCAGCGCAGCTTGCCCGTCCGCCGCCAAGGGCACGTGGCCGAGCGGGCGCGGTTGCGGGGTGTGCACGGCGAGAAATTCGGCCTCGTCGGTCAATACCGATTCGGTCATCCGGTCGTGGATCAGTGGAATGAGGACGGCCCATGCCGCTTCGTCGGCGCCACTCATTGTCCAGCAGATGGCGCGCTCGAGCCGCGTGACGGTGCCGAGGCCGCAGTTCTGCGCGATATCGGTCGCCTTGCTTGACCAGGGCGATTGCGTGCCGCGCCGCGGGGCGACGATCCGGCTGGGCAGCTGAGAAGACTCGGGGCTGTTGCTCGCGGTCTGCAATATCTCGCCTAAACGGGTGGACAATGATCCATCGAATGGCGATGAACTCCAGGCGCCGTAAACGAAATGTGCGCTTGGCCGAGGCAGGCCGCGCGGCAGTTTGTCGACTAAACGATCGAGCCGAAAGGCGGAGAAGGCGGGTCCGCCATGGAAAAGCCGAGAGCGCGTACTCAGGTCCGACCTCAAAAGGGTGAATGGGTTTGGGCTGCGTGCAGGCGCGATCCGTAGCGGCGATGGTTGCCGTATTTCGTCCGCGCAATGTGGGTCTACGGGACTTCGTCCACCTTGAGCCACAGCTGGTAGGTATTGTCGCTGGCGCGACGCGTTCGCGCCAGCGTTTCGGCGTCCACACCGCCTCCCGCCACGGTCGCACCACCCAAGGGAAGCCATTCGCCAAGCCGGCCGGTTACCGTGGTGATGCTGCGTTGCGCTTCGATAGCCCCGCTGCCGTAGGGGTCGAGGCGCTCAAGATGCGGCGCGACTTCTATTGTTACGCGGTCGCCAGCAAGGTGGGGAGTCACCAGAAGTCCGGAGGTCGCGGCGTGATAGTCGATGCCGCTTGCGGCACTGCCGTACGGTCCGGCGGCGATGTAGGGCAGCGGGATCTGCGTACCGGTTTCGAGTTCCGCCGTGTGACCATCCATGGTCACCACGAAATGCTGGTGTCGCGCGTCCTCGCGTCGCTGCGTGCGATAAGAATCAATCTCAACCGCGGCGGAAAAATCCTCGCCGGGTGTGGGATTCGGTGGGTACGCACCGGCCGATACCGCCAAGTCGCCCGCCGCGAGTGTACCGCTGACCCCACCATGCGCCGTTTGCGTTACGGTCGCGTAATCCTGCGTGACGGAGACGCGTAGTTGTTTGATCGGCACATCGATGGCGCGGAGCGCGGTCTGCAACTGCGCCATGTTTTCCGGGGTGGTGCGGATAATCAATTGGTTTGCCGTGCCGGTGAGCGTACCGCCGTCGGCGAGGAGAGGCTGCAGTAGGGGGATGACATCGCGCACGATAAGATGATGGAGCGGGACGACTTCGAGGACGGTGCGCTGTGCCCACGCCGCGCCAGCACTCAGCACCAGTATCAAACCCCCTAACGTGGCGCGCAGACGAGTCAAAGATGCAAGCGGCGCAGATTGGGATCGGGTTGCGCGCGTTGCCATAGTTCCTCGAAGCGATTGGTTAAATGCGTGGACCAACGGCGATCGGCAAAGTTCGCGGTGCCCTCAAAGCGATCGCTGAATCGGCGATGGACATAACCAGTGTTATCGGCCACCAACCACGCTTCGTTGAATTCTTTGTGTTCCGGACCCGGGACACGAATGGCCATGAAACTCGACAGTCGCTGCGAGAGTTCGATTAAGCGATGACCGCGCGCGACGAGCGGCGACGGATCGAGCAGCAACACCCGCACCTGGGCACGCCGCGAGTCGACCACCAGATCGCGCAAGGCGTTGTAAAACGCCTCGGTATCGAACACCGCCGGATCGAAATGCCGGCTGACGATATCCACCGTACGACGCGCCTGGGTGGCTAGACTCAACGCGATGTCACGCAGCTCCTCACTGCGCGACAGCTCCATCAATTCATCGGTTGTGCCAAGCACGTGGGCGGGAACTGACATTGGATCCGGCTGCTTAAATGCTTCGCGCCAATTGTTGCGCGAGTCCAGTATAGCTTTGCGGCGTTAGCGCTTTTAAGCGCGCCCGTGCCTCCGCCGGGATCGCCAGGCTATCGATAAAGGCATGCAAGGACGCCCGATCGATTCGTTTACCGCGCGTTAATCCTTTGAGCGCCTCGTACGAATCCGCGATTCCGTAGCGGCGCATCACCGTTTGAATGGGCTCGGCGAGAATTTCCCACGCGTCCTCGAGATCAGCGGCCAAGGCGTCGCGATCGAGCGCGAGTTTGCCGACCCCGCGCCGGCAAGCCTCGACCGCGATTACGCCATAGCCCACCGCGGCGCCTAAATTTCGCAGCACGGTGGAATCCGTTAGATCGCGCTGCCAGCGCGAGATTGGCAGCTTGGCGGCGAAATGTTCCAACAAGGCATTCGCGACACCGGCATTGCCTTCCGCGTTTTCGAAGTCGATCGGATTGACCTTGTGCGGCATGGTGGAGGAGCCGACCTCGCTGTCGATGCGCTGTTGACGAAAATAACCAAGCGAGATGTAGCCCCAGGTATCACGGCAGAAATCGATCAGGATGGTATTCAAGCGTTGCTGGATCGCGCAGAGTTCGGCGATGTAATCGTGCGGTTCAATTTGCGTGGTGTAGGCGTTGTGGCGCAAGCCGAGCGAAGTGACGAATGCCTGCGCCAGCGCCGGCCAATCGAGCTCGGGATATGCCGCAAGATGGGCATTGTAGTTTCCCACGGCGCCGTTGAATTTACCGAGTATCGGCGCGGCACCGAGTGCGTCAAGTTGGCGCCGCAAACGCGCGACGACATTGGCAAGCTCCTTGCCCATGGTGGTCGGCGTCGCGGGTTGCCCATGCGTCCGCGCGAGCATTGGCGCATCGGCGTACTGTTGCGCTAGTGTCACTAGTTCATCAAGCAAACGCTGCCACCCTGGCATGACGACGGCGGCGCGTGCCTCGCGCAACATCAGGGCATACGCAAGATTATTGATGTCTTCCGAAGTACACCCAAAATGCAGAAACGGCACGGCGCGCGCAAGCGTACCGTGCGCCGTGCAGCGATCTCGCAGAAAATACTCCACCGCTTTGACATCGTGGTTGGTGGTCTGCTCGATGGTTTTGATAAGTGCGGCGTCCGCCACGTTGAATTCGCTAACGAGCGAGTCTAGAAACGTGTTTTCGGCATCGCTGAACCGCGCGAGTTCGGTGATCGCGGGTGCCGCCGCCATACACTGCAACCAGCGGACCTCAACGACCACGCGTTGCTTGATAAGCCCGTACTCACTTAAATACGCGCGCAGCGGCGCCACCTGGCGCGCATAGCGGCCATCGAGCGGGGAGAGGGCGGTAAGCGAATCGAGTGGTAGCGCGGTAGAGTCGTTCATGTCTCGAAGAATAAGGGTGCGCCGCCAGGCTTGCAACGAAACGCGGCTGCAAGATCCGTGACGTATTGAAGCCAAGCTCCCCTCGCCTCGTGTAATCGGCGCCGGCCGATTACAATCGCTCGCCTCACTCGACTCGCACCGCGCAGTACCTATCCTATGAACAATAACGTCGCTCAGCGGTTCCGCGGTTTTTTACCGGTGGTGGTCGATGTCGAAACGGGCGGTTTCAATCCTTACACCGATGCACTGCTCGAAGTGGCCGCGGTGATTTTGAGCCGGGACGACGCGCGCGGGTGGCATCGCACCGAGACTGTCGCGCGTCATGTCAAACCATTTGATGGTGCCCGCTTGGAACCCGCCGCGCTCAAGTTCAACAAAATCGACCCGCATCATCCGTTTCGCTTGGCGGTCGCGGAGCGCGACGCGTTAGCGGAGATTTTTGCGCGGATCAGAGATGCCGTGCAGGTGCATGGCTGCACGCGCGCGATCCTCGTTGGCCATAACCCGTCTTTCGATCTCTCGTTTGTGAAAGCGGCGGCGGAGCGTTGCGGTATCAAGCGAAATCCGTTTCACGCGTTTTCGACGTTTGATACCGCAAGCCTAGCCGGGGTTGCGTTTGGACAAACGGTGCTCTCGCGCGCAGTCACGGCCGCGCGCTTGGAATGGCGCGAAGAGGAAGCACACTCGGCAATTTATGATGCCGAGCGAACCGCGGATCTGTTTTGCGTCATCGTTAATCAATGGGATCGTTTCCAGCAAGCCGCGCCCCCCAGCGAGTAGCGTTGGCGAGCAATTGCGCTCGCTCGGCCGTCGTCACTTGACCGGTTGCGACGACCTGTCGACCCGCGACCCAGACGTCGCTTACTTGATCACGATGTGCCGCATACGCAACCTGCGCCACCGGATCGAACACCGGCACTAAGCGCGGATCGCTAAAATCGATCGCGATCATATCCGCCTGCTTGCCAATCGCGAGCGAGCCAATTTCCTGTTCTAGCCCCAACGCGCGCGCGGCATTGATGGTCATCATTTCTAATAATCGTCGCGCCGGGAGCGCGCCCGCGTTATGCGCGATGGCTTTGGCGAGTAACGCGCCTGTACGCGCTTCGGTCAGCAGATCGAGATCATTGTTGCTGGCCGAGCCATCGGTGCCGAGCGCGACGTTAACTTCGGCATCGAGCAATTTGGCGACAGGACAAAAGCCGCTCGCGAGTTTCAGGTTCGATTCTGGGCAGTGCACTACGTTTACGCCTTTACGCGCAATGAGCGCGATTTCACCATCTGTGAGTTGTGTCATATGCACGGCGAGCAGGCGCGGCGATAAGAGTCCTAGCCCATCCAACCGTGCGAGTGGGCGTTGGCCGTGTTGCGTCACGGCGTCCGTGATTTCCTGGGCGGTTTCATGCACATGGATATGAATGGGCACATCTAGTTCTTCGGCCTCGGTGGCGACCTGGGTTAAGGTTTCGTCATCCACGGTATACGGCGCGTGCGGGGCGAAGGCCGTGTGAATAAAAGGATGACCGCGATAACGGTCGTGCACCACCAACCCTTTGCGCAGATAGTCGCGCGGCGTCTGCGCCCACGCAGTTGGAAAGGCGATAACAATCATGCCGACCATCGCCCGAATTCCGAGTTCGCTGGCCGCCGCGGCGGCTTCGTCCGGGAACATATACATGTCGTTGAAACAGGTCACGCCACCTCTGAGCATCTCGTAGGCCGCAAGGCGGGTCCCATCGCGCACGAATTCGGCATCCACGAAACGCGCTTCGGCGGGCCAAATCTTGTTGCTCAGCCAGTCCATCAACGGTAAGTCGTCGGCCATGCCGCGAAAGAGCGACATCGCCGCATGGGTGTGTGTATTAATAAGGCCGGGCATTAACGCGCAGTCACGGCGATCGAGCTCTTGGGTCGCCGTTAGCTGAGTCTGCCAAGTTGCTGTCGGAACGATCGCCGCGATGCGGCCGCCCGAGATCGCGAGACTGTGATCAATGAGCGGCGCGGCCGCGGGTTCCAACGTCAATATCCAGCGCGCGTGTACGATTTGATCGACCTTAAGCACGAATCGCCCCTCGAAGTTATCGGCGGTAAGTTACCATACGCACTCCACTTCACCTCGCTGAGACCCCACGATGATGGATTCGGTCATTCGGCCATTGCAATGGCGCGAGCACTCGTTGCACGTACTTGACCAGCGCTTACTTCCGCAACAAGAGCGCTATCTAGAATGCCGCGATTACCGTGCGGTAGAAGCAGCCATCACCAGCATGGCGGTACGGGGTGCACCCGCGATCGGCATTGCGGGCGCCTACGGCGTGGTGCTTGCGGCGCGCGAAATTTATGCCGAGGCCGCGGATGGCTGGCTGGCGCGCCTCATGCCGGCGAGCCAAGCGCTGCGCGCAGCGCGTCCCACCGCAGTCAATCTCGCATGGGCGGTCGATCGAATGTTGCAACGGGCGCGCGCCGCCAGTGGCGATCCGCGCGCCGAATTGCTGGCAGAAGCACAGCGCATAGAAGCCGAGGATCTGGCGGCCAACTTGCGGATGGGGGACTTGGGCGCGACCTTTCTCGGCGCCGGTAGCGTGGTCATGACGCATTGCAATGCCGGCGCACTCGCCACCGCCGGCTACGGCACGGCGCTCGGCGTGGTGCGCAGCGCGTTCAAGCTCGGCCGCCTGTCCCAAGTCTTCGCGACGGAAACCCGACCCTGGTTACAAGGTGCACGATTGACCGCTTGGGAGCTGGCGCGTGACGGCATTCCCGTACGTTTGATTACCGACGGCAGCGCCGCGCATGTCATGCAGCGAGAAGGCGTGAAATGGGTCATCGTCGGTGCCGATCGGGTGGCTGCCAATGGCGACGTCGCGAACAAGATCGGAACCTATGCGCTTGCGGTGGCGGCGCGCTATCACGGTGCCGGCTTCATGGTAGTCGCGCCGACTTCAACGGTTGATCTCGCGACTAAGACCGGGCGGGACATCCCCATTGAACAACGTGCCGCGCAAGAGGTGCTGGAAGTCGCCGGCCAGCGCTTTGCGGCGCCGGGCGTAGATGCGCTTAATCCGGTGTTTGATGTGACGCCGGCCGGTTTAATCGATGTCTTGGTGACCGAACAAGGCGTCCTCGAGCGGCCAACGCGAGAAAGCCTCGCCGGTCTACTCGGGGGCGCAGGAAAAGACTGCTTAGGGGGTTAAGTTAACGCCCTCCCGCGTGCTACAATCCCGCGTCTTTTACGCGCGCTCGTTCCCTTTTAATTTTAAGAACTTAGAACCACCAATCTGCATCACCCTATGGTCGACTTCGCGCGCCACTTAACCCCCGTCAATATTGAAGACGAGATGCGTAATTCCTATATGGAATACGCGATGAGCGTCATCGTCGGCAGAGCCCTGCCGGACGTTCGCGACGGGTTGAAGCCGGTGCACCGCCGGGTGCTGTTTGCGATGCAAGAAGCGAACAACGTGTGGAATCGGCCCTACGTCAAATGCGCACGTGTGGTCGGCGAGGTCATGGGTAAGTATCACCCGCACGGTGATAACGCGATTTACGACACGCTGGTGCGAATGGCGCAGGATTTCTCCCTCCGTTACCCGTTGATCGACGGCCAAGGCAACTTTGGTTCGGTGGACGGCGACGCACCGGCCGCCATGCGTTATACGGAATGCCGCCTGGCGCGCATCGCTGACGACATGCTGGCCGATATCGATCGCGAGACCGTCGATTTCGTCCCGAATTACGACGGTAAAGAGTCGGAGCCGACGGTATTACCTGCGCGGTTACCAAATCTATTGGTCAATGGCTCAAGCGGCATCGCGGTTGGCATGGCGACCAATATTCCGCCGCACAATCTCACCGAAATCATCAACGCCTGCCTCGCGCTGAACGAGAATCCCGAACTCTCGCTCGACGAGTTGATGAAATTGGTGCCCGGGCCGGACTTCCCCACTGCCGGCATCATCAACGGAGCCGCCGGCATTCGCGAAGCTTATCGCACCGGTCGCGGCCGCATTTACGTGCGGGCCAAGGCGGAAATAGAGGACGACGGCGACGGCCCCAAGATTGTGGTCACCGAGCTTCCCTATCAGGTCAACAAAGCGCGCCTGATGGAAAAAATCGCGGAACTCGTCAAAGACAAGAAAATTTCGGGCATCCGTGAATTGCGCGACGAGTCGGACAAACACGGCATGCGCATGGTCATCGAACTCAAGCGCGGCGAAGTACCGGAAGTGCTGCTCAATAATCTCTATCAGCAAACCCAGATGCAGACGGTTTTCGGCATCAACACGGTGGCGCTGGTCGATGGGCAGCCACGCACGCTTGATTTGAAGTCGCTGTTGGAGTGTTTTCTGCGCCATCGGCGCGAAGTTGTCACCCGGCGCACTGTGTTTGAACTGCGCAAAGCACGTGAGCGAGGGCATGTGCTCGAAGGTTTGGCGGTGGCGCTCGCGAATATCGACGAGATCATCGCCCTTATCAAAGCCGCGCCCGGACCTAACGAAGCGCGCACCGCACTCATGTCGCGTTTATTCGCCCCCGGCGTCGTGCTCGCGATGTTGGAACGCGCCGGCGAAAGCGCCGCGCGCCCGGATGATTTGCCGGACGGATTTGGGTTGACGGCGGATGGCTACCGGTTATCCGAGCGGCAGGCGAAAGAAATCTTGGAGATGCGCCTGCAGCGCTTGACCGCGCTCGAGCAGGACAAAATCATTGATGAATTCCGCGAGATTCTGCTTCGAATCGACGACCTAGGTGACATTCTGGCGCGACCCGAACGGATGCTACAGGTGATTCGCGATGAACTGGTCGAGATCCGTGACAATTTTGGCGACGCACGCCGCACCCGCATCGAAATCACGCAAGAGGACCTATCGCTCGAGGATTTGATCAATCCACAAGATGTGGTCGTCACGCTATCTCACTTGGGGTATGCCAAATCGCAACCCGTGACCGCTTATCGCTCACAGCGGCGCGGTGGCAAGGGACGCACCGCGGCGACTACTCGAGACGAAGATTTTGTCGAAAAACTCTTTGTCGCCAATTCGCACGACACGCTGCTTAACTTCTCGAACCACGGCAAGGTCTATTGGCTGAAAGTGTACGAACTTCCGCAGGCCGGACCTAATGCGCGCGGTCGCCCGCTGGTCAATCTGTTGCCGCTCGCGGAAGGCGAAAAAATCACCGCCGTGCTACCGATCAAACAGTTTGATCCCGGTTTGTTCGTGCTCATGGCAACCCGGCGTGGTACGGTTAAGAAAACCTCGCTAGAAGAATTTTCGCGACCACGCACGAGCGGCATCATTGCGGTCGACCTAGATCTTGAGGATAGTCTGATTGGTGCGGTGTTAACCGATGGCACGCGCGATGTCATGTTGGTCAGTTCGGACGGCAAAGCGGTGCGTTTTCCGGAAGAGGAAGTTCGACCGATGGGCCGCACGGCGCATGGCGTGCGCGGGATCCGCTTATCCGATGCGCAGCAGGTGATTGCCCTGATTCCCGTAGACCCCGAGCGCAACATCTTGCTCGCCACCGAGAATGGCTTTGGCAAGCAAACCAAGGTTGAAGAATTTCCGGTGCATGGGCGCGGTGGACAAGGTGTCATCGCGATACAAACCAGCACGCGGAATGGCCAAGTGATCGGCGCCGCTGGGGTCGCGCCTGGCGAGGAGATCATGCTGATTAGTAACGGCGGAACGTTGGTGCGCACGCCAGTCGAAGGTGTGTCGGTTGTCGGTCGCAACACACAAGGCGTGCGGCTCATCTCGCTCGCAGACGGCGAGCGCTTGGTCGGTATGGAACCGATTGCCGAAGTGGGTGAGAACGGCGGCAACGGCGACAGCGGGCAGGACGGCACGGGGGCTGACGCGCCGACGAGTGACGAGGATATCCCATGAACACCGCGATGCTCCGGACGGCCAACTGGCGGTGGCGACGTCCGTGACCGAAGAGGAGGCGTTGAAGGCGCTGCGCGCCGAGATCGATGCCATCGATCGCGAACTCCTAGTCTTGATCAACAAACGCGCGCGCTGTGCGATCGAGGTCGGCAAGGTGAAGCGCGCCGGCGGCGCGACCGGCATGCTTTATCGCGCGGAACGCGAAGCGGAAATTCTGCGCCGGGTGCGCGACACAAACCCGGGGCCTCTGCCGGCGGAAGAAGCCGTGCGTTTAGCGCGCGAAATCATGTCCGCCTGTCTCGCCTTGGAAGCACCGCTCAGCGTGTCCTATCTAGGACCCGCCGGAACCTATGCGCACGCCGCCGCGCAAAAGCATTTCGGCGGTTCGGCGGAATTTATTCCGGCGGCAAGTATCGACGACATTGTGCGCCAGGTCGAAACCGGCAATGCCGAGTTCGCCGTGGTGCCGATCGAAAATTCGCTCGAAGGCCCGGTCAATCAAACCCATGATGTGTTGTACGCCTCGTCGCTAAAGGTGTGCGGTGAGGTCATCCTCAATATTCACCATCAATTGATGACACATGCCGAGAACCTCGCCGCTATACAGCAGGTCTACGCGCACAGCCAGGCGTTAGCGCAATGCCGTCTTTGGCTGGATACGCACTGTCCTCAGGCTGAGCGCATTGCGATGAATAGCAACGCGGCCGCGGCACAGCGGGTACAAACGGAGCCGTGCGGCGCCGCGATCGCCGGTGCGGCGGCGGCGACGCTGTACGCAGTACCGATCTTGGCTTCGAATATTGAAGACCAGGCCGATAATTCGACGCGGTTTTTGGTGCTGGGGCATACGGCAGTCGCACCGAGCGGTGACGATCTCACCTCGCTTGTGTTCGCCACCCGCAACCGGGCGGGGGCACTGTGCCAGGCGCTCGAAGCGTTCGCCGCGGCCAATATCAGCATGACGCGGATCCAATCCCGGCCGTCGCGCCAGGGCACCTGGGAGTATCTGTTCTTCGTTGACATTACCGGACACCATGCCGATCCGCCGGTGGCCGCCGCCCTGCAACAACTCGAAGCCCAGACCTCGATGTGTCGAATTCTTGGTTCGTATCCGCGCGCGGTGCGCTAGTGATCAAACGGCTCGCCGTGATTGGCGTTGGACTCATCGGCGGATCACTCGCCAGTGCCTTGCGTGCGCGTCAGGCGGTGGGTGATGTCATTGGCTGCGGTCGTGACGAAGCGAATCTCCGCCGCGCCGTGGAACTCGGCGTAATCGATCGGTATACGTTTGATCCGGCCGTCGCGGTCCAACATGCGGATGTGGTGTTTGTCGCGGTGACCTTGGGCGCAACCCAGCCAATTTTGGCACGCATTGCGAGCAGCCTCCCTGAACACGCTGTCGTTACCGATGCCGGGAGTACCAAAGCCAGCGTGGTCGCGACCGCGCGCGCGACGCTCGGCGCGCACTTGGCGCGCTTCGTCCCGGGACACCCGATCGCGGGCGGCGAGCGCAGCGGCGTTGAAGCCGCGCGCGCGACCTTGTACGAACGTCACCGCGTCATATTGACGCCGACGCCGGACACGGCGCCGGATGCGCTCTACGTCGTGCGCCAAATGTGGCAGGACGTGGGCGCGATCGTCTCGGAGATGGATCCTGCGCGTCACGATGAAATCTTGGCAGCCACCAGCCATCTGCCGCACATGCTCGCTTATGCGTTGGTCGACTGTTTGATCGGCATGGCCCAGTCAACCGCGATTTTGGATTACGCCGCCGGTGGCTTTCGGGACTTCACAAGGATAGCCTCGAGCAATCCGGAGATGTGGCGCGATATCGCGCTGCATAATAGGGCCGCGCTGAGCGAGATGTGCGGGCGCTTCGAAAACACCTTTGCGCAATTGCGCGCCGCGCTAGACCGCGCCGACGGCGTGGCCTTATACGAATGCTTCGTGCGCGCGAAACAGGCGCGTGATGAATACTTAAAACGCAGTGGGCAAGCTTGAATAACACGCTGGTGGTCCAACCGGGCGGTACCCTTCGTGGCACCTTGCGGGTGCCAGGGGACAAGTCCATTTCACATCGCGCGGTCATGTTTGGTGCGATCGCCGATGGCGTGACCGAAATTCGCGATTGCCTGATGGGCGAGGACGTACAAGCGACGATGGCGGCTTTTCGCGCGATGGGCGTGCGGATCGACGAAAGTGCGCACGGAAAATTAATTCACGTGCACGGGGTCGGGATCGATGGCTTGAAAGCGCCGACCCAGGTCGTCGATTGCGGTAATTCCGGAACGTCGATGCGACTCCTAGCCGGCATCATCGCCGGGGCCGGAATCGACGCCGTATTGACTGGCGATGAGTCTTTGCGCCGACGGCCGATGCGCCGCGTCGCCGCGCCGCTCGGCCTCATGGGCGCGCGCCTCGACTGCACAGCGGAGGGAACACCGCCGCTACGTATCACCGGTGGCGCGCGCTTGCAGGGCATTGATTACGCGATGCCGGTCGCGAGCGCGCAAGTCAAGTCCGCCGTCCTTCTCGCCGGCCTTTACGCCTCGGATACCACCTGCGTGACCGAACCGGCGCCGACGCGCGATCACACCGAACGGATGCTGCAAGGCTTTGGCGTGGAAGTAACCCAATCCGCCGGCCGCGCCTGTGTCCGTGGCGGACAGCGCTTACGCGCAACCGCCATTACGGTACCGAGCGATATTTCGTCCGCTGCGTTCTTCTTAGTGGGTGCCGCCTTGGGCGGGCGCGATGCGCTCACGGTCGAGGCCGTCGGCATCAACCCCACGCGTACCGGCGTGTTGGAAATCCTGAGGCTGATGGGTGCGAACCTGCGCTGCCACAATGTGCGCGAAATTGGCGGTGAACCGGTGGCGGACATTACGGTGGAACCATCCCGTCTACACGGTGCCGAGATCCCGCCTGAACTGGTGCCGCTCGCGATCGATGAATTCCCGGTTTTGTTTATCGCCGCCGCGTGCGCGCAAGGTCAGACACGGGTTACCGGCGCGGAGGAACTGCGCCATAAAGAAAGTGATCGCATCGAAGTCATGGCCACCGGCCTGCGGACATTGGGCGTGGCCGTCACTACGCTGCCCGATGGTATCGAAATCACCGGCGGCGCCTTGGGTGGGGGAGAGATTGAGGCGCATGGCGATCATCGCATCGCCATGGCCTTCGCCATTGCGAGCATGCGGGCACGCGCACCGATCACCATTCACGGCGCGCAGGCTATTGCCACTTCTTTTCCTGATTTCGTGGCGTTGGGTCGCCGCGCCGGCCTGCGCCTGTAACGCGACCCAGGTCGGCCTAATCCATGACTGCCCAGGTGCCGGTGATCGCGGTCGATGGTCCGAGTGGGACCGGGAAGGGCACCATATGCGAATGGTTAGCGCGAACGCTGGGCTGGCATTTGCTCGATAGCGGGGTGCTGTATCGGGCGGTGGGGTGGCTCGCCGGCAGACGCGGGATAGCGTTTGATGATGCCGCCGCACTCGGGACGCTGGCGGAGACTCTGCCTATCACTTTTCATGCCGGCGCCGGCGGTATCGAGGTCGCCCTGGATGGCGTTACGGTCACCGCTGAATTGCGAATGGAGGAGGCCGGCATGGCCGCTTCACGCGTGGCCGTGCTACCGGCGGTGCGCGGCGCCTTACTCGCGCGCCAACGTGCGTTGCGCAGGCCACCCGGATTGATCGCGGACGGCCGCGATATGGGGACAGTGGTTTTCCCCGATGCGGTGCTTAAGATTTTTCTCACCGCGAGCCCGGAAGCGCGCGCCGAAAGGCGATATAAGCAGTTGAAGGGCAAAGGAATTGATGGTAGTCTCGCGGCGCTCCTGGAGGACATCCGTATACGCGACGAGCGCGATGCGCAACGGTCATTGGCACCGTTGAAGCCCGCTCTCGATGCCGTAATTCTCGATACGACTCAGCTCGGGATAGACGAAGTCGAAGCCCGCGTCAGCACGTTGCTGCACGCGCATGGTCTGCTCGGCGCGTAACGATGTCCATGTGTTTAACCTTTAACCCTGGTTTAAGGGACGCCGACTTTGCCCACTCACGGTAACCGTGACTTGGTCGGTACAGCCCTAACTCAGAACGAGAAATTATTGTGAGTGTGTCGGAGAGTTTTGCAGAGCTATTTGAACAAAGTTTAGTCGAAGCCAAGATGAAGCCTGGCACGATCGTCAAAGGGACGATCGTTGAAATACGCTCGGACTTTGTCATCGTCAGCGCCGGCCTTAAATCGGAAGGCGTCATCCCCCTCGAACAATTTCGCAATGCCAAAGGCGAGCTCGAAGTCGCGGTTGGCGAAGTCGTCGATGTCGCGCTGGATGCGGTTGAAGACGGCTTTGGCGAAACGCGTCTATCGCGTGAAAAAGCGAAGCGTGCCAAAGCATGGGATGAATTAGAAAAAGCCTGCGAAGCCGGTCAAACCGTCACCGGGGTTATCAGCGATAAAGTCAAAGGTGGTTTCACCGTCGATATCACGACCATTCGCGCATTTTTGCCAGGCTCGCTCGTCGACGTCCGCCCTGTCCGCGATACCAGCTATCTCGAAGGCAAACCGCTCGAATTCAAAGTCGTCAAAGTCGACCGCAAGCGCAACAATGTCGTGGTTTCGCGCCGCGCGGTGGTCGAAAGCGAAAATTCGGCCGAACGCGAAGCGTTGTTCGAAAGCTTGAAAGAAGGTGCGGTCACCAAAGGCTTGGTCAAGAACCTCACCGACTATGGCGCGTTCATCGATTTGGGCGGCATCGATGGCCTGCTGCACATCACGGACATGGCGTGGAAACGCGTCAAGCACCCGTCGGAAGTGGTCAATATCGGCGAAGAGATCACGGTCAAGGTGCTGAAATTCGACCGCGAACGCACCCGCGTGTCGTTGGGCCTGAAGCAACTCGGCGAAGATCCATGGGTCGATATTTCGCGGCGTTACCCTGAGCACGCCCGGCTGTTCGGCACGGTCACCAACATTGCCGACTATGGCTGTTTCGTCGAGATCGAAGCCGGCGTCGAAGGTTTGGTACACGTGTCCGAAATGGACTGGACCAACAAAAACGTTCATCCGTCGAAAGTGGTGCATCTCGGTCAGGAAGTCGAAGTCATGGTGCTCGATATCGACGAAGAGCGCCGGCGCATTTCACTCGGCATGAAACAATGCCGCGCGAATCCATGGGAAGAATTCGCGGCCACCCACAACAAGAACGATCGGGTCTCGGGCGTTATCAAATCGATCACCGATTTTGGCATCTTTATTGGGCTCGAGGGCGGCATCGATGGCTTGGTGCATCTGTCCGACCTGTCCTGGGATATCCCGGGCGAGGAAGCGGTGCGTAACTTCAAGAAGGGCGACGAACTTGAAACCGTGGTGCTGGCGGTTGATGCCGAACGCGAACGCATTTCGCTTGGCGTCAAACAGCTCGCGCAAGACCCGTTCTCGTCTTACTTGGCCGATAGCGGCAAAGGCAGCGTGGTGCGTGGAACGATTACCAGCATCGACGCGAAGTCCGCCACGGTGAACTTGGGCGACGGCATCGAAGGTGTCATCCGCGCGAGCGAAATCTCCCGTGACCAGATCGACGATGCGCGCAAAGTCTTGAAGGAAGGCGAAGAAATCGAAGCGATGATTATTGGCGTCGATCGTAAACGACGCGTGATCAATCTCTCGATCAAAGCGAAGGAAAGCGAAGACGAAGCGACGGCGTTACAGGAATACAGTGCGGATAACGAGTCCGGCACCACCAAGCTCGGCGATTTACTCAAAGAGCATCTGGAACGCTAAACCGAGGACGGCGCCGCCTTCTCGCCAGAAGGTGGCTTTTATGCGAGAACAAGAATGACAAAATCTGAACTGATCGAAATTCTTGTCAGAAAGCAGGCCCAACTGGGATACCGCGACGTTGAACTCGCGGTCAAGACCATGCTGGAACAGATGGGCCAGACGTTGGCCACGGGTAAACGGATTGAAATCCGCGGCTTTGGCAGTTTCTCATTGCATTATCGTCCACCTCGTCTCGGCCGCAACCCTAAATCGGGCGATCCGGTTTCACTTCCGGCGAAGTACGTGCCTCACTTCAAGCCTGGTAAGGAACTGCGCGAACGCGTGAACGCGCTGGATGATGCCACGATCGAACGCGGGCGCGCGGCAAGCGCCTATGACGAAGACGAGGATGAAGACGATTAACTCGTCGGCGTTGATCGCGGCTGCACGGGCTTGACGCCTCGCGATACGCGAGTTCGAACATGACCTCCGTGATCCGCCTAATCGTCGTGGCGTTGGCGCTCTTGTTAGGACTTGCCTTCCATAGCCGCAATCATCAGCTGGTGCGGCTCGATTTCTATACCGCGACATTTGAACTCCCGTTGTCGTGGGTGGCGGTCGGCGCGCTGGTCGTCGGCGCATCGCTCGGGATATTGGTGTTGTTGCCACGCTTATTCGGACTACGCCGCGCGCTGGCGCGCGAGACTAAACGCGCGGGCGCCTTGGCGACGTTAAGCCCCCCTCACCCAAGCCCTACGACGCAATCAACACCGTCAGATGGGCGCTGAAATCCTTTTTTCGCTGACCGCGCTGTTGCTGCCGGTCGCCGCTATCTCGGGCTGGTTTTATGGGCGACGCGAACCTTCCAAAGGAGAGGTGCGGCGGGATCACAAAAAGCAGCTCGCCGCAGACTACTTTAAGGGGCTTAACTATCTGCTCGACGATCGGCCGGACAAAGCCATCGAAATCTTTTTGCGGGTGCTCGAAGTCGAAGCCGATACCGTCGAAACTCACCTCGCGCTCGGCAACCTATTTCGCCGGCGCGGCGAAGTCGATCGCGCGATACGGATTCACCAGAACCTCGTCGCGCGTACTTCGCTAGACGTCAACCATCGCGGCCAAGCGCTGCTTGAACTCGGGCTTGACTATATGCGTTCGGGTCTGCTTGATCGCGCCGAAAGCTTGTTTTTGGAGTTGCTCGATCTTGGCATGTACCAGCCGGCCGCGTTGCGGCATTTGATCGATATTTACCAACAAGAGCGCGATTGGACTAAGGCTCTAGATTTCAGCAGCCGGCTCGAGGCCATTAACGGCGAGAACCTGAGCATCGAACGCGCGCATTTCCTCTGCGAACTGGCCCAGGGTCAGATCGACCTCAACAATCGCGCCGAGGCGCAGGAGTTGCTCGATCGAGCGCTCGCGGCCAACCGCAAATGCGCGCGAGCCAGTCTCATGCATGCCTCCATCGCAATCGCCAATCGAGAATTCGAACGTGCGATTCAGTTTTTGAAACGGGTCGAACATCAAGACGTCGATCTACTCGCGGAAGCCATCGTGCCTTTATCCCGCTGTTATCGCGAACTCGACCGCGTTGACGAGCTGCGCGAGTACCTCGACAGATTAGTGAGTTTGCGCGCCGGCGTGTCGCCGATGCTGGCGGTCGCCGAGTTGATTGAAGACGCACAAGGCGAGGACGCGGCGAAGTCTTATTTTGTCAACGAGCTGAAAATTCGCCCCACGCTGAAAGGCGTTGAACGACTCATCGAGTATTCCACTCGCGGGGTCACGGGTGAGTTGCGCGATGATCTCAACATCCTGCGCGAAACCGTCGTACGCCTCATTGCCACCAAAGCCACCCACAAATGCGGACAGTGCGGGTTTGCCGGACGCTCGATGCACTGGCAGTGTCCAAGCTGCAAAGCGTGGAACAAAACCAAACCTATTCACGGCATCGAAGGCGAATGAAGTTAAGCGAACGCATTATCGTCGCACTCGACTATCCAGAAGCGGAGTCGGCGTTCGCCTGCATCACCGCGCTCCAGGATACCGACTGCGCATTCAAAGTCGGCAAAGAACTATTCACGCGCGAAGGCCCGGAACTCGTGCGCAAGATCGTGGGCGCTAACAAGCGGGTGTTTTTAGATCTTAAATTTCACGATATCCCCAACACCGTCGCGGCGGCGTGTAAGGCGGCGGCGGATCTCGGCGTGTGGATGCTGAATGTGCATGCGAGCGGCGGACGGGAAATGTTGCGCGCCGCACGCGGCGCGGTAGACGAAGCACGAACTCCTCCATTGCTGGTGGGCGTAACCGTACTAACCAGTCTCGCCGCGGCGGATCTACGAGATCTCGGCGTCGGCGCGACTCCCGCCGCGCAAGTCTCTCGTCTCGCCGCCTTGGCGCACGCGAGCGGTTTGGACGGAGTGGTGTGCTCGCCGCAGGAGATCGCGACACTCAAACAGGAACTCGGTGCGGGGTTCATAACCGTAACGCCGGGGATCCGCCCCGCGGACACGAGCCAAGACGATCAACAGCGCGTTGCGACACCCGCCGCCGCGATAGCCGCGGGCGGTGATTACTTGGTGATTGGGCGGCCGATCACGCGCGCGGCATCACCCCGCGACGCGGTCGCGGCGCTGGTGCGTGAGATTGCTCAAGCGCAGTCGTAGTCGTACAACCCCGTCCACCATAGTTTCGTTAGCATTTCCGCGATGAGTTTCGAAGACGGCCCTATCGACGCGCGCCCCAAGCGAAGCGCGCTCTCGCCCTTGTTGCCGGCCGTCGGTCAGCACATGCAGTACTGGACTCAGTTGTTCGGCGCCGGCCGCGCGCTCGCGGTCGCAGCCGCCGCGCGCGCGCATCCGGGACTCACGGTCATCGTGTGCGCGGATTCGGTCACCGCCAGTCAGTACGATGCGGATCTCGCGTTTTTCGCGCCGGAGCTACGGCTCTTGCATCTACCCGATTGGGAAACGTTGCCGTATGACCGTTTCAGTCCTTATCAGGACATAGTCTCCGACCGAATCGCGACGCTTTCCGAACTCGCGAATGTCCGTCAGGCCTGCTTGATCATTGCCGTGCCGACTTTGCTGCACCGACTCGCGCCGAAGGCCTGGCTGCAAGGCCAAAGCTTTCTGCTCACGAAAGGTGAGCGGCTTGATCGCGAAAAGTTTCGACAGCGTTTAGTCGAAGCGGGCTACCGTTCGGTGTCACAGGTGCAGGATCATGCCGACTTTGCGCTTCGCGGTTCGATCATCGACGTCTTTCCGATGGGTGCCAATCAACCGTTTCGAATCGATTTATTTGATGACGAGATCGAGTCGCTGCGCGTGTTTGAAGTTGAGACACAGCGCTCGTTGCACACGGTCGATAAGATTGAGCTGCTGCCGGGACGCGAAGTGCCGCTGACTGCGGACGCCGTCGCAACCTTCAAACGGAATTGGCGTTTAAATTTCGAAGGACGGCCGACGGCTTGTCCCCTATTCGAGGATGTCAGCCGCGGGCTCGCGCCGGCGGGCATCGAATACTATTTGCCGCTTTTTTTTGACAACACGTCAGCGCTATTTGATTACCTACCTGCCGATCCGCTGTTCCTGCTCGACGCATCCGTCAGCACCGCCGCCGAGCATTTCGAAGCGACGGTCGCCGCGCGCTACACCCAATTGGCGCACGACATCGAGCGACCGATCTTACCGCCGGCGAGTTTGTTTCTTGATTGGCAGGAAGTACAAAACCACCTCGCCGGCTGCCGCCGCGCTTCCCTCGGCGGCGATGAATGGCTTGACCGCGCACACGGCGTGCGTTTTGCGACGCGTCCGAGCGTCCATTTGCCGGTCGATGTGCGGGCACGCGAGCCGCTCGCCGCCGTGCTACGGTATGTCGAGAGCTTTGCCGGCCGCGTGTTGTTCGTTGCGGAATCGAGCGGCCGCCGCGAAACCTTTGCGGAATTGTTCACGCGTCACCGGTTACCACTCAAGGTTTTCGCTTCGTGGCAAGAATTTCTCGCGGGTGATGCCAAGTGCGGATTGGCGGTGGCGACGCTTGCCGACGGCACTGAACTCGACGATCCGCATGTCGCCATCGTCACCGAGAGTCAGCTGTTCGGTGAACGGGCTTCGCAACGTCGGCGCCGCCGGCGCACCAATGTTGACCAAGAAGCCGTGGTGCGCAGCCTTGCCGAATTATCGGTCGGCGCACCGGTGGTGCATGAACTACACGGCATTGGTCGCTACCTCGGATTGGAAGTACTGCGCGCAGGCGACGTTGTCAGCGAGTTCATCAAACTCGAGTACGCCGACGACGATAAGCTCTACATTCCGGTTGCATCGCTTGGGCTCATCAGCCGCTACACCGGAATCGATCCGGAACATGCACCACTGCACAAACTCGGCAGCGGACAATGGGACAAAGCACGCCGACGCGCGGCTGAGCGGATCCGTGACGTCGCCGCCGAGTTACTCGAAATTCATGCCAAACGCGCCGCCCGTCAGGGTCATGCGTTTAAATTCGAGCGCGACGCGTATTGGAGTTTCGAGCAGAATTTCCCATTCGAAGAGACGCCCGATCAACAGGCCGCGATCGATGCCGTGATTGCGGATATGCAGGCGCCCCGACCGATGGACCGACTTATCTGCGGAGATGTCGGATTCGGCAAAACGGAAGTCGCGATGCGCGCGGCGTTTGTCGCCATCAACGACGGCAAACAAGTCGCGGTGTTGGTGCCGACCACTTTACTTGCGCAACAGCACTATCAGACGTTTCGCGATCGTTTCGCCGACTGGCCGGTTAAGATCGAACAACTCTCGCGTTTCAGCGATGCGCAGGCGACGAAGCAGGTGCGCGCGGGGATTACGGACGGCACCGTCGATTTGGTAATCGGCACGCACAAATTGCTCGGTCGCGACATCAAGTTCAAGAATCTTGGACTGCTCATCATTGACGAAGAACATCGCTTCGGCGTGCGTCAGAAAGAGCAGATCAAAGCGTTGCGCACCGAAGTGGATATCTTGACGATGACGGCGACCCCAATCCCTCGCACGCTGAACCTGGCGCTCGCCGGCACTCGCGAAATGTCCGTCATCGCCACGGCTCCGTCGAAGCGTTTGGCGATTAAAACTTTCATTTACGAATGGTCCGACGAGATCCTGCGCGAGGCCCTCATGCGCGAGCTCGCGCGCGGTGGCCAGGTGTATTTCGTGCACAACGAAGTCGAAACCATCGAGAAAGTCGCGCAGCAATTAGCCGCGCTCGTGCCCGAGGCCAGGGTACAGTTTGCGCATGGTCAGTTACGCGAACGTGATCTCGAGCGCATCATGCTCGATTTCTATCACCGCCGCTGCAATGTGTTGGTCTGCACCACGATTATCGAAACCGGGATCGATGTGCCCAATGCCAACACCATCGTGATCAATCGCGCGGATAAATTTGGCCTCGCGCAGCTCTACCAGTTGCGCGGGCGCGTGGGCCGTTCGCATCACCGCGCGTACGCGTATCTGGTGGTGCCGCCGCGTAAAGCGATTACTGCCGACGCCGTTAAACGGCTGGAAGCGATGGAAGCATTGGAGGACCTTGGGGTCGGCTTTACGCTCGCGACGCACGACATGGAGATCCGCGGCGCGGGTGAAATTCTCGGTGACGAACAAAGCGGACATATTCAAGAAATCGGGTTCGGGCTGTATACAGAGCTTTTGAACCGCGCGGTGGCAGCGTTGAAAGCCGGGCGCACGCCGAATTTCGAAGACGCTTCGCCCGGGACCGAAATCGAGTTACACGTGCCGGCGTTGTTGCCGGAGGATTATTTGCCCGATGTGCACGCGCGGTTGATCCAATACAAGCGGATCGCGAGCGTCCGCGACGAAGATGAACTCGAAGGGTTGCAAGAGGAAATGGTCGATCGCTTCGGTGAGCTGCGAGAGCCGATTCATAATTTGTTTCGCTTAACCCGGTTAAAACTCGCGGCCATGCAGATCGGGATCAAGCGCCTGGATTTCGGACGCCAAGGCGGTGTCGTCGAGTTTCTCCCGAAACCCGACGTGGAACCCGCGAAAATCGTCAAGTTATTGCAGTCAGGCAGGGGATATCGCTTGGACGGGCAAGATAAGCTGCGGTTAAAGTTGGATCTGCCGGATGCCAGCGCACGGTTCGCCGAAGTCGAAAAACTATTGCGGAGCCTGCAGTGACCAAACGCGCCAATACATTAAGGTGGCTCGCGTTCGCGTTGACGTTTATCTCGGTAGGCGTTGCTGCCGAAGAGTGGTTTCAAGTCGAGGTCATTGGTTTCCGTTACGCCGATTCCGCCGGCAGTTGGGCCAGCGATCCCGTGCCGCCTGACTTCGCGAGCGCGAGCTTGCTGGCCGAACCCGCGAGTGAGCCCGATCTGGCCGGAAAGAAAGTGGCCTTCGCAGCATTACCAGCGCATGCGTTGACCCTTGCCGGCGCTTATCGAGTACTGGCCCGCGCGGGTGATATCACCCCGGTGTTCCACGTCGGTTGGCTGCAGCGTGACGCGGACGTACGCACGGTGCACGTCGTCCCCCCTGTCGACGCCGGGCTAGCGCTGGCGCCGTTGGAAGGCACCGTACAAATTACCGGCAATCGTGAGGCGTTGCAGCTGCGCGCGCATTTCGTCGCACGTGTCGGCGAGGCCCTGGTCGGGATCCACGAAACGCGCAAACTAATGCCCGGGGAATTACATTATTTGGACCACGCGTTAGCGGGTGTTTTGGTGCAGGTGACTGCGCTCACCCCCTCCCCTGATGAAGCTAGCGAGCTTGCGCCGAGCGGCGATCCCGTAATGCCCGACTGAGCAGGGTCACGACGCGGGTCATGCCGTCATTTAATTCACGCCCGATTTGTTCCAACGAGATGGGCGTGGTCTCAAGTCCAGCCGCCCAATTCACGACTAACGCGCAATTGACGTAGGCAAGACCCGCTTCACGCGCCAGCGCCGCTTCCGGCATGCCTGTCATGCCGACCAGCGTGCAACCATCGCGCTTCAAGCGCTGGATTTCGGCGGCGGTCTCGAGTCTCGGGCCTTGAGTCGCGCCGTAAACACCGCCATCGACCACTGTAAGATTTATCGCGCGTGCTGCCGCGAATAGGCAGGTACGGAGTTCAGCGCTATACGGCGCGCCGAATTCGATGTGGTCGAGTGCTCCGCCGATACCATCGTAGAAGGTGTGTTCACGACCGTAGGTGTAATCGATAATCTGCTCAGGAATGACAAGGCTGCCTGGGCCGGTGTTATCGCCGATTCCGCCCACGGCAGTGACCGCGAAAATTTCACGCACGCCGAAATCGCGCAGTGCCGCGATATTCGCGCGGTAATTGATTTTGTGCGGCGGGATCGCGTGCGTCACGCCGTGTCGCGGCAAAAACACCACGGGCGTGCCGTCAAGCATACCCTCCTGTAACGCCCCGGACGGCGCGCCGTAGGCGGTCATGACGGCGTGCTCGCGCTGAATCGTCAGCGCCGCCAAGCGATCGAGGCCGCTACCGCCGATGATGGCATGAGGCGCTCCCATAAAAATCCTTAACTATCCACCGCGGCAAAGATGCCAGGGGCATTGCGCCAGTAAGTCTTATAGTCCATGCCGTAGCCAAAGAGGTATCGGTCCGGCGAGCGTAGGGCTGCGAAATCAGTGCGCTCAAGGCCGGGTCGCGTCGGCATTTCCTTGTGAATCAGCACAGCGGTCAAAACTTCCGCGGCACCGCGTGCGCGGCAGGATTCAACGGCGGCCTGAAGCGTAATGCCGCGATCGAGCAGATCATCGACGAGTAGCACAGTGCGCCCAGCGAGCGGCAACGCGGGTTCGCGTAACCAACTCAATTCACCGCCGGTGGTGGCTTGGCCATACCGCGTCAAATGCAAATAATCGACCTGCAGCGGAAAATCGAGATGTGGCAACAGCAGCGCGGTCGGCACCAAGCCGCCCGTCATCAGTGTCAGTAGGAGCGGTTGGTGGGTCCCGATGCGGGCTGTGATCTCGTCGGCCATACGGCACACCGCGATCTCAATCTCGGCGGGCGAAAAGAGACGCTCGGCGCGGCGTCTCACCTCGAGCAAGGTAGCGTTGTCGATCGTCACGCCGCACCACCTTGCGCCAAGCGCTGACGCCCGGCCCAATCCTTGGCGAATTGAAATGCCGAACGCCCACTGCGTGAACCGTGAAGGAGTGCCCACTGCAAGGCAGCACGTTCGGCGCTTGCGCAAGTTGGATCATCGAGACCAAACGCGTGCAGCCAATGACGCACGATATCGAGATAACGCTCTTGGTTGTAAGGATGAAACGACAACCACAAACCAAAGCGCTCGGATAACGAAATTTTTTCTTCGACCGCTTCGCTCTGGTGGATCTCGCCATCGACGGCCTGGGCGTCCGCGTTATCGCGTAGGCGCTCGGGAACCAAGTGACGGCGGTTAGACGTGGCGTAAATCAGCACGTTGTTGGGGGTGGCGGCGAGCGACCCATCGAGCACGGTTTTTAACGCGCGGTAGGTCGCATCGTGTTCGTCAAACGACAGGTCGTCGCAGAACACGATAAACCGCTCAGGGCGGCCCTGCACCAGCTCCGCGATGTACGGTAAATCGACGAGATCGCCCCGATCAACTTCGATGACGCGCAGGCCCTGGGGTGAATAGGCATTGAATAGCGCTTTGATGAGCGACGATTTTCCGGTGCCGCGCGGACCCCACAACAATGCGTTATTGGCCGGCAAACCGACCAGGAACTGCCGTGTGTTGCGTTCCAGCTCGTCGCGCTGATGCTCGATGTGTTGCAGATCGGCGAGTGCAAGTGGGCTGATTTGCCGGATAGCTTGCAATTCGGCGCGACCGTCACGTCGTCGCCAACGCCAGGCCAAGGCGGGCTCGGCGGGAAACTCCGTAGCCGCCGGAAACAAGCGCTCAAGGCGGGCAACCAAGCGCTCCGCGCGCGCAAAAAAACTCTCAGAATCGCTCATGACCGACCGTACTCGAACCTTGAAAGGCCGACATTGTAACGGACTCCGCGCGGCGGGATGCCGCGAGCGTAACGTCGCGGCGTTAGTCCGTAAGCGGCGTACTGCGGACCGCTTTCGTTAGGTGGTATTCAAAGCGTTTCTTCAGTTCGAGCAGATGCGCGGTGCCGCCGTTGCCAGCGTGGCGGTTCGCGAATTGCTCAGACATCGTGAATTCGGTGATATAGGCGGGATAGCGCGTTTGGGCGTGCCGATTAGCGAGCAAGAAGCGCGCGAGCGCGTTAAACAAGCCGCTGCCAAGGTCGCGTGAGCTGAATTCGCGCTCTTCGCAATAGCAGGTGAAATGTGAGTCTCCCGCGTCATTGACATCGGCAAACACACGCAATGCCACATAAGCGCTGGGTGACGGCACGGGTGTTTGCGCGCGCACCACCTGCCAACGACTTCCCGTGATCGACTGTAAGTGATACCACTCAATCGTGAAGCGCTCGTTCGTGAGTGCCGTCGGTGCGGGCGCGCTCAGCTTGAGTGAGGCAAGAAAGCGCGCGAGATGATCGAACGAGATGGCGATGCTTTGCTCAATTTGGCGCTCGACATACAAATCGCCGCGTTCATCGAGCACATAGAGATCAACTTTGAGGCCATGTTGATAGGCGAACGCCTGTACCACTTGTTGTCGATTGTGGCGGTAGATAGCGGCGAGCGGCAAGTTGTCGGCGCAGTTCGCATCGAAATGCACGTCGCGAAACACTGTGCTCGCACTGCCCAAGCTTTTAAATAGAGATAGTGCATTGGTGTGGAGTTTATGCAGCCAGCGCCCGTCGCGTGACGCGAGCTCGAGATAAGAATCGTCGATTGCAACGATGTGGTGCACGTTACGCTTAAGGCCGGGCGCGCAAAGAAAGCGACCGATCTCTTCCACATAGGCCTGTGCCCGCTGCTTGATGAGATGGCCATAGTCGTGCGCGAAGCAGTACAGTGCGGGGGCGATCGGCAAATGAGCAGCGCCCCGTTCGTAGGCTTCACACAACGCGCGGGGTAGGGCATCTCGACCCCTATAGCGATAACTGAAGAACTCCCCCCAGGTGGTTTCGTACACGAGGTCAACCGATTCCAACAGATTGACTTGGCTACCGCCGAACCGAAAGGCGTCGGTATGACTGGTCGTCAAAACATCGCCATCGGCAAGCTTGAGCGGGGTGGCCGTGTGCTCGGTGTTGAAAAAGAACAACGCGGCACCCGTGCGCGGCGGTCGCGCCAGCGCCTCGACGGTGACTTCGCTCGATTGCCGTGTGGGAAAGGTCTCCATGAAGGCTTCTTGCAACTTGCGCAACTGGCTAAGCGCTTGGCGCTCACCATTTCTGAACAGCTGCCATTCCGTCTGCGTGTCGTTTAACCGGTTAAAATGACACCACGCCACCAACTCAACCATGGACTCGCCTTTTCTCATCAGCTTGGCGCGCGCTTCCTGGCCGATTTCCACCCTGCCTTCGAACAAGGCCCATCCGTCGCCCTCGTCGGCGCTCAGTTGCATGAGGGTGAGCACCGGCTCGACCGGATGCTGGCAAATTCCTCGCGTGATGAGTTCGAGCTTGTGCGGTTTGCGTTCGAACGCCGCGTAGAGCTTGCGCCCAAGCACGTTGAGATCGCTTGCGGTGATATGGTGTTCATCGCCATGGCGGCGCGCAAATTCAGCGAGCACCAAATAGCTCTTTTGTAACGCTTTGACTAACTCGCGGCGTTCTTCGCGGGCGGCTTCGAGACGCCAGGTGGGCCTATGGTCGAGCGCAACGATCTCATGCGTCGACCAACCCCAGGCGGCTACCAGTTGCTGCAATATTTCGCGCCGCCAACTCGGTTGACGCGGATCGGCGGGAGCGGACAGAGATTCGTTGGTTTTTAAATAAAACGCGCGGCGCAAGAGGCGTAAACGATCGGTGTCGTGGCGCGCCATTAGATACTCTTCTACCCGCCGAAACATGGCGAGATAGGGATCCAAATCATCAAGCGCCAGATTCGCGGCATTCAGCGTGTGCTTGTAGCGATGACTGAGTAGCCGGATATCGGGATAATCCGCCGCATAGGATTCCATCAGCAAAAGTTTCATGACGGACTTGTAAGGGGAATCGATGCTTTTGTAGAGCTGCCACAGCGCCGCGCCAAAGAATTCCGCCGGCGGAATTTGCGGAACGCCGCCGAAGTCAACGTAGTGTCGCGCCGAGATCCGTCGCTGATGGATCGCTTCCGCTACAAATTGATCGTAATTCGCTTCCACCTCAGGTGGCACGAACCACCAGAGGGGTTTGAGCCCGGCAAGCAACAGTCCGGAGCGATAGAACTCATCCAACAACAAGTAATGCTGGGAACTGCCGCTGCTTTCGGCCGATAGACGCAGCGTTTCGCCGCGTCGGAAGCGCTCGGGGTCGAAGACATAGAAGTGGATCTCCACGCCATGCGTAAGCGCGAATGCTTCGATCGAGGCCGCTTTGCGCTTTAAGAGCGCGATTTGTTGCGCATCGAGCTCGCTTGCGTGGCAGAGCCAAATGTCCAGATCGCTGTCGCGTGAGTAGGCGACGGTCCCCGCGCTGCCCATCAAGTAAATGCCGCGAATCGCGTGCACGCGCAGTGCGCGTGAGTCCAGGCTAAACGTTTTTACAAATCGGCGCGCGGCCGCCACGGCGGCACGCGGAACCGAATAGTCGGCGATGCCGTAAGGTGTTTCCGGCCCGCAATAGCCCGGCAGTAAAGGGTGATTTAAGTGAAACAGCAACGGAATGACTTCGACCACATCCTGTTGGCGTGGTGACAAGGTGTCGAACGCGCGCCGCAAGCGGTCTTGCGTGACCGCGGCAAAGCGGTTTTCGAGATCGCGGACGCGCGGCGCGCGGGGCAACGAAGCGGTTTTCATGGCGATATTAGCGGCCGCGCACGCGCCTTCTGCAGTCTGGGAGACGCGTATTCCGCGCGATTTAGATAGGCAATCCCCGCCGAAGTCAGGCTAGGGCGCGCGCAGCGATCGCTTAGCGTTGAGTCGCCCGACCTTCTGCGAAATAATGCCGGCGCGATAATGCAACGAAAGGCGCCGTGGTTCGGCCATGCACTGCCCGTTTTGTACGCATCACGATACGCGAGTGATCGATTCCCGGCTGCTCGGCGAAGGCGATCAGATCCGTCGCCGACGGGAGTGTATGGAGTGCAAAGCGCGCTTCACCACCTACGAAACAGCCGAGCTTAGCCTGCCGCGCATCGTCAAAAGCGACGGCCGGCGAGAGACCTTCAGCGAAGAAAAGCTGCGCGGCGGTATCTTAAAGGCGTTGGAAAAGCGCCCGGTTGCCATGGAGCGGGTGGAAGCGGCGCTTAACCACATCAAGCGACGCATCCGTGAAAGCGGCGAACGCGAGTTGGAATCGAGCCGGATCGGCGAATTCGTCATGGATGCGCTGCGTGGTCTGGATCAAGTGGCCTACGTTCGCTTCGCTTCGGTTTATCGCAGTTTCGAAGACGTACGCGCGTTTCTGGAGGAGATCGAACGTTTGGAAAACGATTTGCCGCCGGATCTGCGCGCCCAGCAGCTCGATCTCATCCCGGCCGAACAAACCAAAAAGCGTTGAAAACAAGAGGCGCGGGCGCCTCAAAATCGATGTCGAGTTCTCTTTTCACTGCCGAGGATCATCTCTTCATGGCACGCGCGCTCGAACTCGCCGCGCGCGGCTTTTACTCGACCCGCCCCAACCCGCGCGTCGGCTGTGTCATCGTGAAGAACGGCACCATCGTCGGGGAGGGATTTCATTATCGAGCCGGTGAGGCGCATGCCGAAGTCCTTGCCCTCCAAGCGGCCGAAGCGGCTGCCGTTGGTGCCACCGCGTACGTTACACTCGAGCCGTGCTGCCATTATGGCCGGACCCCGCCTTGCGTGCAGGCTTTGATAGGGGCGCGCCTCGCGCGTGTGGTTTACGCGGTGGAAGATCCGAATCCGCGGGTGGCGGGTGGCGGCGCGCGAGTGTTAACGCAGGCGGGGATTGCGGTAGCCGGCGGCTTGCTCGCCGTCCCCGCGCGCGAACTCAATCGCGGATTCTTCCTACGCCACACACGTGGCCGGCCATTCGTCACCGCCAAAGTCGGCATGAGCCTGGACGGCAAAGTCGCGCTCGCCAATGGCGTAAGTCAGTGGATTACCGGGGCGGCGGCGCGTGCGGATGTGCAGCGGCTGCGTGCCGGGGTCGATGCGATCCTAACGGGGATCGGCACGGTACTGGCAGATGATCCGCAATTGAATGTCCGTGACGCAAAGTTCGATCTAGCAGGCCGGGCGCCATTGCGACTGGTGCTTGATTCGGGTTTGCGCACGCCGCCCGGGGCTCGAATATTCGGGAACTTGGGGGAGGTGTGGATCTTTGCGGACGAAAATTTCGCCGGGCGTGGCGTACCGCCGGGCGCGGCGCGCGTCGAGTTCCTCGCGCGTACCGCCCAGGGGTTGGATCTCGCGGCGCTATTTAGGCGCTTAGGAGAACTCGAACTGAATGAAATTTTGGTCGAAGCCGGCCCCACCTTGGTCGGTAGTCTGCTCGCCGCTCGTTTGATCGACGAGTTGGTTTTGTATATCGCGCCGGTGATTTTGGGGCATACCGCGCGCTCGGCGTTTCCGCTGCCGGAACTTACCTCGCTTAGCGATGCGTACCGTTGGCAGGTCATCGAACGTGTGCAAGTCGGCGGCGATGAACGCCTACGCTTGGCACCATCCGCTGCCTTGACGCAACCATAGGCATCCTCGATAGTGCCGGGATGTTTACCGGTATTGTGCAAGCGATTGGTCGCATCAAATCGTCCGTGCCGGCAGCGCAAGGCCGGCGCCTTGAGATAGAAGCAGGTGCATTGCCGCTCGACGATGTCCGTCTAGGCGACAGTATCGCCGTCTCGGGCGCTTGCTTGACGGTGACGGCGCAATCCGAGAGTACGTTTAGCGTGGATGTGTCGCCGGAAACACTCGCACACACCACGCTTGGCACGCGCGCCGCAGGGTCACGCGTTAACTTGGAGAAAGCGCTGCGTCTCGCCGATCGACTCGGCGGACACTTGGTGAGTGGGCATGTCGATGGTGTCGGGGAGGTGCTCGCGCGCGAAACGCGCGCCGAGTATGTGTTCTTTCGCTTGCGCGCGCCGACGAGCCTCGCGCGCTACATCGCGCACAAAGGATCGATCTGCGTCGAAGGCGTTAGTTTGACCGTCAACCGCGTCGAGGGAGCGGAGTTTGAGCTACTGCTCATCCCACACACGCTGCGGGAGACCACCCTGGATGAACTGCACCCAGGACATTGCGCTAACCTGGAGGTCGATCTGATCGCGCGTTATTTAGAGCGGATGCTAGAGACAGCTCCTCAAACCGAGGGCGCTTAACGCCCTTTGCAAGATCGCCCGCCGGGTGATCAATTTTTTTCGGAACATTGCGCATGAGTTTTCATTCCACACAAGAAATCATCGACGACCTACGCGCCGGACGCATGGTCATCATCATGGACGATGAAGACCGCGAGAACGAGGGCGACTTTTTGATCGCCGCCAGCCATTGCACCGCCGAGCATGTGAATTTCATGGCGCGCTATGGGCGTGGGCTCATTTGTTTGACGCTGACCGAGGCGCGTTGCCGGCAACTCAATTTGCCGCTGATGGTGCAGGAAACTTATTACACCCACCGCACCAACTTTACGATGTCGATCGAGGCGGCGGAAGGCGTGACGACCGGAATATCCGCAGCCGACCGCGCCCGCACCATCCAAGTGGCGGTCGATCCTAACGCCAAGCCCAGCGATATCGTGCAGCCCGGTCACATTTTCCCGCTGATGGCCCAACCCGGTGGGGTGTTATCGCGTGCCGGCCATACCGAGGCGGGCTGCGATCTCGCGCGGCTTGCCGGGCTTGAACCCGCGGCGGTCATCGTTGAAATTCTGAATGACGATGGAACCATGGCGCGTGGGCCGGATCTCGAAAAAATCGCCCGACAACACAATCTTAAAATGGGCACGATCGCGGATTTGATTCGCTATCGCACCCAGCATGAACGAACGGCCGAACGGGTATCGGAAGCGATTATTCCAACCGAGTTCGGCGAGTTTCGCTTATTGGCTTATCGCGATGGCATGCGCGGAAATGTGCATCTCGCGATGGTGCGCGGTGATATCAGCCCTGAGCGGCCGACACTTGTACGCGTGCATATCTATAATCCGATCGACGACTTAACCGGTAACCAACTGCCGGCCGCGGGCTGGCCGCTGCGCGACGCGCTACGGCGCGTGGCAGAAGCAAACGAAGGCGTGGTGATCATTTTGACCGATCAGGTTGATAACGACGAATTGGTGCGACAGCTCGCCCGCTATGGCTCGGATCCTGCGGATACGGCGCGGCAGACTCCAACGCGATCAATTTCCTCCGACTTCCGCCAGATAGGGCTCGGCGCGCAAATCTTGAACGATCTTGGCGTACGCAAAATGCGGGTCATGAGTCAGCGGCGGCGCTATCACGTGCTGTCAGGGTTTGGTTTGGAAGTCGTTGAATACGTCAACTAGCGCGATAGGAAATACGATGAGCGGAATCAAAGAAATTGAAGGCAAGTTGGTCGGCGGCACTTGCAAAATCGCGATTGTGTGCAGCCGTTTCAATGAATTCATCGTCGACCAATTGGAAAAAGGTTGTTTGGATACGTTGCGTCGGCACGGCATTAAAGAATCGGACATCACGGTGGCACGCGTGCCGGGCGCGTTTGAGTTGCCGGTGACGGTGCGCAAGTTTGCCGCAAGCGGCAAGGTGGACGCGGTCATTGCGCTTGGCGCCGTTATCCGTGGCGCGACCCCACATTTCGATCACGTGGCGGGCACCTGTTCGAGCGGCTTGGCGGCGGTGGCGGCCGATACCGGCGTGCCCGTGGTGTTTGGTGTCTTGACGGTCGATTCCATCGAGCAGGCAATCGAACGCGCGGGTACCAAGGCCGGCAACAAAGGCAGCGAAGCTGCGATCACGGCCATCGAGATGGTGTCGTTGTTAAAGCAGATCTAGATGACGGCGAGAGGCGCCAATCTGCGTCGGGTACATGCGCGTCGCTGCGCGGTTCAGGCGCTTTACCAATGGCAGCTCGCGGGGCACGAGCCGAGTGACATCTTGACCGAGTTCGTGGCCGAGCGCGAACTCATCAATGTCGACATGGAATACTTTTCAACGCTGGTGCGCGATATTCCCGCGCGGTTCAATCAACTACGCGAAGATTTGACGCCGGCGCTCGACCGTGAATGGCTCAAGCTTGGGCCGGTTGAGCGTTCGATTCTGCTTGTCGGCGCGTACGAGCTGCGCGTGTCGATGCAAATTCCTTGGCGCGTCGTAGTCAACGAAGCGATCGAACTCTGCAAAATGTTCGGCGCCGAAGAAGCACATAAATATGTCAATGGCGTCCTCGATAAATGCGCGCGCGTGCAGCGCGCCGTCGAAATCGAGGCACAAGCCCCGCCCGCGGCTTGACGCGCGTCGCGCGCGCAACGTCCGTGGACGAATTCGCTTTCATTGAATCGCTGCTGATCCCAGCTGCCGGTCACCGTGCGGATGTGGTACTTGGCATCGGCGACGACGGCGCGATCTTGGAACCCCCGATCGGCGAGCAATTGGTGGTGGTCGCCGATACGCTCGTCGACGGCGTGCATTTTCCGCACGACTTCCCCGCCGCTGATATCGCTTATCGCGCGCTCGCCGTGAACTTGAGCGATCTCGCGGCAATGGGTGCGGTTCCTTACTGGGCGACGCTCGCGCTAACCATTCCGGAAGCCAATGAGACATGGCTACGCGCGTTCGCGGATTCGCTGCGCCATACTCTCGCGCAACACGGCGTGGCGCTCATCGGTGGCGATACCACCCGCGGGCCGCTCACCGTGACCATACAGTTGATCGGTGGGGTGCCGCGTGGCGCGGCGCTCACACGCCATGGAGCGCACCCCGGCGACTCTATCTATGTATCCGGTTACTTGGGCGATGCCGCCGCGGGTCTCGGCTTTCTACAACGCGCAACCGCGCGAACTCAGGACGTTGAGGCGTTGATTAGCAAGTTTCGGCGCCCACGACCACAGGTGGCGCTAGGTCAGGCCTTGCGTGGTGTAGCGAGTGCCTGCATCGATATTTCCGATGGGCTGCTCGCCGATTTAAACCATGTCGCCACACGCAGTGGATGCGGCGCCGAAATCAGCGATGTCCAGACCGTGTTAAGTCCCGCGCTACGGCGGGTGACCGATGCTGACGAGGCTTTCCGCTGTGCACTTAGTGGGGGTGATGATTACGAACTGTGTCTGTGTGTGCCGTCGGTACTCGCCGAAAAGTTCGCGGATTTGTCACTGGCCCATCCGTCTATCAAAAAGATCGGACGCATGGTTGCCACGCCAGGGATTCTAGTGACTGATCCCGCCGTCAACATGAAAAAAATCCGGATCACGGGATATAGGCATTTTATCTAAGGATAAAGTCCTATAAACGCTCTCCTTCGCACAAAAAAATCCCGGCAAAAAATTGTAGCGGCCGCTAAATCTGTACGGTTAGGCGTGTTATTTCATCGCGAGCCTGCTTACGCTCACGTTACTTTTTTGCGAGTAAACACCTGTGTATTTAAATCTTCCCACACGCCGATCGGCGATTATCGCGATGCTGTGCATTGCGTTGCTCGCAACCACGAATGTCTCCGGCGCGCCGAACACAGTCGGCGAATTCTATGAAGATGCACAAAATCGCTTTAATGACGGCGACTTCGATGGCGCGGTGTTACAGCTCAAAAATATCTTGCAAGAAGATCCCAAAAATCTTCCAGCGTTGGTGCTGCTCGGTCAGTGTTACGTGGAAAACGGAGACGGCCCCGCTGCGGAATCCACATTAAATGAAGCCGTCCAGGCGGGTGCCGATCCTGCGTTGACGAGCGTGCCGCGCGCGCGCGCGTTGATGCTGCAATTTCGCAATCGAGAATTATTGGCCGAGACTTTGCCGCCGCGCTTATCTCCCCGCCAGCAGGTCGAATTGCTCGAAGTCAAAGCCGAAGCGGCGATGCAGCTCAATGATTCTAAAGCGCTGCAAGCCTTACTCAATGAAATAAAGCTTTTAAAAGTCAATTCGCCCGGCGAAATGTCAATTCGGGCCACGCTCGCGATGCGCGAAGGTAAGCTTGAGGAAGCGCACCGTATCATTGATGCAGCGTTGGAATTTGCGCCGAATCATCCGTTGACACGACTTTCAGCCGCGTCCTTACTCCATGTCGAAGGAAAATTAGAGCGCGCCCTTGAGGAATACAGTCAAGTCATCACGCTTGAGCCGCGGAATGCCGCGGCGCGCCTTGCGCGAATCGGGATCCTCTTTGATCTCAATAGGATTGAAGAGACCGAAGCCGACTTTGCGCAGTTTGAGAAACTCGAATCAAAAGATCCACGCCTTTTATTTTTAAAAGCGATTCGTGCGGAGCGGGCCGGCGACCGCAAGACGTCGCGCGAAGTATTGGACGAAACGGCCAAACTACTGGAAATACTTGGTGGTAAGGTCGTCAACGGCAACTTGCAGTTTCTAATGATCGCAGGCGTTGCCAACTACCACCTCGGTAATCACGAACTCGCGGAAGGCTATCTCACGCGTTACGTGCGTTACGCCGCAGGCGAGACACAAACGCGCCGTATGCTGGCCACGCTCAAAATGGAAAAAGGCAAGTTTCCAGAAGCCATCGCGTTGTTGAAATCCGCGCTTGACGAAAACGGCGATGACACAGCGGTTTTGTCGCTGCTTGCGCGTGCCTATTCAGGTGATGGACAACATCAGCGGGCGGCCGCGACGCTGGAGCATGCTGTCGAAATCAAGCCGGAGGATGCCGATTTACGGACGAGCCTTGCGATGGCGCGGGCGCGTAAAGGGCAGGGCGAAGCGGCGCTCGCGACACTTTCGGAGGTTTTTGACAAAGACAGCGCGCGCCAGTCAGCGGGGATGCCGCTTGTCATTCTGCGCATGAATCGTGGCGATTATGTGCAAGCAGAAAAGGCCGCGGCACAGCTGGTGGCGGACGAGCCGGAGAATCTCACTTACGTCAATCTGCATGGCGTCACCCTGGTGGGGCTTCAACGCATGGACGAAGCGCGAGTGTTGTTCGAGAAAGTGCTGAATGAGAATGCTCGATTCACGCCCGCCGCGCTTAATTTGGCCAAACTTGATCGTAGGGTTGGTGAACTTGAAGCGGCTTCCACGCGCTTACTCGATCTGTTGAAGGAAAGCCCTAAAGATCCCGCGGTGTTGATTGAACTCGCGCGCGTTTCTGAGGCGCGCGGCAATCATCAAGACGCTCTCAAATGGGCACGTGACGCTTACAAGGAAGCACCGCAGCAGTTTGAAATCGCGAAAACGTTGATCGAACTGCTGCTCGCCGGCAGCGACGTCGAAGGCGCGCGCAATATCGTGTTTGAGGAAGAACATAAGTACCCCGGAAACCTGCATGTGTTACGCACAAAAACCGCGGTACTGAAAGCATCCCCCAAACAGAAGGAATTACGCGGGCACCTAAAGAAAATGTCCGAGTCGGCGGAGTTCAATGTCGAGTGGTTGAGTGAAATCGGCGAAGAGCAAATCGCCGCAGGGTTCTTGGCGGATGCGCAGTACACGCTGTTCAAGGCAGCGCAGGAGAGGCCGCGGGATATCGCATTGCGCGCTCGCATCGGGGACATTGCACTCGCGCTCGGCAAGCTTGAAGTCGCGGACGAAATCGCGAACAAGCTAGTCACGGAATTCGCCGATCATCCGGCGGGTTATGCGCTACGCGGTGACATCGCTGCGGCGCGACGTCAATTCGCGGAGAGCGCGGCGTTCTACGCACAGGCACGCACGCGTCCTCAAGGAGAGCGCGTGGAGATTGTCATTAAGCAACATATGGCCCTACGCGAAAGTGATCAGACAGCCGCCGAGCAAGTACTAGCGGAATGGCGTGCCGTGCATCCGGGCGATGTATGGGCGCTGCAACTACTGGCCGAGTTCGCCATGCTTCGCAATGATATGGAACTCGCGAAAGCGCGCTTTAATGAGCTGATCAAACTCGATCCCACGCTTGCAAGCGCGCATAACAATTTGGCGAATATCCTGTTAAAAACAGGCGAAATTCCCAAGGCTGTCGAACACGCAAAATTTGCGCTCGAACAGACACCGGACAGTGCATTGTTCCGCGACACGCTCGGATGGGCGCTCGCGAAGCAAAGCGATTTCAAAGCCGCCTTACCACATCTGCGCGATGCCCGTACGCGGGCGGCATCGCTGCCTGATGTGCGTTATCACTTGGCCTATGTGCTGTATCACCTTGCGCGTGCCGCGGAAGCGCGTAAAGAGTTGGATGCGGCATTGGCTGAGGAAGCTGAGTTCCAGGAAAAATCAGAAGCGTTAGCGCTTAGAGCGCTGCTCGGAAGTTAGATGACGCCGTCAACGCCTTTTACATTTTCTGGGAGCCGTTCCTAAAAATCGCACTCTCTGAGTCAATGGATTTTACAAATTTCGCGATGCCGCCTCGGTGATTCAACACCCGAACCACGCAAATCTATGAATTCTATTGAATTAAAAAAATGGGCACGAAGTTTGCTGTGTATTTAAGTACAACGGACTAGCCAAGTAAGGTTTGAATCATGAAAAAGTTTTCAAAAGTTATCGCGCAGGTAGTGTCACTTGGCGCCCTCGTAAGCGCGCAAGCGGCATTTGCGGCCCCGCAAACGTTTCAGTGGATTTACGATAGCGAAGGTAACAACAGCGTGTGGTCGGCCCAAGAAGGCACGACCGACAATGCAAACGTCATCATCAGCAACGCCACCGCCTGGGCGAATACAGTTAACACCGATGGTGCTGCTAACTCGCTGTACGGCGCGCAAACCTTCAGTGGCAGCGCCGATCAGTCTTTGCGTATCCGCTCGACGTTGAACGGCGTTAGCGCTGCTAATAACGAAACCAGTCTGGGTGAGCCGGACCACGCAATAGATAACAAAGGAGCTCAGGAATTCGCGTTATTCGAATTCGACAAGGCAATTACGCTGAACTCGCTGAAAATTTCCTGGCCGACGGCGACGTATGACACAGACGTGACAATTCTTGCCTACAAGGGCAATGGCGCTCCCAATATGGCCGCGCTTGATTCGACAAACGTTGCTGGGATGCTGGGCGATAGCGCCACCTGGGAGGCTATTCATTTTCAGGCCAATCAGGCCGATGAAGACACAGGCGCCGGACTCGGCGTAACGACTTTCACCGCGAATACGGCGTCGCGTTACTGGCTGGTCGGCGCTTATAACGCGCATATCGGTGGTGCGGCGGATATCGGTTCCTTTAATGGCGCAAGCGCTTATAAAGCCGATGCACTCAAGATCGCCGGACTTGGCGGTACCTATTGCCCGCCGGGTAATCCGGGTCCGAACTGCACGCCGGGCGGGGGCGGCGGCGGAAATGTGCCGGAGCCTTCTTCGCTGTCACTCGCTGCACTGGCGATGATCGGCGGGATCCGGCGCTGGAAACGTCGCACCGCATAAGCCAACTGGCCCCCCGAACACCAAAGCCCCTCTCTGCAGGGGCTTTGGCATTTCTGGGGCAATGCTCAACATCCCCTCCCGCGCCCGCTCGGGTAGACCTGTCAGTGCAGTCAACCGCCGGTTAGAATCTCCCTGTCGTCGCGACTGCACGCGTCTGAACTCCGACTCGTCGGCACCAGTCGAAGTAGCAGAGTCCACCCCCTTTTTCGGAGCAAGACCGATGTCGATGAATCTCCCGCGTTTTATTGCGATCCTCGCCGTGACACTGGTCTCGCGGCACGCCGGAGCCGAACAATCCCCCGTGGATGTGTGGAACACGTTTCTCAAGCCTAAGTACTTCGGCGAACAACGGTTAATCGAAGACACTTCCGTCATCGAGCTCAAAACGCCGTATCGCGCCGAGGATGCGGCGTTTACCCCGCTCACTATCAAGGCCAAATTACCGCAGACGCCTGAGCGCTATATCGAAAAGATCTACGTCATCATCGATAACAACCCCGAGCCCCTCGCCGGCGTTTTCAACCTTACTCCGGATACCGGTCGCGCGGATCTCGCGCTGCGTGTGCGCATCGACAACTACACCAACGTGCGCGCAATCGCCATCATGAATAGCGGCGAACACTATTTGGTCAGCAATTTCGTCAAAGCGCAGGGGGGGTGTTCGGCGCCGCTCGGCTCCGACTTCAAAGCGGCCATGGATCGTTTGGGCGAGATGAATTTCCGCACCGTCGGCGCGCGCACGCCGGAAGATGCCATCATCGGCCAGCTGATGGTCAGCCACCCCAATGTCACCGGTATGCAAAAAGATCAGAAGACCCAACTCATCCGCCCGGCGCATTTCGTGAAATCCGTGAAGCTATTTTTTAACGACAAACTCATCATGACCGCCGAAACCGGTATTTCGATCAGCGAAGACCCGAGCTTCCGTTTTTTCTTTAAACCCGAATCCGGCGGCGAGCTACGAGCGGAAGTTCTGGACTCCACGGGGAAAGCATTTACCCATGCGTTCAAGGTTGGGACTTAGCAAAAGATATGAGGAACGCGGTAACCGCCACTTCCTTTCGCACACGTCTTCGCCAAGGCCAGCGGCTGCTCGGCACCATCGCTAGTCTGCCCAACCCGGAAGTATGTGAAATCTTGGCCGCGGCGGGTTACGACTGGCTTTTTCTGGAAACAGAACACGCGCCCATTGGACCGCTCGAGCTGCAGCGCATGATCATTGGCGCCCATGGACTATCGTGCGTTGTGCGCCTCCCCAATCACGATGAAATCAATATCAAACGCGCGCTCGATGCCGGCGCTGCCGGCATTATCGCACCGCAGGTCAATACCGCCGCGCAAGCAGAGTTGATCGTCGCGGCGGCGAAGTTTCCGCCGCAAGGCAAGCGAGGCGTTGGCGTTGCGCGTGCGAATCAATACGGATACGCGGTCGGCCCGTACGTAGCGGGAGCCAACGAAGACTCCGCCATCATCGTGCAAGCCGAACACATCGACGCCGTGCATAACATCGAAGCGATCGTAAAAGTACGGGGACTCGATTCAATCTTCATCGGACCGTACGACCTCTCGGCGAGTATGGGTAAACTCGGCCAATTACACGATCCTGAAGTAGTCGAGGCGATCGAGCATGTCGCGCGCACCGCACGCGCGGCCAACCTGGCGTTAGGTTTTTTTGCGGCCTCACCTGAGCTTGTCCTTCCACAGTTGCACGCGGGCTTTACGCTTGTCGCCTGCGGGGTAGATACCGTGTTTTTGCGCGACGCCGCGCAGAAAGTGTGCGCGGCGCTCCGCGACGCACCGACTTGAGTCGTTACACCGCCCAAATCGGCGGCGATCGCGCATTTTCTCTGGGCTAACTCGAAATGTGCACGGACTTTGCAATGTAGTACTCACCGGCATTGTCACAAGCAAATCAGCCCCATTCGTCCAAAGGTACGCACCACATTCAATGGAGATTAACTGGAAACAGTATCCGCTGACTGACGCGTTCGATGAGTTGATTGCGGCCGGGGGACGCGCCCGCCCGGCCACCGGCAGATTGGTTAAGCACTTGGAGCGCCTCGGCGGCGCGGAACTGATGCTGCGTGCGAAAGCCGCGGAGCAGGCGATTCGCACGATGGGCATCACGTTTACGGTGTATAGCGAAGGCACCAACATCGATCGCCTATGGCCATTCGACATCATTCCGCGCATCGTGCGGGCCGCCGAATGGCGGCGCGTCTCCGCCGGTCTGGAACAACGCCTCCGCGCGCTCAACCACTTTATTGACGACGTCTATCACCGCCAGCTGATTTTTCGCGATAAGCAGATCCCCGCGGAACTCATCCTGAGCGCCGGCAATTTTCGCGAGGCCTGTGTTGGCATGCGACCGAAGCATGGCGTCTGGGCGCACATCTGCGGTAGCGATTTGGTACGCGACAAGGACGGCCAAATTTACGTCCTAGAAGATAACCTGCGCGTACCCTCCGGCGTTTCGTACATGCTGGAGAATCGCCGGCTTACCAAGCGTGTACTGCCCGAACTCTTTGAGTCTTATGAGATTGCGCCGATCGGCGAATATCCGACCAAGCTATTCGATACGTTGGCCTCGCTCGCACCTCGCGAGCAGGACAAGCCCGAGATCGTGGTGTTAACTCCCGGCGTCTACAACTCAGCCTATTTCGAACATGCATTTCTCGCGCAGCATATGGGAGCGGAGCTAGTCGAAGGCAGCGATCTGGTCGTTGATTCCGACGACTGTGTTTACATGCGGACGATTCAGGGACTGGTGCGGGTCGATGTTATCTACCGCCGGATCGATGAGTTGTTCCTCGATCCGGAGTGTTTTCACCCGGACTCGGTGCTCGGCGTCCCAGGGTTGATGCGCGCGTGGCGGCGCGGCAACGTCGCGATTGCGAATTCACCCGGCTGTGGGGTGGCGGACGATAAAGTGGTGTACGCCTATGTGCCATCCATGATTCGCTACTACTTACAAGAAGATCCGCTCATCCCAAACGTACCGACGTATCTGTGTTTTGATCCAGCCCAACGCGAGTACGTGCTCCGAAATTTGGAACATCTGGTCGTCAAGCCCGCGAATGAATCCGGTGGTTATGGCCTGATGATAGGGCCGACCGCCAGTCGTCGTACGCGTGCGCAGTTCACGGAGCTGATTAAGGCTAATCCGCGTAATTACGTCGCCCAGCCGGTGCTCGCATTGTCCACCGCACCAACCTTGCTAGGCAGTGAAATTCTTCCTTGTCATATCGATTTGCGGCCCTTTTCGTTACAAGGCGCGGCGAGTTATGTCACACCGGGGGGATTATCGCGGGTCGCGATGCGACGTGGCTCACTAGTCGTCAATTCGTCGCAGGGTGGCGGCAGCAAAGATACTTGGGTCATGGAGGACTGAACGCATGCTGTCGCGTGTCGCCGAACGGATCTACTGGTTTGGGCGCTACCTCGAGCGGGTGGAAGACACCGCGCGCTTGCTTGCGGTCAACACGCAACTGGCGTTGGATTTTCCAGGTCCGGCGCAGCGGGCGTGGCACATATTGCTCGATATCTTGGGTGGACAAGCGGCCTATTCTGCTTTGTATCCGGCAATCACCGAACGCAATGTCATGCGCTATCTGGTGGCGGACGACCGCAGCCCGGCGTCATTGGTCGCGGCGTTGCGTATCGCCCGCGAAAATGCCCGCACGGTGCGTGAGATCTTTCCCAGCGAAGCTTGGGAAAGCATCAACAATCTCTATCTTCTCGCGACCGAGCGTGCCGAAAGCGCCCTGGTGCGCAAAGAACGACAAGATTTCTTCGAGCAAATAGTCGGCGCTTGCCAGCAGCTCGCGGGCTTGTTGGTCAATACGATGAGCCATCGTGCGCCATATCATTTTTTGAGTATCGGTTGGATGTTAGAGCGTGCGGATATGACTTCTCGCGTGCTCGACGTCGGAAGTTTCTACGCGCAGGAGAACATCACGCCCAACGTCGATGCACACGAAAGCATCTTATGGATGAATTTGTTGCTGAGCTTAAGCGCCTACCAGATGTATCGCCAAGAAACGCATGAACGCGTCAACGGCCGTGATGTCATCGCGTTCCTGCTGCACGATGTCGCCTTTCCGCGTTCGATCCGCTACTGCGTCGATCGTCTTGAAAACGCGCTTGCGGCGTTACCCCGACATCAGGATCCACTGCGCGGCAATCGAATGTTTGCGAAAAAACTCGCGAGCGGAAAGCCGGAGACATTGATCGCGGCCGGCCTGCACGAGTTTGTCGATGGCTTGCAAGCCGAACTTGGATTGCTTGACCACGATATTGCAAAAACGTGGTTCGGATGGAGCAAGTGAGGGCCCAGTCAGGTTCTGCCGATGCGAAACTGATTTAACCTCCCCCGAGTGCAAGAGAGAGGGCAGGGCGATTTTTCTCCCTCTCCCGCGCGCGGGAGAGGGTCGGGGTGAGGGTCTTACCGCACCCAGTCGATTTCCGGCAAACTCCGGAACGCTTCAATCAACTGCTGATTCCAACTGCGCGCCAGTTGGCGCAAGTAGGGATCGTCTTCGAGTAGTCGCAGATGACGCCCGGTCACCAGGCTGTCGCGCCCATACATCCAAAGTTCGATCGGCGGGCCGACGCTCAAGTTACTGCGCATCGTTGAATCCATTGATACTAGCGCGCATTTCGCCGCGTCACTCAGCGTCGTGCCGGGTTGGATGACTCGGTCAAGGATGGGTTTGCCGTATTTGCTTTCTCCGATCTGTAAAAACGGATGATCGCGCGAGGCGGTGATGTAGTTACCTTCCGGGTAAATCAAGAATATCTGCGACGGTTCGTCGCGGATCTGCCCGCCGAACAGCAAGGTCACTTTGGGATCGAAATTCGCGCTGCCGGCATCGGCGCGTTTGGCTTGGCGCTTAATACTGACCTCGCCGAGGTAATCCGCGGCATCGGATAAGTGCTGCAAGCTCATGAGATTCGGGCGCGTATCGTCCCGAATATCCTGGCGCAATTGATTGACTACGGCTTGAGATGTCGCCAAGTTGCCGGCGGTCAGCAGCACAAACTGTCGATCGCCGTCGCGGCCGAAGGTGTGCATTTTGCTGTAAGTGCTGACCTGATCGACGCCGGCGTTGGTCCGCGAATCGGAGCAAAACACGAGCCCCTTATCGAGTGCGATCCCCAAGCAATAAGTCATACCGCCGTTTTCCGCGCTCCACCTTGAATCATCTGTTCGCCGACGCTGAGTTCCGGTTTGCTCAACAGCGCCGACTTGCCGCGGACTTCGCCGGCGGCGCCATGTGGGGTGCGTAGCACGCTGTCATTGCTCTTTTCGAGTTCGCGCGCTTCGTCGGCAAGCCGCGCGGCGAGGCGCATCATTTCGTGGCCGGCCGCCACCATCGGGATATAGCGCGTGAAATCCTGCTCTTTAAAGCAACCATCCGCAGTCACGGCGGACACCGCTTCGGCAATGGATAGCGCCGCATAAGCTTTCGCCGCTGCGTACGGATTGCCGAAGCCACCCGCCGCAATCGCCCGGTCAGGGCTAACAGTGATGGTCGGGTAGGCGGGTTTGCGGCTGGCTTTGAGATCTTCGATGACCCGATCGAGTTCCATCTGGACCAGTCGCAGAACCCCGGTCGCGGCCAACACGCGAATGACATCCGCATTGAACAGTGCCATTTCGGTCGGATCCAAAAACTCGCGGCGCGCGCCAATCATCGAGTCGGCCGGGAAGATAAGAAAGCCTTGGCCTTCGGGAACGCTCTTCACTTGTTTGCCTTCTTCGTTCTTTTTGAAGAAAGCTTTTTTGGAGGGCCCGTCTGACAGCGTAATGATCGGTAATCCGGCTTCAGCCAACGACTTGCGCGAGTTGGCCGGACCCGCCAACGCGGCATTCGGGCTCACCAGCAGCACGAGATCGGGTTTATAGGCGAGCATTTGCTCGGTGGGCGGCAAACAGGACGCCGGATCGAGCTTGGCGCCGCAGGTAAACGAGCGAACCTCGATATCTTCGCGGTCAGCCCGCTCGTCGAGCAGTAAATCGAGCAGGGGAGCCGCGCCGATGCAGCCGAGTTTAAGCACACCGAGTTTGAATACGGGGGTGGACATTGGGATACTCCTGGGCCTTGGGTCTTGTTTTGACTGGCCGCTTTATCGCAATCGGCCACCGCCGCGTCAAGGGGCGGATTTACAGCCGAACATACTCGTAAACGACCGGCATGTTATTGATCCCGCGGTCGGGCGGTGCGACCCAACCGGCCATCTTGCCGGGTTCGACCACGCGCTGCATCAAGCTTTTAACGTAGGCGCGGTCGCTTGCAGTCGGAAACGTGGTGTCGCGCAACGTCGCCCACGAGGCGGCTTTGATGCGGTTGCCTTGCAGATCGGTTGGAATGCCGGCCCACACTCCAATATTGCGCCCGAAGCGTGTCGAGGGAAGGGTGAGCTCAATCGCGTAGCCGGCGCGCTTGATGAGCATGTTCCAGCGCTTCAATCCCATCTCACAGTCTTTGACATACGCTTGGCGCGCGACTTCGTTCATCGCGTTGCGGAGTGGGACTTCGTCTACTTTGATCGCGTCATCGGCATCCGGGATCGGCACTTCAAACGTCGCCTGATCACACACGTGATCTGCATAACTCGTTTCATCCGGGCGCCCTTTAATGCCATTGGCGAACGTGCTTGCGGCGTTGGATGACACTTCCGAGCCGAACAAATCAAGGGACGAGGTAAACCAAAAATTTAGATAACGTTGGAGCAATGGAAGATCGATCCCGCCCGCACGACGAATCGCCGCCGGATCGTCGGTGCCGAGTTCGTGCATGAGTTCGAGCGTGCGGCGAATGACGCGCGTGAGCCCTGTCTCGCCGACGAACATGTGATGCGCTTCCTCCGTCAACATAAAACGACAGGTGCGCGCGAGTGGGTCGAACGACGACTCGGCTAGGCACTTTAATTGGTACTTGCCATCGCGATCGGTGAAGTACGTGAAGCAATAAAATGATAGCCAATCTTCGATCGGTTCGTTGAAGGTGCCGAGAATACGCGGGTTATCCGCATCCCCCGAATGCCGCGCCAATAACTCTTCGGCTTCTTCGCGACCGTCACGCCCAAAATACGCATGCAGCAGATAAACCATCGCCCATAGATGTCGGCCTTCTTCGACGTTGACCTGAAACAGATTACGCAGGTCGTAGAGCGATGGACAGGTGAGCCCCAGCAGACGTTGTTGTTCAACCGACGCCGGCTCGGTGTCGCCTTGGGTGACGATTAGCCGCCGAAACTGTGCGCGAAACTCGCCCGGCACTTGTTGCCAGACGGGCTGTCCGAACATATCGCCGAAACCAATCGTGCGGTCGGGGATCGCATCTGCGAGAAAAATGCCCCAGCGATAATCCGGCATCTTGACCATACCGTAGCTCGCCCAACCTTCGGCATCGACACCCACGGCAGTGCGCAAATAAACATCGTTACCGGCAAATTCAGAAGGACCGAGATCGCGCCACCAATTGAGGAAGTGCGGTTGCCAATGCTCTAGCGCGCGTTGCAGCGTACGATCGCTCGCGAGATTGACGTTGTTAGGGATGCGTTCGTCGTAATTGATGCTCATCTTAGGTCTCCCGAAGTCACGAGTGCCGCGTTACACGCGGCGCCAGTCAAACGAAGCTTTTTTGCCAGTGCCGAATACCTTCAATGCACCTTGTTCGCCGACTGCATTGGGTCGATTGAAGATCCAGTTCTGCCACGCCGTCAGCCGGCCGAACACCCGAGTCTCGAGCGTTTCCGCGCCACCAAACCGGAGCGACGCTTCCATGCCGGTCAAGGCATCCGGCGACAATGACGCGCGTTCTTCAAGTGCGATGCGGACTTCGTCCGTCCAATCGATGTCGTCCGGTGCAAAGGTCACTAAACCCAGCATCAACGCGGTGTCGGCGTCGAGCGCTTCGCCCAGGTGTTCCCGAACGGCGTGCACGGCGCTCTCATCGCCGCCAAACCGTGTCAGCAGGCGCGTTTGATGATTGACCATGGGGTAATGGCCGAAGTTGACCTCGGTCAGTTGCAGACGTGGTGCCTGCGCAGGCGACTCCGGTAAATGGAGCATAAAGCTGCGATCGGCGGCGAAGGCGAGTTCAGCGAGCGTGCCGCAGAAACACGCGCCCTCATCGAGCAGCGCAAAGAGACTGCGCGGCGATACCTCGAGCCGCGCCAGCGTCCGCCGTAGCATGCCGAGCGTGGCGGCCGCGAACCAATGCTCCCGATGTTCGACGAGCGCGGCATCATAAGCCGCCACCACGTTGGCCTCGCCACGGGTTTTCAACACCCAAGTGCCGATCTCAAGCTCGTTTAAGCGCAATAACAAAATTGCATCGTCGAGTTCACGCGCCATCGCCAGCGGCCAGAAGCGCGCGCCAAGCGCGAGCATCTGCGCGGGCGTTGTCGCCTCACATGTGGCTGGCGCCGAGATCGTGATCGTCGCGAGCCGTGCTGCGCGGTCCAGCTCGACATCGACATGCTCATAGTGGATTCCCGTCGAATCGATAGTCCTGGCGAGTGGGGTCAGTGAGACCCCGTTTTCCCCGGGCCGTCGTGTGCTCGAAGCGCGTAGGGCGTTGACGCGTTCGGCGATCGCAGTCTTAAACTGCTGTGGCTTTGCCAAGTGATCGACCAACTTCCATTCCCGCGCGCGCTCGCCGCGTACGCCTTCACTGGTGGTACAGAAAAAATCCGCGTGATCGCGCCGCACCTTTCGTTTATCCGTCAAGCGAGTCAGACCCCCGGTGCCGGGTAACACGCCGAGCAACGGTACTTCGGGCAAGCTGACAGTCGAAGATCGATCGTCGATCAATAAAATCTCGTCACACGCGAGCGCGAGTTCGTAACCGCCGCCGGCCACCGTGCCGTTGACGGCCGCGATAAATCTAAGCCCCTCGTGGCGGCTCGAATCCTCGATGCCATTGCGAGTTTCGTTGGTGAACTTACAAAAGTTGACCTTCCATGCGTGACTCGCGAGCCCCAACATGTAAATGTTCGCGCCGGAACAGAACATGCGTTCGCGCAAACTCGTCAACACCACGACCTTGACCGCGGGAAATTCAAAGCGCAGCCGTTGCAGCGCATCGAAAAGCTCCATGTCGACGCCGAGATCATAAGAATTCAGTTTCAAGCGATAGCCGGGTTGTAGACCGCCGTCTTCGGCAACGCTGAGGCCTAAGGTAGCAACGTCACCTTCAACGCTGAGTTGCCAATGACGGTAAGTCGCCGGCGCTCGATCGTAGGTAATGTAGGCCGGCGTCGCCGGCGAGGCGGTATTCATGCGAGATTCTCCGAATCGCGATAGGCGTTGAGCGCGCTCAACAAAGCTGCAAAGGATTGTTCGACGTTGAGCCCGGCGGTATCGACGGTCAGCGTTGCTTGCGCATATCGCGCACTGCGTTCCACGAGAATGCTGCGTAGATCGTCCATGGCATCCGTGTTACCGGCCATCGGCCGCATATCTCCTTGCGCGACGACACGCGCCATGTGTTCTTCCGGGTTTGCTTTCAGCCACACCGTCAAACAAGCCCCGAGCAAGCGTGAAAAAGTAGTGAGATCGGCGACGATGCTGCCACCGGTTGCGATGACACATGCCGGATACTCTTGCAAGATTTCATTAAGGCAACGCCGTTCGTATCGCCGGTACGTGGTTTGGCCGTAGGAAAGAAACATTTCTTCGAGGCGAATGCCCGAGCGGCGTTCGATTTCACGATCGAGTTCCAGTAACGGCACTTGATAATGCGTGGCGAGACGAGCACCTAACGTGCTCTTGCCGGCGCCACGCAAGCCGACCAGAGCGATGCGCGGGCCGGTAGGTGGAGCCATCGGCTGTAGTTGCAGGCGCAGACTCCGTAAAGCGTCATCGGACATCGTCGCCAACTGCGCTTGCAGTAGCAGAAACTCAGCGGAGTGGGACGGCGCATCGTCGACCAACAAACCGAGTCGCGTGCCTAGCGCATCGGCGATCCGCTGCAGCGTCAGCAACGATGCATTGCCGTGACCGGTTTCAAGCTGCGCCAGAAAACGCTCGGAGACCTGCGATTGCTGCGCCAGCGCCCGCCTCGTCATACCGCGTTGGGCCCGGGCCTGGCGCACGCGTTCGCCGATGGCCGGCAAGAAAGTGCCGGTGGGAGGGGCGGACGGCGACTCGGCCAGCATGTTTAGAGGCTGCACTATATTGCCTAGATCAACTGTACGTGAAATATAATGCACTCACTTTCTATTCCGCAAGCCAGGAGTCGCCTTTGTCCGCACCAATCCTGATCCTGGTCGGTACTACGACCGGTAATGCCCAGTACGTGGCTGAAGAAGCGCAATACCAATTCCGCCAGGCTGGTTTCGTCGCGAACATCCTGCAGATGGACGAGTTGGACGCGGCGGTTTTTCAAGCGCCGGGTCCGTTTCTGCTCTGCGTATCGACTTACGGCTACGGCGATGTGCCCGCCAATGCGAAACAACTTTACGAATCGTTGGTGTCTGAGAAACCTGCACTCAATGGCATGACCTACGGTGTGATTTCGCTCGGTGATTCGTCGCACGCACAAACCTTTTGCTTTGCCGGCAAGCGGTTTGACCAAGCGTTGCACAAGTTGGGCGCGCGCCGGCTCGGTGATGTGCTGATCCACGACGCGTCATCGGGCATCATGCCGGAGGAAGCCGCTGCCACCTGGCTACCGCAATGGATTGCGGAACTCGGCCCGGTGCCGACTGTCGGTTAACCTTGTGCCTGCCCCGAACCCATTGCGAGTGACATGCTTTCAGCCGCCGATCATCAAGTCTCGCCGCCGCGGATCGAGATCCCGCGTATTTACAACGCTGCGCACGATCTGCTCGCGCGCAATTTTGCCGCCGGGCGCGACAACAAAGTCGCCTATCTCGATGACGACGGCCGTTATACCTTTGCCGAGTTAGCGGCACGCGTTAACCGCGCCGCCAATGCGCTCTGCAAGCTCGGTCTGCAACCCGAAGATCGCATTGCGCTCGTCATGCACGATGCAATCGATTACCCGGCGGTATTTCTAGGCGCCATCAAAGCCGGGGTGATCCCGGTTGCGCTCAACACCTGGCTGCCGAGCGTGGATTATCGCTTCATGTTGCAGGACAGTCGGGCCAAGGCATTGGTGGTCTCCGCATCCTTGTTGCCCACCTTGGAGGAAGCGATTGCGCAGAGTCCCGCGCTACGCCACGTAATTGTCACCGACGGTGCAGCGCCGGCCAGCACGCATGCGCTGCGTGGGTTGCTCGCAGATGCGCCTAGTACGTTCGAGACGTACGCTACCACCGCCGACGATGCCTGTTTTTGGTTGTATTCATCCGGTTCAACCGGCGTGCCGAAAGGGGTCGTGCATGTCCATTCCAGTTTGATCCAAACCGCGGAGCTCTACGCGCGTCCGGTACTTGGGCTGACTGATGCTGATGTCACGTTCTCCGCCGCCAAATTGTTTTTTGCCTATGGCTTAGGCAATAGCCTGACGTTTCCGCTCGCCGTCGGGGCGACCGCCATTCTGATGCGCGAGCGTCCGAGTCCCGAGGCGGTCTTCAAACGATTGACCGAACTTAAGGCCACGGTGTTTTACGGCGTGCCGACGCTCTACGCCGGGATGTTGGCAAGTCCGGCCCTGCCACCGCGCGAGGCTTTCAATTTGCGGCTCTGCGCTTCGGCCGGCGAAGCTTTGCCGGCGGAACTCGGTAATCGGTTCACGCAACATTTGGGCGTCGAAATATTAGATGGCATCGGATCGACGGAAATGTTGCATATTTTTCTGTCGAATCGACGCGGACGCGTACGTTATGGCACCACCGGGCAACCGCTGCCGGGGTATGCAGTGCGTTTATTGGACGATGCGGGCGCGGAAGTGGCGGCGGGTGAACTCGGCGAGCTACACGTCAAAGGACCTTCGATGGCGAGTCAGTATTGGAATAACCGCGCCAAATCGGCCAGTACGTTTTTAGGTGCGTGGACGCGCACCGGTGACAAATACGCCATCGATCAAGACGGGTATTTTGTCTACGGCGGGCGGGCTGACGACATGCTGAAAGTGAGCGGCCAGTATGTGTCACCGTTTGAAGTCGAAGCCGCGCTGATGACGCACACTAGCGTGCTGGAAGCGGCGGTGGTCGGTCGCCAGGACGCGGAGGGGCTAACTAAGCCCGAGGCCTTCGTTGTGTTGAAGGCCGATATCGAAGACTCGGCGGAACTCGCGGAGTCGCTGAAACAGCACGTTAGAGACGTGCTCGCACCCCATAAATATCCGCGGTGGATCACGTTCATCACCGAGTTACCCAAGACCGCCACCGGCAAAATTCAGCGCTTTAAACTGCGCCAGGAGCAGATCAGCACGTGATCCATGTATTGAAGGGGGTTGGGGTGGCGCTGATGCTATGGAGCTGTGCGCCGATAATTGTCGCCGAACCGAATTTTGCCCCACCGCTGATCGCTAACGGTCACGGCAGGATTAGTACTTCCGCCGAGATGACACAGTTCTTGCAAACACTTGTGGCGCGTAATCCCGAGATCGCGACGCTGAATGTCGCCGGCAAATCGGTGCAGGGACGACCGCTCGAAGTGTTGCGGCTGGCGACCGGCGATGTCGAGGAGACACGCAAACCGCGCGTCATGGTCATCGGCTCGCAACACGGCGCGGCCGAACCCGCGGGCGGTGAAGCTTTGTTGATCATCGCGCTTGAACTTGCCGAAGGTCCGTTACGCCCGCTGCTTGACGATCTCGATGTCCTACTCATTCCAAACGCTAACCCGGACGGACGTGACATCCTGCGGCGGGCGAATGCTAACGGCGTCAATATCAACACCGATTTTGTACTCGTTAGCCAGCCGGAGACCCGGATCATGAAAGAGATCCTGCACGAGTACGCGCCAGACGCCGTGCTCGACTCACACGAGTCGGCGGTGCTAAAGCGCAAAACGCTCGCACGCGAGGGCTATCTGACGGATTTCAACGCACAGTTCGAATACAGCAACAATCCCGCCGTGCCCGCGGCGCTCCGCGATTTCGCGGCGCAGACCGTGTTACCGGCGGTAACCGCGCGCGTCACGGAGGGTGGTTTGCCGGCGCATCGCTACATCGGAGAGATTATCAGCACGAAGCAACCCATCACGAACGGCGGATTAACATTGCGCAATTTTCGTAACACGGCCGGTATGACAGGGGCGCTGTCCTTATTGGTCGAAACTAAACTCGATAATAAAGATGACAGCTACCCCACCTATCGCAACATCGCCGTACGGGTTGAGCGCCAGTTGTTGTGCATTCGCTCGTTCTTGCGAGAAATGCACGTTCGACGCGACGCCATCATGGAAATCACCAACGCCGCGCGGCTAGCGTTGCCCAAAGAGCCGGTCACGATGTACGCCGGCTACGTCAAAGACGAGGCGAATCCGACGGTCAAAATCCCCATGCGCAAGCTTGATTCGCGCGAGCGGGTGGAACTTGAGTTTCGCGATCATCGCGCGATTGTCACCGACGATACGGTGCCTTATCCCCCGATGATGGTAGTCACGGCAAATATGGACAAGCTCCGACCGCTGCTCGAGCGTCACGGCATCAACTATTGGAGTTTGACCCAACCGACGGCGGCGACGGTTATCGCTAATCGCTTTGAAGGTCGCGCGAATATTTACGATCGCGTCAAAGTGCTTGAAGAAGCTCGCCGCGAAGTTCCGGTTGAACCGGGGAGCTTATTTATCGACTTGAATCAACCGCATGGTCGATTAGCGCTGCTGTTACTCGATCCACGTTCGACCAGTAGCGTGTTCCGTTATCCCGAGTATGCGCAGTTAGTTGACGCGACGCGGGAGTTTTTTGTTTACCGAACCTTCAAGGGCGCGATTCGCAGTCAGCCGTGAATGCGCTCTCGACCCCACTTGAGCATCATCTTTTTCAGCGCTATTCCAGCTCGGAAGAAATCGGCGGGTATTTGCAAGCGCTCGCCACCGCGGCGGGACCTTATGCAACACTGCGCGTTATTGGACGGTCCGCACTTAATCGCCCTTTGTATGGCTTGCATTGCGCGGATCCCGCAGCCCGCCCGGCGTTGCGGGTGTTGTTGGTGGGCTCGCAACACGGCGCCTCCGAGGCCGCCGGCTGCGAAGCGTTGCTCATGTTGGCGCGCGCCATTTTGCTGGAAGATTTACAAATTCTGCTCGAGCGCTTTGAGTTGTTCTTTATTCCCAACTCGAATCCGGATGGCCGCGAAGCGGATTCCGCACGCAACGGCAATGACGTTAATCTAAATCGCGACTTTGTACTGCTTTCGCAGCCGGAGTCGCGGGCACTGGACACCGCCGTCTTGCAATTCGCGCCCGATGTCGTGCTCGATGCACACGAATCCGCGATCTACAAACAAAAATCCTTAGGCGCCGAAGGCTACTTGACGACCTTCGAAGCGCAGTTCGACGTCGCTAACGCACCGGCTATCCCGGCGCCAATCCGTGATTACACCGAGCGTACCTTGCTGCCACGCTTAATCGCCGCCGTGACGGCGCGCGGCTTACACGCGCAACGCTATATACGTGAGATTACTTCTAGCACACAGGCCATCACGCATGGCGGGTTGGTGGCGACGATGTTCCGCAACAAGGCCGGTTTACGCGGGCCTTTGACAGTCTTGCTCGAGACACCGATGGAACCCAAAGCTGGCGTGTACCCAACCTTTCGAAATATCGGCGTACGCACCGAGAAGCAGTTAACGTGCATGCAAGCGCTGTTGGAAGTGGTGGCCGATGAAGTTGCCAATATTCGCAGCTGTGCGAATTCGATCAATGGAACGTTGGCGCCCACCTTTCCGCTAAATGGCACTTATCGCGAGCGAAGTGCGGATGCGAAGATCACGATTCCTTTGCGACGGCGAGATACCTACCAGCTCGTTCCGATCGCGTTTCCGGATCACCGCGAAGTGATGCCGCACGATGAATTTGAAGCGCCGGCGGCATACCTAATCGATGCGCATACCGCGGTGTTTGCCGATCTATTGCTGCGGCATCACATCGGTTTTGAAGTGACGGACGGTGCGGAAAGTCGGCGAGTGGAACGATCGATATTCGAAGGCCATGGAAGTGTCGAGCGCGCCTGCACCGAACTCGACAAGGTGCAACTAAGAGAAGTGCCGCGAGACGGCGCTTTGTTCGTGCCCATCACCCAACAAACGGCGCGCTTGTTGCCGTTACTGCTCGAGCCTAAGAGCTTGAGCAGCGTGTTTCAATATCAAAAATTCGCGCGTTTGTTGGTGCCTGGCAAGCCACATTTCGTTGCGCGCGCGCTGCGACAATCGTGATCAATTACTTACGCCGCAATCGAGCGGTGAACCAGGAGCGGAGCTAAATGCATATCGGCGTCTTTTCGTTCAATACGGAATATTCGATGCGTCTCGATAAATTGGCGAAGGCCGCGGAGGCGCGCGGCTTTGAATCGCTGTGGGTGCCGGAGCACACGCATATTCCGGTGCCGCGCGCGGGCGAGCCGGCGGATCCCAAGACCGGCATGCCGATGGCCGGAAACGGCATGTTTTTTCTGCCGGAAGAATATCGCCACATGTCCGATCCGTTCACCAGTCTCGCCGCCGCCGCGGCGGCGACCGAACGTCTGAAACTCGGCACCTGTGTGTGTCTCATCAATCAGCATCATCCGATTAACCTGGCGAAACAGGTGGCGACCTTGGATCGCTTGAGCGACGGGCGTTTTATTTTTGGGATCGGCGCGGGCTGGAACGTGGCCGAGATGAATCATCACGGCGTGCAATTTGAAACGCGTTGGCGCGAGTTGCGCGAACGGTTGCAGGCGTTGCGTGCGTTGTGGTCGCAGGAACGTGCGAGTTTTGACGGTGATTTTGTACGATTCGCCGAGAGTTGGCAGTATCCGAAGCCACTCCATGCCGGCGGGCCACCAGTCACGCTGGGTACGCTCAATACGCCGTTCGGCCGCGCGCAGGTCGCGCGTTACGGTGATGGCTGGTTACCACTCGCTTTTGATCTCGATGAAACCGCCGGCCATATCGCCGATGTACGCGGTCAAATGCAGGCGCTGGGGCGCGATCCGAGCAAGCTTGAGGTGTCGTTGTTTTTTCTGGCGGACGAACAACAATCGACGACAACCATCGCCAAAGCGCGCGCGCTTGGCGTCACGCGAACGATTTTGCGCTTGCCCGTCGCGGACGAGACCGCGACGTTGCGGTGCTTGGATGCTTATGCGGGCTTGATTGTGTAAAGACCCTCACCCTACCCTCTCCCGCAGGCGGGAGAGGGTGAAGAGGAGAACCTCTCCCTTGGGAGAGGTCGGCGCAGAGCGCCGGGTGAGGGGCAAGGTTTCTACTGGCACTGTATTAAGACCCTCACCCGCTAACGAGAGAGAGTTAGATCGATCGCTCCCGCAGCAGGCGCGCTATTTAGTTGTTCTTACAAATTCTTCGAGATTTCCACAACAGCTTCGCCTTGGGTTTTGACCTCGCCTGTTTCGTCTGCTGCTTGCACGGCAACCTTGATGAATTCCCGCGGACCCTCCCGCCATTTTTCGGTCACGCGCGCGGAACAGGTGATCTGGTTGCCAACGCGTGTCATCGCGAGAAAGCGGGTGGAAAATTGCCTAATTTTGTCTTGGTTAACCCACGCGGTTAAACAACGACCCATATAGGCCATGACCAACATGCCGTGCGCGATGACATCGCCCAAGCCGGCCGCGCGCGCGAAGTCGATATCGACGTGCACGGGGTTGTGGTCGCCTGAGGCACCGCAGTACACCGCGAGCGTTTGGCGTGTGATGGCCGGTACGGAAAAGTTTGGTAATTCGTCGCCGACTTGAGCGTCGCAAAGCGCGCGCGTTGCCATGTTTGGTCCCCTTAGCCGTGACGCACGACGATCGTGCGCTTGAATTCCGCGACGAGTTCGCCGCGTTGATTGGTAATGCGATTGTCTTGCACGATGAATTCGAGCAAGCCACCTTTTTTGTCGTAAATATCCGTGATGCGCGAATCGAAAGTCAGCGCATCCCCAGCGAAAGCCATGCGGTGATAGGTAAACGCTTGCTCGCCGTGTAGCACCTTGGGCAACGGGATCCCAACCTCGTCAAACCAGCCATAGGGGTTCGGCCGGTCCATTTCTAGACAGAACAAAAAGGTCGGCGGTATCGGCAATGAAGGGTAACCGGCGGCGCGTGCGGCCGCCTCGTCGGTGTACACCGGATCCTGCTCGCCAATCGCGTGCGCGAATTGGCGCAGCCGCCCTTTTTCAACCTCGAGCGTGCAGCGCGGCGAGGTGTAGCCGATGAATTTTCGATCAATCACATTCATGCTCCCTACAGCCACAAGCGGGCTTGCCGGGTATTATTGCACCCTCGTTTTGTCCACGGAGAATACGCAATGCCCAAATTGACGGATAAAGAACTGACGGCGTTTCTGGCCGAACCCGGCCTCATTATGGACATTGCAACGCTGGATAACGATGGATGGCCGGCCGTTTGCCCCATCTGGTATATCCATGAGCAGGGCAAAATCTGGTTCACGCCGCGCCAGCATTCGGAGTGGCTTGCCAATATTCGGCGCGACCCGCGCGTTGCGCTGTGTATCGATGAAGCGGCGCTGCCGTATCGGAAAGTCATCGTGCAAGGCCCGGCCGTGCTCGTTCACGAAGTCGGCCAGGACGATCTCTGGCGCGATCGTTATCGCCGAATCGCCGAGCGCTATCTGCCGGCCAAAGACGCCAATGCCTATGTGGATGTCACCGACGATCAACCGCGCGCGCTGTGCGCCGTGACGTTGGCGGACTCCGAGGTCAAAACCTGGCGCATGCCGTTGGCGGACGAAAAATATCAAGGGATCTGGGCCAAACGTTATTGGACGAAAGATGCCAAGGCCGCGGCCGACGCGCCGGAACTTTTCACGCCCCCCACAGCGTAATTACGTAATTAAGACAAAAGTAACACTCCATTATGGTGACCGACGAATTACGCGCGAATCTTGAGCATTTCATCCGAGATCATTTAGGCGAAAGGGTAGTCCTCAGCACGCTAGAAGATTCCGATGGTCATGCCGGACTAACCTTTCTCTTTGAGGTATGCGATCGCACTACGTGCGCGCCGGCCGGCAGTTATGTGCTGAAGATCCCACCCAAAGGTGTGGCCCGTCGCGGGAACACCGATGTTTATCGCCAAGCGCCGCTGTTGTGGGCGTTGCGTGATGCGGGGTTACCGGTACCGAACGTGCCGTTTGCGAGCCAAGACGAACGCTGGTTCGGCGTGCCGTTCATCGTCATGGAACGTTTGCCGGGACGTACGTTTTTTGTATGGGACCCGCATCCCAGCTTTGCCCGCGACAAAACCGCAACTCAACCGCTCTGGCGACAAGCCACCGAGGCGCTGACCCGCTTTCATCAATTCGATTGGCGCGCCAAGCTAGCCACCTGGCAGGCGCCGGAGCCGCTCACCGAACAAGTGACGCGTTGGCGCAAAATCTTTGCGCATTCGCCGGAACCGCAGTGGATCGAACAAGCACAGACCGTTGAGGCGCTGCTGCTGAAGACCATGCCGTCGGCGGCGCCGGTCGGCCTCTATCACGGCGACTATCAACCCGGGAATATTCTATATCAGGATGGCCAGCTCACCGGCGTCATTGATTGGGAAATTTCCGGGATTGGCGATTCGTTGCTCGATATCGGCTGGTTGATGATGGCGGCGGATAGCGCGAATTGGGTCGATACTTGGCATCCGATCCATCCATTACCGGTCGCCGAAATTCGCGATATTTATGAAAGCCGGATGGGCCAAACATTCCACGACATTCCGTGGTATCAAGCTTTTGCCGGTTTCAGACTTGCGAGTATCGGCTGCTTAAACGTCAAACTCCATCGCAAAGGCCAGCGGCACGATCCAATCTGGGAAAACATGGGCTTGTGTTTAACGCCGATGTTCGAACGGGCACGCGAGATTTTGAGCGCGCGGTAGGCGCGACGTCACTCACTGCGTTTATTTGCAGCTTTGCAAGGCGCTGTCGAGCCGCTCACGCAATCCCGTCAAGCGCGCGACGGACTCATTCGCGAACACGAAGCGTAGGAAATCGTCGCTGCGCGGCGTGCCCCAGCCGCGCATGGGCGTCGCTGCCACATCGAGCGCCAACAATGCATCCGACAACGCCGGCGCGGCCACGCCGAGTGCCGCGCAGTCGAGTAACGCCGACCAGCCGCCGTTTGGCACGATGAGCGGCAAACCCACACATTCCTCGCACAATTTGTTACGACGGCGCTCCAGTGTTTTTACCGACGCAGCCAAGTCTTGCAGCGGGGCATTGAGTGCGGCGGTGGCCGCGTCTTGCGCGATCCCAACCGGACAAACCACATTCGACATCGTAACGAGCGCGAGATCGTCGATGATGGTGGTCGGCGCGACAATCCAGCCGATGCGCCAGCCGATCATGCGAAATTCTTTCGATACCGCGCCAACGGTGATGGTGCGCGCCGCCATGTCGGGCAGTGCTGCCGGATGTAAGTAAGGGACGGCATCGAACAAGATCCGTTCCATGGCGGCGTCGTAGACTAACCAAGCATCGGCCGCCAGGCATACTTCACGCACCACCGCCCAATCCTCCGCGCCGAATACCAAGCCGGTCGGCATCACCGGGCTCATCATGAGTAGAACCTTGGTGCGCGAAGACCGTGCTGCACGTAACGTCGCATGATCGAGACGCCAGCGACCGTCCTCGATCCGGCATTCGGCAAAAACCGGCACGCCGCCAGCCAGCCGCACTCGATTGACGAGTCCGCGATAAATCGGCGACGGCAGGATGACTTCGTCGCCGGGTTCAAGCAGTGCGAGTAGGCAATTCAAAATGCCATTCAAGCCGCCGGCCGTGACGATGGTCGATTGGTACCATGGGTAATCGACGCCGGTTAGCCGCGAGACGTGGGCGGCGGCCGCGCGCCGCAGCCCCTCGTTTCCCAAAAAGGGCAAATAGCTGTTGGCGTCATCCCGCCCAACGGCCTGGCGCGTGGCTTCGACAACGCCGGGCGGCAACGGGAGATCGGTGTCTAAATTTTCGAGCCGCAATAATTCAGGACGATGTGTGTTGTCCGCGGCTTCGCCCAGGCGCTCGACCCCGATGCTACCCATTCCACTCAATCTACTCACCGACATGAGGGGCCTCCACAAACCTACAAGCAATCGTCGTGGTGCCACGGTATGCTCTTTGCGCGGAATACAAAAGCAGCTCGGTGGCGTGAATTATGAGCGGGGCATGAAACATTTTGACTGCGAAGCAATACCCATGCCCACACCCGGCGCGTACCGAATGCTGCCTCGGAAGACGATTCGACTCGGATGAAGGCGATGTTACTCGTCGCTAAGTTGTCCTCACCGCTTGGCGAGATGCGACTCGTCGCCGATCGGGAAGGGTTTTTGCGCGGCCTTGAATGGGGGGATTCAGCCGCACGGCTTGAGCACTTGTTGGCCCTTCGGTGGGGCGCGCTTGAATTGCGGCAAGCGCGAGACCCTCATGGCTTTTGCAGCGCGCTAAGCGCGTATTTCACGGGCACGCCGTCCGCCATTGACGACCTGCCCGTCAAAACCGGCGGCACACCGTTTCAGCAAACCGTGTGGCAAGCCTTGCGTAAAATCCCGCACGGCACCACAGTGACCTATCGCGAGTTGGCTGCAGCTGCGGGCCGGCCGCATGCGATCCGTGCCGCTGGCGCGGCGAATGGCGCGAATGCGATCAGCCTTGTCATTCCCTGCCATCGCGTCATCGGCAGCGATGGCAGTTTGACCGGCTACGCCGGTGGGTTAAAGCGTAAGCAATGGTTATTGGCGCATGAGCGCGCGGCGGGCACGTGAATTGCGCGCGATCAGCAAATCTTCACGGCCTGCTCGTTACAGTACCTCAATCGAATAAAACAAGAGGAGGGGAGTATGAAAGGCGAACAAAAAAACGGCTTAACGCGACGCGCGTTTTTGTACTTATCAGGTTTATTCGCGATGGCCGCGGGGCGCCCGGCACAAGCCGCGGCGGCGATTGCGAGTCCCAGGCCAGAACAATTGAGCGAGTGGAATGCGCTGCTGAAAGAAGCCGGCGAATTCCCATTATTCAGCGCATTATATGGTCGTCGCTCGCGCCGCTTTGGCTGGGGCATGGAAATTCCGCGTGGACCGCTGAAATTTAAATCCGAAAAGACGCCGGTACCCCTCGATGACTTTGAGCGATCATTACTGATTGCCGCCGGGCTCGGCGTTTCTGGTTGGCACAACGGCATTCCGTACTCGGACGCTGAAGCCGGACTTTGTACTTACTCCGCGCGGTACACCGGGCGGACGATGCCCGCGGCGGCCGGGATCGGTAACGCGGACATGTTCTACACCGAAGACAGCGGCACTTATTTTGTCAGTACCCGGGATGCCGGTGCCGACGGCAGTTGGGCGAAAGAGGGCATGAGCGATGCCGAACGTTTAATCGCAACGGTGAGCGCGCATACGCGCAAATTGAGTGATAAGCGTGTCGAGCTACCGCGCGGCGAGCCCAATTACAGCGCGCATAACAACTGGAATTCGAACACGCCGGGCACCACGGTTTTCATGCCGATCGCCAATGTGTCGGAAGAATTGCTCGGCTTTTTATTCATCGTCGCGGGTTCGGGTTATACGGTGTTCGACGATCGGCACGGCAAACCGGCTGGCGATCTCGAACCGTACTTCAAAAGCGGACTGCTGAATCCAGAAAAGAAATATCCGCTGTCGTACATGGAGCAGTACATCTTGACATGCAGCGCGGTTGAGATGGGCGACATGGGCCATAACATCGCACTCGCGCTACAAACGATTGGACTCGGTGGATGGTTTTATTCCGGCATCAGTCCGTTCGCGTTGATGGGGGCCGCCGCGGCCAAAGGGATCGCCGGACTCGGTTTCAAATTCGAAACCAACCCGCAATGGGGCGTGCCGAATCCAGTTGGGCTCGATGGTGTCTATCAAGGTTATTGCCCACCGTACTACAAGGACATGCGAGCGGCCGTCCAGGCGTACTACGATCTCAAGTTCGCCAAAGGCGGTACCTACGATCCGACGTCTCCGGGCCCGTTTCGCGATAACGCCACTGTCAAAGGCGCGGCGGTGCCATCCGAACCGGAACTTTTTGATGCGGTCGTCAAAATCGCTGAGTACATCTACGCGACTTACGGCAAATTCCCCGGCACCGTGCCCACCACCTTCATGCGGTTCTATACCCAGGCGCACCGCTTGGAAACCGACTTCTACGACAAGTTCTATCAGCCTGGCGCTTACCTCACGACCCATCGGCGCAATATCGAGCGCACGTTGCGGAAACAAGGCGATGCCTGAAACGCTGCCGCTCATCGAGGGATTCAAGAAGGATCTCTATCACTGCGCGGATTGTAATTATTGCGTGGATGCCGTATGGGCCGAGCGTGGCCTCGAGCATGTCTGTCCCACCATCCAATCGCATACGCCATTGTTGAGCTATTCCGGCCGCGGGTATATCGCGGCCGCGCGAGCTTGGTTCGAAGGTGCGGCAATTGATCTCGAGAAGCTTGGCGAGCGCGTTTTTACGTGTACGACGTGTGGGCATTGCGAAACCGTTTGCCCAATTGGTTTGCGACCTACTCAAGTGGGGCGTGCATTGCGTGGCGAACTGTGGGCGCGCGACGCAGTGCCGGCGCCGCTTCGTGAATGGCGCGCGCAGATGGCGCGTGATGGCAACCCACATGGCCAGCCGCGGGCGGAGCGGCTCGCGTGGTCGGGTGAAATCGTGCCAAATTCACAGGGTGAGCCGTTGTTGTATTTGCCGGGGTGTGCAGCCGCCGCGTCTCGCGACGAAGCACTCGCCGCGACGCGCATTATGACGGCGGCGGGCTATCGCGTGCTGACGCTCGAGAATCGTGATACTTGCTGTGGCGCCCCGTATTTTGAACTAGGTGACAGTCGTCGAGCAGACGCGATGCGCGAGACGCTGACGAGTAAATTGGGCGATGTACCGTGTGTGACCTCCGGCCTTGAGTGTCGCGCGCACTGGTGGCGGGGCGCAGCTAGCCGCGCGCCGCAATCGTTTGTCGAATGGGTCGAAACGGCGTTCGCACATGGCCGCTTGACGGCGCCGGAAGCAAAGGCTGACATCGTCGTTATCGAAAGCTGCCAGACACGGCAAGCACCGGCTTTCGCGAACATGGTGCGTAAGCTTTTCGCGCGCTTTGGGTCGAACGTACGATTTGCACAAGAAAATGCGGAGCACCTCGTTTGCTGTGGTGCCGCAGGTGGCATGCCGCGAATGGCGCCGGAATCGTCTATGCGTATGGCGCAGGCGCGGCTCCCGGAACCGGCTGCCACTTATGTAGTCATCGATCCGCGTTGTGCCATGCATCTGGCCAGTGCGAGCAGCGGTCACGTCGTTGGTTTGGCCACGTGGCTGGCGCGGCGCTTGGGCTTGGCGCATGACTAACGCAAGTAAACCGAACCCCACGATAACAACCACCGATTCGCTTGATCTGCTGGTGTATCAGCGCGACTGTTCAGTGATTGCTCCGGGAAAAGCGACGGCCATGGTTCGTCCGACAACGCGCGACGAAGTGGTCGAAATCGTGCGTGACGCCGCGCGGACCAAAACGCCGGTATATGTGCGCGGCGCCGGCACCATGTACGCGGGCGGAGTCAATCCGCATGCCGGTGGACTGGTGCTCGATACCAGCGGACTCGATCGCATCTTGGACATCGATCTCGCGAACGGCGTCGTGGTGGTCGAACCCGGTGTGCGTTTTGGTGTGCTGGCCGCCGCGCTCAAGCCGCACGGCATGACCATCGGCATTATTCCCTCCACCGCACCGACCGCGACAGTTGGTGGCGCCGCGTCCGCGCACGCGCTCGGTACGGGTTCCGCGCGTTTTCAAAGTTTTGCCGACGAAGTCGTGGGCCTTGAAGTGGTACTCACCGACGGACGTGTATTGCGTACGGGATCGGCCGCGAGCGGACACGGATTTTTTCATCGCTTCGGGTTTGGCCCGGATTTAACCGGCCTTTTTCTTGGTGGTGACGCGACCTACGGCATCATCACCGCGCTTGCCTTATGGCTCCACCCGTTACCAAGTTTCCGCACGACTGCGTGTTACGGCTTTGACTCGGTCACCCATGCGGCCGAGTTTGTGAGTGACTTGCAATCACGCGAACTGTTGCGCAACGTTTGGTATGCGAGCGGTTACGAAGCAGGGAGCGTGAAAGCGCGGGTGATGGCAGTGGCACCTGAGACTCCGGCGACGTCTCTCCCACAGTTCTGTGTGGGACTCGATTACGGTGGCGACGAGCCGCTGGTCTTGCACGATAAGCGGGCAATTGACGCGTTATGCAGCGATCATCACGGCCGCGAGTATCCGCCCTTCAACGATGCGTACTTCAGTCATCTGCGCAATGAGGAAATTTATTGGTACGGCTACGCGGGATATTTTGCGCGTTCACGTTGCGCAATCTTGATGAGTTCACTGCCGACCACGCAGATGCCGAAGTTTCTCGCCGCGCTCGATGACTTGCGGGCACGGCACTCAGCGTTTATGTGGGGAGGCGCGGTAGTCATTTGCCGACGTGGAATGCACGGGGGCGTGATGGCCTTCTATGACGAGGCCACACAGTGGGCCGAAGCGCAAGCGGTGACGCGGCTCGCCGCGCAGGCCCTCGCCGCCGCCGGTTGTATTCCTTATAAAACCGGCAAAATTTGGGCCGAGGTCGTACGCGGCTATCCGGTCTATCATGAAGTCTTGCAGGAATTAAAGACGGGTTTTGATCCGCAGCACATTCTTTCACCCGGCAATCTGGGTCTGGATTAACGAGAGATATAAGGAATGATCAGGGCCGATGCGGCGTACGTAGACTTGCGAATGGCGGGCTCGCGATGAGTGCCTCTTTCGCGTTGCACCCGCAACTAAGCGCGGATTGCCACGTGCTCGGCTCGCTTGGCACGAGCCGTTTGTTGTTGCATCGAAATGCGGCGGTACCGTGGTTTATCCTAGTGCCGGAGGTCAACGCCAGCGAACTCTACGAATTGCCGTCTGCGCTGCGCCGCGAATTGGATGAGACGGGCGACGCGCTGGCAAGATTCGTCAAGCGCTATTTCAATAGCGACAAAATCAACGTGGCGGCGCTCGGCAATGTGGTGCCGCAGCTGCATGTCCATGTCATTGGACGCCGGCGGGACGATCCTTGCTGGCCAAAGCCGATCTGGGGTCACCTCGAGATCGTGCGCGAATATACCGCGGCGCAGCTTGATGCGGTTATTTCTGCGTTGCGAAGTGATCCGGCGCTGCATATGCGATAGTCGTGTTCACAATGAATGGGAATAAATTAAAACGCCCCGGGGAGGAACCAATATGTCCAGTGACTATGACGAGATTGAAACGACGATTTTTAATTACTTCGACGGCATAAAAGAGGTTAGCCGAGAGCGACTCGAAGCCGCGTTCGCGGTGGATGTCGCACATATGAAAGGCTACGTGCGCGATAAAGACGGGACGCCCCAACTCAGCTCTCGACCCATGCGGGAAGTAATCGACGGTTGGTTAAAGCGCGTGCCGGCACCGGAGATGCAAGGCAAAATCACGTCGATCAATGTGTTTAGTCCGAGCGCCGCAATCGCCGTCTTTGATTTCAACGGGGTGTTTATCGACACGTTTCAACTCGCGAAATTGGGCGGCGAGTGGAAGATCGTCAATAAGTTCTACGTCGACCAGTGAGTGGCAATTGCCTAGCAAGCGTGCGCACCGAATTTCCCCCTCTCTTGCTGGCATGCGCGCCAACTGAGGTGCCCCCTCTCCCGCGTGCGGGAGAGGGTCGGGGTGAGGGTCTTCATGCAGATCTGGTAGACGTTCGGCCCCTCACCCGGCGCTGCGCGCCAACCTCTCCCGGTGGGAGAGGTTTATCGTTCGGCGCATCGTCCGCTCCGCGCCATGACTGACGCCGGTACCTTTGATTACATCATCGTCGGCGCCGGCAGCGCCGGCTGCGTACTGGCCAATCGCTTGTCGGCCGATCCCAAAGTATCGGTGCTGCTGCTCGAAGCCGGCGGGGAAGACGATTATTTCTGGATCGACATTCCCGTCGGCTATCTCTACACGATTGGCAATCCCCGCACCGATTGGTGTTTCAAAACCACCGCCGATCCGGGACTCAATGGACGCGCGTTAGGTTATGCGCGCGGAAAGGTGCTCGGCGGATGTTCATCGATCAACGCCATGATCTACATGCGTGGGCAGGCCAGCGACTATGACGAGTGGGTGGCCCTCGGCAACGAAGGCTGGAGTTGGCGCGACGTACTGCCGGTGTTCAAACGTATGGAAGATTACGTGCACGGCGCGGATGACTGGCACGGTGTTGGCGGTGAGCTGCGCGTGGAAGAGCGGCGCGTCAGTTGGGAAATCTTGGATGCTTGGCGAGACGCGGCGGCTGCGTGTGGAATCCCTAAGATCCCGGAGTTCAACCGCGGCGACAACTTCGGAAATGCCTACTTTCAAATGAACCAACGTCGCGGCGTGCGTTGGAGCGCGACCAAGGCGTTTTTGCGCCCAGTGCTCGCGCGTGCCAATCTCACCGTACGAACGGGCGCGCATGTGCACCGTCTGGATTTTATGGCGGGTCTTTCGCCGCCGCGCGTCACGGGATTGACTTATCGCGATCGCCAAGGAATACAACGCGTGCGCGCCGCGTGCGAAGTGATTCTGGCCGCCGGTGCGATTGGCTCACCTCAACTATTACAACTTTCCGGGATCGGCGATCCCGCACAGTTAAGCGCACTTGAAATTCCGCTCGCCCACGCATTACCCGGAGTGGGTACCAATCTGCACGATCACTTGCAAGTCCGCACGGTCTACAAGGTTCACAACTCACGTACGCTAAACGAGCGCGCCAATAGCCTGTGGGGGAAGGCAATGATGGGGCTTGAGTACCTCTTGTTTCGGACCGGGCCGCTGACCATGCCGCCATCGCAGCTCGGCGCGTTTGCCAAAAGCCGGGAACAGGAGCCGAGTGCCAATATCGAGTGGCATGTACAACCGCTGTCGCTCGACAAATTCGGCGAACCATTGCATCCGTTTCCGGCGATCACACCCTCTGTGTGTAATCTACGGCCGACGAGCCGTGGGCATGTCAGACTTTTGTCGAACGATCCGGAAGCACCGCCGGAAATTCATCTCAACTATTTGTCGACGCCGGAAGACCAACAGGTGGCAATCGACTCGCTCCGTTTCACGCGCCGCATTATGGCGGCCGAGGCGCTGGCGCGTTTTGCGCCGGAAGAATGGAAACCGGGGCCCGCGCTGCTTAGCGATTCGGAACTTTTAAACGCCGCGCGCGATCTTGGTACCACGATCTTTCATCCAGTCAGCACCTGTCGCATGGGTTTCGACCGGGGTGCGGTGGTTGACCACCGCTTAAACGTGCACGGTGTGTGCGGTTTACGCGTCGCGGATGCGTCGGTCATGCCGCGGATCACTTCCGGCAATACAAACGCGCCGACGATGATGATTGCCGAAAAAGCTGCCGAATTCATTTTGAACGGTGAATAATTTCACGGAGATATTTTATGGCAAAGCAAATCCGCCTGAACGCGTTCACCCAATGCTGCATCAGTCATCACTCAATCGGCCAATGGAAACATCCGTTGGATCGACCGCTCGACGGTTATCGCAATGTGCATTACTGGGTGGAGCTTGCGAAGATCCTTGAAGCGGGATTTTTCGATGCGCTGTTTTTGGCGGATGTCCACGGCACCTATAGTGTATATCGCGGCGGGCGCGAGACGGCGGTGCGCCACGGAGTACAGTTTCCGAGTAACGATCCCACGTTGATCATTTCGGCGATGGCGGCGGCGACGCGGCATCTTGGCTTCGCGGCGACTTTTAGCACCACTTATTTTCCGCCGTATCACACGGCAAAAGTATTTTCGACACTTGATCACTTAACCGATGGCCGCGTGGCGTGGAATATCGTGACGTCGTATCTCGCGGATGCAAATGCGAACTTCGGCTTGGGCGACGTTATCCCGCACGACGAGCGTTATGCGCGGGCCGAAGAGTACATGGAAGTTTGTTATCAGCTGTGGGAACACTCATGGGAAGAGCACGCGATGGTGCGCGATAAGCGGCGCGACATGCTGATCGATCCAGCGCGTGTGCACCAAATCGATTTCGAAGGTAAGTATTTTCAGGTGCCGGGTCCGCATATGTGCGAGCCCTCCAAACAGCGCACGCCGGTATTGTTCCAAGCGGGGCAGTCCGGGCGGGGTGTGGCCTTCGCCGCGCGTCATGCCGAAGCAATTTTCGCCATCCACCCGAATACGGCCGCCTGTCGCGCCGGTTCCCGCGGCTTGACCCAGGCCCTGCGTGCGCAAGGCAGAAAGCGTAGCGAGGTGCGGTATTTCCCGGGAGTGACCGTATTTGTCGCGCCAACCGACGATGAAGCGCGCCAGAAATTTGAAACCTGCAGAAAATATCGGAGCCAAGAGGGCGCGCTCGCGTTGTTCTGCGGATGGACTGGAATCGACATCGCCAAGCTGCCTTCGGGTAAGGCGTTGAGCACGAGCAAGACCGATGCGATTCAGGGCCTGCTCGATTACTTCAAAATGGTGGATGCTGAGCGCGACTGGACCGTGGATGAGATGGGCGAGTGGATATCCGTCGGCAGCGTCATGCCTAAGATCGTCGGTAGCCCGAGCACGGTCGTGGACGAACTGGAACGTTGGATGGATGAAGGTGAGTGCGACGGTTTCAACCTTGTACCCGCCATTCAGCCGCAAGGCTTCCGTGACTTCGTCGACCTGGTGGTACCCGAACTCCAGCGCCGCGGCCTGATGCGCACGGCGTATGATGGCACGACGCTACGAGAAAACTATTTTGGCGAAGGACACGCGAGGCTTCCTCGCAAACATTTTGCGCATCGGACGCTACCGCCGTGGAAGCGTGCGAAGGCGAAAACGGGTTCGCGTTAGTTTGGATTACCCTCTCCCGCATGCGAGAGAGGGTAGAGTGAGGGAGGTCTTCTACGCCGCCGAACGTAACGCGCGGCGCTTTGCCACCCCATGGCGCAGCAATTCACCCGGATACACATTGGTCTGCGCGTCGTTCTCAATCGTGACTTCGCCGTTGATCAAGATGTACTTGTAGCCGCTTGCACGTTGTACGCGGCGCCATTCACCGCCCGGTAGATCGTGCACGACTTCCGGCGGCAAGATGGTGAGGCGATCAAAATCGTAGACGACGATATCCGCCGGCGCGCCGACTTTGAGGGTGCCGCGGTCTTCACATCCGGCGAGCTGCGCCGGCAATGCCGACAAGCGCCAATGCGCATCTTCCAGACTCAGCATGCGATGCTCACGCACGATCTTGGTGAGTGTTTCGGTGGGATAACGACCGGCCGTCAAAAACTTGGTGTGCGCGCCGCCGTCGGATACCCCAAACAGGATGTAGGGGTTATCGACAATCTCACGCAGTAAATCGACGCGCGTATTCGGCGGCATCGAAAAGAATTCCGTCTCAAGTTTATCCGCGACCACGATGTCAAGCATCGCATCGACCGGATGTTTGCCGGTTTTATCCGAGATGAGTCCGATAGTGTGATCAAGCCACTGCTGCGACTCCGGCGCTCTGGGACCCGTGACCACGATATTTTCAAACGGCCCCAGCACAAACGATGGCACTTTGCTTTTCAAGCCTGGGCGCCGCGCCGGATCGGCGAGTTTCGCCAAGCGTTCTTCCTTGGTGCCGACGGTGGCTTCGCGCCATGCCGGGCATTCGTCGAAGAGGTTCCAATCCTCGAAGGTGAAGGAGTAGCCGGCATCGGTCGTCAGCCCTTGACCATAGACACGGATACCCTTCTCGCGGCAACGATCGAGCCAATCCATCACTTTGCGGTGAATATGCGGGGCGTTGTCTTGCGCCTGTACCACATTAAAGACCAATGGCCGGCCGCTCACTTCGGCAAGTTCCGCCATGTGGGCCTGGTCGGCTTTGGGATCGCCGGTGACCATCGTCGTTTGCATGTGACCGGCGTTACGTCTGCGCAGCACTTTGGCGAACTCGAGCGCGGTTTCATTGTTCATGACATCGGTCGGCATCGCGGTGCCGTCGTAATCGAGCTGCGCGCCGGCAGGACCACTGGGCGGCATGCGCTGCGCGGACCAGCCGCAGCCGCCGGCGTCCAACGCTTCATCGAGAATGCGGCACATCTTGGCGTGTTCTTCTTTGGTCGGCATGCGGCCTGATTTCGCGTCATCGAGGCCGAGCACGGAGACGAGAATCGGTCCAATCGGCACGTACGGCACGATGTTCATCGCTTTGGGCGTGCGATCGACGCTATCTAAATATTCGGGAAACGTTTCCCAGTCCCACGGCAGACCGGCTTGCATGGAGGCAAGCGGGATGGCTTCTACCCGCGTCATCGTCAACATAGCGCGCTCACGCGCATCCGGCGCCACTGGTGCAAAACCGAAACCGCAATTACCGATGACCACCGTGGTGATGCCGTGCCAGCTCGAAATTGAGCAATACGGATCCCAAAACACTTGTGCGTCGTAATGCGTGTGCAGATCAACAAAACCTGGCGCCACCACCATACCCTGCGCATCTAACACTTTCTGTGCACGCTGGGGCTCGATATGGCCGATCTCGGCGATGACCCCGTTTTTGATCGCGATATCCGCGCGGTAACGTGGCGAGCGTGAGCCATCCACCACCATACCGCCTTTGATTAGGGTGTCGAATTCAGCCATGGACGTGTCCTTTTGGGCGAAGCAATGCGGGCTAACTTAAAGCGCTTGGCGGGGTGAATCAATTGGCCGTGCTGTCGGAAAAGTCTCAAGCGATTTGCGGGGTCCTAGGCAGCCGCGCATTCGCGGCATAGCATGTGATTACCCCTCGGGCAGGCGGATGCTGCGGACGCACAAGTTAATTATCACGAGAACCCCATGAGTAATTTTGTATTTCAACGACCTACCGACCCGACCCCCGTGCAACCACGCGAAGCCGTTGCCGGCCACTGCGACGCCTGTGGCGCACAGGACTTGAAACGTTACCCGGTCTTGTCCGAGGGCGGCTGGTACATGGCGGTGAAATGCCAAACCTGTTTGCATTCACAGCGCCGCGCGAAGTGGACGCGGCTCGGCTATGTGACTTTAACCACCGACTCGCTCGCATAATAAATTAAGGAACTTAAACCATGATGGCTGTCGATGTAGGCGGCACGTTTACCGATGTCGTCGCGGTGAAACACGGCAAGATTCTCACCGCGAAAGTCTCCACCAATACCAAAGAGGTGGAATTGAGCGTAATCGAAGGCGCGGCCGAATTGGGCGCGGAGGATTCCCCGGTCTTCAATCACGCCAGTACGCACGGGTTGAATGCGATCATTACGCGCTCATTACCGAAGATTGGATTTTTAACCACTGCGGGCCATCGCGACATTCTCGATATCGGTCGCACCTGGCGACCGGTGTCGGCGCTCACCGATCCAAGTTGGCGGCGCAGCTTCGGCGATGCCTCGAAACCGTTGGTGCCGCGCTATTTACGTCGCGGGATTGTGGAGCGGCTTAAAGCGGATGGCAGTGTGTTCACGCCGCTCGATGAGGCGCAAGCGCGCGCCGAATTGCAGGTTTTAAAACGCTGCAAGGTTGAAGGGATCGCCATCTGCCTGCTCCACGCCTACACCAACGGCATGCACGAGCAGCGGCTTCGTCAATTGGTGCGCGACGAGCTGGGCGATATTCCGTGTTCGGTCTCGAGCGAGATTTCACCTCTCGCAAAAGAATACGCGCGTGCCTCGACCACACTTGTCGATGTCTTCATGAAGATAATTTACGAAGCCTATTCTCAGCGGCTCGATAAGGGCCTGCGGCAAGTAGGCTTCACCGGACAACTCAATTTCGCCGATTGCACCGCGAATTTGATTCCTGCGAAGGATGCGATGGAAGCGCCGTTTCGCGTGGTGTTCGCAGGACCCGCGGCGGGCACCGTAGGGAGCGCGCATTTCGGTAATGTTATCGGCGAACCGAATCTCCTGTGCGCCGATGTCGGCGGCACCTCCTGCGATATCAGTTTGGTCACACATGGCCAACCGTTCGTGAATACCACTTTCGAACTTGAACACGATTTAATCGTGAACGCCTTATCGAACGATATCTCGAGTATCGGTGCGGGCGGCGGCAGTATCGTCGCCATCACGCCGAGCGGCGATATCAAAGTGGGACCCGAGAGCGCGGGGGCCTCGCCCGGACCGGCCTGTTACGGTCGCGGCGGCATGCAACCAACGATGACGGATATCAACTTGCTCGCTGGCATTCTCGATCCGGATGGATTCGCGGGCGGCAAGATGAAACTCGACATCAAGCTTTCGCGCAAAGCGTTCGAGCACTTGGACACGCCGTTGCCGTTTGAGAGCCGCGTGCGATATGCCTACGACATTGGGTTGAACAACATCGCCGAAGGCATTTTCAACATCGCAATCAAACAGGGAATCGATCCGCGCGACTATGCGTTGATGGCGTTCGGCGCGGCCGGACCGTTGGTATTGCCTGCGCTGGCCGATCTGGTGCATGTCAAAAGTGTCATCGTGCCGCCGCACCCTGGATTGTTCTCGGCGCTGGGGTTATTGAGCGCGGATCAGGTTTATGCCACCAGTCAAAGCGCATACCAAATCCTGACGCCCGATTGCGCGCCTGCCATGACCAAGATTTACGATGCGATGGAAGTCAAATTGCGTGCGCAACTGGGCGCACATCGCGATGTCGAGATATTGCGAGCGTTCGATGGTCAATTGGTGGGCCAAACTTGGGAAACGCCTTTTGTCCCCGTACCCTCTGGGCCGATCACCGCCGACACCATCGCGCAGATGATCAAAAATTTTCATGAGGCGTACGCCGCGCGTAACGGCAATCGCTTTGATGCTATCCCGGTGCAAGGGGTGACTTACCGGCTACGCGCGGTCATCAAAACTGCCAAAGTCAGCTATCCGGAAATACCCAAACGCGACGGGCCGCCGCTGAAGCCCGTCGGCACCAGCGTGCTGCGCTATGTGGCGGATGCCGAGCAGCTCGCGCAGATCTACCGGCGCGAGGATTTACGCGCGGGCGACGAAGTACGCGGGCCCGCGATCATTCGCGAAGCCCTCTCCACCACTTACATCACGCAGAACCAGATCGGTAAGGTCGGGCGCTGCGGTGAAATCCACATTACGCGAAACGAATAAGGAAGGAACTATGAGCACACAACCACATAGTCCGGCACCGGCCAACGTCGGCGAGTTACGCTTGCGTGATTGGAATGAAGCGCGGTTCGCGGAAACTTATCATTGCGACCGGTTCACCGCGATGGTGCTGTCCAATCGGCTGCGCTACACCGTACAGCACATGAGCACCGGCCTCATGTTCAGTGCGTTCTCGCCTATCATCCGTGATTGGTACGATTTCGCGATCACGATTTCCGGGCCGCCGGACATGGATTATCCGATGCCCGCCGTCTCGAGCTCGTTGCTGGTGTTCTTGGGCACGATGGAAGACGCCGTGCGCAATACCATCGAAGAATATGGTATCGAAAATCTACGGCCGGGCGATGTGCTGCTGTGTAACGATCCGTACCGGGTGGGCACGCATGTCAATGACACCTGTTTCATTCGGCCGGTGTTTCACAATGGCAAGCCCATCGCTTTCGTCAACGTGCGCGCGCATCAACTCGATATGGGCGGCGTGACGCCGGGCGGCTTTAGCGGGACTAAGGCCAATGTCTACGAAAACGGCTTGGTGCTCGGGCCGATGCTGCTCTTTCAAAACGACAAACCGGTGCGGTCCACGTTTAGCTTGGTATTCGATAACACCCGTTTCGCCGGCTTCTTGCAGCCGGACTTCATGACGATGGCCGAGCAACTTAAGCTTGGCGAGCGACTCATTTTGGAAAGCATCGCGCGCTACGGCGAAGCCGCATTCCGCGGCACTGTGCGCTACTGCTGTGACGTCTCGGCGGAAGCGATGCGCGATGCCATTGACCGCTTGCCGGACGGCGACTATTACACCGAAGAACCGATCGACGCCGACGGCGCGGGTGACGATGAGCCGATCGTCGTGCGTGCCAAGATCATGAAACGACGCGGCAAACTCGAAGTCGACTTAAGCGGCTCCTCGCGCCAGGCACGTACGTGTATCAACGCCGGACCGTTGGACGCCAAGACCGCGGTAGGCGCGGCGTTTAAGTTATTGCTCGATCGGCACACGCCGTTTAGCTCGGGCGCGTATCGCCCGATCGACATCGTGGTGCCGCCGGGCACGGTCATGTCCGCGCTGCCGCCGTCTGGCGCCATCATGTTGTATTGGGAAGTGTCGCAGGCGTTATTGACTGGCATTTTGCGCGAACTCGGCGCGGTGATCGGCGCGGATGCGTTCGGCGGCGATTACGGTACGGTGTGTGTGCATAACGCGCACGGCGTGCGCGCTGACGGCACGCCATGGCAGAACATTGGCATCGTCGGTGGTGAACACGGGCCCTGGGGCGCGGATCAACATCACGATGGCGAGTCCTATACCGTGCCTTACATGATCAACGGACTCGATCCCGCGACAGAGGCGATGGAGCAGGACGCGCCGGTGCTCTTGATGCGTAAGGAATACGTGTGCGATACGGGCGGTGCCGGCTACAACCGCGGGGGGGCTGCGGTGCTGAAAGACGCTTACTGGGAAACCGCCGGTGAGCACTACAGCATGCCTATCCGCTACAAAAAGCCGACCGGCAACGGCGTGCAAGGCGGGCAGGCCGGCAAACTCGGTGCGTGCTGGTTGTTCCAAGCGGACGATCCGGCGACGCAGCACTCAGATCACATGATTCCACTTAAAGAAGATGCCTATTCGCGCACCACGCCGATCGCCGGCATGCTGGATGAAACGAGCAAAGCACTCGACCCTAACGGCAAGTATTTCTATTTCGCGCGTCAGGCGGTATGGCATACGCGAGAGGGCGCTATGTCGCGCTATATCACCAATGCCGGCGGGGGGTGGGGTGATCCATTCACGCGCGAGCCGGCGAGGGTGCTGGCGGATGTGCGCAACCAATATGTCAGCATCGAGGCGGCGCGGGAGAGTTACGGCGTAGTCATCAAAGGGGATCCGGATTTTGATCCGGAGGGACTGACGATTGACGAAGTCGCGACCCAGAAGCTACGGGGCGTGCGCGCCGTGACTTAGTACTTGTAGCACTTAGCGAGCGGTGCTCATCTAGCGCACCGCCCGTTGTGTTATTGGTCGCCTAACTATTTCCGCCGCAGTCGCCGAATCGAGCCAACCCCACTGACCGCTAGCAGCGCAAGCGCCAACGAACTAGGTTCTGGCACCGTACGTTCTATCTGCGAGTAGCGCTGCTGAAACTGAAAGAGATTGCTAAAGTCAGGTTCGTTATTCGCAAGTGTCGCCCACACCAGAATGTTCTTGGTGACAAACACGGATTTGCGCGGCGCAAAATCGCTTGACGCAGATGGCTCGTTAAAGGAGCCGTCCGCATTTTCTGATACTTGAGCAAGCATCGAGCCGATATCGGGTGACGGAGCAACGCTGAAATCAAAGAACTCGTCCGCATCGAGGACTTCGACAATCGTGATTCCGGCATCCCCATCAGCGCCGCCAAGCGAGACGCTGGATTCAATCAAGTCCAGCGATGCGTCCTTGATAAATAGTTGCGGCTCGAGCGCGGTGACGCGGAACCCAAAAGAAAGATCTACATAGGCAAAAATTCCATTGCCCTCTACCGACAATTCGCCGTTCAACACGTTGAAGTTAAGCCCAGGACCCGGATCGAGTCCGCCGTCATTGAGCGTGGTGACATCGATATTGCCGGAATCAAACGTCCGGCCAGCCTCGGATGTGTCGTAACCGATCAGTTCCCATTGATCGAATAATTTATCGCCGGCTTGCAGTGTGCCGCCGTTCAATAAATCGGTCAGCGGAATCGCCTGCGCGTTCATCGTAAGTAGGGCCGCCAGTGCGGCGGTGCTTAGGGCTTTGTCTAAGTGTAAAGTCATCTTCAATTCTCCTTTGGCGAAGATTTAGCGCCGCCGGGCGTTGACCGGCGGCTTCCATTTGATTACTGCACCGCGCAGTTCGGGCGCGTGCACTGCTTGATACAGAGCTTGACGTCAATTGGGTTTATGACCCCATTGCGGTCCGCGTCACGTGTATCGCCCGGCTGCGCGGTCTGTCCGCGCGCGCGGCTGATAAGCGCTAGGTCAAGTTGATCGACATCGGTATCGGTGTCGACACGACATACCACCGTCTGCTGACCCGGGATCCAAGTCTTGGTGGCATTGGCACTGATCGTACCCACGGACGCGCTAATGGTGTCCCCGCCAAGATTGGCTCCGGTGTAGCAGTGATCGACGGTGCCGCCGACGGAGGTGAAGCCAAAGCCGCTGTTTGGATTGACGCCGGTGACGACAAAATCCACGCGAATGCCGGCGAGTGGCAGCGAGTTTTGATCGCGCGCGGTGGCTGTCACGCACTGGTTGGTATTGATGGTGTGCGTGGCGGTGGAAGGCGCCAGTGTCAATTGCGTGAGCTCTGCGACCTGACCCAACGCGAGGCCTCCCGGATAGCCGTAGGAGTCCGCTTGGTCAAAGCCGTACGACATTAAGCCGAACGGCGTCGGACCGGTAAACGTGTGGCTACCGAGTGCAACCGGCACTTTTGCGCCGCTGAAACCGCTGCTTCCGATGGGTTGAAAATCCGCGGCGGGAATGGCTACCCCATTGCGAAGAACAGCGCCCACCGCCGTGGTGCGCGCGATGACATTTACAAAGTTAATACTAAAGCCGCTCGCGGGCGTGGTGATGGTGTAGGCGGCCAGGAATTGTTCGGACGGCGGGATTGTCAGTTGAAAGGGATCCGAGGTAACGCCATCAAATGACGTGCCGTTCGAGTACTGCGATACGTGAATGGGTTTGTCGGCGGTAATGACTGACGGCGCGGTAATAATTCTTTCCAAGAATTGACCGCGGCTCAGCGTTGTTTGAAGAACGCCATCAACAAATACCTGCGTGGCATTGTCGCTGGCCATGATCCGAAACGTGTCGCCGTTCAAACGCGTGGCTAGCGGGAGCGTGACAAACGACTTTCCCCAGGTGCTGGTCGGCGTCATTTGCTCGACAAGGTGATCGCAGGCAACGGTGTTGCCGTTTGGAATATTCGCGCATTGATGCGACCCGAATACCGCAATTGGTTTGTCCGAAGTCACGAGCGAGCCGCTGAGATCCGCCGGAGCAAAATTGGTATTGCGCAACTGATAGCTCTGCCCGCGATTCAGCACAATGTTATAGGGCACGTTGGCGGTGCGAATGCCCGTAGTGACTTTGGGCGTGATGGTGACGGTCGTCGCATCCTGGGCGGCGACGAGGCCGAATTGCGTGCCGTTGACGATATTAACGTTGGCATAACCTTGCGTGATGTACTCAAGGCCAAGGATGTCCACGGGTAAGCCAAGGAAGGCATCGGTCGTACTGGTACGGCGATTCAATCCGTACACGGTGACTTCGCTTTGCGCCGTCACATGAACGCCTTTGTTCTCAATCGAATCGGACGATTCCATGCGCACGCTGAGTGGCAACGTAATCGTCGTCACGTTACCTGCTGTGACGCTGAAGGGTGCGCTAAAGCCGAGGCCGGGGATTTCAACGGTGCCGGTGGTGTTGACGCCGCCGGTAATAAATAAATTGACGACCTCGCCCCCGCCGGCAAGATTACCGTTAAACATCAGCCAGAATTCAGTTCCGCTGCTGTCAGACTGCGCAGCAAAAGTGGGTGGGGTGGATAGCGCGAGCAGTGATAATACTGTCGCCGCGATTAGGTATCTAAATGATCTCAGTGTGCGCATTAGGGTTCCCTCCTAAAGTTCAAAGTAGTTCCGTAACGGGTGGGTGACACTCGAGGCGCTACCAAAGAACGGCGCTGAGACGCGTAGTGACTTTGGAAGGCCTACAATCGTCAACAAACCTTGTCTAATCCCTGCAAGGCCTGCGCCAGATTTTTTAACCCATTGGATAATCAAGAAATTCTGCATCTGGCGGTCATTCGATTAGGTATCAATGTAAAAACCGTTGACATTTCCTTAGAAAATTCCAGGAAATGGTCCCGGTTTTCGTAAAGATTGTTGACAGGCCAACTGCTGTAAGCGGTTTTTACCGGACTAATGTGCCGCTAACGCGCCCGCCGAAAAGTCAGATTAATCCTGACCTCTCCCGCGAACGGATGCTGGTCTTTTTTGAGTGTCGCGACGCCGTGATAAAACCGCCGTGCGGGTCCGCCCCACACCGCGACATCGCCATGCTGCACGAGGATCCGCTGGCAGCGGTCCTTCCGCGAAGGGCCGCCGAATAAGAACGTGGCGGGCACGCCGAGCGAGACGGATACGATCGGCGCGCCGAAATTGAGCTCGTCTTGATCGATGTGCAGGCTCAGTTTGGTGCCCGGCGAATAGCGATTCACCAAGCAACAATCGGGCGCGAAATCAGCAAATCCAGTGGCGTTCGCCGCCTGTGTTGCCAGCTCGAGAAAAGTTGGCGACATTGCAGGCCATGGCTTGCCGGACTCTGGATCGGTTGGCGAGTAGCGGTAACCACGTCGGTCACTCACCCAGCCATAGGCGCCGCAATTCGTCATCGCGACTGACATCCGATAGCCGCCTGGGGTTAATAAATGGCGGAATGGCGCGGCGGTAGTGATGTCATACACGGCTCGCTGAATGTCCGCCGCATAAGGCAGCGCATAGCCACGCAAAATCACCGCACCGTCCGCGAGCGGCGTGACGGTCGTGGCATTTTCTTGTGCGAAAAGATCGGGTTGTTGCGACATGCTCAACCGACAAGGTGCGCAAGTTTGTCCGGATTGCGTTGCACATAAATATCCGCAATCCGATTGTCTTGAGTACAGCTAAAGGTAATTGTCTGCAGGAATTCACCGTCGGCGCCACGAAGGATAAATCCAGGTTCGCCGTTTAAGTATGCGGGTTCTGCCATAACGCTGCCGGGTGCGTATAGACTCGCAAAGCCAAGGATTACTTGCGCAATGCGCGCGGCGCCAAACAACGGTTTGGGCACGGCGGCGACCTTTCCGCCGCCATCCGAAAAAAACCCGGCGTCTTCAGCCAACAGTTGAGTCAGCGCGGAAAGATCACCGCTTGAAACGGCACTGATAAAACTCTGTTGGAGGCGATGTGCAATTGCCTGCCCGACACGATAACGCGGGCGGCTTGTTTGTAAATGCGCGCGCGCGCGAGTTGCCAACTGGCGGCAAGCTGCCGCCTCGCGCTGTAACATCGCGCCGATTTCGGCGAAAGAAAAATCGAATACTTCATGTAAGACCCACGCCGCACGTTCGAGCGGCGAGAGCCGTTCCAGCACGCAGAGCAACGCCATACTCAGATCTTCCGCCACGGAGAGCCGAGTGGCCGGATCTAGCGCATCGTCGCTTGGTTCGGTAAGCAACGGTTCGGGTAACCATTGACCCACATATTGCGCACGGCGCGCATGCGCCGATGTCAGACGGTCGAGGCTTAAGTTGGTGACGATCCGCGCGAGATAGGCCCGCGGGTTGTCGATCGAGTTCTCGGCGACATCCCGCCAACGTATCCACGCGTCTTGTAGCACATCGTCGGTGTCGCTGACGCAACCTAAGAGCCGATACGCCAGTCCGCGTAGAAACGGCCGCTGAATTTCAAATTGATCGCTCACGTCACTCCTTTGGCGAGCGGCGACATTGGGATTACCCGAATCACTTGCGTGCCCACCTGGACCAACCCGCAAGCATGCCCGTATCCCAGCGCATATTTTAAGTGAGGGAAGACCCGCGATGCAGTGAGTGTCAGGGCGAGCGCTGCGAGTGCTGCATCGCCCCAGGCCGCGCGAATTTCTTCGCGCCGGGTGTCGGCCGACGGGTCGTGCGTCAGCACCGCTTGCGCATACCGCCAGCCGCGTGCCGTTGCCTCGTCGAGTGCCGCGAGATCCTGCGTCAAAATTGCTTGGAGCGTCGCGGGTGAGAGTCCCGCCTCTTGCGCCATCTTGACCACGAGCGCGGTGCATGGGCCGCAGTCCTCATACAAGGTAGCGGCAAGCTTCACGGCAAACCACGCGCCAAGCGGTGCGTCGGCACGATAGCTCGACATCCACGTGGCCGGTAAAAAACGGAGCAGTGCTTGCGTGCGCGCAGCCAATAACACATGAGCATATTGCATATCGTATGCGTAACGCCGTTCAAAGCGGTGGATCATGGCGGCTAAAAGACGTTTAAGCATGGGAAACTCCTTCACGCGTATTGCGCAGGCTCCAGCAGCCGAGCAGCGGCAAGGCCACCACCAACGGTGCATCCCGCATCAGGTCCCAAGCCGCACGGTGGCCAAGCGCGGTGTCCGCGATATGGATCGCGCCATGCAATAACAAAAAGGCGCAGGCCCAACCCGCCGCGGGGATCATCCGTCTCCCCCAGCAAGCCACCGCGCCGAAAGCGAGTCCGCTCGCAAGGTAAGCGGCCCCGATATCCCGCACGAAGTGGGGGTTGAAAGCGCCGGTTTCCACAACCCCCGGCACAGTCGAAAACCACAGTTGTGGTGCCAATAACATCCATAATCCATTCGTGCTTAACACAACGCTCAAAACAAATTGGAAAGTGCGCATGATTCATCTCCTCAAAGTACACCTAGCCAAGACGGCGTAGCGATTGCGAATGTGACATCGCGCGCGATTGCCAAATGGCGGCGATTCCGCGAAGGTGGCGCGGATGGTTCAAGCCAATCGTAATCTCGCCATCTTGGTGGCCGCCCAAGCGCTGTTGTTCATCAATAACGCGACGGTGCTCGCCGTGAATGGCGTGGTGGGGAAGGCGCTGGTCGTCAAAGGTGGGCTCAATCCGGGGCTCGCGACCTTACCGATCACCGCCTGGGTCATCGGGGGTGCGCTCAGTGCCTATCCGGCCGCACTCTGTATGCGGCGTTGGGGACGCCGCTTGGGCTATATCTTGGGCGCACTGACCGGCGCGGTCGGCGCGTTTCTGGCGATTGGCGGGGTGATGCGCGGATCGTTCGTGGTGTTGTGTTTAGCGTCCGCGGTGATCGGTATCTATAACGCTTTTGGGCTGCAGTATCGCTTCGCGGCGGCGGAGTCCGTGCCGCCGGCGCAACGCGCGCGCGCGCTGGGCTTGGTGATGACGGCGGGCGTAGTCGGCGGCTTTGTAGGGCCGGAGTTAAGCCGGCTAGGGGCCGATTTACTCACCGCGCCGTACGCCGGTGTTTATTTGGTGCTCGGCCTTTGCATGATCGGGGCCGTCCTCCTGCTCCACCAACTGGAATTGGCGCCCCCCGTGCGCGCCGCAGGCGTCGCGCGAAATTCTCCGTGGCCCGCGTTGTTGGCCGAGCCGAAATTCCTCATCGCCGTTGTGCTCGCCGCGTTGGCCCACGGGACGATGAGTCTGCTCATGACGGCGACTACGTTGACGATGACCAGTGTGTGCGGTCATCCCTACGGTGTTGCCGCCCGTGTTTTAGGTGTTCATATGGTCGCGATGTTTTTACCGTCATTCATGACGGGCATGTTGGTACAACGGTTCGGCGAACGTCGGGTGGTCTTACTCGGTTGCGGATTTTTCTTGGCCGCGTCGGCGGTGGCGCTTGCGGGTCAGCAAGTGGTGCATTTCACCGGCGCCTTGGTGTTGTTAGGCGTCGGCTGGAATCTCGTGTTTGTGAGTTCGACGGTACTCTTGACGCGGAGCGTCGCGAGCCCTCATAGCGCTTATGCGCAGGGGGCAAACGAAGCCATGGTGTTTGTGACGATGGCGGCGGCTTCGCTGCTCTCAGGGTTGTTGGTTGAACGACAAGGTTGGGCGTTGCTTGCGCAACTCAGTGCGTTGACGACGGTGTTGATGGCATTGCTCGCGTGGCGCATCAAGCACTGAGTGCGCTCTGGGCTTTAGAAAAAAAGAGGCACCCCGAAGGGTGCCAAGTACTTTGCGGAGGGAAACGGTTGGTGAGCTAGCTGGATTGCTTGCGACGCTCGATTTTCGCGAGCGGCGCAAAGACCAAGGTCGACAGCAGCAGCACGATCGAACTCGGAAGCGGCACCGCTGCCAGGTTCGGGATATCGGTCGAGTTCAAGTGGGTGAACGTGGGGCTACCAGTAAAACTGTTAGTCGCGCCGCCGCTATAGCTAACCGTGCCTGAACCCGCCACATGTCGCAGCGCGCCGTCAAAGAAAACTTCAGCCCATTGAAAACTAAAGCTCGGCGCTCTTGGTACCGGGCCACTGAAGTTAAATCGCGCGGTAAACGATCCGGTATTCGGCGCGGTCACGCTCGGACCCGATAATTTGAATGACTGATTGGTTACTAGCGTTAGTGAGGTCCACGCGCGCATCGAACCCGCAAAGCGATTGATCGAGAGCGAAGCCGCACCCGGATCCATCCATAAAAAGATTTCGTTAACTGGACTCGACAAAGAACCAAAGTCGTTCGTAAACGTAACGTCAACGGTGCCCGCTTGTACGTTCAGCGACATCCCCAACAGGGTGGTGGCGGCGAACTTTAGTAAGCGTTTCATGTTCATTCCTGAGTGTGTCGGTAGTGACCAGCGTTGCTAGGAATAGTGCAAGGTGGGGGCCAGATCAGCGGAAGCGGGCATATTTCCGCTGCGGTGCGTGACAGTGGTCACGAGTTCATCGAGCGATGCAGAACTGCGTCACTGAAGGTTGGATTGGCATTGAAAGGGTTAAGCGCCGAACTGTGCGAGTGATCACACCGACATCGTTAAGGCCGTCGTTGCTGCACGACAGTAGGTGACGCGGACGTCACTTTGTGACGCGCCGCGTCAGGTATTGGTGCGCTTGTAGAAACAGGCGCAAAGACACAACGTCTCTAAGTATGTTGAGCGAGTTTTGCCTTCAACATCGTTGCTGCCTGCGTGTATCCGCCGCCTAGCCCATCGATAAAATGGATGTGCTGGGTTTGCCGATCGCGCACATAGCAAGACATGACGCTCGCGTTGCATACATACAATCCAAAAATAATCTCGCCCGCTTCTTCGCGGCGGTTTAAAGCATCGAGCAAACGCCGACGCTGCGCGGCGGTGCCCGATATAACCGTGTTGATACGACCATCGATCATCAACGTATCCGACCACCGCACCAGATCGAGCAGGTACTGCACGCCATCCGGATTGAACTTGAAATAAAGTTTCCCGATTAAGGTGCGCAGCCAGTGCTCCGCGAAGTAGGCAAATTCAAAGCGGCCGAATTTCGCGCGTGCTTCGGTTGCGATCCGCAGCGGTGAATAATTCAGGTTGAGCTTGGCGCGCGAAACCGGACTGCGTTGTGAGAGCGGGCCGTAGATCGCATCGAGTTCCGCTAGAACCGCGGACAGCAACATCGATTGGCGTGCCGGCTCGCGCACGATAACGAGCAAACACACAACTTCCGCCGTGGACGCCGGCGGTCGAATGCTATCCCAGCGGCATTCGAGGCCTGCGAGATCGAGTGCGCTTGGCATGGCTTCGACGAGCACGGTATGCTCATCGCTCTTGATACGACGCTCCGCGTACTGCAAGCCCTCGCCGATGGCGACCGGAATCTCAAAACCAGGATTGATCGGAAGCTTCGCCAACGCCAGTTCATGTCCGGCGGTGTATACCTCTTCAAGTGACACGCGGCCAACACGCAGATCGAGCGCGAAATTCTTTTGGGTATTTTCGCGATGCACGCGCAATGCTTGTTCAATGTCAGTGGCTAGCGCGGGGGGCGAGAGCAAGGTTGCACCATCGCCACCAAAGAAAAAAGGAATACTGAGCCCCGCACGATGCGCGATATTGAGCGCGGCGATGATACTACCCGCGGCAACCAAATTAACGTCGCGGTGTTTTCCATTGCTGAGCGCCTGGGTCGATTTCCGCACGTCGGTCAAAATCACATGCCAATCCGATGGCACGCGCGCGAAATGCGACGGCTTTGCGAATAGTTCGCTCGCGGGTAAACCCGTGGCGGGAAGCTCGGCATAGAAGCGGGGTGAATTCATCGCGACAGGAATTCTAATGCGCGTGGCCCGCCTTAAAGCGCATGCGGCATTAGAGAGGGAGTGGTGCCGGGGGTGGGACTCGAACCCACACATGGTTTCCCATACTGGATTTTGAG
>CAZKRY010000009.1:0-235283 GCA_964555355.1 uncultured Klebsiella sp.
GATGCCGATGATGGAAAGTACCAGATCAGATCAACGACGGCTCAAAAAGTTCCGACGGTCCATGCTGACGCGGATACATTTTCAAAAACTTGTTATATGCCATAAAAGCGTTGGAGCCGAGCCAAGTTTCTTCTTGAAAGATTGGTATCAATATCGATACTATCTCTTCCATGGCTTCGGTCGAAGATATCGTCAAATTCATGAGGCGGAACCCCAACGGGGTTAGCTTCAAAGATCTGTGTAAAGTTTGTGATGAGTATTTCGGAAAGCCACGACAATCTGGGTCAAGCCACCGAATTTACAAGACGCCGTGGCAAGGCGACCCGCGCGTCAATATTCAAAATGCCCGGAACAAAGCTAAGCCCTATCAGGTACGCCAAGTTCTTCTGGCAATAGAGCGCCTGGAGATGAAAGATGGCTAAAGAAATTGATCGCTATACATACCGCGTGACGTGGTCTGAAGAAGATCAAGAGCACATCGGACTGTGTGCAGAATTTCCTAGCTTGAGCTGGCTAGAAAAAACCCCGGAGAAAGCACTGCACGGTATTCGGAAGCTCGTTCGAGAGTGCATTTCAGACATGCACAAGAATCACGAGGCCGTTCCTGAACCGATTTCTACAAGATCATTCAGCGGCAAGTTTATGGTACGTGTTCCGCCAACAACCCACCGCACGCTTGCGATACAGGCTGCGGAATCGGGAGTTAGTCTGAATCGCTTGGTATCGAGCAAGTTGTCGTAACAATGGCATATAACCAGCGCATCAAACTGTCGCCGGGAGGAGCGCGGTGCCGCTCCGCAAATAGTTCGGTGGCCGGCGCAGTTCGTGCGCGGCGTTATGCGTCAACGGTAGCCAAATTGGTAGTGTCTGCTAAGCTGTTGGCGTGAAGGTTACGCGTTATTTTGAGGCCACACGCATTCGTCCAGATCGCGCCATCACCCGCGATGATTGGATTAGCCGTGCGATTCACGAGCCGGTCCGCGAAACTATTCAGAAGGACGGGCGTATTCGTCGCTGGGCCGTGATACCAGAAATGGAAAATCGCTACTTGCGCGTGGTTTTGTTGGAAGACGGCGAAACCGTTCATAACGCATTCTTTGATAGAAGGTTCGAGCCATGAAAGTTCGTTACTTTGCCGATACGGATACGATGCTAATCGAATTTAGAGACGTGCCGGTTGTCGAGACTAGAGATTTGGATGAAAACACCATTTTAGATCTCGATGCACAAGGCAACATTCGCTCTATCACGATTGAGCACGCATCTACGCGTGCCGATGCCCCGCGATTCTCGTACGAACAGGTTGCCGCATAACCAGTTGTTCAACTAAACGCCGGGAAGTGCGGCCTGCCACTCCGCAATCGCGCTACTGGCCGGCGCCAGTTAACGCTGCGTTATGTGTCAGGAAGCGCTGAAGTGAGACTAAGGGACCTTACGAACGGATCAAAGTCCCGGTCGCTGTACAGAAGTGGAACCCCTCTCTCGATACAGAACGACGCGATAATGCAATCAACCGTTTTCCGTATCGTCACTCCTCGTCGGCGAAGGGTTCGATAGTTGTCGGCTGCCCGGATTGCCATATCCTGGTCCAGCATTTCAAAAACCGTTAGGCCCATAAGTAGCGATTTCGCTAGGTTGTAATCGGAGTCGCTTCGGAAACCCTGTAATACTTCCGTCAGAATCAAATCGCCGATGGCCACTGGTTCTGAGCCGAGAATTGAATCGAGAAAATCTGTTTCACGGGAAATGATGCCATTGAAGTAATCCACCCAAACGCTCGAATCAACCAGGATCACTGATCAATCCGCATTCGGTCTAAATCGTCCCGCCACTTCAATTTCCCCCGCATCCCTCGAATCGTCTCCTGTCGCTTGAGCTGAACCAGGGCCTTAAGCCCAAGCTCCACGGCTTCCTTCTTGGTGCTTGCGCCCGTAACCTTGATAGCCTCAGCCATAAGCTTGTCGTCGATAACAATGTTTGTTCTCATGGCTAGCATCCATGTGTAAGAGAAATAAGCGTGCTACACATGATAGGTCGATAACTGACACGTAACAAGCCAATGGAGCGGATGTCATTTAGAACATGCGCTAGACTTTACGTATGAACGCGAATTACATCGTAGTAAAAAAAGAAAATTCCGACGGTTGGATCGGTTGGTTAGAGAAAGCTCCTGGCATTAATTGCTAAGAAGCAATCCGCTCAGATCAATCGTTGGGCACCACAAATCGCGCGCCATTGCATGCAACCTCTGCAGTTCTCACCCCCGCAAGCGCTGACGTCGTTTTCGCCCTGCGATTTGCGCACCTCGTGTTTACCTTTGTGGGTCACCGCTTCAATCCTCGGGAGCCGGGTGTCTTGGAACAAATGCAGACGGAGTGACAAGCATCCTCCCTTGCGGCTTACCAGCTATTAATTCCCGGAGTAATAGAGATATGCACATACTGGCAATCGTTTGGCGCCCGAACGCGAAATGGGAGGCCCTGGATGAAGGTAGTAAACTCGAGTATCTCAAAACGCTGGATGACTACATCCGTCGCGGCCGGGTTGCCGGCGCCATCGTGCTTGGTTGGAGCAAGATTGACCGCACGCTGCCGAAAGCGCCTAAGGAAGGATTCATCGGTGTCTTCGGTGTGGACAGTGCAGACCAGCTACACGCGTTCGAAAAAATTGTGGTTGAAGCCAAATGGTACGACTACTTCGACTCGACGAATATCGGCATCAATCTCGAAGGCGCGACGGCGCCAGAGCCTCACAAAATTTACGCTCGCCTATTGGGAATAAAGACCGAGTAGGCTGCGGCGTGAATGATCACATGCGGGTGGCTAGGTATTTGTTCGCGATTGACGCGGGTCTAGGAGTTTTAAGCGCGGGCGGAGGCGCACTTTACGGAGCCTCATATTCATCCAAGCCCTTATGGGCAGCATTCCTTCCGGTCTTTGTATCTGTTGCTATGTTGTGGGTTTTGTTTTGCTACGGGGGCTTCAAAGGACTGACGAGTTCTAACGTATTCCTCAAGGTCGTATTCTGGTTGTTCGTCGTGGTGCATGGGGTGGTTTTCCCAATTGGCACAGCCATTGCGGGCTTGTGCGTCTGGCTATGGCGTACTTTGCGACCAGGTTCACGCGTATGCTTGCAAAGTCCGGACTGATGAACAAACGTTGGCGTTCATCCGCACAGGTGCCTTTCAGCGCACCCAACCTTAGTAGCGACGCGGCACGGCGGAATCTCGACAAATCTCGGCGTATTGGTTTGTGCGCGGTGCGGAGATGGAGGCGAAAGGATGTTGGGGTTCGCGTTGCTCACCTCAACCTACGAGTTTGCAAAGAATGGTAGGGTTGCATCATGAAAACTGATTATCGCGTTTTACTGCTTACATCCGTACCGGGATCCGAAGCAGAAGTCACTGCTGTCGCGGGAAAGTATTTTGATCCGCTAGAAGTCATTTTCTGGGAGATGGGCAATAAGACGACGAAACCGGAGGCGCTTGCGCGGATAGAAGCGTGTGATTACAACCTGATCATCTCTTATGTGAACGGCATCATTTTGAAGCCGCTTCATCTGCGGCGCGCGACGTTTGGTGCGATCAACATCCATCCCGCCCCGCCTGAGCACGGCGGTTGTTGGGGGTTGTGGTGTCAACCGATCATCAACCGCGAAACGCGCACGCATCATGGCGTCACCGTGCATGAGATCGATGAGATCATCGACCATGGCCCTATCTATTTCGCCGAGAGATGGGAAGTTCCCGCGTCCGTGACGATTCAAAGCGTGTTTGAGCGCAGCATTGCCGATTGCACCCGCATGCTGGAAATTGTCTGCGCGCGTATTGCCGCGAGTAATGCCGGGACAAAATGCTTTGCCCCAAGCAGTGAGCGTTGGCATCCAACCAATCGGCACACACCAATGGAAGAAGTGCGTAAGTGGTTCTCGGCGTTAGATGGCAATCACCCCGCGCATCAAGAGCGAGTGTTCTTGAATCATCCGCGAGCAATTATCTCGCCACCGTATTTTGACGACCTCTGAAGTCCCCCTATGAAAGTCATGAGTTCAACGATAATTCATGACGACGAAGAATAGGGATTTGACCTAACATCGGCATGCCAAATATTGGTGAGCGATTCCACCATGTATGAATCCAAAGTACATCCGCTCGTCCCTACGCGCCATTTTTTTAAACGAGTGCTGTTGCACGCCGGCGCTGCAGTCGGCTTATTGCTGCTGTCGCTTTGTATGGGAATGGCGGGATATGAGTACTTTGAACATTTGGCGTGGCGCGATGCCTTTCTCAACGCTGCGATGCTAATGGGTGGGATGGGGCCGGTTGACGCGCCAAAAACAGATGGCGGCAAAGTATTCGCGGGCCTTTATGCATTATATGCCGGGTTAGTCTTTTTGGTGGCGGCCGGGCTCTTTTTCGCCCCAGTCGTCCATCGACTCATGCATAAGTTTCATTGGCAGCAAGACTAATCGACCCGCGCAATCACCCGCGCCCAGTCATCCAAACTATCCGTCAAATGCGGAAGCACGAGAAAGCTGACGCCGGTGTAGCCCATATCGCGGAGCAGGCGAACGCGCGCAACCAGTTCATCCACGGTACCGGAGCACGAAACGCGACGGATAAACTCGTTGCTTATTAGCGGTTCTTCGTCATCCCTCAAAAAAAGTGCGTGACCGCGATGGAGCGTCAAATAGCGCGCATCGGCCGGTGAATAGCTTTCATAAAGCGCGCTATAAGCATCGAGTAATGCCTGATCCTCAATCCCGCCGGTACCTAAATCACCGTACTGTCGTTCCATGAGGTTATGTAGCACCATGACGGCGGTGGGGCCGGCTTGCTGACGTACGCGGACACTGTCATACGTTTCACCGTCGCGGAGCGCTGCTCCAAAGGTAAAGATCGATTTGCGGAACTGCGCCGGGTCGTGACCGGCCGCGCGATACGCGGCGTTCATGGCTTCAAGATCGGCGCGCGCCTGGGCTTCGTGCGCAAAAATCGCGATCCAGTGGCTGGCGGTGGCGGCAGTCATCTCCCGTGCCCGCGGACCGTTCGCCGCGATATGACAGGCGATGGGGTCGGTAGTGTTGAAGAGATCTCGCTCGGGATTCAAAAAGCGAACTTTGCGGCGTCGGCCGTTAAACGACCATTCCACGGTATCGCGCGCGATTAAGCCCTGTACGGTTTCCACGTAGTGCTGCAGGTGATCGATTCCGAGCGCGGGTAGGCCCATGGCGCGGCGGCCGGAGAATCCGCTACCAACACCCCAGTCGATGCGGCCAGGTGCCAACGAATTCAAAGTCGCCAACATATTGGCCGTCACGGGTGGGATGCGGTTAGACGGAATGCACACGCCGGTGCCTAAGCGAATGCGCTTGGTGTGCATCGCGGCTGCCGCCATCACGACAAAAGGATCGGCAGCCACCATTTGGCTGTCCTCAAACCAGACGGTATCGAACCCCAATGTTTCAGCGCGCTGGGCCACTTTCCAGCTATCGGCGGCGGTGGCGAGAATGAGTGAATATTCCATACGGGTTTCCTGCGAGCGTGTCGGTTGAACTCAATAGGATTTCGGCAGGCCGAGCACGCGCTCGGCGAGATAGGACAGCAGCAGCGGCGGACTGATCGGCGCGATGCGGTGAATCAAACATTCGCGCAGGTATCGTTCAACATGGAATTCCTTCGCATACCCCATGCCGCCGTGGGTCATGACCGCATTCGTGCAGGTTGAAAATGCGGCCTCCGCCGCCAGATATTTCGCCGCGTTGGCATCCGCGCCGCAGTCTTCGCCTTTGTCGTAGGCGCTCGCGGCCTTAAACGCCATCATGTTGGCCGCCTCCAGCTGCGCCCAGTTCGCGGCGAGCGGATGTTGGACAGCCTGATTCTGTCCGATCGGCCGCCCGAACACCACGCGGTCTTTCGCGTATTGGGTCGCGCGCGCAAGTGCTGCGCGGCCGATGCCGACGAGTCCGGCGGCGACCAAAATACGCTCGGCATTGAGACCGTGTAAGAGGTAGCGAAAGCCTTTTCCTTCTTCGCCAATCAAATGCTCGCGGGGGATTGGTAAGCCATCAAAAAACACCTCATTGGAGTCGACACACTTGCGGCCCATTTTGTCGATCTCGCGGATGTCGACATAGCGGCGGTCGAGATCGGTGTAGAAGAGCGATAAGCCATCAATTGGCTTGCGGCATTGTTCAATAGGCGTCGTCCGCGCAATCAACATGATCTTATTGGCGACTTGCGCCGTGGAAATCCAAATTTTTTCCCCGTCTACGATATAGCGGTCGCCGTCGCGCACCGCGCGGGTCTTGAGGCGCGTGGTGTCATGACCGGTATTCGGTTCGGTCACACCAAAGCAAGCGATGTCATCACGGCGGATGATGCGCGGTAACCATGCTTGACGTTGTTCTTCGCTGCCGTAAGCAATGAGTGGGTTCAAGCCAAAGAAGCCGATCCCGATCGCCGAGAGCCCACTGTTCGCGGCGCCTGATTCGGTAATCGACTGGAGCACGATGGCGCTTTCGGTGACGCCGAGGCCAGCCCCACCGTACTGCTCCGGCACGGCAATGCCGATCCACCCGGCATCGGCGATCGCGCGACAGAAGTCTTCGGGAAATTCGCCGGTGGAATCGTGCTCCAGCCAGTACTGATCACCAAACCGGCCACACAGCGAGAGTACGCTGTCGCGGATCTGATTCTGTTCCGTAGTCCATGAGAAATCCATCAGCGCCTCCTCGTCGCGGCCCGCGGCCGCGTAGTAGTTGAAGTAAGAACATGCGGAGTGTGATTGCGTGCGCGCAAGCGCGGCGCGATGAGCGCAATAAGTCGCGCCACCAATGTATTGGTGGCGGCGGCGTTGCGGTGAATTTGTTCCTGAATCACGATGCCGCGCATCGCGCAGCGGCAGAGCACCAACAATTCACTGACATCTCGATCCGTGCCGCTCTCAGCGCAATACAGCCGTAGCGCCTCGGCTTCGAAGCGCGCATTCCAGTCTTCAAGCAACGGTTCAAACCGTTCGCGCAAGCGTGCGTCGGTGCGCATGGCATGTAGCAACTCGAGCAATGCACGGTACGGCCTGGTCTCAACCAGCCGCGTCCACATCGCCGCGAGTTCGCTGGCGACATTACGCTGGCGCTGCCCGCGGACCACCGCAAAATGCTCAAGCGACGCGTGCATTAACCGCTCGGCCACGCCAGCCATTAGATCTTCTTTGGTCGGAAAGTAATGCTGCAGTGCGCCGCGCGAAACCCCCGCTCGCTCGACGACGCGGGAGATGGAAGTTTCCACATAACCAAATCGATCCAAACAGTCGATTACGGCATCGACGATCAACTCATGCATACGCGACCTTTTCGTCGCTTGCGGGGTTGATCCGATTTTGACGGATGCTTTGGGCATACTTGACCGTGCCGGTTATGGATAGTCCACGCACCATAGCAATGTTCACAAAACAATACGAGCGTATTGTTTTAGTCGGCTCAATACGGCCGTGGTGTTGGCAGCGAACAGTTCGCTGGCTAGCATGCAGGGCAGCGCGTTCTCGCTAGTTAGTCAAAGGAGACTTCCGGTGGAAACCACAACTCGCCTGCGCCATGGTCTGCGTGGATATGTAAATCGCTTTTCACATACGGTCATCAACGTTAGCGATCTCGATCGCGCAGTCGAATTTTACGAAGCCACGTTTCCGGTGCGTCGTCGCACGCGGATCAATGGTCCTGCGCAGGCCTACCTGGGTCTTGGCATCGCGCATGGGCAATTCAGTGGCTGGATTATGGAGAGTTGCGAGCATGCGCGGCCGCCCGGCGTAGTGCCCGCGGAGTTTCCGTCGCGCGTGCTGCATCTCATCGAATGGAAGTCGCCGCGGCCGGTCGGCGCACCGTATCGCGAAGCCAATCACATCGGGATTTATCGCCAAAATTCGCTCGTCAGCAACATCGATGTTGCTTACGCGCGAGTTATCGCGCATGGCGGCCGCCCGTACGGCGAGCCAAGTCGCATCGTGCTGACGCCGGATGGGTTCGGGGTCACGGTGTTCGCTTATCGCGATCCGGATGGCAACACATTAGAAATGATCGCCGCGGATGATCCGGCCGGCGCGCCGTTCAAAGGCGTGTTGCATCACTGCAATCTCAATGTGCGTGAGCTGGAGCGCGCTTACCGCTTTTATCGCGATACGATTGGGCTTGATCTCGCGTTCTACTTCGCGCCGGCTGTGCCGCAACCGGCAGCGGCTGGGTCGCTCGGCGATCTACTGCGCAATCCGGATGGCTCTGTGCATCCGGGCGATATCAATCTGCGTGCGACCTTGCTAGGCCTGCGCACCGACACTCGTACGCCAATCGATGTCTTGGAATGGACGCTGCCGCGGCCGTTTGGCGAGGCTTATCCGGTTGCGAACCATCTTGGCATCATCCGGGTGGCGTTTGAGGTAGACGACATTGCCGCCGCGCGCGCAGCGCTCATCAACACTGGTCATAGCCCGGTCGGGCCGTTAGAGACCTGGGATATGGGCGATTACGGGGAGCGACGCGTCGTCATCTTCAAAGACTTGGATGGCATTGAACTCGAGTTAATTGAGCAACCCGCGTACCTCGGCGAGCGGCCACCGTTCGATCCATAATTGCGCGGGCATTGCTGCAGAGTAACAAGGATTCTTCCGATTGACCCGGCGCGGTCGCGCGCGCAAATTTCGATTTATCAACAAGGGCATCGTGCCTTGGCCGTTCAGCACGGCGGGGCTGGAAATTCACGCCAAAGGGGGCTTCATGTCGAACGTATCCGCAGAATTTGATCTCGTCATCCGCGGCGGTCGGGTGGTGGATGGCACGCGCATGCCAGCTTTCATCGGCGATGTCGCCATCAAAGACGGCCGCATTGCCGAAGTCGGTAAGGTGCGCGGCAGCGCTAAGCAGGAGATCGATGCGCGAGGCCTCGTTGTTGCGCCGGGTTTCATCGATGTACACACGCATTACGACGCGCAGCTCAATTGGGACCCTTACGCTTCGCAGTCCTGTTGGCATGGGATCACGAGCATCGTCGTCGCGGCGTGCGGTTTTGGCTTCGCGCCGTGCAAGGTGGAAGACCGCGAACGCGCCATGCAGCGCATGACTCGCGTGGAAGCCATCCCGTATGAATCGATGAAAGCCGGCATGCGCTGGGATTGGGTCAGTCAGCGCGATTATTTGGCATCGCTGGAACGCGCGGGTATCGGCGTCAATGTCGCAACCTACATTCCGCAATCACCGATTCGCGCTTGGGTGTTGGGCGAAGACGATACCCGGCGCGAGAAAGTGACGGCCGCCGAACTCGAACAAATGAAAGAACTGGTGCGCGATGGTTACCGCGCCGGCGCACTCGGACTCTCCACCGATTTAAATCTTATCGACCGCGATTACGATGGCTCGAAGTTGCCGAGCTTGATCGCGAGCGAACAAGAAACCGAGGCGCTGATTTCGGTCGCGCGTGAGTTTAATGTGGGTTCGATTGAAGTCACCCCGCGCTCACTCCATTTAGGCCCGGACGAAGCGACCATGCTCGAACGTTGGGCCGAGATTAGTGGTCGGCCGGTGTATTACAACGCCATTCTGCAGGTGCACCACCTGCCGGGGCAATGGAAAGAAGCCTTGCAGCGGTTGGAAGAAATGAATACGCGCCATCGCATTTATGCGCTGGGGAACGCGCATCGCATCGAATCGCTGTTCAATCTCGTTGAATACAACCTGTTTGACGATATGCCGGAATGGAACAAGGCGCTTGCTTGCCCCATGGATCAACGGATCGCGAACCTCAAAGATCCAACCGTGCGCGCGCGCCTGCAGCACGATCTCGATCACTACACCAATCGTTTGTGGGCTGGTAATTGGGACCGTATGAAGGTCTTCGATTCTGCGCAAGCGCAATACAAGGGACGGTATGTGGGTGAGATTGCACGGTCGCTGAACTTGGCGCCGCTCGATGCGTTCTGTCAAATCGCGCTCGGCGAAGAGCTGCGCACATTGTTCTTAATCGAAGACCTGAACAATTCTGTCGAAGAGGCGGTGGGCGAGATCATGAGCCATCCGTTTGTCATCCCGGGGCTTTCCGATGGTGGTGCGCACACGCAATTTCTCTGCTTGGGCAAGTATCCAACCGTCATGCTGACCAAATGGGTGCGGGACGAAAAAGTCATGTCGCTTGAAGAAGCGCATTGGCGACTGTCTTATATGTCCGCCGCGGCGATTGGGCTTGAAGGCATAGGCACCTTGCAAGTGGGGATGCCGGCCGATGTGGTGGTGTATGACTTGGAGAATCTCAAAGTCACACCGAGCGAACCCGTCTACGAAAACATCATCGGCGGCGGCAAGCGGCTCATTCAAAAGGCCAAAGGTTATCGCGCGATTATCGTGAACGGCGTGCCAACCTTCGAATACGACGAGTGCACGGGCAAATTGCCGGGGCGAGTTCTGCGCACGAGTGCGTATGTCCCGTCATGAGTACCCCACTCGATATCACGCCGTTGCTCGATCCCGAAATTATGCAAGCGCTGGCGCCGCTTAATCTGCGCTTTGGCAAGTTGTCGCATGACTCGTTACCCAAAGTCAGGGCGTCTATGGCCGCACTGCCACCGCCACCGCTTTCAGGTCGAGTTTCGATCACGGATCACCCTGTGCCCGCACGCCCGCCGGTGAGTGTGCGGGTGTATCGCGCGCATGCGGCGCAGGGCCTATTGCCATGCATTTACTGGATACACGGCGGCGGGCTCGTGCTTGGTAGTAATGTCGGTGACGACGCGCGATTCGACGAATGGTGCCAAGCCTTGAACTGCGTTGCGGTATCGGTGGACTATCGGCTCGCGCCCGAGTCACGGTATCCGGATCCGCTCGAGGACTGTTACGAAGGACTGCGCTGGGTGCATCAGAACGCGGCAGCGCTCAATATCGATCCCACGCGGATCGGCATTGGCGGCGCCAGCGCGGGTGCGGGCCTCGCGGCGGGGCTTGCGCTCCTCGCACGTGATCGGCGTGAATTGCGCGTCGCCTTTCAAGCGCTGGTCTATCCAATGATCGACGATCGCCAAGTCACGCCGTCCAGCCAATGGTTAGATCCGGTGTGGCCGCCGGCCGCAAATCGCTTCGGTTGGGATTGTTATCTTGGGGAACTGCGCGGTGATGCGGTGCCGGCTTATGCCGCTGCCGCGCGTGCGCAAAACTTGGCGGGCCTGCCGCCTACGTTTATCAATGTGGGTGCGCTAGATGGTTTCGCGGACGAAGATATCGAATACGCCAATCGCCTACGTCATGCGGGCGTGCCGGTTGAATTGCATGTCTATCCCGGTGCACCGCATGGCTTTGATTCTTTAACGCCGAATACCGCGAAGGCGCGGCAATCAAGGCGTGACATCATGCAGTGGTTAACCGGTCAGTTGGCGGGCTGACACCACGCAACAGCGCGCAGAAACATTTTCTAGCCCACCTCGTAAGCTTCGAGATCCGGCGTTAACGTGTCCTGCCGATAACGTGTCATCGGCCGCGGATACTGGGTGACGACGCGTCCCGAGCGTGGATCGCGAAAATAGTTATTGCAGGCCTCAGCCCATACGTCTATGGCATTTGCATCACGCTGAATACCTTCGTTGTAAGCCGCCATCACGTTAGGCCGCACATCCATCCAAGCCAGTCGTTCGTCCTGCATCCGCGCGAGCTGCCGCAGGATGTACGCCACTTGGCATTCGATCATGAAAAGAATCGTGCCTTTGTTGGTGTTCGGTCCGTAGAGCTGAAAGAGATTGGGAAAGCGCGCGGTGGCGATCCCCAAATAGGCTTGCGCACCGTCATGCCAGGCATCGTTTAGCCGGCATTGATCGCGACCGATGACGTTAAGCGATGCTAGGTAGCGCGTGACATGGAAACCGGTAGCGAGTATCAACACATCCAAACGACGCGCGACATCATCGGCGGTGGTCACGCCCAGCGGCGTGATGCACGCAACCGTCTCCGTCACCAGCTCGACATTGTCACGGTTGAAGGTTGGATAATAATTGCTCGACAGCAAGACGCGCTTGCAGCCGAACGAATAATCAGGCGTCAATTTGCGCCGCACAGTCGGATCTTCGACGAGCGCGATATTGGCGAGCCCCTGCGCAACGGCTTCGGCGCGGCGCGCGGGATCCGTCACCAACGCAAACCCATCAAACTCTTGCCATAACCGCGCGCGGCGCTGCTCCACCGCATCTGGCGCGAATTTGAGATAGGCGAGTTTGCTGGGCGAGTAAGGCGTGTCGCCCTTCGGCAAAATCCAATTTGGTGTGCGTTGAAAGAGCGTGAGTTGCGCGGCCGTTTTAGCGATTTCCGGGACGCATTGCACGGCGCTCGCCGCGCTGCCGATCACGCCGACGCGCGCGCCGGCTATCTGTACCGTGTGATCCCAGCGCGCGGTATGAAACAACGGCCCTGCGAACGAACGCAGGCCCGGAATCTCCGGCCAGCTAGGTTCATTGAACATGCCTTGCGCGGCGATTAACACCTGACCTCGGTACTCCGAGCCGTTGACGGCGCGCACACGCCATTGACTCGCGTACTCATCCCAAGCCGCCTCCCGCACTTCAGTATTCAACCGCACATGCGCGGTCACGCCGTATTTGTCGGCGCAATGCTGCATGTACGCCAAGATCTCCGGCGCGGAGGCGTAAGGATTCGTCCAGTCGCGGTTGACTTCAAAGCTGAACGAGTAGAGATGGGACGGCACATCGCACGCCGCACCCGGATAGCGGTTGTACCACCACGTACCGCCGAGGCTTGGTGCTTTTTCGAGAATGACGAAATCGCCGATCCCAGCTTGCAGCAACTTGATGCCCATGCAAATCCCGCCGGGGCCAGCGCCGATGATGACGATGCGATGAGTCATCGCGGCAGTATACGAAAGCCGTGCTAGATGATGCGTCACTCACGTAGGCCGGGCGACATGATTTGTCGCAGTGCCACAAACCACGCTATAGGAATATTAGGAATTGCACTTCCGTTCTTCGTTCGGTACAACGCTCCGATACCTGCGGTAAATGAACGCTAAGGACACCAAGAGGAGAGCAACGATGGCGCAATTCGATACCTTGATCCGGGGCGGTTTGGTGGTAGACGGCAGTGGCGGCCAACCCGTCGTGAGCGACGTTGCGATCAAAGACGGCGTCATTGCCGCGATTGGCAAAGCGCCTGGTTCGGCTGCGCAAACGATTGATGCAGACGGTCTCATCGTGACCCCGGGCTGGGTGGATATTCATACCCATTACGACGGTCAGGTCAGTTGGGATCCGGAACTTGCGCAATCGTTGTTGCACGGCGTCACTACCGCGGTAATGGGCAATTGCGGCGTGGGTTTTGCGCCGGCTCAACCTTCGCAACGCGACTGGTTGATCGGATTGATGGAAGGCGTGGAAGACATCCCGGGCGCATCGCTTCGCGCCGGCATGAAATGGCAGTGGGAAAGCTTTCCGGAATATCTAAACGCGCTAGACGCCACGCCGCGTACGTTCGATGTGGCGGCGTTTCTCGCGCACGGCGCGTTGCGTGCGTATGTCATGGGCGAGCGCGGCGCGGCGAATGAAGTCGCAACGCCAGACGATATCTCGCGCATGGCGGCACTGGCCCGCGATGCCATGAGTGCCGGTGCGGTAGGGGTCTCGACCTCGCGCACTGCCGTGCATATCGCCGTCGATGGCCGTCCGGTGCCGGGCACTTACGCGAGCGAGGAAGAATTGACGGCACTCGCGTCCGCGGTCAAGCAAAGCGGCCACGGCTTGCTTGAAATGGTGAACCCCGGTGTGGCCGGCGAAGACGTGCAAGCGTTGGACAACGACATGGGGATTATGCGGCGGATCGCGCGCGCCTCGTCGTGCCCAATTCTGTTTTTGCTCGTGCAGCACAACACGGACGCCAATCAGTGGAAGCGTCAGCTAGCGGAATGCGAAGAAGCGGCGCGTGAAGGGCAACGAATCATCCCACAGGTGGCCGGGCGGCCGATTTCAATATTGTTTAGCTTTGAGAGCGAACATCCGTGGCGTTTCATGCCGAGTTACTCGGAGATTGCGGATCTCCCTTTCCCGCAGCGTTACGCCGCGCTGCGTTCGCCGGAAATGCGTGCCCGGTTACTGGCGGAAGAAGATCCAAACAACGCCGGGTTTTCGCTGATTTACAAAAATCCAATGCTGTGGAATTACACCTACATCGGCGGCGATCCCATCGATTACACGCCGCCGCGCGAGAAAAGTATCGCGGTGACCGCGCGCCAGCGCGGCCAGAGTCCATGGACCACGGCATACGATCTTTTGTTAGAGAATGAAGGGCGGGCCATCTTGACGCACTTCGGGGTGAACTACGCTGATCAAAATCCGAATGCCTTGCACGAGATGATGCGGCATCCGTTGAGCGTTCTAGGCTTGAGTGATGCCGGTGCGCATGTCCGCTGCATCATTGATGCCGGCACTCATACGTATATGCTGACACGCTGGTCGCGCGACACGGCGGCCGGCGATCCGTTGCACCTGCCGCTCGAAGACGTGGTGTACAAACTCACCAAGCGCAATGCCGATTTGTTCGGATTCAACGATCGCGGGCATTTAGCCGTGGGCAAGCGGGCGGACGTCAATCTCATTGACATGACGCGTTTGAATGCACGTGCGCCGCGCACCACCTACGATCTGCCGGCCAATATGCCGCGCCTCACACAACACGTGGAAGGTTACGTCTCGACGTTGGTGCGCGGGCAGTTGGTGCAGCAGGGCGGCAAAGTAACGTCGGCGCGACCAGGTAGGATTTTACGCGGTCGGTGAATGTGGCGTGGACCACCGATGCGATCCTAGCGCGCGCGGCGGCGTTCGACCCGACGCGCTGTGCCGCAGTTCTTGCCGAAGATGACGAACGAATAAGTTACGGCGAACTCGACCAACGCGCGACTCGCCTCGCCAACGCATTACGCGCGCATGGGGCGGGGATCGGCGATCGGGTCGCCGTCCTGATGGAGAATCACCTCGACTATCTCGTCGCCTACCATGGCGTCGGCCGCGCTCGCGCCATTTTTGTGCCCATCGTTACGCAATCCAAACTTCCTGAAATCGAGTATTTCATCGGACACTCGACGCCTTCGTTGCTGATCGTCGACGCCGAGCGCTGGCATACTATTGCACCCGCAATCGAAAGCCGCCACCCGGCCTTCGCGTCAATTAAACATATCTGGTTTGCGAGCCATGCACCGCACGCCGATTACCCGCACCTGCACGCGCTGATCGAGGCGGCGTCGCCTGATACATTTGCGGATCGCCCGACGCCGGATGACCCGGTCGCGTTTATGTATACATCCGGTTCAACCGGGCGCCCCAAAGCTGTGATCCATTCGCATTACACCGCGGTGGCACAGGCCGAAGCCGTGTGCAGCAGAATGGGCTACACACAGGACGATCGGTTGATGACGGTCTTCCCGCTGTTTCATGGGAATGCATTGGTGTGGTCCGCGCTCGCCGCGGTGTGGGCGGGCGCGCGTGTCATCGTGCACCGGCGCTTTAGCGCGAGCGGTTTCTGGGCGTCAGCGCGGCGTCACGGCGCCACCGAAATTAATTTGCTGCTCGGTGCGATTAACATGCTGCTCGCGCAACCCCCGCGCGAAGATGATCAGGCGCACTCGATTCGATTGGTGCTCGCCAATGTCACGGAGCCGATTTACCGCGAGTGTACGCGCCGCTTCAAGGTCGACATTGTCTCGACTTGGGCCCTGGCCGAAGGGCCGCTAGGGACGATGACAGCACCGGGTCATGGCTATCGCGCGGGCGAAATCGGCTGGCCGATGGGCGAACAAAATGAGGTGCGCGTCGTCGATGAGCACGATCAGCCCGTGCCGGACGGGACGGTCGGCGAACTGGTACAGCGCAATCGCGCGATGATGTTGGGTTACTACCGGAATGAGGAAGAAACCCGACGCGTGCTCCAGGGCGGTTGGGTACATAGCGGCGATCTCGGGTACCGGGATGCGCAGGGCCTGTTCTATTTTGTGGGACGGCGTAAAAACATTATTCGGCGTGCCGGCGAAAATGTGTCGAGCGAAGAAGTGGAAGAATGTCTGCAGACGCATCCGGCCATCGAAGAAGCCGCCGTGATTGCCGTGCCGGATGAGATCCGTGGCGAAGAAGTAAAAGCGCATGTCGTGTTGCGCGCGGGACAGGCGATGGCGGAAAGCGAAGTCGTCGCGTGGTGTGCCGAGCGGTTGGCGGATTTTAAGGTTCCGCGCTACGTCGAATTTGTGCCGCACCTGCCGCGTACCGGGCCGCTTAAAATCGATCGCGCGGCGTTGGCGGCGCGCGCGGATGCCACTTCATGCTGGGATCGAACCAAGAATGCTCGTTAGTGCGGTGAGGGCGCGATGAGCTATCGGTGTGGGGTTGATATCGGTGGCACTTTCACCGACGTGGTGATTATCGATAAAGAAGGCGCGGTCATCCTGGCGAAAGCAGCGTCGACTCCGGAGGATTTCTCGCGCGGTTTGTTTGATGCGTTGGAACTCGGCGCGCAAACGCTCGGTTTATCCCTGCCGACGCTTTTGGCGCAAACCGAGCTTTTAGCGCACGGTACGACGGTGGCGACCAACGTGGTAGTCGAACGGCGTGGGGCGAAAGTTGGATTGATCACCACGGCCGGCCACGGGGATGCCATTCTCATCATGCGCGCGTTCGGGCGCGCCGCCGGGCTATCTCCCGTCGATACCTTGCGGTTTTCAGCCACCGCTAAGCCGCATCCGCTGGTGCCGCGCAGTTTGATTCGGGAGATCCCCGAGCGCATCGACGCGCACGGCAAAGTCGTTGTTCGGCTAGACGAGCCGGCCATCACCAAGGCGACTCAAGAATTGATCGCGGCAGGTGTTGAAAGCATCGCCGTCTCATTCCTCTGGTCATTTCGCAATCCGGCGCATGAGCAACGCGCGAAAGAAATCGTCCAAAAAATAGCACCCGAACTATTCGTAACCTGCTCGAGTGAGCTCATCCCGCTGCTAGGCGAATACGAACGCACCGTGGCCACGGTATTAAATTGCTACGTGGGACCGATCACAAGCCGTTATCTCGACCGGCTTGCGCAACGTGCACAACGCGAAAAGTTGGCGTCCCCGGTTCTCTTGATGCAATGTAGCGGCGGGTTAACCACCGTGGCAGACGCCAAGCAGTCGCCGCTCTTGCTGCTGCAATCCGGACCATGCGGAGGGGTCGCCGGCGCCGCGGCTTTGGGGCGCGCGATGGGCTACGACAACATCATCGCCACCGATATGGGCGGCACTACGTTCGATGTTGGATTGGTTTACGGTGGACAGCCGCTGCGCACGGCAACCACCATTGTTCATCAATATGAATTCTTTGTACCGGCCATCGATATCAAATCGGTGGGCGCGGGCGGCGGCAGCATTGCGTGGGTGGATGCACAGCGTGGCGCGCTCTGCGTCGGCCCGCGCAGTGCGGGCGCGCAACCCGGACCGGTTTGTTATCACCGGGGTGGCCGCGAACCCACGGTCACGGACGCGGATGTGGTGTTGGGCTACATCGATCCGGATTTTTTTTTGGGCGGGCGCGAGCGACTCGATCGCGACGCGGCCCACGAGGCGATGGCGAAACTAGGCGCCCAGTTGGGACTGGATGCCTTGCAAACCGCGGCGGGAATTAACCGAATCGTGGATGCCAACATGGCCGATTTGATCCGGCGCGAAACCATCGAGAAGGGGCTGGATCCAAGGGATTTCGTGCTTTTCTCGTATGGGGGTGCCGGCCCCAGTCATGCGGGTATTTATGCGCGCGAACTCGGTATCCACACCGTGATTGTGCCGTTGATGAACGCAGCGTCCGTGTGGTCGGCCTTCGGCGTGGGGTCGTCCGACATCATTCATGTCTATCAACAAGATCTACTCATGGCGGCACCCTTCGACGCTGATGCCTTACGTCGGGTTGTCACCGAACTCGAAGCGCGCGCATTGGTGCAATTCATGGCGGAAGGATATTCGGCGGATCAGCTGTCGTTTCGCTGGTCGGCGGATCTGCGACATCGTTTGCAGGTCCACGTCGTCGAAGTGGATTTTGCGCGTGATGCGTTATTGCATTCTTTTGACGATGATTTAATCGCACGTTTTACCGCGCGTTACGAAGCGCTGTATGGCGTAGGTACGGCGTACACGGCGGCCGGAGTTGAACTGGTGACGCTGCGCGCGACTGTGATCGCCGAGTTGCGTAAACCGGCGCTCGACGCCCAAGCCGTCCCCGCGATGGCGCATCCCGCCCCGTCTCACTGGCGCGATATATTTTGGTCTGAACTCGGCGCGCTGCGTCACACGCCAGTCTATCGGGCCGAGGGTCTCGTCGCGGGACATGTCATCGATGGCCCCGCGATCATTGAGCCGACCGCGACGACAATCGTGATTCATCCGGGGACGCGTGCGCAGTTAGATGGTTTTGGCAACATCGTGATCACCATCGACGGCGCGATATAGACTTATCAAGCGTCATGAATAAATCGAAACCAGTGAATGCACCGGTGTGGGACGGCCGTGTTAATTCCTACATCCCCAACGCGACGCTCACGTTTGATCCCGCGGTTGCGTTACATCGCGAAAGCTGTGCATCGCTCGATCCGATTACTTACGAAGTGCTCCGGCATGCGCTGTGGAACATCAACGATGAGCATGGCGTTACGATTCAAAAGGTTTCCGGCTCGCCGTTCGCAAGCGTGGCGCACGATTTCAACACGGTGCTCCTGACCGAGGACGGCGAATTCGTGTTCTTTGGTCCGCATATTCAATATTTTTCCGGCACCATGGATCTGCCGATTAAATGGACGCTGGAAAATCTCGGGCGGAACCCGGGGATTCACGCCGGCGATATGTTTCTATCAAACGATCCATGGATCGGCTCCAGCCACCAAAGCGATGTCCAGATCACCTGCCCGGTGTTTTGGCAAGGCGAAATATTCTGTTGGGTGGCGAATGCCCTTCATCAATACGACATCGGCGGTAATACGCCCGGCAGTTTTTGCGCTGACGCACGCGACGTATTTGATGAACCCGTGCCGATACCGCCGATCAAAATAGTCGAGGCCGGCACCCTGCGCCCCGATCTCGAGCGAATGTATCTGCGGCACTCGCGGCAGCCGGCGTTAGTCGCGCTCGATCTTCGCGCGCAAATTGCCGGGAACTTAGTCGCCGCCAAAAGGGTACTGGAACTCGTGGCGCGTTATGGCGCCGCGACAGTTAAGGGGGCGATGCGACGCTTGATCGACGATGGTGCAAGTACTTTTAAAGCGCGCTTACGCGAAATCCCTAACGGCACGTGGCGCGGCATGACGTTTCTGGAAGCCGCGACGCCGCACGATAGGGACGTGTACCCGGTATGCATGGCCGTCCATAAAACCGATGGCGGTCTCACGTTCGATAATCGCGGCTCGCATGCGCAGGTGGGTTCGTTGAATGCGAGCTTTTCCGGCTGGCGGGCCGGGATACTGAGCGTGCTGAATCCATTGATGTGTTTCGATCAGCTCTACGCGATTGGCGGCGCCCTGCGGCATGTTCGATTTGAGCCGGAGGTCGGGACAATTAATTGCCCGTCGTTTCCGGCGTCGGTCACCAATTCACAGATTGGGAACTTGATCGGTGGTGCGCTCGCGAATGTTGTGATCGGCAAAATGCTGTTGGCCTCGCCCGGCCTGCGCCGTGAAGTCTTTGCAGTGTGCGCCAATAGCGTGTTCCCGTTGAGCGCAATCGCGGGCGTCGACGCCGCCGGACGCGCCTTCGGCACCGGCTTTTTGGATCCGATGGCGGGCGCGATCGGCGCCTTTGCGACGCGCGACGGTATTGATACCGGCGGTGTCCATTGGGAACCGAAGTCAATCATGGGCAATGTCGAACAGGTAGAGCAAACCTTCCCCATCCTTTACTTGTATCGACGCGAAGTCGCCGATTCGGGAGGTGCCGGTAAATATCGCGGCGGAAACTCGGCTGCGTTTGCGGTGATTCCACATGGCGTTGCGGAGATCGCGCATGCGCCATCGGCGGCGGGATGCGCGGTGCCGACCAGTGTAGGCCTAGCAGGTGGCTATCCGGCGCGGACGAACGCGTTTCGAATGGTGTGCAACAGCGATGTTCAGGCTTGCTTTGCGCGCGGCGAATTGCCGACTAATTTGGCCGCTTTGCACGGTGAGCACCTAACCATTCATGCCAAGGCGCGCGGGTTGGTGCAACGACCAGGTGACGTGTGGGAAGTGGCGTGGTGCGCGGGCGGTGGTTACGGCGATCCGCTTGAGCGCGATCCCGCGTTGGTGGTCGACGATGTTAACGAAGGCCGTGTCAGCATGGCCTGGGCGGAGCGGGCGTACGGCGTGGTATTGCAGGGCGCACCGCCGTCCTGCGCGGTGGATAAAGCACGCACGGCGGCATTGCGTGCGGTACAACGGCCCATGTTGCGCACTGAGCCGGTGACGCATGAGCCTGGTGTTTCGATCAGTGAAGCGCTCGATCTCATCGATGGAGCCGAGCGGACGTTTGCCTGCGCCCGCTGCGGCACGTCACTCGGGGCCGTGACAGCAAATTACAAGGTAGCCGCGCGCTGCGAAGAAACGCCGCTCAGTACGGCTAATCCCCATATCGAAGACCCTAGCGTAAGCGTTGACCCGCCGCTGGTCCTGCGCCGATTCCACTGCCCGAATTGCAGTGTCATTTTGGATACCGAAGTCGCGCGCGCGGAAGATCCCCCGCTGTGGGATATTCAACTTGCGTAAGCGGTGATCCATGGCAAAGATCCCGCGGCAAAAAATGTTGTCGTCGCTCGTTGCCGAGTTCATCCCGCACGACTGTCACCTCGCCGTGGGCGGCCTGCATTTTCATAACACCCCCATGGCGTTGGTCCGTGAAATTATTCGGCAACGGATCCGAATCGACGTCTTGGTACCGCCGCTCGACGGCTCGATCAACGCCGATCAATTGATCGGCGCCGGCCTGGTGCGCGAGGTACAAGTCGCCTATTTGGGGCTCGAGTACTTTGGTTTAGCCAACCGCTTTCGAGCGGCGGTCGAGCGCGGTGAACTCCGCGTGCGGGACTGCGAAGAAGCGGGTTTTACGTTGGCGATGCGGGCCGGCGCCGCGGGTCTGCCGTTTGCAACCTTGCCGCTCGGCTTTATGCCACAGAACGATCATCTACCGACGGTGTTGCAGGTTAATGCTGCCGACTATCGACAGGTAGTCGATCCCTTTACGAATAAAACGGCCACGGTCGTGCGCGCCATCGCGCCGGATGTTGCAGTGATTCACTGCCAATACATCGATGATGAGGGGAATGCCGGATTTGCCGGGGCGACGTTCCTCGATCTTGACATCGCGCGTGCCGCGCGGATTTGTCTCGTGCAAGCCGATTTCGCGGTTGAGCGCCTGCCGTTGCTGTGCCGCGGCGTACTTCCGGCCTACGTTATCGATGCATACTGTGTAATTCACGGCGGTGCGCATCCGGGCTCGTCGCATGGCAGTTACGCGCATGACGAGGCGCATATCGCGGAATACGCCGAAGCCGCGCGGACGGATGCGGGTTTCGCGCGCTATTGCACGAATGTGATCGGCGAGAGCGAGGACGCCTACCGTCGTGCTGTCGATATCCAGAAACGGCTGGCGGCGCTCGCCCGCGAGACGCCATGAACTTCACGCGGGCGGAATTGATGGCCATTGTGTTCTCGCGCGCGCTCCGCAATGGCGATGTCATCGTAATGGGGACCAATGCAACGATACCGAGCGCCGCCTGGCATACCGCGCGAGGCTGCGGTAAAGCACACGTGAGAGCCTTGATTGGGGCTACCGGTACGGTATGTCCTTCGGTACAAGGTGTCCCGAAATCCGGTGCCGATCAGGCGTTTATTCCAGGGCGCGCGACGCTCGATCTCGCGACCGGGGTGATGGATCAACTGCGTGGCTTTGCCGATGTAATTTTTCTGGGCGCCTTGCAGGTCGATGTATTGGGGCGCTGCAACCTGACGGCCGTCGGCGATTACGCGCACCCGCGGTTACGTGGGCCCGGTAGCATCGGCCTCTCGATGGTTGCAACGGTCAAGCGCACATTCATGTTTTTTGAACGGCACGATCCACGTCTATTCGTCGAACAAGTCGACTTTGTGAGCGGTGAGACGATTAAGCACGGAGAAGATGATGCGCTTTTGATCGTGACCCCGCTCGCGGTCATGGGAGCGTGTGGCGGGCGCGTGGAGCTGAAAAGCGTACACCCCGGCGTTCGCTTTGATGAGGTGCAAGCGTGCACCGGGTTTCATTTAGACGCGGTGCAAGCGCGCGAAACGCCGGCGCCGAGTCTTACCGAGCTCGCGGCCTTGCGGAGCTGCGAGGACGGCAAGCGTCTAGGCCAATTGTTACCCGCGTGATCGACGCGGGTTCCGCCTGGCGATTACAGATAACGGGCGGGACGTTATAGCCGATTCAACGCCACCACCGGAATGGTCCGCGTGGTTTTCGCTTTGTAATCGTTAAAGACCGGCATCATGGAGGCCATTTTTGCATAGAGCTCGGTGCGCGCCGGTTCGCCCAGCACTTCCGCGCGCGCTTTGAATTTTTCCGTGCCGACTTCCACTTCAACCATGGGGTTCTTCGCCAGATTCACAAACCACGGCGGATTATTCGGCGCACCCGCGAACGAAGCGATCAGACAGTGTCGATTGCCGTCCATGACATAGACCAACGGTACTGTGCGGGGTTGACCGGATTTGGCGCCGATGGTGGTAATCAGGATCATCGGCGCGCCGGCGAATTGCCCGCCCACCTTGCCAGCGTTGGCGCGGAACTCTTCGATAATCGGTTTGTTGAATTCGTTCATGTCCATGCGGGCACCTCGTAAAAGACTGTAGGGATAAGCCTCGAGTGTGCCTGAAATCAGCCGTTCAGGTCTATGGATGAAACCCGATGGCGGTCGCCGTCGACGGATCGTGCAAGAACGCCAAGGCGAACAACGCCAGGAGCGCGAAGTGCACCGCCGGTACATTTAAAAAATGTCCGAGATAGCCTTGTCTGCCCTCGAAGTAGATTGCGTCCAGCAGCGCGGTGGTTCCCAAAAGCAGGCGCTTGAGCGAGCCGGCGAGGTCGCGCTCGAACGCAAGCTCGAAGCGGTCGGCATCGGTGTACGCTTCCTTCAAGAATCCAGTCCATCGTTTATTGAAAGTCCCCACGCGTTTGCCCCCGGCGGTCACTTCGAAGTGCCAAGGCTGATGAAATCGGCTCCTGAGCCGCATTAACTCGCGACCTTGAGTATCTTCGATGCCGATTACCCGGCTGAACAGCGAGAACCGACGCACCGCGCTGCCGAGGTGGCGGCCGTTCTCATCGTAAATATCGATCGCATGAAAATAGAGACGAGTGCGTCGTTCGACGTTTTGGACTCGTCGCCCATCTTCGTCGGTGAGATCCATTGAAAAGGTATAGAAAAGATCGAAAAGGTTGCGGCCCAGGATGGAAAGTCCGGAGCGATTGGTTTCGCTCAAATGCCAAAGGCCGCGCGTGGTGCTGCCGGGTTTGGCGCGCAGTACGTAGTTATTCGCGCGTTCAAAGCCTAGAAACACTTCGGTTAGATGATACTTTTGCGTGAACTCAAAACCGATCATGTCTTTGAGGACGGCATCGACCCGCGCGGTATTGTCCGCTTCGTCACGTGCGACTTGACCACGCTCGCGCTGAATCGAATTGAATTTCTCAAAGACGATGCCGCAACGGGTGCAACTTTCGGTTTGCGCTTGGGGATGCGCGCACTTCGGGCAAACGAATGCGGTAGCGCGAAGGTTAAGCGGGGCGGCATCGGGTGCAGCGGCCCGAACCCCTTTGCGGTTGTCTTCGACGAATTCATAGTCGCGTTGCATGGCTTCGAGTTCGCCGACATCGAGCCACAACGAAGTGCATTTCGGACAGATATCGAAGGTTGTCTTACTGACCTTACCGTACTGCCCCTTCCGCATGCCCACTTGACAGGCCGGGCATAACCGGCCGATTTCGGCCGCGCGCGACGGGGCATTCGTTGACGCAGCGCGCGGAATGACGGCCTCGCGATTAACGAGAATTTTCTGCAGCGCATCCCGTGGCAGGAACATGCCCTGGCATTCGAGGCAAAAGTTGCCGGCGATCCCCTCGTAGAAGGTGGTGCGCAGTGCGGTCTGGCAGCTAGGGCAGGCGAGCGACATGCGCTACTCTTCGGCCCGCGGAGAATTTTCTTGAACGGGAGTAGGGCGTGGAATTCGAACAACCGGAAAAATTGGGGCTATGCAGTAAGCGACTGACGCGGATCGGCGATTGGATGCAGCGTTGGATCGATAGCGGCCGCCTGCCTGGCATGGTGAGTTTGGTGGCGCGGCACGGCAAAGTGGCGTGGTTCGAGGCACGCGGGAAGCGCGATGTCGATGCCGGGTTACCCATGGAGCGTGACACGGTGTTTCGCATTTACTCGATGACCAAGCCGCTGACCAGCGTCGCCGCCATGATGCTTTACGAGCAAGGTCATTTTCAGCTGGACGATCCGATTGCGCGTTACCTCCCGATGTTCAAACACTTGCAGGTATTTAGCGGTGGCAATGCGGAACGCTACGACACCGTGCCGGCCGAAGGACCTATTACTTTCAAACAATTGTTTACGCATACGTCCGGACTCACGTATGGCTTTCTCGAAGCGACGCCCGTGGATGCGTTGTACCGCGCACAGGGCGTCGATTTTCAAACGGCGAACGGCACGCTCCAGGATCTGATGGCGCCGCTCGCCGCATTGCCGTTGCTGTGCCAGCCCGGACGTGAGTGGAACTACAGTGTCTCAACTGACGTTCTGGGTACCTTGGTCGAAGTGATCTCAGGGCTTCCATTCGATCGTTTTTTGCGCGAGCAAGTACTGCAACCACTTGGCATGGTTGACACGGATTTCTACGTTAAGCCCGCGAATCACGCGCGATTCGCCGCCAACTACACGCGTAGCCGCGAAGGCGGCTTGAAACAGATCGATGGCGCACGCGACAGCCGCTACCTTCAGCCGCGTACCCTGAATTCAGGCGGCGGCGGCTTGGTATCAACGGTGACGGATTACTTACGTTTCTGCCGCTTCATGTTGAACAAAGGGGAACTCGACGGGGTGCGTCTGCTCGGCCGCAAGACCGTGGCATATATGACCCGCAATCATCTTCCCGGCGACATGGCGGAAATGGGCCAACCTCGCTTCAGCGAAACCTCTTACAGTGGCATCGGTTTTGGGCTGGGCTTTTCCATCATGCTCGATCCGGCCAAGGCCGAAGTCATCGGATCGCCGGGGGAGTATGCCTGGGGTGGCGCGGCGAGCACCGGATTCTGGATCGATCCGGCGGAAGACCTCGCGGTGATTTTGATGACACAGCTGATGCCGTCGTCTACCTATCCGATTCGGCGCGAGCTGCGGGCGTTGAGTTATCAGGCCTTGATCGATTAACTGCCGTCGTTTGCGAAATAGCGCGCCTTTGCCCACAACGCGACGTTAACCAGGCCGATCAATACCGGCACCTCCACCAGCGGCCCAATCACGGCGGCAAAGGCTTGACCGCTATGGATGCCAAACGTCGCGATTGCGACCGCAATCGACAATTCAAAATTGTTGGATGCCGCCGTAACGGACAGAGTCGCGGCAAGAGGGTAATCAGCGCGCAGCCATTTACTCAGTACGAATGACAACGCGAACATGAGTAAAAAATACAGCAAGAGCGGCAGCGTAATCCGCAATACATCAAGCGGCAGTTCGACGATCGTCTGTCCCTTCAATGAAAACATGATGACGATGGTGAACAGTAACGCGACGAGCGTGAGCGGGCTGATACGCGGAATGAACACGCGCTGATACCACTCCAGACCCTGACTTTTGATAAGCGTGAAGCGCGTGAGAATGCCAGCGAGGAAGGGGAGTCCGAGATAAATCGCAACGCTCGTTGCGATCTCACCCATCGTCACATTCACAACCGCGCCTTCCAGTCCAAGCCAACCGGGCAGCAAGGTCACGAAAAAGTACGCGTAAACCGAGAAGAACAGCACCTGAAAGATGGAATTCAACGCGACGAGACCGGCGCAGAATTCGCTATCGCCACGCGCAAGTTCGTTCCACACGATGACCATCGCGATACACGGCGCGATGCCGACCAAGATCAATCCCACCATGTAATCCGGATGATCGCGCAACAAAAGGGCCGCCAACCCAAACATGAGCGTGGGCGCAATGATCCAGTTTTGTAACATCGCGAGTGCCAACACGCGTTGGTACCGAAACACCTTGCCGAGCTCTTCGTAACGCACTTTGGCGAGCGGCGGGTACATCATGACGATAAGCCCGAGCGCAATGGGCAACGAAGTCGTGCCGACGTTTAAACTTGCCACTGCGCGCGTGAAGCCCGGCGCGAATGCGCCCAACGCAACCCCGGCAGCCATTGCGACGAAGATCCAGGCGGTGAGGTAACGATCGAGAACCGATAGGCGTGCGGCGACACCGGTGACTGCAGAGTTCACGAAAAAGCCCTGTCAGCAGCAAGCCTTGGACGCAGCCGGCGCACAACACGCGGCGCTGTCATTGGGAGTAGTGGCGCCTAGCATCTTGGTCGCCGCCGCCAGCACTTTGTTGGCGGGCACCTGTTTGATCTTGTCGGCGAGTTCGATGGCGGCGCGGATCTCACCGTCATCAAGGCCTGCCTTACGCGCCTCGGCAACGTGATACTCCACACAAGCGACACAATTTGAGCCGAGTGCGGCACCAAGCGCGACGAGCTCGCGGTCGCGGAAACTTAAGCTGTTCATCGAAGGACTCCTAACTGAGGTTAAAAAAATGCGTTTGAAAGCGCGCTTCTTTCCGGATCGTAGTTTGCTTAAGCTGCAAGTTCTACTATTATCGAAGTATGGAATCCAAACATGCTATCGTGGCGCTTGCAGCCCTCGCGCAGGACACGCGCCTCGCCATCTTTCGAACCTTGGTCCAAACCGGGCCGGCCGGTTTATCGGTGGGCGAGATCGCGGCCGAGGTCAAAAGCGCCCCAGCAACCATGTCTTTTCACTTAAAAGAACTCAGCCACGCGGGACTCATCACCGCGCGGCAAGTGGGTCGGTACATCTTCTATGCGGCCGATTACAGCCAGATGTCAGCGCTGCTCGAATTTTTGACGGAGAACTGCTGCGCGCGCGATAGCCTCAGTTGCGCGCCGGCTTCCTGTGGCCCGGCAGGGCGAAAGGCCGGCAAACCGAGAAAAGCGGCTGTTAAGGCGCGCGCGTAATTGATGGCGAGTGCCGGCCCTTCCCAAGTTCTTACAATGAAGATTCATACAACCCATCACTCCCGGAAGTCACCGCGCTCCTTCAACAATATGGGTTACCGACGCTAGACCTGACGCCGCGCCATCTTGAGTCTTTTTTAGGGGTGGGCGCACCGGGCGCACTCGCCGGAGTTGTGGGCCTAGAGTTCTATGAGGCGGATGCGTTGCTGCGTTCACTTGCCGTTGCCAACCCCGGGGCTGGACTAGGCACGCAGTTGTTGGCTGCGGCCGAAGCGTTTGCGACAACCCGCGGTGTATCGACTCTCTACCTGCTGACGTCAACGGCCGATAAGTTTTTTGTACGCCATGGCTATCAAGCCATCGACCGGAAGGCGGTTCCGAGAGCCATCGCTGCCTGCACCGAGTTCACGAGCTTGTGCCCGGACACGGCGATCGTGATGCGCAAAGCTTTGCGAACTGAAAAGCGTTAGCGTCCTAAATTCTCCGCGAATCGCTTCAGTGTTGGCGCGGCAGCGCCGCTAACGCGATAATTCCGAAGGTGGCGAATAGGGCATGAGTGCAAGGACTCTTCTTTTTATTGCCGCCCTGGCGGGTGCGCTTTATCACTGGCAGCATCGCACGCCGCAGAGCCTCGCCGAATCCGGCGGCACGTTTTCCACTTTTCCCTTTGCGTCCTCCGCTCGCCTCGCGCGCGAGCCGCTGCAACGCCCGGCGGAAAAGATCGAGACACTGAAAGTCAAGGACTACTCAATTACTCCGCTCGCAGAGTTTCAGTTAGCCGGCCGCGTGCTTGGCACCAAGCGCTATCGCGTCGGGCGCGAAGCCGATCTTTCGCCGATCGATTTCGCGCTGGGCTGGGGACCGATGACCGATCCGAAGGTTATCGAAAAACTCAATATCTCACAGTCCGCGCGTTTTTATTCCTATCGCTATCGGCAACCACCGATCCCGCCGCGAGATATCGTCAACCATAGTGCCAACATGCACTTGATCCCGGCGACACCTGAAGTCGCAGCACGATTATTCGAGGTACGGCCTGAGCAGCACGTTAAGTTCAAAGGTTATTTGGTCAAAATCGAAGGAAACGATGGTTGGGAGTGGAAAAGCTCGCTGACGCGTAACGATAGCGGTGCTGGCGCCTGCGAGCTTGTGGTGGTCGATACGCTGGAAATACTGTAACTAAGTCCCCGTGAAGCGTGCCTTGCGTTTTTCGACAAAGGCCGTCACGCCTTCGCGAAAATCATTGCGGACCGCGCAATCGGCGAAAGTTTCCGCTTCCATTTGCAGTTGGCTCTCGAACTCGTTCTCGAGTGAACGGTACAAAAGCCGTTTGGTATTGCCGTACACATAGGTGGGTCCCGCGGCGAGGCGCGCGGCGAGTTTGGCCGTCTCCGCCTCCAGCGTGCCGGCGGGCGCCACGAAATTAATCATTCCCATGGCGGCTGCTGTCGCGGCGTCGATACGATCGCCAAGCAACGCCATTTCCATCGCTTTCTTGATGCCAATGGTGCGGGGCAAATGAAAACTCGCGGCACCATCCGGACTCGTTCCGATATGGCAATAAGCCAGCGTGAAATAAGCGTTGGCATCGGCAATCACCAAATCAGCGCTAAGTGCGAAACTCACCCCGGCGCCGGCCGCCGCCCCGGCGACGCTCGCGATAATCGGTTTCGGCAAGCGTCGCATGGCATACATGATGGGATGCAGATCGTGGATCCGATTCTGGAACTGCGCGCGCAATACGTCTTTGGGTTGATCGATCATGGTCGACATCGATTTGACATCGCCGCCGGCCAGAAAGTGGTCGCCTGCTCCGCGCAGCACCACACAACGCACGTTATCGTCATGCTCAATGGCCTGTAATGCGTCGCGTAAGCTCGCGCGCATTTCCAGGCTGAGCGCATTGCGCGCCTCCGGCCGGTTTAACGTTAACGTGGCAATGTGGTTGTCGATATTGACCAATAAATCTGGCACAACGGCTCTCCTTTTAGTTAGCGACGATCGATGAAAGTGCGTTCTTTGCCAAGCCACATGGCGGAGCGGCTGAAATCGATGAATTTACGTTCATCGTCGATTGCGATTTCCATGGCTCTTTTGGCTTCCGGGATCCCATCCATCGCCATCAAGTCGGCGCGATTGAACCATGCTTCGGCGTGTCCGACGTAAGGTTCGGTGACGGTGCCACGCGCGGCGCACAGCGCGGCGATGGCCGGAAAGTCTTCGCAGTAATGCACCTGCAGATATCGCACCATGCGAAAACCCGGCGCAACGCCACGGATCAGCGGGCCGTGATTGGTGCGCCAATAGCGCTGGCAATCCGCGAGCGATTGTGCCGCCGGCTGGCGCAGACAGAAAAAGAGCTTAACGAGCGGGCTATGCTCACGCGCGATGATCTCTTCCGACGGATTGACTTGCGGGTATTCGTAGGCAAACCACAGCGGCGAATGCGCTAAATCGATGAACTTCTTCTCGTCTTCCAGCAACTCCGCGCCCGCAGCTTGTCCGGCCGGCGTGTTGAACGCGCCGAGCGCTTGCGGATCCGTCCACCATAGTTCCGCCACCCCATCGTACGGCTGCTCCATACCGCCACGCGCATCAGCCATGGCTTCATTGATGGGGTCGTCCAACGTATGTAGTTGGATATAACGGTGAATGTTTAGCGTGGTTGAATGCCTGGCGACCATCGGCCCATGCACTTCACGCCAATATTGCTGGAACTCCGCTCTGGACATACCAGCTTTGCGCCGCAGCGCGAATTCGAGACGAATCATTTGTTCCTCCGTTCTTTCGACTGACCAATAGTTCGCTCGTGCGTTAGGGTTGGAGAGTACTGAATTTGCCTACATTACGAATAATAGGGTGAGCGGCTGGTGCGATACCAGTACGCTGCACTGAATTGCGCGTAACTCAAGGCAGCAGGGTTCAGATCAACGCGCGCAAAGGTTGGTTGTTGCCTTAGCTACGCAGTTTTTGCAACAAAACCTTCAGCAACTCGAATAGGCTTTTTAGTGGCCAGGTGATGACAGCGCCTACCTTGTAGGATACAGAGCGCTTCAAGGCCAACAAAGCCTCTTGCCGTTCCAGCAGCATATGTTCGCGCTCGCGAACTTTCTCTGACATCGGGTTGGATTCGGGGAAGGCAACAGATGCGGCGCGCATTAGTTCATTTTTAAAGAAATGCATCGCTTTGGAAAAGTCGGCTTCTCTCATCAAATACTGATGAATGTAGAGACCAGACCTAAAACGTTCGTAATCGTGCGCTTCGCGAGATAAGCGATTCCAAACCCCGTCAGCGTGAACAGTGTGTATCGCTGGCTGAATACCAAATTGATACTTTGCCTTGCCGTGTAAACCCAGCATGGTGATGAGAAAATAATCTCCGGTGACAACTTTGGCGTGTTCCGGGGGTAAGGATCCCAAGATGTTTCGAAAACACAAAGTAAGCGTTAAAAGCCAAGGCCCTAACAGAAGACCGTCGTTGTCGTAATCTCGTTCAAACTGCGGAGGCAGCATACGTTCTTGCAGAACATGACCACTTGAATCAACCTTTGAAGCGTTGTGGTGGCAAACCACATAGTCTGGATTTCCTTCAAGAAAGGAGATTTGTGTTTCAAGTTTCGAAGGATCGACCCACGCATCGTCCCCGTCGCAAAGCGCGATGTACTTGCCGCGAGCACGAGAAAAATTGAAGGTTGCGTTTGGCTTTATGCCTTTGGAGTATTGATTTTCCGTCTGGTAGACGCCTTTGATTAAATGCGGATAGCGGGCTTCGTAATCCCGAACTATGTCCGACGTCCCATCGGTTGACGCATCGTCATGAATCAGAATCTCCACCGGAAAGGTCGTCTGTTGAAGGAGAAATCCCTCAATACAGCGGGCGATGTATCTGCAGTGGTTATAAGTAATGCAACAAATGCTTACGAGCGGTGGTGCGCCGGATGGCCATGATTGGTGAGTTAGATTCGGCGGCATGTGTCAGGGAGGTCGATGCGTCAAGTTAGGCGAGATTTCAAGTTACCCATATCGAAGAAGTCACTAGCCGTCACCTCCATGACTTAGCAGGTGAGAGGCCCTATCGGAGTTTCGGGCCAAATGAACTATTAGTAAATGTTAAACTGTTAGCGGCTGTAGAGGTAATTCGTTGGCTTCTGATTAAAATCCCCTCTATTCAACATCGCGCGAGCGCAATCCATGGCCGGTATTTTGATCCACATTGGCTTTCACAAGACCGGCACGACTTTTCTACAGGAGCAGATATTCAAGTCCCAATCGTTGGGTTTCGCGAGCCCAGTAGAGCGCAAACTCTTGCGTGATATTTTCGTCGGGGCGAATCCCTTCGACTTCGATCCGGAGGCGACCAAATCCCTCCTGTATCCCCGCCTTAGCCCAGTCGAGGAGCAGGGGCAGGTTGCAGTTCTTTCTCACGAGCAATTGTCTGGGCAATTATCGGGAGGAGGATTCGGCCTGCGCCGACGGAATCGGGAGGTTAGCCGCAAGGAAATGGCCGATATGCTGCATTTGTGCTTCCCCAAAGCAAAAATACTGATCATCGTGCGAGAACAGAGGGACACGATTCGCTCGATCTACAAGTACCTCGTAAGCGGATGGCACGGGCGTTTGTCCGCGAGTATTGACGAATTTTTAGATCAACGGCCTTTGGAAGATCTCTACGCGCCACTATTTGATTTCCGGCAGTTAGAGTTTCATTGGCTCGATGAGTATTACCGGCTCCTATTCGGTAGCGCGCAAGTTTTAACGTTGACGTACGAGGAATTGGTTGCGGACCCGGACGCTTTCGTGCGAAGGATATGTGCGTTCGTCGAGCTTGAACCAAAGATAATTCCGCATTTTTCCCGTATGAACGCAGGGGCTTCGGCTCTCGAGTGCCGAATCACTAGACCGTTAATTAGATTGCTTGCCTCACCAAACCGACCGGGAGCTTCATCTCGCAATGAAATCAAGGCAGCAAGACTGGCCAGAAAAATCGCAAACAAATGCCCTAGGTGGATGCACTTGGCTTCCGAAAATCGGTTGGTGGAAAAAATCAACAAGCTTGCCCAAGGAAAGTACGCGGCGAGTAACGCCCGCTTACGAATCTCTTCAGGCATCGATCTAAAAGCGCTCGGTTATGAAATTTGAGCGGTACTGCGCGCTTCGGTTGCTTGTGAGCGGTGGAAGAGCATGAATCGCTCAAAGAAACTTACGCAGACTTTTAAGCAAAGTACCTTCACCGGATTGAGTATGGTGCGGAGTGCGTTGAAGCTCCCCAATCCCAAAATTTTCGTAATTGGTCGCAATAAAACCGGTACTACCTCACTAGAGGCTGCTCTACGAGATCTGGGCTTTAGAGTTGGCCGACAGTTGACTGGAGAGCTCTTGTTGGAAGACTGGGGGCGACGGGATTTTCGGCGTCTTATCAAATTTGTGCATACCGCGGACGCGTTTCAAGATACACCGTTTAGTCATGATTATACTTTTCAAGCGATGGATAGCGCATTTAGGGGTTCCAAATTCATCCTGTCAGTTAGGGATTCTCCCGAACAGTGGTATGAGTCGGTTATTCGATTCGCAATGAAGCGCTTTGGGCTAGATCGATTACCGACCCGCGAAGAGCTGCAGAACGACACCTATGTGTATAAAGGTTGGTCTTGGCGAAACCGAGAGTTGGTGTGGGGACTCAATCCCGAAGGTTACTGGGATCGAGACAAGCTGATAGGACAATACTTAAAACATAATAGTCGAATTGAAGACTATTTCCGGCATCGTCCCTCCGACTTATTGGTTCTGAATGTTAGCGATAGCGATGCAATGGAACGATTATGCACATTTTTGAATGTTCCGTATCGCGGGCAAAAGATGCCTATGTTGAATGTGACTTAGCACGCCAGATACCTTGTTCCTGCAACGAATGAACATCCCCTTGCCAAATTTCGTAGCTACTTAGCGACTTCGTGACGGTAAGGTCAAACGCCGGCTGTTGTCGTCTAAATTGCGGAAATTCGACGTTTGGGACAAATTCGGCGATCAATTGGCCGACTTCGTCTTGCCCCATCATTAGTCGAGCGAAGGTGCTGCCGGTGGTCCGAAGGTTCATTTCTTGCGCTTTGTAGTGGCCGTGTCGGTCTTCGCGAAATTGCACGGACAACGGTCCGCAACCGCCTTCGGAGACGAACGCATTCGCGAACCTGCGTGCGATAGTTTCAATATTTGGATTCAATACCCGCCGCAATTGGGTCACCGCGCCAAAGTTATGGTGGTTCTTGAGGACGAATATTTCGCCAAGCGTGCCATCACGTCGAATGGGGATGTGACAAGTATGGTGCGATACATTAGGCGCCTCCGCGAATAGCGGTTTCGGCCCATCAAGCAACTGAAAGTACCCTTCAAGTTCGTTAGGTGCACCCAGATATTCCTGTAGTAAGTAGCCATCGCGTTTCTCGAAAAGTTCCGCTTCAGCGAGGCTGCGCACAAAAAACACGCCTTTCGATGCGAAACCTTCGACTGGTTTTGCCACCAGCGGCAGACCGACGCGATCGATAAAGCGGGCAATAGCGTCGGAAGGCAGATCAGGAGTGATGAGCAGCGTTTCCGCGAACGGAAGGTCATGTCGAACGCAAAAACGGTAAGACTCCCATTTGTTGAGCGCAAAAAGCACCGTATTTAAGTTCCCAAAGGGGAGACGACCGGGAAGTGAGGGGTCGGACTCGTAGAGCTTCCATAACGCAAGAGTATCCGCGTCGCGTGCCGGCAAAACCAAATCGGGACTGCATTGCCGAATGACCTCGCGCATTCTAATCGGAAATTCGGGGAGGTGCGTTTGGGGCACAAAAAAACACGCGTCGCAACGAAAATTATTACTGATTTCCGCCAAACTGTTCGTCCCAAACACTTGCAGGAAGCGGCGACGCGGGAACTCGGAGTATTCGATGCTATCGAGAATATTTTTTCCAACTAAGCTACCGACGCTTACGATCAATAATCGAATGGATGGCGTGTGATTGGCGGTCATGATTTACCTGTCTAATAATGGCCCGAGCGTACGCCCCGTGATGCTCCAGCTCTATTTCGCGCATCTCGTATTGCAAGAGTGACCCTGTCGATATCTCTTTCCGTAAGCTCCGTATAGAAAGGCAAACATAAAATACGTTTAGCCATTTCGGTTGCGACGGGAAGATTGGCGGGATCCGCAGACGGTAGGTGCCGATACATCGGGAAGTCGGATACAAGCGGGAAGAAGTATCGTCGTGAAAATATTCCGTGCGCTTTTAACCGCTCGTACAACGTGTCTCTGTCTAGCGGAAAACCGTCGTCCACAAGAACCGGAAAGTACGCGTAGTTGCTTGACTCCGCGTGGCGAGGGACACAACGGATGCCAACGATTTCAGCTAGACACTGTCGGTAATATCCGTCGAGCTTGGCGCGCCGCGCTAAAGCTTTATTGACGTATTTAAGCTGCAGTAGACCAAGCGCGGCGCTGAACTCATTCATCTTGCCGTTGCCGCCAACCATTTCTACGTGTGTTTCATCGACGAAACCAAAGTTGCGCAAGAAATCAATTTTTTTCCTTGCGTCGGAAGTGGCGCTGACTATCGCCCCACCTTCGAAGGTATTGAATACTTTTGTAGCGTGGAAACTCAGAACACTGAAATCGCCGTAAGAAAGCAGGCTTCTACCGTTGTGCTGCACGCCAAAAGCGTGGGCCGCATCGTATACGATCGGAAGTTCGTGACGCCGAGCGATGTCGTCGAACGAAACGACGTCGCACGGAGTACCGTAGCAATGTACTGGAACGATGGCGCGCGTTTCGGAGGTAATCGCCGATTCCGTCGCAACGGGAGATAAATTGAGGGTGACGGGATCGATATCAGCAAAAACAGGTGTTAGTCCATTCCAAAGAATTGCATGCGAGGTCGCTGGAAACGTAAAAGGGGTAGTGATTACTTCACCGCGCAAATCCAACGCCTTAATCGCTGTTATCAGGGCGATCGTTCCGTTGGAGAATAGCGAAATATTGTGGACGTCCAGAAATTCCGCAAGATCACGCTCCAGGCGCCGGTGGAATGGTCCCTTATTCGTGAGCTTACGCGACTCCCATATCTGGTTGAGCGCGGGATATAGCTCTGCGAGCGGCGGTAGAAATGGTTTGGTGACGTAGAGTTCGTCTTCCGGAAGTTCATGATCCGGAGAGGACGATTTAGTGCTCGATGTCGGTGTGTCCACTGGAGTCGGTCGCTCGCAAATTTCTCCGCAAAAGCGGAAAGGTGAAATTCGAATGCGCCTTCCAGGTGGCAGTACGTATCTCCTCGTACAGGTAGTCGTCGTGGCCAATTATTAATGGATGCGCGATTCGGAGCAGCGAATTCAGTCACGGATTCCGATGTTCCTAACCCACCAGCGGCGCCTTCGCTTATTGGTCTATCGAGACTAAGCGTGGTAGCGGCGGAGAGGCGCATTCCTTAAGCAAAAAGGGGTGGCCCGGCGAATGTCGGCTGATTGATTACAGTTTTCGCGCCTGCCGATGGCCTTCGTACACGGCTTCATAGGTATATCGCGGGGCTAGCGCATCGCCGATCATTTCCACCGACCAGCCGCGCGATTTACACAGCGCGTACAGATCGTTCTCCGAGCGCCGGCCGGTCGCCATGACCAACCAGTCCGCGCGCAGGGTCAATTCGGCCGCTTCGTGATGGACGTTGTATAGCGTGACCGAGTCACCGTTTATCTTGCGCACGAAATGATCGGCCAATATCCGCACGCCGGCGCGATAGACCCGTGGCATTATCCATTCAAAATACACGTCGAGCATCGTTTCCATGCCGACCATTGGCCAGCGGGTAACGAGCGTGACCGACGCCGCGCCGGCTTCCGCGAGTGCAACCGCCGTTAAGGGCCCTGCCACGTCGCCTAAGTCATCGAGCACGACGGCGTGTCCCGGGAAAGATCGCGGTGGCGTTGCCGCGCGCATCGTCACGACTTCTTCCCAGGTGATGCAATTGCCGGATTCCCAGCCAGGCAAGCCGTCCGCAGTCCATCCCTGAAATCCGTCCACCGCGCCACGCGAACCAGTGGCGATCACAATATGGTCAGGACGATGAGTTGCGGCGAGTTGATCAAGATTGTCGGCATCGACGCGTGTATTGGTGAGCACGACCGCGCCGTTCTTGCTCGCTTGCTGGGTGAGCCAACGACCGATTTCACCGAACTCGGCACGAGAGGGGAGGAGCGCATGGACCCGAACATGTCCGCCGGTATGCTCGGTCGCTTCCAGCACCGTCACGGCATGACCGCGCGCGGCCGCCACGCGTGCGTACTCAAGACCGGCGGGCCCCGCGCCGATCACGAGCACACGTTTCGGCGTGGATACCTTGGTTAGCGTACCGGCACCCCATTGGCCCTCGCGGCCGACGGTTGGGTTATAGACGCATTGCACACGTCCGCCGCGCGAGACACTTTTCCAGCAGAAATTGGCGGCGACACAGGCGCGGATATCGTCGGTTTGACCAGCCTGGGCCTTGTTTGCCCATTCCGGATCGGTGAATAACTGACGCGCGAGACAGATGGCATCCGCTTCGCCGTTCGCGAGCAGATGTTCCGCGATATCCGGCATCGTAATGCGGCCGACGAGAAACACCGGTTTGTTCGAAACTTCTTTGATTTGCTTGACGTAGCCGCGCTCCCAACCGGCTTGGAATTCCATCGGCGTGTGGATGAAGGTGTGATGGACACCGGCGGAGACATTGACATAGTCCACTTCGGCTCGACTTTCGATGTCGGCGACGATGGTTTTGACATCGCCTATCTCGAGATCGCCGGGCCAAAACGAAGTTGAGTTGATGCGATAACCAACAAAGGGTTGAATGCCGACGGCGGCGCGGATCCGCCTTAACGCCTCGAGCGGAAAGCGCAAACGGTTTTCGTAGTTGCCGCCCCAACGATCGCTACGCTTGTTATACAACGGCGATAGAAATTGCCACGGCAGATAACCGTGACTTAAGTGCAGTTCAACGCCATCCAACCCTGCGGCCATCGCGCGCGCGGCAGCACTGCCGTACGCGGCGAGGATTTCTTCAATCTCGTCTTCATCCAGTTCTTTGGGCGTGGACGCGCCTGGGAATTCACCCAACGGCACTTGGCTCGGACTCACGGTGTACCACGTAGCATCCGGATCGTAGCCGGCCGCTTGTTTGTAGGTGGGAAACCCACGCACGCCGGAATGCCATAATTGGATCGCGAGTTTGCAGCCGTGCTGATGGACAGCGCGCGCAATGCGCGAAAGCGGCTCTATCTGCGCATCGTTGAAAAGCTGCGGCATCAACAGCGGTGCCGATAGCGATGAAGGATGCACGTGGGTGCCGCCGATGATGATGAGGCCGACCCCACCTTTCGCGCGCTCCGCGTAGTAATCCACTGCCATGTCCGTGAACAATCCGCTCCAGGGATCGCTCACCCAGGTGGGACAGGTCGGCGGAAAGACCACTTTGTTGCGGATCTCGGTGTTGCGGAGTTTCCAGGCGGAAAACAATTGCGGGTATGCAGTCACGCGAAACTCCTAACCAAGTGGTGGAAGCAGCCTAGCGCGGAAATGAGGTAAACGAAATCGGCAGCCGCTGACCCGCTTGCTCAAGGGATAGGACCGACCGCATCATCGCCCCGAGAATAAACGCGAGAGTCATGCCCGCATGAAGATTGTTACCTTCCGCGCCGCGGGTGCCGACGCGCCGCGGCTTGGGTTCCTAAGCGGCGATTGGGTGATAGATGCGAGTGTCGCGGCGTCGCCCGGCCACCGCCGGTGGTTCACCGATGTCATTGCCTTCATTCGCGCAGGCGCCGCAGCACTTGAAGCCGCGCGGCGCATCGTGGTCGATGCGCCACCACTGGCAAGGTATGCACAAGTCACGGTAAGACTTTGCGCACCGATTTTGCCGTCGACCATTTTGTGCGCCGGTAGTAATTACCATCAGCACAATCGCGAAAAGGCGAGTAGCGCGACCAGTGGCAAAGAACCAGAGTTCTTCATCAAAACGGCGGATTGCGTGGTAGGGCCTGAGGAGCCGATTGTGCACGAGCCGAGGCTCACGCAGAAACTCGATTGCGAGACGGAACTCGCGATCGTGATCGGCAAGCCTGGTCGTCATATTCCAGCGGCAAGCGCACTAGATCATGTGTTCGGTTACACCATCGTCAACGATGTCACCGCGCGCGATCGCCAAGTGCGTCGCACACCAGAAGGCTTTACGTGGTACGAGTTGGGACGCGGGAAGGCGTTTGATTCCAGCGCACCGCTGGGTCCGTGCATCGTCACGGCTGACGAGATCCCGGATCCGCAGGCGTTGCAGTTAATGACTCGCATCAACGGCGAGCTCCGCCAGTCAGCTTCCACTGCCGATATGATCTGGACTTGCGCCGAGCTGATTCATTTCTTCTCGGTGAATTTCACCCTGCGGCCGGGGATGGTCATCATCACCGGCACACCAGCCGGTACCGCGTGGTCGACGGATGCGTCGCTCGGCGGCAAGTGGCAGGCGCTCCCAGGTCTAGTGCCTGCCACGCGTTATTGTGCGCCGGGTGATGTCGTGGAGTCCGAAATCGAGGGCATTGGGATCTTACGCAACCCCATTCACGCCGCCGCATCATGAAGCAAGCCGCATGCTAGCCCGAGTCTCGCGCGCGTCGCGTTATTCCGCGCCGCCCACCGGCGTTCTACGCAACGCTTTGGTTTTTCCGCGCAGTACTTTCGCTTGTAGCCGGCGCTCACGTGAGCCTTTCGTGGGTTTGGTCGGGCGGCGCGTCTTTGGGATATACGCGGCGGCGTTAACCCACTCGTGTAAGCGGGTGACGGCATCGCGCCGATTAGCCTCCTGCGTGCGTTGGCGTTGTGCTTTGATCACCATGACCCCGTCCGTGGTCAGACGGCGATCGTGGCTGGCGAGCAACCTTTCTTTAAGCGTTTCCGGTAACGACGAGGCGCGAATGTCGAAGCGTAAGTGGATTGCGCTCGAAACTTTATTGACGTTCTGACCGCCGGCGCCCTGCGCGTGAACCGCCTCCATTTCGATCTCGGCCGGCGGAATCACGATGGCGCCTAATCCCGCGCTCATGCGTTGAATGCGCCGCGATAGATTGTGGCGGGATGTGGCGTGGCGAGCCGGTCGCGTCCGAACAATTGTTTGCGTAACGTCACGGGGGACATGTCGCGCCGGGCGAGGCCGCGCTTTTGCAGTACAGGCATGACGTCGGCAATGAACTCCCGATAGCTGCCAGGGATGGTGGCGTTGACGACATTGATGCCGTCGATACCGACCGCCTGCCACGCGGCCAGCTGATCGGCAATTTGTTCCGGCGTGCCGCTGACGCGGCTCGCCTGTCCGGCGAGGATGCCGATATCGCGGACGGTCGGCTCGTGATCGGTGACGGCCGCGCGTACCCAATCGAGCAAGCTTTGCGCGCCTTCCGTTTTAAGTTCGCTGATAGGGTCATCGAGCGAGCAATGATCGAGATCGATATCCATGATGCCGCCGAAATGCGCGACCATCGCCTCAAAATCGATGGCTTCGTTGAGTTCACGATTTTTTCGAGCGACTTCTTCCTCTGTGCTGCCGATGACAAATGACAACCCCTGAAAAAATTTGATGTCGGTGGGCGCTCTACCGACTTCCGCCAATAATGTACGCATCTGTTGAATGACCTTGGCTGCGATTGAGCGCGAGGGAGTGATCAAAAACTGCGCTTCCGCGTGGCGTGCGGCGAAGCGCGTGCCAGACGCCGACGAACCGGCTTGGAAAAGTAGCGGCGTGCGTTGCGGCGACGGCGCACATAGATGGGGTCCTTCCACGCGGTAATAATCGCCGACATGATTAATGCGATGCACCCGATGGCTATCCCCGTGGCGGCCACTGACACGATCTTGGAGCAGAGCATTTTCATCCCATGAGCCTTCCCACAGCTTGTAGACCACTTCCATATATTCTTCCGCCCAGCGATAGCGCTCATCGTGCGGCGTCAGTGAGGTTTGATTGAAATTTCGCGCACCATTCTCAAGACCGTTTGTGACGATATTCCAGGCGATGCGGCCGCGGCTCGCATGGTCGAGCGTCGACATCTTTCGCGCGAACTGAAACGGGTGTTCTTGCACGACGCTGCTAGTAAAGGCGAATCCCAAATGTTGTGTGGCCGCGGCAAGCGCGGACACGATAACTGCCGGATCGTTACTCGGAATTTGTAAGCCGGACTCGACGTACTTGCGCAACGAAGCGCCCGGTCGCCCATAGACGCCGTGCACATCGGCGAAAAAGAGCACATCGAACAAGCCCTGCTCAAGCTCGCGCGCGAGATCAATCCAAAATTCGAGCTCATTAAAACGTATCTGCTCGGCATCCGGGCGCCGCCACAGGCCGTGCAAGATATGCGATGACGTGTTCATGACGAACGCGGAAAAAAGCAGAGGACGGGTCATCGTTGACAGTGAGCGCTAACCGTTGAAAAGCGTCTTGCCATCGGGTCGCTCGGGCGGCTGCGGATTAAATGACTTCGCATCCGCGAACGCGGCTTTGAAAGCGGGGCGTTGCGCGAGTCGCGAAAGGTAGTCTTTAAACAAGGGAGCTTGGCACAAGCCGTATCCACGCGCCCAGGTGACGTTATGGCCAATCATGCAGTCGGCGGCCGTAAATTTATCGCCGCAAATAAACGCGTGGCGCGTGAGTCGCGCGCCGAGTTGCGGCTCTACTTCCGATTCGAATTTTGCGCGGTAGCGTGTGCTCGTGCGGGAGTCTCGTTCGGTTTTTGGCAGAACGTGTTCGTGAATACGCACCTGCCAGAGCATCATGTCCATGGGCGACGCGCCAAAGTGCAGCATTTGCAAATAGTCCGCGCGGGCGGCCGCCATGATCGGCGGCGGTGCGAGTTGTTTCTCCGGAAAGGCATCGGCCAGAAAGGCCACCATCGCCGCGCTTTCAATCATGCGCATTGAGGTACCGTCGGTAAACGTAAGTTCTAGCAACGGCACGTTATGGTTGGGGTTTAGCGCGCGATAGTCCCGTGCGTACTGCGCACCGGCGTAGAGATCGAGCGGGATGGTTTCAAATGCATCGCCCACGGTCTCGTGCAATATCCACTTCACGCGCGCGCTGCGGGTCGCGGGGTAGTGATAAAGTTTGATTGTCTGCAACATAGACCGGCCTTTAAAAATATCCAAACCATGTTGGCACCAATCGCCAGCGCGCGCCACCCAGGAGGCATCCGATGTTCAAGCGATTCTTTCACGTCAATATCTGCGTCAGCGACATGGAGCGTTCGATCCGGTTTTACGAAGGCTTAGGGTTCACCAAAGTCGCCGATTTCATGCTGGGCGGCGGCGAACCCAATATCGGCGCCGCACTCGGCGTGCCAGTCAATAAATTACGCGGCGTGTTCATGCGTACCGGAAGTGCGCCGGATGCGCCGCTCATTGATCTGGTGCAATTTGTCGACCCGCCGCCGCAAGGCCGCCCGTACCCCACGTTGAACAATATCGGGATTTGCCGCGTGGCGTTTTTGGTTGATGACATTGAATCGGTCTACAAAAAACTCCAAGCCATGCAGGTGGAGTTTGTCGCGCCGCTGCAAATGTTGGACGGTCCGCGAGGCTCTAAGCTTGGCGTTGTTTGCTTTAAAGATCCGGACGGGACGGTGCTCGAACTCATCAGCAGTGAGATTGAGGCGACGATGGTGCAGGGCTAACGCACTGATAAATGCACCCCAAAAAAAACCGCTTCGCCAACCGGATTTTGTGAATTGCGGACTATTACCCAAATCAATTGTTTCGATTTGTGACGTAAGCGATAACACTAGGACCATTGTTTTCTAACTAAAAGGGAGTTTGGTTATGCGCACATTGCCTGCGTTGGTTATAAGTACGTTGCTCGGGGGAATGGCGTGGGGTGGGCTCGCGCACGCGGTCCAAATTGCGGCAACGCCTTTGGAGTTACCGAGTTCGGCAGGCACTGGCCTCACTGGGGTGTTTTACGATGGCGTCATAATTCCCGAGTTAAACGTCGAGCTTGACGCCTTTCTTGCTGGAAATCCTGCTCCCATTCCGTCCGGGTCAACGCGCGCCCAACGGATCAACTTCGGTAACGGTGACGTGGATTCATCGGTGATGACCGTCAGCGAATGGTTGAACACCAGTGCAACCACCGCATCGCCCGCAGGCGCCGGCGATCTCAACATTGCTTCAACCGTCTGGCGCTTCACTGGATTCATCAGAATTGAAGCACCTTCCGTGCAGTTCGCACTCAATTCAGACGACAATTCGCGGCTCAAAATCGGCGGCGTCACGGTCATCGAGAACGACAGCGCGCATAGTCCGCAGTGGGCCACCGGATTGGCGGAATTTGCCAACGGTAATGGGCTCTACGAGATCGAAATCGTGTATTTCGAAAACGACTTCGGACAAGCAAACCTTGAGCTTTATAGCGATATCGCGAGTACCGCGACGGCTTGCCCCAATTGCTTTGGCGCTGGGGGCACTGGTGCCGCCGTCTATTTGGTCGATGAAGCCATTTTGTATGCGCCGGTGCCGCTGCCGCCCGCGCTATTATTGTTGGGCGGCGCGCTACCCATGCTGTGGCGCCGCCGTCGATAGCGATATCACGTCAAGTGGCCGTATGTCTCTGCGTGCGTGGCCAAGGGTAGCGGTTTTAGATCTGAAGGAGATTGTTAAATAAGGGTATTGTTTTTTTTAGGCTCGCCACAAAGCCTCGCCTTTGAACCTGCCGGCGGGTTAAAGTAACCCAGCTTCTAACGCTCTCCGCGCTGGTGCCTAATGACAAAAAACCGGAATACCGGCAAGCACCTTTGGATGTGCCTCATTGGCGGGCTTGGTGCGCTTGCAGCGCAACCCGAGCACGCGCAAGCCCTTGGCTACCACAGTTATGGCGGATCGCTCGTTTATTTGAGCGACTCAGCCTTTCAAAGCTATCCCTTTCCGGGCACGGTGCGGGCGTCGCGTTTTTTCGCGTTACCCACCGCGTTTAACGACTTTTCAACGGCTGCGCTGGCAGTGGGCGATCTGTCCGGCGATGGCACGCCGGAAATAGTAGCCGGTCAGAGCAATGGCGCCGGGCCGGTTGCTATCTATGAAGCGGATGGAAACCGCGGCCTGCGTGAGCAACAAAGGCTGCCACTCGCTGTACCTCCTCACAGCGCGGGCATGGGAGATTTCACCAGCGATGGTGTTAAAGATGTTGCCATCGGCGCATTCGGCGGCATTTATCTGTACGTCCGCGATGGACAATCCTTCGCACCGCCGGTCTTGGCGAGCAACGCACTCAACGGTGAGCCGCTTAACGCAATTACGATGGAAGTAGGCGATCTGAATCAAGATGGGCGACCTGATCTCGTCACCCTAAATGAAGACCAAGGTCAAACGACACGGGCGTTGCTAACCTATCTGCAGCAACCGGCCGGTGGGTTAGGGGCTGCGTATGCCACGCTTTCCAACGGCGACTTGCCGGCGCGTATGCAATCTATTGCGCTTGGCGATTTGAATGGAGACGCAATCCCTGACCTTGCCCTATCGGGCGAGCAATCCGACGGACAATGTGTGGTCGGGGTGGCGCTCAGCAACGGCGCCGGAGGATTTTCTTCGTGGCGCAGTATCGCGAATGGCACCGCTAATTTTCGTTGCGGCGGGATTGCCATTGGCAATTTAAGGGGAGACGCACGAAACGAACTGTTGGCGGGAACCTATACGCAACAAAATTACCCGCTGCCGTTTCTTCAAAAATATGAAATTCGGGTGTTTAGCGTCGATGTGAACGGTACCGTGACCGCGCAGGAAACCGTCGGTGAAATGAGTAACCGAATACCAGAGGCATTTGTCATTGGAGATATCACGGGCGATGGCTATGCGGATGTCATTGCCCGCAACGCCTTTGACGTGCAGGCGTTTGAACAAGTTCCTTCGGGGCAATTCCGTCATCCGGTCACGATCAGCGGACTGTCCAGTCTAGTGCGCAATGATGATGCGCTGGAATTGGCGGATATTGACGGCGATCAACGCTTGGATTTGATCGCAACAGGTTATTCACATACGTATGCACTGAACGCATTTAGCGATCCCGGCGCCACGCCGGTTCCGGAACCTCCCCTGGCGACGACCTACCTACCCCTACATGATGGCGCCGAATGGAGTTATTTCAATGAGAGCACCAACGTTAGCTCAACCTTTTCGGTGCAGCCCGTTTTTACGAATATCGGCGGAGTCAGTGCCAAGGGGTTACGCGATAGCGATGGCGTCATCAATTACTACACGCAAAGCTCTCTCGGGCTTGCGTTGCATGGTGCGCGCGATACCGATGGGACGGTGTTGTCGTTCGACAGGCCGCTCCGGATCCTGGACACCGACCCGGCACCTGGTGATAGCGCCAATACCACCGGAAACGTGACGGTAACGCTCCCGGATCTCAGTCGCTACACACTTAGCTTTCAATTTACTTCACAGGTCGAAGGGCGCGAATTGGTGCGCACACCGGCGGGCCACTTCGACGCGCTGCGCGTGCGCACATCGTTGAGTATCAGCGGCTCGATAGAAGGCGAACCAATCTCGCTGAGCGACACGGGAGTGGATTGGATGGCTCGCGGGCTTGGCATCGTTAAAACTCGGGAGAGCGATGGTACCGAGGTGTTGCTTGATTACGCCTGGACCGATCCCGATGGCGACGGTTTGCAGACCCCCAGCGATCTTTGTCCCTTCAATTACGATCCGGCAAATGGCGATACTGACTTGGATAAGATTGGCGATGCCTGTGATACCGATCTCGATGGCGATGTTCTGCCCAATGCCTGGGAGATTGAGCATCACCTCGATCCTTTTCAGCCGCTAGGCATCGACGGGGCTGATGGCGACTACGACCGCGATGGCGTTTCCAATCTGCGCGAGTATCAGAAAGGAACCAATCCGGAGGATGCGACGAGTTTCCCGCCGGCACTGGTGGTTCCCGCGCTCGCGCTCGGCCGCGGCGCCGGTGGCGGTGGTTTACACGAAATATCCGCGCCGCATGCACCGTTCGTGTCGACCGCTGCGCTGACGCTAGATACCGCGAGCAATCCGGCGTTGGCCAACTATGCCGCGCAACGCGGCGAGACTCGGCCGGTATGGTGCAATGTCGATAACGATCCGGCGCAAGAGTTGGTGGTGGGGCTTGGGCGCGGTGGTCAAGGTTATGTCGAGCTGAAAGACGATGCAGCCCACGGCTACCAACATCTGCGTTGGTTGCGGCCATCAGTTAGTTGGGCGTACTACGCGGCCAACGGGGAAACGCACCCCGCGTGCGGTGATATCGATGGTGATGGCCGCGATGAGTTAGTGATTGGATTTGGCACCGGTGGCCAGGGACAGTACGCGTTGTTTGACGATGCGCTGGCTCAGTTCGCGCCGCTCGCCGCCAATCAAAATGTCCATTTGCGAAAAATCGGCTGGGCGAGCTATTCCGATACCGGAAGCGGCGCCGTTCACCCCACGGTTGCTAATCTTGATGCGGATCCGCGCGATGAAATCGTGCTCGGACTCGGGCCGCAAAGCCAAGGATGGTTATTGGCGCTTGACGACGCCGTGGCGGGCTTTGCGCCACTTAAACTTTTTGGCGCGGAATCGCCTTGGCTGAAATTGCGCTATGAACGTAGTGCCGGCGCTGCGGCCGACGGGAGTACTTGGCCCATCGTTTGTGATCTCGATGGCGATCTCAATAACGAAATCGTGGTGGGTCTCGACACCGCGGGTCAATTACTGTTGTACGTCGCCGATCAGCGGCGTGGCTTCGGCCCCGCGTACAAATACGGGCCGCAGGGTTGGTATGGCGCAAAGGGTAATTCGCTGCTGCCAAATGCCGATGGTGCCGTTCACCCCACTTGCGGCGATGTCGATGGCGACGGCCGCGATGAATTGATCGTCGGCTTTGGGCAGGGTGGCGAAGGACGCATTAATCGGTTTCGTATGCGCCGAGGTGAGTTGGCATTTGATGTCTCGGGCCAACTAGACGATTCCGTTTACAACGCCGCGAACGGCACGGTATGGCCCGCCATCGGCGGCGAAATGCTGCCGGACACCGATGGCGATGGCGCACCCGACATCGCCGATGATTTCCCGGCGGACCCCAACGAATATCGCGACACCGACGATGACGGCATCGGCGACAACGCCGATCTCGATGACGATAACGATACCCTTCCCGATGACTATGAGAATGCAAATGGTCTCGACCCTCGAAATGCCCAAGGGAATCAGGGCGGCAGCGGTGATATTGATGGCGATGGAGTAAGTAATGCGGAAGAACGCGCGGCCGGCACCAACTTGCGTAACCGCGACAGCGATGGTGACGACTTAGCCGACGGCTTTGAAATCAACCGCAGCCTGGACCCGCGCTCAGCGGACTCGCCAAACGGACGCGATCACGATCCGGACAATGACGGCGCCGGCAATTGGCGTGAACAACAGGCGGGAACGGATCCGCGAAACGCAAACTCTACACCGCCGCCGTTGCCCATCCCCATGATCGCGCTCGGCCGCCGTGACAGTCTGGTGGAAATTTATCCGGTGAGCGGTCCGTACCGGTTGACGTTCGTCAATCTGCGCACGGCACCTCCGCCGGTACTCAGTGGCGCGGTTCCTGCCGGTCTGGATACGCGCCCAACCTGGTGCGATGTCGACGGTGATGGTTTGCAGGAACTACTCGTCGGTCTAGGGCGGGGCGGCCAGGGTTATGTCGAAATTCGCGACGATGCCGCGCACGGCTTTGCGTCGTTGCATTGGCTGCGTCCGCCCGGGAACTGGGTTTACTACGGGAATAATGGCGAAACGTTCCCTGCGTGTGGAGACTTGGACAATGACGGACGCGCGGAGATCGTGGTGGGTTTCGGCGAGGGATCCCAAGGTTGGTTCATGATTTTCGATGATGCGCAGCACGGTTATGCGCCGATTCCCGGCGCTAACAACAGCCCCTGGCGCCAGCTGAAGTGGTCGAGTTACACCAATAGTGGTGAAGGGGCGCTGCACCCTGCAGTGGGGAATGTGGATGGCGATCAGGCAGCGGAACTGCTGCTGGGTCTCGGCAGAGGTGGCGCGGGATGGATACAGGTGCTTGATGATGCCGCGCGCAGTTTTGCCCCGTTGCCGGTGGTACAAGGCGCCAGTTGGTTCCAGACGCCAATCCTCGAGCATGTTCGCGATGGTGCCACGTGGCCAACGCTTTGCCCGGTGCACGGCAACGAACGCAAAGTGATCGCTGTGGCGACTGGGCCTGGCTTAGGCGCAAGAGTCTCACTCATCGATGTCGACAACGGTTACCGCAGCATCGCGGATCCCATCAACGCCGCGAACTATTACGCCGGAAATCTCTCCCCTGGATTGCCGCAGCAAGCATTTGATATGACCAGTGTCGAGGGGCGGGTGGCATGCGGCGATATTGATCGAGACGGCCGCGCAGAAATCGCCATGATCGCGAAGAACGTGGGCGGCAACCATTGGTTTGAAATGCATCAAGATGCCAAAGCACTGTACGAAGTGATGGGCAATTCAGGCCCTCCACCGCAATACACGTTCACCGAGCGATTCGGCACGGTGGCCATTGGCGGTGAAGTGCCGGTTGATACGGATAGTGACGGCGTTTACGACGTACTAGACGCGTTCCCGAATGACGCCAATGAGAGCAGAGATAACGATAGCGATGGTGTGGGCGATAACGCAGATACAGATGACGATGCGGATGGGTTGCCGGATACGTATGAGGTTGAGAAGGGATTGGATCCGCTGGTGGGCAGTGGTGCGGAAGGCGGCGGTGGAGATCCGGATGGCGATGGTCTGACGAATACGGAAGAGCACACGTTGGGCACCCATCCCAAGTTGGGAGATACGGATAGCGATTTATTGCCGGATGGATTTGAAGTGCGATATGCGTTCAATCCGTTGGTGGCGGATGCGGACGGTGATGCGGATAACGACGGGGCGAGCAATGTGGAAGAAGCGCGGGGCGGAAGCGATCCACGAGATGGGAGTTCGTTGCCTGCGGTGGGTCCGCGGTTAGCGCTAGGGAACGGTGGCAGTGGAGATGGGGGATTGGATGTGCAATCCGCGGCGACTGGTGGACAAGGCGAGCGGGTGCGGTTGTCTGCGCATGCGGAGTTGAGTGGGTATATCGGACAGGGCGGTGAGACGCGGCCGGTGTGGTGCGATGTGGATGGAGATGGGAAGGATGAGTTGGTGTTGGGGTTAGGCCGTGGGGGTAAGGGATTACTCGAGGTGAAGGACGATAAGTCGACGGGGTATGCGCATCTGCGATGGCTGCGGGCTGGGAGCTGGAGTTATTACGGAACGAACGGGGAGAGTTATCCGGCGTGTGGGGATGTGGATGGGGATGGGCGTGATGAGTTGGTGGTGGGTTATGGCCCGGGGAGTGCGGGTTGGTTTTATGTGTTTGACGATGCGCAAGCGAACTATGGGGCAGTGGGGAAGGGTTGGTATCAGCGGGTATGGAATGGCTACAACCAAGCGAATGGAGAGTTGCACCTTGCGGTGGGGAACTTGGATGGAGATGTGCGGGACGAGTTAGTGGTGACGGGTGGGAATGGGAATGGGGGTTGGGTGCAGTGGTTGGATGATGCGGTGACGGGGTTTGGGGCGATGGTTGGGGTAGCGAGTTGGACGCAGTTACCGTGGAGTAGTTATAACGGGGCGAATGGGACGGTGTGGCCTGGGGTGTGTGATTTGAATGGAGATAACAAGCGGGAAGTGGTGTTGGGATTAGGGAGTGGGAGTGGCGGCTGGTTGTATGTGATGGATGGGGCGACGGGGTATAAGGCGGCGGCATTCACGGGGCAGGGCGGTGGTTGGATACGAGGAAGTGATGCGGGATATAACGCATTGAATGGGACGCTGAGGCCGGTGTGTGGTCAGGGCGACAGCGATGGGGCGGATGAGTTGTATCTCGGATATGGGTCGAGTGGTGCTGGGAAGGTTGAAGTCCGGGATGATGCGTTACATGGGTTAAGTGTGTTGGGGATACGGCAGGGGAGTAATGCGACTGGGGCCTCTGCTGCGCAGGGGGTGTGGCCGGCGGTGAGTCGGTAGCAGCGATAACGAAAGCGTGCTTGGATGCTACGTTGGCCTTTGCTTTTCGCTTTGCTGAGCTTATCGCCGATTGCTTTCTGCGAATTCGAGCGCACCCATATCGAAGCGACGTTTGTTGATTGGAATGCACAAACGATCAACGGTCAGGCGCCCGCCATCGAACTTAAAAATCCCGAACAACTGGACGTAGGCGACATCGACGGCGACGGCGCGCAAGAAGTAGTCACGATCAGTAATACCGTTTGCTGCGTATCCGCAGTCAGAACACATATCGGAATTTACGAGCGCGATGGCGCTGGCAGCCTTCGTTTGGCGCAACATCTAATTCTTGAAGGGGCGCGCGCGACAGGACTCGCTATTGGCGATGTTAATCACGATACCTTGGCGGACCTTGTAATCGGTGGACGCGACGGTACGCTAAAAGTATTTCTGCAAACGCCTCAGCATGATTTAGCAGCGCCTTTATCGATATCTAATCGAATTGATCAACAGGACTACGTACCGTTCCGTCCGCATATCGTAGATTTCAACGGCGACGGATTATTGGATGTCGTGACAGCGAGTATCAAAGCGCCACTAGCTGGTGTTCTGGAATTCGAAAACCGATATGAGCTGAGTCATGCATTCGGTGTCCACGTGTACTTACAAAACGGCACGGGCCAGCTAAATACCCCGCAATCGCTGCGCGAGTTCACGCCCACCGATTCGACTAGCGCAGAATTTGCCGTCGCTGATTACGACGGAGACACGCGCCCCGACCTGTGGTTTGTTACTAACGAACTGTATCCGCGGAACAGCTCCGGCACTGGAGTGCCTTACGGGAAGTGCACACTGGAAATCTCCCGCAATGTAGGTAACGGACAGTTGGGTTTACCGCAATCTTCCGTTCTAAGTGATGTCGAAACGTGCGGACCGATTGTCGCGGAAGACTTTACTGCGAACAGCGACTCAATGCTTGTCATTACTTTCTTCAATACAACAAACGTTGGTCGTGGTACGAATCGAATCTTTAGGCGCAATTCCCCATCAAACAACGGTTCTCCGCTGATGGATATCGATGGGGGCGATGGTCCGGATCTTCGCCGTATTCAGATTGGGGATGTGTCTGGAGATGGTCGCAAGGACTTGTTGACCTCTTTTCGTTATTACGGAGTTCGAGAAAAAAACCCTTTTGGACAATTCCATTCCGTCATAACGTCCACCGCTCGCGATAGCTTTGGCGCTACCGCGGAATCGCGCTATGGGAAACTTATCGATATTGATCAGGACGGTATAAACGAGTACGTATCTCCAGTCGCGCCGCTGACAATCTTTCGATATCTCCCCGGGCCGCGAACTGATATCCCGCAGCCATTGCCGGGCTATCTGCCCAAAGTAAATGACGATTTTCACGATTACAGCATTTTTTCTAGCCGTAGGTCCGACGTGTTTTTTGATGTATCTTTTTTTAAAGTGGACGGGATTCCGAGCATAGAAAACGACCACGAGGTTATTCCTTATTTGTGGACCTATGATCAAACGCGTTTTTATTACTCAGAAACCGGCGGAGGCCTGCGCCTGCATCGCAAGAGGAGCGCCAATGGAACCGAATTGAGATTCGACCGTCCGCTCGAGATTCTTGATAACTCTCCAACAACCGGAGAGTCCCTTCAGGCGCAAGGCATCGCAACGGAACACCTAGTAAATGGCTTGCAAACACCTTTCAATTATCAATTCGTTTCTACGATCGAGGCTTACGAAGATATTCAGCAGTTTGATGCATTCGACAACGCATCAGGCCAACACTATCCGATCCCTTCTCTGAAAGTACGAACTACTTTAACGCTGAGTGGAATCCGAAATGGCCAACCGATAACGCTTGTTGAAAAAAGAACCCAATGGATTGCCCGTAGCTTCGGGTTTACGCGTTGGCAGGAGGAAACGGCGGACGGCGCCAAGCTGTTTAAGTTCGACGATTCAACTATCGACTCCGATGGCGACGGACTCGATTATAGATTCGACGGGTGTCCATTCCTGTACACAAAATGGGATAGTCTCAACACGAATACGGTCGGTAATGGATGTGAATTCGACACGGATCATGACTTACTGCCCACGGCATGGGAGTTAGCGAACGCTCTCGATGCGAACTCCGGCGCGGGTATTGATGGCGGGTTGGGCGACTACGACGGCGACGGAATTAGTAATTTCCGGGAGTACCAGAAAGGCACTGATCATCGCGATCCATCGAGCAAGCCGCCAAGTCTGCCGCGCCGGATGATTCTGGTCGGCGAAGCTAGCGGCGGTGAAGGTCGCGCAGTGTGGTTTACTTCAACGGACTCGCAGCCATATCAAGGGCTCACGAAAGGTGGAAGCGTAGTTTTAAATACGACCACTAACGCGTCACTTGAAAATTACAATGCTTCCCACGGCGAAACGCACCCTGTGTGGTGCAATATCGATAACGACGAATTTCAAGAACTTATCTTAGGACTTGGCCGCGGTGGCCAGGGCTTCGTCGAAGTGAAAGATGATGCAGCACATGGGTTCGCGCATTTGAAGTGGCTGCGCCCTCCCGGGTCGTGGCCCTATTACGAGGCAAACGGCGAGACTTTCCCTGCGTGTGGCGATATTGACGGCGATGGGCGTGATGAACTGGTGATCGGTTTCGGTGCGGGAGCCGGTGGGTGGTACGCGATCATGGATGACGCGATCGCCAACTATGGTCCGCTGCCTGGAAATTCGCAAAGTGTCTGGTTGCGAGTCCAGTCGCCTGAATACCTGCAAAGAGGAGACGGCGCAACGCATCCTGCCGTAGGTAACCTCGATCAGGATTCACGCGAAGAGATTTTGCTGGGGTTGGGTAATGGAAGTGAATTAACGTTATATGCAGTTGACGATGCTGCGGCGCGTTTTACTTCAGCGAGGGTATTCGCCGGGAGTGAGAAAGTCCGTCTGTTACGCGGAGGTGGAAGCGGCGCCGCCGAAGCTACGTGGCCCGCCATCTGTGATATGAATGGCGATGGCGCGCCCGAGCTAGTGGTTGGCCTTGGTGCCGGTGGATACTATGAGGCGAGAGTCCTCGATAGCCAGCTGGGTTGGGCTCAAAACGCGTTTGCAAGCAGAACATGGGCCCCCCGAATCGATCTACCCCACCCAGTACCCTCCTTTGATCCTGCCGGTGACATCCATCCGTCTTGTGGGGACTTAGATGGCGATGGACTTGATGAGTTGGTCGTTGGGCATGGACGCAGTGGGAGATACGCCTTCGAGCTATTTGATACTACTGGCGGCACGCCTCCTCCCGGAGACGTAACGAAGTTGCGCGATGTCCCCTACGATCCCAACCGTGATGGCACGACATGGCCCGCAATCGGCGGCGATGAAGTGATCGACACTGACGGTGATGGCGTATTGGATTCGCTAGATCGATTTCCGAATGATCCAAGTGAATCGATTGACACGGATGGAGACGGCCAAGGAAACAACGCGGACATAGACGACGACAACGACGGACTTCCAGACACTTTTGAAATTGCCCATGGCCTCGATCCAACCAAGGCTAGCGGCAATGACGGTGCAAATGCGGATATAGACGGCGATGGACTCAGCAATCTTGAGGAGATGAACGCGGGGACAAATCCCAAGGTGGCGGACACTGATAACGATGCGTTGCCGGATGGCTGGGAGGTTGCGAACTCGCTTGATCCGAATTCGGCGCTTGGGGTGAATGACGGCGACGGTGATATCGACGGGGACGATGTTACGAACTATTTAGAGCTTCTTGCTGGCACCAATCCGCGCAACGCATCGTCCGCGCCGCCGCGACTACCGACGCCGTTATTGGCGCAGGGACGTGCAAACGGCGGTCAAGGCAAAGTCGACATGTTCAAAACTGAACAAGCGTCACCGTTGGCGACATTAACCACCAATACCGCGAACGCACCGAGTCCGGGTACCGCTTATCTGACGCAAGGAGAAACGCGGCCGGCGTGGTGTGATGTGGACGGAGACGGCTTGGATGAACTGGTCGTAGGTTTGGGACCCGGTGGTCAAGGCTATGTCGAGATCCGCGACGATAGCGCGCATGGGCATGCGCACATGCGATGGTTACGCGCGGGTGGTCCCTGGAGCTATTACACGACTAACGGCGAAACTTTTCCTGCATGTGGCGATCTCGACGGTGACGGACGGGATGAATTGGTGATTGGTTATGGCAGCGGCGCAGGTGGTTGGTACGCAATACACGATGATTCGACGCGGGACTTTGCGGCGATAAGCGGCTATGCCGGAGGCCTGTGGAACCGGGTCAAGTGGGATAGCTACAACAACACGAATGGCGCGGTACATCCGGCGGTTGGGAATCTGGACGAAGATCCGCGTGCTGAGATCGTGTTGGGCCTGGGTCGAGGGAGCGCGGGTTGGATGCTGGTGTTGGACGATGCGAGTCGCCAGTTCGCCCCACTCAACGTGGGTCCAAGCGGCAATTGGCTACAGCTCCCGTTCATCTCCTATCGCACCTCGAATGGATTGACGCGCCCGATGCTGTGTGCGCTGCGCGGAGGTAGCAGAGAGCAATTGGTGGTTGGGCTGGGCGCCGGTATGTCGGATGCGCTTCTGATCCTTGATCCGGAACGTCAGTTTCAACGATTTGATCTTGGCGCGAATGTCAGTCCCTCGCTCGGCAATGGCGTCCTGCATTTGGGGATGGAGGCGGGAGAAAGCAGTTCCCAACTGGAGACCCGCGTGACGTGTGGTGATATTGATCGCGATGGTCGAGATGAACTCGTCGCGGGCGCTTTTGATGGCACGAATGCGCGGCAAGTTTTGTTCGACGATGCCAGGAAGGGATTCAACCCAATGGGTGTACTGCCGGCGCAATCGGCGATCGCCCAGCATCGTCTGCTCTGGCCGGCCGTTGGTGGGGAAATGCCGGTTGATAGTGACAGTGACGGCGTCTACGACGTACTAGACGCGTTCCCGAATGACGCCAATGAGAGCAGAGATAACGATAGCGATGGTGTGGGCGATAACGCAGATACAGATGACGATGCGGATGGGTTGCCGGATACGTATGAGGTTGAGAAGGGATTGGATCCGCTGGTGGGCAGTGGTGCGGAAGGCGGCGGTGGAGATCCGGATGGCGATGGTCTGACGAATACGGAAGAGCACACGTTGGGCACCCATCCCAAGTTGGGAGATACGGATAGCGATTTATTGCCGGATGGATTTGAAGTGCGATATGCGTTCAATCCGTTGGTGGCGGATGCGGACGGTGATGCGGATAACGACGGGGCGAGCAATGTGGAAGAAGCGCGGGGCGGAAGCGATCCACGAGATGGGAGTTCGTTGCCTGCGGTGGGTCCGCGGTTAGCGCTAGGGAACGGTGGCAGTGGAGATGGGGGATTGGATGTGCAATCCGCGGCGACTGGTGGACAAGGCGAGCGGGTGCGGTTGTCTGCGCATGCGGAGTTGAGTGGGTATATCGGACAGGGCGGTGAGACGCGGCCGGTGTGGTGCGATGTGGATGGAGATGGGAAGGATGAGTTGGTGTTGGGGTTAGGCCGTGGGGGTAAGGGATTACTCGAGGTGAAGGACGATAAGTCGACGGGGTATGCGCATCTGCGATGGCTGCGGGCTGGGAGCTGGAGTTATTACGGAACGAACGGGGAGAGTTATCCGGCGTGTGGGGATGTGGATGGGGATGGGCGTGATGAGTTGGTGGTGGGTTATGGCCCGGGGAGTGCGGGTTGGTTTTATGTGTTTGACGATGCGCAAGCGAACTATGGGGCAGTGGGGAAGGGTTGGTATCAGCGGGTATGGAATGGCTACAACCAAGCGAATGGAGAGTTGCACCTTGCGGTGGGGAACTTGGATGGAGATGTGCGGGACGAGTTAGTGGTGACGGGTGGGAATGGGAATGGGGGTTGGGTGCAGTGGTTGGATGATGCGGTGACGGGGTTTGGGGCGATGGTTGGGGTAGCGAGTTGGACGCAGTTACCGTGGAGTAGTTATAACGGGGCGAATGGGACGGTGTGGCCTGGGGTGTGTGATTTGAATGGAGATAACAAGCGGGAAGTGGTGTTGGGATTAGGGAGTGGGAGTGGCGGCTGGTTGTATGTGATGGATGGGGCGACGGGATACAAGGCGGCGGCATTCACGGGGCAGGGCGGTGGCTGGATACGGGGCAGTGATGCGGGATATAACGCGTTGAATGGGACGCTGAGGCCGGTGTGTGGGCAGGGGGATGGAGACTTAGCGGACGAGCTTTATTTAGGGGTAGGGGCGAATGGCGGTGGGAAGGTTGAAGTTCGGGATGATGCGTTACATGGATTGAGTGTGTTGGGGATACGGCAGGGGAGTAATGCGACTGGGGCCTCTGCTGTGCAGGGGGTGTGGCCGGCGGTCAGTCGCTAGCCTCGGCAGCCCGCTGCGACAAATCTTGTACGCAGTTTGCGACTGAATAAAACATAGGAAACGAAATGCAAACTCGCACCGACGAAATAGCCAACAGGATTTTCCGACTCTCTACCTTGGTGCCTGACGTGCCGCCGAGTGGATTCACTTTCAACCAATATCTCATCGATGCCGACGAGCCGCTGTTGTTTCACTGTGGGGCGCGCGGCTTGTTCCCGCTGGTGTCCGCGGCGGTCGCGAAAATCATTCCCCTGATCAAACTGCGCTGGATTTCCTTTGGGCATGTGGAGTCCGATGAAAGCGGCGCGATGAATCAGTGGCTCGCCGCAGCGCCGCGCGCGCAGGTTGCGCATGGCGCGATTGCTTGCATGGTATCGCTGAACGATCTTGCGGATCGCCCGCCGCGCGCACTTGCGAATGGTGAAGTGCTCGATCTCGGCGGCAAACGGGTGCGTTACCTGGATACTCCGCATGTCCCTCACGCGTGGGAGTCCGGCCTCATCTTTGAAGAAACCACGCGAACACTTTTCACCGGCGATCTCTTTACACATCTAGGCGATGGCCCCGCTCTCAGTACGCAGAGTATTGTGCAAGCCGCGATTGCCGCGGAGCAGGGATTTCATGCGACAGCACTTACGCCGGCAACTGCATCGACCATTCGCGCACTGAAGACGCTCAATCCCGCGCGGCTCGCGGTAATGCACGGCACGTGTTTTGAAGGGGATTGTGCGGGCGAACTTGAAGCGCTGGCCGATTTTTACGAGCGCGAATTCAAGGCGGCGAGTTAGCAAAAAGCTTTCAATAACTCGATTGCGCGCGTCAAAATGTGTTTCGCCTAATTGAAAGATGCGGGTGACGCCCGCCATTGGTCTGCCGTCTCGCGCACGGCCGATGAGGCAAGATGATCGTCATCCCAATATAACGCCCGATCGCTCTCGTTTCATCTGCGGAGTGGGGCCGATGACGATCATACGCGGGGCTTTCACCCGACGTAACGTCGGCGCTAAATGATGCAAATAATGCCGCGAAATCAAACTGACCTTGCTGCCACTCCCGTCGCAGTATCGCGGTAATCAAGTACCCCGAAATGACGAAGAATACGTCGACTCCAACGTATCCCGCGGGCGTAATGCCGATTCCGGCGTGATAGGCAACCACCGCAAGTACCGCGATAGCGCGCAGGCCGTCGATTTCGGGTCGATAAGTTACCGCCATGCGCGCATCCGAATATACGTCCGTGGTTGATCCGGCAAGGACGTTATCGATCTCGAGACGTAGCGATTGGCCCAAACTTCGCTGATTTTGTCCCGGCCGACGCTAGCGACGCGTCGTTTCATGAACCTACGATGCGCTTCTCAATCGTAGAAGGCTTCAAGACCATGGAAATCCGCCAGATCAGAAACGCGACGCTGATAATCAATTATGCAGGCAAACGCTTCCTGACTGATCCCTGGTTTGCCCCGAAGGGTGATTTCCCCGGCTTTGCGGGCACGCCTAACGCTCACCTTGATAATCCAACCGTTGATTTGTCCGTCACCATCGAAGAACTTCTGAATGTCGACGCAGTCGTTTTGACGCATGTGCATCCGGATCATTGGGATGATCACGCGGCCCGCGCGCTGCCCAAGGACATTCCTTTCTTTGTGCAGCACGCCGCGGATCGTGAGATCGTGAAAACCACCGGCTTTACAGACGTGCGTGTGCTGACCGGTAACCCGGTGTTCGAGGGCGTGAAGCTCATCAAAACACCGGGACAGCATGGTTCTGATGAATGCGTCACCGCCATCTACGATCTGCTTGGCGAAGTTTGCGGCGTCGTTTTCAAGCATGTTTCTGAACCGACGCTTTATCTGGCCGGCGATACGGTTTTCAACGACTACGTGGCAAGCAACCTGCGAACCTACTTACCGGACGTTGTTGTACTCAATTGCTGCGACGCTCAAGTTATAGGACTCGGCTCGATCATCATGAGCAAGGAAGACGTGCGCGAAGTTTATCGACTCGCGCCACAGGCTCGTATCGTCGCGAGCCATATGGAAGCGGTGAATCACGCCACGCTCACGCGCGCGGAACTGCGCAGCTTTCTGGCTGAGCAGGCGATGACGGACCGAGTACTAGTGCCGGAAGACGGCGAAACTTGCGTGCTTTAAACAGCAGCCGAATTAAATGTGACAGACTGTCTGTCACGGAGCAAAACCAAATGTCACTTGAAGCCAACAAGCAACTCGTACGTCGCTTTTACGCGGCGATTGAAAAAGGAGATTTTGCTGCCCTACACGATATGGTTCACGACGACTTCGTGTTTTACAGTCAAATCGACAGTCCAAAACCTGGTGTACAGGGGCTAGTCGATTCCGAGAAACCAAGTTTCGATGCTTTCGATAGCTTTATATTTCCGATCGACACCCTCATTGCCGAAGGCAACAAAGTCGCGGCGTACATGCGGTTCGAGGGCAAGGGTTACCGCACGGATACGTTCGGCGTGCCGCCGCGCGGGCAAAACGTGCGGATTTCGTTAATGATGCTGCTCACGGTGAAAGACGGAAAGATCATCGAGAAACGCGCGCATTTCGACGTCGGAGATGTTCGTCGTCAACTTGCTGCCTAAGCCACGGCGCGGGATTTGAGAAAGAAAAGTGCTCCTCTATTTGCAAGCATTTGCGCGGGGATGAATTTCGATGTCGCAGCACTTAGCCACCATTAGTTGGAAGCGTAATAGCCCGGATTTCATTAAAGGGCGCTATTCGCGTGAGCATACTTGGGCTTTTGATGGTGGTGTGGTGATCCAGGCTTCGCCGTCACCGTCGGTAGTGCCGAGACCTTTCTCTAACCCGGCGCATGTGGATCCTGAAGAAGCTTTCGTCGCTTCAATCTCGAGCTGTCACATGCTGACTTATTTGTATGTCGCCTCGAAGCAGGGCTTTCAAATTGATAGTTATATTGACGATGCTGTGGGAACCATGACCAAGGGCGAGAACGGTGTTCACTGGGTAAGCGCGGTAAAGCTGCGGCCGAAGATTGTTTACAGCGGCGCTAAGCTACCGTCGCGAGCGGACGAGGCAGAGCTTCATCATCTAGCGCATGAGCAATGCTTTATAGCGAATTCCGTGAAGACCGAGATCACAGTTGAGTACAGTTAATTGGGGAGAATTACACGTCGAGTCCCGCCTACGCACCGGCAAATAAAAGAACACAGTATCAATTTCGACCTATTTCGCGCGTGCGGGATCTGAATAGGTATTGTGTCCCTCTGTTTGCCCTGTAATCCAAGCCGAACCCCTCACGGCATGAAATTCTTGGTTGATGCGCAAGTTCCCCCGGTGATTGGCGCAATGGCTAACGTAACACGGGCTCGACGCCCTGCACGTTCTGGGCTTGCCGCTTGGGAATTGAGCACTGGATTTCGATATTGTCGTGTACGCTTTGCGCGAGAGCCGAATCGTGGTGACCAAGGATGGCAATTTCGTTCAGACGCTTTTACTTGCTGGGTGAATGTAGAGGAATCCGTAGGCGCTTGTATCTTATCTGGCGAAGACCGCACCAGCGCGACAAGTGCCTCGCGCTGGCTGACCAAGTACCCGCTGGATTTTTGATAAATCCAATGCGCTGCGGTTAGGCCAACTTACTTCGATGCCGCAAAGGCAAAACCGCGATAACTGTCGGCGACGACGTCTTCACAAATTCTCCGATATGTACCAACGCCGCCGGCGTAAGGCGTGAACATCCGTACCTTGCCTTCGATATTGGTGCCCGTGTACCACGACTTCGTAAGCGGATAGAGCGTGGTGTGTCCCACCTCATGCACCGTGCGCACCCACGCCTGCTCCGCGCTTTCGTCTGCTTCCACCTGGTCGACGCCGCGCGTGCGCATGTGCGTGAGACATTCGCTAATCCAATCCACATGCTGCTCGATCGACATCAGCATGTTACTGAGTACGCAAGGGCTGCCGGGGCCGGTAATCATGAAGAAATTGGGAAACCCGGCAGTGGCGACACCCAAATAAGTGCGCGGGCCCTCGGCCCATTTGTCTTGGAGTCGAAGTCCGTCGCGGCCCTTGATATCAATTTTTAACAGCGGTCCGGTGATCGCATCGAATCCTGTCGCAAAAATCAGCATATCGAGTGCGTAGTGCGCTGCTTCGGTTTCAACGCCATCCGCAGTGATGCGCGTCAACGGCGCGCGCCGAATATCGACAAGCGTGACATTGTCGCGATTGAAGGTCTCGTAGTAGCCGGTGTCGACGCACATGCGCTTGGTGCCGAGCGGGTGGTCGTCCGGCGTCAATAACGCGGCCAGCGTGGGGTCAGTCACTTTCTCGCGAATCTTACGCGCCACGAAATCGGCGGCGGTGCGGTTGGACTCTAAGTCCATCAGGATATCTGGGTATGTCATCACGAAATTGAATCCGCCTTCGGCCCACGCGGCTTCATAGTCGCGCTCGCGCTCATCCGGCGGCACGGTCTTCGCCGATTTACCGTTGCTGGTGAACGGGATGCCGATCTGGGCGTAGCGCGATGCCGCACGCCATTCGCGATAGTGGGCCTTGTGTACGGCGAGTGCCGTCGCCTCCAGCGGACCATTCCACGCGGGCACGCTGTAGTTCGGAGTGCGTTGGAATACGTAGAGGTGTTCGGCCTGAGGCGCAATCGCAGTCGTCGATTGCACGCCGGACGATCCCGTGCCGATGATGCCGACGCGTTTTCCAGCAAATTCAACCGGCGAATGCGGCCAGTTGCCGGTGTGATACCACTCGCCACGAAAATCGGATAGCCCTGGAATATTCGGAACTGTCGCGGCAGACAAACAACCCACTGCCGAAATCAAAATGCGCGCAGTGACCGCCTCATCGCGGTCCGTGACGATGCGCCAATGGTGATTGGTCTCGTCGTACACCGCACTGCGCACCGCCGTTTCGAGCTGGATATCGCGTCGCAGATCGAAACGCGTCGCGACGTGATTGGCGTAGGCCAGGATTTCCGGTTGCGTCGCATAGCGCTCGGTCCACACCCATTCCTGTTCGAGCGGTTCTGAAAAAGAATAGGAGTAAGTCACGCTTTCCGTGTCACACCGCGCGCCGGGATACCGATTCCAATACCAAGTTCCACCCACGCCATCGCCGCGCTCATACACGCGGACCGTCATGCCGAGACCGCGCAAGCGATGCAGCATGTACATGCCGGCAAAACCGGCACCAATGACGATGGCATCGAAATCAGTCGTGTGACGAGCGGAGGTCGGGGTCATGGTTTGCGTCTCCTAAGAATTTTCCGAGGGTCTGCGAATAGCGGCAGCAGGTACTATCGCGATGGCGCGTGGTCTTAGGAAACATCGACACGAAAAATTTACCCCAAGGGATGTGCAGAACTTATTTGAGTATCTCATCGCTTTGCTATCCATGGCCCCCAGCCGCTTCTCGAGATGCGCGATGAGATTGGTCATGCGGCTTTCTTAATAGATCGGCATTGTCGCTTTATCCGCCACCGCGCAGATGCCAAGCGCAGCATCTTGCGCAGGGCCTCCTCGCGGGCGTCCGCCGGAATCGCCGGGTTGATCCGCAGCAAGGCGTCGCGCAGCCGCGCCGTCAGCACCTCCTCGCCGAACGAATCCCGCGCCGCCGCGGGCTCGCCGGGCGCGAGGTGCGGGCCTGCCCGATGACATAACCGAGTTCCTCGAACCATTCGAGCGCGGCATCCTTAACGATTGCTTCGTTGAGGATCATTGCCTGGGAAACAAGAGCCGGTGGGTGCGCTGAATGCGGTCGCGGTAGTCGTCGGTCAGCCCGGCCCTTGCCGCGAAGTCCGGCCAACACTGCACTGCCGCCAGTACTTTTTCGATGATTGCGCCTGCGCGGCCGCGCTTCATTACCGCCACCTTTGCGCAGGCCTCGAAATCCGCGAGCGCAAACCCGTCCCGCTTGCCGTTCAGCGTCATCTGATGCGTAGCTGTCCAGGCACCGGCCGGGTTGTGGCTATACGTCACGTCAAAGGCGGGCGCGAGCTGCCACTCGCCTTGCTTATCCATCAGAAACGCGATGTTCTTCACATGGTCGTCCTGGTTGCGCGCCACGACATTGAACACCATCCGCCGGAACTGTTCTTCCACCGCCGCCATCGGCAGTTTTAACTGCCGGATGGTCAGCAGCGCCTGCTCGTAAGCATAGGCCCCAGCCTGGTTGAAATCGAAGTGGGCGAGCGCGCAGAGCGATTGCATGTGCAGTTTCGCCCCGCCGGCCAGCCGGTCGAAGCGGCGGGTCATGAAGTGGCGCCGCCCGTTCTCTTCCAGCAGCCGGCAGTCACTCATCGAAATACCAGCCGCACGCGCCATCAAATGATAGGCGTATTCGATTGCGCCGTAGCCCTTCGGGTCTTCGAGCTCTTTGTCTTTATTACCGGCCACACCGTCGAATTTCAGTAGCCAGTATTCGAAGCCGTCGCCCGTCGCAATCTGGCCGGCGCGTACTTCATTGGTCTGCGGGTTCCAGGCGATAGTTGCCTTGGCGCGGGCGCCACCGGCCGAGGTGCCCACCAGCAGGATGTCGTTCAACGCCTTCTGCCGCGCCGTGCCTTTGAAGCTCGCCTTTAGTTCGTGGCGATGGGTGAGTACTTCGGAGGCGAGTTGCACCAGCGCGTCAATTTCCACCTTCGCCGCCGTGCGAGACTTCGGACCCAGCGCCGGCACAAACTCCAGCGCCCCCATGCCGCGCGCGCCCGTGTAGCACAGGCGCTCCACCGCGTTGAAACTTTCCGGCGTGCGACCTTGCGTCGCCAACCAGGCATTGATGAGCGCGTTGCCGAATCTGTCCGGTAAGGAATCCGCCAACAGGCCCGGCAGGCCGTGAAAGGTAATGTAAGGCAGCGCCGGGAAGGTATACACACGTTCGCTGAGCGGCATCGTGAGCGGCGATATCTCAATGCCACTGCGCGCGAAGGCGGGGTCATACTGAAAGGCCGCGACGCGATCGCCGGCCTCCATCGTCACCGCGCCGATGGTGCGCCCCCACAGCACGACCTCCGCAATCACGTGCCGTCACCCCAGGTCCATTTTTCTTTCCTGGCTTTCGCTGCTTGGGCCTTGGAGGCGCGCTTGCGTTGGACGCCCTGCAGCTTTAACTGCGCAATTGGGCTAGCGCCCGATTCGGGCACCAGCGCCTCCAGCCCTTCGAGCAGGTTCAAGGCCCGACATACGCGTAGAAACCCGGACAACTGCGTGGCCACCGCGCCGGATTCCAGCCGTTCTACCGTGCGCTTCGCCACCCCGGCGCGTTCTGCCAGGGCCGCCTGGGTCAGGTTCTGAGCCAAGCGTACGGCCGTGAGGCGGCGGCCGAGTTCGAGGAGCAGCGCTTCGTCAGGGAGTTGAGAGGTGATTTTCATGACTCGCCTAATATGGCGAGATAAAGACGATAATTCAATGTAGATCGCCGAAAATGGCGAGCTAAAAATCTTTCGCCACGTCCATGCGACTCGTGACCGGTCGGCGATTTGCGGTATCGCCGCATCTAATCAAAAGGTGGGTGTCCCGGAATCGCCCTCGGAATCGCCCCTTATGCGGGCGGCCATGCTATTCCCGGCTGATCGCCGCGTTTGCGGCATTGCCGAACGTAATCAATTAGGTGGGTGTCCCTGACGGATCCTCATAAAAAGGCTTAGAGAAGGGCCTGTTGAGCGAGGAGGGTTTTAAGGAGTTGCAAAGCGGCGAGGAGGTCGGAAAGTGAGAAGCACCAACGCCTTTCGCAGACGATGCGTTTCCCGAGAAATGCAAGTGAGAGCACTGGACGGTGTCGAATGGTGTTGGCTTGATAGTCGCGGGTGAGGCCACGTTGTTGAGCAGCAGCGCCCATCATCCAAGCGATGAACAAGGACAGCGTGGCGATGAGGAGTAAGGCGGCGAATCGGTGTTGGTGGAGGGAACGAGCCGCTTCGAAGCCCAAGCCGAAACGAACGCTTTTCAAATCCCGAAACGATTCTTCGAGCTGCATGCGTAAAGCGTAGAGTTGAACGATGCGTGCGGGACTGAAGTAAGCAGGGTCCAAAGAAGTGGCCAATACCCAAGGCCTATATCGAAAGAATCTATATTCTCAAAGCAATTTCGACGCCAAGAGAGGATATTTTCGGGGCTTATCTAGATCGGAAGCCAGCGTGCTATTTGGGCGATTCCAGTGACGTCGTCTGCGAAGGACATGATGAGGACAGGATTACTATTTCTGAAAGCGCGGGAAAGCACATCGAAATATCCATCGATCTCAATTTTCTTAACGGACACCAGTGTGGATATGAAGGGCCATCGAATTGGGTAGACGGAAGATTGGTTGTCCATGATGTCTTGGGAGATGTTATGTGCACATTCGAGCTTTATTCGGATGGGCGCAGCGTCACTATAAAAGTCAGCGACGAGATGAATATTGATTGCAGCTATTTGTGTGGCGCGCGCGGTTCATTGGACGGTGCTTATTTGTTAAAGGCGAAAAGTCCTAAACAACCTATGGAGCCGACGCGGTGACAATCCGCAGTCCGAAGTGCAGGTCTGTGGTCCGCGCGGCTGATTGGAGACGATGAGCGTCCGCATTCCGGAAATATTCGACTCGCACCTATATGACGGCTCCGGGTCGGCTGCCGTCACTCGCACCAACGCAGCACAACATTAGCGCGAAGAATGGCAACCGTTTCGCGTGGGGATCAGGATGCTCAATCAGAGCGTTCGTCTGCTTTGTCTTCAACCGCGTTGAATCCACACCTTCGACCCTCGCTGCGTTAAAAGATTGAAAATTAGAGGGACACAATACCGATTTCGCGCATGCGGGATCTGAATATGTATCGCGACTCAGTATTTTTAGCGGGGTACATCCGCAGTGCGTCCAAACTGCGTGCGGTCACAAGCACACTTTTGGGCGCATCGGTGGCGATGAGAGACGAAAAGGGTTAAGTGAGAAATCGCCGACTGACTGGGCATGCAATGGAAAGTTGGCGCGCCCTGAGAGACTCGAACTCCCGACCACCTGGTTCGAAGCCAGGTACTCTATCCAACTGAGCTAAGGGCGCGTAGGTGATCTGCTTCGTTCATCACATCTGGCGGTCCATGCCAACGGCGCTGCGCGCCGTACGGTACTCCCCTCGCGCTAATCGTGCGAGGGTGCGGTATTCTGAGGGCCGGGTAACCCTTAGAGCAACCACTACTCGCAATGCATACGGATTGGTCGCTTACTCGCCGGCAACTCTGGCTTGCGTGGGCGGGCACATTGCTTTGTGCGGGGCTCATGCTTTTCCAGCTTGGGGAGCTCGACAGGTTACTTAAAACGCCTGTTAGCCCTATCGGGATCGTGGACTTGCAACTGGTACGAACAGCCGTTGAGGTCGAGGGCATCGTCAGTGAGTGGCGGCAACGCGACGTACTCGAAGCCGCGCGTGATAGCCTTTATATCGATTTTCCGTTTCTCGTTTTTTATTCGTTGAATTTGGCGATCTCGGTCGTACTCGTCGCGGGCACGGCGCAGCCATTGCAGCACTTTGCGCGGGCCGGCCTCTACTGCGCGTTTGGCGCAGGCTTACTAGATGCCCTAGAGAATGGCGCGCAACTGGCCATGCTCGCATGGGGCGCGCGCGATTTGCTTGCGGTTCTGTCTTGGGCCACGGCGATGATCAAGTTTTTATGCATTGGCATCGTGATCGTCTATCTCGCGGCGGGCCTTAGTTCCCGAAAGCGCGCGCAAGGCTAGCTCCGATACGCGCAAATTGCGACAATGCCGCGGTGCGCAATATTAACCGACGCACGGCGACCCCGGTGCCCTAACCGGCGGACAACAATCGAATGATCTGATGAGGGGCTGCGCGGCGCCGCCCCGTAAGCCGGTTTGAGCCCGTGCCTCACGGGCACCACCGGCGAGGAGAGGCATTGTGCGAATAGGTATTCCTCAAGAAGTTCATGCCGGCGAGCGACGGGTGGCGACGACGCCTGACGTCGCCGCCAGGCTCATTAAGCTCGGCTTTACGGTAGCGATTCAGCAAGGCGCAGGCCTCGGCGCGGATTTATGCGACGACGCGTTTAAAGCCGTGGGCGTTGAAATCGTCGATGACGTCCGTAAGTTATGGGCGGAGTCGGACATCATCCTGAAAGTGCGCGCCCCGGAAAATCATCCCACGCTCGGTTGTCATGAGACCGATCTACTGCGCGAAGGCGGCACGTTCATCTCCTTTGTGTGGCCGGCGCAAAATCCGGAGTTGATGGAGAAGCTCGCGGCACGGCGCGCAACCGTCCTTGCGATGGACTCGGTGCCGCGCATCTCTCGCGCGCAGAAATTAGACGCGTTGAGTTCGATGGCGAACATTGCAGGTTATCGTGCTGTTATTGAAGCCGCACAGAATTTCGGCCGCTTTTTCACCGGGCAGGTGACGGCAGCCGGCAAAGTGCCACCGGCCAAAGTATTCATCATCGGTGCGGGTGTTGCGGGGCTCGCGGCGATCGGGGCGGCGAATGGTTTGGGCGCCATCGTGCGCGCGATGGACACGCGGCCGGAAGTCAAAGACCAAGTCAAAAGCCTCGGCGGCGAATTCGTCGAAGTGCAGTATCAAGAAGAAGGCAGTGGCACCGGCGGTTACGCCAAAGTCATGAGCGAGGGTTATCAAAAAGCCCAGCGCGAGGCGATCGCCAAACAATGCGCGGAAGTCGATGTCGTGATTACCACCGCGCTTATTCCCGGGAAACCCGCGCCTAAGCTCATCTCGGCTGACATGGTGCGCTCGATGCAAGCCGGCGGCGTGATCGTGGATCTCGCGTCCGAGCAGGGCGGTAACTGTGAATTGACCGAGCCCGGCCAAGTGGTACAGCGGCATGGCGTCACCATCATCGGATACACCGACTTGCCTAGCCGTATGGCACGTCAGTCAAGCCAGCTTTACGGCACCAATCTGCTCCGCATGTTGGAAGAGTTGTCGCCGCAGAAAGACGGCGTCATCAACGTCAACATGGAAGACGAAGTCATCCGTGGGGCGACCGTCATCAAAGACGGTACCATCACCTGGCCACCGCCGGCGCCTAAGTTATCCGCGGCACCGCCTGCCGCGGCCGCTACGCCTACGGTTGTGCCCGCACCTAAAAAGTCGATGATTCCACCAAGCGTGCAGTCCGCCTTCTGGGTCGCGCTTGCGGCGGTGGCGCTGTTCGCGTTGGGGCGAGTGGCGCCAGCGGCGTTCATGTCGCACTTCATGGTCTTTGTCCTCGCGTGCTTCGTCGGCTACATGGTGATTTGGAACGTGACGCCGGCACTGCACACGCCGCTCATGAGCGTCACCAACGCCATCAGTAGCATCATCGCGATTGGTGCGTTGATTCAGGTGTCCGCGCCCGGCATCGTGCTCAAGCTCCTCGCCGGCTTTGCGCTCATTTTGACCACCATCAACATGGCCGGTGGTTTCGCCGTCACCCAGCGCATGTTGCGCATGTTCCGCCGTTCGGAGTAAGCCATGAGCATGAATGAAGGACTGGTGACAGTCTCCTATATCGCCGCGACGATCCTCTTTATTTTGAGTCTCGGCGGACTCAGCCATCCGGAAACCGCGCGGCGCGGTAATTTCTACGGCATCGCCGGGATGGCGATTGCCATCATCGCCACGGTACTCGGTCCGCGCGTCAATACGCTATGGCCAATTATTATTGCGATGTCGATCGGCGGCGGAATTGGTTTATACGCCGCTTACAAAGTGCAGATGACGCAGATGCCGGAACTCGTCGCACTGATGCACAGTTTGGTGGGATTGGCGGCGGTGTTGATCGGTTACGCCACGTACTTTGATGGCTCGGTGCATTTCGAAGGGGTGGAGAAAACCATCCACGAACTTGAGATCTATATCGGCGTATTGATCGGCGCCGTGACGTTCTCCGGCTCCGTCATCGCGTTCGGTAAATTGTCCGGCAAGATAGATGGCAAGCCGATGTTGCTTCCCGGTCGACACTTGATGAACCTCGCTGGGTTGCTGGTGGTCATTTACGTCGCCCGGCTGTTTCTTGGCGCCGAATCCGGGATTACCGGCACGCTGTATCTGGCGATGATGACCGGGATCGCACTCGCGTTTGGCATCCACATGGTCATGGCCATCGGTGGCGCGGACATGCCGGTGGTGGTCTCGATGTTGAATAGTTACTCGGGCTGGGCAGCCTCCGCCACCGGTTTTATGTTGGGTAACGATTTGCTCATCGTCGTCGGCGCATTGGTGGGCTCGTCCGGCGCGATCCTGTCTTACATCATGTGTCGCGCGATGAACCGGCATTTCCTCTCGGTGATCGCCGGCGGTTTCGGCACCGGCAGCGGCACCGCCGTGGCAAGCAGCGCCGGTCCGCAAGGCGAAGTGCAACCCATCAGCGCGGAAGAAACGGCTGAAGTCCTGCGCGCGGCCTCCAAAGTGATTTTAGTGCCGGGATACGGCATGGCGGTCGCGCAAGCTCAACACACGGTGTTTGAAATCACCAAGCTTTTGCGCGAGCGCGGGGTCGATGTGCATTTCGCGATTCACCCGGTGGCGGGACGTATGCCCGGGCATATGAACGTGTTGCTCGCGGAGGCCAAGGTGCCGTATGACATCGTGGCCGAGATGGATGAAATCAATCACGAGTTTCCGGCCACCGATGTCGCGATGATCATCGGCGCCAACGACATCGTAAATCCAGCCGCACAGGAAGACCCGGGCAGCCCCATCGCCGGTATGCCCGTGCTCGAAGTCTGGAAAGCCAAAACGTCGATCGTCATGAAACGTTCGATGGCCTCGGGCTATGCCGGGGTCGACAATCCGCTGTTCTACAAGGAGAACAATCGGATGTTGTTTGGCGATGCCAAAAAAATGTTGGATGAAGTGCTGGTCTCGCTACGCGCGAGTTAGTTGGAATTCAAATTCAGCCGCGGACCCGCAGGTCGTTCGTGGCTTCCCAGAAAATGATCTAACCGGAGGTTCTATATGGGTCTTGTCATCACCAGCGAAAATTTCAAAGAAGGCGAATTCCTCGGTATTCAACACGTACTTTCAGAAGGCTACGGCTTCGGCTGTAAGGGCAATAACTTGTCGCCGCAGCTCACATGGTCGAACGTGCCGGAAGGTACCAAGAGTTTTGCGTTGACGTGCTTTGATCCGGATGCGCCGACGGGCAGCGGATTTTGGCATTGGGTGGTGGCGAATATTCCACCGACTGTGACGTCGCTCGCGTTAGGCGCGGGCGATCCCGCGGCTGGCAAAATGCCTGTAGGTGCGCTTGAAGTGCGCACCGATTTCGGCAAACCGGGATATGGTGGGCCGTGCGCGCCGGAAGGCCACAACGCGCATCGCTATCTCTTTACCGTGCACGCCTGCAGCTTGGCGCAGTTGCCGGTCACCGCGGACACCTCCGCGGCCATCGTCGGTTTCTATCTCAATTTTCATACGATTGAAAAGGCCACGATCATCGGCATGTTTAAGCGTTAGTCGTAGCCGTCTCACGCGAATTTTTCTCAGCCGACGCGAACGATATCTTTATTTCCCCCTCTCCCGCGCGCGGGAGAGGGCCGGGGTGAGGGTCTTCACGCCGTTCGTTCAATGCACCACCGCGCCTTCCGCGCCCAAACCGGTCTGTGAGCGTATGTACTGCGCTTGAAAAGCCGCGCGTTCGCGCGCGGCTTGCGGACTCTGATCAAGAAATGAACCCAAGATGCTCCCGCTTACCGAGGCGACGAGCGCAAACAGACCGGGAAACTTATAGGGGAAAAGCGCGGTTTCGTTCCCAAGAATATCCACCCACACCATTGGGCCGCACAAAATCCCCCCCACCGCGACCAGCAAACCGATGGACCCGCCTAGCAACGCGCCACGCGTCGTTAAGTTCCGCCAATACATCGCGAGAAACAGCAGCGGAAAATTGACACTCGCGCCGATCGAAAACGCGAGTTGCACCATGTAGGTAATGTTCTGTTCCTCGAACGATAGTCCGAGCGCCACGGACAGCGCGCCGAGGCCGAGTGCCGAGATTTTTGAAACCAGCACTACTTCGCGTTCGGTTGCGCCTGGGCGAAACACATTCGCGTATAGGTCGTGTGAAATGGCCGATGCCCCGGAGAGTGTTAAGCCCGAAACGACGGCGAGAATCGTCGCGAAACAAACCGCCGAGATGAATCCCAAAAACACATTGCCGCCAACCACTTCGGAAAGATGAATGGCGACGATGTTGGCGCCGCCCACCATCGTGCCGTCGGCGTTGAAGTAACCGGAATCGCGCGTGACCAGCGCCATGCAGCCAAAGCCGAGCACAAACATCAATAGGTAGAAGTAACCGATAAAACCTGTTGCATAGAATACCGAGCGGCGCGCTTCAGTCGCATCGGGAACGGTGAAAAACCGCATCAGAATGTGCGGTAGGCCGGCGGTACCCAAAATCAGGGTGGTGCCCAGCGAAAAAATCGAGATGGGATCCTTGAGCAGCGTCCCTGGATGCAGGACTGCGATCCCTTTAGGGTGCTCGGCGATCGCAACGCGCAGTAACTCCGAAAACGAAAAACCGAATTGACGCAACACCAAAAAGCCGAGGACGGTGCCTCCCATCAACAACAACGATGCTTTGATGATTTGCACCCAAGTCGTGGCCAGCATGCCGCCGAAGCTGACGTAGAGCACCATCAACGCGCCGATCGTGCACACCGCGATTTTATATTCGATGTGGAACAGCACTTCGATGAGCTTGCCGGCACCCACCATCTGGCCGATGAGATAAAGCAGTACCGCGATCAACGAACCGGTCGCGGCAAGCGTTCTCAGTGGCTTGGCCTGCAGGCGTAAGGAAACCGCATCCGCGAACGTGAACTTGCCGAGATTTTTGAGTCTCTCCGCGAGCAGAAATAACACGATTGGCCAACCGGCGACGCCACCGATGGCATACAGCAACGCGTCGGCGCCAAAATCAAAAATGAGTGCGTTCAACCCTAGGAAAGTAGCGGCCGACATGAAGTCGCCCGCAATCGCCAAGCCATTTTGGAAACCGGTGACACGTCCCCCGGCGGCATAGAAGTCCTTGGTGGTCTGCGTGCGCCGTGCGGCCCAAAAAGTTACGGCGAGCGTTACCGCGACAAAACCCAGAAACATCGTGATAGCGGTAGTGTTCATAAGTCGGCGGGACTAGTGGGGCGGGTTGAGCGACTGGCTGGCGCGCGCCAAAATTTCTTGATTAATCGCGTCAAAGACGCGCGCCCGACGGACATAGACGCCGGTCAATAGAATGCAAAAAACGATCAGTAGCGCCCCGTAGGCGAGTCCAATCGTGATCGGAGACGAGGCGAGAATGGGGTGCGCAAAAAGCGCCGGCCAATAGGCTTGCAAAGAAAGAAAGCCGTAGAACGCGGCCGCGACCAGCGCCGACAACGTCCATACGGTACGGCTCCGCGCCTTTTGCAAGGCGGCGAAGCGCGGATCGGCGCCGATGCGCGCTGAAGTCTCCTGCATGATGATTCGCGCGTCAGTGTTGAACCGCGCCCTCGGCGCCCAGCCCGGTTTGCGAGCGAACGAATTGATCGTTAAAGGTTGCGCGTTCTTGTTCCGCGCGCGGACTTTTATCGAGTAACGATACGACAATCATCGTCGCGAAGGAGATCGAGATAGAAAAGAGCGCCGGATACTTGTACGGGAAAATTGGGGCCGTGTGGCCAAGTATTTCTTTCCAGATAGTGGGGCCGAGGATCAGCATGACCACCGCCGATGCAAGGCCTAGCCACCCACCGATCACCACGCCGGTGGTCGTCAGGTTTCGCCAATACATCGACAAGATCAAGATCGGAAAGAACACCGTTGAACTGACCGTAAACGGCAGCACAATCATGTAGGCGATATTCTGATCTTTAAACGCGATGCCGAGGAGCACACCACAGACACCCAAAATCAGTGCCGCGATCCGCGAAACCTTCACCACTTCATCATCCGTCGCCTTCCCGTGGCGGAATACATTAGCGTAGAGATCGTGCGAAATCGCCGAAGCGCCGGCGATGGTGAGGCCGGCGACTACCGCGACAATGGTGGCAAACGCCACGGCGGAGATGAATCCGAGCAGTAAGTCCCCACCCATTGCGCCCGCCAAGTGAATCGCCGCCATGTTCGGTCCACCGATAATGACGCCGTTGGTGTCCAGGAACCGCGGATCTTTCATGACGAAGGCGACCGCCCCGTAGCCCAAAATAAACGTGAGCAAGTAGAAATAACCGATAAATGTCGCGGCGTAGAACACTGACTTACGTGCTTCCTTGGCGTCTGGCACCGTGAAGAAGCGCATCAGTACGTGCGGCATCGACGCTCCGCCCAACAACAGCATCACGCCAGCCGAGATGGCCGAGATTGGATCCGGCAGCAAACCGCCCGGCTGCATTACCTTAATCCCGTTGGGATGGTTGGCGACGGCAGCCGTATACAAACCTTCCAAGGACCAACCGAAGCGATGCAACACCAGCAGGCAAATCAACGTTGCGCCGGACAGCAAGAGCACGGCTTTAATGAGCTGCACGTAAGTTGTTGCGATCATGCCGCCAAAGGCCACATAGAGCACGATCAAGACGCCGATGACGATCTGCGCCGTTTCATACTGGATACCGAACAAATTCGAGATTAACGTGCCGGCACCTACCATCTGGACGATGATGTAGCCAACGACGAAAGCCAAGCTAGCGGACGCGATCAAAGTGCGTACCGGCGCGCGCGCCAAACGCAGCGTCACGATATCCGCGATGGTGAATTTACCGAGATTGCGTAAGCGCTCGGCGATGAGCAACATCATCAACGGCCAGGCGCCAAACGGCACGACCGAGTAAATCAACCCATCGAAGCCGGTGGTGTAAATGAGCGCGGCAATCCCCATCAACGCCGCGGATGACGCCCAATCGCCGGTAATCGCCAGACCATTTTTGAATCCGGAGATACTGCCGCCCGCGGCCAAGAAATCCTGTGTGGATTTAGTGCGCCCGGCCGCCCAATAAGTGATGAACAACGAGAGTGCGACGAAGACGAGAAACATCACAATCGCATTGGTGTTGGTTTTCGGCGCGGTGTCCGCGGCCAGTGCAAAACCAGGGATGGTCACGGGCAATAGCGCCGCGAAACGAAACAGATACGGCATCATTTATCTCCGGACTCGCGAATCGCGTCGTTGACGATTGCGTTCTTCAGGGTTTCAAACTCGCCATTGGCACGGTGGATGTAGATGCCCACGATCGCGATAAAGAGCACGGTCTGCGCCAATCCGATCACAATCCCCCAGGTGGTGGCGTAACCCGCGGCGATGGGTTCACCCCACAGCTTCGCAAAGCCATAGCGCGGATAAAATGCAGTCGCCGCGATGTACCACACTTCGTTGACCATCAGCAGCGCGAAGAGCGACCACACAAAAACGCCGCGCTTGCGTTCCAATTCCTTGAAGCGCGGATCGGCCTGAATCTTGCGATAGATGTGCTGCATGTCTACCCCCAGAGCTTGCGGCTCGCCAGGCGCGCGCCTTCGGCCAGTGCTTCAAACTTCTTCCATACCACCGAAGGTGCGACCATTTCCCAGCCGGCGAATGTGCCGAAACCGCAGTCGGCGCCCGCGATTACCCGTTCTTTGTCGCCCACCGCGCTGACTGCTTCCAACAACCGGTTGCACACCACCTGGGGATGCTCGATGTAATTGACGGTGGAGTCGATCACGCCGGGGATAAGGAGCTTGTCTTGCGGTAACGGATATTTATGGAGCGCGGTGTATTCGTGTTGATGGCGCGGATTTGCAAACTCGATCGACAACGCACCGACGTTGGCGCGCGCGATGATCGGGAGAATATCTTCCAGCGGCACGTCACAATCGTGGGGGCCGTCATAGTTGCCCCAGCAAACGTGTAGCCGAATACGCTCGGCCGGAATATTGACGCAGGCTTCGTTGATCGCCGCGATGTGGATCGCCACCGCATCTTGGAATTGTTTCAACGTACCGTGCTGAAACATCCCGTGCCACTCCATCGCGAGATCGGGGCAGTCGAGCTGTAGCACATAACCGCGTTGATGAATGAGTTCGTATTCCTTCTTCAATTCCCGGGCCACGGCGCGCACATAGGATTCATGTGAATCGTAGTAGCCACCATTGCGCAAGGTGGTGCAGACAATCCCTGGGCTAGCCGCCGTCATGAAGGTTTCCACCGGCCGTGCGCTCGATGCGGCTAACGCGGCATCAAACATGTCGCACTCACGGATGGCTGGCGCCAAATCTTTGTAGCGAACCTCAGCGTCCGCCGCCGGTGCGTCAAATACCTTTGACATCACCATGCCGCGGTTTTGCCAGATTTTGCCGAAGTCCGGATAGTTGGCGAAATCCTTAAATGGATCGCGTTCACTGACTCCGCCGAAGCCTTCCAAGCGCTGCCCCACATAAGTTTGGAATCCCACGCGGGGCTGCTCGCCGTCATTGATGACATCGAGACCGCTTGCGAGCTGTTGGCGTACCACGTGGGTCACGCCTTCGCGAGCGAGACGGTCTAGTTCGGCGTGGTCGATTGGACGGCGAGCTTCTTCCGCGATTAACAAATCGGATAGCGCGCGCGCTCTGGGTAAACTCCCGACGTGCGTGGTGAGAATGCGCGATTCGCTGCGTTGCATGGCATGCCCCCCTTTGGGCTTATGTGCGTGGTGCCGGTCCGCCACGCGTCCGGCATTATTCATCATTGAAACGAGACCCCGCCGAGCAGTGGCGCCCGGTGACCGGTCCGCGCCGTAGTGTACACGGTCCAACCCGCCGCGCATCCGCCCCTCCCCGTCTCCGATCCTCGAACGCCTATAAAGGATTTTGGGCGGTGGGCGATAACTCACACACAGTCAACGACCACGCGTGTGGGCAATTTCGGATAGGAGAGCAGATCGATGGCAAGTATTCTTGCGGTTGACGATTCGGCGTCAATGCGCCAAATGGTGTCGTTCACGCTAAAAGGCGCGGGCTATGACGTTATTGAGGCGATAGATGGTCAGGATGCGCTCGGCAAAGCCAAATCCAAACAAGCCGATATCGTGTTGACCGATGTCAACATGCCCAATATGGACGGGATCCAGTTAATTCGGGAGCTGCGCAAGCTTCCTGGGTACAAGTTCACACCCATCCTGCTCTTAACCACCGAATCCGGCGCGGACAAGAAAGCCGAAGGCAAAGCCGCCGGTGCAACCGGGTGGTTGGTCAAACCATTTAATCCCGACCAGCTCCTCGCCACGCTGAAAAAGGTTGCCTCTTAACTAATTCCGCGAGTCGATTGCGCCGCCATTAGGTGGCTGTGAGGTCATTGGGAAAACTCGAGGGCAACGAGCAATTAGTCATGAGCGTCGACGTTAGTCAGTTTCATCAGATTTTCTTTGAGGAGTCTTCCGAAGGCCTCGAAGTCATGGAAACCGGGTTGCTCGCCCTCGAGCTTGGGCAACCGGACCTGGAAGCCATCAATACCATCTTCCGTGCCGCGCATTCGATCAAAGGCGGCGCCGGGACCTTTGGCTTCTCGGCGATCAGCGGCTTCACGCATGTGCAAGAAACCTTGCTCGACGAGATGCGCAGTGGCAAACGCCTGGTGACGCGCGAAGCCGTGGATGTGTTACTGCAGGGCGTCGACGGTTTGCGCGCGATGCTGACCGCCGCGCGCGAAGGTGGGTCGGTGGATGAAACCGCGATCGCCGCCACCACCCGTGAACTCGAGCGGGTATTGCATGGCGCAGCAGTCGCACCGCCAGCCTCATCTACCGCCGCCGTTCCGCCGCCGGAAGCGAACCCCGGCTATCAAATAAAGTTTGTCCCAGAGCCTCATCTATTTAGCACCGGCAACGATCCGGTGCGGATCCTGCGCGAGCTTTGCGCACTGGGTGATTGCAAGATTGAACCTGATCTGGCGCGCTTGCCGAGTCTTGACGCACTCGATCCGGAAGCCTGTTACCTCGGCTGGGAAATCGATTTCGACGGCGATGCGACGCCGGCCCAGGTGCGCGAAGTTTTCGAGTGGGTGGATAACGATGCCCAGATAGTGATCACGCCTAAAGCCGCGGCCGACGATAGTCCGCCGCCGGCGGCCGTGCCGAATGTCGTTCCTCAAGGAATTGCCGGGTCGAGCGAAGTCCCGGCTGCGTCAGCCGCGCAACCGGAACGCAAGGTGGCACCGGTGAGTGCCGCACCCGCCGCCGCCCAAAGCTCGTCCATCCGCGTCGATATCGAAAAAGTCGATGCGCTCATCAATATGGTCGGCGAACTCGTGATTACCCAATCGATGTTGAGTCAATTCAATGATGACTTCGACTTGAGTAATCTCGAAAAATTACGTGAAGGATTGGTGCAATTAGAGCGCAATACCCGCGAGCTTCAAGAAAGCGTCATGAGTATCCGCATGATGCCGATCGGCGTGTCTTTTAACCGCTTCCCGCGGTTGGTGCGTGATCTATCCGCCAAGCTCAACAAACAAGTCGAGCTCAAACTATCGGGCGAGCAAACCGAACTCGATAAAACCGTACTCGAAAAAATTGGCGATCCACTGGTGCATCTGGTGCGTAATGCGCTCGATCACGGGATCGAAGCGCCAGACGTGCGGGTGGCGAACGGCAAAACGCCGAGCGGGACGCTTGAACTCAAGGCCTATCACGAGGGCGGTAGTATCGTCATTGAAATAATCGACGATGGCGCTGGTTTGAATCCCGACCGCATCCTCGCCAAAGCGCGCGAGCGCGGCATCGTCGGCGCCGATGAAGTGCTGACGACGGAACAAATCAATGAATTGATTTTCGCTCCGGGCTTTTCCACGGCGGCGGTGGTTAGCGACGTCTCCGGGCGCGGTGTCGGTATGGATGTGGTCCGCCGCAATATCAAAGATCTGGGTGGCACGGTGGAGATCCAATCCACATTGGGGAAAGGATCCAACTTTCGCATTCGTTTACCGCTGACGCTGGCGATCCTCGACGGCCAACTTGCCTGTGTCGGCGAGCAAATTTACATCGTGCCGATCGTATCGATCATCGAGTCCCTGCAGGTGGTCCCGGGTCATCTGAAATCAATCGCCGGCGAGCAAGACTTGTATCGCCTGCGCGACGAATACATCCCGATCGTGCGCCTCCATCAAATTTTCAACGTCCAGCCTCGCTCGCATGAGATCACGCACGGGTTACTCGTCATCGTCGAAGGCGAGGGCAGCAAGATTGGGTTGTTTGTTGACGATCTCCTCGGCCAGCAACAAGTTGTCATCAAGAGTCTGCAGACCAACTTCCGCCGCGTGCAAGGCGTTTCCGGTGCCACCATTCTCGGCGACGGCAAGGTTGCGATGATCGTCGATATCGGGGGCTTGGTCCGTATGTCCAAAGTTAAGTTGCGCGATACCGAAGCCTATGCTCCGGCGCGCCTGGTCGCTTAGGAGAATCACGATGAACGTAGAAGCTAGCGTTGCCAGTGGCTCGGCGAGTTCGATGGGCGTGCAGTCGAACGCCGCGCAGTATCTCACCTTCCTGCTGGCCGGCGAAGAATATGGCGTCGACATCCTGCGCGTTCAGGAAATCAAAGGTTGGGAGAGCGCCACCGAGATCCCGAATATGCCGTCCTATATCCGCGGCGTGATCAACTTGCGCGGGACGATCGTGCCGATTGTCGATCTCCGTAAACGCTTCGGCATGGACAACGCGGAAATAACCGCCACCACCGTCATCATCGTCTTGATGGTTAAGAACTCCGAAGGCGCGACGCGGGTCATGGGATTTGTGGTCGATGCGGTATCCGACGTCTATAGCATCGCTGCCAGCCATCTCAAGCCCGCGCCGGACTTTGGCGGACAGGTACGTGCCGATTGCGTGCGGGGCCTGGCGACCGTCGACGACAAAATGATCATTCTGCTCGACATCGATCTTTTGATCGGTAGTGATCCAACTTTCGACCCGGAACCGGCCGCGACGCACTAGCTTGCGAGAGAACACCGCTATGACTTCTGCACAAAATGGCTTGACGCTTGCGCCGCGCTGCGGGATCGGTGATGCCGCCGGCTTGCGTGACACTTTGCTGGAGGCGTTACAGGCGGAAGGCGCGCGCGTCACCGTGGATTGTGGCGCGGTCACGGGTATCGATACCGCCATGTTGCAACTACTGCTCGTCGCGCGGCGCTCTGCGCACGCGGCAGGTCGAGAATTAACCCTCGCGAATCCATCCGACGAATTCTGCCGCGCGGTGGCCTGCATCGGCCTGCACGATGCGCTGATGGGCGACGCCGCACGATGAGCCTCGTCGCTAAACAAGAACAAGATTTTCAGCTCGAAGAACGTCACTTCGAGTTTTTGCGCGGCATTGTGCTGGAACGCACCGGCATCGCGCTTTCGGATGCCAAGCGCGAGCTGGTCTACGGGCGCCTGACCAGACGCATTCGCGCGCTACGACTCTCCAGTTTCGATGAATATTGCGCGCTATTGCGCACCGCGCCGCAGGACGAAATGCCGGAGTTCGTGAATGCGATCACGACCAATCTCACGTCTTTTTTTCGCGAGTTTCATCACTTTGAATTTTTACGCGATAGCGCGATCCCGGAATGGTTAAACAAGAAAGGACGCAACCCCCGAATTCGGATTTGGTCGGCCGGCTGCTCGACCGGTGAAGAACCTTACAGTATCGCAATGACGTTGTTAGAGTCGCTTGGCACGCAGGCGGGCGATACGATGGTGTTGGCAACCGACATCGATACCAATGTGCTGGCGACCGCGGGCACCGGGATATATCCGGAAAGTCGTGGCGAGAGCGTGCCGGACCCGTATCGACGCTGGTGTCAGCGCGGGACGCAGGCCAACAGTGACAAGCTCCGCATCCATCCGGAAGTCGCGGCGATGATCCGTTTCAAACCGCTAAACCTGATGGAGCCGTGGCCGCTCAAAGGTCCGCTCGACGCGGTGTTCTGCCGCAACGTTGTCATTTATTTCAACAAGGACACGCAACGGCGGTTATTCGAACGATTCGCCGAGGTGGTGGCCCCGGGTGGCTATTTGCTCATTGGACACTCGGAGACATTGTTTAACTTGAACGACCAGTTTGATCTGGTGGGCCGCACGATCTACCGGAGGAAAGCGTGACGCAGCCCCAACGCGTGACGCGCGCGCTGCCAGGTTTTACGCATATCAATCGTTATTTCGATGCGCATCGCCAGTCTCAGGCCGCCAAAATTTTACCGGGCGAGTACTACGTCACCTGTGACGACGAAGTCATCGTCACGGTACTCGGTTCCTGCGTTTCGGCGTGCATCTGGGACAGCACCGCGGGGATCGGCGGCATGAATCACTTCATGCTGCCCAAATCGGCCGAAGGTCGCGACAACGAAACTCGGATTGCGAATGCGGGTGACGCGGCGCGTTACGGTACCTACGCCATGGAACATCTCATCAACACCTTACTCAAGCATGGCGGCCGGCGAGAGCGCTTACGGACCAAAATCGTCGGCGGCGGGCGAGTTCTCGCCGGTAGCACTGATGTGGGCGCGAAGAACATCGCGTTTGTGCGTGAATTTTTACGCAATGAGGGTCTCGCAATAGCGGGCGAACACGTGGGGGGGAGTTGGCCGCGCAAAGTTTGCTTTCACCCGTTGAGCGGTCGCGCGCAGGTCAAGGAACTCAAGAATATGCACAATGAGACGATCTCTCAGCGCGAGCAAACCTATCAGCAACAACTCGGTTCAACCGCCAAAGGCGGCGAAGTCGAACTGTTCTAGAGGCCCCATGCAAACCCGCCCCGCCAAAACCAAAGTGCTCATCGTCGATGACTCGGCGCTGGTGCGCCAAGTCTTAACCAAAGTCATCGGCGAAGACAGTGACCTCGAAGTGGTGGGGACGGCCTCCGATCCGTTCATGGCACGCGATGAGATCAAGCGCCTGAACCCGGATGTCATCACCTTGGACGTTGAAATGCCGAAGATGGACGGCGTGACCTTCCTTGGAAATCTAATGCGTCTGCGTCCGATGCCGGTGGTTATGATTTCATCACTGACGGAAGTGGGCGCGGATGTCACGTTGAACGCGTTAGAGTTGGGCGCAGTGGATTTTGTAACCAAACCTAAACTTGATATCTCGCAGGGCTTGACCGATTACGCGCACGAGATCGTCGCCAAGATCCGTGCCGCCGCACGCGCCAAGGTGCGGCCGCTCGACATCTCGCGCACCGCCGCCGCGGCCGCCAAAACGCCGCCGATGCAACGCTTCAAAACCACCGACCGGCTTCTTGCGATCGGCGCATCCACCGGCGGCACCGAAGCCATTAAAGCGGTACTGGCGACGATGCCGGCGGACGCGCCCGCGGTGGTCATTACGCAGCATATCCCGGCGGCCTTCAGCGAACCATTCGCCAAGCGCTTGAACAATTCCTGCGCGATGACGGTATGTCAGGCGCAGGACGGCCAACAGATTTTACAAGGGCATGCGTACGTCGCGCCGGGAGACAAACACTTGAAAGTGGAGCGAAGCGGCGCGCGACTAATCTGTCGTTTGGACGACGGCGAGCCAGTTAATCGACACAAACCCTCCGTTGATGTGATGTTTAATTCGATCGCGACGCAAGTCGGCTTTAACGCGGTTGGAATGTTGCTAACGGGGATGGGTGCCGATGGCGCACTAGGACTTAAGGCGATGCGCGCCGCCGGCGCGCCGACCATTGCACAGGACGAGCAAACTAGCGTGGTGTGGGGCATGCCCGGCGAAGCGGTACGCATCGACGCGGCCGATTTCGTGCTACCGCTCGAGCGGATCGCGGAGCGCAGCATGAAACTCGCGTTGCAGGGAAAAGCTTGAACGCTTCATTCCACCGAGAATCCGCCGATGAATGAACAAACAGCGAACAAAGAGACTCTGTCATGACCAGCAAATTGCTTTGGGTGGCGCTTGGAGCCAGTGCGGCGGCGACGGGCCTTCCGCTCCTCGGAAATCCGCTAGTCGCCGCGGGCGCGAGCTTGGCGAGTGCGGTGGTTTGGCTGCTGTATGTCCGCAAAGTCCGCGAAATAAATGTTGCCGAAGCGGCCGCGGAAGCGAGCAAACTGCCGGAAATCACAGCGCTCCGCGACGCGCTCGCGCAGAATCTGCAAGGCGTAAAGCACGAAGTACAGGCGGTGCGCCGTGAAAGCCAGCGAGCGATCGGTCTAATCAATGATTCGGTACGAACGTTGTCCACGGCGTTCCATGGCATGGAACAAGATTCCCGGGCACAGGCCGAGTTAATGAAGGAAATCGTATCCGCGCTGTCAGCAGGCTTGGGGAGCGAAAACGCACCCGAGGCCGCAGCCGCCGATTACACGATAGGTAACCTAGTACATCGAACATCGGATTTGATGCGACGATTTGTCGAGATCTCCGTCATCTCCAGCAAACACAACATGGATAGCGTGTCGATGATCGATGAAATGACCGATCAAATGGACGGCATTTTCTCGTTGCTCGCGAATATTCGGGGCATTGCCGATCAAACCAATCTGCTCGCGCTGAACGCCGCAATAGAGGCGGCCCGGGCCGGCGACGCCGGACGCGGGTTTGCCGTGGTCGCTGATGAAGTCAGAAATTTGTCGCGCACGTCGAATAACTTCAACGAACAAATCCGCACGAATGTCGAGCGAGCGCGTGAGTCGATCGAACGCACTCGCACCTCGGTCGGCTTGGCGGCGTCGCAGGATGTGAGTCTCATGTTGTCTGGGAAAAGCGATATCGACGAGATGATGGCACGGCTCGCCGAGTTTGAGGCATTCCTCACCAAGCGAGTGGAAACCACCCGCGAAATCTCCGAGCAGATCGGCTTCAAAGTCGCGAATGCCGTGCGATGTATGCAGTTTGAAGACATCGTAAGGCAGGTGAACGAGCATGCTGCTAAGAAATTGACGCATGCAGAAACCCAAATGAACACAGTCGCCAGCATTATCGAGCAAATAGATCGCCGCGAAGTGTCGGCGATCGTCGCCGATCTTGACGCCGCTGCGCGTCAATTCGAAGCGACACAGCCACATAACCCGGTGGCGCAAAGTTCGATGGGAAGCGGTGAAATTGAATTGTTCTAAGAATACTTAGTACTCGCGCGCTTTAGTCTCAAGAATCTAAAGGAGAACGACCATGGCAGTCTCGACCACGCCGTCCGGCGACGGTAACACACTCACCATCAAAATATCCGAGAAGTTCGATTTCAATGCGCATTCGCAGCTTCGCGCGGCGTATCGCGATAGCGGCAAGCGTTACGCGGGCTACGTGGTTGATCTGCGCGATACCAGTTACATGGATAGCTCGGCACTCGGCATGCTTTTGCAGCTCAAGGAATACGCCGGGGGTAGCTCCTCGGCCATCAGGATCCGCAATGCGCCATCCAGCATCAAAGACATCTTGCGTATCGCAAACTTTGAAAAGCTGATGGTGATCGAGTAGCGGAACAGATTAGGGCACACGACATGGCGTTCGCAGCTGAGAAGATCGATGCTCCCGGTCCGGATGCGTTGACAATTATGATTGTCGACGACGAGGCGGTTAACCGAATCGTTGTCAAGAATATGTTGACAGAGTACCGCGCAAATATACTTGAAGCCCGCGATGGTCGTGAAGCTTGCGAGCTCTGTTTGAAAGTTCGCCCGGACCTCATCTTGATGGACGTCATGATGCCGGAGATGAATGGGCTCGACGCGACTACCCGTATCAAACGGCACTTTGGCGAACATTTCGTGCCGGTCGTCTTTTTGACTGCGCTCGCGGACGATGAGCAATTATCGAAGTGCATCGAAGTAGGCGGAGATGATTTCCTAGTCAAGCCGATTAGCAAGCCCTTGTTCCAAGCAAAAGTCTCCGCGAGTCTGCGCGCGCTCAAAATGCACCGCAGAATAGCCGAACAGCGCGATGAACTATCCCGACACCAAGCGCGCTTACAAGGCGACATGGAAATCGCGCAACGTATTCTGGAAGACGTCGAATCCCAACATCATCTTGGTATGCCGAATGTGCATTATGTGCTGCGGCCCATGGAGACTATGAATGGCGACGTCATCCTCGGTGCGCGGCGACCGAGCGGCAACCAGATATTCATGGTCGGAGATTTTACCGGTCACGGATTACCCGCCGCGATCGGCGCGCAAACGGTCAATGGTGTGTTTACCGCAATGGCTTCTAAGGGCTTGCCGCTGCCGCTCATCGTAACGGAATTGAATCGGAAGCTCCGCGCCTTATTGCCCGTGGGGAGATTCTTATCGGCGTGTATTATCGAGTTGGACAAGGAGACGCGGGTCGCGCAGATTTGGAACGGCGGCATGCCGGATGTGTACGTGCGCGGCGAGAACAGCAAGCTTTGTACGTTCTATCCTTCCACTGACCTGCCGCTCGGGATCGTCGATCACTATGAACCGAACGTGTGCACCACGATGGTGAGCCCAGGTACGGTTCTGGTTGCCTACAGCGATGGCGTCATCGAGGCGCAGAACGAAGCAAGCGAGCAATTTGGCGCGCCGCGGTTACTGGAGGTAATTCAACGCGATATTCCGGCGGTCGCGTTGGTGGCCAAAATAGTGGATGGGATTGCTGAGCATGTGCTGGGCGCGCCGCAACGTGACGATATTTCGTTGTTGGTAGTCGAATATGCCGAGTCCGTACAATCTGACATAGAGCAAGGGCAAGCTGCCAACAGTGTCGTCCGCCAAGCGCCACTCGACTGGGACTATAATGTCACGCTAGCGGCGGCGGACCTCAAAACCGACGATCCGGTCGCCATGTTGGTGCAGGTGCTCGACGCCGCACAAGGGTTAGGCGTCTTGCGCACCCAGCTCTTCATGATCCTGACGGAACTCTATTCCAATGCGTTGGAACATGGTTTGTTGAGACTCGATTCCAAACTCAAGCACGACGAAGATGGATTCTCGGATTACTATTTCCTGCGCAAGCAGCGGCTAGCGGCGCTTGAGCATGGTGAAATTCGGGTTCGCTGTACGCATCGAGTGACTACCGAGGGTGGCGAGCTGATTATTGGGCTGCGACACAATGGCGTCGGCTTCGATAGCTCTGTTTCGTTGCAGGATCTGGCGGAAAATCGCGAAGCAAGTGGGCGCGGCATTCGTCTACTGCGCTCCTTGTGCCACGACCTGCGCTATGAAGACGAAGGGCGCAGCGCGTTTGCCACGTATCGTTGGCGCGCCGTGGTCCCAGAGGTCCAATCTTCGGAGTAACGTTTGATTCTCGTGCGTTGCTTTTCGCGACGAATTCCCAGATAAAGGGCGCATGCCCGTCCATTTCTCGCTTCATTTAAGACTCGCTATCGCGGCACTTTTCTGGGCGCTCACCCCGATATTCGGGCGCCTCTTAGCCTCCTATTCGGCGCCTTACTTGATGGCATTCGGGCGATTTGTGGTGGCCACCGGTGTCCTGTGGTTGCTGCTCCGCGCCAGCGCTGAACGAGTCCACATCGCGCGTGCCGACTGGCGCACCTTTGCCGCGCTCGGCTTGACCGGCGTGTGTCTCCATAACGTTCTGGTATTCGTCGGCGTGGAGCACACCGAAGCGAATCGCGCCAATGTGATCTTCTCGACCATCGCGATCATGGTCGCGCTCATCGATGCGCTGTGGTTCCGCGTGTTACCCCGGGTTGGCGCGCTGCTTGGCATCGTGCTCGGTATTGTGGGAACTGCTGTGGTAGTGGCCGACGGCTCGCCGATGCGGTTGCTGACTTCCGCCGCCAACTATGGCGATCTCATCATTTTGCTAAGCGCGGCAAGTTGGGCAATCTACTCCGTCATCGGTCGGCCATTGTTGACGCGCTATTCACCGCTCGTCATTACTTACTATGCCGCGTTGTGTGGGACGGTGTTGTTAGCGCCATTTGTGCTACTAGACGCGGACGCGATACTGCCGCTGCTGCAGGATACTAAGGCCTTGGCGATGCTCGCCTTCCTTGGCGTGTTGAATTCGGCGATTGGGTTCTTGTGGTACTACCAGGCGGTTGCCGTGCTCGGCGCGATGACGAGTTCCGCCTACATCAATCTCGTACCGGTGTTCGGTTTGCTGCTCTCGGCGGTCGTGCTCGGTGAGATGCCAAGTGCGGCGCTGTTAGTAGGCGGTGGCCTCGTATTGAGCGCACTCGTTCTTATCAATCGCTATCAGCGGGCATGAGCCGCCGCATGAAGGCCGCGCTATCCGGACGCACACAGCCGGTGTCACAGCACTGACCGGGTTGTCGCGCGGCAAGCGCCGGGTGGCGCTCCGAGGCGAGGAGTCCGCGATCGAGTAGGCTTGCCACCAATTGCTGCCGTTCTCTGACCGGATAACGCCGGTAGATCTCGCGTTTCATCGCCTCGGGCGATCCCCCGCCATGCAGGCTAATGACTGACATCCAACCACCGGCGTCCGACGCCGTTAGATCTTCGATAAAGCGCGCAAGCTGGGCACGCTGTGCATACGGAATGTCCGGATGGCCGGCCAAAACCGCCGAGAGTTCCGCACGTGTTTCCGGATTATGGTCTTCCTCCGGATTGGGTAACGCGACGATAAGTCCACCCGACACCTGATGTGCGAGGCGGTGCATATCGTAAATTTGCGTGGCGAGCAGCAGCTTGCCGATATTGGCGAATACGGCATCAGGTTCAAGGTTACCGGCGGGGTCTTTGACACCGTAGACCGACGCGGCGATCCCACAGGCGTAAATTCCTTCCACTAGTTTAATGAGTTCGACCATGGCATCGCGCAGATGCGCGTGCGCCGCGCTAAGTCCATTGGCCTCCATGATTGAAGCGCCGGCACCGATCAACAGATCGCCAAAACCCGCGCGTGCGCCGATGCAAGTATGCCGATGATGTGTCGCGTAGGACTTGGTCAAAAATTCGGAGTGTTGCCATTCGCCGGCGAGAAACACCCGCTCCCATGGCACGAAAACGTTGTCGAATACACAAACGCCGGTGGTCTGGCCGTAATGCGCGGAAAAAAGCGCGCGCGTTTCGCCCGGCCGGCCGGCTGGGCGCGCCACGATGGTGAGCCCTGGAGCGTCGATGGGCACCGCGCAACCCACCGCAAAATCGCGATCGTCGGCCGTCATCGCGCGCCCCGGCAGCACCAGCAGTTCGTGTACGTAGGGCGCGGAAGTCACAATGGCCTTGGTGCCGGCGATGACGATCCCGTCGGTGCGGCGCTCACGAATGTGTAAATAGGCGTTGCGATTCGGCTGCTCATGCGGGCGTTTGCTGCGATCGCCCTTGGCATCCGTCATTGCGATCCCCACCGTGAGATCCTGCGCTTGGACCATGTCTAAGTACGCCTTGAAGCGTGCGTGGTAGTCGCTTGCGCAATCTTGTTCGAGCCGATACGTCAGCTGATGCAGCGCGTTCAAACCATCCATCGACAAATAGCGCATGGCGCAGCCGGTTTCCTGACACACCAAGCGCACGTATTCGAGTTTGGTGAGGAGATCGCTTGATGACGTGACGAGTTGCAGAAAACGATTGACGGTGCGGTTGGTGAATGGATCACGCGCCACCGCCAAGGTGCGAAAGCGTTCGTCGCGTGCATAGTCGTAAGTCACCCCAATGGCATTGATGCCAGGGCGCAACCGCGGTTCGTCGGCCACCGAAGCGATGCGCTCGCCATCGATAAATACGCGTGGCTGATAGCGGCGGAGACTTTCGCGGTAGTCGGCGGCGGACATCAACATACATTTCTCCGCTTAATTTTTCATGTGATGCTTGGGATGCACCGGGCGCATAAACGCATTCGACACCAGTGCGATGAAGAGCAGCGCCGCCATCAAATACATCGTTTGGTTATAGAGACTTGGCGTTGGATCCAACGTGCCAGGCGGTGCCAACTCCATGAGCTTCTGGATGGTGACGGTCTTCGCAGCCACTAGCGTGTCGAGTTGATCGACGCCCGCGCCAAACTTCGCCGCGAACCGCGCCGGCTCGATGGTCGCGACGAGAGAGTCGATGGCGCGCGTCACGGCGTTTTCTCGCAATGAGGTGATCGCAAGTGGACCGAGCACACCTGCCGTGCTCCAGGCGGTTAAGAGCCGGCCGTGGATCCCACCGACGTAGCGCGTGCCAAACATATCGGCGAGATACGCCGGGATCGTCGCAAATCCTCCGCCATACATCGTGAAGATCAGCATCGTCGCGGCATAGAACAGCACCAGCCAAGTAACGCTCGGGCTCGCGTTAACCTGGGCTGCAATCAGCGGGATTGAGCAATACAGCAAGATGCCCAAGCTGAAAAAAATCCAATAAGTTGCGCGACGTCCAAGGTAATCCGAGGCGCTCGCCCATACGAAACGGCCGAGCATGTTGAACAAACTAATCATCAGCACATAAGTCGCCGCAAATTCGGTATTGACGATCCGCGGCAGCGACGAGCCGAAAATTTCGGTGATCATCGTTTGTGCAACCGCGAGCACGCCAATCCCGGCGGTGACGTTAAAGCAGAGCACGATCCACAATTGATAAAACTGCGGGGTCTTCAGGGCTTCGTCGATATCGACGTCGTGCCGCGTAATCATTTTGCCGTGGCCGTCGTCTTCCAGCGGCGGCTCCCAGCCCGCCGGGCGCCAACCGGGCGGCGGCACACGATAAGCGAACGATGCGCACAGCATCACCACAAAATAAATCGCCGCCAGCGTAAAAAAGGTTTCCGCAACGCCGACCGAGCCGGTGCCGGCCAGATAAACACCCACTTTGCCTGGCACGAGCATCCCGGCAACATCGTTTGGTCCAACCACCACCACCTCGCGTAAGTTACCGGCGATCTCGGCAAACCGGCGGCCTTGTTCTGTGACGAGGGGCAGCGACTCACTGTTGCCTAAATATTCGGCGCTTTGGTAATAAAACCTCAGCAGCGCGCCTACCATCGGTTTGGCGAGCATGGCGCCGCCGCCAAAACCCATGATGGCGATCCCGGTAGCCATACCGCGCCGATCCGGAAACCAGCGAATCAAAGTACTGACCGGTGAAACGTAACCAAGACCCAAGCCGCACCCGCCAAGGACACCATAACCCAAATACAGCAACCACAGCTGACCGCTGACAATACCGATCCCTCCGAGTAGAAATCCCCCTGACCAGCAGCAGGTGGAGACTACGCCGACCATCCGCGGCCCCACTTTTTCGAGCCACTTACCGGCAATGGCGGCGGACAAGCCCAAGAAAACGATCGCGACCGTGAACACCCATACGACACTCTTTAATGACCAGTCTTCGGCGGCACTGGTGACCACCCCAACGCGCTTGATCAACGCCGGGTTAAACAGACTCCACGCGTAGACCGAGCCAATGCACAGGTGGATCCCAAGCGCCGCTGGTGCGATCAGCCAGCGGTTGAAGCCTGGCTGCGCAACGATGCGGTCTTTGGCGAGCATCGAGAGCATAAGGTCCTTTCTGCGGTAAACGAGGAGGTAAGGTCGAGAGCGGAGCGTAACGGCGAGGCAACTTTAGTCAAGGGGAGCGCGGTGCTGAACAATCGCGTGATGGCCATTAGAATCATGCCCAACCCATTACGTAATCATCCCATGTCCCAACCTCCTGTTTTATTGTCGAGTGAACGTGGACGTGTGCGCGTACTAACGCTGAATCGCCCGAGCGCGCTGAATGCACTCAGTCGAGAGCTTGCCGCGGCGTTAGTCGAAGCCTTGCGCTTAGCGCACGACGATCCGGCGGTCAGTGCGGTGATTTTGACCGGCGCGGGCGAGCGCGCCTTTTGCGCCGGGGTCGATCTCCGCGAAGCCGCTGCGCTAACCGCGGCCGATGTGTCTGTCTGGTTCACTTCGATCAGTGAGTGTTACCGACAAGTACTGCTCACTGACAAACCGGTTATTTCCGCGCTGAATGGTGTGGCAGCCGGTGGGGGTTATCAAATTGCGCTCGTGTCCGATTGGCGGATCGGGCATTCGCGTACACGCTTGACGCAACCCGAGATCAACGCCGGATTACCCAGCATCATGGGTTCTTATTTGATGCGTTTTTATTTACCGTTTGGCGTGAACCAAGAGCTTTCTTACAGTGGGCGATTGGTTCACGCGGAAGAAGGCAGGCGCCTTGGACTCATCAACGAGCTGTGCAATCCGGATGAGCTGGAAGAATCCGCGTTGGCGCGTGCCAATGAACTGAGCGGGAAAGCGCGGAGCGCCTTTGTCGCGACCAAGCAGCGTTTTCGCGAAGCTGTGCTGGAAGGGTTTGAGGCGGCACGCAGCGCCGCCATTGCCGGTATGCAGGCTGCTTATCAAGCGGGCGATCCGCAGATTCGTATGCGGCAGATTTTGGCGCGGCAATGAGTACTCGCGCCTGGCACTCGGTGCTCATCCCGGCGGCCGTGTTTCAATCGGTGATTGTGGGCGGCGCCTATGGCACCGGTCGCGAAGTCGCGGAGTTTATCTCTCGATATGGCGCGTGGGGCGGCTTCGCCGCGATTGTTTCGATAGCGTGTGGCTTTGGGATAATTCTGGCGGTAAGTTTTGAGTTCGCCCGGCTCAGTCGCACGTATGACTACCGCTCATTCTTGCGCGCGTTGCTAGGGCGCGGGTGGGTGTTGTACGAACTCATGTTCGTCTTGTTGTTGATTATCGTGCTGGCGGTGACCGGGGCGGCAGCGGGACGTGTCATCGCTGACACATTGCGGGTGCCGGCCATCGTCGGTACCGCCACGATGCTACTTGCGGTAGTCGTATTCACTTTTTGGGGCAGGCGCTTGGTCGAACTCACGTTGACGATTGGCGCAGTGCTGTTGTCGCTCGCGCTGTTGTTTATCCTTGTTGATACCTGGCGCGTTTTTGGCCCCGAAATCCGCGAGACTTTGCGAAGCGCGTCGATCCTGCCCGGTTGGCAGGTCAGCGCTTTCAAATTCGTTCTTTACAACAGTGCGCTGGCGCCGGTATTGCTCTATGCGGTGGAATCGCTGCAGACGCGACGCGCGGCGCTCACCGCGGGTTTGCTCGCGGGGGTGGCGGGTACGTTGCCGGCGCTATTTTTCCATCTCGCGTTTATGAGCCATTTCCCGCGAATTCTTGATGAACCCATACCCACCTATTGGCTGATTGGGCAATTAGCCACCCCAGGTTTGTTACCGGCCTATGTCGCCGTTCTGTTTATGACCATCGTGCAAACGGGCGTTGGCGTGCTGCAGGGCGTGAATGAACGATTGGACAATTGGCGGCGCGAGCGACGCGGGGCGAGCATGAGCCGCCAGCAACACGCGGCGCTTGCAGGTGGGGCGGTATTATTAAGTTTGTTACTCGCCGAAGCGGGTCTCGTGGCGTTAGTGGCGAAAGGCTATGGCACGCTCGCTTGGGGCTTTTTATGCGTTTACACGCTGCCGATCCTAACCATCGGGGTCGCGCGGATTTTGCAACACCGTAAAGGAGAGGACTCATGAAACACGAGATCATCGGCGGCGTGCTTAGCCTCGCGGACGGCGCGATTCTTCCCCTATCCAAAGCAATCCGCGCCGGTGATTTTGTGTTCGTGTCGGGGCAACTCGGCTTGAATTCTCATGGGCAGCTGGCGGGCACGACGATCGAGGCGCAGACACGGCAATGTTTGCAGAACATTTCCGCGCTGTTGGCCGAAGCCGGAGCCAGTTTGCCGCACGTGGTGAAAGCCTCGGTGTGGCTGGTCGACGGCCGCGACTTTGCGCGGTTTAACCAGATCTACGCCGAATATTTCGGACATAACCCGCCGACTCGCTCAACCGTAGTCAGCGGTTTGGTGTTGCCCGGCGCCTTGGTCGAGATTGAAGTGCTTGCCTACGCGCCATGAGATACCGTGAGGGTTACGAAGGCGCACTCGTGAATGACGCGCCGCCGCCGCGCAGCGACGAATTTGTTACCGCCACGGTGTTGATGACCTTGATCATCGGCGTAATTTTCACGGCGGTGGGGTGGCGCGCGAAACAGCGTTGGCTCGTCTTTTGGGGTGTGCTCACGTTGTTTGCGTGCGGTTGGTATTTTGTGTTTGTGTCTTAGCCCTTAAGCCGATATCCGGTGAATATCGATAAGGCCGGCGCGAATGGCGATAAGGCATAATTGCACATCGGTGGTGGCATGCAGTTTTTTGCGCATGTTGTTGCGATGAGTTTGGATGGTTTTTTCGGTTAGTCCGGATCGCTTCGCGATTTGCTTGACGGAAAATCCTTGCGCGATTTCGCTTAGCACTTGGACTTCCTTATGCGTTAGCGAATTCAACTGCGTCACGGGTGAGTGCGCGGAAGTCTGCGTCACCAAATGTGCCGCGATCTGCGGGCTGACTGCGAGATCACCATTCGCGACACGCCTGATCGCGTCACTGACATCCTTGGTGTAAGCGCGCTTGGAGAGAAAGCCCATCCCGCCAAGTTCGAGTAACGCGTGCGGGTGGTAATCGGCATCATGCATGGACAGCCCAATGATGCGCAAATCAGGTTTTATCTGCCAAAGCGCTTGCGCGACACCGATACCATCTTCCTGCTCGAGTTCCATATCGAGTAACACGATATCGACCTCATGACGCGCGATGAGCTCTAAGGCACCCGCACCTTGATGGGCAATCCCGACAATCTTGACCGCCGCGTCCATGCTCAAGCGTTGAGCGAGGATTTCAGCGACGAATTTGTGATCTTCAACCAGAATCACCCGGTAGGGCGGGCGCAGTAGCGGACGAGTACGCATGGTGGGCTCACTTTGGTTTTTGCCTTTTGATATTGAGTACTGACCTTTGACGTGCGTTCCGGGAAATATTCCCAATGAAAGCGCGTTCCTCGGCTAAAACTTACCAAGAGACTTACGACCAAGGAAACCCAAACTGAGAAATAGTTCCGGAAATAAGGCGGTCGCACGCGCTGTTTTAGAAGGGGCGACCAACCCTATTTGAGTGCACGAATGGCGTGCAGGATCCCTTCATGAAATGGCGCCGGCGCGCACACCACGCCGCGGTTCCGTTTGAGCGTTGTGCCCTGAGAGAAGTCGAGCGGTTTGCCGTCAATATCCGTGACCGTCGCGCCGGCTTCGGCCGCGAGCAGCGCACCTGCCGCATGATCCCAAATTTTTTCCTGGTAGTCGGCGCGCGTGGGCAGTCGGATATAGGCATCGGCTTGGCCGCGGGCAACGACCGCGTATTTGCACTGGCTGTCCAAGCGCGCAGGCCTGCCAGTGGCGCGCAAATGTGCCACGATCCGTTGGGTGTCATCTAGTCTGGAATGTCCTGCTTCAACCGATTCGCACACACGCATGGTGGTGAGTGCGCGACCGGCCGCCACGGCAATCGGTTTCAGCGCATGTCCGGCTCGCACGTCACTCAACGATGCGCCAAACGCGCCGCGTGCGCGCTCGGCGAAATAAAGCGTGCCGTCCTCGGCTTGACGGTCGAACGGCTGCGTGAAGTCGGGACTGAGATTAGGGCATCCCAATACGCCGAGCTGCACTAACCCGTTGTCGATGTACCCTAACGAGATCGCGAATTGGCCGCCGCGCAGAAATCCTTTGGTACCGTCGATCGGATCGAGCGTCCAATAGGCCGAGCCACTCGCATCGTGATTGCCCAAGTCAATCGCAGCGACGATTTCTTCGCCGCTCATTGTGGGGTGAATCGAGCGCACGGCGCTCGTTACCGCCGAGCGCAATGCTTCGGCTTGAGGGCCATGTAAGTCCGCGGAAGACTCTTCACCCACTAAAACAAGCGTGCCCAATTCTCGCTGCAACGACAACGCCACGAGCGCTTGCACCGCGTAGTCGGCGACTGTCACCGGGCTATAGTCTTCTTTCGACATTTTCGCGAGGCTGCCGAGTTGTCGTTGCAAAGTCCGAGCGAGGCTGCAGGTGTCGGCGACCGCGCGAAAGGCGGCGGTGCGCATGGCGTCATTGATCGGCATGGGGTAGGACTACGTCTCGGCTAGGTTAGGGGCGAGCGTGCACCATAGTGCGGTCGCGTCGCCCGCGCAATCATGCGCCGTGTTTGCATAAGGAGTCGCGCGGTGGCCAAACACGACGGGACTTTGCATAATCCAATCAACCGCCTGGAGACGCAGCATGAGTACTGAAAAGATCTATCCAGTCCCCCCGTCTTACGCCGCCAATACGTACATCGACGAAGCGCGCTATCGCGAATGGTACGCCGAATCCGTTGCGCGGCCCGATGAATTTTGGGCGCGGCAGGCGCGCGAATTCGTCACTTGGGATAAAGAATGGTCACGGGTTGCCAATTGGGATTTCAAGCGCGTCGACATTCGTTGGTTCGAAGGCGCGCGTCTTAACGTCTGCTATAACTGCGTCGATCGGCATCTTGCCACTAAGGCTGAGCAAACGGCCATTTTGTGGGAAGGCGATGATCCCGCGGAAGATCGTAAGGTCACCTATCGCGAACTCTATGACGCAGTATGTCGATTCGCGAATGCGCTCAAAGCGAAAGGTGTGCAAAAAGGCGATCGGGTTTCGATCTACATGCCGATGGTGCCGGAAGCGACGATCGCGATGCTCGCCTGTGCACGTATCGGCGCGGTGCACTCGGTGGTGTTCGGCGGTTTCTCGCCCGAAGCTTTGAAAGATCGCATCCTAGATTCCGACTGCAAAGTGGTCATCACGGCAGACGAAGGGTTGCGCGGTGGTCGTGCGATCCCGCTGAAAGCAAACACCGATCAGGCGCTTGAACGCTGCCCTGGTGTGCACACGGTGTTTGTCGTGCGGCGCACCGGCGCGAATATCACCTGGCACAACGGACGCGATATTTGGTATCACGAGACAGTCGCCGCGGTGTCCAACGACTGCCCGCCAACTCTCGTGGACGCGGAAGATCCGCTATTCATCCTGTATACCTCGGGATCGACCGGCAAGCCCAAAGGCGTGTTACACACCAGCGGTGGATATTTGATGTACACCGCGATGACACACAAGTATGTGTTTGACTATCGACCGGGTGATATTTACTGGTGCACGGCCGATGTGGGCTGGGTCACCGGGCATTCCTACATTGTGTACGGGCCGCTTGCGAATGGCGCGACCACGCTGATGTTTGAAGGTGTCCCTACTTATCCGGACGCGGGGCGTTTTTGGCAGGTCATCGACAAACATCAAGTCAACATTTTTTATACCGCGCCGACCGCGATCCGAGCGTTGATGGGACAAGGCGACGCGCCCGTCAAGCGCAGTGCGCGTACTTCGCTGCGTTTATTGGGCTCGGTCGGTGAGCCCATCAATCCGGAAGCATGGGAGTGGTATTACCAAGTGGTCGGCGACGCGCGCTGCCCGATCGTCGATACCTGGTGGCAGACGGAAACCGGCGGGATATTGATTACGCCGCTGCCGGGCGCGCGCCCGCTCAAGCCTGGCTCCGCGACATTGCCTTTTTTTGGGGTGGTACCGGCATTACTCGACGACAAAGGGAATGAACTCACGGGCGCGACGAGCGGTGCGCTGGTGCTGAAAACTTCGTGGCCTGGCCAGATGCGCACGGTGTACGGCGATCACGAACGTTTCAAAGATACGTATTTCAAAACTTTTCCGGGAACGTACTTCACGGGTGACGGCGCCCGACGTGACGTGGACGGATATTATTGGATTACCGGTCGAATCGACGATGTCATAAATGTGTCAGGGCATCGTATCGGAACGGCGGAAGTCGAAAGCGCGTTGGTCTTACACAGCGCGGTCTCGGAAGCCGCCGTGGTTGGATTCCCGCACGATCTCAAGGGCCAAGGGATCTACGCGTATGTGACCTTGATGCAAGGGTCAACGCCGAGCGAAACGTTGCGCAAAGAGTTGGTCGCGCATGTGCGCAAGGAAATCGGTGCGATTGCGACGCCGGATGTCATTCAATGGGCACCAGGCTTGCCGAAGACTCGATCGGGAAAAATCATGCGTCGGATTTTGCGCAAGATCGCGGCCAACGAACTCGATAACTTAGGCGACACGAGCACGTTAGCGGATCCGAATGTGGTCGAAGAACTCGTCGCAAACCGCTCCAACCGCTAGCCTACTCGGTGACCGCCCAACCTGAGACCGCAGCTGAGCGATTCCATCGCGCCTGGCTCGAGGCGTGGAATCCATGGTTGAGCGCGACGAATTTCCACGTAGGCCAAGCGTCCGCAGCGGGCAAGGCCGGGGGACGCCTTGCGTTCGAAGCGTTAGCGGATTGGCTAAGTGAGTTGTCAATCTCGCGGCGAATGCACGGCGAAGAGACGTTTGACGCCGCACCCATGTTGTGCGCGTTATTCGAGAGTTTGCGCGCACAGACAGAGCAGTTGAGACAGCGCGAGGTGGCGCAGCTGCATGCACTAAAGCCATGGCTTCAAGCGCGTGAACACGCGTATGCGGGGCCTACATTTGAAGTGCAGCGTGCATGGTTGCAGGGCACGCAGGCGGGCATCGCGCAAGTGGGTGCGCTCGCCGAACTCCGGTTGGCCTATCTTGGCGTTCTCGTAACCGCCTTCGAGCGAGCTGCGGAGTCTTTCAAGGATGACACACAGCCCGCGCTTAAGTCGGTTCGCGAGATATTTGATGCGTGGGTGAAGATTGCCGATCGGGCGTGGTGGGAGTGCATTCAATCGGACACGCATGCTAGGCAATTTGCAACGCTCGCAACAAGCACGCTTAAGGCGCGGCAAGCCGTGCGTGAAATCGCTCGAGCTAGTGCGCGCGCATTCGGTTTTTCTCCCCCGTGGCCGACCGTGCAGGCTGGCAATCCTCTACCGCCGGTGATTCACCGCGAGGAAGCGATTCAAGAAGTCGTAATGAATAGCGTAATTTCTCCGCAGAAAAAACCTACAAAACGGAAAGCCACCGCGAGCCATCGCCCTACAAAATCCGTGACAAAAAAGAAAACGACACTCAAAAATACGCCGCGATCGACCGCGCGCGCGAAGCCCAGTGAATTCGATATCGGGCACATCGGTCGCATCACCGGGAACGCGCGTTAACGCGGTGCCGAAGGTAATTCTCACCGCGGCGGGGGTGCGCAAAGAACTCAGTGAGTTCGATCGGTTACGCGGACAAGCGGGCGCGCGCATGGCGCATGTGCCGCCGCGCACTGACTCGCCACGGGAACTATGCTTCAATACCGGCAAAGCCGCACTTTACCGATATGGCAATTCGTCGACGCATCGCGACCGCCGCGTGCCATTGCTGATCGTCTACGCGTTGGTGAATCGCCCGTATATTTTGGATCTTTTGCCGCAACATTCCGTGCTCGCTGACCTCGCTTCTCACGGTGCCGATGTGCACCTCATCGAGTGGGGAGACCCGACGGATGAAGATGGTACTCGTACGCTGCGCGATTACTTTGAACGAGATCTTCACGCCTGCGTGGAGCACCTTTGTGCAGCGAGTGGCGTGCCGAAGATCAATCTGTTGGGCGTGTGTCAGGGCGGCGTATTTGCGCTGTGTTACGCCGCGCGTCGGCCAGAGCGCATACAGAAACTGATTACGGTGGTGACGCCCGGCGACTTCCATTCGGAGGACGACATACTAAGCAGAATGTTGCGGCATTTCGATGCACGCGCGTGGAGTAACGAGTTTGGGTGTGTGCCGGGAGAGTATTTGTCCGCGCTGTTTCTAAGCCTTAAGCCGTGGCAGCTGACTCAGCAGAAATACCTGGACTTTATCGCACGGGTTGAGGATAACACCTCGATGGCGTTATTCATGGCGATGGAGCGCTGGGTCTTTGATAGTCCAAATCTCGCCGGCACGGCGCTCGGCGAATTTATTCAAAGTTGTTACCAGCGGAACGATCTCGTGCAGGGTCGAATTGTCAGTGGCGGTGAGACACTTGCGCTACCCACCCTCACACTGCCGTTTCTCAATGTGTACGGCGCACGCGATCACTTAGTGCCTCCCGCATCTTCACGCGGGTTGCATTTGCGCGCACTGCGCGCGAACTATTCAGAACTCGAAATCGATGCGGGCCACATCGGTATATTTATCAATGCGCGCGCCCGTCAGCGCTTAGTCGAAGGGGTGAGCGCATGGTTGTCGGCGCCCGTTGGGCGCGTCCGAAAGAACGCGAAGCGAGGATAAAAAGCTCCCCTTGTTGAGCGTGGGAAACACGCACGACAAGGGGAAGAGGGGAGGTCAATCGAAAGTGAGAGTCACCGTCTAACGCGGCGACTCCACAAAATCAGGTTACTTACCTTTGACCACAGGCTTGGTGGTCGGTTCGAACGGTTTCATGCTGGCTTCTAGCCACTTTCGATATTCTTCCCCGGCGGCGGTAAAAAGCTCACCGGTTTCACGCCAGTAGCTAAAAACTTGACCGGCGAAGTCGGTCGCGACTTTGACTTGCTCATTCAATACTTCCGGGAAAGCCTTGCCTTCACCGTACATCGCGAAGACCTGGTTACTCGTCTGCAGCGCATTGTTAAAAAAGGCCGTGTTTCGTTGCAGGAGCTTTTCCGTGATTTTGGTACCCAGCGTTTCGAACTGGCGGTAACCATCAGTGGCGTTCTTGAACACGGTTTGATAGTTGCCCCACAGTGCCGGCGAGAAGACATTTGGGTTCATAAAAATCGATTCCATGGGTGACTCCTAAAGCATTGGCTCCGTGGGAGCCTGTGTTACTAGCGTGTCGCATCAGTTCTATTGCTGTGCAGCATAACGATCATTGCTGCGGCGCGTCAATCGTTTTTTCGCGGACTGCGTCATCTTGTCTGGCTGAACTGTGCATGAGTCGCAGAATCGGCCGCTAAATGTCTCTAATTGTTGGGCAATACGGCATATTCCTTCAAAACAGCGGCAGCCTTCGGTAGCATGGCCCCCCCTTACACGGCGAACTTGCGCCACGGAATTTTTGTCGCGACCAGGCCTAGGCCGCAGCCGCCACGGGCGCGAACTCGGGAGAACTAAGTAAGATGACCTCAAATCAGGAGCTTGCGACGTGGGTTAAATCTGCCGCGTCGTTGATGCAACCAGACTCGATTCACTGGTGTGATGGCACGGACGCCGAAAATGATCGCCTGTTGGACCTGATGACCCGCGATGGAACGCTGCTCAGACTGAACCCCGATACCCACCCCAATTGTTATCTACACCGCTCGCAACCTAACGATGTCGCGCGAGTCGAGCATCTCACCTTCGTCTGCACCAAAAACAAAGATGACGCAGGCCCCAACAATAATTGGATGGCGCCGAGTGACGCGCACCGCTTGATGGACGACTGTTATCGCGGTTGCATGCGTGGCCGCACGATGTATGTCATTCCGTATTTGATGGGTCCTTATGGCTCACCGTTTTCGCGCGCGGGTGTCGAAATCACCGATAGCCCCTATGTGGTCGCGAATATGCGTGTGATGGCGCGCATCGGCACGCCTGCGCTCGCGCACATCGAAGCTGGTAACTCCTTTGTACGCGGATTGCATTCGGTCGGCGAGTTAGATCCCGATCGCCGCTACATCATGCATTTCCCCGAAGAACTCGCCATCAAGAGTTATGGCTCGGGTTACGGCGGCAATGCCTTGCTCGGCAAAAAGTGTCATGCGCTACGGATCGCGAGTTGGCAAGCGCGCACCGAAGGTTGGCTCGCCGAACATATGCTGATTTTGGGCTTGGAAAGTCCTCAAGGCGAAACAACTTACGTAGCCGCCGCGTTCCCCTCGGCTTGCGGCAAGACCAATCTCGCGATGCTGGTGCCACCAAAGGCCTATGCCGGTTGGAAAGTTTGGACGGTCGGTGACGATATCGCGTGGTTGCATCCGGGGCCTGATGGACGTTTGTACGCGATTAACCCCGAAGCGGGATTTTTCGGCGTTGCGCCCGGCACCAGCAGCAAAACCAATCCCAACTGCATGAGCACGCTAGGACGCAATACCATTTACACCAATGTCGCGCTCACCACGGACCAACGACCGTGGTGGGAAGGTATCGACGAACCCGAGCCGGCCGGGCTAACGGATTGGCAAGGGCGACCGTTCGATCACGCAAAGGGGCCGGCCGCACATCCAAATTCGCGGTTTACTGTCAGCGCTGATCAATGTCCTAGCTATTCGTCACGCGCCAATGCGCCAGAAGGTGTGCCGATTTCCGCGATCATATTCGGTGGCCGCCGCTCGACCGTGGCGCCGCTAGTGTGTGAAGCGCTCGATTGGGAACACGGCGTTTTCATGGGCGCATCCGTAGCATCGGAGACGACCGCGGCGGCAGTGGGTCAAGTTGGCCAAGTGCGCCGTGATCCGATGGCGATGAAACCTTTTTGTGGATATCACTTTGCCGACTATTGGTCGCATTGGATGAGCTTTGGCGGGCGCGCCGCGCAGCTGCCAAAAATTTTCCACGTGAATTGGTTCCGTAAGGATGGCGATGGGCGCTTCATGTGGCCGGGTTATGGCGACAACATGCGCGTGCTCAAGTGGATTGTTGATAGGTGCACTAGCCGTGCCAGCGCGATTCGCACACCGATTGGAATGTTGCCCAAAGTGGAGGACATCGATGTATCCGGGCTTGACATCAAACGCGCGACGCTCGATGCGTTACTCGCAATAGATCCGGAGGTTTGGACGCGCGAGATGGCCGATATCGCGGCTTACTTCGCTGAATTCGGAGACCGCGTGCCTGCGCAATTGTCGAGTCAGGTGACGCGAATTAAAGCGGAGCTCGCGGGCCAGCTCGCCGCCTAAGGTGATTTAGGATGCGCACGATATCGCGCGCGTGTTGGTAGAAGATTTCATTTCTTCGTCGAGGCAATACACCGACGAAGAATCGACCATCAATCCTTGCGTTCTTGATCCGCGTTAAATAAGCCGCCGGATTTAAAGAAGTTTTCCTGCATGCGCTGCCACAGCTCAAGGTTACGCTTGGCAGCTTCCGTAAATGGGTTCTGCAGCGGGGTCATGCTGATGGCGGAGGTGACCTGCGATTGCAGGCGCTTCTGCTGCTGGTAGAACAAGTCAACGCTGTTGCGTAGAAAGTCTCCGGCCAGCTTATTCACCGAATTTCCGTAGAACCCGATCATTTGTTGCAGGACGTCTGTCGAGAAGATTGGATCGCTACTTTCTTCTTGCTCGACAATGATTTGCAGCAGGATATTGCGCGTGATGTCTTCGTTACTCTTTTTGTCGATGACACAGAAGGGGATGTCTTCCAGGACCAATTTGCGTACATCGCTCAACGTCACGTATTTACTTTCGCTGGTGTCGTACAAGCGGCGGTTGGGATATTTCTTGATTACTCGCTTAGCGGCGGCTTCAGTCATGCTCTTGGGCTTCTTACGATGGGTTGCAGGTAATCTAACGGTGCATTGCACAAAAATGCAAGGCGCGGCGGGCGCCCTGCGGTGACGCGTCACTGGCACCTGGATAAGTTTCGGAGTTTTCGCTAATCGACACGCCTATCAAAAATGTAGCGTCCGTTTGTCGATACCAAGTGCGGCTTCGTGAAAGGTTTCGGCTAGCGTCGGATGTGCGTGAATCGTGCGCGCGATATCTTCTGCACTACCGCCGAAAGCCAACGCTAGCACGGCTTCGCTGATCAATTCCGAAGCGTGCGGCCCGATGCAATGAACGCCAAGCAACGCATCGGTTTGCGCATCCGCGAGCACTTTGACGAACCCGTCCGTATCGCCCATCGCGCGGGCGCGGCCGCTCGCCGCGAACGGAAATTTCCCCGCTTTGTAAGCTTGGCCGGCTGCCTTTAGGGCTTGCTCGGTTTGTCCGGCCCACGCGATCTCGGGCCAGGTGTAGATAACCCACGGAATCGTTGCGTGGTCGAGATGCGGTTTCTGCCCGGCGATAATTTCCGCGACCGCCACGCCTTCTTCCGACGCTTTATGGGCCAGCATTGGGCCTTTGACGGCATCGCCGATCGCGTACACATTCGGGATATTGGTGCGCATGAGCGCGTCGATTTCGATGAAACCGCGTGCATCGCGTTTGAGTCCCACGCCCTCGGCGTTCAAACGTTCCGTGTACGGCGCGCGGCCCACTGCGACAATGAGTTTATCGAACGCGAAAGTTTCGTTTTTGTCGTTGCTCGTGACCGACACTTGAACCTTACCGCCGACAACCTCCGTGCCGGTGACTTTGGCGCCTAACCGGATATCCAAGCCTTGTTTCTTGAAAATCTTCGCCGCTTCCTTCGCAATTTCTTGATCGGCTGCCATAAGGAATTCGGGGAGTGCTTCGAATACGGTGACCCGCGCGCCGAGCCGACGCCACACGCTGCCGAGTTCAAGTCCGATCACGCCCGCGCCAATAACGCCCAACGTCGCGGGCGTGGTAGTAAAGTTAAGCGCGCCCGTGGAATCGACAATATGTTGGTGATCGACCTTCGCAACCGGGATTGCCATGGGGATCGAACCTGTCGCGACGATGATATGGGCCGCGCTGATTTGTTGTGATACCCGACCATCGGTATCTAACACCGCCACTTTTGAGTCAGGCTGTAGCTGCCCCCACCCTTGGATCCAAGTGATTTTGTTTTTCTTGAATAGTCCCGCTATGCCCTGCGTTAGGGTTTTGACGATTTGGTCTTTACGACCTTGCATCGTGGCGATATCAACACTGATACCGTTAGCGCTAATGCCGTGCGATTGCGCGTGCTTCGTCAGAAATTCGAAATGATGCGACGAATCAAGTAACGCTTTGGATGGGATGCAGCCGACGTTTAGGCAGGTTCCGCCGAGCGCGGGTTCACCGGCTGGCGTTTTCCAGCCTTCAATCACCGCGGTTTTAAAACCAAGCTGTGCGCAGCGAATAGCCGCGACGTAGCCGCCAGGGCCCGCACCGAGTACCACGACATCAAAATTTTCCATCGGCGGTCAGACCTGTAAGAGCAGGCGGCTGGGATCTTCCAGCGACTGGCGCATGCTGTCCAAACACTGCACCGCTTCGCGGCCATCGATGATCCGATGATCGTAGGATAGTGCGAGGTACATCATCGGACGAATGACGACCTGGCCCTTTTCGGCCACCGGGCGCTCTTGAATCTTATGCATGCCCAAAATCGCGCTCTGTGGCGGATTTAAGATAGGTGTCGAAACCAGCGAACCAAAAATGCCGCCATTGCTAATCGTGAACGTTCCACCGGTGAGTTCTTCAATCGTTAACTTACCCTCTCGCGCACGCTCGCCAAAGTCGCGGATCTGTTGCTCAATCTGCCCGAAAGATAGCTGTCCGGCATCGCGCAAGATAGGCACCACCAGACCGCGCTCGGAGCCGACCGCGACGCCAACATCAAAATATCCGTGATAAATAATGTCGTCGCCGTCGATCGAGGCATTGACCACCGGGAACTTCTTTAATGCCGCGACAGCCGCCTTGACGAAGAACGACATGAAGCCGAGTTTTACGCCATGCTGTTTTTCAAAATCGTCTTTGTAGCGGGCACGTAGGTCCATCAGTGCCTGCATGTTGACCTCGTTAAAGGTCGTCAGGATTGCCGCTTGTTGCTGTGCTTGTAGTAGGCGCTCCGCGGTACGTTTGCGTAGACGCGTCATCGCCACGCGTTCTTCGTGACGCGGACCAAGCGGCTGGCTCGGCGCGACCGGTGCAGGCGCCGCGCGTGGAGGACTTGTCGCCGGTTTTTGCGATTCCAAATGTGAGATCACATCGCCTTTCGTCACACGCCCATCTGGTCGCGAAGAGGCGACGGCCGCGAGATCCAAGTTTTTTTCGTCCGCGATTTTACGCGCCGCCGGCCCTGCTTTACTCGCTGCACTACTTGGCGCGCTGGCCACCGCCGCCAGTGCGACGGCCGTGGCCGTGGCTGCGGTATCAATTATGGCGAGGACATCGTCGCTGAGCGCGGTGTCGCCGGTTTTTTTTCGTATCTCGACCAATACCCCGCCGTCCGGCGCCGCGATCTCCAGGGTCACCTTGTCGGTTTCCAGATCGATCAATAGCTCACCGCGTTCCACGCGTTCACCGAGTTGTTTGCGCCACTCGAGCAAGGTTGCATCGGGCACCGATTCCGCGAGCGCAGGCACTTTGATTTCAACTAGCACGGATGTTCCTCTGGTTGGTGGCGGTAGGGCAGGCTCAAGCCGACTTCGCACGTTGCTCGGCACGCGTAGCCGCGGGCTTGAGCTGCAATGCTTCCTGGACGAGTTCTTGTTGCTGCTTGACATGAAGTGCCATGTAACCAACCGCGGGTGAAGCGGAATAGGGACGCGCGACACAACGCAGCGGCCATTGTTCCGGGAAACACCCACCCAAATGGCGCTTCGACAGCATGACAGACCAGGCGCCTTGATTGCGCGGCTCTTCTTGCACCCAGACATATTCAGTGACGTTCGGCATGGTGGCCGCCAACGCGACGATTTCTTCGCGCGGGAAGGGATACAACTGCTCCAAGCGAATGATCGCCGTATCCGTTAGCTTGGCCTCGCGTCGTGCTTCCAGTAAATCAAAATAGACTTTACCGCTGCAGATGAGCAGCCGTTTAACGTGCGACCGATCAAGTGCGTCAATTTCATCGATTACCGGTTTAAAGCCGCATTTGGCCACGTCGTCTAACGTCGATACCGATAGCTTGTGACGAAGCAGCGATTTCGGGCTCATGACGATCAGCGGTTTGCGATAGGGCCGCAACATCTGCCGTCGCAACAAATGAAACATTTGGGCGGGCGTCGTCGGATAAACCACCTGCATGTTGTCTTCCGCGCACAGCTGCAGATAACGCTCGAGTCGGGCGGACGAATGCTCCGGACCTTGCCCGTCGAAACCATGCGGTAGGAGCATCGTCAAACCGCAAAACCGTCCCCATTTCTCTTCGCAGCTGGCGATGAATTGATCGATGACGACTTGCGCGCCGTTCGCAAAATCTCCGAACTGCGCTTCCCAGATCACCATGGCGCGCGGCTCCGCACTCGCATAACCGTACTCAAAACCGAGCACCGCTTCCTCGGATAAGGTCGAGTTGATGACGAGAAAATTCGCTTGGTCGGGTGCGATATTCTGCAATGGCAAATAAGTTCCGCCCTGCTTGGCGTCGTGCAGTACCGCGTGACGATGAAAGAATGTACCGCGTCCGCTATCTTGGCCCGAAATACGTACGGCGTAGCCTTCACTGAGAAGCGCGGCGTAAGCCAATGTTTCGGCGAAGCCCCAATCAAGCGGTAGCTCGCCGCGCGCCATCTGCAAGCGATCTTCAATGACTTTCCTGACCGCCCGATGCAATTCGAAATGCGTCGGATAGGCACAGAATCGCGCGCCGAGTTCGGCGACACGCGAAGTCGTCAGTCGCGTGTCCGCGGCATCGCGCCAATGCGTGTTGCGATAGGGTTCATAGTTGATGAGATAACGCGTGTCGTGCACATTGGCGTAGGGCCGTGAGACGACCACGTTGTTCTCCAATGCGCTCACGTAGTCGACCTGCATTTGTTCCATGTCGCCGGGTTTAATCACCCCCTCGCTAATCAACCGCTCGGCGTACAGCTTGCGCACCCCGGGGTGCTTTCTAATCTGCTGGTACATCAACGGTTGGGTCGCGGCGGGTTCGTCGGCTTCGCTGTGTCCGTGTTTGCGGTAGCAAACGAGATCGACGACAACGTCTTTACTAAATTCCATGCGAAAGTCGATTGCGAGCTGCGCGACCAAGGCAACCGCTTCAGGATCGTCGCCGTTGACGTGAAAAATCGGCGCTTGGACCATCTTGGCGACATCCGTGCAATACAACGTCGAGCGCGAATCGAGCGGATCGCTGGTGGTGAAACCGATCTGATTGTTGATGATGATGTGTATCGTGCCCCCCGTGGTGTAACCCCGGGTTTGCGAAAGATTAAGCGTTTCCATCACGACGCCTTGCCCGGCGAAAGCAGCGTCACCGTGGATCAGGATGGGCAGCACATCGTCGCGTTCATGGTCGTTGCGTCGATCTTGGCGCGCTCGCACCGAGCCTTCGACCACGGGGTCGATAATCTCAAGATGCGACGGATTAAACGCGAGCGTGACATGAACCGCCCCGTGCGGAGTTTGAATATCCGACGAGTAGCCTAAGTGATACTTGACGTCGCCCAGGCGCGCTTCGCGACTCCTTCCTTCAAACTCGTCAAAGAGTTTGGAGGGATGTTTGCCGACGATGTTAACGAGCACATTCAAGCGCCCACGATGGGCCATCCCGATGACCACTTCCTTCACGCCATGGCGACTCGCATCCTCGAGCGTCTGATCGAGCAGCGGAATGGTGCTCTCGCCGCCTTCGAGCGAAAAACGTTTTTGGCCGACGTATTTGCGGTGCAGGTATTCTTCAAGCGCGCCTGCCGCGACTAAGCGGTCAAGCAGCCAACGTTTCTTTTCGCCCGAAAAACTCGGGCGACCGGATACCGGTTCCAAGCGTTGTTGAATCCAGCGCTTTTGAGCGGTTTCGACAATATGCATGTATTCGGCGCCGATCGTCCCGCAATAGGTTGCTTTGACGATCTCGTGAATGCGTTTGAGTGGAGCTTGATGCGTCTCCAGTCCTTGTAGCGAGCCGGTGTTGAAGACGCGTTCTAAATCCCCCGCGCCGAGTCCGTGGTACTCCAAGTCGAGTTCGGCGACGGAGGGGCGTTCGTGTTGATTGAGGGGATCGAGCCGGGCTTGGCGATGACCCATGAAGCGATAGGAGTTGATGAGTTGCAAGACAGACACTTGCTTACCGTCATCGCGGATTGTGGCGACCGCTGGGGTGTCCGAGGCTGCCAACATCCGGGCGCGAACCGGGCCATGAGGCTTATCCCGTTCCCCCGGCGCTGCTGCTTCCAAGGCGTCGAAATAGCGCCGCCATTCATCGCTTACGCCGGAGGGCTCTGTCAGATAGGTTTCGTATAGCCCCTCGATGAAGTCGGCGTTTCCGCTGAAAAGGCAAGACGGTGGTTGCATGAAAATCCTTTCACCCAAGGACGGTGCGATACAGTTTAGCGACTGAATGCCGCTATGTAGGCCGAAGCCTATAGCGGCCGAGCATCCCGGATCTTTGATCACGCCTCACGCAAAGTCATTAAGTAATCCGGGGTGTTCAATGTGTCACTTGAAGTTCCCGGTGACATTCGACTGACACTCGATGGCAAGCACAGGGTTGGTGCGGCGCTGGTCTCGCGCGCATTTCGAGACGGTCATGCGGTCAGTACTGCAGCACTCTTGATGCAGACCGGTCGGCGACGTAATCTTCCGTCCTTGTGCGGTGCAGAAGTGCACGAACTACAGACTATAAGGAACAATTTCATGGCGACCCGCAGTGTAATCATTACCGACAACGGTACCGGCAAATCGGTCGAATGCCCCGTCTACGAGGGCCGGTATGGCGCCCCAGTCATCGATCTCAAAAATCTCTATAAAGAACTTGGGATGTTTACATTCGATCTCGGGTACGGGTCAACGGCCGCGTGTCGCAGCGCCATTACCTATCTCGATGGCGAAGAAGGCGTGTTGATGCACCGGGGTTATCCCATCGAACAGCTCGCCGAAAAGTCGACCTTTCTTGAAGTCGCCTACTTACTCATCAACGGCGAATTACCAAACCAAAAACAAGCCGACGACTGGATGCATGTCATCAAGATGCACGGCATGACACATGAGCATCTATCGCGGTTTTATCAGGGATATCGCTACGACGCGCATCCCATGTCGATCCTCTCTGGCGTCGTTGCCGCGGTCGCGTCTTACTACCACAATCAGACGGATATCTATAACCCAGAACATCGGCGACTCACCGCGCAACGGGTGATCGCAAAAATGCCGAATCTGGTCTCGAAGATTTATCGTTACGGCAGCGGGTTGCCCTTTGTGTATCCCGACAACTCGCGCAGCTTCGTCGAAAACTTCATGTACATGATGTTTTCGTGGCCAACCGAACCGTTTGTGGCAAATCCAACCGCGGTGCGTGCACTCGACCTCTTGTTCATTCTGCACGCAGATCATGAGCAGAACGCCAGTACTTCGACCGTGCGCTTGGCCGGCAGCGCGGAGACGAATCCTTTTGCGTGTGTATCGGCCGGAATTTCGACGCTGTGGGGCAAGGCCCACGGCGGCGCGAACGAAGCGGTCATCACCATGCTGACCGAAATCGAGCACCCGAAAAATATTCGCAAGTTTGTCGATCGTGCGAAAGATAAAAACGATAACTTCAAGCTGATGGGGTTTGGTCATCGCGTGTACAAGAATTACGATCCGCGCGCCAAAATCATTCGACAGGCCTGTCACGAGCTGCTTGAACAAATGCATTTGAATCAACCGTTATTCGAGATCGCGATGGAATTGGAGCGCATCGCACTGGAAGACGAATACTTTATTTCTCGCAAGCTCTATCCGAATGTCGATTTCTATTCCGGCTTGATCTACCAAGCACTGAACATCCCAACCAACATGTTCACGCCGATGTTCGCGTTGGCGCGTTCCGCCGGTTGGATCGCGCAGTGGATGGAAATGTTGAGCGACCAGAACGATTTCAGAATCGGCCGTCCACGGCAGCTGTACATTGGCTCCGCCAAGCGCAACTACGTACCGATTTCCGCGCGCGGCTAACGCCGGCACGCCGTCGTGCAAAGCTTGTAACTAAGATCTTTCAACAGATAAAGAGACGCAATGAAAAAACCAGTCAGAGTCACCGTCACCGGCGCCGCGGGACAAATTTCATACTCCTTATTGTTCCGCATCGCGGCCGGCCAAATGTTAGGTAACGACCAACCCCTTATTCTGCAATTGTTGGAAGTGACGCCGGCAATGAAAGCGCTAAATGGCGTTGCGATGGAACTCGACGACTGCGCTTTCCCGCTACTTAGCAAAATCGAGATGACGGACGACGCCAACGTCGCGTTCAAAGATGCCGATTACGGTTTGTTGGTCGGCGCCAAACCCCGTGGACCCGGTATGGAACGGGCTGATTTACTCGCCGCCAATGGCGGCATCTTTAAGGTCCAAGGCAAGGCTATCAATGCGCACGCCAACCGCGGAATTAAAGTGTTAGTCGTGGGCAACCCCGCCAACACCAATGCGTGGACCGCCATGATGTCAGCCCCGGATATCAATCCGCGTCAGTTCACGGCGATGACTCGCCTCGATCACAACCGAGCGGTCGCACAGCTTGCCGCCAAGACCAAGGTTGCGGTGGCCGACGTCAAGAAAGTCACCATTTGGGGGAATCACTCCACTACCCAATACCCCGATTTGAGTCAAACGCTGGTCCAGGGCAAGGCGGCGTTGTCGCTCGTCGAGCGCGCCTGGTACGAAAGCGATTACATTCCACGGGTGGCAAAGCGTGGCGCAGAAATTATCGAAGCACGCGGCGCCTCCAGCGCGGCTTCCGCCGCCAATGCCGCGCTCGAGCATATGCGTGACTGGGCACTTGGGACGCCGAACGACGATTGGACCAGCATGGGTATTCCGAGCGATGGCAGCTACGGCATAGAAAAGGGGTTGATGTATTCCTATCCCGTGCGCTGCCGTGGCGGCGAGTACGAAATCGTCCAGGGTTTGCCGGTTGATGAATTTAGCCGCAAACGGATGCAAGCGACGGAAAACGAGCTCAAGGAAGAACGCGCCGCAGTGCAGCAGTTGCTTGCCTAATAGGCAATCTGAGCGGGCGGATTGCGCCGCCCGCTAGCCTTACGCCACAATCGCCCGTGCTGCCTCGATACGGATTTATCCGATATAGAGCAGCGACCACAATTTACCCTCACAACGCAAAGGCGGCACGGGTGAGCCGCGATGATAGATGCACAAGGCTTTCGCACTAACGTTGGCATAATCCTCGTCAATGACGTCGGGCAGGCTTTTTGGGGACGCCGCATTGGGATGTCGGCCTGGCAATTTCCTCAGGGTGGGGTCAAACCGCAGGAAAGCCTAGAACAGGCGATGTTCCGGGAGCTTCACGAAGAAGTTGGCCTCAAGCCCGCGGACGTCGAAGTGATCGGCTGTACTCGACGCTGGTTACGCTATCGCCTTCCTAAACGCTATATCCGCCACGACCAGAAGCCCTTGTGCATCGGGCAGAAGCAACGTTGGTATGTACTACGGTTGCTGGTGGACGAAACTTGCGTCGATTTACGCGCGAACGACGAACCGGAGTTCGATCAATGGCGTTGGATAGACTATTGGGAATCACCTCGCCAGGTGGTCGCTTTTAAGCGCGGGGTTTACTTCCGCGCCCTTAATGAGCTAGCGCCGATTATCGAAGAGTTCGGCCAGATCCGTCTCGCGCCTTGCCCGTATTGATCTAATTTCCGCTTTTTCTGATCGCGAGTTCAGGAAGGAGTGAGCGCACCGCGCGCGATTGGGTGTGATGCACAAAATGTTCGGCGAATGCCGGATCAACCCGGAAGCTCTCAATTGTCTCGTGGAGTTTGCGGTTCAAATTTTCGCATTGTTCCATCGCGGCATCCGCGGCCTGACGGATATCTTCGAATTTTGCGACTAATTCCATGCCGGCGCCGTAGACGCAATTGTTGTATTCGGCGACGCCTTGCATCATTTGCATCCGTTCTTCGGCTGTAATGTCACCCGGTGAACGAAACGCGGTGCTGGTGTCCTCTGCGTACGCACCAGACAGCGGTTGAAGACAAGCAAGAACAGCGAGCGCCGACCAGCCTTTCAGATGTTTCATGGAGTTCCTTTGGTGACCAGAGAGGCGCGTACGATACGCCAAGTTTGTGGGCGGCTACCAACGCGGTTGCAGCCAAGTTTGACGGTCTCCGTGGGTCCGATTTCGCCGTCGACCAACCCCTGAGGTCTATCAACAAACAAGCGAACCAGCCGGTAGCGCACACGCGCATCCGAATGCCGGTTGTGCATTAACGTGAGTTTGCCACCCTCGCTCAAGATGTGACATTTGCCATCGAGCACGTCTTCAAACGCTAGCGAATCGCCCGCGGTTCCGCTCTCGGCTGCATGAGATAGATGAGACGGGAGGATCGCCATGACGACAATCGCGAGATACAAATTTGATTTAAGCACGGCTCGTCTCAGCAATATGACTTACCCACAGGAACTGTGGATAACTGTGTTAATGAAGCGTGCACTCGCGGTCTCCGGCCCGGTATTCATAGGGCATAGGCTTGAACTGAGCAGAAAATATCCAAAATCTTAAATATATTTAGTTAACAAACAGTTAAATAATGATTCTCGTGTAAAACAGGGGAAGGACGAGCAACTAGCCCGCCATTAAAAGGTTTCCAATTTCGCGCTGTGTACAAAGCAAGCAATCGGAATCTGAAAGTATGTTGTTTACGGCTGATTTTTCCCGTCGTAGTGACGAATATCTATTCATAGTATTAAATTACAGAGGGTTACGAGTCTTATCTCTCTTTATCTAATTGGTTTCGACGATAACTAACCTAATGACTGCAAAATTTTTACCGGTCGCTCGAGCCCGCCACATCCTTGGAGCCGTTGCGCTCGTCACGTTGTTGGCCGGGTGCGGCAGTATGTCCTCGATTGAAGAATTCGGTAGCAGCAAACCAGCTCCCTCCGCCAACATACCTCGCCCTCAGCTGGAAGGCCATGCGCTTGATACCTTGGGACTTGTCGCATACGCCGCCGCCATGCAGGGGAAACCTTACGTCAGCGGCGGCAATACGCCTGAAATTGGCTTCGACTGCAGCGGGTTGGTGTACCACGTCTTCCGCCAATTCGATTTAACTGTTCCGCGGAGCGCGCGCGAAATGGCGCTACAACTTCCATCAATCTCACTGTCCGCTATTGAGGCCGCCGATCTGTTGTTCTTCGACACCCAGAACGCGCCGTACTCACATGTTGGAATCTACCTAGGGGACGGTCGGTTTGTGCACGCACCAAGTCCTAGAACTGGCCGAGTGATTATTTCTCAAATCAGCAACCGATACTGGCGCGCGCGCTTGACCGGTGCACGAAGGATTGAAGCTTTGAACATTGAAACCGCCTCAATCCGGGACTTAGATGAGTCCATGCCCCTCGCGCACGGGTCGATGTAAGCACCTAAGGTGCAATTCGGTTATATCGTTAGGCGCAAATTATCTTCAAAAATCGATACGGTCCGTATTGCAAGGGATATCGAACTGGGAGAACATCTCACTTGCAATTCTGCAACGCAACAATCGACCCCGCCTAACTGAATCAAGGACCACCCATGGATATGCAAACTGATTCTTCGCTAGAAAAAAGCGAAACCAGCGGCGTCGCCGATGCCCCTCAGCATCCCGGCCGCCTGACTCCCGCCCGTAATACCGTACTCGAAATTCTGGCCGCCACCACTAAAGCGCTAACGCACCATGAAGTTGAGCAGCAAGCCCGTGCCCGAGGCGTGCGCTTCGACCGTGTAACGCTGTACCGCGCACTCGACTGGTTGGTCGGTAAAGCCTTTGTCCACAAGATCGCTGCGGAAGATCGCATTTGGCGCTTCAGCGTCGCGCGCTCGCGAAACGGCGGACCCGTGGCATATTTCCACTGTACCGCGTGCGGCGAGATCCAGTGCCTGGAAACGAAGTCGAACGATCTTCCCGTACAAGTACCGTCCGGCGTACGCGTCCAACGCGCTGAAGTGATGTTGACCGGTCTTTGCGCCGCCTGCCCGGCCTAAACCGCGCTGTGCAAATACTCTCGCGCCAGCATGAATCATCACGCTGACGCGAGAGAGCTAGCGCTTTGTCTTGCGCTGACTGTCTTCCGCGGACGGCTCTAACAAACTACGCAACATCCACGCATTTTTTTCGTGGATTTGCATGCGCTGCGTCAACAGATCTGCGGTCGGTTGATCACTCGCTTTGTCAACGGTCGGAAAGAGCTTCCGCGCTGTGCGCGCGACGGCTTCTTGTCCGTCGATCAACTGCCGAATCATGTCGGTCGCGCCCGGGGTTCCGGTTTCTTCTTTAATGACCGACAACTTCGCGAACTGCGAATACGAGGCCGGCGCGGGATGTCCCAGTGCGCGGATCCGTTCGGCGATCAAGTCGAGCGCGTTCCACAACTCGGTGTATTGATCCATGAACATAAGGTGCAAGGTGTTGAACATCGGCCCCGTCACGTTCCAATGAAACCCGTGCGTTTTCAAATAAAGCGAATAACTGTCTGCCAATAAATGCGCAAGCCCGTCGGCAATTTCCGCGCGGTCGCGCCCGCTGATCCCGATATCCATGCCGTGCTCCTTTGCGGTCGTTGATAGGTGGCTTATTGTCGCGACGCCAGCGCTCGCTCGCCAATACCGATTGGCTATCGCAACGATAGCGCGCGGCTATGCGGGGGGCGCACCGACCGCCGCGCGCAATTCGCGGTGATAATGCGCAAGCGCCGGTTCGTTTCGACCAAAGACGGTATGCGTTTGCGCCTGCGAGTAGAACCCTTTCTGAATTCCTTCGCCCACCGGAAAGTCTTCGTTTTCGACCACGTGCAAAACTAGATCCAGATTACGATCCCAATGCCGTTTCGCTTTTTCCGTCAGTGCTGGCTCAGGCGAATAGAGCGTTACCTGCAGTGTCGATTCATCCACGCTTGCGCCTGGGTAGATTTGCCACAGCTCAATTTGCTCACCCTGCCATACCAAAACGGTATTCGGAAAAAGTATGTAGATGACGACGATATGCGGTAACAACTGCACGCCATCGCTCGGCAGTGGCGCTAACGTTTGAATACTCTTGCGTGGCGATACCAAGCGCAAATGCTGCGAGTAGGCGTCGAACGTCGCGATGTTGTGATAGAAGATTGAGCAGATGGAATCTCGGTGTAAAACACAGAAGTGATAGGACTCAAGAAATGTGTCCACCACCAGTTTCCAATTCATGCGTCGCGTGAGTGTGCGCGATGCATAGTACTTGAAACCACCGAGCTGATAGCTTGAAAGTTCAGGTCCGAGTTTGCCCAAGAAGGTATCTAAGTCGAGTGGCGTGCGAGGCGTCGTGCATACCCATAAAAGGCCATCGCGTTCGGCGCACGGTAGCGGCGTCAAACCATAGTCGCCGCGCGGACAGGCCGTGAAAGACGCGTCATCCGGACGAGTCACCAAGGCGCCGTCCAGCGCAAACCCCCAGGCGTGATAAGGGCAAGTAAATCCGCGTGAGGTCCCGGCGCCATTCGCTAAACGTGCGCCACGATGCCGGCATACATTTAAGAATGCGCGAAACGTCCCCGCGCCATCGCGCGTCAAAAGGATTGGTACGCCGGATAAATCGTGTGTCCGAAAAGTTCCAGGGCCTGATAAGTCATCGCTCAAGCCGACACACAAAGGCGTACTGGCAAAGAGTTCTGCGCGCTCACGCGCCGCGATATCGGCACTGGTGTAATCCGTAACCGGCTGGAGAAAAATATCGTCGACCCGTTCATTGGAGTCGGTGTCGATTAAGTTCAACAGCCTTTGGGCGACCGCCAACTGTTCCTGTGCTTGCATACGGAGCTATCTCGCTATGACGCTTTGCTGATGCTAACGCGGTTGTCATGAAACGCGGCGCCGCCGGCTGGGCCGGCCGGATCGGCACCTGTCAGTACGTTAATCCCTAAGCCATTCTCGTAGAACTTATTAGGCCAGATACTCTCGCAGATCAAGACCCCTGGCTGCACGCCGTCGAACCATTCAGCGGCAAGCAACAACTCGCCGCGCAAGTTCGCCAAACGCACCATCTTGCCATCTTCAATGCCTTGCGCACGCGCATCATCAGGGTGAATTTTGACGGTAGGCTTCATTTCACGATGCAGTGAAGTCGGGGTTTCCGTAAAGCTTGAGTTCAAGAAATTACGCGCTGGCGCGGTTACCAGTCGAAAAGGAAACGCCGTGGTGCTCGCTTCCGAGGTTTCGCAGTGATCCGGCATTGACTCCGCAACCGCATCGGCCGCCGCAAACGGCGCTGCCGCTAGCGCTTGCCAGTTCGCTCTGAAATGAAACTTTTTATCGGCGTGGCCAAAACCATCAACAAAATGCGCGCGCGAAAACTCCGGCTGACAATCAATCCATTTGTTCTGCTCAAGCGCCGCCAACGTGCCCCAGCCGGATTCGCGCAAGGTCCAATCGATGATCTCGCGCGGGGAGAGCGCAAAGCCGACATGCTGCGCGCCTAAGCGCTTCGCAAGTTCGCAAATCACAAAATGATTGCTGCGGCATTCCCCGGGTGGCTCCACGATCTTCGGCCCAAAGAGAATGTGCTGATGACCGCCGCCTTGATAGAGATCGTCATGCTCGGTGAACATCGTTGCCGGCAGCACGATGTCCGCCATGTGGGCCGTTTCCGTCATGAACTGCTCGTGCACACAAACGAACAGGTCTTTGCGCGCAAAACCACGCTGCACGACGTTTAAGTCAGGCGCCACCGACATCGGATTGGTGTTTTGAATCAGCATCGCCGTCACCGGCGGCCCGCCGTTCAAGGCTCGCGCTTCATTGGTCAGCACAGCGCCGATCCGCGACTGATCGAGCAGACGAATAGAAGCATCACGCACGTCGTGGCCTTCGATCAACGAACGGTTCCAGTGATAAATCGCCCCGTTGTTGTGAAACGCACCGCCGCCTTCGTACTGCCAGGCACCGGTCACTGCCGGAATACAGAGCGCCGCATGCATATTGACCGCGCCGTTGCGATGACGCGCAAATCCGTAGCCCAAACGGAAGAAACTGCGCGGATTCGTGCCCACCCAACCCGCGAAAAGTTCGATTTGCTCAACCGGTACTCCGCAGATTGCCGATGCCCACGCCGGATCGCGTGTCTTTACATGCGCGGCGAGTTCGTGCGGGCAGTCCGTATAACGCTCGAGGTACTGCCAATCAGCAGTGCCGTCGCGAAACAGGCAATGCATCACCGCGCACGCCAGCGCGCCGTCGGTGCCGGGTTTTACGCAAAGGAATAAGTCGGCTTGGTCGGCGGTCGCATTACGGTAGGTGTCGATGACGACGAGCTTCGCGCCGCGCTCCCGCCGCGCGCGCAAGGCATGCGTCATCACGTTAACCTGGGTGCTCGCCGCGTTGGTGCCCCAGATGACGACCACATCCGCGCACGCCATCTCGCGCGGATCGACGCCCGCGAGCATGCCGGTGCCAGCGAGGTACCCCGTCCAAGCCAAAGTCACGCAAATCGTCGAATGTTGGCCGGAGTAGCGTTTGGCGTGGCGTAAACGATTGATGCCATCGCGCATGACCAATCCCATCGTGCCGGCATAGTAGTAGGGCCATACGGATTCGCAGCCGTGTGCTTGTTCGGCGCGCAAAAAGGCTTCGGCTACTTCGTCCAGCGCTTGTTCCCAGCTCACCGGCGTAAATTCCTGGCTACCTTTATCGCCCTTGCGTCGCAGCGGCTGGGTGAGGCGCGCAGGGTGGTGGGCACGCTCTGCGTATCGCGCGACCTTGCTGCAAATGACCCCTGCGGTGTACGTGTTATCACGCGCGCCGCGCACTTTGCCGATGCGGCTTGGGCCGAGTCGCTCCACTTCCAACGCACAGGTCGACGGGCAGTCGTGCGGGCAGGCAGTGGGGTGCATTTCAGGGGAGGGCGTTGACACGTGGTTCGGCCTTTTGGGTTGACTGGCCTAGTGTGCAGTGCGCGCTAGGCCAGAGCAACGTTAGGCCAACGCGGGCGCATTCAGTATCATGCAGCGCTTTGCGGATCCGCGGGGAGCACCATGCGTACGTTGATGATTGTTTTACTGAGCTTGGGCTTAAGCGCCTGCTTGCAGTCGTTTAGCCTCGATACGGCGCGCGTCACGCCGGAACACCGACAATTGAAGAACAAAACCGGTCTTATTGTGTTTCTCGATCCGCTGCCACGCTTACAGCATTTGCAGCTCTCGGCGCTGGATAGTACCACCAGTACCCTAGGCCTCACCGATTGGAACGCGAACAAAGTGGTTGCCGAATATCTCACCCAGCGTATGACTGGCATGGGGCTCGATGTCAGGAAAATCGCCTCCGCCGGTGACGGTTTCCCCAACCCCTATGACAGCAGTATGGCCTATCCGAATTTAGAGCGGATGCGCGGCGCATTAGGGGCGTGGGCCGCAGCGAATGATCTAGATATGGTGGTCGCGGTGTATCGCCAGGTTGAAGAAGACTACATCGGAGAATCGGTGGAGAATTTGATCGGATACGGCGTGGTGCGCCACGAGGGCGCGCGGGTCGATGCATTCGCATCGATCTATGTCGATGCGGTGGACATCAAAGGTAAGCTCGTCGGCAACTCCGATGGCATGAAATCCATGGAGCTCGACCAAGCGTTATGGCTGGATACGTTTGATGTAGACAAAGAGACCGTGGCGGTCAGCGGGGCGCTTGCCAAACAACTGCAGGCGTCAATCAAACAAGTGCTGCTGGACGCGGTGCTACTCGCCGCGCAAGAAGCAGGACTCTCGCATTAGCGCACCCTAGGATTACTAGCGATGAAGGTGGTGATTCTAGGCGCGGGTGCGATCGGCACTATTTTAGCCGGGCACCTCGCGCGCGCAGGCCACGAGGTGAGTTTAATTGCGCGAGGTAAGCGTGCCGGAGATCTCGAATCACAAGGCGTCAGGATCGCCGGTATTAATTCATTCCAAACAAATTGCCAGATCGTCCGCGAACCCCAACTGCTGACAAACACCGATTTATTCATCAACACCGTCAAGACCTATGACAGCGCATCCGCGCTGTCGGCGCTTTCGGGAATCAAACCCAAACTCACGTTTTCCGTGCAGAACGGCGTCGCCAAAGAAGCGGAATTGTGTGCGCGGTTCGGCAATGACGCCGTCATCGGCGCGATGGCGGACTTTAGTGGCGAGGTGTGCGACGACGGCAGCGTGTTATTCACACGCAATGTCAATTTACATCTCGGCGAACTCGATGGCGCGATGAGTGAGCGCGTGGTGCAGTTAGCGGCGGCGATACAAGCCGCCGGTATCAACGCACGTGCGATCGACAATGTAAAAACGGTTATCTGGTCGAAGTACACCGGCTGGTTGTCGTTGTTGCTACTCTCCGTGTTGACGCGCCAATACACCGGTGACTATTTGCGCGATCCGGCAACTGCACAAGTCGCGGTGGATATCATCCGCGAATGTGCGCAGCTACCGGCGGCGCTCGGTATCCCACTCATCAGTTTGTCGCCGGTGCCGGTGCCGCGGGTAATGGCGGGAAGCGCGGCGGATGGGTGCGCGGTGGTGCAAGAAACCGGCGCCACGATGCATGCGCAGGCGCCGACACATCGTTTATCCGGTTTGCAAGATCTTTTGCGCGGACGCAAGCTCGAACTGGAAGAAACGGTTGGCTACGCATTGCGGGAGGCGCGTGCACGTGGCATCGCGATGCCCGTCACCGAAACCTGTTACCGCATCGCGAGCGCCATTAATCGCACGCTCGGATGAAAAGCTTGGTCGAACGCTCTATTGCCGGGATGCAGGCGGGCGAACAACAAGAAAGATGAGCACGATCCTCGCGCAACGAACACACAGCGCTAACTATGCACTGTTTGGCGTGCTGTCGCTGCTACTGCATGCGACGCTTTTTTGGTGGTGGCAACAACGACCGCCGATTACCCCGCCGCGCATCAAGCAAACGACGATCGTTGAACTCTCCCTAGTGCGACCTGCGCCACCGCCGCCGGTAATCGCGCCACCACCGCCGCCACCACCGGTTATCGAACCAAAAATTGAACCGAAGCCATTGCCGCCCAAGCCGCAGAAAAAGCCTGCGCCAAAACCAAAGCCGAAACCAAAACCGCAACTGACCCCAGAGCCGGTCGCGCCGCCGCCGGAAGTCACGCCCGCGCCGGCTCCCGTGATCGCAGCTCCTCCGCCGCCGGAACCCTTGGTGGCGGCACCGCCAGAACCAGAACTTGTTCCCGCTAGCACACGCGCAACCTCTAAACGTAACCCAAAGCCCGCGTATCCTTACCTCGCGCGCCGCCGCGGTTGGGAGGGCAAGGTACTCCTGTCGGTGGAAGTACTGGCGAATGGCAAGCCAGGCAACATATCCGTTGCGCAATCAAGCGGCCGCACGATTTTGGACGAGGCCGCCGTCAAGACCGTGCGACAATGGTTATTCGAGCCCGCGCATCGCGGCAGCGAGGCCGTGGTGAGTACGATGACATTGTCTATCGTGTTCGAGCTGCAAAAGTAATCAAAAAAAGTAATCGGAATTGTTCCTATGGTCGCCATTCCCGCTTTCACCAACGATCCCATTGTGGCCGGCACGCTTTATGTGTTGATCGCGTTTTCGGTTATCACGTGGACGGTGGTGTTTGTCAAAAGCGTGCAGCACGCGCGCGCCGGTTGGTCTAATCGCGGGTACATGCGCGCGTTTTGGGCCGCGCCGAATTTAGCGAGTGCAACCGCGCTTAACGCCCCGCAAGGCCCGGCATGGCGCGTGGCGCGTGCAGGATTTGAGATGCTGAGCGAAGGCGATGCCGTGCAGGACTTGGCGCATTCGGGCGATCGCAAAGACTGGTTGGAGCGCTGCCTGCGCCAGCAGTTGCATAAAGAACGTCGCGCGCTGGAGGGTGGTTTGGCGTTGCTCGCGAGTATCGGCAGCACCTCGCCGTTTGTGGGCTTGTTCGGCACCGTGTGGGGCATCATGCATGCCTTGCAGGACATTACACGTGCCGGCAATGCATCGCTGGATGTGGTCGCGGGCCCGATTGGTGAAGCGCTGGTTGCGACCGCCATCGGCATCGCCGTCGCCGTGCCGGCGGTGCTCGCCTACAACTTCTTCTTGAGGCGGATGAAAACCGTGGTCGCGGATCTCGATGACTTCGCGACGGATTTTCTGAATCTCTCCGCACGCACCGGCTTCCGTTCCGAAGGGAAAGGTTAGGGCATACCAATGGCCATTGGACAGTCAGGCGAGCACGACGAAGTGCTAAGTGAAATTAACGTGACTCCACTGGTGGACGTCATGCTGGTGCTGTTGGTGGTGTTTATCGTCACCGCTCCGCTCTTGACCAACGCCATTCACGTCAATCTACCGAAGACCGATGAAACCGCCGCGCCGGATGAACCGCAGGCAATGACGTTAAGCGTCAATGCCCGCGGGGAAGCCTTTCTGGATAAGGAAGCGGTGCCGTTCACCGAGCTTGAAGCGCGCTTGAAATCAGCACACGAGCGCGATCCGGAGATGGCGCTCTATCTGCAAGCGGATACCGACGCGCGCTACGGGGCGGTGGCCAAAGCAATGGCCGCCATCGAGCGTGCGGGGTTAAAGAAAGTGGCGGTAATTACCGAGGCCGAGTAGCCGAACGGCGATTGCCCGACTGCGTGCCGCGTGGCGCGCGTGCGAATCGCCCAGCACCTGCTTCCTGCGGCGCACGACGCGGCTCGTGCGATTGGCGCTGCGGTGAGGCGGGTGCCGCAGGCGCGGCTTTGAGTCCCGGTAAGTCAAACCGCTCAAGACGTTTACCGAGCAAGCGCTCGATGGCCGCCAACTGCGAGAGTTCATCCGACCCAACTAACGAAAACGCCTGTCCACCCGCGCCGGCACGGCCCGTGCGGCCGATACGATGCACGTAGTCTTCCGGCACCTGCGGCAATTCGTAGTTCACGACGAAAGGTAGCTCGTCGATATCAATGCCGCGCGCGGCGATATCGGTTGCGACCAACACTTGTAACTCGCCCGCTTTGAACGATGCGAGCGCACGCGTGCGTGCGTTCTGACTCTTATTGCCGTGGATCGCGAGCGAAGGCACGCCCGCTTTATCGAGCTGCTCCGACAGACGATTGGCGCCATGCTTGGTGCGGGTGAAGACCAACACCTGAAACCACTTACCGTCCTGAATAAGTTTGAGCAACGCATCTTTCTTAAGCGTTTTATCGACCACGCACACCTTTTGTTCGATTTGCGTGGGGCTGGTGCCATTGCGCGCCACTTCAATTTTGACCGGCGAGCGTAAGAGCGATGACGCCAAGCTCATAATCTCCGGCGGAAAGGTGGCAGAGAACATCAGGTTTTGTCGCTTCTGCGGCATCAGCGCGATTACGCGTTTGATGTCCCGAATGAAACCCATATCGAGCATGCGATCGGCTTCATCCAATACAAAACATTCCACGCCTTTGAGATTGAGCCCGCCTTGGCCGGCGATATCGAGCAAGCGGCCGGGCGTTGCAATTAATACATCCACCCCGCGCGCTAACTGCGCCATCTGCGGCCTGATGTTGACCCCGCCGAACACCACAAAGCCACGCAGATTGCTGCCGCGCGCATAGTCGCGAAAAGCGGCTTCAATTTGAGCTGCAAGTTCACGGGTGGGGGCGAGCACCAGCGCGCGGATGGCGTGCTTTGGTGCGGGGTTGGCGAGTAATCGCGCAATAATCGGCAGCAAGAATGCCGCCGTTTTGCCGGTGCCGGTTTGGGCGCAGGCGAGTAAATCGTTACCGGTTAAAACAGCCGGGATGGCCGCGGCTTGAATGGGGGTGGGCGTGGTGTAACCGCACTCGGCGGTGGCGCGCAACAAGGTCTCGGGTAACCCGAGGGTAGAAAATGACGACATAGTGCTCCTAGATAAAAAGCAGCGATGCAATGCTGCTCATCGGACACCTAAGCGGTGAGTCACGGGACGGCACTGATCGAAATTAAACAAAATGCTGTGGAGGCGAGCGGAAGGCTGGATTCGACAGACAGCAGGCAGCCTAACAGACGCTAGGCGGTTTGTCGCCCAGTAATTGTTGCGCAATTGCAATAGAGGGTGGGCGCGGCGCATGGGTTTCTCACGATTTGTTGGAGATACGAGCATATAAATGATCGCCATCAGCAAGATATGCGCGGTCTGGAGTCAGGTGGTGATGCCGAAGCGCGTTGATCTCTTACGCGACAATGCGACAGTAACAGGCCGCGCTAACCGTTATCCTGGAGGCTTTGGTCGGTTAGATAGATACCTTGTAAATTGCCGGTGGCATTGGCAATATTCAAGGTATGTATGAACGCCTTGCAAGTCGGCGGCTAATCGCGCTAGCGAAGCAGTTTCCGGCTGTTCTCATTCTTGGTGCGCGCCAGGTTGGAAAAACCACACTCGCGCGAGCTACCTTCAAAAGCGCAAATTACATTGACCTGCAAGCCCCGTCACAGCGCGCATTATTCTCCGCCGATCCTGGATACCAAATCGAAGCACTTGAGTCACGGCCTTTGATTCTGGACGAAGCACAACAAGTCCCGGAGCTATTCGCCGCAATCCGCGGGAGAATCGATGCGCGGCGGACACTCAAAGGCCGTTATCTACTGTTAGGGTCTGCGCAACCTTCCTTGGTTAAGCACATCTCTGAATCGCTAGCGGGCAGAGTCGGCCTTTTGGAACTTGAGCCGCTGACCGTAGTTGAAGCTACCTCTGGCAAACCTGCGCGTACTTGGCAGCAAGTGTGGTTGAAAGGTGGGTTCCCGGACGCATTAAAAGGCCGATTCCGCGATTGGTGGGAGGCGTATTTACGCCTCTACATTGAACGTGACTTACCCGCATTAGGCATTGCGACGCAGCCATTGTTATTGCGCCGGTTATTAACCATGCTCGCGCATCAGCAAGGACAATTGATTAACACGGCTCAGTTGGGCGCGGCCTTAGGGGTATCGCATAGCACCGTACAACGCTATTTGGATATTTTGGAGCAAACCTTCATTATCTGGCGCTTGCCTCCTTATTTCGCCAATATTGGAAAGCGGCTAACCAAGACCCCAAAGGTCTATTTGCGCGATACAGGCTTGCTACATCACTTACTAAACATAGATTCACTTACGGTGTTAAATTCGCATCCGATTCGTGGCGCGAGTTGGGAAACGTTCGTGATTGAAGATCTGACCCGACGCGAAGCGTTGATTCACCCATTCACCAAATTTTATTTTTGGCGGACACATTCAGGCGCAGAGATTGATCTTGTCCTTGAGCGTGGCTCGCAGTTAATCGCACTTGAAATTAAAGCTGGCAGCGGCCGCAATGTTTATGTCGCTCGCGGGTTGGGGGCTGCCGCGCGCGATATCGGCGCGACTCAAGCATGGGTACTCGATCAAGCGGCTGGAAATGAAGCGCTAACGCCAGAAGTTGGTCGGCGAAACTATCCTGAAAGTGTTAACTGGCTTCCAAGGTGATTCACTACAATTACTCCCAAAAAAATATTACGCTCGTTTATAAAACGTAGAGGTGCAAAGTGGACGAACAATTCGAAACTCGACCGCTCCTCGAACCCGCCGACCTGCGGATGCTGATAACGCGACGTACTTGGCCTTCATTAGTGCGCCTTACTCTTCATTTTCTGGCCTTTGCGCTTCTCGGTTACGCATTAACGGCAAACGCGGAACATGCCGTGTTAGCGCTCCCTCTCGCGATCGCGCTGGCTTGGGTGTGGAGTGGATTGTTTGCGCCGTTTCATGAGTGCACACATCGCACGGCGTTTCGGTCTGCCTTGGGGAATCGTCTAGGTGCCGCGATTACGGGTGTATTGTTTGGGATGGCGCCTGCGGTTTACCGTACCTTTCATTACGAACACCATCGATACACGCAGGATGTCGCGCGCGACCCGGAACTCTCCGGCGATCCGCGCTACGCGCAGTGGCCGCCTACTCTCCCAACCTGGCTCATCGCGATGAGCGGTTATGGCCTCATCATGCTCAAGCTCCGGCCCTTGGTTGGCTTCGCAATAAAACCCCGCTCCGCCTGGGCCACGTTTGCCGCATGGGAGAAGCAAATCGACAATCCCGCGCAGCTGGTGTTGGAATGCCGCATGCTGCTGGGGTTGTGGTCGCTCTTTATTGTGGTGGCGCTTTTCAATTTGCCGGCCGGCGGCTGGTGGTTATTCGCCGCGTGGTTTACGCATGTATTTCAAGTGTTGTGGGTGAGTGCGGAGCACACCGGCCTGCCGCTTGAAGGCACAATTATCGCGCGCACGCGCACCGTTGCGACCAATCCTTGGGTGCGTTTTTGGCTCTGGAACATGAACTACCACGCGGAGCATCACGCCTGGCCCGCCATTCCTTGGCATCAGTTACCGGCCGCACATACCCGGGTGGCGCCGAAACTCGAATCGTTTGAAACAAGCTATACAGCACTTCATCGCGGCGTCATGGCCGGCTGGAAAGCGTGAGCCGCGAAGATGGACGAAACAACCTTGGAACGCATCGAATCGAAAATTGCCTATCTTGAAAGCGCGAATCAGGAGTTGAGCGATATCGTTTACCGCCAACAGCGCGAGATTGAAACGTTGAGTGCGCAGATGGCGGCGCATCAACGTCAATTGGATTCTTGGAAATCGGGCGAGCCGAATAGTGTGTCGGTGGAGGAGCGGCCGCCGCATTATTAAGTCGGTCGCCTCCCACGCGAACACTAGCCTGGGGGCCGCGAACTTTGGCGGGTATTTTCAGTTAGTTTGCTACAGGCTTAGCGATAGCCTCGAGCTGCTCCGGCCTAAGAGGTAATTGAGGAGCGGTAACCTGCACTTCCAATTACGAACGTCGGCTTCCATAGTCTGGTCGCCTTCTGTCGTGTTTGACGACCAGAATTTTGATCTGGGTCGTATCGTGACGATAGATAATCGTATACGGAAAAACAGCCATCGTGACTCCGCGAAGCTCCTTGCCACGGAGGGAACCAATTTCGGGATAGTCGCTAATTAGATTGGTAATCCGCTTGAACTCAGATTTGAATCGAGCTGCGACGATGGGAGATCCCTCGCGCTCGTAGAACGAAGCTGCATCGATCAAATCCTGCTCGGCATCAGGATGGAGAATGATCATCATCCCGGGAATCGGGCTTCCAATCGGGCTACGACATCTTCGAGGGGAACGCCCTGTATCGATCCACTTTCGATATCGTTTTCACGCTTTAGCGCCAGTTCGTCCCACGCCGCTTCGGTATCCGCATCTCGGTCCAGGCTAGCAATTAGTTGATCGAGGAGGCGAGCGCGGTCCGCGGGCGCTAGGTTTAGAACTTCCGCCTTCAGGGAGTCGAGTGTACGGGACATAGTCACCTCCGGTCTGGATTGGCGAGCACTTTTGCTAGATTGCCACAAGTCCCCGCGGCTCAACAAACTGGCTGTAAAACGAGGTCACATGCCTTGATAGATGAATTCGGTATTTTTTCCGAAATCCAAGATTTGCGGTAAGTGCAATGTATCAGTCAATTCCCGTTTGAACGCTATTCAAAAGCAGCGAGGGCGGCTGCACTAGGGTCTTATCGATATTGTGCCTCCGTGTTCGCCGCGCGTTGGAAATTTATTCCGACTCTGATTCCGAGATCGACTTGATCGGAAGCTTTAGATCCCGCACCTGTTTAAGCGAATCAGTAATGTGGTACCACGGCGCTTTCCAATCTGTGAACAAGTGTACTTCCGGATCAATATCGGGGGCGTCATCTAGCCCGCCGCAACGCAACGAAACCAGGCCTTTGCGAGCCTCCGCTTTCCCAAATATCGGAGAGCCACATTCGGAGCAGAAGTATCGTGTTTCGCCAGGGCTTGAATTAAAGCCCTTTAGGAATTCCTCGCCTGACTTGATTACGAACTCAGACTCTTTCATGAGCATATTCGTTGCAAACGACGAGCCACTGGCCTTTCGACACATTCGACAATGGCAGTAATACATCTTGTCTCCAGGGCCACTGACTTCGTAGGAGACTTTGCCGCACAAGCAGGAACCTTTAATCATTTTGGGCTCGCATTCTCCTCGTTACTGATCACTGACGGTAATTGAGAGGTAACACCAAGTACTCAGTGGATTCGAAATTGTGTTCCCGCAATAGGGCGCGGTAGCGACGCTAGGGCGCGATATGAAAACGAATCACAGCATCAAGGAGTGGGAGCTTCTCTACCTCGTATCGACGTTCAGTACGCTCACCAACGCGCGTATAGGTACAGAGACCAAAGAACGCCGCGAATCGTTCAAGTGCACGAAGCGCATAGCAATGCGCGAGCGTATCCTCGGCGGTTGCATACGTAGTCTCCGGCACCTCATCGAGCACTGCCGGAAATGCACGTATGAATTGCTCCGCATAGAACTCTGTCGGTAGCTTCTGCGAACCGTATCGTGATAGAAGATATAGCGTATACAGGAATGATTGCTGGATGATGGATATCGGTGGATACCCATCTCCGTATCTCCAGTTGTATTGCTGGGTGAATGCGCGAAGCAATCGAAGATACATTTCTCCCCGCGCATCAGAGTCAAGGAGTGACTGACACTCACGACTTAATACAAAGCACCTTTTGTGCTTACGTATGAGTCCCGCACGTTGTGCAACGAGTCGGGTGACGTGGAGATCGAAATAGTCTTCCTCGCGATTGATGCCCGCATACTTGGTTGCTTCTTTGTATCCGTCATCACCGAGCACATTACGTGTCACCGTACGACACACTTCACGGGGCAAATTACCTTTCGCGGTTGCTTTGTGACTGCCTGCGTTCAGCTGTGTCGCGAGTGCAAGAAACAGCGACAGTATCGGAGCCTGTGGTGCTACGTCGAGATGTTCAGCCCACTTCGCCACATGCGGTGCGTCATACGGATGGTGGAGCACATGAAACATGTCCTCTGGTGAGAGGCCATGGAACTCGTCGAGTGGTGCTTGATTGCGTACCTGCGTGAAGCGCGCGATGAACGCCTGTGCGTCTTCGAGCGAATCGAACTGCTGCGCCGCGAGCGCTTCCCGGAGCGCAGCGTTTATATCCGACGGACTCTGATTTCGTGATTCGCCGGGGGGACGTGACATACCTCCACCGTACCGAGATTCGGTGTATCCGGCAATATGGTAGTTGCGGCCAATGGGGGCATTGCGAAAGCAGGGACAGCCCCAGGTTTGACGCACGCCATAGCCTCCACGCGGCGGCGACTATGCCTGCGTTCAGCCTTAACCTGCCTAGTTCGAGCACGCCATGGGCGTTGCCCGCACGGCTGGCTTTCACCAATACCCGCCGAGACTCAACTCATGATCCCTCGCCAGTTGCAATCTAAGCTTCGTGAGATGGCCGGCTACTATCCCGTCGTTAGGGTGACGGGGCCACGACAGTCCGGTAAAACCACGCTTTGTAGAAGCGTGTTTCCGTCCCATGCCTGTGTTTCGCTCGAAGCATTGGACGATCGGGAGTTTGCGAGAACGGATCCACGCGCGTTTATCGCCCGCTATTCCGCGGGTGTGATTGTTGACGAGATCTAACACGCGCCGAATCTACTGAGCTATTTGCAACGGGAGGTCGATGACCGCCCTACGCCTGGGCGTTTCATTCTAACTGGGTCACAACATTTCGGGCTCAGCGAGGTGATCGCGCAGTCGCTGGCTGGCCGCTGCGGAATATTGGTCTTGTTACCGCCTTCGTGGGATGAACTCAGTCGTTTTAAGAATGCCCCTGCCAATCCGTGGGATGCGCTTTGGCAAGGCAGTTATCCACGCATCTATGATCACAGCGCATCATGGGCTTGCGGACTATGTCGCCATTTAATTTCAACGTGACGTGCGACAGGTCTTGAACGTTGGTGATCTCAACAGCTTTACTGCTTTCCTTAAACTCTGTGCCGGACGCACGGGACAAGAATTAAATCTCGCAAGCCTCGGTTCCGACGCTGGCGTCTCGCATAACACCGCGCGCGCGTGGTTCGCTATCCTTGAAAGTAGCTTCTTGGTGCTACGTGTTCCGGGTTGGTATCCGAATTTGCGCAAGCAATTGGTGAAGACGCCAAAACTTCATTTCCTTGATTCCGGGCTTGCTTGTCATTTATTGGGCATTCGCGAGTCCGCGCAACTTTTTAGCCATCCGTCGTGCGGCACGCTATTCGAAAATTGGGCGGTGGCGGAAATTTACAAAACCATGCTTCACGCCGGTGAGGTCCCAAGTTTTTACCACTATCGAGAATCGCGTGGGATTGAAGTTGATTTAATCATCGCGCGCGGTGATAAATTGCGCGTGATCGAAATTAAATCGTCGGCTACGGCGATTAACGATCATTTCCGTAATTTGGTGCGCTTCAAGGAACGCTTGCATGACGCGAAAATCGAGCGGACTATCGACGCCGCGCTGGTCTATGCCGGTGATGAATCGTTGCAACGCACGGCAGGCCGACAGGCGCCGTGGCGCGAGGTGGGTTCGTTGGCATTGACGTAGCCCACGCGGGAGCTTCTCAAGCTCGGTGAGAATTGCTCGAATGACAGGGCCACAATACTCAATTAGTCAAAATCGTAATGTATCCCTGTAATTTCCGATTGCCTCCTGAACAAGGCTATTGCCATGACATTACCCGCGATGAGCTTCTGTGACATAAATGTAGCCAAGTTCAGAGGTGAATTCTTGATGCCTCGGCGATACCCCGGCCTTTCGAAAAACCCCTCTCTTGTAGATCTCAAACGGATTCTTCAATGCTGCAACCGCAATCGGGCCGCTTTCCCCTGAAATCCATATTAGCGCTGCGGCTCTATTCGCTCCGCGCTCAATATCCTGCGCCTCGACTTCCTTTCCTTTGACGACGACTTCGACGAAAGCCCGAATTTCCGCCTCGCCATACTTTGGCCGCCGGACTATTACCTCGTTACCCATCTGAACGCTGATCAATGTGAAGTATGTCGCACCTTACCTCGAAGCGCTTCTTCTCACTCTGCTCCGGTAAAAAGCTCGACTGTATTTGCAGAGGGATAGGAATGAATACGCGGTTCTTCATAACTATCGTGCAAGTTTCAAATGACCCGCCGCCCGGCTGGTTACTGATGACGTTTTGCGTTTGGAGGTCGTAGTAAAGCCCAAAATCGCCGGAGTGATGTTCGAATATGAATAATGCCTTCTGGCCGCCCCAGATTACTGACGTTCGGTGCGGCTGCAAAAAGAAATCTCCTTTTTCTGCTTTGATCCGATCAGTAATGGCAAGAAAGCAGCGATAACCTTTAAGCGGCTCTTCATTGTCAGCAATAGTCAAAACTTTCTTGTCCGTGCTCATATCGAGCCTTTGAATGGGTGGTAGAGCTCCATTTGGTTCTGTGTGCTGAACTGTCGCCGCTTCATTTGAAACCACGTCCGGAACTACGTCTCGGATTGGCGCAGAGGCAGCGGCATCAACGAATTGGTAGCTACGAATGGCGACCTTATCTGCCCTCTGTGTCGCTTGCTGGAAAGTCAATTTCCCAGACAAGTAGTCTTCCCAAAGCGATGTCAGGCTCTCAAGATCGGTTGCCTCGTATTCAAAAATTTCCCGCGCGCGATGGATCGATTTTAGGAACGCTTCCGCTCCCTGTTTCGTCGCGCTGGGAACAAGACTGGAGACTTTCGGGAAGATCATATTGCGGACGAAATCCTTCGCCATATGCCCGAACGCAAGATACTCTCTGTCATACAATTCAAGAATGATCCTCACTGTTGCGCCATCCGGATCAAGGAATATTTCTGCAGGCGGCTTTCCGTTCGTGACCAATACTGGAAGCCCCTGAGAGATTTTTCCGTATCTGATGTGCGCTTCAAGAAAGTAATCTTGAGACAAGATTGATGCCAGGCGAAACGCAAAACCTTTCTCCGCGCTCGTCGTCTCAGACTCCGGCTTTACCTTGAGCACCTTCGGATCATTCGAGATTTCTTCGATCTTGCAGAAGTTCCTCAAGTAATGAATTTCGCAGTCCCGGCGCGGGGAATTTTGAGAAAGCAGTATCATAGGCTTCTCTTCGGATGCCAGCTCTATGGTTGCCGGATCGTGTCCCAGATAAACGAGCATCGGCGCGTGCTGCGATCTGTCTTTTACTTCACCGAGCGACATATTGTCTCCCGGTTCAATTCGCACCCGAAGATTTGAGCAAAGATCATGGCGGCCTCTTTTATGCGCCCACCGGACAAAGTTTGCGTTTGAGTTGCTTTCAGGACGTGCTCCGATCCTCTCGGATGCGAACTCATCGACGCGCGTTACCAGCCTTTGAAGAAGCTGCAGGCTTTCAGTGACCAAGGCTTCTCTTCCCGCCGTGGGCGTCAAGAACATGAAATCAGCGACGCCGCCAAACTGGTAATAAGAAGAAACGCTCGCCGTCGCCAAGCCGAAACCGCTTCGGAACGTGCGAAGTGTGCCGATGCCTTGACGCAACACCATATGGCCTTCAAGTTTGCTGGAGCCGGTCTCGATATTACGAAGCGTAATTTTCATTTCGCCGTTAATCGCGCCGGTCAGCTCAATGTCAGCAGCGAAGCCGTCTCCAAGGTCAGCATGTTCGTTCACCGACCATGTTTTAACGAGTTCGGGCACAGAGCTGTCAATGGAACGGCCGCTCACTTTCGCTCCATTCACAAAAACGTCAATAGACAGGTAACAGACGAATTGCGTTATATATTCGACTGCGTCCGCAACGTTGATCGACTTGTCCGCCTGCATGGTCGCCGTGACGGTCGTACCCGGATTTCCAGTAGGTTCGCGCTGTTCAAACGTGATGCACTCTTCTGTAACGGAAAGCGTGGAGCGCGACGCGGCGCAGCGAGTCCGCTCCCGCGTGGCAAGGGTTTCAGTCTCGACCGTCAAACCTTCTGCAATTCCGAAGTTCGCCATTGCGCCGATGCCAAAGGTTCCGACGACGCCCGCCGCACGTGCCTCGTCGGTGTTCTTGCTGCTTGACCCTGCGCGCCAGAAGTGATTTCGCAGATCGGCACGCGACATACCCATACCGTTGTCCGTAACACAAACTTTCTTCGGCTCAATCGTGACCTCAATTCTGGCCTCGAATGGCTGCCCTGTATGCCGCCGCAAGAGTATGGCGTCATAGGCGTTCTGAACGTTCTCGCGCAGCAACGCCAAAGGGCTTGGGTAAATCTGGGCGGCAAGCGTCTCGATCAAACGGCTCATGTCCACCGTAAACGGAATTTTCTCTGATGTCTCGCTCATTGCCTCATTCTCTCTTGTGCATTTAACCGGCCTCGCATGTCCGTCTCGATAGATGAGGGTAAATCCAGTTGCCTTGCGAAGCGGTCCAGCGCGTCATGCGCTTCGGGCAGCCTATCCAGCCTACTGAATGCATCTACCCGTTTAACCAGCTCGTCAATCGTCAACGGCGGATCGGCAATCTCCGTGATAGTTATCCAATCCTGAGCGGCGACGGCGGCGTTGAGTATCAATTCGCGCTGGTAGCTGTCCGCAGGGAGCGGCAATTGCCGCAAAATCGGGACGGCCTTTCGCGGCTCGCCTGTTTTGGCCGCGAGTTCCGCCTCCTCGATGGCCTTTTGAATCCGCAGAGCGTCGGAGTTGATTACCGCCCCAGCCACATTCCGTGGCGGCGTCCAGTCGAGGTCCATGAAGCTCTTGCCACCGAAATCCGGCAACCGAGCGGGACAAAACAAATTCGCCACGCTCATATGCCGCACATGGAGGCGTGCGCTGCGGAAGTCTTTGGCAATTTCAAGAATGCTATATTGGCGATAGGTGCCGGTCGGCAGCTCCCTCTCGCCCGCGCAGAGAGAACCCGCGCTGGTAATCGCCATCTTCTCCTGATTGGAAAGCCAGACCTGCTCCCCAACCGCCTGCGCCTTGTGTTGATGGCCGTAGAGGCCAAGCCGGAAGCCGCGGCCGATCATGCCGCGCACGATATCAATATCCATGTAGTCAGTTCGGTACGGAGCGCCTTCGACGCTGTGATGCCAGACCGCCATGCGTAAATCAAAAACATGGCCGGAATCATCCAGCCTCAAGTGGCTGCGGGAAACGGCGTCCCTGCGGATCAGGCCGTGATAGGCAAAGCAATCGTTGCCGTGGCATGAATTGAAGGCGGCTACACCGATTCGGTTGCCGCACAGGGAAAACAGGTTGGCGTCGGCGTTCGGTTTCACGTCCAGCAGACCGGAGACGCCCGCATAGAATCTTTCAAAGAAGGTCCAGAAGCCGGCCAAGCGGCGGTCGTATAGCGCGCGATCAGCGATGCGGTAAAGCTTCCGCGTTTTCCAGTCCCACCGGAACTCGGAATTTTCGGCGTTGAGCTCTGCCGCGAGGTTCTCAGGTATCCGGACTTCGTCCAACTCTTCAAAGGAGGCGAAAGCCGTATTCCAATCCACGTCATGATTTCCAGGGACCATCACCAAGCGTGATCTGTCGCCACCCAGAAACCGGCGCACCAGTTCGCCAAGAAATTCCTCGGCGGCGGCATACTGCTTGGCGAGTTCCGCTTCATAGTTCAGCGTTCCGAGCGGCACGCCTTGGATGATGTCGCCGCTGACAACGATGGCATCAGGCGCGCGAATCGCAGGGAATTCGTGCATGTAACTATCCCGGTCGCTGACCAAGGCTGAGATTAACTCGTCATTCGAGATCGTATCTTGCGGCGAGCGGTGGAGGTCAGAGATATGCAGGATGCAAAAGGGCTTGGCCACGTCCTATCCCTCTGCGCCAATCCGCGCCGCAACCGAACCATCGTCTATGGGTTTACGAACCATCAAGCGCCCCTGATCCTTAGTGTTGTAGCCGCGCTGAATTACGGGGACACAAAACTAAATTCACGAATTAGGTATTGTGTCCCCATAATTCCCGTTCACAAAAAAATACTGACACTCTCGCCGGGACATTTTATTTGTAGCCTGTCCCCGAATACTCGCTATTTGTTGCCCGCCCCCAAAAACAATCTCTACATTGGATAATTTTTCTCAAGTATCTGCCAAGTGCTAATGTCGATTGTGTACACCGCAACGGCATTTCTCATTTCAACGCCTGGCGGCACGCGATGTGTTATTTGAACAAAGATTTGATTGTCGCTGAGCTTTCTTACTTCGAGGTTGTATCCCTTAAACGTGCAACATTGCTCAATCGCCTGGGGCGTTTTGAGCGATGGGTCGTCACCATCGAGGTACCATTTCACAAGTACTTCAAATTTTTTCTCGAAATCATGGACGGCAATCGCAATTGCTTTTGCAAGTTCCCCGCTTACTAATACGCCCATCTCGTTAGTGGACTCGAGCGCGATTTCTTCGTCGCCGTGCGAAGCCGACGCGAAAAAAAGCAATGTTAGCCAAAGGATAAGTGTCAATCGTCCGTCTTTTCGCGCGTCGCAAGCTGCGCCGAATGTATTTCCCATATTCACTTCCATCTACCGATACTCACGCCTGTTTGGATGCCCGATTGGCCGTTGTTAAGTCCGCTGCTGTAAAACCGTATGTCGCCACGATGTTCAATAAGTACTTCACCTTGATACCCCGGGTACGATTGCGAAAACCCATTGGAACAACTACGGGGACACAATACTCAATTGGTGAGTTTCTTATTGCGTCCCGCGCGAGTTCCTCAAGTGCTCGAAAGCTCGCTACAAGTCATTGGGCGTTAGCCCAGTATGCTTGGCGATTCGAGCCAACATCTTCGGGCCGATTTCATCGGTGTCGTGAAAAGCGAATACAAACTTCGGCCAGGCTTCGCGTTCCATCGTTCGGTGTGATCCAGATTGACGTACCGTGCGCCAACCGATCTTATGTAACGCCGAAAGTACTCGGCTGGCCTTCGATGAAGGCCAAGAGCTCACGCCGGAAGAGAAATGCTGATAGCGTGCGGACCGTTCTCCTGATGTTCGAGCCGCTCGGCTAATACTCGCAACGCAAGTATTTCCGCACGCGTCATCGCTTCATCGCGGCTCGCGCCATAAGCGAGAACTCCGGGGAGCTCGGGAACCTCGGCGAGCCACCGCCCGTCGTCTTCAAGTTCGCACTCCAGACTAAACATCATGACTGCTTCCTCTTACTGGGCCTTGCAGATTCTACACCGCGTCAAAGTAGGCGCGCAGCGACCGAGGTGAAGCGCGCGTCCACTCACACCCCGGGCCTCCGCCGATGCCACTCCGTCCCCCTCTCATACGCCGCCCCTACGCGCAAAATCGTCGCCTCTTCTCCATGCCGACCTATAAACTGCATCGCAAGCGGTAAACCATCCGCGTTAAATCCATTGGGAATCGTTAATGACGGATGTCCGCTCATGTTGATGGGGCCGGTGTAGCGCATCAAGCTTGGGATGGCTTCCGCGGGCACTACGGTTTGTGGGCCGAATTGGTGTTGGGGGATGGCGGGGGTGGAGGTAGCTGGCATGACGATGCAATCAACGGTGGTCAGTATTTTGTTCACGGACGCGGTGGTTGCTTGGCGCACGCGTTCGGCGCGGGCGTAATCTTCGGCACTCGCTTGCGCGCCAAAGTCCAGCATCGCGCGGAAGATGGGGCCATACTCGTTGGCGCGTTGGGGATAGAACTCGCGGTGTTTGAGTAATGCATCCACCGCGCACAGCGTGTACCAATGCTCGCAGGATTCGAGCAAGCAGTTCAAATTCACGTCCACAATGTCGATGCCCTGCGCTTTCAACATAAAGCACGCGCGGGATACAGCATCGGCCTGCGCCGGATCGGTATCGGTGGCGTAGTAGTTGCGATCGATGCCTACGCGCAAGCCTTGCGCACCGTTGGCAATCGCCGCCGCGTAATCAAGCGTGGGATCGCTCCGCGTCGTGGGATCGTTTTCATCGCGGCCTTCCAACACTTGGAGCATCGCCGCGGCATCGGCCACGCAACGTGTCATCGGGCCGATGTGATCAAGCGTGTCCGCTAACGGAAATACGCCGTAGCGGGATACTTTGCCGAAGGTGGGTTTTAATCCTGTGATCCCGCACATGGAAGATGGATAACGGATAGAGCCGCCGGTGTCCGTGCCGATGGCGCCGAAGCATAGCGATGCCGCCACTGCCGCGCCTGATCCGCTGGACGAAACGCCTGCGGAATAACTCAAATTCCATGGGTTGTGCGGAAAGGGCAGTGCGGGGTGATAACCGTACAGCGCAAACTCCGTTAGATTGAGTTTGCCCACGCACACCGCGCCTGCGGCGTTTAGCTTTTGCACGATGGTGGCATCGCGTGTGGCGCGTGCATCGCGCAGCATGGGTGAGGCGCAGGTGGTCGGCAACCCCTGCATATCCACCAAGTCTTTGATGCCGAGCGGGATCCCATGCAGCTTGCCGCGATAGCGGCCGGCGGCAATCTCGCGCTCCGCGGTTTGTGCTTGGCTGCGCGCGAGTTCCGCCGTGACCAATACAAAGCTGCGTAACTTAGGATCGATCGCTTCAATCCGTTTGAGTTGCGCCTCCACTAATTCCACCGGCGAGAGTTCGCGCCGCTCGATGAGTGGAGCGACTTCATCGATCGTTTTGGTTAAGACATCAGCCGCGTTAGGCATGGTAAGACTCCGCGTTGATTACGCTTGTAAATAGCGCCAATAGTTTTCGTAGAAATGGCGTAGACGAACTTCCTGGCGGCTCAAGCGCAGGCCTTTAAAGCCTCTTGAGCGCACGCCGCGTTGCACGAGCGGCAGTTGGATCCCGTCTTGATCGAGCACCATGCCCATGCCGGGTTCGCCGTGTTTGATGTAACGGCGCGCGGGGCGGGGCGCATTCCCGGTGAGGTCCGCATCCGCGGCATCCATATAAAACGGTAACCGGCAGCTTTGGTCCGCCACTTTGCGCGCCAGCACCCACACATCGTAATGGCAGCGTTCCGGATCGGTGGCGTGCGGGCGAAACCGCATCACCAACAATCCTTCCGGATGCGTGTTGAATGTCACATTGGGAAAGACCGTGAAATTCCAGTCGTCGGATATTTGGCTGTCTGTGAAGTGCGTGTAGTCCAACCCAAAGCGCGCGCCCCATTCACGGCGGCGTTGTTGTAAGGCCGCGCGCACATCGTTGGCGCGATTGGCGAACGGCGCCGGATCGATATCCAGTTCCGCGAGTAGCGCGCCGAGTTCTGGCGTTAACGTGTTTTGATCGTCAAAGCGTGGGCTCTTCAGGCCAATCGGAATGATCATGCGGCTGTGGCCTTGGCCGAACAAATCGTGCTGAAAGTGGTAGTCGTCAATCAGCCGGATAAGCTCTGGGTGCCGGCAATGCGCGTGATAGCCTTCCAAGAACGCATCCACCGCGAGCTTCCAGTTTATCGGCCAATCGGCGCTCACGTCTTTCACCACAATCATGTCATCGGGTTGGTAGGTATCGAGCAAACCCGGTAGTGCATCCAAATACTCGCGCAGCGGCTTGGCCTGGCTGTCCATGTTGACGAACACAAAGCCGCCCCAGGTATCGCAGCGCGCTTCTTGCAAGCCGGGGTTGTCCTTGATGACTTCCGGATCGAAAGTTTCGCGATCCGTAATCCGCTGCAACGCGCCGTTCAAACCCCAGCACCAGGAATGAAACGGACAGACAATGCGTTTGCAATGCCCAAAGTCCTCATCCACCAATTGCGAGCCGCGGTGTTGGCACACGTTGTAATAGGCGCGGATGTTGTCGTCCTCGTCGCGCACGATGAGGAAAGACTCAGGACCTAAATCAAATCGAAAGAAATCACCCACGCGTGCCACATCGGAAACGCGTCCTGCGATATTCCACGTCCGCGCCCATAAACGTTCCCATTCCAGCGCGGCGTGCTCGCGGGTGTGATAGATGCCGTCGTTTTCAAAAATGCGCGGTGGGTAGGTAGGGTCCGGATGTTTGGCATCCGGACTGCCGGCGCGGGCGTTGGGATCGATGAGACTGGATTTGCCGAATATTGAAAGTTCTTCGCCCATGTGAGTCTCCTCTGTTAGCGCGTGTGCTCGTGTTTAACCTCTCCCGCTTGCGGGAGAGGTCGGCGCTTAGCGCCGGGTGAGGGGCGGCGCGTGTATTGGTAAAGCATGAAGACCCTCACCCCAACCCTCTCCCGCGCGCGGGAGAGGGGGAAATATGTGATCCTCTCCGGCTCGCGGGAGAGGGGGAAACATGTGATCCTCTCCGGCTTGCAGGAGAGTGGAATACGTTAGCCTCTCCCGCACACCGGAAAAATACGTGATCCTCTCTAGCGAGCCGGAGAGGGCGCAATCGTCTTCGTTATAAATGTTTCTTCACAAACGCTGCAGTGTCATCCATCACCTGGCGGCCTTCCGGAATAATTTTGCCCATCAAGGCAAAGCCGTGAAACACGCTGTTGTAGCGTTTGCACTCAACAGTCACCCCGGCGCTTTTGAGTTTGGCGGCGTAGGCTTCGCCTTCGTCGCGCAGCGGATCAAATTCCGCAGTGGACACAAACGTCGGCGGTAATCCGGCTAAGTTTGCAGCGAAGAGTGGAGAGACGCGCGGGTCGTTCGCGGCGATACCTGACCCATCGATGTAATGCCCCCAAAACCATTTCATCTCACGCTCACCGAGCAATGGTGCGGTGGCATTTTCTTTGATGGAGGCGGAGCTCAATGTCGCATCCACTGCCGGGTAGGTCAGCACTTGGCATTTGAGTTTGGGGCCTTTGCGATCGCGCGCGGCCAATGCGACGACGGCAGCCAAATTGCCACCCGCGCTGTCACCGATGACGCCAACGCGGCTTGCATCGACGCCAAGCTTGCCGGCGTTCGCCACCACCCATTCCAGCGCGGCGTAACAATCTTCACCCGGGATCGGCGCTTTAAATTCCGGTGCCTTGCGGTATTCAATGTTGATAATGGCAGCACCCGTCCGGTTGCACAGGATGCGACAGCCGCCATCGTGCGTTTCCAAGCCCATCAACACCCAGCCGCCGCCATGAAAATGCACCAGCACCGGCAGCGCTTGCGTGGCGGCGGGTGCGTACAGTCGTGCGCGGATCTGCCCGTTGGCCACGGGAATCAGAAAATTCTCAACGCGCGCCACGGGCTCCTGGTCTTCCGGTTTGGTGGCAAACGCCACATCAAACAATGCACGGCCTTCGGCGGCGGGCAGGCTGTCGAGCGCGGGCATATTTTGTTTGGCGAAGGCTTGCACAACGGCCATCGATTCTGCGGACAACGGCATCTTTTTCTCCTTGGATTGAGAGTGGGCTTGAACGCTCGCGATCTGAGCGAGCCGTGACCGTACTAAAGGTTCCCCATCCCCGCAATCGGAGGTAGGGAGGCATCGCCTTTGTGCACCTGCAACAAACGGACTATCGCGTTTATTACTATTCGGCTCCGGAATCTAAAGTGCTACGCTCAGCCTTCGCGCGAAAACCAACCGGAGGGGAGAACATGGCCCAGGCACTATCACGAGAAGACTTACTGGAAGCGTACCGGCGGATGAAAACCATCCGCGAATTTGAAGAACGCGTGCACGTGGAATTTGCCAAAGGCGGCATCCCGGGCTTTGTGCATTTATATGCTGGTGAAGAGGCGTCCGCCGCCGGCGTCTGCATGAACTTAAACGACGAAGACAAAATCGCGAGCAATCACCGCGGCCATGGCCACTGCATCGCCAAGGGCGTGGAAGTCAAAGGCATGATGGCCGAGATCTACGGCAAGAGCACCGGCACCTGCGGCGGCAAAGGCGGCTCCATGCACATTGCGGATCTCGATACCGGCATGTTGGGCGCCAATGGCATCGTCGGCGGTGGACCGCCGCTCGTGTGTGGCGCGGCGCTCGCGGCCAAACTAAAAGGTAATGGCGGTGTGGCCGTCGCGTTCTTCGGCGATGGCGCGTCCAATCAAGGCACCACGTTTGAGAGTATGAATCTCGCTTCCGCGTGGAAACTGCCGGCGATCTTCGTCGCGGAAAATAACGGCTATGCGGAAGCCACCTCCGCTAAGTTCTCGGTGGCCTGTGGGGACATCTCAACCCGCGCGGCGGGTTTCGGCATGCCTGGGGTGACGGTGGATGGCCACGATTTCTTTGCCGTGTATGAGGCCATGCGCGGCGCGGTGGAACGTGCACGGCGCGGCGAGGGGCCGTCGCTGGTCGAAGTCAAACTCGATCGTTTCTTCGGACACTTTGAAGGTGACAATCAAAACTATCGCGCGCCGGATGAAGTCAAGAATGTCCGCGCGACCAAAGACTGCATCAATCGTTTTCGCAAACGCGTGACCGGGGAATACAACATCGCGGAGAGCGAGCTCAATTCAATCGATGCGGAAGTCGCGCGCCTCATCGACGACGCGGTGGCCGAGGCCGTCGCCGCGCCGCCGCCGGCGCCGGAAGCGCTGCTGACCGATGTCTACATTAAATATTGATGGCAACTTACCAGGGGAACTCTCATGGCCAGAAAAATTAACTTTCAGCAAGCCATCAACGAAGCGCTCGATCAAGAAATGGCGCGCGATCCCAACGTCATCATCATGGGCGAGGATGTCGTCGGTGGCACCGGTGGCGATGGACAGATGGATGCCTGGGGCGGTGTGCTCGGCGTCACCAAGGGGCTGTACGGCAAGTACGGCGATCGCATCATGGATACGCCGATCTCGGAATCCGCATTCGTCGGCGCCGCGGTGGGTGCCGCGACCTGCGGCATGCGCCCGGTATGTGAATTGATGTTCATCGATTTCTTCGGCGTGTGTTTCGATCAGATCTACAACCAAGCGGCGAAGTTTCGATACATGTTCGGCGGCAAAGCTAAAACCCCGCTCGTCATCCGCACGATGATCGGCGCCGGCTTTCGCGCCGCCGCGCAGCACTCGCAATGTTTATATCCGGTGTTTACGCATATCCCGGGTTTGAAGGTCGTCATTCCCTCCAATCCGTATGAAGCGAAGGGCCTGTTGATACAGGCGATCCGCGATGACGATCCGGTCATCTTCTGCGAACACAAAGCGCTGTACGCAACGGAAGGCGAAGTACCTGAAGAGTCCTACACCATTCCGTTTGGCGAAGCGAATGTCGTGCGTGAAGGCAAGGACGTAACGATTGTCGCGCTCGCGCGCATGGTGTCCTATGCGCAGAAAGCCGCTGACGCGCTCGCCAAAGACGGCATCAGCTGCGAGATCATCGATCCACGCACTACCTCGCCCTTTGACGAAGACACCATTTTAGAGAGCGTCGAGAACACGGGTCGTTTGGTCATCGTCGATGAAGCGAGCCCGCGCTGCGGCATGGCGGCGGATATTTCCGCGATGGTTGCTCAGAAGGGCTTTGAGTTCTTGGAGTCGCCAATTGAAATGGTCACCGCGCCGCACACACCGGTGCCGTTCGCCGGCGTGTTGGAAGACCTCTACATCCCAAGCCCGGCGCGGATCGAAGCCGCGGTGCGCAAGTGCATGGAGTATGCGTAATGACCAATCCCGCGATTACGCCGATGACCATGCCCAAATGGGGCTTGTCGATGCAGGAGGGCAAGATCATTGAGTGGCTGGTGCCGGTGGGCACCACGCTTGCACTCGGCGATCAAGTGGTCGATATCGAAACCGAGAAAATTGCCAATACCTTTGAAGCGCTCGATGCCGGTTTGCTCCGCCGGCAAGTCGCGCGACCGGATGAGGTGTTGCCGGTGGGCGCGTTGATCGGCGTCATCGCGCCGGAGAGTGTGTCGGATGCGGACATCGATGCGTTCGTCACTGAGTTCCAAGCGAATTTTGTGCCGCCGGAACCGACGGAAGGCGAGGGTGGTCCGGCTTATTTGTGGGCCGACGTCGATGGTTTGCGGCTGCGTTATTCCAAAGTCGGCGAGGCTGGGCCGGCGGTGATTTTGATCCATGGCTTTGGTGGAGATTTAGGCAATTGGTTGTTTACCCAAGAGCCGCTCGCTGCCAACGCGCAGGTCTATGCGCTCGATTTACCGGGGCATGGTCAATCGTCGAAAGGGTTGAAGGACGCGTCGCTCGGTGGGCTAGCGAAGACGTTGCTTGGGTTCATGTCGGCGGTGGGTGCGGAGAGTGCGCATTTAATCGGACATTCGTTGGGTGGCGCGATTGCTCTCAAAGTCGCGGAACTCGCGCCGGCACGGGTGAACTCGCTTGGGTTGCTTGCGCCAGCTGGGTTAGGCGCTGAGATCAATGCAGCCTATCTGCGAGGGTTTGTCGCCGGTGAATCGCGGCGCGATATGAAGCCGCTTTTGCAGCAATTGGTCGCGAATCCTGATCTCATCACCCGCCAATTGATCGATGACATCTTAAAGTTCAAACGCACCGACGGCGTGCCGGAAGCGCTAACAGCAATCGCCAATGGAATGCTGAACGGCAGCGCGCAAGCGCATGACTTCCGCGCCGCCCTTGCGCAGTGCGCGGTTCCCGCGCAAGTCATCTGGGGCAAGGAAGACAGGATCATTCCGGTAGCGCAGTCGAGTGGGTTGCCCGCAAACGTCAAAGTGCAAGTCCTCGACGGCATCGGCCACTTGGTACAAATGGAAGCGGCGACGCAGGTCAACGCATTGTTGAAAGCGGTGCCTTAAATGGAATTCAAAGACCTTATCTTAAAAATGACTGCCGCCGCCTGCCGCGGCGACGGCCGCGCGGTCCGCGATTGTTTTACGCCGGATGGTGTGTACCACGATGTGTTCTACGGCGCGTTTCAAGGGGACGCCATCGTCGGCATGATCGAAAACTACTTTCACCGTGATGCGTGTAATTTTATTTGGGACATTCACGATCCGGTGAGTGATGGCAAGCTTGGCTATGCGCGCTATGTCTTTAGTTACGAATCGAAGCTAGCGGCGGCGCAGGGCAAACGTGCGGGTTTCGATGGTGTCTCTATCTGTGAATTGCAGAACGGCAAACTCGCGAGTTACCACGAGATCACCAACGCGCTGGTGGGTTTGCAGGCGCTTGGCTTCGCGCCGGAGCGGCTTGCTAAAATCGCCGCGCGTGAAAGCGCGGCGTTCTTCGCGCGGCCCGAGGCCGCGCATCATCGTTAGGGTTTAAGCAATCTTATCCACGCGCGGGCGGCGCTGTTTTCGATTGAACGGCGCCGCGATACCGGCAAGACCCAGTCCCAGCAGCGATAACGTCGCCGGCTCCGGCACGGTTTCAAGTTCCACTCCGCCTTCGATCGCGTCGTTATTGCAGGTCATGCCCCAGTGCAGAGACAGGTACTCCCACGCCGCGAGATTCGGCGCAAAATCAAGATCGAGCACAAAGCTCAGTCTCTTTTGCGCTAGATCGACACTCCAAGTGCCGTTACCTATCGCATCGACCGTTTGAGAATTTCTGTCGACATGCACGGCTTGGCCGTCGCGCACGATGGAATTCGGCTTAAATAGTTCTTCCGACAAGATGAGGTTATCGAGGTTAGAGCCGTTCAGTTCGTAAAGCGTGAAGTTGCCGCTCATCGCCTGACTCCACGCATCATCCAAACTCAAGCCATAGCGCCAATGGGTGCCGTTATGCGCGTTATCAAATTTGTGGCCGTCAACATTGGCCGTCGAGTTATCGCCGGGTTTCACGAACGGCGTCCACGGCCCGCCGAGGAATAGATCGCCGTAACCGATCCCTTTGTTGTTCTTCGTCAAGCTGGGATACACACCGACATGGCCGACAAAGTTGGTGTAGATATCGACTTTGAGCACACCGTTTTCGCGCGTGACATCGGCGCGCTGAATATCGAACCAATCGTGGCGGCCGATGATATCGCCGTAACCATGATCGTTCGCGCCGATATAGGTATCGGTGATCGATGCGCTAGGGATTTGCACGATCGAAATTGCCTGGACTGCAGGGGTTATTAACGCCCCAGCCAGCGTTAGCGCGCCGATGATTCCAACTTTAGCCATGACACTCGGACTCCGTTTTAGGATTTTTAAGTTCCCTCCTTCTTTTTTTACTAGGACTAGAGCAAGTCCCGTTCCTAACCTGAAGGCGCTTACGGTGTGCGGCTCACGAGCAGCCAACGCTGGTGACTGAGGCAGTGTCGTTATTCGCGAGATAACAACGGGTTGCGGGGTACGGCGGCCGAGTGTGAACAACCGCAAACGGGATATGCCTCTTGCAAGCGAGGAGTGCCTGTGCGGAGGTTTTTGCTGAATCGTCGGGCTGTCCCGACAGGCCATCGAGGATACGTGTGCGCCGCGTCACATTTTGGTTCGAGGGATTCTGTGAGCGCGAGATAAACAAACCTCTCCCACCGGGAGAGGTCGGCGCGCAAGCGCCTGGTGAGGGTCGGCGTGTCGATGAGCGTTGCATGAAGACCCTCACCCTACCCTCTCCCGCGTGCGGGAGAGGGTTACGAAGATTAGCGCTCTCGCAAATTATCCCGGCTGCGTCAAATCTGCATTGCAGCGCGGACAATTGGCGGCTTTCCGGCTGTTGCCGAGCCACGCTTCCGCCACGCCCACCTGCGGGATAGCAGCTCGGCAACGCGGACAACGCACGCCAAGGATAAGCGCGAGCAAGCCGCCGATGGTCAGCAGAAACGCGCCAAACATGACGCTCATCGGGATCGCGGGGAAGAATAGGCAGGCCACAAACACTAACCAGCCACCAACGGCGGCGAACCCAAATCCGCGCGCCCGGCGGCCGAGACGCGCGCGCGCCGATTCGATCACGTTGGAATTCGCTACACGAGACCGGCGCCGCGCGCCGACTCGAGTTGAACGATTTCTGGCAACGGCCGCCGGTAAAGCCGTGCCGGCTGTTGGCCGTCCAATGCTTTGCCGAGCGTGACCAACATGACCGGAATGACCGTGGACGGAAGCTCCAACAGTGCGGCGACTTTACCGGCATCAAAGCCGATCATCGGACCGCTATCCCAACCGAAGTGTTTGGCCGCGTACATCAGTGACATCGCAGCCAGCGCGCCTGATCGAATCGCTTCTTCACGCTGAAGATTCGCTTGGTTGCGATATACGCCGCCGATCATCGGCACAAACTTTTCGCGCTGCTCGGCGGGTGCATCGGCATACAGCGTAGCCGCATCCTCATGTGCATCCAAACGGCCACATACCAAAATGGCGGCGGCACAGTCCTCGACTTGTTGTTGCCCGTAGGAAAGGCCGCGCAGGGTTTTCTTGCGAGCGGCGTCACGCACCACGATGAATTGCCAGTGCTGCAAGTTAAAGGAACTCGGGGAGTAACGCACTAAGTCGAATATTTGTTTGAGCGTCGTATCGTCGATGCTAAGCCCGGTCTGATAGCGGCGCACGCTGTGGCGAGCGACGCATAGTTCCGAAAAATTCATGAGTCGGTCCTTATCAATTTACGCCCGAGCCGGGCTCGAGCGTAGCGCTATTTCTTGCGCGTTTTGGATGCCGTCTTTTTGCGGCCGAGGGGCTGCTTGGTCTTGGCCGGCGCGGCGCGTTTGGCAGGTTTCGTTGCGTGATCCGTGGTCACCAAGTTAATCGCTTGCGCGTAAGGCGCGCGATCGCTTTCGGTCAACGCTTCGCGCTCAACTTCGACGATCCGCAATATCTCGCCCAAGAAAGACTCACGCCAGGCCGCACGGTCCGCCGTTACCTCTTCGTTGGGTTTGTACATCTCAATGTCGCGTCGACGCAGCGCTTTGCCGTTCTCGAGCAGACGCTCGATAGTATCCAGGCGATCACGCATGACTGCGACTTCGCCAGCCAAGCCCATGACCATCGCGATCACGCGGTCGACATTGGGATCGGCAAAAAAGTACGGGCGCTCGCCTTTGGCTTTTCTTTTGAGTTGTGCGGATGCCATCCCAATCCTCTACTTGTGATTGCCGTAAATAAACCAGAACCCGCCACCGCCGAAGTCGCCACCTTGGAAGACATGCGAACGTTTGGCCTTGGCGACTTGGAAGGCGCTCGGGATCAACGTCTCAATCTCTTTCTTCGGATCGAAACCGCCGCTCTGCGAGAGTTTCTTCAGATCGATCTCGTGCGATCTCGCCCAAAAGGGTTCGTTATTGTTGCGTGTATCCCAATCAAGCATGAAGGCATCGAAGGCATCCATGTTTTTGTACGGCGGAGTTTCCGCGTGCAGCATCATGCCGCCCTTGCGGAGCAGTCGGTTGCATTCGCGCACGATGTTGTGAATCGCCTTCTCGGAGGTTTCATGCAGCAGGATATGCGAGACGATTAAATCGAACGAACCATCCGCAAAATCCGTTTGCTCGGCATTTTGTTGCGAGTAATGCACGACGACGCCTAAATCTTCCGCGCGGGCATGCGCATAGCGGAGCATTGGCGCGGCTACATCGATGGCGTGAATTTCGGCATTAGGAAAGGCTTCCGCATACGGAATAGTGCTATGACCCACCGAGCAACCCATGTCCAGAATTCGCTTCGGCTTGAAATCCGGATGTTGTTCCCGCAGCCACATCACAATCGATGCGCCCATATCGTTGTTGTACGGTCCCATTTGGCCCATCGCATAGATGTGTACTGCACGGTCATAGACCATGCCGGCGGAGGCGTCGCCGGGCTCGTACTCCACGTGATAGCCGCCCGGTTGGCAGTGAATGTCGACCGCCGTGTGATACTTCGGCATGACGAGCTTGGGGTTCAAACGCAGCGAGCCACGCGCTTTGCCGTTCACTTTGGCGACTTCTCTATTCAAGCGGTTCAAGTCGCGTGCCACCGGGATCTGGCAGGACGACCACATCATTTCCTGGCTGGTGCGCAGCAGCGCGCTGAAGGTTTGATAGTAATTGTCGCCGGTCATGACGTCCCGCACTTCGAAGCGATCTTTCGGCGCGCGCTTGTGCTGTTTCTCAAAGGCGGGTTTGACGCGTTTCTCATAGGCTTCGCGATTGCCACCATGCACGTGCTTGACCAGATACTCCTTGTAGCTACGCACAAATTCTTGTCGTGCAAATTCATCATGCGAAACTGGCGGTAACACGCGATGTTCCACTTGGCGATTGATGTCTTGCAGTTGTGACATGGTTGGGCTCCCAGTGAGATGGCGATGGCCGTAGTATGGCGCAAGTTAATCGCGCCGGGGAATAGGCAAAAAAGGAATTGATTTTGCGCCCTCTCCCGCCCACTGGAGGGGGTTGGAGTGAGGGTCTTAGTGCGCGGTATGAGACATGAACTGAGTATCTTTAAAGTAAACTTCGCCAACCTCAAACCGTGTAGGCGCGATCGCCGGATGTCCCTTCGAATATGAAATCTCTCGCCGCGCGCTGGTCGCTGACCAACGCTTGGTTAAGCGCGGTTGTGCTCTATGCACTGGCACCGTTTGCCGTGGTGCTGGTCGCACGCGCCCGCCACCAAGGCATTGCGTGGGATTTCGCGATGGCGTTGGGATTAGCCGGCGCTGTGGGGTTAGCGTTATTGCCACTGCTGAGTGCGCGCTGGTGGGCGCCGCAATTCGCGGACAGTGCGTTTCTGCGTATGGTGCAGCGTGTTCATCGCGATCTGGCCTATGTTCTGAGTGCGCTAGTCCTGATCCACGTCATCTTGCTGCTCTATGTGGAGCCGCGAGTCATCGAATACCTAAAACTCGGTGCCTCTGCCGCCATGTTGGCGGGGCTGGTTGCGCTTCTCTTCGCGGTGATTTTGTTGGTGAGTTCGCCTCGCGGAACGCACTCGCGCTTGACGTATCGCGCCTGGCGGCAGTGGCACATGTTGCTATCGTTGGCGGCAGTCGGGCTTACGTTGTGGCATGTGCTGGGCGCAGGGTATTACCATCATTCGGGGGGACAACGCTTCGCCGCGTTATGGTTGATGGCAATCCCGACGGTATTCACCTGGTGGTTGCGCCGCAAGGCTTGGTCACGGCAACCCAGCGTCGCCACCTCACGGCAACGCCCCACTGGTAAATCCATCGTGATTGCCGTAACCCTGATGTGGCTCGCGGCGGCGAGTTGGTTTGCCCTGAGCGGGTCCTGGGAATCCACCCTCATCGAAGCGCCACTATGTCAGACCGATCCCTGCTTGTAGCGGCCTGGATCACGGCGTTGATTTGCGTCTCGCTCATCGAGTGGCGCGAGCATTTGATAATTTCTCGGCCGCTGTTACCCATTGTGTTTGATCATCACGATCATGCGGCGGTCAAGTGCGCCACCTGTCACCATAATTTTTTTGACAATACGGGCCGCGACTCCTGCTATTTCTGCCACAAGATCCGCCCGGAGCTCGCGCTGACCATCGAACGCGATTTCCATCGCTTCTGCCGCGACTGCCATACCGAGATCGCCGCACGCGGTATCAAAACAGGTCCGCTGCGTCGGTGCGCGGCCTGTCATGCCGAACCGGTGTCTGAGATTGCGAAAGTATCGCCGTGACCAGCGCCATCTGGTGGGTACGTCGTGACATACGGTTACACGATAACCCTGCGTTACAGGCGGCATTGGCGGTGGGACGGGTCATTCCAATTTTTATTTGGGATCCCCAAATTCTGGAAAGTCGTTGGCATCGTGGCGCGGCGAATCGGCGCGGCTTTCTGTGTGGTGGATTGGTGGCGCTCGATACGGCGCTTCGTGCGCATGGTAATCGGTTGTATGTGCTACGCGGCGCGCCGCGCGAGGTGTTGAGGCATGCGCTACAGACAACGCACGCTTCGTGTATTACCGCGTGCGCCGACTACTCACCGTATGCACGTCAACGCGATATGGAGATCGCGCGCGAACTGCCTCTGAAATTGACGTCGGGCATCGCCATTCACGCGCCAGACCAGCTACTCACGCGCGAGGGCAAACCGTACACGGTGTTCACGCCGTTTTATAAATCATGGCGCGCTCAGCCGTTGGTCGCAGGTGCCGCTTTGCCGGTGCCTTTTTCTATCCCAGCCGCAAACTGCGAATTGGCGTCAGAGTTGTTACCGGTGGACAGTCCATCGCCGTGGCTCGTGCCAGGAGAAGGGGAAGCGTATCGACGGTGCGAACGATTTATGTCACAAACGCTCCATCGCTACGGCGTCGCGCGTGATTTTCTCGCAGAGGACGGGACCTCGTTGCTGTCACCGTATCTGCGTTTCGGTATGTTGTCGCCGCGCTGGTTAGCGACGATGGTTCAGCAATCGCTCGCACACACGCCTTCTACCGGCGCGGAAATCTGGCTCAAAGAATTAGCTTGGCGGGATTTTTATCTCTCCGTCCTATGTCACTTCCCGCACGTCACTCGCATCGAATTTAATCCGCGTCTCCGCGCCATCGCGTGGCGCGATGCCCCTGACGATCTCGCCGCCTGGCAGACCGGGCACACGGGTTATCCGATTGTCGATGCCTGCATGCGCCAATTGCTGGCGTGCGGCTGGATGCACAATCGCGGGCGCATGATCGTTGCGTCTTTCTTGGTCAAAGATTTGTTAATCGATTGGCGGCTTGGCGAAGCTTGGTTCATGCGTCATTTGCTCGATGGCGATCCGGCGGCGAACAACGGTGGTTGGCAGTGGGCCGCGGGCGTCGGTACCGACCCCGCACCGTACTTCAGGATATTTAATCCCGTCTTGCAGGGAGAAAAATTCGATCCGCGCGGCGACTTTGTGCGCCGTTGGGTGCCGGAATTAAGCCGCGTGCCCACGCGGTGGGTGCACCGGCCCTGGGAGGCGCCGCCGCTGATTTTGCAAGGTGCGGGCGTTACGTTAGGGCGCGACTACCCGCACAGAATCGTTGATCGCGCGATTGTGAAAGCGCGGGCGCTTGCTGCGTACCGGGGCGGGGAGGGGAACTCTCGCGCGTGAAGACCCTCACCCCGGCCCTCTCCCGCGCAGCGGGAGAGGGGGAAATTAAACCTCTCCCATCGGGAGGGGTCGGCGCGCAGCGCCGGGTGAGGGGCAGCGTGTCAATCTGCACTGCTTGGAGACCCTCACCCCTACCCTTCCGCGCGCGGGAGAGGGAGAAATTAAACCTCTCCCATCGGGAGAGGTCGGCGCGCAGCGCCGGGTGAGGGGCAACCTCAAACGTAGCCTGCAGCCTCTGGCAGCGCCGCGCCGTACGTATCCAAGAACGCGACGTGCGCGAGCGGTTTACGTTTGAGTTTCTTCGGAAACGGCTTCTCCGGCCAACCGAGCGTGATGACCGCGGCAGTCGCCAAGGGCTCCGGAATGTTCAACATTTTTTTAATTTCTTTTTCGCTTAACACCAAGAGTGTGGTGAGCACGGTACCGAGCCCTTCGTTGCGCGCGGCGAGCATCAGATTCTGCACGCCGGGATAAATCGATGAGCCGGGGGTGAGTACCGTGCGGTCCAAATTTGCGTCGAGCGCCGTTAAGACCTTCCAATCCGCACACACCACGATCATCACCGGCACGTCCGCGAGATGCCGTGCGAAGTGATCCACATTCGCCAAAAACTTAGTATCGAAGCCGGATTTAATTTCTCCGCTCGCGTACCGCTGCATGACCATGTCCCAGATCGGTTGGTACAGATCATGGATGGCGCGTCGCTTGCCTGCGTCCTTCACCACCACATAAGTCACCGGTTGGTTATTGCTGCCGGTCGCGGCCCATCGCGCCGCGTTCAGCACTTTGCCAATCAGCGCATCCGGCACCGGATCCTTCTTGTAATAACGGCAGGCGTTTAAGGTTTGCATCGCGTCGTAAACGTCCATAGGGGCTCCTTATCGGTGACGGTTGGAATAGAACGGAAGAATATACGGGAATGCGCGTAATCCCGCACAATAGGGCGAGCCGCACAACCCTAAGGAGCCTCCGATGTCCGTTTTGAATTACGAAGTGAAAGGCCACGTTGCAATCGTGACGATCAACCGACCGGATGCGCGCAATGCCATCAACCCGGAAGTCGCGGTGCGCTTGTCGGATGCGTGGGCCGCCATCCGCGACGATGTCAACGTACGGGTAGCGGTGCTGACCGGTACCGGCAGCGTATTCTGCGCCGGCGCGGATCTCGGCCAATTGATTCCGCTGTTTTCCGGCGTACGCCAACCGGAGAACGACTATGACCGCAAAGTAGTGGCCGATCGGGCGCTCACCCGCCGCGCGCTGTTGCGCGACTTCGATACCGAAAAGCCGGTCATCGCGGCCATCAATGGGCACGCGATCGCGGGTGGTATGGAGATCGTGCAAGGCACCGATATTCGTGTGGCCGTGCCGAGCGCCAAGTTCGGCGTGCAGGAGGTGAAATGGGCGCTGTTCCCGGCTGGTGGTTCGTCGGTCCGCTTGCCCGTGCAATTGCCATTCGCCAAGGCCATGGAATTGTTATTGACCGGCGATCTCATCACCGCGCAAGAGGCGCTGCAGCTCGGTTTTCTGAATCACGTGGCGGATGATCCGCTCGCCAAAGCAATGGAAATCGCCGAGAAAATCGCGGCGAACGGCCCGCTTGCAGTGCGTGCGATCCGTAAATCCGCGCGTGCGTGCTTAGGTTTACCGGAGCGTGACGCGCTTGCGCTTGAAAACGAAATCTCAGGCCCGGTATTTTTGACCGAAGACGCGCGCGAAGGTCCGCGTGCGTTTATGGAAAAGCGCGCGCCGATGTATCGCGGGCGCTGAGGGCGTCACTACAAAGACATGCAAGCCGCGCTTCTTACGCGCAGTACCGCTTCTTGTTGGAAGCGCGTCTTGTATTGTGAGACGACATCGTTAAGCGCTTGTTCCGCGGTGGGCGTATCTGGGTGAACCACGCTCACGACGTAGCTTGGCTCGTGGATGATGTCATTGTGGGCATCGCGCCATTGGCCGTTGGCTTGCCACACCGTGAAGCCCGCCGGAAAGTGTTTCGTGAGTGTGCTGTCGATAAATTCGCCCCAGTCACTTTCGCTAACTTGGCCAGTGGGCGTGGCTTGACCAAAGTAGAGAAGGTCTTGTACCGCAGGTTGTGCCCCCTGCGGGCAAGGCGCGATGTGCGCTGCGCAGGCCGTGAGTAAAACGGCGCATAACACGTTGATGCTAACAGTCCGCGCCATTCGCAAATTTTACGATTGTAGCGCGGCGAGAAACACCAGTGCCGCGCAGACGCTAAGCGCACTGCGGACCGCATGCAGGTGGCCCCATTTGATGAGCAATGCATTGGTTTCCGCGGAAGCGAGATCGCGCGCCGGCTCGAACAAGCGCTGGTTGGTGGGCATGATGACGATAAACGTAAACGGGATCACGGCGCCGATCAGCAATGCGCCGACGAGCCAGCCGATGTATTCGCTGAACCACCAGGCGCCTATCCCAGTGACGACGCTGGTGGCGGCGAGTGTTGCTTGCATGACATAAGCGCGCTGGTAGCTTGGCTTCCACACCGTTGCCGCTAACGCGGTCCCGCAGCCCATGCGTGCGGGATGTTCGACTGCGTTGATATAAACAGCGGCGCCGGCAAACAACCAACAGCTCGCCAACGCGACATTTTGCAGCGCGACGAGAAGCGAATTCACAACGCGACCTCGTGCGGTATGCGCTTACCCATGCGCCTGGTCCGCGGTGTGTTTGACGTACTCGACCAACTCCGCCGCCGTTTTGAGTTTGGGAAACGGAATCAAGCGATGTACTCCTAGACTTGCGTAACGACGGATGAGATCACGCGTCAGATCGTCTTTGGGCGTGATGCTGATTTCGAGCGGACCGAGCTCTGCGGGACGCGTGACTTCGCGCGCCGCTTGCGCGAGTCCTTCCATGCATTGCTGAGTCGCCATTTCATCCAGTGCAAACCCGTACCAACCGTGCGCATATTTGACCGCCCGCCGAAAGGCGCCCGGCGTGCGCCCGCCAACCACAATCTCCGGCGACGGTTGCTGCACAGGCTGCGGGCGTGCTTGGATCCCGCTGAAGGAAACAAACCTTCCTTGATAGCTTGGCTGCGCTTGCGACCACACGGCCTGCATCGCGGCGAGGTAGTCATCCGTACGCGCGCCTTTGTGATCGAAAGGAATCCCAAGTGCATCAAACTCGGCCTTCAAATATCCAATGCCGATGCCAAAGATAAGCCGACCTTTCGACAGCACATCCAGACTCGCCAGTTCCTTGGCGAGTACCAGCGGGTTACGTTGCGGCAGAATGATAATGCCGGTGCCGAGCTTGACGTTTTTGGTATGCGCCGCGGCGAACGCGAGCGCAACGGTTGGATCGAGCATTGGATAAAGTGGGGGCAGCGGCGAAGGCGCTACTTGTGGATCCGGTAACACCACGTGTTCACCCGTCCACAGCGATTCAAAGCCAGCTGCTTCCGCCGCTTGCGCAACCTGCGCCAGCACATCCGGTTGGCTGCAAGCATTCATGTTGATGCCGAATAGGCCGAGTTTCATTAACGATCCCCCTGCAACAATACCCCGCTTGCCGCTAACGATTGCACCTGCTGGGCGGAATATCCGGCGACTTCACGCAAAACTCGCTCGTTATGTTGACCGAGCAACGGCGCCGTCAACTCCGGCAGCTCGGGTTGTTCGGAGAAACGCAGCGGAAATCCCGGGATCATCATTTCACCGATGAGCGGATCTTTGACCGTACGCAAAGCCCCGCGCTTTTCAAAATACTCGTACTTCGTCGCGTCATAGGGACTGATCACCGGCGCGCACGGCACGCGGAATTCCTCCAACCGCGCGAGCGCCGCTTGATCGCTCGGGAACGTCGCGAGCCAAGCTTCCAGCATGTCGTTCAATTCTTCATAGCGCTTCGCGCGCGCCGCCGGTTCGGCAAAATTAGGATCGGTGATAAGGTCAGGCCGATTCATCGCGTTGCACAGATTGGGCCATTGCAGTTGCAACGCCATGATCACGATGTAACCTTCCGGCCCTTTGTAGACGCCGATGGGCGCGACCAACTCGTGGCTGGAGCCGATGCGGGTCGGTTTCCATCCGTTGCCCAACGATATCGACTGCACGTTGACTTCATGCATGTGAAACAACGCGTCGACCATCGAGATATCGAGAAACTGGCCGCGTCCGGTGCGTTCGCGATGATAGAGCGCGTAGCCAATGGCTGAGAACGCATGCACACCGGAGTTCACATCGCCGATGCCGCAGCCGACCGGATGTGGTTTGCCGTTCTTTGGTCCCGTGACATGCATGATGCCGGCGTAAGCTTGCGCTATCCAATCGTAGCCGGTGCGATGCGACAGCGGGCTCACGCGCCCGAACGCCGAAATCGACGCCATGATGAGGCGCGGATTTAATTTAGCAGCGGCCGCGAAATCGAGTCCGCGCTTTTCCATCACGCCCGGTCCGTAATTCTCGACCATGACATCCACGTGCTTGACTAAGTCGTGCAGAATTTCGTGCGCGGCGGGTTTGGTCATATCTAAACACAGGCTTTGCTTGCCGCGATTCTGCTGAACGAAGTAACCGCTGCGGCCGTCTTTCAAAAACGGCAACCCACGTGCCGGATCGCCGCCGGGCGCGTGCTCCACTTTAATGATTTCCGCGCCCATCTCCGCCATCAAGCGCGTGACCGTCGGACCGGCTAGATACTGGGTAAAATCGAGGACGCGAACACCTTCAAGAATCATAAGTTTTCTCCGTTGCTTTAGCGCTGCCAGGCGGCCACACGCTCTGGGTCAATTTGATACTGCGCCAGCGCGGTGCGCAGGGTTTTGGGCGAGATCGTGCCTTGCTCGACCAATGTCGCGAGGGCGGTGACGACAATCGCGGTGCGATCGACTTCAAAAAAACGTCGCAGTTCTTCGCGGGTATCGCTGCGCCCAAAACCATCCGTGCCGAGTGCCACGAATGGCGCGCGCAAGTAGGCCGCAATTAACTGCGGATAGGCCGCAACATAATCGGTGGCGGCGATTATCGGCGTTTCGCCGCTCAAACATTTATCGAGATGACTTTCGCGTTCAGTCCCTTGTGGGTGCAAACGATTCCAGCGCGCACATTCGCGGGCATCACGCGCGAGTTCCGCAAAGCTCGTCGCGCTCCATACTTCACTGCCGATGTTCCACTCTTTGAACAGCATCTCACCGGCGGCGATCACCTCGCGTAGGATTGTGCCGGAACCCATCAAATGCACCGCGGGCGGCGCGTCGTTTCGTGTGTGACGGGCGTAGCGGTACAGGCCCTTGACGATATCATCGCTAACGCCTGACGGCAGCGAGGGTTGTGCGTAATTTTCGTTCATGACGGTGACGTAATAGAACTCATCCGTTTGCGCCTCCAACATGCGGCGCAAACCGTGGTCGATGATTACCGCCAGTTCGTAAGCAAACGCCGGATCGTAAGCGCGGCAGGTGGGAATGGTGGCGGCAATCAAATGACTGCTACCGTCTTGGTGTTGCAACCCTTCGCCGCTCAGCGTGGTGCGGCCGGCCGTGGCACCCAGCAAAAAGCCGCGCGCGCGTTGATCTGCCGCCGCCCAAATCAAATCGCCGACGCGCTGGAAGCCGAACATCGAGTAGTAAATAAAAAACGGCATCAGCGGCAATCGATTGACGGAGTAGGAAGTCGCCGCCGCAATCCACGAGGCTAGCGCACCGGCCTCCGTGATGCCTTCTTCGAGCAACTGGCCGTCTTTGATTTCACGGTAATACAACATCGAGCCGGCGTCCTCTGGCTCATAGGTTTGCCCAACCGGCGAGTAGATGCCAACTTGCCGAAACAGATTCGCCATGCCGAAAGTTCGTGCTTCATCCGCCACGATGGGGACGAGGCGCGGCCCAAGTGTTTTATCGCGTAATAGACTGCCGAGGAGGCGCACGAACGCCATCGTCGTCGACATTTCTTTATCTTCCGCGTCCAGTGCGAAGCCGGCGTATTGATTGAGCGCCGGCACGGCCAACGGTGCATCGATAACTTCACGGTTGGGCAAGTAACCGCCGAGTCGTACGCGATGTTCGCGCAGGTAGCGCATTTCGGCACTTTCCTCAGACGGACGATAAAACTCCAGCGCTTCTACCTGTGCATCGGTCAATGGCAGGTGAAAACGATCGCGGAAGGACTTCAAGGCATCCACATCGAGCTTTTTGGCCTGATGCGCCGTCATGCGTGATTCACCCGCGCCGCCCATGCCAAACCCTTTTTTGGTTTTCGCGAGAATGACGGTCGGTTGACCGGGATGCTTAAGCGCCGCCGCATACGCCGCATACAATTTGCGGAAATCGTGACCACCGCGCCGTAGGGCATCGATTTCAGCTTCCGACATATGCGCGACGAGCTTGGCCAAGTCCGGATCTTGCTGAAAGAAATTCGCCAAGTTGTAGCTGCCGTCTTTCGCGCCCAGCGTTTGGTACTCGCCGTCAGGGGTGGCCGCAAAAATCCTGAGCAACGTATGGTTCGTATCGCGTTGGAAAAGCGCATCCCAATCCGATCCCCACAACACCTTGATGACATTCCAACCGGCGCCGGTGAACAACGCTTCCAGTTCCTGAATGATCTGGCCGTTGCCGCGTACGGGACCATCGAGTCGTTGCAAATTGCAGTTAATGATGAAAGTGAGGTTGTCCAAGCGTTCGCGCGCGGCCAGCGTAAGTCCGGCGATTGATTCCGGCTCGTCCATTTCACCGTCGCCGAACACGCCCCACACATGGCGCTCGTCCGTCTGTGCGAGACCGCGATCGCGCACGTATCGCAAAAAGCGTGCTTGATAAATCGCGGTCAAGGGTCCAAGGCCCATCGAGCCCGTTGGAAACTGCCAGAAGGTTGGCATAAGCCACGGATGTGGATAAGAACTGAGACCATGACCGGCAACTTCCAGCCGATAGTTGGCAAGCTGAGCTTCGCTCAAGCGTCCTTCCAAGAATGCGCGTGCATAAACCCCGGGTGCCGAATGCGGCTGGAAATACACCAAGTCGCCCAGCCGATCTCCATTGGAGGCCCGAAAGAAATGGTGAAAGCCGACTTCGAAGATCTCCGCGGCCGACGCGTAACTTGCGATGTGGCCACCCAACTCGCCATGTGCGTGATTTGCGCGCGCAACCATCGCGAGCGCGTTCCAGCGCATGATCGAGGTGAGCCGTTCTTCCAGCACCGGATCCCCAGGGTAGGGGCCCTGCTGATCGAGCGGAATGGTATTGCGGTAAGCGGAATACGGCAGTGTCGGCGCATGCGCGCCGGTTTCGCGTAAGCGCTCCTCAAGCTGATGTAGCAGAAAAAGCGCGCGCTCGGAACCCGCAACCGCGACCACGGCGTCAAACGCGTCCAGCCACTCCTGGGTTTCTGTCGGATCTTGATCGCGTGCCACCGTACTGGGGTTTAACGCGCCGCCGCTGCCTTCTGCTGCCATCGTTACCCTCGCAACTAGACTGTTATTTGAGCATCAAGGAGGCGTGCAACCGAACACCGGGTTGAAGGTGAGCAACGTGAGATCGAGTTTAGTCGCCTTCCACTGCTCGCCGAATTTCTTGGCGGTTAACGAGTACGTCCCGTTGGCCACAGCCACGCATTCGGATGGTCCACCGACCACGGTACCGGAAACCACATGCGAGGCATTTAGATATGCCGTGAGCTTAGCGGTGCGGCCACGGATCGCGACATCGACATTGGTGATCATGTGCTGCGTGAAATCGTAGCCATTGCCGCGAAAGACCCCGTTGACGAAATCAGCCCAAGCCCCCGGCCCGACGGTCACGTTGGTGGTCGAGGGATCCGGAAAAGTCTGTGAGTTAAATTTTTGATGCGGAAACCATGCGCGGAATTCCGCATCCTGCGTGAAGCACTGATTGTAAATCGCAAGCCCGGCATCACGCGGATGGGGGTTAGTGGTGGCGTCGCCGATGGCATCCGTGCCGCGTGCGTAGCAATAGATCAAGTTGGCGACATCCTCGGTATCCGAACGGCGATCTGAATCAGCATAAGCAGTTGCCGAGCATGCAGCGGCCAGTAATCCGACAAGTGGCAGTTTGTGTATTGCGTGAGTGCGTGCAGTCATGTTGGATCCTCCATCGGCAGATTGTTTTCCATGTTCGTTGCGTTGCGTCAAGCAAAGTCGCCGGCCCGTTACCAACAGTGCGCGCGCGCGGCGGCTGGGTCAAGTCCGGGGGCGGGAGAGGTTTTAGAAAAACGCGCGCTAATTTTGCTTGGCGCGTAACTCCGCCTCATGCCGCGCACGAAAGTCCGCTATCGCTTCTTGCTGCGCCGCCGCCAGCGGCTCGCGCACCTTGCGTAAGGCCGCTTCGCTTCGTTGCATGCGCCGATTGGTCTGTTTGAAATGCGGGATGACGTGATCGCCAAAGATTTCGTAATGGCGCTTCTTGGCCGCGTACGGTGCCCAGTTGTGATCGAAAAGTAGGTAACAACCGAAGCCGCCGTTGGAAAGTTGATACACGCTGTCGATGTGCTCGATGGCTTCGTCATAGGTGCCAATGACGGTGGAGCCGTTGTTCAGCGCCCAATCAATGTACTCGTCGATCGTATTGCCGGTGACTTGTAGCTGCGGCGCGGCGGCGGTGTGTTGCAGGTAATCGCAGAATTCGCGAATACCGTGCCGCACGTCGGCTAATGCTTGTGATTTGGTATCCGCCAGATGCATCAAGCCGACCACCCGCCAGCTCTCCCGCCGCGCGGATTTACCGAACTCCTTGGCACGTTGTTCCACCACATCCCAATGCATGGCAAGGACATCAACGCCTGCTTTCATCGTCGCGCCGATTGAGATCAAACCAATGCCGTGTTTACCGGCAATGCGGGGGCCAGAGGGCGACACCACGCCTGCGGCGGCGATCTCGGGATGCGGGTCTTGATAGAAGTCGAGTTGCAAGCACGCATCCACCAGTTTGTAACGGGAAGTCTCGATGCTGATGGGTTCGTCGCTGGTCAAAAGATGCATGAGCACGTCGGTATCGGTATCCAACGCATCGCGCTGTTCGTGCGGCGCGATGCCGATCATCGCGGCGTCCGTTGCGAGCGCACCCGGCCCCACGCCCAACATGACCCGCCCGCGTGTTAAATGATCGAGCAACGCCAAACGATCCGCCACCCACAGCGGATTGTGATACGGCAGGGAGACTACACCCGTGCCCAAACGTATGTGGCGCGTCTGCGCCGCCACATGCGCGATGAACAGCATGGGATCGCAGATGACTTCAACGCCACCGGAGTGATGCTCGCCAAACCAAGCTTCGTCAAACCCGATGTGGTCCAGCAATTGCACGATCTCTACATCGCGCTGCAAGGCGTAAGTCGGATTATAGGTGGTCGGTAAGTGGTGGGGCGGAATAAAAGCTCCGAAGCGCATGCGAGTCATGAGGGGGCCCTTGATTTATATTGGGTGACGGTACAGCGCTACGATACACCGACGTGAATGCGAATCGCCAATAACAATACCGGTGTAGGTTGGGGTGAGCAAAGCGAACCCCAACGTCAGCGATAACCATTAAACGTTCGTGAAACCATCGGCATCTGCAGGCGCAAAAAGTTGGGGTTCGTTGCACTCACCCCAACCTATGAGACTAGTGTGACGATATCGGTGCGCCTGCGCGTTACGTATGAGACGGGCCGGCACGGACGATTCGAGCGCGCGTCGCGAGTGCCAAGCCTAACGTCGGGCAACCTTACAACTGCCCTAGGCGTTCCCGGCACCGCGCGACGCGATGTTCGGCATCGATTGCCAAAAATTCTTGCGCGGCGAGTTCAAATAAATCGCGAGCACGGTCGCTCTCACCTACATGAGCCGCGCATTCGGCCTGGACTTGGAGCGTGCCGGCGGCGACATAGGGATATGGGATGGACTGAGCTAGGCGATGTAGCGCGCCCATGTCGATTTGCGCTTGCGAGTATTGTCCCAATTTAACAAGCGCTTCTCCACGCACCAAAGAGATCAGCGCATATCCCATGTAATGCCCGGCTTGTTCCGAGTAGCTAACCGCTTGATCCAAAATCGCGAGCCAGTCGCCGGATTGATTTAGGCTGATCGCGGGCGCTGCCCAAAAGGTTACCGCCCAGCCCTTGAAATAATCTGTAGGCGCGATCGCCGCCGCGCGACCGCCTTCCTTGGCGGCTGCTTCGTGGTCACCTTTCTCGTACAACACCCAGGCAAGGAATGCACCACCGAATGCCGCTATCCCATCGTCATGATTGTCGATGCCGACATCGCGCGCGCGTTGCGCGTAGGCGACCGCATCCGTCCAATGGCCGCGAAAGACGGCGCTCAACATCAAGCCAACATTGGCAAACATCAGAAATATGGGAATGGGTGCGTGCTCTAGATATCGGAGTGCGCGTTGACCGAATTCCTCGCTCAGCGTGCATTGCCCGCCATTCGAGTGTACCCATCCCAACATAAAGCTCGCATGCGCAGCGTTGACGGGATCGTTTGCTTCGTCACATAGTGCGAGTCCCTTCATCAAGAGTGATTCCGCTTCCGCAAAGCGTCCAGCGACAGCCGCCCGATGCCCCAACTGGCTAAGAAACGGTCCTAGTAACGCAGGCACCCCTAACGCTTCCACCTGCGGCGCGTAACGTTTGAGTAGGGCTTCGTACTCGCGATGTTTATGCAGAAAGTGAAACACCGGAAAGGCTTGCAAGAGATAGACCACGCAGCGTGACAAACGCTCCGGCGCCATTGGCTCTGCGTCGAATAACTTGACCGCCTCCGTCACAAACATATGCGCTGCTTCCAGTGTGTGGACACGGATGGCTTTGGCAGTCGCGGCTTCTAAATAGGGGAGCGCCAAGGCTGGCGTGAGACCTGACAGGTAATGTCGCGCGATATCTTCGCAATCCTGTTCGGGCTCGAGTGCTTTGGCGGCTAGGCGGGTGGCGAGCGCGGTATGCAGCGTTTTGCGTTCATCACTCAGCATGCCCTGATACGCCACTTCTTGAGTGAGCGCGTGCACAAATCGATAACGCCGAGCATTCAACGATTCGACGAAGCCAAGATTAATCAATGCCTCTATGCGTAACCGTGCAGAGGCTTGTTCAGATACTTCTTCCAAAAGATCGAGCGAAAACTCGCGGCCGATGGTCGAGGCGATGCGCAGCTGGCGTTTATCCGATGGGGCGAGTCGATCGATACGCGCACCGAGCACATCGAACACGTCACCGGGCAACGGTTCGCCTACCAGTGACGCACGAATTAGTTCTTCCAAAAAAAATGGATTGCCTTCCGCGCGAGTCAGCACGTCCGCCTGTTGTGCAGCGGTTAACGTAGGCGCGAATTGCGTCAAAAGAAGGCTGCACGCCGTCGCCGAGAGAGGTTTTAGCCGTACACGAGCCAGCCGCGACGAGGGTGACCACGGCGGTTCCGAACCCGGCCTAAAAGTCACGATGAGTAAGGTCGAGGTTTCGGTCAACGCGCCGGATAAGGCGCGCAAATAATCAAGCGAACTGGGATCTGCCCAGTGCAAGTCTTCGACAATCAGCACCGTGGGGCCATTTGCCCGCAACAGTTGCGCAAGCGCCTGCTGTGTGCGGCCGCGCAACGTGGCTGGGTCCATGGTCTTGAGTCGCTCGAGTGCCGTCGGCTCGCCGATTAGCGCATGCAAATAATCGCGCTGGTCGTCAGTAAGTGTGGTAACGGTGCGCTGCGCGCGTCTAATTAACCCGCTTGCCAGTTCGATAATGGGCACGTTCGGGCGCTGGTTGCCGTAAGTAATGCATTGGCCAAAGATGGGCGCATAGATCTCGGGTGCGCGCGCGGCGAACTCCATCATCAAACGCGATTTACCGGCGCCGGGCTCACCTTCTATTTCAATCACCGCACCGTGGCCGGCTGTTGCGCGCGAAGCGAACGATAAAAGATCAGTCAGCTCCGTCTCGCGCCCGACAAATTCCGTCCGCGTTTGTGCCATTCGTGTCGTGCGTTCGCGCGCGGCTAAGAGTTTGAGGGGTGTGACTGGCCCCGAGACTCCTTTTAGCGACACGGAAGCAAGCGCTTCGACTTCTAATGACCCGTGGGCGGCATCGACCGTCGCCTGGCTGCATAAAATTTGATCCGGCGCCGCCACATTCTGCAGGCGCGCGGCGATGTGCGTGGTGTCGCCCGCCGCCGTGTAATCCATTCGCAGATCGTCGCCGATAGTGCCCACCACCACGTGCCCGGAATTGAGGCCAAGGCGCACCTGTACCGCTTCCCAGCCGGTACGCGGGGGATTCAGTCGGGCACGCATAACGGCGTCGCGAATCGCGAACGCCGCAAGTCCGGCACGCGCCGCATGATCTTCGTACGCCAGCGGCGCGCCAAAGATCGCCATGAAGCCATCCCCCAAAAATTGGTTGACCGTGCCCTCAAAGCGATGCACTTCGGCGAGCGCAAGCGTGAAGAAATCCGAGAGCAAGGCGTGCATGCCTTCTGCGCCTAAGCGCGTGGCAAGGGCGGTGGATTCGACCACATCGCAAAAAAGCACCGTGACCTTTTTGCGCTCACCACGCAACGCATGGCGGTTATCGAGAATGCGCTGGGCAAGGTGTGGCGGTGTGTAGTTGACTGGAGAAGGCGCGAGCTCGGCACCGGGCGCGATCGGGGAACTTTCAATTAGCGACGTACCGCATTCCCCGCAAAAACGCTGGCCTGTGTTGGTTGGCGATGCACACTTGGGGCACTGCCGCGCAAGCTTTTGACCACACTGTACGCAAAAGCGCGCTGTAGGAGGATTGTCATGTGCGCAGCTAGGGCAATTTGGCATCGATTCCCTCCGCAAGGCTTTTTTGGTTATGGCTGCAGAATAGACCCATATAACCTGGACTTTCTAGCGCGATGTGCCGGTAGATTCGTACATTTGAACGTAGGTTGGGGTACGCGAAGCAAACCCCAACAATTTGCGTCCGTCTATGCCAAGGTTGGGGTTCGTTGCACTCACCCCAACCTACAAGCGGTGCCAGCCCGAACCCTAGGTGCAGCCCACCGCCCAACTGTTTTATAGTCAACTTGCGCCACCAACAGCGCGACATGCGATTACACCTTATGACAGTCCGCTTCCCCGAACTTGGTTTTTACACATTGCCTGGACACGTGGCGCATCCCGGCAAGGTGCGCGAAGAAGTGCGTGACGGTCACGCGTTAGGCTTAGGTTCGGTGTGGATTTCAGAACGGCTCAACACCAAGAGCGTGGAAGTGTTGTCTGGCATCGCGGCTGCGGAAGACACGCAAATGGGCATAGCCTCCGGACTCATTGCCAATCTTCCGTTGCGCCATCCGTTGGTCGTCGCGGCTTATGGCTCAACGATGCAACTGTTGACCGGCGGTCGTTTCGCGCTTGGCATCGGGCGTGGGCAAGCGATCTTGGCGGATACTGCCGGCATTCCGCACATCACGTTTCGCTTGCTGGAAGACTGGATCACGATTCTGCGCGCACTATGGCGTGGGGAGACGGTGACGTACTCCGGTCCAGTCGGCAAACTGCGCGGGGCATCGCTAGGCGTGACCGTGCCGAACCCGCCGCCGATCATCATGTCACCGATGGGCGATGAAACCTGCTATTGGTCCGGCAAGTGGGCGGATGCGGTGGTGTACAACTCGCTATGGACGACTGAAGCGGTGGATCGATGCACGCGTTTAGTCCGCAAGGGCGCGAAGGATGCCGGACGCGATCCGGCGAGCATCCGCGTGTGGACGATTGGTGTTAGCGCTTGCGAAACCAGCGAAGAGACGATGCTGAATCTCATCGTGCGGCGCATGAACACTTATCTCGCGCTCGGCCAATTGTTTGAGAACATTTGCAAAGCCAATCGTTGGGACACGGCCGTGCTTAACCGCGTGCGCGCCATCATCTATGACCACGGCGCGCGCGCCAAAGCAGGCTCGATCGGCGATGAGCACGTGAGCCGCGATCTTGAAATCATTAAACGGAGTTATGAACTCTATCCGCGGCATTGGATTGACGATGGTTGTCTCGTCGGCTCCGCGCGCACCTGTGTCGATGGCATGCTCGCGCGCATAGATGCAGATGCCGATGGCATTCTGCTACACGGGAGTGTGCCGGCCCAACTGGGGCCGTTGATTGCGGAATGGGAAAAACGCCGGCCCGCAGCACGCTTTGTCGGGCATGATGCAAATCCGGGGCGGATGAGCACGCGAAACCTTGGTGCACCTGCTTGCATCTTGTAACGATGCGCTTTGCTTACCCTAACGAGGCTAATTTGCGAGAACAACAAGATCGTTCACGCTCACTCGCCCAGGTTCCAACACCTCCGCATACGTCGCGAAACCCGGCGTGGCGTAGCCCGGTAACATGCCGTCGGGCAATCCAACCTTGTCGCGGTAGCGGATCAAGCCTTTCATGACGTCTTGATCGCGTGCGCCGGAGGCGGGATTGAACCCGGTGATCGCGCAGCGAGGCACGGCGGTGCGTACTCGCAGGAGCGCGCTGCCGACGCGGAGTTGGCGACCCTCCCAGCGATCTTCATCGTGCTCGCCATCGTGTTCGATGATAAAGCCAGCGCGAAATCGTGCCGCGTCCACCGGTGAGCCGACTTCTCGGGAGAGGCGCGCCAACGATCCGGTGCAGACCAATGTCACGGGGAAAACATCAATCGCGCGGCCGTGGGATAGACATCGCACCAACGCGATAGGTCGCCCCGCGAACTCGCTTAAGGTTTCCCGCCACGGGCCGGATAACTCCGCCACGGCAATGTCGCGCAGCGTGGCGTGATTGATGCTGAAGCGCCGCGAACCCGCCTCGGCGCTGCCTTCGACTACGCGTCCGTCTGGCAGGGTTAAACGCAAGCGCTCAGCTTCTGCGTCGTAATCGAAGTGCAGCGGCAGGAAGGTGCGATGTTGATCCGAATTGACAAAACGATCGTCCGCCTCGACCAGCGCAAACGCACGATCATGGCGGATGCCGTCGGCATCTACCTCCACCGTACTCGGCGCGAGAAAGCGGGTTGCCTTAACGAACACGTGCCCGATGGCTGCTACTTTCATCTATTTACTCCTTGAGTCTGTCCCCGATTCTCGTTGCCCGCATAGCCAGGTTGGTCGATCGCGAGCTGCGCGCTAACAGTTGCGCGTAGATGTGTGGTCAGCGCCGGATCATCCAGCTTAAATTTACCATCCAGAATGTGTTCTATCAGCGCATTGCGGAGTGCCGATAAATCATCATCACGGGACAGCAAGGCGCGCAGTCGCACGAGTTCTTCCGCCTCCACAAGCGGCGCGAACTGCAGCGAGCGTTCGACAATCTCCAGCGAGTTTGCGGCCACGCGGGATAAGTATTGCAGCCGATCGCTAGTTTCGCGCGCGACGTCTTGGCGCAGGAAGTCACGCACGGAACGCAGTAGTTCAAGCGTGGTCGGAAGATTGCTATCGCGCTCCACAGGCGGCGGGAGTGGCTTCGTGTCGCCTGGAATGAGTAAGTTCACGCAATCGATCTGACACTCGGTGGAGCGCCGGCCGATCGCGGGTCGCTCAACTTGGCGATCTGGACCTTGGCGATATTGATCGGCCATCGCGAGGCAACCCACCGCCCACCAAAAAGATCCGAACACCTCCCAAAAGTGCAGCGCTTCGCGGTCAACTTCTTCACCGCTTTCATCGCGATAGCCGGCGAAGAGATCTTCGTACTCGCCAAAACCGCCGACCGGTTTGTCGTGTCGCCCAAACCGCCAGGAGCGTGTGCACAACCAGCCCAAATCACGCATCGGATCGCCGATGTAGGCAATTTCCCAATCGAGGACGGCGACGATGCCTTGTCGGCCAATCAACAAATTGCCATTGCGAAAATCACCATGTACTAGGCGCGGTGCACGGTCGCGCGGCAGATGTGCGCGCAGCCAGCGCGCGGTGTAGTCGATCATCGGTTGCGGGGTGCCGTAGCTGCGATAGCGCGACCAAGTTTCGTCTACCAATTCGCGCGCCGTGACGTGCGCTAGACGTTCGCGTAAGCCGGATAGCGTGATATCGATGCGGTGGATGCGCGCCAATGTTTGGCCGCATTGGAAGGCGAGTGATGGATCTAAGGTCGCAAGATGCGCATCTTTCACAATGCGATGCCCCAGCGCTTCGCCTTCCAGCCACGGCATCAATATCCCTTCGCCGATGCCTTCTGTCTGCGTGAACTCCGCTAAGACCTCGGGCGCCGGCACGCCAGCCGAACGCGCGATGCGCCACAGGCGCGCTTCTTGCGCGATGCCGATCTGAAGTCCATCGCGCGCGATCGATTGACCGCCCGCGGCGCGGCGCAAGGCGAGCGTTCGCGCGCCGTCGCGCGTGGTGACTTCCAATCGATAAGTTTCTTGACTGGCGCCGCCGGTCAAACGTTCAAGCGAATCTAGCGAGATAAAGCCGTCTAGCTTGTTAGCGAGGAGCGATGCCAAGGCGGTGGCGAGGCTTTGCTGAGTGTTACCAGTCATAATTTATATCGATCGCAAAAAACTTTTACTTTCTTACCCTCTCCCGCATGCGGGAGAGGGGAGGGTGAGGGTCTTCGCGTTGCGCCTGTCGACGCGCCGCCCCTCACCCGGCGCTGCGCGCCGGCCTCTCCCGGTGGGAGAGGCGAATGATTTTCTAACCCTCTCGCGCGTGCGGGACAGGCGATGGATTTTTTTTGTCACCCTCTTTCGAGGGAGAGGCTAATTGCGCTCACCCTTCTTTTACGCCCTTCGGCGCGCGCTGACTCATAAAGCCAAACAAATAACCCGCCACGCGCCGCATTTGAATTTCTTCGGCGCCTTCCGTGATGCGGTAACGGCGATGATGGCGATAAATATGTTCGAAGGGTTTGTGTCGCGAATAACCCATGCCACCGTGCACTTGCATCGCGCGATCGGCGGCTTCGCAGCACAGGCGGTTTGCCCAGAAATTACACATCGAGACTTTGTCAGAGACAGAGAACGCGCCGTACTTATCCATCATCCATGCGGTCTTATAGATCAACGCACGCAGCATTTCGCACTGCGTGTGCGATTCAACGAGCGGAAATTGGATCCCCTGATTGCTGGCGAGCGCTTTGCCGAAGGTACGGCGCTGTTTAGCATAGGCCACGGCTTCGTTCACGCAGAATTGCGCGGCGCCCAAGCTAGACGCCGCTTGGCGAATCCGATTCTCATTGAAAAAATGTTGCACGACTTGCAGGCCACGACCTTCGCCGCCAAAGATAGTATCGTCTTCCACATACACATTGGTCAGCGACACGCGCCCGTGATCGGTCGGCATGTTGAAGGTCCACAGCATTTCTTCGATCTTGAAGCCTGGGGCATTGGTCGGTACTAAAAAGCAGGTGATGCCTTCCGCATCGCCGGCCTTGCCAGAGGTGCGAGCAAAAATGAGATCGGCTTCCGCGGTGTGAATGCCGGTGTTCCAGGTTTTCTCGCCGTTGATGCGCCAACCTTTACCGTCGCGCGCGGCGGTGGTTTCCATGTGCGTGGCATCCGAGCCGTGATTGGGTTCTGTGATCCCAAATCCGAACATTTTTTCGCCGGAGGCCAGCGGTTCCACCCAGTGGGTTTTTTGTGCGGCGGAGCCGTATTCCAGCATCAATAAAAAACTGATGTTGTTGCCGACGATGGCGTGTTCGTTTTGTAGATCGCAATGCAACCCTAAGCCTTTGGCAGTGAGATGCTCGCGGATGACGGCCATGCCGAGGTTGGTGCCGTCGCGCCCGCCGTAAGCTTTCGGAAACGGATAGCGATAGTGCCCGGCCTTATCCGCGCGGCGTTTGGCTTCCGCGAGCAGCGCTTCCCAATCGTGCCGCGGGAGGCCGCCGCGCTCCCAATCGGTGCGCGCGTGTTCGCGCCGATGATCGAAGAAGCGAATATTGTCGTCTTGATTCTCCAACGGCTTGATCTCGCGCTCGATGAAGGCGTCAAGCTCGTGCAAATACGCGACCAAGTCGGCGGGTAAATCAAAATCCATCGCGGTAATTCTCCCAAGGGCTAAGTTTACCGTCGAGCCTAGCAGGTTCCGCGTGGCTTCCCAATGCGGCGCAGCACGGCATCGGGCAGACGGCGCTGAATGAGTCTTAAGGGGAATCCCCATTCCCGAAACTAATTTGCGCCACTAGGATAGGCGGCGACTTCTAGAGAAGAAAAAGCATGACCTACCGTTTAGGCGTGGACGTGGGCGGCACGTTCACCGATTTGTTACTCATCAACGAAGCGACCGGTGTGGTGCATACCGCCAAAGTGCCTTCCACGCCGGACGATTCTTCGCGCGGCGTGCTGGCCGGCGTCTCGCGCGTTTGCGCCCGTGCCGGCATCGAGCCCCGCGAGATCAGCCATGTGATGCATGGCACGACCGTCGCCACCAACACGGTGTTGACCGGCACCGGCGCCAAGGTCGGTTTGGTGACCACTTCCGGTTATCGCCAAGTGCTCCAGATCGCGCGCTCCTTCGTGCCGGGCGGGCTTGGTGGTTGGGTCATTTACCAGAAATCAGATCCGATGGCGCCGCTCGAACTCACGATTGAGGCCTTGGAGCGCATCAGCGCGCAGGGCGAAGTCGTACAAGTTTTAGACGAAGGCGAACTGCTGCAGGATTTATCCAAACTATTCGATGCGCGGATTGAAGCGCTGACGGTGTCGCTGATCAATTCATTCACTAATGATGTGCATGAGCGGCGCGTCGCCGTGCTCGCGCGCGATTTGATGCCGCAGGTGCCGGTGTCGTTATCTTCGGAAGTCATTCCGGAAATGCAGGAATACGAGCGCACGGTCACCACCGTTGCCAACTCTTATGTCAGGCCCAAGGTCGAGCGTTATCTCGCGAATCTCGAAGCGGAATTGAAACGTAGGATGCCCGCGGTACAACTCAACGTGCTGCGCTCGGACGGCGGACTCGCGGCTGCGGAACTCGCCGGTCGTTATCCGGTGAATCTCTTGATGAGCGGGCCGGCGGGTGGTGTCGCCGGCGCGATTTGGGTGGGTAACAACGCCGGCTGCAAGAATTTGTTGACACTCGATATGGGCGGCACCTCGACCGATGTCGCATTGATACAAGACGGCGCGGTGCGCCTGCGCCGGGAAACCACCGTCGGCGATGTCACGGTGCGTGCATCCTCGATTGATATTCGTACCGTCGGCGCCGGTGGTGGTTCGATTGCGCATGTGCCGGAACTCACCAAAGCGCTACGTGTGGGTCCGCAAAGCGCAGGCGCATCGCCAGGGCCGGCCAGCTACGGCAACGGCGGCACTTTACCCACCGTGACGGATGCCAACGTCGTGCTGGGATATTTGCCCGAGAGCGCGTTGTTAGGCGGCGATTTAGCCTTGGATGTCAACGCCGCGCGCACCGCCGTCGCCACCATCGCGCAAGCCTTGGATGTCACGCTGGAACAAGCGGCGGAAGGCATTTATCACATCGTCAATGAGAACATGTTCGGCGCACTGCGCTTGGTGTCCGTTGAGCAAGGTTACGATCCGCGCGACTTTGCATTGATTGCATTTGGTGGCGCAGGTCCGTTACACGCCAATGCGCTCGCGCGCTTGATGGGCACCTGGCCCGTCATCATCCCGCCGGGCCCAGGCGTGTTGTGCGCGTATGGCGATGCCACGACGCGCGTACGGAACGAGGCGTCAAAAACTTTTATCCGCAAGTTTGCGGTGACGGATGTGCGGGAAATTCGCGCGGAACTCGACCAGCTTGCGGAGACCGCGGCGCGCGCGTTAATTGAGAGTGGTGTACAAGCAGCGTCGCTTACGCAGAGTTACCAACTTGATCTGCGGTACCACGGTCAGGGTTTATCGCTTCCCATAGCGCTAACCGCGGCAGAACTCGATGACACCTTGGATATCGCAGGCGCGCGTTTCGATGCCATGCACGAGCAGTTGTTTACTTTTTCGTTGCCGATTGAAAAAGAAGTCATCAACCTGCGCGCGGTGGTGGAAGGTCCGGCGCCCAAAGTGCAAGCGATTGCGTTGAACGCGGGCGGCGTGGACGCGCAGGCAGCGGTTTATGCCGAGCAACGCGTCACGATGGATGGCGCCACGCACATGGCCAAGGTATATGACCGCGGCAAGCTGCTTGCCGGCAATCGCATTCCGGGGCCCGCCATCGTCACCGAAATGGACGCCACCACCGTGGTGCTGCCTTTGCATACGGCAACGGTTGATGGTCATGGCAACTTACTTATCCGTCCGATGGGAGAAACTGCGTGACTGCCCGCATCGTTGAAACCAATCGTGCGCCGCTTGCGCGCCGTCAGATCGATTCAATCACGCTCGACATCATCGAGAATGCGCTTAAGAACGCGCGCTATGAAATGGACGCCGTGTTATTCCGGACCGCGATGTCGCCCGGCATCCGCGAGCAACACGACGAGTTCCCATTAATCGCGAACCGTGACGGCAAGATGGTGGTGGGGCAGTTCGGTTCCTTTATTCATGGCTTTGTCGCAGGCTACGACGGCACCATCGAAGACGGCGATATTTTCCTGACCACCGATCCGTATTCCTGCAACGGCGCGATCAGCCATGCTAATGACTGGCTGGTGCTGCTGCCGATTTTCAAAGACGGACGCCTCATCGCGTGGGGCGCGATGTTTGGCCATATGACCGACATTGGTGGCAAGGTCCCGGGCAGTCTGCCCACGGACGCGCGCCAAATCTATGAAGAAGGCATCGTGGTGCCGCCGATCAAGATTTATCGCCAAGGCGAATTGCAAGCGGACCTGCTGAAAGTCATTCTGCATAACTGTCGTTTACCGCATTGGAACCGCTCGGATTTCAACGCAATTGTCGCCGCCTGCCGCACGGCGGCGCGCCGCGTCACCGAACTTTCGCAACGTTTTGGCGATGAGGTGCTGTTTTCCGCGATGGAAGATCTGCTCGAACGTAACCGCCGCGCGATGGCCGCGTTGATCAAGCAGACCATCCCGGAACAGCCACAGCGGTTCGAAGACTATGTCTGCGACGATGGCATGGGCATGGGGCCATACAAGATCGCATGCACCATGTGGCGCGAAGGCGAACGCGTGATCTTTGATTTTACCGGCACGGATCCCCAGTCCATCGGTTCGATCAATTTCTATCTCAACGAAGAGATGTTCAAGATGTTTTGCGGGGTCTTCATGATCATGGTGTTTGACCCGCAGATTATGTTCAACGATGGCTTTTATGACTTGATGGAAGTACGCATCCCGCCGGGCTCTCTGTTAAAGCCCAAACATCCGGCGGCGTTGTCTTGCCGTACGCACGCGCTGGGACGGATTTTCGATGTCATCAGCGGCCTGCTGGGGCAAGGCAATCCGGATTTTCTTTGTGCGGCGGGCTTCTCCGATTCTCCGCATTTCATGTACTCCGGTTACGACCGGCGCGGCCAGTGGTTTCAGTTGTATCAAATCAGCTTCGGTGGAATTCCAGGCAAACCCTTTGGCGACGGCCCGGACGGACATTCGCTGTGGCCGAGTTTCGTCAACGTGCCGAACGAATTTTTGGAAGCCTACTTTCCGCTACGCATCGATATCTACGAAACGATTACGGACTCCGGCGGTGCTGGTAAACATCGCGGTGGTAACGCACTGCGCGTTGGGTATCGCTTTTTGGAGCCGGGCGAGATTTCCATTCACGATGACCGCTGGCTAACGTATCCCTGGGGCGCAAACGGTGGTGCACCCGGCCGACGTAGCCGCAAGATTTTGATCCGCGCGGACGGCAGCGAAGAAATCATGCCGTCGAAGTGCGATCGCGTGGTGGTTGCGGAAAACGACTTGTTGTTGTTCGAAACCTGGGGCGGCGGCGGGTGGGGCAATCCCTGGGAGCGGCCCACTGAATGGGTGGCGCGCGATGTGAAGCGCGGGCTGGTCTCGAGCGCCGGTGCAAAACGCTATGGTGTGGTATGCGATGACCATGGCGTGTTCGACACTGCAGCCACGCAGGCGTTGCGCGACGAGATGAAAGCGGCACGTACCTCACGCATCGTGTTTGATCGCGGCGGTGAGATTGAAGAATTAAAAGCACGCTGTTTTGCGGAAACCGGTTTGATACCGCCGGAGGCGCCGCAGTTTCGACGGCGTGGGGGACGGTGAGATGGCGTCGTGGCGTGTGTATCCGACCCTCACCCCAACCCTCTCCCGCACACGGGAGAGGGAGAATGCGGTACCGCGCGAGACATACTTAGTTAACGGGCACAATCACACGAGACCGTCTTTCTCCCTCTCCCGTGTGCGGGAGAGGGTAGGGGTGAGGGTCTTCGGGACTTAATCTAAGCACAAACCCAACGAGTAGAACTTTAAGACCAGGAGACCCAACCATGAGCACCCCAGCCCCAATGACTCGCAACACCCCGGCCGACCAGATGGCGCGCATTGTCGGCACGGAAAACTGCACGACCGATCTTGCCGAGCGGCGCTTTTATTCCGCCGACTTGAGCTTCATGCCCGGCAAAGTGGCTGATATCGTCGTCCGCCCGGCGAATACCGAAGAACTCGCCGCATGCGTCAAGATTGCCGCGGCCGCCGATATGGCTGTGGTGCCGCGCGGAGGCGGCATGTCGTACACGCAGGGCTATCAGCCGGAACGCAGCGATTCGCTGCTCGTTGATATGCGGCGCATGAATCAGATCCTCGAGATCAACACGGAAGATATGTACGTGCGTGTACAAGCGGGTGTCACGTGGAAACAACTGTTTGAAGCATTGGGCGATAAGGATTGCCGCACGCCGTACTTCGGACCACTGTCTGGCATGTACGCGACCGTCGGCGGCGCGCTATCGCAGAACAGTTTGTTCCTAGGCTCCGGCGTCTATAACACGGTCGCGGAAAGTGCGTTGGGTTTGAAAGTCGTGTTGGCGGATGGCTCGGTGGTGCAAACGGGCTCGGCGGCGCATAAGCACGCCAATGGATTCTGGCGTCACTTCGGGCCTGATCTGACCGGCATCTTCACCGCCGATACCGGTGCATTCGGTATCAAAGCGGAAGCGACTTTGCGCCTCATCGAAGCGCCGGCGGTGACGCTCTTCATGTCCTTTGGGTTCGATACGCTTGCGGACATGTTGCAAGTACAGACTATCTTGGCGCGCAAGCGCATCTGCGCCGAATGCTACGGTTTCGATCCGTACTACAACCGCGGTTTCGAAGGCCAAGGATTTACGTTCAAAGAAGGCCTTGCGGTGCTCGCCGATGTGGTCAAGAGCGAAGGTGGCATCAAGGGGCTGTGGAGTTCGTTCAAGGTCGCTGCCAGCGGCAAGACTTTCTTGCGGGATGTGCCGTATTCACTGCATATGACGTTTGATTCGTTCGATAAAGACGTGGCGCACAAAGCGCTACAGCTCGCGCGCCAAGTGTGTATCGAGCATCGCGGACGCGAAATCGATAACACGCTGCCAACCGTATTCCGCGCGCATCCATTTGGCGGCGTGCGCACCGTATTGCTCGGCGCTGAGGGCGAAGTGTGGATCCCAATCCACGGCTTCATGCCGCTCTCCAAAGCCGTAGAAGTAGGTGCGGCGACCGAGGCGTTCTTCGCCGAGAATCGTGCGTTGATGCAAAAGCACGGCATCAAGAGTTCGTATTTGACCTGTTTCGCCGGCACCGAGTTTGTGATCGAACCCTCGCTGTATTGGCACGATGAATTGGGCGATTTCCGGTTATCGCTCATAGAGCCCGAGTTCCAGCAGAAATGGAAGGGTATTCCCGCTGATAATGAAACTCGCGCGGTGGCCTTGAAATTGCGGCAGGGATTGCGCGATCTCTACGATAGCCATGGTTGCTGTCATTTGCAGATCGGCAAGTACTATCCGTATCAGGACATGATCGCGAACGAGCCGCTGAAAAAGCTGCTGCAAGGCGTGAAGGACATGGTCGATCCGGAACATCGTATGAATCCGGGTTCGCTCGGGTTGCGCTAATGACGATTCGCAAAGCCTATGTCGATTGCTCGGGCGGTCAGCTGCATTACCGCTATTGCGAAGGAACCGGCACGCCGATTGTGTTCCTGCAACAAACGGCGTCGAGCTCGAAGATGTATATCAAGGTCATGGCGCGGCTGGCCGGGCGCTGTCCGCTGATCGCTTTCGATACACCGGGGTTTGGGGGGTCGTTCGATCCCACCGAATGGCCGACGATGGCCCAATACGCCGATTGGTTGTTTGAGGGCATGCAGGCGCTTGGGCTCAATCGATTCCATATTTTTGGTCATCACACCGGGTCGTGTATCGCGGTTGAACTCGGCGTGCGTCAAGCGTCGCATGTGGCGTCCTTGATGATGGTCGGGCCAGTGCCACTGACAGAGGAAGAGCGTAATGAATTTAGCCAGCACTTCGGCGCACCCATCAGCCCGACCGCTGATGGCAGTTATTTGCAGGCCACTTGGGATTATCTGCAAGGACTAGGCGCGCACGGCGATCTCGCGCTTCATCATCGCGAACTCATCGATACCACACGCGCGTACATGGGCCGCGCGATGGCGTATTCAGCGGTGTGGAAACAGGATTGGACGTCGCTGTATAAACGGGTGACTTGTCCCATGTTGTTGCTTTGCGCGCCTGACGACGTGCTATATCCCTTCTTCACTCGCGCGCAAGAGATAAGGCCGGATGCCAAGGCCGTAATCTTAAAAGGTGCGAACTTCGAGCCGGATCTGGATTGCGATGGGACTGTCGCCGCGATCCAGTCCTTCTTGGGCTAGCGGGATTACGGAATTTTCGCCCACGCCGAGGTTTGGTGCAGCGCGCTCGCGCGGCCCGCGGAGGTCGATTCGCCGGGCCGCTCGCGAATGATTCGCATCTTGCCGTCTTTGACTTCCCACATTTTTAAATCGCGTGTCACGACATAAAGGGTGACGTGATAGCGCAGACTTAAATACACATGGATCTCGAGTGGCGTGTCGCTCAAGTTGGCGCGGATCGCCACTCCTTGCGCGCCGTCAGAGGCTTTGAGTTGATCAAGCGCCGCCGTGACACAGGATGTCGTCATTGCGTCGGCTTGCGTGAGCACATCTCCGTCCACGTTCAATGAAAAGCGGTAATGCCCGCCGAGCGTGATGGTGTCTGCGGAATCAGCGACCGCGAGCGCATACAGCAACAATCCAGGTTTATCCGGATCAGGTAGGGCGATGCTCTCGTAATTGCGGGCGCATGGTTTGGTGAGATCGTTCTGCACCGCCATGCGTGCGCGCATCTGGCTAAGTTGATAGGCGGATAGCTCACCGCGCGCGGGTACCTTGAGGGTGGGGATCAGCAAGCCGTCGTAAACTGCATCGAGTACGGCGATCGGCCCGGTATCGGTCATGCGCACGAAACGCACGAGAAAGTGTTTAGGGTCGCCTTCCGTGACCCAGCCGATCACTTGATCCTCTTTCGGATCGAAATACTCGTTCATAAAATCCGCCGCAATCTCGATGCGACGTTGCTGTTCATAGAGCGCGCGTCCCAGCGCCTCGATCTGCGGCGCCCGGAAATAACGCAAGGTGTCTTGCGCGTGCACTGCAAGCGCGAGCCAACAGAAAAGGAGTGTGGCGAGACGCGCCATAAACTTTGAGTGACGGTAACGCCGCGGATGGTTCAACGGCTGCACCAGCTCGCTACAAATAGCCATAGGCCGTCCAACCACCATCGAGCACCAAAATGTGGCCGGTCATGAACGCCGCATCGTCGCTCGCGACATAGACCACCGCTTTCCCGATCTCTTCACCCGTACCGAGGCGCCGCTGCGGAGTACGTTTTTCCATCGCATCAAGCGTGATTTTGCCGTCTGTGATGAGCGTATCGATCAAGTCCGTCTTGACGTACCCGGGCGCGACGCAATTGACGCGGATGTGGTATTTGGCGAGTTCGATGGCAAGCACACGGGTCATGTGATCAACCGCGGCTTTGGAAGTGCAGTAGCCAAGCGTCTGCGGGGCGGCGTTTTGCCCGAGAATCGATCCGATATTAATGATATTGCCGCCGCGTTTGGTCTCTTTCATCTGGCGCACAGCACTTTGCGTGCACAGAAAAACCGATTTCACGTTGACGTCCATGTGTAGGTCCCAATTCTCCTCGGTCATGGCCAGCAACGGCGTTGGCACCGAGATGCCTGCGTTATTGACCAGAATGTCGACCGGCCCGAGTGCCGCTTGCACCTCCGCGAAAGCCGTTGCCACTTCTGCTTGACGCTCGACCCGGCAGCCGACGGTGAGTGCGCGCCGGCCCGCGCGACGCACCGCGTCCGCGGTCGATTCGGCATTCTCGGCGCGCGTGGCAAGGCACGCGACATCCGCGCCGGCCACCGCGAGTTCCAAAGCGATCGCGCGACCGAGGCCGCGGCTCGCGCCGGTCACGACGGCGACCTTGCCGTGTAACTTCATTCCGGGAGTCCTTTAAGGTGTGGCTATAATCCTGCCATCATACTCAACTCGGTGTGGCGTGGTCGCTAATTCACGGCACCCGAGCGCTTTCATGTCAGTTCCGCGGTCAGGATAAATCCAACGCCGGCATCGAGAACGGCTACAACACGAGGTCAATCATGAGCAATGTTTACAGCGAGCAGCACCGCCGCCTGCAAGATCAATTCTCCACCCGCAAAATGGCGGATCGCCTGGAAGAGATGATCGTTAAGACCACCGTCGATGACATGGACAAAGCATTCATCGAATCGCGCGATTTCTTTTTCTTATCCACAGTGGATCAAACCGGCCACCCAACCGTCTCCTACAAAGGCGGCGATCCGGGATTCCTCAAAGTCATTGACCCCTCAACGCTTGCTTTCCCGAGCTATGACGGGAACGGCATGTTTTTTTCGATGGGTAACATCGCCGGAAACAACAAGGTGGGTATTCTGCTCATCGATTTCGAAAACCCGCATCGTTTTCGGATGCACGGCACCGCGAGTGTCAGCGCCAATGATCCGCTGCTTGCACAGTACAAAGAAGCGGAACTTATCGTGCGCGTGAGTTTGACTAAGGTCTGGATCAATTGCCCGCGCTACATTCATCGCATGAAACGCGAGGCATCGTCGGCCTATGTGCCGCGCGCCGCCTGTGAAACGCCGCTCGCCGTATGGAAACGGCTCGATTTGGTCCAAGACGTATTACCACCCAAGGATGTTGGCAGGCCAGAGCAGGCCGGCGGTGTCATCACCATGGACGAGTATTTCGCGAAGTTGATGAAGGGCGAGGCGTAAGATCGGACATGGTCGCATTCGACGGCCACAGTTGTAGGTTGGGGTGAACGCAGTGAACCCCAACGATTGTTATGCGCGCCGCTGTTGGGGTTCGCATGGCTCACCCCAACCTACTCCGGTAGCGAGAATCCAAACATGTGCATGTAATTTCCTCAAACGCCTTTTAATCCTTTTTGCGTTTTTGGAGATTGCCTGCGTTGCTCACGCGGAACCTCGGGTCACCGATGTTTTACGGACTTGCGATGCCGCCATCGCCCAAGGTTACGACTCACTCGATGCCGCGATGTGCGATTGGTACGTGCGTCCGTGCGGGATCTGCGGCACTGACGAGCCGGCCGCATGGTGCATTCCGGAAACGCTGACCGCCGTAACGTTGGCAAAGCAGATGAGCGACTGGCTGCGGGCCACGCCGCTCGATGCGCCCGCGAAACCGGCGGTGGAAAAAATCTTGCGCGAGCACTTTCCATGTGCCGCGCAAGACCATCCGCACAGCTAGCTTACGCTAGCCGGACGCGGACCCCAGGGTGTGAGCGCGAGGACGGCCTCTGCTCCACAAATGATCGGCAAGCTCGGGCGAGGCGCGGCCGTCTTCGAGCAATCCATGATCGCGTTGATAGGCTCTGATCGCGGTTTGGGTTTTAACGCCAATGATTCCGTCGACCGGACCGGCGAAATAGCCCAGACGATTGAGGCTTGTTTGAATGGAGTTAACCACCTGATGACTTAGCGCGCCGGCGGGAGGCGCGGCGGCGGTCAGGGGCACTTGCTGCGGTTTTTGCCGCCAGGCCGGATCGCCTAAGTTGATTTGGGAGTTGTCCGTCAACGCACCGGTTAGCGCACCGGTGGTCGCACCCAAGAGCGCACCGGTGACCACCGACATGCCGGTGACCGCGCCCAACGCCGCACCGGCGCCAGCGCCGATGGCGCTGCCGCTCAACGCGCGCTCCTCGGGCATGCTGCCGCACCCGGCGAGCGCAATACAGCAACTTAGCGATATCGCACCTTTGCGCATCATGACTCTCCTTGTTGGGTTCCTTGGCCTCGTCGTTAGTGCTTGGCCGAACGCGAACTCATCCCTACATGCGCATCAATAAGCGGTGAATCGACGCGCATGTCCCACGGACATTAGACTCCGGTTCGCGAATCGCAAGCTGAGCAATAAGTCACAAAATTTAACAATCGCGCACCGCGCGCCCGGAGAGGAGTCCCTTGAATAGCGAAAAAGTGGTCTTCGCGTTCTTTGTGTTATTGGCCGCCGCGCTTAACTTAAGCTTCGTGTGGGGCGACGTCGACGATCCGTCGCATCACTCGGCCTACGAATTGTTCGCCGCGTTGATCATCAATTTGGTGGCAACGGTGCTGAAGTTAGGTGATCGTTCGCATCTTGGCGCGGTGCTGTTGTCTACAAGTTTGGTTGCCGATCTATTGCTGATTGCGGCAGCCGTAACTTGGGGCGTGTACAGCCAGGTGTTGCAAGCGGCGATGTCGCCGCAAGCGATCGCGAGTGTGGTGTCGCTGGCGGCCGGCGCCTTGCTCGCCAATCTCGCGTCAACTGTGCTGCTCATCATCGAAACCTCGAACTTGCGCCGCTAAGCCTCGGGCGATGGACTCGGTCGTCTATTTGGTTTTGCGGCGCATGCGTGCGCCGCTGCTGTTATTGATCTTTGTCTATGCGGTTGCTATCGGCGGATTAGTGTTGATCCCGGGCACGGATAGCGAAGGGCGGCCCTGGCGATTCGACTTTCTGCACGCGTTTTATTTCATCAGCTACACCGCTTCAACGATTGGGTTCGGCGAGATCCCTTACGCCTTCAGCCCGGCGCAACGGCTCTGGGTGTCATTCACCATCTATCTCACGGTCATCGGTTGGCTTTACGCCTTTGGCGGCATTCTTGCGCTGTTGCAGGATGCGGGATTTAAGCGAGCACTCGCGCGCCAAGGCTTTGCGCGCAAACTGCGCCGCAACCACGATAACTTTTATCTCATTTGCGGCTTTGGCGAGACCGGTGCGATGACAGCGCGCTTACTCGCGAACTACCGCTTGAAAGCCGTTGCGCTTGACGAAAATCCCGCAGTTATCAGCACGCTCGCCTTGGATTCGGAACTCGGCAATTTACCGGCGTTGGTCGCGGATGCGCGCGATCCAGCCGAACTTATATTCGCCGGACTGCGTCATCCGCATTGTCTTGGCGTCATCGCGCTGACCGGCAGTGATGACGTCAATGTTGATGTGGCGCTCGCCGCTATGCTGCTTAACCGGCGGAGCGAGATCATCTGTCGGGCGGACACCGCAATCGCGCGCGGCAAACTTCCCTCATCGCACACCGTGACGTTAGTCGATCCGTTCGAAACTTTTGGCGCGGCGCTTGCGCAAGCGTTACATCAGCCGCACACCGCGCGTTTGCACGCTGTGCTGCGCAGCCTGCCGGGACAACCATTGCCTAAATATCTACAACCTCCGCATGGGCATTGGCTAATCTGCGGCTATGGCCGTTTTGGGCGCGCGGTGGAGCGTTATTTGAAAGGTGAAGGGATCACTGTCTCGATCATCGAAGCGAACCCACGGCAAGCACCGCCGCACGCGGTGATCGGGGGAGCCACCCAAGCCGGGACGTTACAAGAGGCGGGAATCAACCACGCAGCCGGGATTGTCGTCGGCACGGGTTCGGATATTTCCAATCTAGCAACGGCGCTAATTTCACGCGAATTAGTGCCTAACATTTTTACCGCGGTGCGCCAGAACCAGGATTTGAATCATCAATTGTTTGACGCGGCGCCGGTCGACCTGACAATGGAGACCAGTCGCTTGGTGGTCAATCGAATTTTTGCTGAACTCACCATTCCATTACTGCGCGAATTTCTGGCGCGCGCGGATACACAACCTGATCGATGGGCGGCGCTTGTCGTTGATAAATTGAGCACGCTCAATAAAGGTACGACGCCGCATACGTGGGTGGTGGAAATCAATGAGACACAGTCACCGGCATTAGTTAACGCGTTGGGTAGCGAGCAGTCGGTAACACTTGAACATTTATACTGCCATCCGCAACGTCGCACCGAATATCTGCCGGTATTGGTGCTGTTGAGCTTGTGCAACGGTGAGGCGGTGTTGTTGCCGCCGCCCACTCACTTGTTACGCGTAGGCGAACGATTGTTGTTTGCCGGCGATGCGTGTAGTGCACGAGAGATGGAGTGGGTTTTAGGCAGCGAGCAGGTGCTCACCTTCGTGCGGGATGGAACAACGCTTCCTGCCGGCAGCGTATTTCGTTGGTGGACACAGCGTCGATTGGGGTGAGCGCAGCGAATCCCATCTACTCTGCTGTGAATCAAAATGCTGGCGTTTTCTACGCTCACTCCAACAGCAGTCGTGTCGTAAATTCGATAAAGATAAGATCGCCAATTGCGGCAGACATTCCGCTAGGCGAGACGCGGCGCTTGCCGATGATGCGTCGCTTGTTCAAACGCATACGCGAGTTTAAACATCTGCGCTTCGGCATACGGACGCGCCACAATCTCAAGTCCGACAGGGAGTCCCGCGGCCGTGAGACCGGCCGGCACACTGATCGCCGGTAACCAGGTTTGTGATGCAATCAACGTATTGGTCGGGAAGGTGAGGGTGGTCCATACGCGGGTGTTCAATTGATCGCGCGTGGGTGGGACCACTTGCACATCCGGGAAAATCAATGCATCCAACTTTTGTTGCGCCATCACATTCAACACACAGCGCTGGAATTCTTCACGCGCGGCAAGGCGGCGATAGTAGAGCGGATCGTATTCCGGGCGCTCTGGACCGACCACACAGGCGTCGATTAGATCGAGCATCGGATGATAACGGCGGGTTTCGTAAATTTGGTTCAATGTGCGGAGTGGCGCTTCAGGGCGCGCCGCGAGGAAAGCGTTGACATCGCTCTTCGTGCAATTGACGTACATCGATGTCGCCATCACTTGTTGCGCGAGGTTCGGAATTTCAACCTCGACCACGACGCCACCTGCTTTTTTAATCGCAACGACCGCATCGTTGATCAGCCGGTTAACCGGCGCGGCGAACGGATTGGAATCCGCGCCGAGCGCGTTGGTCACGAGACCTAGCCGTGTCCGGCGTAGACCGTTGGCGTCGAGCGCCCCCGCGTATTTGGAAGGATTTCCGGCAATCTCGTAATGCACCGTAAGTGAGTCGGCCGGATCGTATCCCGTCATCGCTTCAAAGACGGCAACGGCGTCGCGCACGGTGCGTGCCATCGGTCCGACGGTGTCCTGCGGAAAGACCAGCATGGAGACCCCGTCACGACTGATAACGCCTGGGGTCGAGCGGATGCCGACCAGATTGTTGCACGAGGCCGGTAAGCGAATGGAGCCTCCGCAATCCGAACCGAGCCCCACTGCGCCCAAATTAGCGGCAATCGACGCGCCCGTACCGGCCGACGAACCGCCGGGATCACGCGTCAGATCGTAGGGATTCTTGGTTTCGCCGCTCATCGATGAATACGCCCACCACGAAGTCGCGAAATCAGGCAGCGTCGTTTTGCCCAAAACGATGGCACCGGCCGCGCGTAGTTTGCGGATCACAGTCGCATCTTGTCGCGGTTGGTATTCCTTAAATCCGATGCTGCCGAAGGTCGTGGGCAGGTCTGCCGTTTCGATGTTGTCTTTGATGAGTAGCGGGATGCCGTGCAGCGGACCCTGCAGTTTGCCGGTTTTGGCGAGCGCTTGATCGAGCGCGGCCGCCTGCGCCGTCGCGCGCTCATTGATGCAGACCACCGAATTCAAGCGCGGACCGGCGCGATCGAGCGATTTGATGCGCGCGAGATACTCCTGCACCAATTCACGTGCCGAGACCTTTCTGGCGCGCAGCGCGCGTTGAATGCCGCCGATGGTCGCTTCTTCGATTTCGAATGTGCGGGTTCCACGTTGACGCGCCATGGGATGCTCCTGGCAGTAGAATCGAGTTTAACGTGAAGCTAGCGATCGCGGCTAGCGCTTGTCAAATACCAAGTGAATTAATCAAGGAGCAGTCATGAAACTCCCCGGCCCGCTGGTTTCGACCGAATGGCTTGCATCTCACCTGAATTCGCCCTGCTTAACCGTGTTTGACGCGACGGTGTTCTTGCACGTCAATCAACCGGGTCCCGGCTATACGCCGGAAAGCGGCCGTGCGAAGTGGCGGGAGCAACATATCCCGCGCGCGGGCTTTATCGATCTGCTCGAAGAATTCTCCGATCCGACCTCCGCCGTGCGCTTCACGATGCCGACGCCCGCGCGCTTCGCGGAACTTGCAGGCCGACACGGCATCGGCGACGACACAGCGGTGGTCGTGTACAGCGCGGGAAGTGTCATGTGGTCGACGCGGCTGTGGTGGATGTTGCGCTCGGTAGGGTTTGATAACGCGGCGATTCTCGATGGCGGCTGGGCCAAGTGGCAACGTGAAGGGCGTCCGACTACCAACGCCTTCACGGCGTATCCTCAGGCGACGCTAACGCCGCGGCCGCGACCTGCGTTATGGGCATCAAAGTCGGAAGTATTGGCAGCGATGCAGCAACCCGCGGTTTGTACGATTAATGCGCTGTCGCCAGAAGTCTATTCCGGCGCGAAGAACATGTACGGTCGCCCTGGTCACATTCCAGGCAGCGTCAATGTGTTTTACAACACGATGCTGAACGAGGCGGACGGCACCTATCGCGCGCCTGCCGAGATTCGAGAACGTTTCGCCACGGCAGGCGCTTTCACGCGCGAGAAGATCATCGTCTATTGCGGCGGTGGAATTTCAGCAACGATGGATGCGTTGGGGCTGACACTTGCCGGGCATTCCAACGTGTCGGTGTATGACGGCTCGATGATGGAGTGGGTGGCGGATCCGGCGTTGCCGTTGTCGATGGGGGAGCAGCCGTAGAGATTTTTTGCCAAGTGGAAATCTACCCTCACCCCAGCCCTCTCCCGCGTCGCGGGAGAGGGTGACGAACACGGGCTTCTCTTGGCAAGCACACGGTATAACCCTCTCCCGCTAGCGGGAGGGTAGGGGTGCAGGTCTTCAAATTAACCGACAAACGTCTCGTCGATCCCTTGACGTAATGCAAAGCGCACCAAATCGGCAGTGGTCGAGAGCGATAGCTTTTGTAACAAGCGCGTACGGTGCGTACTAACGGTTTTAACGCTCAAATTCAGCTCGTTTGCAATTTGCGTCGAGCCCTTGCCCATGACGATCATCTGGAATATCTGATATTCGCGATCAGAGAGATCTTCCAAGCTCGCTTCTTCGCGTTTGCGGTTGACGGCTTCTTTCAGCAAGGCGCCGACTTCCGGCGTGATATACGTACCGCCGGCGGAAAGCGCCCGCACCGCGTTGATGATTTCATCCGGATCCGCCCCTTTGTGCAGGTAGCCGGCGGCCCCGGCGCGCAGTGTGCGGACGGCGTAATGCTCGGCCGGGAAGCGCGTATAGAGCAGCACCGGTAGGCGATCATGACTCGCGACGATATCGCGTAAGACTTCGATGCCGTGTTTGCCCGGCATCGAGATGTCCAACATCGCAACGTCGAATTTACTTTTTGCGAGCAGGGTCAGCGCCTCCTCGCCATTCTTCGCGGAGGCGGCGATTTTAATGTCGTCGGTGTCGGCGAACACATGCTGCAGGCCAGCTTGAACCAACGGATGATCGTCGATGACGATGACTTGTATCATGGTGTTCACTCCTTCGCGGAAAAATTAATGGGTAAGGTAATGGCGACCCGCGTGCCCTTGGGCGAATGGGGGCCGAGCTGCAATTTGCCGCCAAGTTGAGTCACGCGTGCTTGCAGACCGCGAATGCCAAAGACATCGGCGGCCGCGAGTGCATCCGGCGCGATGCCCCGCCCGTCGTCGGTAATCGTCAGCGACACTTGCTCGGCCGTTGTGTTAAACGCGATGCGCACGGTTTTCGCCGCCGCGTGCTTAGCAATATTAGTAAGACTCTCTTGCAAACAACGAAACAGCGTAAGCGTTTGCTGTTCGTCGACCGGCGCGTTGTCGGCCGGCAAGCGCCGAAAGCAACGTAATCCGGTACGCTTCTGAAACTCATCGATATACCACGCCATCGTCGCCGCGAGGCCTAAGTGATTGAGCATTGCCGGGTGTAACCCGTTGACGATGTCGTCCAGCGACTTCCCGGCGTTCGCAATCATTTCCTTGGTGCTCGCGACCAACTCGCGGGTTTCGTCCGGTGCCTTCCGTAACTGATTTCCGAGACGGTATAGGCTGATATTGGCGGCCGTAAAGACGGCGCCGAATTCATCGTGGATCTCGCGCGCGATGCGTCGTCGCTCGTCTTCCTGCACATGTTGCAAGTGATGCGTAAGATCGCGCAACTCATCGCGCGACTTGGCGAGGGCTTCTTCGATTAGCTTTCGCTCGGTGATATCACGACATACCCCGGTCATGACTAGCACATTGTCGATCCCACGGTGCATTTCGCCGAGCGAATGCACGATTCGACTGCTGCCATCGCGCAAGACGACGCGAAAAATTTCATCGTAGGGCACTTCGTTTTTAAGCGTAGCGTCGATGGCATCGCCGACTTTGCGGCGATCATCAGGATGAATCAATTGCAAAAACGCCGCGCCGGATCCCGGTAATTCTTCGCTGTGTGAATAACCGAAAATGCGCAATGCCTCTTGTGACCACAGTACGCGGCCAGTGCTAGGTGTCCACGCCCAACTCCCGACTCCCGCAATCCGCTCGGCGTGGGTGAAATTAGTCTGTGAGCGGCGCAACGCGAGTTCGGTCGCTTTGCGTTCGGTGACATCGAAGTTGGTGCCAGTCATGACTAACGGGCTGCCATCGGCATCGTGTTTGGTGACGACGCCTTCCACATGCAAATACCGTTCTTCGCCATTTGGGCGCACGATGCGGAAGTCGTCTTTAAATTCCGTACCGTGTCGCACCGCTCCCGATAGTGCCAGTCGAAAACGCTCGGAATCCTCCGGATGAAAAAAATGCGCGATGCGCGGATAGGTTGGCTGAAAGACGGTTGAGTCGAGGCCAAAGATCCGATAACACTCGTCGGACCAAACCACCTCATTGGTCTTGAGGTTCCACTCCCAGCTCCCAAGATGCGCGATGGCTTGTGCATTCGCTAAGCGTTCCTCGCTTAAACGCAAGGCGTCTTCAAGTTCCTTTCGCGCGGTAATGTCGCGCCCGATCCCAACCACTCCAATGATTGTTCCATCGGTGCCTCGCACCGGTGCTTTTGATGTATGCAGGTGGCGACGGTGCGCGCCACGACCAACTTCCGTGTGATAACTCGAGGCCTCGCCGGTCCCCATGATTTGCCGATCGATCCCTGCGAAAAATCGCGCGGTGTCGGCTGGCAATAGATCAGCGTCCGTTTTGCCGATGATCTCCGCTTCCGGACGCCCAAAATACGCCGCGACCGGCGCGTTGATCATCAAGTAACGCCCGGCGGTATCCTTGACGAACACGCCGTCGGACGCGTTCTCGAAAACGCGGGAGAGCAGCTGATAACTTTCTTTGAGCAAAGTGAGGTTTGAGTCGGTGGGTGGCGCCGACGCCGTCGAGCGTGAGGAACGGGCTTTGCTCATATGGGGAAGCTCAGACAGTGTTCACGAGTTGAAGCGCGTACATCGGCAGGTGCGCGGAACCATAGACGATGCGCCTCCGGCCGGCTATCGGAAGAATCTTAGCGCAAAAAGACGATCAATCAGTGACGCTGAGCAACCCAATAAGGAGAGATTCGACCATACAGATCGGTAGATAAGCGGGTTCGGGTGCGCACGTGAGATCGAGCGCGCCCCCAAACGTTGCAGTGCGACTAGGCGACGAGCAGGTAGATGGTCTCGACGAACTGCCGGTCGACTTCATCCATCAGTTCATCATTTGGGCAATCTACTACCACCCCGTAACTTGCGAGCAGCGATGCGTCAAAGGCGTCGGTGGGATTCACCGTCTCGGAGAAGCTACCGGTGCCTGAGTAGTTCGCCACTGTGTCGGCCACCTTCAGAATCGCTGCTTCAACTCCGGCATGGGTGGCCTTGGCCGGTAGATGATGCCATCGAATGGCATCGACCAATGTCTGCGGCAGCTGCCAGTTTTCGAGCATGAGTGCCGCCAAGTATGCGTGGTCAAAGCCGAACCGGTCGTTTTCCAATCGAAAGAGTTCGTCTTCGCTGCCATTCGCATCGCGGATGATGTCATTGGCCAATTCCGGAAAGCGCTGGTTGATGAGCAACGTGCCGATATCGTGCATGACGCCCGCCACGAACAGCCGTTCCGGATGCAGCACCCGCGCACGTTTGGCAAGGGACTGCGCAACTAGTCCGGTATAGACCCCGTGTCGCCAAAAGGAATTCATGTTAGTGAGCGCGCTCGACATTTTGGAGAACGTCTCCACCGCCGCGATTGCGCAGACCATCTTTTGCATCTCGCGCATGCCAAGCAACATGACCGCGCGCGACACCGTATCGACTTTCTGCGACAAACCGTAGAAAGCGCTGTTGGCGAGCCGCATGACTTTGGTGGTCAAGCTTGGATCGCGGATGACCACGCCTGCGATGTCTTCGATTTGGGTCCGGTCATCGCTTAAGAGTTCATTGACCTTGAGGCAGACATCAGGCGGCGACATCAGTGCAGATGTGTCTTCGATCATGCTCCGCGCGATGCGCTCACTAGGGGTTGGTTCAACACGGGCTTCGGCTGACATACTCACGGGGTGATCCTACCGACAAGGGGTATTGCCTATGTCGGCCGTGGTGGGCTCGCGCTTGAGTACAGGGCGAACCCGCCCAGCCTGGACGGGAGGTTTCTTTGATTGTGACTCGCGGCGCTAATCGCCTTGCCCGACGCGACTGGCTACCATAGCCTCTACCGTCCATCCTTTTAGCGGAGAGAAGACCCATGACCGCAGCCAGCAACCCCCCGGACATTCTGTGTGCCACCGATAAGATGCAGTGGATCTCATTCACCGACGGCATCTCCTACAAAATCTTACGCGTGAGCGCCGAGACCGGCACTTGGACCGTACTTTTTAAATGTGAACAAGGCGCTTCGTTCGCGCCGCACTTTCACCATGGGGCCGGCGAGTATCTGATGCTGAAAGGCACGATGGACTACCGCGCCGGTGTCGCTAAGGCAGGTGACTATGGCTATGAACCGCTCGGGGTGTATCACGAGCGCACCGTGTTCCCGGAAGACTCTGTGTTGTGGTTTTCCAATCACGGCCCGATTGCCTTCGTGAATCCGGATAAGAGCATTGCGATGATGCTCGATTGGAAGTTCTTTGCGGATAAACAGGCGGAACTTGCCAAAGCGGCATAATGCCCGCGCAGATAGGAGGCTAGCCAATGCGCCAGGACTCCGAGAATGCACTGACGGATTTCGATCCGTTACTGATGGCGGTGCTCGCCAATCGCGTCGATGCAATCGTGCGCGAGATGACGAACACCTTGTTGAAAACCGCGCGCTCTGCGGTGCTTGCGGTGGTGCGTGATTTCTCGTGTTCGATTGTCACCGGCGATAACCGTCTTCTCTGCGCGGCCGAAGGCGCACCGGTGCATATCTTCGGTTCAAGCCTACAAACGGCCGCGATGTGCGAGCTGCATCCGGATTTATCGTCCGGTGACGCCTTTCTGCACAACGACCCGTATATCGGCAATTCTCATCCGGCCGATCACATGTACATGGTGCCGGTGATCGTTGACGGCAAACATCTATTCACCGCCTGCGCCAAGGCGCACCAAGCCGATTGCGGCAACAGTATTCCCAGCACGTATCACGCCTACGCCAAAGACATCTACGCCGAAGGCGCCTTGATCTTTCCGTGCGTGCGCGTGCAGCGCAATTACCAAGACGTGGACGACATCATCCGCATGTGCCGGCGGCGTATTCGCGTGCCGGAGCAATGGTATGGCGATTATTTGGCCTCGATCGGTTCGGCGCGGATTGGCGAACGCCGGTTGACCGAACTCGCCGCGCGCTATGGGGTGGATACATTGCAACGGTTTATCGATGCCTGGTTTGCGTATTCCGAGCGCCGCACGATTGAGGCGATCCGCAAATTGCCCAGTGGCCGCATGAGCAGCGTGAGTGTGTATGACCCGCTACCGCCAGTGTTGCCTGACGGGCTGCCGATCCGCGTGGATGTCAGTATCGATGCGGACGCCGGACAGATTGAAGTCGACCTAACGCATAACTCGGATAACCTCGACTTTGGCTTGAACGAATCGGTGGCCTGCGCGACCTCTAACGCGATGTGCGGCGTGTTCAATTGCATCGATCCCTCGGTACCGCATAACGCCGGCAGCTTCAAACGCATCACGGTCAAATTGCGCCAAGGCTGTGTCACTGGGATCCCGGAGTTTCCGCATAGTTGTTCGATGGCCACCACCAACATCGGCGATCGCATCGTGAACGCCGTGCAAACGGCTTTCGCGCAGTTGGGCGATGGCTTCGGTAATGCTGAGGGTGCGATGGGCATGGGCGCGGGCGCCGCGGTGATCTCGGGTTACGACTGGCGTCGGCAAGGCCCCTACATCAATCAAGAGTGGATGATTGCAAACGGCGGTCCTGGCACGCCCACCAACGACGGCTGGCTCAATTTTGGCTTGCCGGTGGCGTGCGGGGTCATCTACCGCGGTAGTGTGGAAGTCGATGAATCCAAGTTCCCGATGCTGTATCAAAGTCTTCGCGTGCACACGGCGGGTGCCGGCGCCGGCAAGTTTCGCGGCGCCCCGGGCGTCGAAGTAATTTATGGCCCGCGCCGCGATCCGATGACGATTGTCGTGTCCTGCGATGGCCAGCAAAACGCCCCGCGAGGTGTGCTCGGCGGACACGACGGGCCGGCTGCCGCGACTTACCGTATCCGCAAAGACGGCACGGAAGAAAAATTACCCGGAGTCGCCGAAGTGCACCTCAACGCTGGCGAGTGGATCAAAGGCGTAGACGCCGGTGGAGGCGGTTATGGCGATCCGGCAAAGCGTGATCCGGCGCGAGTCTTACGAGATGTATTGGAGGGCTGGGAAACCGTGGCGCGTGCCCGCGAGGTGTATCGCGTCCAGCTTACTGGCACCGCCGCGGGCGGCGATTTGGCAATTGAGGAGGCCGGCACGCGGCAATTACGTGGAAACTTAAAACCCGGCTAGGTCACTTTCAGCTTATATTTGCAATTCTGCCGGTAGACCGGCAGAATTGCTATGTGCCTAATATTGAAAGACAAATCTCCAACACCTTGCGTCGTGCAGCGCGCGAGTACCCCGCGGTTGTGCTGACCGGTGCAAGACAGGTCGGCAAAACCACGGTGATGAGGGAAACCTTTCCAGATCACCAATGGGTGAGCCTTGACCTCCCTAGTCGCGCCGAACAAGCCGAGCATTCCCCTGCGCTCTTTCTGCAAGCGCATCCGGGGCCGTTGCTGATAGACGAAGCACAATACGCGCCGGGGCTGTTTCGGCATCTGAAGGCAGCCATCGACGACGACCGCCATCAAATGGGCCGATTTCTGCTCACCGGCTCCCAGAAATTTGTATTAATGCGTGAGGTGGCCGACTCGCTCGCCGGGCGCGCACGCATCATGACTTTGGAGCCGCTGTCTTTTGCCGAGTTAAAACAGAGCGGCATCTGCGATTCCAAAGTCGACTGGCCTTTGCTGCTCGCACGAGGTTTTTACCCAGAGCTGTGGCGGCAACCCGCCATGCACGCCGCTGATTTTTATGCTTCGTACGTTGCGACGTATCTTGAACGAGACGTTCGACAACTTCTGAACGTGCATAATTTGCGGGATTTCGAGCGCTTTCTGCGCGCCGCCGCCGCGCGCTCCGCCCAATTACTCAACGTCTCCGAGCTTGCGCGTGATGTAGGAATCAAGCCGCATACCGCACGCGATTGGTTGAGCGTCCTCGAAGCCTCGGGCCAAATATTTCTGCTTGAACCGTACTTTGAAAACGTCGGCAAACGAATTGTCAAATCGCCCAAGCTGTATCTGGGAGATCCAGGTCTCCTGTGCTTTTTGCTCGGCTTGGATGCCGCCGCCCTGGCGCGCGGAGCGCTCGTGGGACCCGTGTGGGAAACGTTGGTGTACGCGGAATTACGCAAGCAGCTCGCGGCAGACACCGAGAGCGCCGCCGCCACATTATGGTTCTACCGCGACGCGCAGGGTCAAGAAATCGATTTTCTACGCGTGCGCGGCGGAACGATCGATCTCATCGAAGCGAAATGGGCGGAAAGCCCGGACCAACGTTGGCAGGCGGCGCTTGAACGCGTGGCAAGTGTGCTCGCCAAATCGCGCATTAACGCCATTGGCCGCAAGCTATTGGTTTGTCGTGTCGCCTCGCCACGCAGTGAGGCGGGTGTAGAGATTGGGGATCCGGGGGTGATCTAACAGCGAGCAGTTCTTGCGGTAAGCAAGAATTTTGCGCGACAACACTTTCTTCGCGTTGCTTGAAATTATCGAGTGCGCACCAAACGAAAGTCCTTGCGGCCTAGGCGATGCGGTAGCTCAAGTGTAAGGAGCGCGTCCGCGTCGATTGATGTCACGAATCGCATGATAGCCGCTTGCGCGCGTGGGGATGCGCTTTCATACACCGCAAGGGCGCGCTGCCACATCCATAAATCATAACTAAACAACGCGCGTGGTCCGTTGCGAGGCGTTGCGGTGGTTCGGCCGAAGACAACGTCATGCGTGCCGAAGACGCGCGGAATATCTTCATCCGGACGAGTGGCCAACCACTCCTGCTGCGCATTGAGCTGCGCGACGAGGATCGGCACGTAATTCGCGCTTAGTCGTTGCAACGCGGGTAATAAACTCTCGGGAACATCGTCGGCGAGCGCTGCGTGCGGATCGCGCGGTACCGGCGTTTGCATGCGCTTGATCCAGTCAATGACGCGCGGTGCATGCGCGCGCATGACTTTCCCGGAGTTAGGGTCTCGATAAAGATGCGCGTGAAAAGGTCCGTAAAGGGCACAGTCCGCAAGCGTCGGCGCGTCACCAAATAAGTACGGATGGTGCGCGAAGTGTGCATCGAAGTCAGCGAGCAACCCGAGGTAATCCGCTTCAATGGCAGGGATTGTCGGAGGCGTTGCGCCTAAGGCCTCGGGCCACGCCGCGAAGGGTGCCGCAATCTTCTCGCCAATGCACCGCTGCTCTTCCGGCGAGCGCTCGGGATCGTTATTGCGGCCGAACTCCATGACCGCGAAGTCGCGATCGTAATGCCAGCGATAATGAAGCGCCGGCACCTTGATCCATTCGTCGGCATACAGTTCAAACAACAGCGCCGCAAAGCGTCGCACGGGTGTTATAGGAATGAGTGCCGGCGTTGGATGGCGCGCCTCTAGAGCATCCACCATGTCTGATGTGTCCTGCAGCGTCTCGTCTTCCGGCGTCAACAAGACCGGAATTACTGGCCAGCCGACGCGCGGCAGAATGAATTCCCGAAAGACCGCGCGGGTCGCGAGCACGTCTTCAAACGGCAGTTGTTTGTGGACAAGATACGCGCGGATCTTCGCGGTGTAGTAGGAGACGTCGGCGCCGAGTAGCCGGTAACGATGAGGAGCAGAATTCATGAAGGCGCCGCGCTAAATCTCGTGTAGGTTGGGGTAAACGCAGCGCACCCCAACACGCGGCGCCATGAAATGTTGGGGTGCGCTGCGCTTACCCCAACGAAATGCCGCTAACAGAAGATTGCCTACGCCGCTTTTCTCTTCGACTCATGCGCTTTTTTCATGCGCACTAATTCTTCCCATCCGAGATACCCGGTGTAGCCGTTGTCGTCGAAGAACAAGACCGGGCCGTCGCAGATGAACAGGTACTCGGTATCTTCCAAGGCAGTGGTTGCGCCGTGGATCATGCCGTTGGGTTCGTAGATGTAATCACCGGCGTTCAGCGTGCCATCGCGCACCTGTAGTTTGCCTTTGAGAATAAACGTGTGCGAGGCGCTCAAGTGTTTGTGCGGCGGGGCGACGAAGCCTTTCAGCCAGCGGAAATGCACGGCCCAGCGGCCAGATTCGGCACCGGTGTATAACACGCGTATGAACGCGCGGTTGGGATCCATGGGCTGCGGGATCCAATCCGCTTCGTTCATCGGCACCAAGGTGTCCATCAATTCCGGATTGATGGGAGAAATATTCTGTGGCAGCGCCATCGTTGGTTCTCCTCAAAAATTTGTCCGGAGCGAGCAGGGATCTGCTCGCTCCGGAAGAATGGTTTAACCGACCGCGCGCAGGAACGCCGGCGCTTTGTCGTCTTCGACATCGAACGGCGGACGCTCGCCGAGCTTCTTCAGCTCCGGCATGACTTCCTTCGCAAACAACGTGATATTGGCGCGCGAGTGTTCGAGTGACATCCCCGCGTAGCCAAATACGCCCGTGAAACCGCAGGCATTGGTGCGCGAGTGGATGTCTTTGAGCTTCTCATAACATTGCTCCGGCGTGCCCCACACTTGCAGGTCCATGAAGAACTGCGCCATGCCGTCGATGCCCATCTCTTCGATGGTTTTATTCAAATTTGTGTAGTACTCGTAACCTTTGGTGCTGGCGAAATGGTTGCTGTTCATTTCGTAATGCTTAACGACCGAACGCCAGTAACCCGCGATGTACTTACGCGCATTTTCTTCCGCGCGCCCGGCGTCCTTATCGCACATGACCCAGCCCGCGACATACGGCAACGGCGCGGCGCGGCCGTGCATTTTCTGGAACAGATCATTGTAGTCTTTTAATTCCTGCGCATGGACTTCCCAGGGTTTTTGCGGGATGACCAAAATGCCGATGCCTAAGTTGGCCATGATCTGTGAGGATTCGGCGGAGACGGCCGCCGCATAGGTGCGGTTCTTAAAGGACTTGAACGGTTCCGGGCGGATCCGCGCACGCGGTTGTTTGATGTGTTTGCCCTGATATTCGCAGTAGCCTTGTTCCAAACCTTGCAGCACCATCTCGGCGGATTCCGTGAAGCGCTCGCGCGAGGTATTCATGTCAACGCGGAAACCTTCGAACTCAACGCGTGCAAGCCCGCGACCGATGCCGAAAATCGCGCGACCGTCGCTCATGCAATCCAGCATTGAAATTTTCTCGGCTACCCGCATCGGATCGTTCCACGGCAACACCACCACCATTGTGCCGAGTTTGACTTTGCGACAGGCGCCGCCGATGAACGACAGAAAATCGACCACATCCGGCATCATCGTGTAATCGGTGAAGTGATGCTCAATTCCCCACACGGATTCAAAGCCTAAGCCTTCCGCCATCAGCGCGATTTTCATGTCCTTTTGATAGACCGAGTAGTCGCTGACGCCGGCGTCGCGCTCGGGGTTTTGGAAAATTGAGGCCATTCCTACATGCATGTGAAATCTCCGGAGTTACCGCGGTGCCGCGGGAGGGTTACCAAGTCGCAAGAGCCTAAGTGTAGCGAGGCGCGGGCAGGTGGCCTATGGGGAGAGTGTGAAATTCCGACACTCAGAGACGTTTTCGAGCCCCTCACCCGGCGCTGCGCGCCGGCCTCTCCCGGTGGGAGAGGCGAATACGCAGGCGCTGCTGAATTATCCCTTCCGCCCATCGGGAGAGGACAGGGTTAGTATCTTTACCTTGACACCGGCAACGGCGCCGCCCCTCACCCGGCGCTGCGCGCCGGCCTCTCCCGGTGGGAGAGGCCAATACGCTCGCGCTGTTGAATTTACCCCTCTCCCGCCCGGCGGGAGAGGGTAGGGTGAGGGTCTTTAAGGGTTACACCGCCTCGTCGCGGATAAACCGTTGCAGCACGTTCAACGTGATACGCGCGACATCGGCGTTGACCGGCAGCGCCTGGCCCCAGGCGATTGAGCCGGTGGAAAACACCGCGCCGCCATTGATGGTGGAAAACAGCGTCACGTCACCGCGGACCTGAAAGTCCTGCGTTCCGCCCAAACCAGGATAGTTGAACATGACTTCTTCGCCGACATGCGGGTAGTGATCCGAATGGCGACCCTCCGAGCTTGCCAACAGGTAAGTATTGGGCGGTGTGCCCCACGCTAGATCGTAGCGATCGAGCTCAAGCCCGGCCGCGCCGTGCAGCGCGAGACCCGTGTCGCCAAAGACGTCGTTCGATACCCCCTCCATGACCCACGCCACTTCCGGCGCGGTCGCGTCCGGCAATTTGCGATACGGCTTACATTCATCCATGCCTTCGGAGGTAAAGCCGACGCCCGTTAATTTCTGCGGTGGTCGGCCGCGATTGCGCCAAATGCCGCCTTTCTCGCCGGTGGTCGCCATGTAGTACTCGCCGGGCGCCGCCTGCCAGGCGCGCGAACCGGAATCGAGTTTGCGGATTTCCATGCACCACGGTTCGTCGTCGCGGAACGCCACCACCCAGTAGTAACCATTGGCGCCGAGGTACATCACCCGCCCGCCGGCCGCGAGGTACTGCTCGGTGGCGTCCATCATTTTCTCCGAGTAGTACTCCGAGTGCGTGCCGTTCAAGATAACTTTGTAAGGCTTAATCGCCGCCAAGCCTTCGTAATGCAGGTCTTCGTCGGTGATGACGTCGTAGGCAATGCCGGTTTGTTCTAACCAATAGACAATCGACATATCCGCCGCGAATTGCCACGGCACGCCGGTCGATGCCATGCGGTGTTTCGGCCGCAAGCCCATCACGGGTCGACGATAAGAGGTGTAACACACGCCGGCACCGTCGTTGTGATGGTCGTAACTGGAGCGGCCCCATTCCGGGTGATCGGCGAGCAAATAATCGACATCGTGCAACACCAGCGTGTGACCGGTGACCACTTCGACGCCCGGCGCATCGAGCACAAAGCGCTCGTTGGCATAGGCGAGATAACTCGCGGTCGGCATCAACATCGCGACTTTGGCGGATGGTTTAAACGGCCGCACAAAAAAGGTCAGATGGTCTTCGACATTTGTACCGCGCAGCCGCGCGGCGTACACACCGCTCGGCAAATCCTGCGGAATTTGCCAAGTCACGCTCGGCTGCCAGCGGCAGTCGATGATCGCATCGTCATTGAAATAAATGCCGCCGTACTGTTGCGGCGCCAAGCGAAAACAATCGTCCCGGCCGCGCCAGTTGTAGCCCGTCATCGCGCGCACCGGCCGGTTAAAACCCTGGCCGTGCAACCCATGCGGGCCGGTATCGACCAAGGTGTCGTCGATGCCGTGGTCGGTGTAGTTGGCGGTGGGATCCCAGCGCGCGATGCGGCCATCCGGTGGCGGCTCGCCGCCCGCGCAGAGGGCACTGAGTTCCTCGGTCGACAACACGCGGCCTTGAAGGCCGGCGCGATCGATTTTGCCGTTGTATAAGCCATCGACGCAGTCGCCGTGGGAGCCGCGGGCGTGAAAGCCGGCGAACAACAACGATTTTTCGCAGCGACTCGGGGTTACCGACACGCGCGTGCGCAATTGACCGCGATCGCGAAGCGGCACGATAGGCGACAACAAGCTGTTATAGGCGTTGACGACAGGCGTTTGATAGAGCGCAACGGTGTGCGTGGCCGGATCAAAACTTGCGGCGACGAAGTACCACATCTTGGCGACGAGCGCGCAAGTATGTGTGACTTCCGCCTGTGCCGTCCCGTCGCCGAGTCTGAGCGTCAAACGGCCTTGGGATCCTATCCCGAGCGCAAAGCCACGGCCGTCGGTCTCCGACCACTGCGTGATAATGCCTTGGCGGCCTTTCGTAGGCGTGGTGGGCCAGATAAAGGCATACACCGTAAACCCGTGGGCAAGATTGATTCGGCGCGCGGGGTCGGGGACTTCGATAAAACTACCGGCCTGTGTGAATTGATGTTGAACCGCCACCTCGCCGTTGCAGGCGGCGTCGATTTCGCGCTCGATAAAGCCCGGCCCTGCCGGATTTTCATCACCGTGAATGAGCCGGACAAGTTGCACGCGCACGCGCTCAACACCTTCGCCGGAAATCATGAATCGTTGGGTATCGCCAGCCTTTACTGCGAGTTTTTCGGCATAGCCGCTGACATAAGCTTTTTGCATCGGCTTACTCCTTTATTGCGCCATTAAATCTTCGACATGTCGGAGAAACACCGCGTGATAGGCCGTGTTTTCATCCCGGTACACCGTATCGTTCAACGGTTGGGGTGGTGCGCCGCTCGTAACGGGTAGACGAATCAATTGCCACTCGCGCATGGCGGTGCGTGAATAAAGGCCGTAGTAGGGTGGGCGGGCGAAATAGTTTTTCACGCGCTCTAGCGCATCGCTGCCCTGGCCTAGCGGTTTTAAGCGGTGTTCTTCAATCAGGGCGGGCGTGATCAGCGCCTTAATCTCGGCGCGCTTCGCGGCGTTGAAACGCGCATACACGATGTGCTGTTTATCGGGCGATGCCATGGGGAAGCCTCCGGTCGGGTGTTTTTTGCAGTATAGGGGGCGAGTTGCGGCCCCGTTAAGCAGTTTTCGGCAGCGGTTTTTCTTGCGCGCGTCGCAGGCTTCGCGCAGCATCGGGTTTTACGCAACGTAACCACTCAAGAGGTGCGCCATGCACGCGGAAGTTCAGGATTATTACGGCCGCCAACTGCAATCGACCGCCGATCTCAAGACCACCGCATGCTGCGACGCGAGCGCCACGCCAGATTGGTTGAAGCCCTTACTCAAACGCATTCATCCGGAGGTCAGTGCACGCTATTACGGCTGTGGTTTGGTGTGCCCGCCGCTCTTGCAAGGGTGCCGGGTGCTCGATTTGGGTTGCGGCAGCGGGCGCGATGTCTACGCGCTAGCGCAACTCGTCGGCGCGCGCGGCGAGGTCATCGGCGTCGATATGACTGAACCCCAGCTGGCGGTTGCGCGCGCGCATCAAGCCCATCACGCACGGGAATTCGGATTCGACAATGTGCGCCTATTGCATGGGTTTATCGAACGCTTGGATGAACTTGACCTTGCCGCTGAAAGTTTTGATGCCATCGTCTCCAATTGCGTCATCAATCTTTCGCCCGATAAAGACGCGGTGCTGCGTGAAGTGTTTCACTTGTTGAAACCCGGTGGTGAGTTTTATTTTTCCGATGTCTATGCGGATCGCCGATTGCCTGATGGCGTACGCCAAGACCCGGAGTTGTATGGCGAGTGTTTGGGCGGCGCGCTTTATTGGAACGACTTTCTGCGCCTTGCGGTGCGCCACGGGTTTGCCGATCCACGCTTGGTCGAAGACCGCCCGCTCAGCGTGACCGATCCGCGTCTCGCCGCGCTGGTGGGAACGACGCAGTTTTTTTCCGCCACCTATCGGCTGTTCAAACTTCCGGCGCTCGAAAGCGCCTGCGAAGACTACGGCCAAGCCGTGGTCTATCGCGGCACCATCCCCGATCTGCCGCATCGTTTCGTACTTGATAAACACCATGCGATCGACACCGGTCGCATGTTCCCGGTCTGCGGCAACACCTGGCACATGCTGCATGGGTCGCGGTTCGCGCCGCATTTCGATTTTTACGGCGATTTCTCGCGTCACTATGGTCTCTTTGTCGGATGCGGGAGCAGCATGCCGTTTGATACGTCGTCGCCTGCCATGGCGTCAACCGGCGGCGGCTGTTGCTAAGGCGTAATGTCACGCGAAGAGAGCTTTTTGTTGGCGATGGCGGTCGCGAGCGCGCTCGTGCTTTCCGTCGTCGCCATTCATTACGAAGCGCTGCGTCTGCTCTCCGATTGGCTGCCGCGGCTCAAGATTCAACCGCGGCTTAGGATCTTGGTCTCGATTATGGGTGTCTTTTTTGCGCACACGATCGAAGTTTGGGTGTTTGCGTTAGCGTATTACTGGATGAGCCGTGTCTCCGGACTGGGCGAATTTGGGGGCGCAACCACCGGACATATTTTCGACTATGTCTATTTCTCGGTAGTGGTCTATACGTCGGTCGGCTTTGGCGACATCCACCCGTTCGAACACCTGCGTTTGATTGCGGGTGTCGAGGCGTTAACCGGGCTCTTGATGATCGGTTGGTCAGCGTCGTTCACCTACCTCATGATGGAGAGGTTTTGGCCGGAACATCGGCGGGGCAAGTAAAGCGCGATAATTTTCTACTAAGGCGCCTCAGCCAACAGCGCCACTAACAGCGTTTCTATCTCATGCGCTTGAGGGTCGTCGGTGTGCGTTTCGCCAGCGAAGTAACCACGGATCCGACCGCGTTTATCGATGACATAAAACGCCGGCCAGTAGCGATTGCCGAACGCCCGCCAGATACGCAGATCGTTATCCAAAACGACCGGATACTTGATAGCGTGCTCGTCGATTTTGGCGCGCACGTTGGCGGGTACTTTCTCATGTGCAAACTCCGGGGTATGGACGCCGATGACCTGCAAGCCGGCCGCGCGGTGGCGGGCCTCGAGCGCATTCAACCAGGGCAGCGAGCGGTAGCAGTTCCAACAATCGAAGGTCCAAAATTCGACCAACACCACCCGGCCGCGAAGGTTCGCGAGTTGTAACGGCGCGGCATTCAGCCATTGCGTAGGACTGGATTCGTTGAATTCCGGCGCCGGCGGCGCGCGGTCAGCGCCAAAAGTGGCCGCTTGGATATCAAGCGCTAGCGCGCTGCATAGCGCGAGAAGGATTAGCAGATGCACAGGAGTTCTCCGCAAAGATGAAAGTCATTGGCAGTACGCGCGTGGGCGTGGAAATGATGCGCCGGCGGCCCAAAGTCCGGTCAACGCCAGTGAAATCGGTGAAACGAATTCTCGCGCCGCCCGGCAATTCCGCTTACACTGCCGGCCCGCACTGCAGCAAAATCAACTCTCCATGGCCGAAACTTCCTCGCGCTTCGATCAGTTTGCGCTCCCAGAACCGCTTCTTAAGGCGCTGAACGAGGTCGGCTATGAAACGCCGAGTCCGATCCAAGCCGCCGCCATTCCGGTGTTGCTCGCCGGACAGGATCTAATCGGCCAAGCTCAAACCGGTACCGGTAAAACGGCGGCCTTTGCGCTGCCGTTGCTCGCCCGTTTGGATCCGGCGCAACGCGAACCCCAGGTGTTGGTGCTTGCGCCCACGCGCGAACTGGCGATTCAAGTCGCGGAAGCGTTTCAAAGCTACGCGCGCCACGTCCCGGGATTCCACGTCGTGCCGATTTATGGCGGGCAGAGCATGGGCGTGCAATTGCGCGCGTTGCGTCGCCCGGTGCATGTCATCGTGGGTACGCCGGGACGGGTCATGGATCATTTGCGTCGCGGCAGTCTCGATCTCGGCCACTTACGCGGGCTAGTACTCGATGAAGCGGACGAGATGTTACGCATGGGCTTCATCGAAGAGGTCACGTGGATCCTTGAGCACACGCCCGCCGCGCGGCAAACCGCGTTGTTCTCGGCGACCATGCCGGAACCGATCCGCGCGGTGGCGCGCGAACATCTGCGCGATCCAAGCGAAATTAAAATCAAATCCAAAACCGCCACCGTCGAAGCGGTGCGGCAACGTTATTGGCAGGTCGGCGGCCTGCACAAGCTCGATGCGTTGACGCGTATTCTTGAAATCGAAGACATCGATGCGGCGCTGATCTTCGTCCGCACCAAAACCGCCACCGTTGAACTTGCCGAAAAACTCGAAGCTCGCGGCTATACCTGCGCGGCCCTGAACGGTGATCTCAATCAGGCGCAGCGCGAAAAAACCGTCGAGCAGTTGAAGAACGAGCAACTCGATATCGTGATCGCGACCGATGTCGCCGCGCGCGGCCTCGATGTGCCGCGGATCAGTCACGTCATCAACTATGACATTCCGTACGATACCGAGGCTTACGTCCACCGCATCGGACGCACCGGCCGCGCCGGCCGCCCGGGCGAAGCGATTCTGTTCGTCGCGCCGCGTGAAATCCGCATGTTACGCGCGATCGAACGTGCGACACGCCAGCCGATTACGCCCATGCGTGCACCGACGCGCGAAGCGCTTGCCGAGAAACGTATTACGCAATTCAAAGATGCCTTGGGCGATGTGTTAGCGAGCGAAGGCCTGGAATTCTTCGCCGAATTGATCGACGAAATCGCCGAAGAGCGTGCGGTCGAGCCGCGCTTGATCGCGGCCGCCTTGGCCTTCCAAGTGCAACGCGAGCGCCCGCTGCAACTGCCGCCGAGCCCTGAAGAAGAGGCACCGCGCCGCGTTGAACGGCCGATACGCCCGCCGCGTGAGGAAGCGCGCGGGCCGCGCCGGGAGCCGCGTGAACCGCGCGGCCCCCGTCCCCCGGAAGGCAGCCCGCCGCCCGGCTGGGAAGATCGGCCGGCGCCACCTCGCGCTCGCGACGTCCCTGAACTTGAAGTGCCAATGGTGCATTACCGGATCGACGTCGGGCATCAGCACGGCGCGACGCCCAAACACATTGTCGGCGCGATCGCGAACGAGGCGGGTATCGATAGCCGCTATATCGGGCGTATCGATATCTTCGACGAATTCAGCACCGTCGATTTGCCGGAAGGGATGCCGCGCGAAGTATTGCAGCATTTGAAGAAAGTTCGTTTCGGCAAATTCCGCTTCAATCTCTCACCGCTATCCGAACCGCAGGCGCGCGGCTTACGAAGCGCGACCGCAGCGCCACGTGAGCCGCTGCGCGGATCGCCGCAACCTCGCCGCAAAAAGCCACGCTAAGCGGTTAGATCCGTGATGGGAAAGCCAGCGCTTCCACGCACGGTCTGGGCGCTGGGCTTTGTATCGTTGTTCATGGATGCCTCATCAGAACTGGTGCACAGTCTATTGCCGCTGTACTTGGCGACCACGCTGGGTGCCAGTATGGTCGTCATTGGACTCATCGAAGGGGTGGCCGAGGCGGCGGCGCAAATCGTCAAAGTTTTTTCCGGGTCGCTCAGCGATTATTTAGGCAAACGTAAACTTCTCGCCCTCATTGGGTACGGCATGGCCGCGTTGTCCAAACCCATCTTTCCCCTCGCGGCCAGTGTTGAGTGGGTCTTCGGTGCGCGTCTTCTGGATCGCATCGGGAAGGGTGTTCGCGGCGCGCCGCGCGATGCCTTGATCGCGGATGTCACGCCGGCTGATCAGCGAGGCGCGGCCTATGGCTTGCGCCAAGCGCTCGATTCCGTCGGCGCTTTCATCGGACCGCTGCTAGCCATCGGATTGATGCTGGCCTTTAGCAATAATTTTACGGTCGCGCTTTGGGTGGCCGTAGTACCGGCGATGATGTCAATGTTGGTTCTGGTCTTCGGCGTGCAGGAACCCCCGCGTCGCGCGTCTTTCAATCAACGCTTGGCCTGGGCCGATGTGCGCCATTTGCCGCGACGGTACTGGTGGGTGGTGGTGGTCGGTGCGGTCTTCACGCTCGCGCGATTCAGCGAGGCGTTTCTCGTCATCTTCGGCGAACGCGTGGGACTTGGTCTGTCCTTCGCGCCAATGGTGCTCATCGTCTTGAGTTTGGCTTACGCGGGCATCGCATATCCCGCTGGCCTGGCGGCCGATCGCATGAGCGCGAGAACCCTGTTAACCGCCGGATTAGTGGTTTTGATCGGCGCCGATCTGTTGCTCGCCGGCGCTGGCGGCACTTGGTCGGTATTGGCGGGTGCCGCGCTGTGGGGAGTCCATCTCGCTTTGACGCAGGGCCTCTTGAGCAAGTTGGTGGCGGACGCTGCGCCGCCGCGCTTGGTCGGCACGGCGTTCGGATTCTTCAATCTTGCGAGCGGGATTGCGTTGTTGGTGGCGAGCTTAGTGGCTGGGTGGCTATGGGATCGCTTTGGGCCCGCGCCTATGTTCATGGGCGGCGCCGCGTTCGCGTTGCTCGCCACGCTTGGCTTATGGGTGCAACGCGCACCCACTGCATCTCAGTAACGAATGCGACAAAGAAGATAATGTGGGAACGGCGCCTACCCCGGTGCATGGATGACGCATTAATCGCATAATGCGGGGACTAACGATCATGGGAGGGATTATGAAATTGTTGCGTGTGGCTACCGCCGCTTTGCTAAGCCTTGGCCTGCTACAAGGCGCAATGGCCGAATCGCCGGCCGGAATGAAGTTGTATGCGTTGAATTCCGGACCTTTGAGCCTTGGCAAAGGGATCCTGCAAAACTTCGCGCCGATGGAACCGAAGATTCAAGTGCCGGTCGCGATGTATTTGATTCAGCATCCCAAAGGCAATGTATTGTTCGATACCGGTAACAATGACAAGCTGATTACCGATCGAAGCTATTGGGGAAAAGCCGCCGATGCTTTTCAACTCGTCATGACCCCGGAGCATTCGATCGAAAGCCAACTCGGCCGCGTGGGCTTGAAACCGGATGACATCAAGTACGTCGTCGTCAGCCATATGCATTTGGACCACGGTGGCAATGTCGGTAAGTTCCCCAATTCCACGCTCGTCATTCAAGACGATGAAATCCATTTCGCGATGTTCCCGGACGAACCATTCGCCGGATCTTTCATTCCGGGTGACGCCGCCGCGCTCCGTGCGCCGGTTGGCGTAACGCATCCGAACGCCATGCCGATGCTGCGTCTGGAAGGCGACATGGATCTATTCGGCGACGGCAGCGTGGTCGTGAAACGCTCGGTTGGGCACACCGCCGGAAGTCAGATGCTGATCGTTCGCTTACCGAAAACCGGCACGGTGATTTTGACGGGCGATGCGGTTTATTTCCGCGACAATGCCTTGAAGTCGATCCCGCCGAACTTGGTGCTCGCGTACGATCCGGCCGGCATCATGCGCGGTTATGAATGGATCCGTTACATGATGGCGACCGAAAACGCGAATTTTTTCACAGCTCACGATCCCGAAGCGTGGAAGACGATGAAAAAGGCGCCTGAGTTCTACGAATAATCGTATCTCCGCTTGTGTGCAGGCAGGCACGCGCCTGCCTGCGATCAATCCCCGCCGCACATGGCGCCGGTTGTCGAACTTGCCGGGTTGAGCAAACACTACGGTCGCACGCGCGCCGTCGACAACGTATCGCTCTCAATTGCCCCTGGTGAAGTCTTTGGACTGCTTGGGCCTAATGGCTCAGGCAAAAGTACCATCTTGAAAATGCTGCTCGGTCTTTTGATGCCGAGCGCCGGACGCGTCGCTGTCGCAGGTTTTAATCTCCTCAGTGACGGGGCTGCCGCGCGCGCGCGCATTGGTTACGTGCCGGAAGATGCCACGCTTTATCCGCAGATGCGGGTGTCGGAGTTCTTGACTTGCATGGCCGCGTGCAAGGGCGTGCCGAAGTCTGCGCGACCATCGGCGCTCGAGTCGGTTGTCGCCGCGCTGCGGCTGGAGCAAGTCGCACGCCTCGCCATCGGCAAATTATCGCGCGGTTTTCGCCAGCGCGTCGCCATCGCCCAGGCGCTACTTAATCAGCCACCACTCCTGGTGCTCGACGAGCCGACCAATGGGCTCGATCCACATCAGATCATCGAGATCCGCGAGCTCATCCAACACCTGGCGCCGCGCCACACCGTGTTGGTGACCTCGCATATCTTGAGCGAGATAGAACGCGTCGCGACTCGCGTCGGGATCTTGCTCAGCGGGCGGTTGTTGGCCGATACCGACATCGCCTCAACGCCCCGCGTACGCGTGCGCCTGCGGGCGCCAGCCACGCTTGATGTGGGCGATCTGCTTGCTCGCGTCACCGGCGTGGTGGCCGTGCAGGAAGCACCGACGATTGAGGAGGATGCGGAGTATCTCGTCACGCTCGCGGCCTGGCACGATGCGCCGGCGGTATGCACGGCGCTTTGCGCGCGGGGATGCGCCGTATTTGAATTCGCGCGTGCCGCGGGCGATTTGGAAGCGCGCTTTTTGGCGCTGACTCAGCAAGCCGCGTGAACGGTTTCAACGCGCTTTTACGCAAAGAACTGGCCGCGCTTTTTTGGTCACCGATTGCGTACGCCGTCATGGCGGTTTACGTCACCGTGATGAGTTACACGTTCACCGCATGGCTGTTCGTCAGCCAAACGGCCTCGCTGGTGCGAGTGCTTTATCAAGCAGCCGTGCTGTTTTTGTTGTTCATGCCGGTCTTGACCATGCGCACGTTGGCCGAAGAACGCCGTCACGGCACGCTCGCCTTGTTGCTTGCAACGCCCGCGTCGGAATTCGCCATCGTCGCCGCGAAGTTCGTGGCTTGCTTAACACTCGTCACCCTCATGTTGCTCATGACCCTTGTTTATCCGCTGACCTTGCAGTGGTTTGGTGGCCCGGATTGGGGCGCCGTTTATAGCGGGATGCTCGGTCTATGGTTGCTAGCGGCGGTGCTCTGCGCGTTGGGGTTGTGGATTTCCGCGCTGACCGCGAACCAGATCGTGGCCGGAATTGTGTCTTTCGGTATTGCGTTGATGCTATGGATGCTCGATTCACTCGGGCAGCTGCTGCCGAGTCCTTACGATGTGGTGGTGGTCAACGTATCACTACTCGCGCATTTCACCCCCTTGTCGGTCGGCGCTGTTTACATCACCGATCTGGGATACTTTCTGACACTCACGCTGCTTTTTCTGTTTCTCACGCAGCGCGCCCTCGCACGGTCGTGATCTAATGTCGCATGCGCACGACGTTCCATGGACTAGCGTCGGTTGGCAGCTGGGTTGGATGGTTGCGGTGCTCACGTTATTTTATTGCGGCATCAAGCTGCCGCTGAATGTCGCGCCGGACCATCGTTGGCGACGCCGCGCGCGGTGGCTAGCGCTGCCGGTCGCGTTCGCGGTGGTGCTGCTCGCGAATGTCGCCTTATCGCGCTTCGATGCGCATCTCGACTTCACTGCCGAGAAAATCTTCACCCCCGATGCCGCGGCACTCGCGGTGGTCGATCGCCTCACTCAGCCCGTCAAACTAACCTACTTTCTGCGGGGAGACGATCCCAACGCGCGACGCGCGCGAGATATATTGCAGATCATGTCGCGACGTAATCCGCGGTTGTCGGTGGTTGCGGTCGATCCTGACAAGGAGCCCGCGCTCGCGGCGCGCTTTGGCGTCAAACTTTACAACGCCGCGGTGATCGAAGCCGATGGCCGCCAAGTCCTGGTGCGCAGTACCGATGAAACCGAGTTTGCGCTAGGGATCCAACGTGTCTTGCGCGAACAAGTAGTGACCGTGTGCTTTGCCGAAGGCCATGGCGAGTACGCGAGCGATAATTTTGAATTCCACACACATTTGGATGCGGCGGTGGGGCATTCACATGACGATCCGAATTCAAACGTCGTCGATACGACCACACATGGTTACGGCCGGCTGCGGCGATCCTTGGAAAGCCAAGGATTGGTGGTGACCGCGGTGTCGCTGGCACAGGCGTCCGCGCTTTCCACATGTCGGGTGCTCATCAATGCCGGCGCACGCACGACTTTTTTGCCCAATGAAGCGGTGGCATTGCGCGAATATCTCGCGCACGGCGGGAGTTTGTGGTTGCTCGTCGAACCTGGGTTCGTTGTTGAACCTAACCTCACGGCATTATTGGCCGAACTCGGCGTTGAGCTGCCCAATGCGTTGTTAATCGATGAGCGAAACCCGTACGCCGGGAAGCCAGAGACGCTCGCGGTAACGGCCTATCCTCCGCATGCCATTACCCATGATGTTTCCTTTACGTTGTTTCCCGGCGCTCGCCCGCTCGTGCTCGCAGCGACCGGTGCGAGCGTGCACACGCAGCCACTCATCTTGGCAAACGAGACGGCGACCGTCGTTGTACAACACCTTGATTCACGGCGTACGTTGCGAACCGAAGTCGACACGCAACTCGCAACGTTAACCCCACCGCACGCGCTAGGACTAGTCAGCGAAGGAAGCTTGATCGACAGCCACCAAGCGTTTCGCGCGGTGGTGTTGGGTGATGCGGATTTCACCAGTAATTCCTACTATCCCTATGCCGCGAACAGCGACTTGGCACTGGCGATCGTGCGGTGGTTGTTGCGTGACGAAGCGGCGCCGGCCATCAAGTCGCGCATCCCGGTGCCGGCCGTTCTCGTGCTGACGCCCGCGCAAATGCGCACGGTGTTTTGGCTGCTGCAGGTGGCGTTGCCAGGCTTGGTGATCGCAACGGGACTGCTGGTGTGGTGGCGGCGGCGATGACGGCGCATTACGGTCGTCTCCTGATGGCAAGTTGCGCGCTGGCGTATTTGGCGTGCATGTTCCAAGCTGGAGTGGACCCGACGCTCGGACAATTTCAGTCGTACGAAGTCGCGGGATTACTACGCGTGCCGGTACAAGAGGTCACACGTATTGAACTGCGCCGGGCGAGCGGCATCACCACGTGGATACGCCGCGGTGGGCATTGGCGCCAGGGGGACCAACCGCTCGCGGAAGCGTTCGCCGGCAAGCTCGATTTGGCCCTCAAAATGCTGCACGGCTCGGCACCGGTACGCACGCTCGACACCGACGCCGCGCGGCTTGCCGAATATGGACTGGCCCCGCCCGTGCTCACCGTTACGTTGAGCAATGATGCCGGCGAACTACTCCATCTAGCACTCGGCGCGAAGAGTCCGGACGGGATCCTGCGTTATGCGCTGACTGCGGATGCGGGCCAAGTCATGCTAGTGTCCGGATTTGTCGGCGCCGCGTGGGAAGAAGCGGCGGCGGAAACGAGCGCAAGATAGGCGTGGGCGCGCCGTGACAATATTTGGCGGGCATGCGTGACCGAACAATCAGACTAACGACGAGGAGGCAAGCAATGCGTAGAAATATCGAATTCAACGCCGATGGCGTCAAACTAAAGGGCTGGTTCTATAAGCCAGACAAGGGTAAGGGACCATTTCCGACCATCGTTATGGCGCACGGTTTTTCCGGCGTGAAGGAAATGTCGCTCGACAACTTCGCGGCGGCATTCGCCAAGGTGGGACTCGCTTCCCTTGTGTACGACAACCGCAATTTGGGCGAAAGCGGCGGTCGCCCCCGTGGCGAGATCGATCCGTCCGCGCAGCGCCGCGACTACCGCACCGCTATTACTTACGCGCAGACGCTGCGCGATGTGGACAAGAATCGCATTGGGATATGGGGCACGAGTTACACCGGTGGCACGGTTTGCCAAGTCGCGGCACTCGATCGGCGGGTCAAGGCCGTGGTCTCGCAGGTTCCCTTCATGGTGGGCCACAAAAATATTCAGCAGTTTTTACCGATCGGCGGCTGGGTGCCGTTTCAGCAAATGCTCGATGAAGACCGATTGCGCCGCGTCCAAGGCAAGCCATCCAAAATATTGAAAATCTGTTCGCTCGATCCGAACGATCCGGTCGCGTTTCCGGGCGACGAGACTTATAAGTTCATTCACCAGTACGTTGATAAAGATCCGAAATGCACGTGGCGCAATCAGGTATCGATCAAAACGCTCGAACTCATGTTCGAATACGATGTCACGAGTTTCATGGAACGGATCAGCCCGACGCCGCTCTTGATGATTGTCGCCGAATACGACACCACGACGCCGACCGATATCGCGCTTGAATGCTTTGCCAAGGTCCCGGGACCGAAGCAATTGCATGTCATCAAGTCCGGTCACTATGCGGCGTACGTGGAGAAGTTTGAGGAGACGAGCGCGGCTGCCTGCGAATTCTTTAAAGCGAATTTGTAGCAATTAAAAACCCTCTCCCGCCAGCGGGAGAGGGTAGGGAGAGGGGCTTTCTAAGACTTGCGCAACGCCAACCAATCGTCCGGTGTAATCGGTAATGGTTGCGCACTTTTCTCGGCGAGTTCGCGGAGCGCCTTCCGCGAACACTCGGCATGCCATTGATTCTGGATCCGCAGTGTGGCCGGCGCACCGGCCCCGTCACGCGCCTGCGCATCTTTTAAATCCGCCGAGAGCGTGGCACAACGTTCGAAAATCGCAAACGACACTTGCGGTAATGGCGATTTTGGTTTGGCCGGCAACTTTAAGTGCAGGCCACCGATCACCAACAATAATCCAGCCGCAATCATCGAGAGTTCCCGATGACGCGGCTTCGCCATCGTCGCGTCGCAATGCGGGCAATTTGAAGCATATATGGAAACGGGTTCGTGGCAGTTTCCGCAGTAGCGAAATTCGAGCGTCTTGTGCGCACGAAACGAACGCTCGCGCTGTTCGTGCTCAACATGTTTTTTCGCTTTTTCGTAAATTTTTCCGCAGCGCGGACACACATCCGGAGGGGCTTTCCCATCGTCGTTGGAATGACGGAGATAAAGGCATTTCGGACAACGTCGTTGCTGCGTCGCCATGTCGCTACCAGCACTCCGTTGGGGTGTCGCCAGAGGCGGACTTAATCCCGCTCGAGTTAATCGTGAGCGTCATGCACTTGGTGTCTTCCGCCTGTGGGCCAACCGGTGTCGCACTGAGTGCGTAGCATGTCGAAATCGGGCAATCCGCGGTCGCATCGTCGACGTCAATGGTGTACTTACCGGTTTCTGTTGCACTCTGAACCGCTAAATCGTCGAGCGCCGCCGTATAGGATTTGTTATCAAGAAAGTATTGCTCCTGGCGCGATGACGCATCGAGCAACGCCGCGCGCGCTTCGGCACGCGCCGATTTACGCGCGTATTCGCGATAACTTGGATAGGCAATACTCGCCAGGATGCCGACAATCGCCACGATGATCATGAGTTCGACCAGCGTGAAACCGCGCGCGCGTAAATTGTTATGCATAGTGGTTAATCCGGGATCTCGTACCAGAAGGTACGCCAATTAGTAGTGGCGTCGATCGCTTGAATGTTCTCGCCGACTTCCTGCCCTTGAATCAACACATACTTGTCGCCGATCGGCACGATTTCGACGGGAATACCGCCACCGCCCAGCGCATCGCGGCGTTCCAGCGTCTCGCCGTCCAGATCGTTCGCGGTGTCATAGTTATAAACCGGCTGCGCGGTGCGTAACGACACCGCATAGACATAACCGCTGCCTTCGCTTAAGCCGCAGGTGCTTGAGTCAGAGGTCGGCATAAATGTGGTGAAGAAGATGGTCCCGCCCGCGGTCACGGCCGCGGCCAGGTTCTTTTCGCCGCTGCTGGTGAGTCCGAAATACCAACCACGGTTTGATAAATTTTCATTGGTGCTGCTGGTGCAGTTGCTCGCCGACACACAATCTACCGTTAGATCGGCGAGCGTCGCCGGAGTCAGCGTGGTGGTCGGCGGGCTGCCGCTCACGGTCGCGCGATCTTTCAACATGAAGAACTTATTCGACATGCCCGTTTCAAGCGGATCTTCGCGGTCGCCGGTGCCAATGAGGACTGCATCGAAATTGCCGATGCCGTCGTTCGATTTGACGATATCAGGCCGATTGAAGAAGCGCAGGTCATTGGTGGCGGTATTCGAGTAGTGTCGTCCTGCGTTGAGTAGCACCATCATCGACCAATTCGCACGATCAGTGCCTTCGATATCGGCCCGCCACACACGTCCACCGGTATCACCGAAATAAATTCGGTCAAGCTTACCGTCGCCATTCATGTCCGCCGCGGACAGTTCAGCCGGGATGCTGTCGTCGAGATCCGGATGAACATAAGTCTTGCTCGACGAGGTATACCCCGCGCTAGCGCCGTCGACGGCTTTCCAAATGAGTTGGCCGGTTTCCGCATCGACGATGAAAATGGCGTTGCCTTCATCGTCGTTGGTACCGTAGGTATCGCTGCGGTTAGCAGCGTCTTTGCCCTGGTCCCCAGCCCAGTCGCCATCGTCGTCGCCGTTATATCCACCGCCGAATACGATTACCGGTTTAACGCCGCTGCCCACGTCGATCTTGCCGACGCTCGGGGTTGACCAGGTTTGGCCCAATTGCGTGAAGTCGGACATCGTGTTCTCGATCTTCCACAGAAACTTCGGCGCATCCGGATTGGTGATATCAAGCGCGTAATAAGCTTTGCCGCCGCGCCGCATGCCGATGAAGGCATAGACTTTGTCGCCGTCGGAGCCGTCAATCGTGCCGTCATTGTCGACGTCGTATTGATAGACCACGGGTGAACCGTCAAAGCCGATCGGATGCACAGGGTGAGCGCTCGAGGTGGCGTTGCGCAGGCGATCCAAGCCGCCCAACGCGGCGCGTGGCACGAAGCCCCATGTTTCTTGTCCGGACTGCGTGCCATCGGCTGCGGTGTTGCGGAACATGTGCAACATGCCATCCGCGGTGGCCATCAATATGCGGATGTCTGGATTTTCTTCCGTGTGGCCACCCCGCGCGCCGTAGTTAATCGGGCGCGGCCGCGAATGCAGCGGGTCGCCCAAGAACCAACTGCGGATTGAGGCGGTATCCGAGATGCTGGCCGCCGTCAGGCCTCGCGCGTAGCGCAGATCGAGTACCGCTTTTTCTTGATCAGCGGCCGCCGCGGCTGTGTACGTAGCCGCCGCCACCGCCGGACTCCATTTGGCTTTGACGTCGGTCCACAGCGCGGTCGCGGTGCTGGCGTCGCCGCCCAACGGGAGAAGACCGTCGACGGTGTCGCTAGTATCTTCGACAAATAGCTGACGCGCGCCAGTATCGGTATTCGCAAGGCCTGGACTCGACGTAACGTAACCTGGGATTTTTTGGCCAGCGCCGCCGCGTTCGATACTACGCCCATCGGCGCCCGCGACTTCACTTTCAACCGGGGCCGGAAGATGGGCGGTATCGGTCCAATAGGTCACGGCCGAATGCTTCAAGCGACCATCGATATCGATGGCATTATCGCCATTGATATCTTGCAATTCCGGAATTCCGGATTCCGCGTTGTCGTCAATTTTGACCTTTTTCAAGTTTCCGGGCCAAAACGGTTTGCCGTCCTCGTCTGCTTCAAAGAGCGCGAGGAAGACTTCGTTGATGATCTCGGCACGATTAAACACGTTGACCGGCACGGACGGTGCGACGAAGGTGGTGCTGACCGACAAGATGCTCTTGAAGATATTGTTCAGCGTTTCCACCAGAATTTCCGGATTGTCGCTCAATGCTAACGGCACACCGGTGCCGCCGGCTGCCGCATAACTCGTGGTGGTCGTGTTGATCTTGGTCGGATCGACGATGAAATACGACACGACATTTTGCTTGCCATTGAGATCAGGCGCGGTGCCAAACGACCCATCCGCGAGATCGGCGTCGTTTAAATATTTGACCACGGTGGCAAAGTTATTGTTGGTTCCGGTGAGATTGATGCCGGCCATGCCACCGCTTGCCTTGGCGGCTTTAATGGCGGTGTCGGAGTCATCCTCTTGTTGAGAGACTTGGAACATCAAGTTGATGACGTAGATTTTTGAACACTGCGTCGCCGAAGTGAGCGGGCTTTGGTATTTACGAGTTGCCGCCGGACCAGTCTCAATGGTGCTATCCCAATCGATATTCGGGCGATCTTGATCCAAGTTCTGCGTGTCGTTTGGACCGTCGCCGAAATCGACATAGCCGGTATGGCCGTTGTAAACGCCTTGACCCGTCAGATACCGGAACAATTCAAAATACAGCTCCTTACCTTGGAAGGGATGCGACTGGTTACCTTGCGGCATCGGAATATTATTGAGCAGCGTAGCGAAATCGATTTTGTCGCCGTCTTCGCCGGAAGTCTGCCAAGAGTTTTCATCATCACTGCCCGCACTCATCGATTTGAAACCTAACGGCACGTACGCGCCGTTACTGCACTTACTCGCGGGCGGAAATCCGGCGCAGTTGTTTTTGTTGGAATGATTCAGCATGAAGCCAATGCGCACACCGCCGAGCGGGTCGATGACTTTTTTCAACACGGCGCGCAGCATGTCAAAGAATGTTGTTGCTGATCCGCTCGCCGCGGTGTGGCCATCGACCAAGTATCCATTTGCGCGCAAAGATGCACAGTAACTACCGACCGGGCATTGCACAGTCGAGCCCAAGTTTGGTCGCCAATCGAGCACGAACATAACCAATGGTTCGCCGCCAGTTGGGGCGCTTGGATTTAAATAGATATCGGTATCGTCCGCGCGCGAAGCCGCAGTGAATCCGTTCAGCACGAAGCCGAGCAGCAGCCCGGCCAGCGCGCGACCCCGGGTGGATGAACGTTGTCCTAACATTTTGGCCCCAATACTAAGTAACCCTGGCGGATGGAGGACTGACCACGACCTGTCGCTGTGCGATCAAGATCGGCGCCGATCCGGAATGAAAAGGTGGAATAGGTCAGCAAGCTACTGCCGTTGGCAAGCCGCGGTGGCGCACCGCAATCCATCGTGCGCTCGGCGACGGTGGTAAGTTCTTCGCCCGCGCCGGAATCAACCACAAACGGATCGCCGGTCACCGCGACATCAGTCGGCGTATTCAAGTTGCCCGTCATCGGGAGCAGATCGGTATCCGAGAGCGCGAAGTCGATCGCAGCTTGCGCAGTTTGAAACGCGTTGGCCGCTTCCTCACTGTTGCGCGCGATCTTTAAACCCATGACCGCGGTCTCGACCGCGCTCGTGGCCATCAGCGTCAAGCCGGCCAGCATCACCAGAGAAATGACCAGCGCCGCGCCGCGCTGGCGCGCAGGGGATTGCACAGTCATGTCATTCGTCTTCATGGGTATCTCACTTCAAAGAAGCTAAGTTGGCGGGATTGCGTAATTTGACGGTCGAACTAAACACTCGGCGGTAGTAATGGTCGCCACCGGGAGCGATATCCAAATCGCCCAAACGATAGGTTTTATCATTGGTGTAAGCGGGATCGATCGTGTCGCTGCGCACGAGCACATACACACGCGCCGTGATCGCGGAAGCCATTTGCGCAGCGGTAGGATTCGACAGGTAGCGATTGACCGCACCATCCGAATCACTATCGATGCCAAACTGCACATGCAATTGTTCGACACCGGTCGCCAAACACTCGTCAGGAGTAATGGTCTCGAGCGCGGTGCCGTCCATCTGCGTGCGGCAGAGCATGGGTGTGCCGTCGCTTTCGCTGATGTAATAAACGCTCGGTGTGTACTGCCAATCCTGGAAGCCCGCCGGCAGTGCCGTGGTTTTAGCGTCGTCGATTAAACTCCCAGCGGTCCCGTTACTGCGGAGATAGACGATGCCATCTTCTTGGTCGGCCGTGAGCGCCGCACCGGCGGCGTGTTTGATCGCAAGTTGGCTGGTGCCTTCGCGCACGGTACCGGTGACATCCGGGCAATCGTCAGCGTCGATGTCAAATTGAACCGTTGCCGGTGAGCTATGTACATTGTTGAACAGTATGGCGCTCGTACCGTTAAACAAATCGATGCCGCAGTCTTCGCCGGCCACTAGCGCGGTGGTTAAGCTGGTCGGATCGAGCATTTCACCCCAAAACGAGATCATGCGCAGATCGCGCGTAATCTGGTCGAGGGCAAAGCGACCGTTTTCAATCATGCGCGCGAAGCGGTCGTCCTCCGCATGCGCGCGGCTGCCTTGCACGAATACCGTGCCGACGACGAGTGTCACCAGGAGGCCGATGACCAGCGCCACCATGAGCTCGACCAACGTAACACCGCGTTCGGCGCGAGGTGGATGCTTGACTCTTTTCACGTTGGCTTTAAATCCGGAAGAGTTAGTCGACATAAGTATTCACGAACAGCACGCGGCGGTAGACATCGACTTCGCCTTCGGGTGAGTCATAGCGACCGCTTTCGGCACCACATAGATTGCTGCCTGGATTGGAGAGCTTATTCATGCCGCGCCACGCGATGGCCACGGTGACGTTGCCGGGCCGGGTCATTGGGCCGGTGATGCAGGCTGTCGGCGCGAGCAGTCCACCGGTCTCCGCGCCGTCTTTCACTTCCGTCACGCCGCGCAGTGATTCCGAGAATTCGTATAAGTCATACATCGCGAGCGCACTCGCCGTGCACGCGGCGCCGACGCAGTCGGTCTCGGTAACGCCGTCGGCGTTAACCAGCGCGATGGTTCGACCGGTGCCATCCCCGGTGTACACGGCGAGCTGACCCGAGTTGGTGCGAATGCGCTCCAGTAACTCCTGCGCGAGCAACGTAGCGGTTGTACGTTGTACCGCATCAAAGTTGGTGCGCTTGCTGGTGACTTGGAGTGCCGCGACACCGAGCATGCCAACCGACAGCACAAAGACCGCGATCAGCACCTCGATTAACGTAAATCCTTGCGCGTATCGATGCGTCATGGCGCGGCGCTCTAAGTTGGCGTGCATGAGCTGATCGGATCGTCAGTGGTGCCGCTAACGATATCCGGACGGCCCACGCGTGTGACGTTGATTAGCTTGCCATGGGGCGCCCCCCGTAGGTCGCACAGCGCGAAACGCGCGGTGGCGGCACCCGCGATCGATCCATCCGGTCGGAAGGTTAAAACCGCATCGGCGGCATCGTTGCTATGCAGATCGATGCCTTCTGGCGCGCCTTCGCCGACAGTAAGCAAAATATCGGTGCCGACTTCGAAGTCATCGTCATTGTCCTCATCGATAAAGACCAGCCAGCCCGTCGACCAGTCGTTATCGCCGCCACCACACACGGGTTCGGCGGCGTAGGGATCTTCACTTCGGCACATGACGGTGCGGCTGCCGCGTTTGACGGCTTCACTACGCGCCATGGTGATTGCGCCGACGAGATCGAACGCCGTCGACTTCAAACCGGAGTTGCGTAGGAACTCGCCGAGCGCCGGAATCGTCGTGGCGCTCAAAACGCCAACGACGGCGATCGTCACCATGAGCTCGATGATCGTGAAGCCCTTCGCGCGACGCCGGCGCGTCGGGAGCGGGCTCGATTCATAACTAGTGATGTTCATGGTTCTCTTCAGGCAGCTTTTCCGGTTTATAGGAAATAATCTCGTCAAAAACAGGGAGAACTTTAGTAACCGAATTCGAATTTCTCGAGTTGGCGACACTGACTTCAGTCACAACTCGCGAGTCGAGGAGGGGTTCGCCACTGAGGGATGGCGAGTCGGTCACAAAATAGCGCGCGCTGGCGGCGGACATTTTCGGTACCTGCGTCACAACGTCTCGGCCGGCAATGAGGCGAACGACAACTGCCCGCGAGGAGACATCGCCACCGCGCGGGCGCCACCACCGGCTCCTAACTTGCGCAACGTAAACGCGAGTTGGCGGTCCGAGCTGGTGCCTCCGTCAGGAAAAAATGTGAGTGAGTCAAGGTCCGCATCGACGGCGACTTGCACATCGTTCGGAAAGCGCACGACCTCGCCAAGAAGTTGGTCAGTATCCGTGGAAAAACCAGGTTTTCCATCGAGATCGATATAAGTGATCACGCCATTTGACCAGTCACTTGGGGGGGCAGCGCAGGTAGTGTCCGGAGCGCTTTGTTGTGCCGGACACATGACGATTGCCGTGCCACGCATGACCGCGCTCATCCTTGCGGTGTTGAGGGCGGAGTAGAGCGAAACAGCGTGTGTGCGCAATTGCGCATCGTGCAGCGACGCGGTAATCGGCGGCAGCGCCGAATTCGTCACGACCGCGCAGATGGCGACGGCGAGAATTACCTCAATCAGACTGAAGTGGAAGCGTGCTTCTTGCGTTTGCCTCGATGTCATCTTCGCTCTTTCCGGATCGCCGCGCTGTCTAGGCGATACGTCATCGACTGACAGGAGAAAAAAATTTAATTCAAGAAGAAATCCCGAGGTCTAAAGGAATAGGAAACGAATGCCGCCGAGCCTAGGCTCGGCGGCTTACGATGAGACGTAGGTAACAGTGCGGGGGTGAAAAACGTGACGGACTAGCGGAATCTCGCCTAAGTCCATCCCGGACTTAGGCGAATTTTCGCTATCGAAATTTAGGAATGACTTCTTCGGCGAATAATTGGAGGCAGTCGTTCATCTGCGCTTCCGGCAAGCCGGGCGGCACGGTCCACGAGTAGTAACGCTCGATCCCCGTGGCCGCGGCATACTGACCGATGATATCTACTGCTTGTGCCGGGCCGACCACTTGCAGAATGCCGAGTTCAACTAACGCTTGCACGGTGGACACAACTGGGAACATGGCTTGACCAGCGTCACCTAACCATCGGTTGTACATTTCGATTTGGTACATGACGTGGGGACCCACGCGCTCAATTGTCCGCGCCGGGGTATTAGACGCGATAAGCCAGAAGTGGCCACCGGCGACGCGTCCCGGGCCCGGTTTGCCGAGCGCCGCAAGTTCGTCGCGGTAAACCTTAATGAGCGCCGACATATCCCCGGTGCCAAGGTACCCATCGCCAACGCGCGCTGCGCGTTTGGCCGACGCGTTGGCGAAACCGCCGACCCATAAGGGCATGGGATCCTGCACCGGCAACGGCGAGAGTTTGGCGCCGGTGATGTGGTAATGCGCGCCGCGGTAGTTAACGGTTTCACCGCGCCACAGTGCACGGATGATGTCTAGACCTTCGTCGGTGCGCCCAGCGCGATCCTGGCTGCGCAGACCGAGCCCGGTGAATTCTTGCGGGCGATAACCCACCCCAACCCCGAGATCGAAACGCCCGTTGGAAAGTATATCGATCGCGGCGGCGTCTTCCGCCACGCGCACGGCGTGATGCAACGGCAATAACAGCACGCTCGTGCCAATCCGCATCTTCTCGGTCCGCACGGCGACCGCCGCTGCCAGCGGCAGAATCGAGGGCGCGTGACCGTCCTCGCAGAAATGATGCTCGGTCAACCACACATCGTCGTAGCCGATTTTTTCAGCCCAGGCGATCTGCCGCAACGTCTCGGCGTAGATCTCGGGATAAGGACGATGCCATTGCGCCGGATTGCGCAGCGAATACCACAGGCCAAAACGCAAGGGATGACTCATAGTGCTCCACGACTTCGTGGTTCGATAAATGCTTTGACGCCAAAACGCGGTCGATAGGTAATGGTTGCCATTGGCTTGACTGGATGTCCAGGCACCATGCGTATTCGAAAACGTTGCAGCAACTGCGCGAGAATCAATTGGATCTCAAGCATCGACATCCCAACTCCGATACACGCGCGCGGACCGGCCGCGAACGGAATGTAGCAATACGAATGTCGACCGTGGCTTCGTTGTGGTGTAAATCGTGTGGGATCGAAACGTTCCGGGTCTTCCCAATGGCCCGGATGTCGATGGAGCGAGTACGGCAAAATCGAAATATAGGCCTTGGGCGGTAAGCCGTAGCCCCCGAATTCGGTGGCGTGCGTGGCCGTGCGCGCAATGCCCCACACCGGTGGATAGAGGCGCATCGATTCTTGTACCACCTGCTTCAAATACGGCAGTTGGTTCAAGTCTGCGGCGGTAGCCGGACGCCCGTGCAGCACCGCTTCCAATTCCGCCAAGAGTTCGGCTTCGACATCCGGGTGCTGCGCAAGCGCGTAGAAAATCCATTGCAGCGCTGTCGCCGATGTTTCGTGACCGGCGAGCATCAAGGTCACCACTTCATCGCGGATTTGCTTCTCGGCCATGCCGACGCCGGTCTCTTCGTCACGTGCCGAGAGTAGGCGATCAAGCAAATCGCGGGCTTCCACTTTGCCGGCACGGCGTCCGTTTAGAACTTTGTAAACGATGTTATCGAGGCGCGTGATCGTGCGTTTGAACAAGCGGTTGTAAGGCGTGGGTACCCAGGGGTGCAAGGTGAGAAAGGCATTCATTGTCTTGGTATTGATATTGATGACTTCCAGGATATGCGACATCTCCTCCGCGTGTTCGTCGATCTCCGAACCGAACAACGTGGCAGCCACGATCTGAAACGTCACTCTGCTCATTTCGCGTTCGAGCGCCACGGGCTCCGTCGGCCCGAGCCGCTCCCAAGCATCGCCAAGCGCCGCCGTATAGCGATTGATCGCGGCGTCGAATGCGTTGACGATTTTGTTGTGAAACATCGGCTGCATCAGTCGCCGCTGCTTGACCCAGTCTTCGCCGTCGTTCGTGACGAGGCCATTGCCCATCGTGCGCGCTAACACGTGGTAGTCGTACAGATCCTTGGTGAAGTTGGGATATGCCTGCGTCAAAATCTGTTTTACGTACTCCGGATTGTTGACCAGATAAATGCGCGGCGCGCCCGGCCACACGGTGACTTCGCCGTATTGCAGAAAAAGTTCATGCATATAGGCCGCCGGGTCACGTCCAAAGGCTTTTAGTCCCTGCCAAAAGCTTGGACCCGGAGGGGAGGGTAACGGCGCAGCGGTGTCGGCAGTGGTAGCCATGGTGGCGGGTATCGCTTTGAAAGTTAGTGTCTAATATGCCGCTCGACATTGAATGTCACAAGCAGGAGTTTGTAATGAAACGATGGCTACCTTTAGGGGCCTTACTGTGCTTTTCCATATGTGCGGCCGCGGCTCCGGATGACGCAATTGCGCCGGAAATCGATTACATGGCGCAACTCATGTGGGAGGCGGAACAAGCACGTGGCATTTATCCAGATATTGCGCGCGTCAATCCGGCGCTCACGGAAGACGCGCTGTATGCCGTTCAACAACGTTATGTGGCATTAACCCTTAAAAACGGTAAAACGATCGGCGGTTATAAGGGTGGACTTATTCCGGTAGCGCCAATCGGCGGCGTGCTGTATCGCGAAGGCTTCGTCGATGCCCCCGCGCGTGTCGACGCAAGGAAATTCGCGCGTTTGATTATAGAAGCCGAGATCGCTTTCGAATTTTGCGCATCGGTCACGGCGCCACTCGTCGATATCGCAGCCTTGAAGCGCACCGTTTGTAAATTGCACCCTGCGATCGAACTGCCTGATGCGGCGATACACGATTTGGCGACGATCCGCACGGAACCGCGAAAACTCGCCCGCGCCTTGATTCCGAATGATCTGGCGACGCGCATGGTGATGCTCGGAAGTGCGAGCGCGGCCGATGCCGTTAATGTGGATGCGGTCACCGTCGTCGTGCGCCGTGGTGACGAAATACTCGGCGAGCGTAATCTCAAAGCGCCCAGTGATCTGTGGCACAACGTGTTTTGGATTGTGAACGAATTCGTCATCAAACGCGGGTATGCGTTAGCGCCAGGCCAGATCATCATCGCCGGCAACCTGACCGGATTGCATCCCGGGTTGCCCGGAAAATACCAAGTCGATTACGGCGAACTCGGTCGCGTTGAATTTGAAGTCACGCCATAGTTGAGGGGCGTTCGCTGCGGATTTCGAAACAGCGATTTAGTCGAAGAGATAACGCAGCCCAAGCTCTAAGTTCCACCGATAGACTTGCGGAATATCGTCGCCGTGGCTGCCGATGCCAGGTCTCAGCCACACGGCAATATGTTGGTTTATGAAGCGGCCAAATTCGATTTCGAGCGTCGCGCCGACGCGATTGTTGCGTTCATGATCCACGTAAACGATGGTTTCTGTGCCGGTATAGAAATTCGCGGGCCAACGCGTGATCACGAATAACTTGGCATTACTGTAGTGGACGTCCGGCCGCGACGGATCTCCGCCCACCGAGTGAAAGTACTGCAGGTTCGGGAAGAAGGTGGAATGAAGGCGCGGGGCGTCGATTGACCAAAACGCTATTGGCGCGACGGTATATTTGCCGGTGCCGAGGCGCGGGCTGGCGGCGGTATCAAAAAAGAATTCGGTGCCGACGACAAGCGCGTAGCTGGGCGTGCGAATCGCGCGCACACTCGCGCGCAACGAGAAATCCCCAATCCCCGCATCGTCATGTAGACCAGGCGTTGGGGGCGAATAGTGCACATAGGGCAACTCGGCGCGAAATGCAAAAGTCTTGCTTAACGCATAGTCGAGTCGCGTGGTGAACGTATCGCGCCAACCGTCTGTCTGCGGCGTTTGATAACGATTGCGGAAGTCGAAGCGGGTGCGGAAATCGCTCGGGTCGAGGCGCCGCGCGACATGCGTTGAGCCTTGCGGTGGGGGCGATGAAGAATCGGCGGCGGTCGAAAAGGCGCCATAGAGCGCAAGGAGTCCTGCCCCCAACGTGCACCGCAAGCGACGACCGCTAATGTTAATTGACGCTTCGCTCATGCGTGTCCCAGTAGGGCTTGCGGAGTTCGATTTTTAGAATCTTGCCGGCACCCGAAACGGGTAATGGTGTGTTTCGAAATTCGATCGAGCGAGGGCATTTGAAATCGGCAATTAAGTGTCGGCAGTGGGCCAGGATGTCCGCGGCATCCGCCGTGGCGCCGGGTTTGAGCACGACAACGGCGTGCACACGCTCGCCCCATTTTTCATCGGGTACGCCAATGACGGCGCATTGCGCGACTGCCGGATGACGAAACAACGCGTTTTCAACCTCGGTCGAATATACGTTTTCTCCGCCACTGATGATCATGTCCTTCAGCCGATCGCAGATAAAGATGAAGCCTTCGTCATCCATGTAAGCAGCATCGCCCGTGTGTAACCACCCGCCACGCAAGGTCTGCGCGGATTGCTCGGGCATTCCCCAGTAGCCGCGCATGACGTTGGGACCGCGGGCAATGACTTCGCCAATGACGCCACGGGGAACTTCGATGTCCTGTTCATCGACAATTTTAAGTTCGATGCAGGAGATTGCCCGGCCGGCGGCGCGCAATCGCCCAGCCTTAGGGCCTTCCTTTACGTGATAAGAACCGTCAAGCACGGTCAACATGGGCGCCGCTTCTGTCTGACCGTAAAGTTGGGTGGGCTGACAGTGTGGCAACTTATCAAATAATCGAAATAAAGTGGCCTCCGGGATAGGCGATGCCCCGTAATACAAGCGTTTGAGCGAGGCAAGCGGGGAAGGATGGCTATCGAGATGATCGAGCAGCATTTGAATCATCGTTGGTACCAGCAGGATATCGGTAATCCCTTGCGCATCGATGGCGGCGGTGACCGCCGCGGGTTCAAAGCGCGGCACGATGAGATGGGTACCGCCGAGCAAGGTCACCATGTAAATGCACAGTGCGTCCGCGATATGAAACATGGGTGCCGCATGCAAGTACCGGACATCCGCCGGCAAACGCATCATCGCCGCGAGTTGCAAGCTATTGGTGACATGATTGGCGTGGCTGAGCATGACGCCTTTGGAGCGTCCGGTGGTACCGCCCGTATAAAAAATGCCCGATAGCTCATCGCCAGCGCGTTCCGCGTCAGCGATTGGAGACGCGGATTCGATGAGGCTCTCGAGCGTGCGATACGGCGAAGTGTTGTCGAAGGATACGATTTCAAACTTGGCCCTACACAGCGCTCGCAGCTCCGGCACCAGCGGGACAAAGGTCTCATCCACGCACAGCACGCGCACCCCGGCGTCATCCAACGCGTAGGCGATTTCAGGCGCGGCCCAGCGGGTATTGAGGGGGACCACCACGCCCCCAGCCCACGGCGTGGCGTAAAGTGCTTCGATGTAGGTATCGGAATTCAGGGCAAGCAGGGCCACGCGCTCGCCGAGGCCGACGCCCAAGCCTTGGAACGCGCCGGCGAGCCTTGCGATGCGCGCGGCGAACTCCTGCCAAGTCCTATTCCGCCCGTTGAAACTCGTGGCAACGCCATGTGGTTGCTGCTGCAGATTGCGTAGGATCGATTGCGTTACTCGCATAACCTTGTTTAGACCTAATCGGGGTGCGGGATCGCGCAAAGTTTACCAGGCGGCTGGTCCCCGCGCGGCTACTGGTGGGAAGGGATCCCACGCGTGCTACGATTCGCAGCCTCTATGGTGCAGTTTCCAGCAATCGATCCCATTGCCGTGCGGCTCGGCCCCATTGCCATTCATTGGTATGGGCTCGCTTACCTCGTGGGCATATTGCTCGTATGGCACTTTTTGCAGCGGCGTGGACCCAATGCACAGCCGCCATGGACCAAGGATGAAATCGGGGATTTGGTGTTTTATGCCGCGCTCGGTGCCGTGCTCGGCGGGCGAATTGGGTACGTGCTTTTCTATCAATTTTCGAGCTATGTAGAGCACCCGCTAAATGTCTTGAAGGTGTGGCAGGGCGGCATGTCGTTCCACGGCGGCGTGCTAGGGTTTATTTTGTCCGTTTGGCTTTACGCCAAGCGTCATCAGCGCATGTTCTTCTCGGTGGCTGATTTGCTGGTGCCATTGGTGCCGATAGGCTTATGCCTGGGGCGTATCGCCAATTTTGTGAATCAAGAGTTATGGGGAGCGCCGTCTTCGCTGCCGTGGGCCGTGGTGTTTACACATCCCGATGCCGGCGGGATCCCACGTCATCCGACGCAACTCTATGAGGCGCTGCTTGAAGGTGTGGTGCTCTTCTTGTTGCTAAATTGGTTACGCCGTAAGCGACCGCCGATCGGTACGCTGTCAGCGATGTTTCTGCTTGGCTATGCCGGCGCGCGCATGGCGATCGAATTTGTGCGGGAGCCGGATGCGCACCTGGGTTATCTGTTCGGAGGATGGGTCACGATGGGACATGTGTTGTCGTTGCCGATGGTCGTCGCGGGCGTTTTCATATTTTGGTGGTCGCGTCAGCGCGCGACGACGCTTGCTCATTCATGAACACTTATCTCGATCTCCTGCGGCATGTGCGCACGCAAGGTGTACGCAAAGGCGATCGCACCGGCACTGGTACGCTCAGCGTGTTTGGCTATCAAATGCGTTTTGATCTGCGCGAGTCTTTTCCGCTACTGACCACCAAGAAGGTGCATCTCAAATCAATCATTCACGAACTGCTGTGGTTTCTTCAAGGCAGCAGCAATATCGAATATCTGCGCGCAAATGGCGTCACCATTTGGGACGAGTGGGCGGATGCGCGGGGTGAGCTCGGGCCGGTGTATGGCGTGCAGTGGCGTAGTTGGCATACGCCCAATGGCGAAGTGGTAGATCAGATTTCAAATTTGATCGAAGGTTTGCAACGCGAACCGGATTCGCGTCGGCATATCGTCAGCGCGTGGAATGTCGCCGATTTACCACGGATGGCGCTTGCACCCTGTCATGTCATGTTTCAGTTTTACGTTGCTAATGGGGAATTGTCTTGCCAACTCTATCAGCGTAGCGCCGATATCTTTTTGGGGGTGCCGTTCAACATCGCCTCCTACGCGTTACTGACGCGCATGATTGCGCAAGTCTGCGATTTAAAGCCGGGAGAGTTCGTGCACACGTTGGGTGACGCGCATTTGTATCTCAATCATCTTGAGCAAGCCGATGTGCAACTTGCGCGCGCGCCCTTCGCGCCGCCGACCATGCGGCTAAACCCGGCGGTGCGCTCAATTTTCGACTTCAAGTATCAAGACTTTGAATTGTTGAACTACCAAGCACACCCGAGCATCGCGGCGCCGATCGCGGTTTAGTTCACTGCGCTGAGACCTGATGCGAATCAATATTGTGGTGGCGATGTCCCGCAACGGCGTCATCGGACGAGCCGGCACCCTCCCGTGGCAGCTACCGGCGGATTTGAAACGATTCCGCGAAATAACCCTGAGTCATCCGCTGATCATGGGGCGCGTGACTCATGAATCAATCGGTCGCCTGTTACCAGGGCGTCGCAACATCGTCGTCACCCACACGCCGGCCGCAATCGCCGCAGGATGCGTGGTGGTGGATTCTTTTGCCGCGGCACTGGAAGCCGCGGCTCCCGCCGCAGAAGTTATGGTCGTTGGGGGACGCGCGATTTACGCGGCGGCCTTACCGCTCGCGACCCGTATTTTTCTCACCGAAGTCGATGCCGTTATCGATGGCGACGTGTTTTTCCCGGAGTTCGCACGCGCCCATTGGCGAGAAACCGCGAGCGAATCGCATCCGGCTGATACGCGACATGCCTATTCATTTAAGTTTGTGGTGCTGGAGAAAACGGGTTGATTAACCCGGCACGCTAAAACGTGCACCGTCTTCCAGTCGATATGCCGAGAGCGCGCCGCCCCACACCGCGCCGGTATCAAGCGGGATCACGCGATATTGCCGCTCCTGTGCGGGCGTGAGCCGCAATGTCGACCAATGACCAAACAATACCGTTTGCTTAAGGTCAGGTCGCGCGGGGTGCATGAACCACGGAATGAGCGAAGCCGGGGTACTGCCTAGCGGACCCTTAGCCTTGAGATCCAAGCGACCATGACGAGTCAGGTAACGCATACGAGTGAAGCAATTAACGATAAAGCGCAAGCGCGCTTTGCCGGTGAGCGCCGGATCCCACGCATCTGGCTCGCTGCCATACATGTGCGCGAGAAAATCCACGAAACCGTCACTCTGGAGGACTAGCTCGGCTTCGCGGGCGTGCTGTGCGGCTTCGCTCAAACTCCACTCGCAGGGTAGGCCGGCGTGGATAAGCGCGAACGCCGTGCCGGGATCGATGTGCAGCAAGGGACGATAACGCAGCCATGTGAGCAGTTCGTCGCAGTCCTCGGCGCGGAGTACCTCTTGCACCGTATCGCCGCGTTTGGGCGAGCGTGTGGTGTAACGTAGCGCTAGTAAGTGCAGATCGTGATTGCCCAGAACCGTCACCGCGCGGGAACCGAGGCTTTTCACGAGGCGCAGCACCGCCAAACTATCTGGACCGCGATTGACGAGATCGCCGGTGAACCACAGCGAGTCGCGTGCCGAATCGAAATGGATATGTTCGAGCAGACGATTTAGGGCGTCACCGCAACCTTGGAGGTCGCCTATCGCGTACGTCGCCATTTATAACTACAAGCGAGGCGCCTCAATGCAGCACATTGGGTACCGATAAGCGGAACACCGGAATGGGGGCTTCAAACGCCGTGCCGTCGCCGCTCACCATGTGGTAGCTGCCGTGCATTGTGCCGACGGGCGTCTCCAATACCGCGCCGCTGGTATAACGAAACGAGTCGCCGGGCTCGAGATACGGCTGTTCCCCAACCACGCCGTCTCCTTTGACTTCACGAACCTGTCCACTGGCATCCGTGATAATCCAGTGACGTGTCAGTAGTTGAGCCGGTAGGTTACCTGCGTTTTCAATCGTAATCGTGTAAGCAAAAACATAGCGGTTGCGGCTAGGTTCTGAATCTTCCGCGACGAATTGAGTTTCGACGTCGATTTTGATCGGGCCGGTCATAGCGCGTACATCCGTGGGCATTGCAAAAACGTGCGACTCCAATCTAAAGGATGCCAGGCATTTCAGCAAAGGGGGGCGGCGGCGACTGCTGCTAGGGGCGCCTTGTGGGTTTTTGCGACTCACCGCACCGCGGTTTGCAGCCGGCCTCATGGGCGTTGCCCAGCGTTCTTTCGAATTTTCTCTCGAAAACTCATTGCCTCGGAATTTTCGCGCTCGGAGATGAGTTCCACGCGCGCCAAGTCGACGAACGTCATCGCGACCTTTAGCAATCGGTGATAACCACGCGCGGAAATATTGAAATGGTTCAGCGCGCGATGAAGCAGCGCACGCGCTTCACTTGTTAGCTGCGCGTATCGTTCGAGTTGTTTGGTTGAGAGATGCTTGTTTAAATATTCTTTTCGACTTGATTGACGCTCACGCGCAGCGTTGACACGCTTACGAACGGTCGCGATGGATTCTGCACGATCGGACTCTGCTTGCATCAGCCAATGCCGTTCTCGCGGCACTTCAATTTGTAATTCGATGCGGCCAAGTAATGGACCGGAAAGACGCGAGTGATATTTTGAACCTCGTGCCGGGCCTTGGGATAGACGAACAGTTGTTACGAATGACGCCGGGTGGTCAGGTAACATCGGTCGCGACGGATGTGTTGGGAAGCACTGTCCTTGAAACGAATGCAAGCGGCGCAACGAGCGCGAGCTTCAAGTATCAACCGTATGGGGCGGTGACGACCACAGGTACTTCGACGAACACACAACTGTTCACAGGAAGAAAGAACGACAATACGGGACTCTACTTCAACCGCGCGCGCTATTACCACCACACATTAGGTCGGTTTATCTCCGAAGATCCGATTGGGCTCGAAAGCGGCGTTAATCTCTATGCCTACGCAAATAACAACCCGCTGCGATTTATCGATCCCAACGGGTTAACGGGGTTCTTAGGTCCCACGGAAGTATTGGTTTACAGCGCTTTCGCACGTGCTGCGCTTTTGGGAGCAACATTGAGTACCGGGTACACCGCATTCGTACTTACCGACTATTACATTAATCCTCTGATTAGAAATCAGATAGGTAGCCCCGTTCACCTTGCTGGCATTTATCCGTTAGAACCGCCAGTCCCGCAACCCAAGCCAGAACCCACCCCCGTGCGATTACCATTTGAGCCACCGGTTCCGTTGCCGGACTGGGGAAGCCCAGGGCCTACACCAGTTCCGATTAAGCGTGAGTTTTGCCGACAGAATCCTACAGCACCGCAATGCCGGAACGAATGTCCGTTTTAGTAGTGTCTCTGATGTCGTGACAATTTGCTTTTTTATCGGAGACAAATGCGTATCAACGGCGATCATTTTTGGAAGAGTGGTGACATGGAATGCTTAGAAAACCTCTAACGTATTTCGATTTACTCATTTGCGCGTTGGCGGCTGTGATCTTTGTTGGACTTCTTTTCGTCTGGGATTCCGATGGTCATACCAAGTCGCGTATTTTGATTACGCTCGGAAGCGCCGCCTTAGTTGTTGTTCTGGTTAGTGTCGCTGGCGCTATTGTTCAAAATCTATTTTTGGGCAGGTATCGAACCGAATGGAGCCGGCCTATATCAACCTTTGTCGGTACCACTATCATTAATAGCGTGGTGATTTTGTGGTTTAGTTTGGCAGGCACGATCATGTTCCGATTTCTAAACGACAAATCAAATAAGATAATCGCGTTGTCCGTTGCGATAATTCTATTGATCGGCGTTGGATTCCCGCGGCTGCTTCGCGCGCGATTCTCACGCCACTCATTGTTACCTTACGCAATAAGCTTCACGTTGGCTTTCTTTATTGTGATTAGTGTGATGAGTAAATTCTAGAAAAGCAGAATAGGGCGCTCAACGTTGAGCTGGGCGGCGGCGTTAATCTTTATGCCTATGTAAGCAACAGTACGCTGCGGTACGTCGACCCTTTAGGTCTAAAGATTTTTACGACGGTAAAAGTAGTTGGGGCGATAGAAAAGAAAATCCCGACGGGATCCCGCGGGATAATCGGGCTGGGGGTAGTGGTTCAGGAAGATCTAGTTCTGCAGATTGTCCGTTAGATTCGCCGAGCGATCCGGAATCACCATTCGAACCGTCTGGATGGACTGATAGCGGAAGCCAAAACCCTAACGACATGCTGACTGGCTCAGGTGGAACGCCAGGAAACAACCAAGCACAAAATCGCCAGGTTCGAGATATTGTCCGAAACATCGGACTCTCGCCCTCACAGCGAGACTTATTGCATCGTGAAATTAGTGGTCAAAATCTGGGTATTCCAGGACAGCCACCAACTTGATTGAGCTAATTCGGACGAGTTCCGGCCCCTGCGATACAAAGGTCGGCGAACTGTCGCCGCCCAGCGCGTTAGTTCCTGGATGTTTTCCGCAGAATTGCGCACACATTGACGCTATAGGCAAATGCAAGGCGAAGGACTTCGCGAAGTCCCTATTGCCGCGAAAACGCTGTCAGGTTTAATAGTTTTTAGCCTGTTAATAGCTACGTTGCCTGACGCTTGTGATCGTTGCGAGTGCTCAGAGTTTCAAAAACACCTCTGGGTCGACATCCGCCTGCTTAAGGATGGCGCGCAGCGTGCCTTCTGGCATGTCCCCGGGATGATTGGGGATAGTGGTGTAGCGGTTAGACGTTGGGTTATGCCAGAGCTCGTGTGAGCCGGCGGCTTGGCGATGAAACTCGAAGCCGGCGCGTTTGAGCCGCTGCACAATATCGCGGTATCTAAACCCGGCGAGTCGCCCCATCAGGCATTGACGATCAAAGGATAGTCAAACGTCTCGCGTGCCGGCGGTAGCGTCGGCTGGGGATCGTGTTGTGCCTCGAGCAGCTTCTTCGCCACGTCGCGCGCGATCTCGATCGTTTCTTGGATGGTGCGTCCTTGCGCGACCAGTCCTTGGACTTCCTCGGAAGTGGCGAGGTACACCCCCTCGGGTAACTTCTCGACATGCAGGTTGATGATCCGTTCCATAGGTGTTCCTCTTTAGCGGCTGGCCTGTTGGAGAACGCCATCGAGCATCTCCATAACGACGTGTTGTTTAGCACGTAGCAGGCGTGAGATCCGTTCTAACTGTTTTTGAAACTTCGGGGTGGGTCCGCGTTTGCCGGCGCCGTTACTCAAGTCGAGCAACTCATCGACCGGCACGCCGAACAAGTGCGAGAACTCGGGCAGCAGCGTGACCGGCATGCGTAAGCAACTGACTTCGTAGTGCGCGAGGGTTTGTTGGGCAACCTCTAGGCGCTCGGCGAGTTGTTGTTGAGTGAGGCCCTGCTCTTTGCGGAGCTCGGTGATGCGCGCGCCGAGGGCTTTGAAAAACTGTTGTTCGTCGTGGTGCATACACGGTAACCCGGGCAACGGAATGGCGCTCAGGATACCTGCGGGTTGTGGATGGGGAGTTGACTTAACTCTCATGGAAAGTAATCTCCTCCGGAGTTAAATCTTCGTCAACCCCCTTGACGACGGACGTAATCCAGAGGACGTACGTCCAGGATACCCACCAACCTACGAACGTTACCTACGATCCGTTTGGTGCCCTGAAGGGCGCGACTTACGGCAACACGCTCGCCGAGACCAGAGCCTACGATTTAGTGGGCCGTCTAGGCACCATCATCGCGCCTGGCAAACAGAATCAGACCGATATCGCGGATAATCTGACCACCGTCACCGATACACTTCGCGCGCTCTAGGGCGGAACCTTCGGCTATGACAACCTGCGCCGATTAACGACCCAAACCTCCACGGCAAGTAACCGAACCTTTGGCTATGACGCCACCGGCAATCGAACGCAGCTGCAACAGACCAGTGCGCCGGCGAGTACCGTGACCTTCAGCCTGACCTACGCTATCACACGACAATTGGGCGAATACAGAGAAGCCGCCGGAACCTGATTGAGATTACTCGTCGTCGAGTACAAAACCGATACCGCGCTTTTTGGTATGCGGCAGCGCGTGAGTTGAGCACATTGGCGGCCATCAGCGCGCCGTGCTCAGTGAACACGTAGGGGAGATACTTGCGATGCTGTCCGCGTCCTGGCTTTAAGGTCGCAAATTGCGACCTTAAAGATTGGGTCTCTTCGGCGCTCAACTGGAACATAAAATCTTCGGGGAAGCGCGCGGCGTTACGCCGCACCTGCTCGTTCAAGCGTCTGGTCTCAACGCCATAGAGCTCCGCCAAATCGGCATCAAGCATTACCTTCTGCCCACGAAGCAGCAGGATGCGGCGCTCGATCGGCGGTACGGGTGATACCGTCTTCGTTGCAATCTTCTTGCTGGCCATGCGCGTCGTTAACCCTTTAGCGGCTGGCTTGTTATAGGACGATATCGAGCATCTCCATCACGAAACGTTGCTTTGGTCGTGGGAGTTGGCTTATCTGCTCCATCTGTTGTTGGAGTTTGGGTGCCGGTCCACGCTTGCCAGGCTTGGCGCAACGGCGTCCATGCCGTCGGCCGCAAACTATGATTGATTTTCATTGACGTCGACGTGCTTGATCTTGAAGTCTCTGCCGCAGACCAATCGCCTCAGAGATTTCGCCCTCGCTTACAACATCGGCGCGCGCTAAATCGACGATCGTCATCGCTACTTTCAACAATCGATGATAACCACGCGCAGAAATATTGAAGTGATTCAACGCGCGATGTAACAGCACACGCGCCTCAGGCGTTAGCGGTACGAACCGTTCGAGTTGCTTGGTTGAAAGATGCTTATTCAAACAACCTTGCCGATTTAATTGGCGCTCGCGCGCAGCGATAACGCGTTCGCGCACTGTCGCACTCGATTCGGCACAATTGGATTCTTCCTGCATCAGCCAATGCCGCTCGCGTAGCACTTCGATTTGTAGATCGATGCGGTCAAGCAACGGACCGGAAATGCGTGAGCGATATTTCGCAAGTCGCTCAGGCGAGCATGTGCAGGTTGACGTTGCGTCGCCAAAGTGGCCACAGTTGCAGAGACGCGTTGCCTTTTTACCAAATGTCCTCGTGTGCCTTAACGCATTGATTCCTAAGCCTTACGATTTTGAACCCAAGACGATTGGTGAGCACATAAAGAAAGTGCGTCTCATACGTGGACTCACACAACTACAACTCGCAACACTCCTCGGTGTTGATGAAATCAGCATCGTGAACTGGGAACGTGGCAAGCGAGAACCACAATTTAGATTCCTACCAGCCATCAAAAAATTTCTTGGCCACGATCCGACGACATCGGAGAACCAGCACCACAAACTCAAGACATGGCGATTGAGTCAGGGACTCTCAATCAAACGTATTGCGCAGCAGTATGGCGTGGACCCGGATACGTGGTCGGGATGGGAGAAAGGAGTGCCATTGAAATTCGAAAAGCACCGTGCGTTAGTTGCGGCGATGCGGAATAAAATCGCAGTTGGCCTACCGACATAAAAACCACCATACCCACAAAAATACGGACAGGTTCATGTCGGCGCTAAAAGTGACGTTCTTGGAGTATGTCATCAACCGCAAAATCACGCTTCGCTTTACGATGAATCGGCACAGTGCTTCGACCCACATGCTCTTAGTTCGATAACCGATTACCTCCTTTCCTACACCCCCTCTCCAAGGGACGAAAGGCTGCTCCGTTGTGTGAGTAACCGTCTATGTGCGCCCGTTGCATTTGGCGCAAATCACGGTGATTATCTACTGCGCGATTGATACCAACAAAACGAATCGCGGGGGGACAATGAGAGGAGAAGCGGGGCGCGTTTGCCGTCACTCTAGAATCCACGCCTATGTGTTCGGGTTGTTTGGTTTCGTCCTCACACTAAGCTTGAACGGATGTGCGAACCTTAATTCAATCCATCGTAGCGACACACTTAGTTCGAACGATACCACTGAAGCGCATCTCACGCTCATTGATGCCAAGCAACGGGCGATACTAAGTGGCACTCGCTACGACCCAAAGATCGCCAGTTTTGGCTCTGCGACCGAAGCGCTTTACGCGCGATTCAAAACCTTTTGCGCAGAACCGAGCCCCGATGCTCTCTCTGCGTACGCAGCGGCGCTATCCGGTAGCGGATCGTTCCAACCATCAGCTGCAGGTGCGGCAGCGATCAAGGGCTTGATAAGCGCAGCGTTCGGAGAACAATCCGGTAGCATTGGATTGCGCACTCAGTCGATCACGTTGCTGCGAGACAGCATGTTTCGGACGTGTGAAAGCTACATGAACCGAGCGTTAAACGAGCATCAAGTCAATGTGCTCCATCGCCGCTTTCAGAGTCTCATGGTCGCCCTCCTCGGAATCGAACAGTTGACGGGACCGCTCGCTGCAGCTCAGTTGGCATTGAAGAATTCGGCTCAAACCGGATTTTCGGGAGACCCGGTCAAACAGGCTGAAGCGCTGCAAAGTGCATACACTAGATTGGATTCCCTCAAGAAGGATCAAACAGCCGCGCAAACGAAACTTGAGGAAGACAACCGGCTCCTTGCTGAGGCGCAGAAGAAGTTCGACGATTACGTGACAAGCAAGGGTGGTACGGTAACAAACGATGAGAAGACGACAAAGGAAACGGAACTGAAACTTCCTACTCTGCGCGCTAATAAGGCAAAGTCGGAACAAGCGTTGGCGGATTTGAAAACGGCCGTCAGTCAGCAGAGTCAGGTGATCGCGCTTCTCGTTAACTCGGCATCGCCTTCACACGCGAATATAGCCGGGGATGCTGAGTATTCTCGTAGCGATCGCCAGCCAGTTCCCTCTACCGACATTACAAAAGTAGCAGAGGCAATCACGGAAATCGTGAAATCCACACAACTGAGTAATTTTGTGTCAGATGAATGCCTCGCATATTTCGGTGCAACCAGTGCCTCGCTCGCACATATGAATACAAATAACAGCTTAGAGGAAGTGTGCGAGAGACTATTTGAGGAGATGAGCTCCTACTATGCGGTTCAAAGGGACCTGACAAAGGCGACAACTGGGGTTATTACAGCGGAAGAAGAAGTGATCAAGGCACGCGCGGCGGGGATTACCGCAATTTTGAAAGCAACGGCCACAGCGATCGAAAAAAACAACTCAGCGAGCGCGCAACTAGGCGTATCGGTCGCACAGGCTTTGTTGGGCATTCGCGATCCAGATAAACCCGTCGAAGGTCCGGTCATACCAGCCGTTAACACCGTCCAAACTAAGAAGGCAGAATTAGGAACAAACACGTTTTTCCGAAGTGTATTCGATCAGGGACAGGGCTCTTTGTACGGGAATTCACCTAGTATTCTTACGATACCGGAGCTGACGATTCCAAATGTAACCTTACCGGCACCGAACAAAGAATCACGCAAACCATAGCTTGTATCACAACGGCTCTGATTCCGTGGATGAATGCATTCAATAGCTTTCGAAAGGACGTTTATGAACGCAACGAGTGCTTCCAATGCGAAGAGAAAATCCACTAAGAAAAAAGTTTCAACCTCGATGCATTATGTGGAGCGTGCGGGTGGGCCGGAAGACAACATTTCCCGCTTCCTGGAAGCCTCTAAGCTCGTGCCAGAGAAGTTTCGGGGAACCGAGAAATTCCTCGACATTGTCTCCTGGAATATTCGTTGGTTTGATGCGAAGGACCCAGAGCGAGTCAAAGCGATTGCGGATGTCCTCGAGACTATCAATGCTGACGTCTTCGTGTTGACGGAAATTGCTGAGGACGGCGCTCTCGGCGAAATCGCTGATATCCTCGCGAAGCGCAAAGCCGGATTTTACAGCCTTAATTACGGTACGACCGGCGGACAACAACGCGTCGTCTTAATGTGGGACCGAGATTGGGTTCGCGCCAAACACACACCTGCAGAACTATTTGAGAATGAGCCACAAACTACTGCTGAGAATGGGCGTAAAACTGAAGTGTTTCCACGACGCCCGCTTTGGGGGCACTTTGAAGCGTTGTCCGAAGATATGCAGACGGAGGGGTTTACGTTCGAGTTGGTAGGGGTGCACTTAAAGTCTCAGATGCCGCCAAAGGGATTCACGGGAGGCGGACGATATGGAATAAAACAGCGGACGGCTGCGGCACGATTGCTCGCGAAGTGGCTCATCACAGACAGTGAACACTACGATGAAGACGTACTTATCATTGGCGATTGGAACGCATCAACTGAACTAGAAGAATGGAAGCCAATCCGGAAACTAGAAAGCGACGGCGAGGTCGCCTTCGCCGATATAAATCCGCCAGGTGAACCGACACACCTCGCGCGACTTAACAAGTCTGGTCCTGCAGGTACACGTCTCGATCTCGTGTTGCTCACAAAAGCGGCTGATGCTGTTGCGGTGCCCGGACAAAAGGGCATTGTCATCGAGTGGAGTTTATTCGAGCACCTGAGTGATTTGGAAACTGAAGAGCGAAAGGAATTATTCAAGCGCTTGAAGGAAAGATTTTCAGATCATTTGCCGCTCGTGACACGCTTTTACTTCACCGACGGCTCGGACTGATACGATGTGCGCAACCCTTGTTGCGTAGTTCCTTTTGAGAGTGGAATGCAGGTTCCGGCACGAACAACTAAACGCAGGTAAAATCGGGGTGGCAAATGCCACCCCGAGCACCCCAATCAGCGGTCGCTGTTAGGGGTGATTTTGACGGGCACCCATTGATGCCCCGGCTTCGTTGTCGGCGGTAACGGTCGATTGTCAGCGACCGTTGCAAAGTTTGGTTGTTTACCGCCCTTTGGACCTACCTCTTGGTAGACCCCACCTTGGTTTCCGGTATTGCTACCGGGCTTTTTTGGACTTGCCATAGTTTTACCTTTCTCTGTTAAGACAACTGGCAAAACCCGGAACTTTGAAACACCTATGGTCAGCGCCCCTACCAATTGGGTATGGTATGCACGCCCGCGTTAACCAAGAGGGTGACAGGCTTCTCCGGGAACGGTGACCTGTCGAGCCACTCGCAGGAGGTCAAGTCCTGCGAGTGGCTACTTCAATCGATTGGGTTATCGTTGTTTTCTCTTACCCCAAAATCCTTCACGTGTTAAATCACGAATCCGCCGACACGCCGTCCGTTCATCGACACCGAATCGCGACACCATACGTTCCGGGTCGCGATACTCATGCATGTGGCGCACATCCATGAGGTACTCGTCGGCGAATAGGTTCGCTTGGTGCTCGCTGTCTTCGAGTTTTATGACGATGTCGTTGTGGAACTGGCGACCAAATGCTGCGCTTGGGTGATTGAGCGCGTAATGACCAAGCTCGTGAGCGAGGTGGTAGCGTGATTCGCCATCACCATCAGTCGCTGAGTCCCAACACGACTGCGCAATCGTAAACTTAAATGACTCGGGCGAATATTTAGCAATGAACCCGGGTATCGAATTGTCATCGACGATTTCGTAGTCGGGGAGCATCAATTTTGGATCACTCCCAAAAAATTCTATGAGGTCAACAATTGGTACAGGCTCATTGGATTGTCCGAAAATGTGCGCCGTCAAATCGATCATCCGCTGAGCACGTTCCCGAATGATGTGGTGTTCAAGCCGAGGAACCGAGTATCCAGTCTCTCGGAAACGCTTACGATCCATTCGATTCTCCTCCAAGGATGCGCCTAATCTCCTCTTTTTGTGCAGACGGTAGGGCGTCAAATCGACGCCCAAAGGCGAGCTTAATGTCGCGGTCAATACCTAAGTCGAGCTTCATCTGGGGTTGCGAATCGGCGGCGAGTCGCTTCCATTCTTCGAGTGACACTCCTTGCTCTTTGAAATATTCAGATATTTTTTTAATGAAATTATCGGATATGGGTTTCAATCCATGTTCGAGTGCCGATAGATACGAAGATGTCACATTGAATTCGCGTGCCATGTCGAGAAGCTTTGTTTGCTGTTTATCGAGGCGCATTTTTCGAATCAGGAGACCAAATGGCGTCAGCATGGTTCTTTCCGTCGCATTTGAGATGATCAATCGTAATGCAAGAAAGTAATGAAATCAACCATATATAGGTTAAGTACTAAACTATTATCTTGCGGGAAAGCAGTCTAGTTATGGGGTTCTGTGTCGCATGGACACCTTGCGTGGGATGACATCGTCGCTAATTATGCAGAACCAGATCGTTCATATACCCTAGTCGGTAGCCCCTGTATCTAGCACTTTTGATTAATCACATACACTATATCTTGTGAATAATGCTTCTCCTCATCTAGCATGGGCCGTCACCGCTTGCGTGTCGCTGTGCCGTCATAGATTAAATGCAGGAACTCAAGGAAATATTGGCCTGAAAAATGACAACTTCACGACGAACGCTGGATACCCGCGCACGCCTTCAGTCTAGACAGCGTGCGCAGTGGACCGTTGTTGATGTCTTCGCAGGGGCGGGAGGAATATCCGAAGGATTTCGACAAGCAGGGTTCGACATTATTGGCGCTTCAGATTGTGACCCAGACGCAACCGCAACGTATTCGCTGAACTTCCCGCGAGCGAACGTAATCACCGGTGACATTCGTAAACCGTACGTAAACGACGCTCTCCTTGAGCTTGCGCGCGGTGTCGACGTTCTCATCGGAGGACCCCCGTGCCAGGCGTTTTCTCAAGTGCGCAACCATACGCGCGTACTCGATGACCCACGAAACGCTCTATACAAAGAATTCGTGAAGACACTTGGAGCTACATTACCGAACGCATTTATTATTGAGAACGTGACCGGCTTAGAGCAGATGGGAATCAGAGAGCAGATCGCGCACGACCTTACCCTTTGTGGTGAGTACCGTGTGACGTCTCAGATTCTCGATGCTGCCGATTTTGGGGTCCCGCAGACGCGGAAGCGATTAATCTTTATCGGAATCAAGACGTGCCTCAACGTGCACCCACCAATCCTTACAGGAACTGGCGCAACTGGCGCGGTGACACTCACACGATTCACGAATGAGCGCCGTCCACGCTATCAAGTTGTTGTACAGAATCACATTCAGAGTATCCGCATAGGCGATGCACTCAAAAATCCAATGTCAATTGAAGCAACGAGTGCTTCGGATGCGATTTCTGATTTGGAATCGCTCACGGTTGGCAATCGTGCAGACATAGTTCCGTACAGTGAACTCCCGGCTCCACTAAGCGCGTATCAACGGGAAATGCGGAGAGGAGCTGAAGATGTTCTCTCAAACGTCCAAGTGCCGCGAATCAACGAGGATACGGTGCTCAGGCTTCGCGGAATTCCTAAAGGAGGAAATTACCGTGATCTGCGAGAAAAGTTGTTAGAGCGGTACCTCACTGGACAGAAATGGGGGCAGAGCAACGGTACCGGAAAGCTTTCGCGCCGTCACTTCTATGCGTACCGAAAGCTACACCCGGACATATGGGCTTGGACGCTGAATACCAAAGCCGACTCCGTCTACCACTACTCGAAACCCCGCGCACTCTCAGTACGCGAATTCGCGCGCATTCAATCATTTCCCGACCGGTTTATATTTACTACCGACCTACGGAAAGGACCCCTTGAGGGACGACAGGATGGGGGTGCCACGCATTCACGATATCGACAGGTGGGAAATGCAGTTCCCCCGTTACTTGCACGTGTTATCGCACACGCGATCAAAGATGCGCTGAGTGTCGCCCTTGTTCACGTTTCATCTCGTCGCGCAAGCTCGATATAACGTCAGTCATGGCAGATGAGCGCGGATCGACCGAACAAGAATTTGTACGTGCCGCTTTTGGGGCGCGCAATCGTAGTAGACTCATCGCGCAATACTTCTCGTCGCAGCCGACCGAAGAAGTTACTCCAGCAACAAGTTGGGTACATGTGTATCGACTACTGCTCTGGGCAGATCAAACAACGGGGCTCGCACACTGTTACGAGAGTGATAAGTGCCAACCAGGTAAGAATTGGTACGCGCGATCACTCGCATTTCATGATTGGGTTTCGCGCGCACTTAACGTAGCTCCGAGTGACTTTGCGATACATATCGACTGGCTCTTTCGACGGGCAACTGCAGATTTGGCCAGTGAAGTTCTTCGACGTTCGTCTCGAGTTTCAGCGCAAGCAACTCGTCAACGGCAACCTTTCGAGGGAAGAGGTTTACCAAATCCCGGTGAAGACCCGGAACTTGTTGCCATCGTACGCGATGTACTCGGGCATAACCTCACCGGTGAGCCCACAGCGAACGAGTGGCAATTACTTGTGCAGCGTATTCGCCAGCATCTGTCTCTTGAGAACAAACGGAAAAACCTCGTTGGAGAGGGATTTGAAGATGTTCTCGCGCATGTAATTGAAAAGACGACTGGAAATGCATCAATAGTGGTGCGTACTCGAACACTGTTGCACGAAATTCCTGGGTTTTCTCTCCCGCGGCGTGGTGAAAAACCAAATAAAGTAGATATTGCAATCGTCCATCCAAACATGCGGACACTCGTTACTGCAAAATGGAGTGTTCGCGCGGACAGAGAAAAGCAATTTGCTACCGAATTTGGCGAGTACGTGAACGCTGAGTGCGATTCAAAACCCTTTAAATATGTATTTGTGACAAACGAATTTGATCCGGCACGCCTTATGCGTGCGTGTGAAAAACTGGCGTCAAATGCGCCAATGTTTAGTCACGTGGTGCACATAAACACCGATGGACTGCGGGCCGCGTATGGGAATGCTCCAGAGGAATCGATGCGGCGAGTGCTCCAGTACATCGAACGTGAACGACTCATCGGTTTAGAGAAATGGATCGAGCTACTCCGAAACCATTGAGCCAAATTACTCTTTTTTCTTCAACGACCGCGCAATCACATCTGATATAGCTTTTCTTCTAGCTGCAGCATCGTCTGGATCGACCCGTTCATGTACGGTACGTACTTTGTATCCTCGCACAACCTCTTCACTCGGTGGTGGAGTACCCAAGCTATCTAGGTACGCAACGATACCGTCTGCGGGTACATAGCGCACATTGCCTTGATACGCGTCATCGAGGTTCTCCTCAATAAACTTTGCGAGTCCTTTGAGGTGCTTTTCAGTGCTCGCAATAAGTACCACTTCACCGTAACCAGCGGCAAAGCACTTCTCGATACCCGAGAGTTCCCAGTCTCTTGATGTGGTTACCGATATCTGTACCGCGATGCGCTCAGTATCACGTACAAGAGACACATCCACACGTCCCGCACCATCAAGAATAGTATCTTCGATAGAAGCTCGGAATCCCCGTGCTTCACCGAGTTGTTTCACAAGCTGTTGCAGGTATTTGTGTTGGCGGCCACCACGACCAGGGGTTACGACTTCCTTTGGTATCGGTGGCGGTTTGGGTTTAGACGCTTTGGGTAGTGAAGCTGGTGCGGGTTTGGGTGTGTGTGTTGCGATCGGCGCTGGTCTTGATACGTCTTCCGGTATTGATGTGTCTGGTTGGTCGTGATCGTCACGGTCTAGTTCAGGTTCCGGTTGTTGTGCAGGCGTCGGTTTCGTTAGTGGCGCCGATGACGGGTGTTTCGGCTGCTTCGGCGCCTTTTGAGCTGGCACCTCCGCATCCGGAAACGGCATGTCCCGTGGAATAAGCGGTGGTTCGCTATAGATCGCACGATTGTCATCAACGAGTGCTGCGTAGTCATGTGCGGTAATACGTCGCTGTGCTTCCACATAGCCTAACGGAATCGATACCGATACTGCAGCATTCGTATAGTTCTTCACGTAGCAGGCGAATTCAGTGTGGTGTTTTCCTTTCTTTTGATTGAGGAGAAGTTCCGAGTCACACCGAAACTCAGCATCAAGGAGTGATGCGTCTTTGGCACTGAGTCCACCCGCAAACTTGATTGTCGTAGATGCGAGCACACTCGAACGAAGTCCCGCGCTCAGTTGGTCCATGTTCTGATGGGCGAAGATAAGGCCCACACGGTACTTCCGTGCGGTATTGAGGAGATGCGATATATTGTCATCAAAGTAGTCCGCTGCTTCGTCGATGTACACAAATGCGGGATTACGTGTGTGTGGTGGTTGTGCTGCCCGCTGTACTGCTGCTTGTGCAATAAGGGCAATAAAGA
>CAZKRY010000009.1:235293-269514 GCA_964555355.1 uncultured Klebsiella sp.
GCGACCGAATATTGCTGAACCTTCGTGTCCTAGGAGGTCTTTCGCCGTATTGATGAAAATGATCTTTCCTTGATTGAGTAGCTCAAAGATATCTACCTTGTTACGGGTATGAGAGAACATACGCTCAAGGGAGCTATTTGAAAGCACGCCCCATAACCGCGTGAGTATCTGCTTCTTGGTTTCATTGAACTGTCGGTCAAAGAAGCGGGTCACAAAGAATGAACGTGCGGTACCCTGGAGCTTCTCCATATAGGGACGAAACTTCTGTCCATCCTCCATAAGCTCACGGAGTGTGTGGATGGTAGCGTCCGGTATCTCAATGAGTAATCGTGCAAGGTACTTGAAGATGAGTCCTTGCCGTTGCGTTAACTCTGCCCCTAAGAGTGCACCAAAGAAGTACTCGTAGAGTTCAATGGTGGCGTTCAGTATCTTCTCTCTGTCTACGGGTGCATACCCACTGAGTCGATCCCGATTAAAGTCAAACATGTTGAGACAGACGGGATACTCAACGTCATTGGGATCAACAAGTACAACGCGATCACGGAGTGTCGAGTCGCTACTAAACACACCCAGGGATGAGATCGTTCGTATCAAATCACCTTGGCTATCGATAACCACAACGGAACGATCATCCTCCATCGCACGCATAAGATCGTGGTGGATAAGAAACTGCATTAACTGCGTCTTACCGTGCCCGGTACCCCCGACTATATGGGTATGCTCAAACCGTGCAGGGAATGGAATCGCAAAGGGTATGGGTCTATAGAGAAGACCTTGGAAGGGTGTCCCTTGGCAGTAGATATCAACGAGGGTAGACGGATCGGTGATCTTCGACTTCTTTGGCGTCACGATTTTTGACGGGTGCACCGATACCGCATCATCGTGAATACCGGACGCCGTGAGGAGATTTGCGTCAAAGCGCTCACGTATTTCAGTGAAGAGTGCTGCTTCGGTGATGTCCGTGTCGTAGAACGTCGCTATCGTGCGCTCTAAGAGCGTTGGGAGGTTATCAACGAGATCGTAGAGTCGTGCTTCAGGGAGTACGACAGAGTCATCATCGGTTGTACCGTCTTCATTGATATCAATGAACCCTGAAGGTGGTACGTGTCCTAGAAAGCCACCAAAGAGTATGACGAGCTTTCGCTTCCAGATAGGGAGGAGTCGCTCTTGTGCGATGAGGAAGCGCTCATGTGCGCGGAGACTGCTGCGGAGTCGCACGCTCTCTTCAACGGTCAGGGTATCGAGGTCTTGATCGTTCGGCAGATCGATCAGAAACGAATCAAAGTTGAGGAGTCCCTTGATTGCGGTATAGAGCCCTTCACCGAGGGGTACACCCGGTGTCCCTCCATAGTCTTCCGATGCTTCAAAGATAATATCGACGATAAACCGTGCAAGCGTTTTATCGTCATGAAAGGGTGATGCCTTTGTACGGGCACGTACACTCCGAAGGAGCGCAAGTGTTTCAATGCGCTCCCGTTTCTTTGGTGAGGTGGTAACGTAGCTGAGCCAGTTCCACCTCATTGGATATCGATCACCTCTTCACCACCAAAGGTAGCTGCAGCACGAAGTACCGCTTGGAAGGTATGTGCTGCTTCACGTATCTGTTCCTCTACCGCAAGCATCTCGACGATGTCTTTGCAGTCGATGGTCTTGCCCTTTTCGAGATCGTTAACCGAAAGCGTGAGATTGATCATACGGAGCGCAAAGCGGTGCGCCACGCCAAGAAGTCCCTCGCCACCCGTGACCTTCGCCCGCTCATAGAGCATGGAATCACCAAGCTTGTATTTCTTGATGTTCGCTACTTCTTCTGGGGAAAGGTCAGCACGGACGGTGAGGGTGAAGGTAATCTTGCCGATGAGGCCAGACTTCTGATCGCGGCGAAGGAGGAGCTTCATAGCGATGTCTTTCTTCGTTGTTGTTACTCTATGAGTATAGCGATGAGACTCTGCGTCTCGGAATTACCTTCGCAGCGCACAAACGAAACAAACTGTGTCAGTGGAGTACTAAATCCCGTGGATGAAGGGTATCCGCACTAAACGGACGACTCGGCATACCGTCGATCATGAGTTTCATATAGACCGAGTGATTCGGGAGTGCCATGAGGTGCTGTGGACTAAAGACCGGTGCCATCTCCTTACCAATGATTGCGGCGTCGTCGGCACCCAAGCGAAACGATATCAACGTACCCATGTTCCCGAGTACTGCATGGCGTACCTCAGGAGTGAGCTGAAACAGATGCTGGTTTAAGAGTGTGAGCGATACCTTGACCTTTCGAAGTTCGGTCACCATGTTCGCGACCGATAGCGTCGTGAAGCTCTGGAATTCGTCTATATAGAGGAAGAACGGACGACGTTCTGATTCTGGGGTATCTGCACGCGAGAGTCCCGCTAACCCAAGCGTGGTAACGAGGAGCGCACCAAGGAGCGACGCACTATCCTCACCCAACTGTCCCTTGGAGAGGTTCACAATGAGTATCCGTCCTTCATCCATAAGGGTACGGAATCGAAGATCAATCGGTGCACTTGTGAAGATACGGTAGAGCTTGGGATCAGCTAAGAAGGCACCCACCTTATTCTGTATGGGAGCGATCATTTCTTGTCTATAGCGCGGATTGTATTGCTTGAATTCATTGTTCCAGAACGCACGTACCTGCTCGTTACGGATACGGGGTACGACGGTATTCCGATAGTCTTTATCACTGAGTAGTCGCAAGACATCGGGAAGCGTTGCATCACCGACTTCAATGAGCGCGTAGAGTGCATTTCGTAGTATGTGCTCCATACGTACACCCCAGGCTTCTTCCCATAGTTTCTTGAATGCTTCGAGGAGTCCGGAGACCGCAAGGGGTATGCGTGACGAGTGCACGCGACGAAGAGGGTTGTATCCGTAAGGTCCCTCAATATCCGGCACGTTCATGTATCGAAGGTCGTCCCGACGATGTATAGGTACTGCCGCGACTAATCGTTCTGCAAGATCACCATGCGGATCGATGACGCAGAGCCCATGCCCTGCCCACATGTCTTGGAGTGCCATCGTCTCCAACAGCGTGGACTTACCAGCGCCGGTCTTACCGAGCACGTACAGATGAGAGAAGCGGTCAGCGTGTTTGATGCCGAACGTATGGTGCGGAGGTCGGGTGTTGGTGCGGGCGATGCTCAAAAGCGATGATTGAATGGGCATCCACTCACAATACATTTGTATAGAGACGATGCACGACGATATTTAATGCACTGTATGGAAACAGCTTCAAAACCCGATAAGCCCATTAGAAAAACAGGGTAGAAAGTAGGCGCGAAGCGCTTTTTTCAGTAATATTGAATCGGAAAAATGCTTTCTTGTGGCGTATAAGAAATAGGTATCTAACGTACTGGTGCATCGATGTGAAATGACGCGAAATCGGACTCGAACAGCTTCTGATGGTCATTAATCGATAGGCGCTGATGGCAGTATAGTTGCCATAACTTCATCCATTCCGCGCTCCTCGGGGCCAAGTATTCAACGGCTAACCCGAGGTTGACAGCATCGTCACAACCTATCATTTGTCCATGCGATTGCCACTTGGCAGTGTCCAACAATGTCGCAGAGATTTCCGTTATGTTTTTGCCGACTGTATTTCGAAACATCCAGCGCCGTAATTGATCCTCTGCGAAAGTCCGCGCTCGACTTCGAACAGCTTCGAATAACTTGACTGTCGCAGGATCAAGTTTATCAAGCATCAATCTGGCCGCAGCGTTCGTCGGATCGGAACATAGTGAGGAGTAGTATTCCTTAAACGCGTCTAAGTAGCTCTGCACAGAATGCTGGATTCGATTTCCGTTTCGGTCACTGAGTACAATTTGCGGGTCGATTGGCCCTAATTCTGACGTATCGCTCATCACGATAGCATCAGCACCGAGCGCCATAAGAGTTCCTGAACTTTTGGCGTAATCCGGTACGATAACTCTCAATTTTCCTTCTCGCACCACAGTCCTGACCATGTTGATGAGTTTTTCTGATGCGTCAATGTCTCCGCCTCCTGTATGAAGGAGGAGATCAAGATTGCTGTCCATGGAGACGTTATGGAGCAAATCGGCGAAACCAAGGATGTCGTCTCTATCGATGAACGTACCAACACCGCAGACGTAACAAATTAATTTATTGCCGGTAAGGGATTGAATGTCGCGAATCTGTACCTGACGTTCGTACCGTGCCGCATGAATCGCACGGTACATGGGGGTGCGCGTTGGCAATTCGGCTTTTGTTAACGATTCGGTAATCGCTGCCGATTCATTTTCATCGTTTTGTGAATCGCTCATCGATTGGTGCTCCTATTCGGGACCCAGACAATGCGTCCATTGGTAATAAAATAGTGACAGCGTTTATCACCGGAACGAAAATCAATACTCGGGACTATTGAGAGGTGTTCAGTTTGTGAAAATGACCAATACGGTGTCCGTGTTCGGTCTAAGCTCAACATAATGCGATGTCCGGCTCTGCACGGGCAATCGAAAGCGAGCCATTTGAGATTAGCCTGCGCACCGATAAGCACAACGCCATTACGTGGAAGGTGCTGCGGTATGTCGTCAGCTTCACCAACTGCGCCAACGAGGCGCCATCGCCAAAACGGCAGCCACTCCCACCAACGAATCCGATCTAAGTTACCCATGTCTGCTCCAGGAACGGCACTGTCATTCCGTTCCCAATTTTGCCCGAGGACGGATGGCAGTAATGTCGCTCACGTGGAGCCGTGATATTGGTGGAGATTTCACGATCGTGGCAGCGTAGAAGAACCTCACTTGGACGCGGGTTCGGACCATACCCGATAAAGCGTTCTAGAAATTCAGCGACTGCCGTCGCTGCCACTACGGTCGTATACGTGATAACTGCCGGTTCAATATTGCCAAGCGCTGGAGCGTATCCTTCGTTTTCCCTAACAGTTCGCTCCTCAGGTGTGAGGAGTTCTGTAGCAGCTCGACGGAGATCGATTCGACCGCGACATACGAGACACGCTTGTCCAGGGATAAGTGTCGTAACCCTACCGTCGATTCCCGTTAGAAGTTCGTTTTTATCGCTTGTAAGGAGAACACCGCAGTCAATAATCGGAATTAGGAAAAAGGTGGCTAATCTTGAAAGGATCATGCGGCCGGCGTTGTCATCAGAGCATCCGAATACGATATCGCAGTCTAGTAAAGCTTTTGCTGCTGATTCGTTCGTAATCGCTGCTTGAACAGGGTTACTGACTACGTCGGGTGCGATTCTATTCAAATGCGCAGCGAGAATGGTAACCTTTGGCGTTCCAATATCTCTCGGAGTTGAACCATACACACGAGTCACGTTGCTTGGCGTTAATGCCTTAGGATCAATCAAGGTAAAATGACGGGCGCCCAAACGCACCATCTGCTCAGCAACTGCAGAACCGGTTCCCCCACAACCCACTATACCGACGTGTAGTTTGTCGAGCACTTCTTGCATGATTGGGCCAAATGCGCGTACGTTCCTGTCGTATACCTCGGAAGGTAGCCCCATCGGGTGAGCAAAAGTTGGGACGTAAATGAGTCGATCGCCAACGAACCAAAGTGCATCGATTGCTCGCGAGGGTTCGTTTTCGGAATCTACTTGCCCTGTAAATGCTATGTGCTTTTCCGTCGGTGAAATAATCAGATAACCGTAGAAATCACTACCAGTGCGTAATCGAAAAACATCCGAAAGTTGCCTATCCACCTCAAGGTCGTGTGTGCTGGGAAGCGGCGCAGAACCATTACCAGGGTGTGTATGAAGCCAAATTGCAGTTGCTCCGATACGCTCTGCTTCCGCGAGCGCAGGAACGTATCCGTGAGAAGCAATTGATAGTGAGTCACTCTCCCGATGCACGTACGCCGAATCTGGAACCCAGTAAATTGAACGGCCTAATAGCCGCACTCCGCCGGACGGAGTCGCGACGATACTTGCAAGAAGCACTCCAGCAGTTTCCAAATGATGGCGGGACGCTAAAAGCAATTCATTGCTCAAAGAATCCGTGAGCACGAGAACTGTTTTCATTGCACTGGCGTGACCACGCATCGTTCAAGCTCTTTGCGTAAAAGTGCAAGAAAGCTTTCGAGACCATCAACTCCTGATTGCCAATGGGCTGCGTTTAAGTGACGAGACCAACGCTGCCAAGTGCGCCCGAGATAATGCTCGATACACTCAGTGGCTTGAATGCTTCGGCCGTCAGCGAGGCAAATTGCGGGGTCAAACCACCACATATCCGGTGGAATATCTGGGTATCCAACTGGCAGCCGTAACAGCAAATCCGCTGACGCGCGGTTGTAGCCAAGGGGCAACACGTACCCTCCGATGACAATGCAAATCATATTGCCTTCGGATGAGACGGCGTGATTCAAGCCCCTATCAAGTAGGTGTTCGATATCACACTGCGGTAACGACATCATACTGAGCCTCGACTACGACAACGAGAACCCTGGATTGATCTGAGCTGGCGCCGTGAAGAACCGCAGACCGTTGCGAATTTCCACCACGGTTCCATCTTCGATCTTCCGATCCGGACCGCCGGGTACGACCTCAAACAGATCGCGATCTGCTGCTATTGGAGTCGGTGGAACTTGTCGCAGTTGGATTCCGGTCATCTGCGCAAACGCCACTTCGTAGTGCACACGGTCAATTTGAATTTTGAACAAATTGTGACCATGGCCAGGGTTACCCGCATGAGCATCAAGATCGTTTGGCATGGCTATATCCTCGGCTAATATGGTATTATGATACCACGGTATCAAACAACTTGACAACCGCGGTGTCAGATGCTGATATTTTTACTATGAAACCCTCAAAAGCTATGACAATCCGCCTCACTGCGGACCAAGCGGATGCGTTGGAGACGGTGGCAACCGTCGATGAGCAACCGATTTCAGAGGTTATTCGTGCAGCCATTGCCGAGCATATTGAACATCGGAAGAAAGACCCGACATTCCAGGACAGTCTGCGAAGCAGAATAGAGCGAGCTCAGACAATGCTCCGGAGATAGTAGATTGAGGAATGGCCCGCGAGCTCGATGCATCTAACCCGGGCGCAACGTCCAATCCTTCGGCAGCTTTGTGATCGATTAAGTATTCAGATGGACCAGAAGGATTCTGGTGCTGACGACGCAGTCGATGATGCTAACCAAGGATCGTTATTTTCGACAATCTTAGTCCCTCCTAAGCACAACCTATCTCCGTGCGGCTTTTCAAGATTCGCGTACTCTTTGTGCGTGCACACAACCAAAGAACATCTGCATGAACTCATGCAGATCTATAAAGAAGAATACAAAGAAGACATCATCGAAGACGAAGCGCGGGAATATATTCGTAGACTCGTGACTCTAAGAAGTACTCGCGAGACCATTACCTCGCGAATCAAAACCATCACATTGATCAGGTTGCGCAAGTTCTTTGTGTTGTTCTGAAAGCCGTATGATCGCAGCAAGCCACTTCGTGCACTCAGTATTGTCGTCTGTTGGCGCCGAGTTAAAACTGAGCCACTGTGCCGACTCAAAAATGAGCCAGGGGTGGAAGCCGAACGGGTTAGGGTCGGCTGTGGATAAGTGTAGAGTTTTGTCTGCTTCGTTGTCTTCCTTTTTAATTTAATGGGTGGTCGATTCAGGGTTCGTGTGAGGCTGAATGTTGCTTCATGCCTTTGCGTGTCTGTTCGCGTGCCTTGATGCGCTTCTTGGCCTCGGCGGTACTGCGGCTGAAGCGGATCGATTCGTTACCGGTCTCCAGGATATGACAGTGGTGCGTCAGCCGATCTAAAAATGCCGTCGTCATCTTCGCGTCACCGAACACACTCGACCATTCACCGAAGTCGAGGTTGGTGGTGATCAGTACACTGGTGTGCTCGTATAAGCGACTGAGTAGGTGGAACAGTAATGCGCCACCCGCCTGGCTAAACGGGAGGTAGCCCAGTTCGTCCAAGATCACGAGGTCGAGCCGCAACAAACTGAGTGCGATGCGCCCAGCTTTACCTTGGGCTTTTTCCCGCTCCAACGCATTCACCAGATCGACGGTCGAGAAGAAGCGTACCCGTTTGCCATGCCGCGTAATGCCTGACACGCCGAGTGCGGTCGCTAGATGCGTCTTACCGGTTCCCGGTCCGCCAACCAGCACCACATTGTGTGCGTCAGCGGTGAAGTCCGTAGTGGCCAACTGGCCGACGAGTGTGCGATCAACCGGCGAGACCTCGAAGTCGAAGCCCGCCAGGTCGCGATGCAGCGGGAACTTGGCGGCATGCATCTGATGACTGACCGAGCGCAGCGCGCGATCGGTGTTCTCGGCGATGAGCAGATGTTCGAGTAACCAACGCGAGGCCTCCAGACCGGTGCTCGTCCCTTGCTCGACTAACTCGGACCACGCCGTTGCCATGCCGTGTAATCGAAGTTGTTTGAGTTCGACCAACATGTCACGCGTCATGGTGGCTCTCCTCGGCAGCGTCGGCGCGCAAACTGTCGTAGCGCGCGGTGTTGGCCAACGGGGGCACCGACACCTGCAGTGAGGTCGCCGCCGTCGGCGGGACGGGTGCGGCATTCAAGCGTGCGAGCACGTTGATCACATGCTCCACACTGACCCGGCCCGGCGGGCCCGTTTCGAGTGCCAACTCCACCGCTACCAAAACGGCTTCCAAGCCGGCGGTGAGGACGATTGCCAAGACCTGCGCCATCACCCGATCACCGCCTGAGTGGCGGAGCAGACCACAGCGTAAACGCAGCAAGGGCTCGGGCATGTCGGCGAACGGCGCGCCGTTGCGTAACGCGCCAGGTTTCCGCTCTAGCAGCGGGATGTAATGCTGCCAGTCGTAGCGCGTCTCGCTGTGATTGCGCAGACGCTCATGACAGCCAACCACTTCATCGTCGGCGACAATCACCACGCTTCCCGGATATAACCGCGTGCTGACCCGTTGACCGAACCACTCGCACGGCACCGAGTAGCGGTTGCGTGCGACTGTCACCAAGCAGGTGCTGGACACCCGCGCTGGCTTCTCAACATACCCGTCGAACGGCGTCGTCATCGGCATCAGATGCGTCTGTTCGTGCTCAAGCGCCTCGGCCACGCTGAACTGCGCATATTCCGGATGACGCACTTCGTCCCACAACGCACGGCACCGTTGACCCAACCACGCGTTCAGCTCGATGAAGCTGCCGAACCGCTGATCCCCAGCATCCATCCACACGCGACGCCGACTGTCCTGCACGTTCTTCTCAACGACGCCCTTCTCCCAACCGCTCGCCACATTGCAGAAGTCGGGATCAAACAAATAATGCGCACACATCGCAGCGAAGCGCTCATTGACGGTTCGACCCTTGCCCTTCTTAACTTTATCGACCGCCGTCTTCATGTTGTCGTAGATGCCGCGACGCGGAATGCCGCCCAATGCCGCGAAGCTCCGCGTATGCGCATCGAACAACATTTCGTGGCCTTGACTCGGATAGGCCACCAACCAGAACGCGCGACTCGCACACAGCTTCAGGTGCGACACCTGCACGCGGTAGTAGATCCCACCGACCACCAGCCCTTCCTCGCTCCAGTCGAACTGGAACGCCTCGCCCAGCGCAAAGGACAGTGGCACAAAGGCATTCACCAGCGCCGCCTGGCCCTCGCCCTTGCGCCACGCCCGCACAAAGTCCGTGACGCGGCTATAGCCACCGACGTAGCCCGCGCGTTTGATCTCCAGGTACAGCGCTTTGGCCGTGCGCCGCTCGCGCTTCGGTCGGCGGGCATCCGCCTTCAAGGCCTGCTTGAGGACCTCGTGGAAGGCATTCAGCTTGTTTGATTGTTCGACGCGTCGGTACTTGGGCGCGTCTGTGTTTTCATCGTGAAGCCACTTTGCGACCGTATTCCGCGACAGCCCGGTCGTGCGCGAAATCTCCCGTGCCGACTTCTTTCCGCGGCGACTCATGCGCCGAATTCTGCCAATCATGTCCATGGTGATCACTCCTTTACCCCTGCTGTTCAAAAATTCAGCAGGATAGGTTGAACACCTGGCTCAGTTTTCGCTCGGCACAAGCCTCATTAGTGGCTCAATTTTCGGTCGGCGCCAACAGTCGTCTACACATATAGTTCAAATATCGCTGAGAAGGGTCCGCGATGAGTCAAATTAAAAAAATTGTTGAATCTTGACTAATGAGGTCTACAGTTGAGCGGAGTTTTCCTTTTCCACGGTAAAGATGCGCCGTCACCTTTTTCCAAGGTTACGCCAAGTAGTGGACTTCGAGCTCAGATTTGATTTACTTATACAATGCTACGCACCATTAAAAAATACCTTGCGAAATGGGCAAACACACCGAAAAGCAAACAACTAAGAGCTGAACGTACTGACGCATTGCTGACTAATCAGGACACAAAGACGAAAGTAGACAGTGATGCCAGGTCCGTCAGCACCCCATCGTTTACTTCAGATGCTCCGATACAATCTGCACGAGAGGACCGGTTCGAACGTGCGCGCTTTGCAATACAAGTCGCGCGCACGCTAGCAATCAGGTCAGACTCGAGTAGCCTTGTTGTGGGGGTTTATGCTCCGTGGGGCGATGGGAAAACATCGACCATCAGGATGATGGAAGAAGCTTTATCGCAGTATAAAGATGTAGTGATCGCGAAATTTAATCCTTGGTACTTCGATACTGAAGAGAAGTTACTGCAAGCGTTCTTTTCACTGTTAGCGGAGACGCTCGGTAAGTCGCTAGCCACAAAAGGACAGGAAATCGGCGCGGCTCTCAACAAGTACGGCTTCCTCCTCGCGCCCATAAATGCAGACGGCGTAGTCAAAGGCGCCGGTGAAATGCTGGCATCAGTTGACCTACCGGGGCAACGATCTCGGATCGAGCGCCTCCTTGGAGAAAGCAACGTTCGCGTCGTCGTTACCATCGACGATGTTGACCGATTACAAAAACAAGAAATACAAGCGTTGATGCGTCTGGTAAAACTGACGGCGGATTTTCGACACATAAGCTATGTGCTTGCGTTTGACCATGAAATTGTTGCTTCGGCACTAGCAGAGCGCTACGGAGACGGGGGAGCAGAGGCGGGCCGAAGATTTCTTGAGAAAATTGTGCAAGTACCACTGCATCTCCCGCCCGCCGATTCAATAGAACTTCGAAAATTTTCCTTTGAAGGCATCGAACAAGCACTAACGACAAGCGAAATAACGCTTACAGAAGATCAGGGTAATAGATTTGGGAGGCACTACGTAGATGGGATTGAGCCAGCAATCACAACGCCACGAAAAGCAAAACAGTATGCAAATGCCCTTCTATTTGCGCTACCTATTCTAAAGAGCGAAACCGATCCGGTTGACCTCATGCTCATTGAGGGTGTACGGATTTGCTATCCAGCGCTTTACAAAATAATACGAAACCATCCAGAGATTTTCGTGCCTGGCGCTCGGGAACGAGGCGGTCGCGACCAAGAACACATCCAGCGAGTCTCGGGCCTTATCTCGCAGGGGTTGCACGGAATTGATTTACGCCAGGTGGAATTCATTCGTAAGCGTCTTATCGAAGAGTTATTTCCTCGCATTTCTAACATGGGATATGGCCCTGAGTGGGATCGGATATGGGAGAAGTCGCAACGCATATGCTCCAGCGAGTACTTTCAGCGTTACTTTACTTACAGCATTCCACGGAGGGATGTCGCCGACCTAGCTATCAATGAGTTTGTGGCTACCGCCCAAAGGGGTGACAAAGAAGCGCTAACGCAACAGTTTTGCGTCTACGCAGATAGAGGGAGTATCGATAGACTTGTCGAAAAACTCCGTCTCCTCGAAGAGCAGATTGAACCTTCCGCAGGAGAACTTATTGCGTGTGTTATAGCTGAATCAGGCGCACGGCTCCCGAGAACCCAAGAAATGCTAATGAGCGACTGGTCTTTTAGGCAAGCGGCAATTCTCGTGTCGCGATTGATTGCGCGCCATCTCGACGAAGCCGCGCGAATTTCTATGGCCAAATACATTGTGACAAATGCGGAACCTATCGCGTTTGGATTCGAGTGCATTCGATGGATTCGTGTAGATAAAAGTGACGCAAATTGTTTGAAGCTCGTCCCCGAGCCTGTTGAGATCGAGCTAGGCAGAATCCTTGCCAATCGCATTCACCTATCTTGCCAGAAGATGCCGATTTACCGCGCACATGGTTCTGATGCTCCAGCGCTACTCTGGGCCTGGAGTGAATATGGAGAACCAGAAGAGGCGCGGTCACACGTTGAAGCGTCTCTGCAAGTAGCTCCGGGCGATGTTATTGCGTTTATTGCGTCGTACATTGGATTGTCGTGGGGAATGGAGAGTGGTCTCCCGAGACGATCAGATTTACGAAGAGAAACCTATGACGCAATTGCGAGAGTGATTAAGCCCTCTGTTGTAATGGAGCATCTACAAGCGATTTACGGAGATAAGATAGCAAATCCAAGTTACTACGTTTCAGACGACGTGGTATTTGAAGAACGACTCGCGATGCAATTTGCTCATGTTCACTTAAAAGTTGTTAACGAAATGTCTCTACCAGATGACGCGCAAACCGAGCGGTTGCCAGCGAATTCAGAATAAGCGCGCCAAACTTCGGCTACGCTAACAGGCTTCTTTTGTTTGTGTTTCATGAGCCTCGTGCATCATTGTGCTAAATACTTATCTATTACCTGATACACCTCAAAAAAGCGCAATCTCCCAGTCCGCAACCGTAGTGGTGGCCTTGTTCAGAGCATGTCGTACGAAAATCGTTTTGTACCCTTGGTTGTGTGACAACTTTATTACTTCTCCATTGTCTTCAAAGTGAAACACCTGTGCAGGAGCTAGATGAAGCATATCTCCGAATACAGGTACCATGTCGCGCTTCGTCGCATACTTCGATGTTGGGGTAAGGATAAGGAACTGTTTGTGCATTTTCCATCGTGTGAGAAGTTCTTCGAGTACTATCTGATCTTGCGAAGAGACTATGTGGCATCGAATGTCTCTTTTCTCTGCAAAGAAACGTGCAATCACTGACGGTTCAAGATTTTTTAAGTCTGCAAGCGAACGGAATATGTCCAGCCGCTTCGGTTTATCCACGTCAATCCTTAGCGCGATTCCGTAGTCAGTATTGAGCCGTGCGTAGATATTCTCTTCGGAGTTGCCCATATACTTCGTAAATTCGGACAACCCAAAAGTAATGCCGTGCGACGCAAGAAGTTCAATATATGCTTGTGCATGAAGCGACTCGGTATCTGCAAGTACTCCATCAAAATCGAAAATCGCGACACCGCGAACACGACGAAGCTGTTGATATATAGTCTTTAGGGTTGTGTGACTATGGAGAGCTCCTCCCATGCGGTGTGGGATTAACTGATAATACGTACAGTATACGAGAGTAACGCATATGGACGAACTAGACATTCTCTGGAATCTGTATCAAGACGACCGTGAGTTCGCGCGACACCATGAGTCGCGGCGCACACAAGGAGCGAGCCTCGTCATTGCAATAGCGGCCGGGCTTATTGCGGTAATATCGCTCGATCAAAAGATAAGTTATGCCGATCTGCCATCTGCAGTGCTACTTATTGCGCTCGGAATATTCGGTATCATCTTCACACACAAACATTACGAACGAACTAGGCTACATTTGAATCGAGCGTATCAGTACTACTGGGAGCTTGATCGGAGATTACGTGCTATTGCGTTTGAGAAGTTACGGGAGGCGGCAGATGAAATTACGAGAAAGAAATTCGGACAGTTGATGGGTGTAAAGTTAAGCGCGCTTTGGATGGTGCTACACGCAGTGATTGTCGTCATTGGATTGATGGTCGGCTTGTGGCCAATTCTCTCATGATAATCATGTTCATTTGGTAGTGGAAAACGGAAATATGTACCATTATGAAACAAAGTTACGTCGTGTGTTAAAGACACTGGTCTTGGTACCATCAGTGCATGCACACAGACAAAGAACTCCTGCATGCATTCATGCAGATCTATAAAGAAGAATACAAAGAAGACATTACCGAAGACGAAGCACGGGAATATATTCGTAGACTTATGCATCTCTACGAAATACTTGCGAGACCATTACCCCGTGAATCGGAATCGTCACGCTGATCAGGTTGTGCAAGCTCTTTGTGTCGTTCGACAAACTGTTTGATCGCAGCAAGTTTCTTTGCGCTCTCAACATCATCTTTCGTGCACATAGTTCGAATATCGTTGATTCGCCCGCACCAAGTAACACTTAGTAATACTGAGTAACACGCAAGAAATAGATCAGTAGAGCCATTCTTGCTTTCGATCACTTTCGTTGTGTAAGTGATCAAAATTATAAAAGTTGCCACTGAGAGCAACTTTATACCCCTTTCCAGAAAATTCTCATCGTTCACAATGGAACGATGGCAAGAATCACAGAGACATTCACCATATCACTCCCGCCGGCAATGGCCGAAGAAATGCGGGAGGCAATGAAGCGAGAGAGTCGGACTCGGTCGGAGTTGGTGCGCGAAGCGGTAAGACTATACCTGCGGCGTGAAAACACAGTGTGAGGGACTTCAGCGAGTTCGCTCCAAACTCCAGACCCTTTGACTTGACAAATACGATAGATATATCAATATGTTAGAAAGCTTCTTCTTCGTGTTGCGTCTGAGGTGGGTGACTTGTCGCCCGCCTCTCCCGCAGCACGAGGAGAAGTTGCATGCAACGTCCAAACAATGAATTTAAGTACTTTCTAATCCGTAGCCACTTTTTAACTGCAGGTATTTCATTTGTCCTAGGGACTAAAACTCCCTATCAATGGTTCGATGAATTGCCACCAGGGGTTAGGGTTGGTGTCGTTATGACACTAGGACTGTTCTACCTATACGTATTTATACGTCATGTAAAGAAAGAGTGGCCCGATCTTTTTACCGACCACAGTTAATTGTTCTCGCAGGCTATTGCTACCCCCGATTCATTCGGGGGTTTCCTATACAAAAACAACTCAGGAACCACAAGAACAATAAATACGCAAACTCTGGAATCAAACAGCAAAAGTAGCGCTATTACCGGCTCAGAATTCTACTGGCTCGTCATCGTAAATTTGGTTGTTGTTTTTCTTGTATGTTTGGGACTACCTGAGGCGGATACTGAAGGATCTTCTCAGTCATTCAAATATCAACCGTTAGTTAGTCCAAAACCGGTAGTACTTCTGTATCTATTTTGGATTTTTGCGAAGCTCTTTGCACTTGCGTTGGGTGACAAAAGGGAGATTCGAGGAAAGCTACAGATCGCGACAATCACTTTGTTTATCTTGGTGTATGCGATGATTTTCGGTGGGATTTTGTCACCATTTGCCTTTTGGTTGATGTTTGCGCTTTCGCTCGGGGTTGGTTTTTGGCAGGCGTTTATAACGGATGAAGATAGTATCGAATTGTGGAGCACAAACGTTCTTCGAGGTCTCGTGGGCGCGTACGTATTAAGTACGGTGTTCTTGATGTTGGGGGACGAAAAAATTCTACCGCTATTTGGCAATTATTCGGCTCCTCTTTTGGAAAGCAGACTTGCGAGAAGTCTTGTTGATATTCGACTTGTACTTGCCATGCTCATCATTGGTGTAATCGTTGCGACTTCTGTCAAGCGCGCACTTAAAGACCTCTCGTTACCCGCTCAATCAGCTGAGTTAAATAATGATTCGGGAATCATTGAGTCACTTGCACTGATATTCAATCTCATGTGGCGCACCGCTTGGGTTATATGGATGCTGTTACTAGACTTTGGCTCAAAATTTAGATTCGAATTAACCACACTTCTTCGAGAACTACTTTTTCACAAAAATATTCTTAAAAATGTAGGGCGTGTTGCGATTCTAATGATTGTGAAAGTTTTCCTTGTTAACTATTCTAATGAATGTTTCGTGCTTATATATTCTTATCTAATCCAATCGATTTCGCGCGATCTAGTCCTGGAGCAGATTCTGGAGTTAATAATTTTTAGCATTATCGGCGCTGGATCGATGGTACTAGTTATTTGTATTCGCGTGATGTTTCGAAAGGCTAGTGACCAACGAGGGGAATTGGTGACTCGACTTGGGACACTCGCGTTTACATATTCCCTAGCTTGCGGCTTGGCCGGAGGATTAACGTATCTTTCTAGACTATCACTAGATCTAATCGGATATCAGGAAATTGTGATCATGGGTTTCGATTTTCCGATATTCGCATTTCTTTGCGTCGCTCTTCTCATAAGTACTGCCGCCATAAAATCTTTTTGGTCTCGCCAAGAGTCGAGAACAGAGCTGGACCCGACTGACTGGACAGGGAATGAGTTCTGATAAGTGAAATCTTCTGACTTACTATTCTCGGACGAGAAGGAGCAGAAGATGACGAAGAGAAAACGACGGAATCATTCCTCGGCATTCAAGGCGAAGGTGGCGATAGCGGCCTTGAAGGGCGAGCGGACACTGGCTGAGCTTGCGACGCAGTTCGATGTTCACCCGAATCAGATTCAGGACTGGAAGAAGCGTCTGGTTGAGGGCGCCGAGGATGTGTTCGGCGGTCATGCCGTGGAAGTCGAACACAACGAGCAGGAGGTAGAGAAACTCCATGCCAAGATTGGCCAGTTGGCGATGGAGAACGATTTTTTAGCCAAAGTGCTCGGGCGCGACCGATGAGCGAACGTCGAGAGAAGATTCAAATGGTGCATCCGTTGTCCAAGACTCGGCGCTGCCAACTGCTCGCAGTGCCGCGTTCGACGGCGTACTACGCGCCGGCACCGGAATCCAAGCAGGATTTGGCGCTGATGCGGCTCATCGATGAGATTCATCTGCAGTTTCCGTTCTATGGCAGCCGTCGGCTTCGCGATGAGTTGGAGTCTCGTGGCGAAGCGGTCAACCGCAAGCGAGTCCAGAGGCTGATGCGGCTGATGGGGCTCCAGGCGTTGTACCCGAGACGGCGAACGAGTCAGCCTGGGCAGGGACATAAAATCTACCCGTATCTGCTCAGGGATTTGGTTATCGACCGGGCGGACCAGGTGTGGGCGACGGATATCACGTATATCCCGATGGCGAAGGGATTCATGTACCTGGTCGCGATTATCGACTGGCATTCTCGCCGGGTGCTGTCCTGGCGAGTATCGAACACCCTGGACACCGGGTTCTGCATCGAGGCCCTGGAAGAGGCCTTGCAGCGCTTCGGTGCGCCGCAAATCTTCAACACCGATCAAGGCGCGCAGTTCACCTCCGAGGACTTCACCGCTGTGCTCAAGCAGCATGGCGTCGACATCAGCATGGACGGCAAGGGCCGGTGGGTGGACAACGTCTTCGTCGAGCGCCTCTGGCGCAGCGTCAAATACGAGGACGTCTACCTGCATGCCTACGAGACTCCGGCCGAGCTGCGCGCCGGACTGAACCGATACTTCGAGTTCTACAACGCCAGGCGCCGTCACAGCGCACTGGACAGACGAACGCCGGATGCGGTGTACTTTGAACGGGCTACCGATAGATTGGCAGCCTGAAACCCATCGGAGATTTTACTTACAGCCCTGTCCAGTTTCCTGGGTCCATTTCTAACTTAGCAAGTTCTTGTCTACTTAAAACCACGACTCGCTCAATGTATCCGGAATGAGTGCTCGATCGCGAAGTGTCAGGTAGGAACAAAGTTTCTCCGTGCACATAGTAATTAGATGCGTACACTTGATGCATGCACACAAACAAAGAACATCTGGATGAATTCATGCAGATCTATAAAGAAGAATACAAAGAAGACATAACCGAAGACGAAGCGCGAGCATATATTCGTAGACTCATGCAACTCTACGAAATACTCGCAAGATCGTTACCTGGTGAATCAGAATCATCACGCTGATCAGGTTGTGTAAGGTTTTTGTGTCGTTCCAGAAACTGCTTGATCGCAGCGAGTTTCTTTACACACTCATCATCATTTGTCGTACACATAGTTCGAATATCGTTGAGTCGCCCGCGCAGATCGAAACGAGTAGTCAAAATAGCGCACAGGACGAATCGAGTCGTGGCTTCATTGCTTCGTATTCTGTTCGACAAGCGAAAGTTCGAACCGACGATTGCAAGAATTTCGCGTTTAAGCGTATCCGCCGCTGCGTCGTGCCAAGAGACGGCTTTGCGACTGCACCAAAACAGCGATTCAGAAAGTTCGAACCACGAAGCACACGGTAAATTACTGAATTTGAGTGCGCCCAAATTGTCTAGAAGGACTTATTCTCTTACCGTTAGTTGCGAGCCACACTGAGATTGGAGATGCATAGTAAATTCGCATCTGTCGGTTTCATTCAATCATCGAGCTGCAGAGGTGCTTGAAAAAAGAGACAACTCTGGCGTATGACGTCAATTCTTTGGCACGCAGTGTCATATCCGAGGAACAGGGACCAACGCAATATTCGCACAACGTAAATTGGCAATATCAACTACGTTAGCCATCGTTGAAACACTATTCACGACGATATGCGACCGCTTTCTAGACCTTGATCTACATCGCTAACTTGCGCACTAAAGCGGCCACTGAGGTGATGGATATGGATATGCAAGGGGCTATCATGTCGACCGCAGGAAGGTGGCATGCAGTAACTACGATAGACGTACTCTCCGATGGTGGAATGGTCGGTATTGAAACGGCGGGGATGCGAATCGCAATCTATTATGTCAGCGGTAATTATTTTGCGACGGATAGTTTGTGCTCTCATGGCCGCGCAAAGCTTACGGAAGGCTCGCTCTACGGCTTTGAAGTAGAATGTCCCCTACATGCCGCCAGATTTGATGTCAGAACAGGTGTCGCTGTATGCGGCCCTGCTACTCGGAGCCTAAAAACCTTCCCAGTCCGTGCCAATGGAGCCGATATAGAGCTCTGGTTAGATGAAACTCTATCAAAGTAACTTTTCGAGATTGAGGGCTATCCGGGCGGATAGATTGAAAAGCTTTTCGCCCGCGGACCTTTTCCATGAGCGTCGAATTTCATTGGTCTGATCCATATTTCACGAGTCAAATCTGCACACCGCACCCAACTAAGGTTCGATCTGGCAACGTTCGAAAGCGTAACATTTGAGAGAGAGTAAAATGAGCAAGTTCAGATGTACGGATTTCGACGTCGACAAGCTTATCGATGATCGGACTGATGAGGGCATTTTTCGTGTAAACCGAGGGGCGTTCTTAGATCCTTTCGTCTTTGAGTTGGAAATGTCGCGGATTTTCGAATCGACATGGATATTCATTGGGCTCGAAAGCCAAATTGAAAAACCACATGACTTTATGACAACACATATCGGTCGTCAGCCCGTTATAGTCACGCGGAACGCCGAAGGGGAGGTCGGCTGCTTCCTCAATAGCTGTCGGCACCGTGGCTCCTTATTGTGTACCCTAACGGCAGGCAATCAAAAATTCCATGTTTGTCGCTACCATGGTTGGTCATATGACAGCTCCGGCAAAAATGTCTTAATTACCGATCGGGAGGATGGTCGGTACCCGAGGGCTTTCGACGCCGATAATCATGATCTTGTCCCAGTCGCACGCCTCGAAAGCTATCGCGGTTTTATTTTTGCCAGCCTCGTTTCCGGGGGCACGAGTTTAAGCGAACATCTGGGTGAAGCGAGTGTATTACTAGATTTAATAGCAGACCAAGCGCCGAACGGTCTGGAGTATGTTCCGGGCAGCGTAAATTACGTGTTCAATGGAAACTGGAAGCTTCAATTTGAGAATGGTCTTGATTTCTATCATTTCTCCTCGACCCACAGTTCGTATGTCGACATCCTAAATCAGCGAGCTCGTCGAACCACAGTCCCCGCCGCTCGCGACGCCGGAAATGCGCAGACTTATGAAGATATTGAATTAGGTTCCCAAGGCACGTTCAGCTTTCCCCGAGGCCATTCCGTAATGTGGTCAACGCTTCGTCCCGGTCAAGCGCAGCGTCAGACTAGCCATGATGGAGGCTTCATGGCAGGGGTTTTGAAGCAGATTGGAGAACCCGAAGCAAAATGGATCGCACAGAGGCAGCGCAATCTGACCATTTTCCCAAATCTTCAAATTATCGACCTGCAAGCCATGCAACTGTCTTTACAACTCCGTACCTGGCATCCGCTGACTGTAGATAAGACACTTATGGTGTCGCATTGCCTGGCCCCAAAAGGAGAGAGTCGAGAAGCTCGTCGAATCAGAATCAGGCGTTATGAGGACTTTTTCAATGCCAGTGGTCTAGCGACGTCGGATGACAACGCTACTTATCAACTATGTCAGGACGGATTTCGAGCAACGGCTGCTGGTGGCACTCAAGGCTACGTGCGAGGTCTTGGAGACTCGCCGACACCTGCTAATGATCATGCGGCAGAACTAAATTTGAAGGTAATGGTAGAAGCTTCAGGTTCGATCGCGTTCGGAGATGAAACATGCTTTCATGCTGGGTATCGCGAATGGTTACGTCTCTTACGCGCACATGATTCAGCGTAAATCGTATAACGTATGCAAGGCGCTTAGCTAAGCGGTGTCTTATAACTCCGCACAGGATATAGACGATGATTGATCGAGATGCAGTCGCGATAGCCACCGAGGTAATTGTCTTAGAAGGTTCGTATCTCGACCGCAAACAATGGAAGGAATGGTTGCAGCTATATAGTGAAGATGTCGTTTACTGGGTTCCCGCTTGGCGTAGCGAATATGAGGAAACGGACGACCCTAATACTCAAGTCTCGGTGATCTATCACGACTCGCGAGTGGGACTAGAAGAACGAGTAACGCGGATTGAATCTCGCAAATCCGTTACGGCGATGCCGCTTCCCCGCACCGTGCATTATGTAAGTAATGTGATTGGTTCGATAAAGGACCAAGAAACCATTGAAGCTCAGATGAATTGGATGGTACAGATCTACGACCCGCGTACCGCCAATGAACATAGGAATTTTGGTTGGAGTGAAGTCCAGATAAAAAATTGCGGTGAGCGCTGGAAGATTTCGCAAAAAACAATTCACCTACAAAACGATCGACTACCTCCGGTGATGGATTTCTATTTACTTTGAGATGTCAATTTTAGGAATGTTCACGGGAGGCTTCATTTGATATGGGCGAGTTAAATTCCCAGTGCCGCGGCAAATGCGAATATCAGAGATATTTTCAGAGTGTCCAACGAGCCTAATTGTTATCGGGCGCAGTTATCGATTGGTGAAAAGATATTCGCATGAACGCACCACCTGTCGTGATCGCTTCCTGGATTCTCGCGATCTTGGATCAGATGGAATTCTTAGGGCTCAACCGCACGAAGCTGATTGGAGCATCTCATGAGGTATCAAGTGGCCACTTGATACCCAGTTCGCATTTTGAACTGACATTCGTGAGGCGGCTCTGGCATCAGGCAAGCGAACTCAGCCGCGATCCGTTACTTGGGCTCAAAGTTGGAGAGAATATGCCGCTTCAGGCAATGAATGTCTTATCCATTATACTAACGCATAGCCCAAACGTCCGGACTGCCTTTGCAAATCTCGATCGCTACGAGAGGCTTGTCGGCAACAACGGTCACTTTGTTTCGACGAGAGTAGGTTCGAACTTTCGCATGACATATCACGTGACTCCGTTTCATATACCGCTTCATTACATGCACGCCGATTCAATCATCACAGCGCTGCTGAGGTATTTGCGGTTATCAGGCTTGCCGAAACTCGCTCCCATCCATGTTTATCTCAGTTCGCCACATGCCGAACTACAATCGGACTACGCAGGATTTTTTCGGTGCGCAGTATCATTCAATGAAGCCGAAGCGTCGCTCGAGTTCGATGATACCGCACTGGAAATGCGGCTTCCGAGTGCTGACCCCATGCTGTTGGAATTGGCGCGTAGCCATGCTGAGGCGATGTTGCTTAGACAGAAAACGTTAGACGGTCTTTCTCATTCGGTGCGCGGGATACTGCAGTCACATCATTTCACTGAGTTGTCGTGCGCCAGTGTCGCTCAGCATTTGGACATCAGTCAACGAACGTTACAACGCAGATTAGCGGAAGTCGGACACACCTTCCGAGAGCTACTCGAAGCCGTTCGAATGGAGGAAATATTCCGTCTCCTAACCCAAACCGCGTTACCGCTTTCGAAGATCGCGTATAGGCTCGGGTACTCGGAAAGCAGCTCGTTCTCGCGAGCAGTACGTAACTGGTATGGTCAACCGCCGGGGCAGTTGCGAAAAGAAGCACACGCAAATATGAACGGTTCTTCGGTCTCTCGGTATGTCTCTTAAGATTGTTCTTTCTGCCGGCACGATCTGACCATATCGGCTCCTATCCCTTAGCCGGCACCGAGTTCGAAGCCCTCATACCCTTTAGCAGCTACCTCATCGCAGACCTGTTTGTAGCGCTTTGCGCCGCCGAGATATACCATGAAGACGCGGGGTTTCCCGGGGATATTCGCACCAAGATACCAAGACTCTGCAGCTGGCAGCAGCGAAGTGTTTGCGATCTCCCGAACGTGGTCTATCCACGTGGCCTCCGCCTCACCCGTAGGCTCAATCGTTGCGAAATTGTGTCGCTCGAGATAGTTAACGCAGTCCGCAATCCATTCGCAATGCTGTTCAATGCTGAGCGGCATGTTGAACAGCACCGACGGGCTGAGCGGCCCGGTAACGGTGTAGAAATTCGGGAAACCGTGGCTCATGAGTCCAAGATAAGAACGCGGACCGCTCGCCCAATGGTCCTGTAGCCGCTTGTTGTTTCGGCCGCGGATATTCATCTTAAACAACGGACCAGTGAATGCGTCGAAGCCAGTGGCATATATCAAAGCATTGAGTTCATGAAAAGCGCCGCTTTTAGTCCGTATACCGTTTGCCGAGATTTCTTGAATCGGATCGCTCCTAATATCCACCAGGGTGACATTATCGCGATTAAAGGCCTCATAGTAATTAGTGTCGCATGGTTGACGTTTTGCTCCGAAGACAGCACCTTCGCCCGGAACTAACTTGTCGGCCATCGTTGGGTCTTTGATCTTCGCTCGAATCTTTTCGCGCAAGAAGTTAGCGGCGGTTTTATTGGCTTCGAGATCGAACAGGATATCGCTATATGAGCCGAGCCAAACTGCAAACCCGCCGTCGTTCCAACATTTTTCATAGTGCGTTTGTCTTTGCTCGGCATTATCGGCCATTGCCTTCGGGCGCGTTGTATAGAAACGGACACCGGCAAACGAGTCCCATGCTTCTTTACGGATTTCAGCGTAGCGCGCCTTGATCTCGTTCTGCTCCTCGATTGGCAATGGCCTGTTTAAAAGTTGCACGGCGAAGGACGGCGTACGCTGAAATACGGTGAGATGGGTAGCTTCCTCAGCGACGACCGGAATTACCTGTACGCCTGTAGCGCCGGTGCCGATAATACCGACCTTCTTGCCAGTGAAATCGACACCTTCTTTTGGCCAGTTGCTAGTTAGCAAGACTTGGCCTTCGAAGGTTTCGGCGCCCCTGAAGACCGGAGTGGTGGCCGTCGATAGGACGCCGGCGCAGGAGATAAAGTGCCGCGCAGTTGTCGTCTTGCCGTCATTGGTCGAAATGCGCCAAAACGCACCGTGCTCGTCGAATTCGGCGGCGGTCACGCGGATCCCGAAACGTATGTCTGTGACAAGACGAAATTTCTTTGCGACGAATTCAAGATAGGCCAATATCTCGGGCTGGCCGGCGTACTTCTCCGACCAAACCCATTCCTGCTGTACTTCCTCCGAAAAAGAATATGAGTAGTCCATGCTGGGGATGTCGCAACGTGCGCCTGGATAGCGGTTCCAGTACCAAGTGCCACCGATCCCATCGCCAGCCTCGAAAACGGACGCCCGCAACTTTAGCTTGTCGCGCAACAGGTGAAGCATATAGAGTCCGGCGAAACCGGCGCCTACGATCAATGCATCGACGTCGAGGACATTGGCCTTAGTGAGGGGCATAGAAGTATCCCTTGTGTTTTTTCACCGCGTAATCGGGCGGCTGATAGTGCCAATTTAGCCAATCGCCTTCACTGCGGCTCTGTCGATTTGTCGCTATGTATTTCGCGGCGAACCTAATCGACTGGCAGCGGCTCGCTTTTCTCGTTCTGCCGGCGATGATGTGCGAATCATCGGCAAGGGAGAATTGGGTGTATATGATAAGTAACGCCAAAAAATTAGCATGATGCGCCACTGTTCAGGAGCTACGACGCCCGGGCTTTCGTTACTACCTTGCCCGACGAGCTAACTGCGTCAGGAGTTGTTGCTGGCAACTATCTCAGAACGCTAGTTAACTGTGCATGAGTCACCATTCGGATAGGCGCTCGGGATCGCGATAATCAAGAAAGGAATTAGATTTCTGTCGCGCTACTTTTCTTAACTGCGTCAGTGCAGGACTGTCAAAAAGGGCCGTTAGCCGATGCAAAAGGAATTCGGAATCGGCGTCGGACCGGCGATCTCCAGTCCGTTCTTAGAAAATGAGATCTACGCGAGCGGCATAGAGCGCGGATTCTCGCCAATGTCCCCTAAGAGGGTGAGGCGTCCGCGAAGTTCAGACACCACGTCAAAGTCGATTATCGCGTGATGGCAGGCAGTGTTTATGTCGCGGAACGCTCGTTGCACCGGGTCGCACTCGTACACGCTGTGTGCGCCGGACGCAGCATATATACGCTCTACTGAGCGACGGCTGAGTTCCACGACCATGGCAGCGTTAAAGCGCAGCTCGACGCGCTCGGTAACCGACATCGGGATGTGATCGGCTGCCACTGCAGCGTCAAAGCGGTCGCAAATGGTGTTGAGTACACGACGGGCTTCAGCCAACTCTGCGCCCGACTCGGCGACTCGACGCTGCAGATTCCCGTTCATTGCTTTGGATACGCCAGTGATGTCGTGACGCTCTCTGGTCCTTTCAACGAATCGCTCGAGCGCGCGTTCGGCAGTACCGAGCACGGTGCCGCATAGCATAGACGAAAGTCCAGCCATAACTGGTAGTCGGTAAGTGGCGTGAGTGGCGTGCGGGCTCAGCCCCATGAACAGCGGGTAGGTCGGCATCGCCCGATAATCTGGTACGAATACGTCGCGTACGATTAGGTCTTTGGAACCAGTGCCGCGCATTCCGAGCGTATGCCAAGTGTCATCCATCATGACTTCGGTCTGCGGTACCATAACATGATAGGCGAGTGGTCCCTCTGTTTCAGGGTTGATGACCCGTGCACCGAACAGAAACCAAGGAGAGTGATCGCAGCCACTGCCGAATTGCCATCGTCCGTCGAGCCGCCAACCGCCAGGCACATGCGTCACTGTACCCTGGGGAGCGAGTGTGCCGGCGATCAGATTACTGGGATCCCTTTCATAGATTTCACGCTGACACTCTTCAGGGAACCGGCCGACGACGTAGTCGTGCGCAACGCAGACCATCAACACCCAACTTGCTGCTGAGCAAGCGTGAGCGAGTTCTGCACAGGTCTGAATATGTGCACTAGGGGAGAACTCGAAACCGCCGAATCGCCTAGGTGTTATAAGGCGAGTCAATCCTGATTCGCGAAGTGCCGCCACTGCGTCATCGTCGAGTCGACGTAAATGTTCACTTCGCGCGCTTGTCGCTTCGAGGCGAGGCAGTATGCTCCGCGCGGCGGCCAAGTAATCGAATGCAATTGGAGCAGATTGGTCCGAGGTTATCTGATTCATCGACGATTCCAGATACTGCAATACTAATATCCTAGTTAATGGTCCGTATCGCGTCAATCCCGTGCGCCGTAGTACAGTGCGTCAATGCCCCGCCCGCGCAGAAATCGCAGCAAGTTGCCCCTTCCTGATATGCCGGCCGGCGTGGCATCGGCTCGCTTAGCCGAGCGTGCCGAGCGGTTTCTGCGCCAACTGTTGCATTGTGGCGAATTGCGCCCGGGCGACGACCTTCCGCTTGACCAAATTGCTAGGCATCTAGATATGAGCCGCCAACCTGTGCGCGATGCGGCCAACAGGCTCGCGACGGATGGGCTCATCGAAGTCCGGCCACAAATCGGTTGTCGCATCGCTCGTCCGATACCGGCCGAGGTTGCCGATTTCTATCGCTTCTTTGCTGCGGCGGAAGGAGTGATGTCGCGCCTCGCGGCAGAACGGCGCACGTCGGGCGATGTTGTTGCGATAAGTAAAGCGCTAGAAGAGATGTCGGCCCAAGCGCAAGTTGACGATAAGCTAACTGATCGAACCGAAATAATTTTCGGACTGAATCGCCGGCTCTACCGTGCCATCCACCGCGGCGCACGGAGCCCGCTCAACGCGTCGATTGCCGAAGGCTTTTGGGACCGTAGCGATTTCTACATTCACTCTGCTTTCCCAGGGCAACGAATGACTTCCTTTTTTTTCTCAGTCTCGATACAAAAAGGTTTCCGGTTGCTTCTCGAAGCAATCTTTTCTGGGGACGCCTCAAGAGCAGACCTGCGCATGCGGCACCTCATTGAGAAGGCCGGGCGGGCTACGGCTGACGCTATTCGCCTGGCCGCGTCAAACGGTAGGTAATCTCGCACAGTCGGTATGGAATGGACCTAATTGCTCTATGCGTAACACTTCCGGTTGAACGGCGTTCCATCTCCATGCAATTTTGAAGATCAAGTCGGGTGTTGAGGTCTTCGAGTAGTGCGCAAATGGCCGTGTTAAACGCAGTGAGCATGAAGAAGATTTGGTCCACGTAACCTTGAAAGTATCCGGCGCTCGCATTAGCACACCGGCTTCGACCTTGGCCTTGTCACGCGGATTGCGCACGCGTGTGGGCAAGATGGCGAGCCGATAGTGTTCGGCGAACTCTTGATAAGCAGGATTGAGGTCGGGCTCGTAGCGACGAGCACGTGCGACGGCGGACTTTAAGTTGTCCGGCACAATGGCGAGCGGGGCGCCGCCAAAATGCTGGAGTAGGCGCACATGACTGCCAAGCCGATCGTGGATGGCTTGCGAGAAGATGGCTTCGGCATAGGTGGTGTTCGAGGCACCGAGCACCGCGACAAAGAGCTGCGCTTGGCGGACTTCGCCGGTGAGGCGGTCGATGACGGGGAGTGTGTGCCCCGCGTAATCGACAAGCAGTTTGTCGCACGAGAGATGGGCTTGCCGCAACACGACCTCTTGGGTCCTGCGCCAGCGATGGTAGTGATTACAGAAGGCGGTGTATTGCAGGCCGTCGGGCTGCGACGCTTTGTATTCCTGCCATAATAGCTTACGGGTGACACCGTAACGCGGACATTCGATCCCGATGTTCTACTTACCGCTATTGAATCGTTGGATGCATTCAGAAAGCGAATAGAGAAACGAAAGTAGTCGAACAAACGTGCGTAAGCGACGCGTATTGACTTCCATGCGAGCCGTATTCAGTCATTTAGGCGTCAGAGAATGAAATCGGTGGGTTTCAACGATAGTTGAGCTTTATCGGTATGTGTGGACTGAACGACGGTTGACGGATCTGGAATCTATGCTTAGATCGTAGTTCAGTGGGGGATGTGACACACATCTACCTGAATGAATATGCATAACGAAAACTACGAAATGCTATTATCAATTTTTCCACAGATCGCGAACTGCGGGGGCACGCTTCGTTACCGCGTCCCGGGATTCTACGAGCTGGAAGTCCGGATGCCAAAGAAGGCGCGTTATGCAGTTGTGGCTACCGTTACACTATTTGCCTGCATCGACGGTGAGAGGGAAATTGAAGCGTATTTCAACATTGTGTGTGATTGGCAGGCGCGAAAAGTGAACGTCATTGAATGCAGGACGTCTGCGCTGATTAGAAAAGGGGTCAATCCGGACACCTCCTTCGCAGCCTTTCTAGAACATCTCAGCCGACAGGGAAATATTCGTCTGCTAAACAACGACGAACAAACAGAGTTTGCATCCTATATCAGGGAAGTAGAGATGTAGGTGCACACGATGAAAACGGAAGCGATGTTGATTTCGCGGAAGTCTGTGCGAGGTAGCAAAGGGCTTGCTGATGTCTCGTACCTAAACGTTCGACGCTTATCTGATTTAAGGTTTTTTCTATATAGCTAAGCCACACCACATAAAGAGCGGAAGAAGGTAAAACATATACCGGCGAGCACATAAATACGCCTTCAGGATTGCGCGTAAGACGCTAGGATTATCGCATGCTATTTCGTGCCAGAGAGTTGGAACAACTGTACTCATTACTTGATGTGTATTTCAGCGAGCAAGCTTCGGGTCGTGAAGCTGCTTGTGCAGCTCAAGCGATAATGCTGGTATCCGAGAAAATTGCGTTGCGCACCAAGTGCACTATTTGCCAGTGCAGCGAACGAAAGAAGAGGAACAAGACGGCCCAGGGTTGTGATACATAGCGCCTATCTAGAACTATGGTTATAGGAACTCAGAGGCTCTACGAATTCCAGGAAGCGTATCAGCGTGATTTTAACGAAGCTATATCGATTGAAGAAGCTCGCGAGATACTTACACGACTGATGACACTGTATTCTCTTATCGCACGACCATTACCCGAAAGAGACACGGAACGCAGTAATTTTTCGAAAACCAAGGTTCGTGCATGTAATCACAAAGAGTGCGTTGGCGATATTGCGAGAACTCAGGTCATGCCGCCTTAGGTAAATCTTCTTCACATAGGCTCTTTAGCATTCGAACATTGTGACGAATTATCGCTGCTTCTTCTGGGTTTTCATCGAGTGCGCGTTGCATCTCGTCAACAAATTCTCGAAGTGCAGCAGAAAAGTTTCGATCATCGTTGTTAGATCCCAGCACTGTACGTAAATAGCTATTTCTGGGGATGGGAACGAAGGGTTTTTTGGCTCGAATGCTCAGTATTTTGTCTCTAAGCGTGAGGTTCGAACCGACCGTTTCGAGAATGAGCTTCTTGGTGCTGGCATCGCCGTGCACAAACCATTCTACGGCTCTACTCCTGAAGAAAAGCGTGTCGTCGAGTGGTTCGAACCGATCCACGGTTGTTTGTCGGGTCTTGAGGGTCTGCTCGAGTTTTAGTAGCTCATGTTGGAGCTCCTTTCGACGTGCGACATACTCCGCATCGTCAAGGAGATTGCGGAGTCTGAGTCCGGTTAATTCCTGGAGTTGTTTTGTGGTTTCTCGGCGTGACTGTTCTATCGAGCGCACCTGGTCGTCTTGTACTTTGGTGGACTCGTGTGCATCATCTCGAAGCTGCGCCAAAGCCACCTGGTGCACATGAGGTGGTACATCTATTTGCTGGAGAAAATCAGCTATCTGCTGTTCGAGCGATGTGAGTTCAACACAGGGCTGTGGACAACGCGGGTCAAGCCGACGTTTTGTGCAGTGATAGTACGTGTACCGATATCCATAGCGAGTATTCGTTTTGTTCTCGGCAGTTACCATGAGGCCGCAGGCTCCGCAGCGAATCATACCCGTAAACGCAAACCGGAGTCCTTGTGAACGGGGACGGCCCGGTTTCCGTAGGAGTGCTTGCACGCGTTCAAATTCGTCGAGCGTGACAATCGGCTCATGCTTTCCAGGAAATGTCTGTCCTGCCCACTCGATAACGCCCGCGTAGAACGGATTACTCAGCATTTTATATATTGAGCTGAGCGCCAACGGGGTACCGCCAATACGTTTGCGCCGTGGGGTACGAAAACCCCACTCATCGCGCGCTTTAAGTGCGACGTCCTTTGGTCCGTATATACCTGTAAGCATCAATTCGAACATCTGACGAATTAGCGGGAAGTGCAGGGGGTCTTTAACGATGGTTTTTGTCTCTTTATCGTTGAGGTACCCGAGTGGTGCCATGTTGGGTCGCCACCCCTTTTCAATCTTCGTACGATTCCCACGCTTTACGTTCTCACTCAAACTATCGACGTAGTACTTCGAGTACCCAAAGGTAATGGAGAGCATGAACTTTCCTTGGGGATTGTTTTCGAACGTGAAGGTGGCAAAACGCAGAGATTTGAGTGCGCGACGGTCGAGTAGGTAGATAATTCTCCCGCCATCTACTGAATTGCGCGCCAGTCGGTCGGGGTGCCAGGCAAGTATGCCTTCGGCCTCTCCACGTTCGATGCGATCTATCATCTGATTGAATATTGGTCTCCCTGGCGCTTTTGCGCTTGCTGCTTCTCTAAAGACTCCAACGACTTGAATGTCAGATTGCTCGGTGAATACTTTTTCAAGCTCAGCATACTGAGACTCGATGGAGAGCATTTGTCTGTCTTCGGATTCAGATGATTTTCTGCAGTACACAAAGTATTTCATAAAACGAAAATATTATGCGCTGAGTCTGACGATCTTTCGGCAGACGCAAGTAGCCGCGGCTCCGAATATGCCCAAAACTGAATTTGAAAAGCGCACGGCATTCCAAATGCACGATCAATCTCAGAGCGCTGAGAGTCGATGGATAATATTTGTCGATCTTCAGCTTCCGTAGACTTCCTGCAGTAAATGAAATACTTCATGCGTTGATGTAGTGAAGCGATCGGATCGTATCATGGCCTGTAAATTTGTCACGATCACGAGCTGCATACAGCGTACTGAAGATGCTGGTAGTCAACAGGGGGTAAAAGTAGCACTGTGAGACACAAATGTACGTCTCTTGTATCTTCGGTAATCGCGATACGCTTCATGCATGAAACACGAACAACACGACGCACCAAAGCGACCCACGCGTATCGTCTCACTACGCACTGATGACAGTGCGATTATTGAGATCGTGCGCACAAAGGAGGGTACTGCACTCGCTCGATACAAGGATGGTGCGATAACGGTGACAAATTCTGTTGAAGTCGGCGGCCAAACTCTGGCGCCCATACCTGCGACGAACAACCTGATTGCACACAACGCAGTGCTGCTCCCCGAGGTGCCGTGCGCGTATGTGTCTATCGGTGAACTCGTCAGTCGTATCCAAACATATATCTATCAGTACGTTGACCTCTCACCGCAGTTTCAGAAGATTGCAAGCTGGTACGTCCTTCTCACCTGGGTCTACGATGCATTTAACGAATTGCCGTATCTGAGGCTCCGTGGTGACTACGGTTCAGGAAAGACACGAGCACTCCTTATCATTGGTTCTATTACCTATAAGCCGTTCTTTGCCAGTGGTGCGTCAACGGTTTCTCCCATATTTCATACACTCGATACCTTCAGAGGCACACTTATTGTCGATGAAGCAGACTTCCGCTTCAGTGATGAGAAGAGTGAACTCGTCAAGATATTTAATAATGGAAACGTCCGGGGTTTTCCCGTGCTCCGTACCGCACTCACTATGCAGAAGGAATTTGATCCGCGTGCCTTTGTGGTCTTTGGGCCAAAGATCGTCGCCATGCGGAAATCATTTGAAGATCAGGCATTAGAGAGCCGATTTATCACCGAAGAGATGGGTCAGCGAACCATGCGACCGGGTATTCCTATTAATCTTCCCGAGTGTCAGAAGGAGGAGGCGACCCAGCTCCGTAACCAGTTACTTATGTATCGATTCGAGTGCGTGTCAAAAGTTGCGATTGATGACACGCTCTACGATTCCACGCTCTCTCCGCGGCTCAATCAAATTCTTATTCCGCTCTTATCAATTATTGACGAACCCCTGTTACGCGACGACATCCGTGCAACCCTGTGCTCATACGATGAACGACTCTATGGTGAGCGTGCGCAGTCATCGGAAGCGTACCTCCTTGAAGTACTTCGTGACCTTATGGTGCGGACGACGGGTACTGGGGTACCACTTTCCGAAGTAACCACGGAATTTCGGAAGCGGTATGACGGTGAGTATCGGGAACCGATATCCGTACGCCAGGTGGGTACACTGATTCGTCGTAACCTCCGCCTCTGTACATACAAGAGCCACGGTATCTATGTGGTACCGGTAACGGAACGGGAGAAGGTTGAAGCGCTCTGTATACGCTATGGAGTCACTGACAGGGTAACACCGTAATCGGGGGACGACGTGGGGACTTGGGGACCAATATGAGGGGTGCCGGCCACAGGAAATGGCGGAACTCCGCCACGAGGAATTTCGCCACCAAATGAGGGTGGATACCTGTGTGTTCGTCCCCAAGTCCCCCGTTCGTCCCCCAAACTGATACAGTTTGTGCCCGAAGGAACCGATACTACCGGGTGACATAGGTAGGGATACGCGCGATGGATTCCTTTGATAACCTCTATACGTTAACCACCGAGCTTGACCGAGCAGCGCACGCGATTCAGGCGCTGCTTATCTGTGTCCGAGACGGTGTTACCGAACTACCCGCGGGATTCCTGGAGGAGAGCGAGGCGGCCATGTCGTCCATCGTCGCCTGGAGTGTTGCAATAAAGCAACGTATCAAGCATTGAAAAAGAGCGCTCCATGTGTGGAGCGCTCAAATGTTATACCCACCCTCGTTCTGCAAAGCTCACGGTACCTTCTCGACCCACCACCAGGTGATCGAGCACACGGATGTCAACGACGCTGAGTGCCTCGATGAGTCTCCGTGTGAGTGCGCGGTCTGCGAGGCTCGGCTCTGGGTGCCCCGACACGTGGTTGTGGACCGCGATGACTGCCGCAGCGTTACGCGCGAGTGCCGACTTCACTACTTCACGGGGGTACACCGCTGCGGCGTCTATCGTGCCGTAGAAGAGTACCTCGTGACCGAGATAACGGTGCCTCGCATCAAGGAACAAGAGTGCAAACACTTCGCGCTCTCTAGCACAGAACGTAATCCGTACAAAGCTCCGTACGGCATTTGGATCACTCAGAAGCGCACCCTCGTGAAGTGACTCCTCTAAGAGACGACGTACGAGTTCGTGCGCTGCCTTGAGCTTGAAGTGCGCGTGCTTCTCTTCTTCCGTCGAATATCGTCGCACACACTCCTTGGTCTCAAAGAGTATGTGGAGCGATCCGTGGTAGAGCGAGTCAGTATCGTGTTCGCCAATAAGCGACACGAGCAAATCACGTGTCGATTTCGTTTCAATATCGTCATGCATGGTGTCCTCCATTCAATGAACATGCCCATGACTCATCGTACGGATGGATAGAAAACGAGGTAGACGTATAAAAGTGATCTCATAAGCACACTTTAACCCCTCGTGCGTTTCCCTGATGCACGAGACAATGCAATTGGATCGCGAGTGTTTAGTTAACCCACTCGTGGTTACTGTTCTATGAAACACAAGAAGAACACGCCCTTCCGCTATACGTTGCGGCACGAGCGGCGTGCATGGGGTCTCACGCAGGGCGAGATGGCATCCTTGATGGGACTTCGGAGCGCGAATCATGTCTCGCGCATTGAGAACGGCAAAAAGCCACCTTCACTGAAAGCGGCCTTCGCCTGCCAGGTGATATTCGGCATCCATGCAGATGCCCTGTTCCCTCAGGTCTATAACTCTGTCGAGGAGGAGACCATGAGGAACATATACTCTGAATACCAACGGCTAGAGCACACTACCAATCCTGCAGGAATGCGCAAGGGCGAGCTGTATAACCTCGCACTCTCACGCGCAGTAGCGAGGGGTCGTAATCTGAGGAGGCTATGAGTGCGGTCGGCACAGAAGCGCTTGTATTAGCGCTCTATCCTACGTCCAAAGGCTTTAGCTACGTTGTCTTTGAAGGACCCGAGAGTCCCTACGACTGGGGTACAAAGCACTTCGCGGGTCAATACAAGAATCAACGGTGTATTGAAGCGATCAAGAAGATCATCGACCAGCATCAACCGTACGCGATCATTCTTGAAGATACCCACGATACGGAGATACACCGACAGAGTCGTATCAAGAAGCTCTACTTCAGGATTGCACATTTAGCACAGAGTGAACGTATCGAGGTGTATCGCTTCACCCGTGCGAAGGTGAAGAACACGTTCAGACGCTCGGGTGCCGCTACGAAGTACGACATCGCACAATCAATTGCGATTCACATCCCCGCATTTCAGCACCGACTACCACCGATCCGTAAAGCGTGGATGAGTGAAGACCCACGGATGAGTCTCTTTGACGCAGCAGCACTCGGACTCACGTTCTTTGCAACGCGTCCAGAACGGGGTGATCTCCCCGGCGCGTAGTTACCGGTACCTCCTCCACACACTGGAGTATCGCACTCCTGCGGTACTCCTCGTGTGAAGGAGGTTTACCATGAACGCGAAAGAAGAGATCAATAATCCGTATGAACGGATTACCGCCGCGATTGTCTCGGCACTGAAGTCAAGCAAGAAGACCGGCACCTTACCCTGGCACCAGAGTGGGATGCAGGTACCGAGGAATGCTGCATCAAAGCAGCGGTACCACGGTATTAATGTACTCGCACTCTTTGCGACCGCATCACTGCGTGGGTATACGTCACCCTATTGGGGAACGTATCGGCAATGGCAGTCACTCGGCGCACAGGTACGGAGAGGAGAGAAGGCAGCATCGATTGT
>CAZKRY010000009.1:269524-276997 GCA_964555355.1 uncultured Klebsiella sp.
TTGTGTTCTATAAGCCGGTGGAGGATGCGGATACCGCATCTGATGCCGATGAAGACACTGAAAAAAGATGGTTTGCCAAGGCATTGTGGGTATTCAATGAGTATCAGGTTGATGGCTGGGTGAATGAACAAACGCTCTACGCCACGCACGACCCGGTTACCACACTAGAGGAGGTTGATACCTTTATCCAGGGTGTGGGTGCCACCGTCATTAATGGTGGTGACCGTGCGTTCTATCGACCGAGTACCGATACCATCCACATGCCGGATCGGTATCAATTCAGGAAGAGGGATGCAACGGAAGCGTACTACGCGGTACTTCTCCATGAACTCATCCACTGGACGGGACATACGTCACGTCTCAAACGTGACCTGTCTACTCAGTTTGGTGCGATGACGTATGCCATGGAAGAACTCGTTGCAGAATTCGGCGCTGCATTTCTCTGTGCTGAGCTTGGCATCTCAGCGCAGCCACGTGAGGATCACGCGTGCTATGTATCGAGCTGGATACAGGTGCTTGAGGATAAGAGCCGTGCGATTCAACTTGCGACGAGTGCAGCGACAAAAGCGTGCAGGTATCTCGGTGAAATGTCGCGCAAAAGTGCGCGATAAACTTCAATCCCCAGACATGTGCTGGGGATTGCTTATCTACAAGACGACGCTATGTTTCGCCACCGCTCTCAAAACCCTCGACGGTACTCGAGTCGATGCCTGTGGGACAGGACAGTGTATAGGTAATTCGGCCACCACTAGACGTATTAACGAAAGAAACAGACCCCTTCTGCGGGTCGTCATTAGCGGTATCGTGTTTAATTGGCGATTGCGAAGTCCCGAGAAAGGCACCTGTGAGCGAGCATTTCGACTCGTCGACGCCGGGTGTGTTCCAGGTAAGCATAATGGTAGAACCTTGCGCAACAATGAGCGGTTGTGCCCGCAGCGTCGGTCCAGAAATCTTAAGAATTCTGCCACTCGATACGCCGAGAAGTGTATCGATCCAGTAGAGATTTCTTCCATTAACAATCACTCGCTCTGGAATCTTGGTTTCCTCAACAATTTGCACCGCGTCAGTATTGTCGACAATATTCTTGTACCAAAGTTGATTCTCCCCGATTGAGAAGAGAATGCGCGAGCTTGTCACTCCACGCATAATGGCAGAGGCGGGGAGCGTGACGGTCTTTTGTGTGCCACCCGTCTTTCGCACAATCGATACAGTGTTCCCGACCGCGAGAAACGTATCCGTTTCGTTCGTGAACACTCGGCCTTCAAGTGGCACGTTGTTCAAAAGTGTTGCGGGAATTGAGGAAGGGCTCGTATCGAATCGACGTAAGCTCTTAGAAATTGCGTCGACATAAAAAATCGACGAGCCGTCTTTTGCGAAATTCAAGGGCGATGTGCCGGTTACTACCGGTTGAAAAACTGCGAATTGAGAAATGCTTCTGCGCTGAATTGCGTTTGCGAACGGGAATTTTGTAGACAAGAACATATTCGAGCCAAACAGCCCGAAGAATAGTCCGTTTCCAAAGACACTAATCTGGCGTTTGGCTAATGTAGAAAGGGTTAATTCCGAAATTCTATTCGATAACCGTGACTTCGAGGAAAAGTATAAGTGTGTGCTTGTTCCATCAATATTGGTTACCGGCTGGTTTTTCCCGACTAACGCTATTGAAGTCGGACTTCCACCGATTTTTGGAGCTTTGCTCAAGCTGCTTTCGTTATCGCTTATTTCCGAGAAATAAATATCGTTGCTTCCGACGAAGAGCGCGGTTGGATTTGAGAGACTAGAGACTATTGTGAAATCGTTGGAACGCCTCCCCATCCAGCCCAGAATTTCATACTTTGTTTTCGTGCCGCGCGAAAACACATAATATCCACCATCTGCTCGAGTCTCAGCGGGCAACTCTGCGTAACCTGATTTGGACCAATTTTGCTCAATAACTGTTAGCGACGTATCTGTAACATTTGTAACGATCGCTATGTGTCCATCAGTGCCCTCAGCACTAAAAATAAGGATATCGTCAGGCTCCGGTCGGGTATTGCTGCCATTAGGGAACCTCTGGAGGCCCAGCTCTGAAAGCTTACCCCATAATTCAGAGGCGTTGCCGCTAGGCCAAGAGGTTACATGGTTGGGTCCATCGTTTGTCGCGTAAAATCGCCGAGCAAATTCGACGCATTGATATCCTAATCCATATTCAGTTCGTGTCTCTCCAAGGCAGGAGGCGGGTTTCCCTTGATTTATACCATTTGAGTAGGCCTGAACGCCTCGATACGATGCACCCATCGGTGCGCCACACTCATCTGAATCCGCAGTAGCAGATTCATGGCTGAGCAACACGATAATTGCTACAAAAACGCATGCGCGTGTGGATAGGAGCACCCGAATACCTCAATGATTACAAGACGAGTTACTCGCTATCGTCTATCGAGAAAATGACATGGAAGAAAGCATTTTTACATAGGCATTTTCAATTTCGTCGTAACTGACGACATCAAGATTGTGATCGCTGCTTGTAATGATATAGATGACGCGATCTTTTGACGGTGTCATGGCGTAGTGAACTTGTAACGGACCGCAACATTCGAGATGTGCTGAAGTAATAGGTCCGCGGACAAACAACACTTGTACACCATTCAGTAGATCAATGATTTCAACATCACTTTCTCGAATGAGTGTGCCCGAAAAGTCGACGTGCGCGGAAAACCAATCCGCTAGCGAAAGGGCCTCGCTATTTGGGTGTGTAATAATTCTGTACTGTTGTACTTCGTTGCCATTATTCTCACGTGTATATACTGTTAAGTTAAGTTGATTATCTTGGGTGTTTTGTGGCTCAACAATGACGGGCCTACTGAATGTTGCAACTTCAAATGTGATTCCACTTTTGTTGTCTGCATACGTCGAGTCATTAACCGTGAATCCCCACGCTAGGTCTACGGCGCTAAACGAAGTACCACGATCTTGCCGTACTTGTATCGTATCAGCGCTTTGGGACGTCGAACCCGGATCGATCTCTCCGAAAGATACTTTGTCGTCCAGCAGCGTTAGTGCTGATGAAGTAGTAGTCACTGTGCCTGTCGCGCTCGTAATTGTTGACGTGCTGTTGTTTCGCACAATGACTTTGTAGGTAAGGTCAGATGTTGTTTGAGCTACACGCTTTTGTCCAACAAGCTGATATCCTTCAATGCTGATGCCTGTGGTTGATGTGGAGGCTGTTTGCGCGGGAACGTTCCGCCATGGGGCCAGCGCAGATACGGCTACGCCAGCAACAACGAATAAGACCCCTACACACGATGGACCTAGAATACGGAAAGCATGTGTATTTAATCGCATATGAAGTTATGAATCTTTCCAGTAAATCACACTATGGCGCGCTGTCCAGCGCGAAATCCACCGCACGCACAAGGTACAAGTAGTAAGCCAATTAAAAACAGTGGCAACGCCGCGGGGAGGGGAACAGCGCTGACTACAGTTGAACCCGAGGCCAAAACATCAAAGGTGAGCGCATCAAGAACGTCGAACTCTTGAGTGCTTGGCATCCCTGCGCCGATCCAAGTGAAATCCACTACAAAGCCACTGAGACGCTCACCTATGGGAATACCACCAGTAATCGATAGCGCATCAAACGCAGCTGGTAGCCCAATACCGGAACCGAGTATTGATTGCTCCCATTCAGACGCCGTCGGTTCCGAGAGCACAATACTGAGCGAGCTTGTTTTATAAAGCGATGGGTCAAAGTAAATATCGAAAAGCTCTAACGATTGGGCCAGTGTTCCATCGTTGACGACCTCGTAATCGTATTGGTAGGAATCCCCGCCTTTCGAAGTAAGGGTGGCGTTTATAGTTACTGCAAAGGTATCGAGCGAAGCCGCACAGACGGCAAGCGCCACTAAAAGGTACGCGTTGTAATTCATACTGATGACCCGTGGATGTTCTAGTTGTGGAAAAGAGTCGACCAGATACAAAACGCGATGTCAATTAGGAACTGCGCCTTAGAGATCAGTATTTGAATTATGTATTGCTGTGGTTTCTTCTCAAAAGGAGGAACGTAGTTGGCAATGTATGTGCTGAAAAATGCTGCGACGCAGCTACCCCAGTGCGCGACTGCTTCCCTTGGTGTGAAAGCGCGTTACTTGATTTGGTAATAGCGCGATCATTTTGATCTAAGCTGCATGCCTTCTGTTGCTTGATATCGCGCGTAGCGTAACGCGGAGATATGCACTCATCGCGATTCATAGCATATAAGAACGCGTGCCCCCAGCATTTCTTGACACACGTATGAGCGTGTATCCGAATGCGATTCATCCCTTGCCAAAACCCAGTGCTGGGTTACTGTGTATGGGTATTCAGCAATATGTATGACATCAACTGACCCATTCGAAAAGTATAAAAAGATAGTCCAGAAGAATCTCAATAATCGGCTCACCATCGACTTTAATAAGCACTATACAAATCCCCAATTGCCGTACTACTTATCCTGGGTGGATGAGGAATCTCACGAACACCGGCTACACATCTCCGAAGCGCTGTATGAGTACTGTCACCGAGTCTACGCCGCGTGCAAGCTTGGTTCGATCAAGAGCGAGAAGAAGTCTGCGGCTGCACGACTAAACGGAAGGAAAGGTGGCCGACCAAAGAAGCTGCCTAATCCGAAATAGAACCCGTTACGCATTTTATAAAGCAGATCAGGCCTCATTGAGGTCTGATGCTCGTTTCTCTGCCGATAGATTTTCGTCCCGTCGATCTGGTCACCACGATGTCGGTGATATCCACGCAAACAGCGGCAGCCGAATTGCCGAACACGTCGAATCTCGGTACGGTGGACTAATGTCACGTGCACCCGACGAATCAAAAAAAGAGACTGCTGCGGATATCAATGCTGCGTTGCGTGAGGCGCTTGGCACACAACAATTCAATTCGCTTGAAGACGCACAGGCTTTCATTACACGCTTCACGCAAGCGCGTAATCAAGCACCACTCGACGAGTTTCATGGCCTCTCACCCGAGGATATGTTTCATGTGCTCCACCATCCGTTTGACGCGCCAAACGTAGTGACATGGGCCGAACACCTCGACGACGTACCACAGGCACCGATACTGTCACTGTTTCTAACGCTTGCGACTCAGCTACGAGCGAATAGTGCCAAAGCAACGGCGAAGGGTAATCTCCCCCGTGAAGTGTGTCGTTCAGTAGCGCACACCGTACTTGGAGACGATAGATACAAAGAATTGACCAAATGCGCAGGTATCAATCGCGAGGAAGACTACTTCGATCTTCATGTCACGCGACTTGTCGCACAGAGTGCGGGACTCATACGCAAGCACAAAGGATGCTTTGTATTAACGCGTGAGTGTCAGTCGCTCCTTGATTCCGACAATCAAAGTGAGATGTATCTTCGACTGCTTCGTGCGTTTACCCAGAAATACAACTGGGGATACGGTGACGGATATCCACCGATTACACTCATCCAGCAGTCGTTTCTGTATACGCTGTATCTCTTGTCGAGGTTCAGTGGAGCGGTGCGTCCTACGACGTTCTACGCAGAGCAGTTTGTACGTGCTTTCCCTGCGGTGTTGCATGAGGTGCCGAAGACCACGTACGCCACCGCCGAGGATACACTCGCGCATTGCTATACGCTTCGTGCACTCGAACGATTTGCGACATTCTTCGGACTCTTTACGGATACACGCATTGGCATCGGAATTGAGCGTACGTACGAGGTAGCGAAGCTCCCACTCCTTGATGCGGTGGTGCGTTTTCGCGTCCGCGCGTAGCGTCGTTCAGCGCCCAGCACTTGCACCGCGATCTCCCTCGCGGATAATTCGGGTACAGCAGTACACGGGAGCGCACCATGAACGCAGTGCGACAAAAGCAGAAACCGGAGTCAGATACTAAATCCGTCGGTATCTGGATACGCGTCTCTACCGAAGACCAGGTACGGGGTGAGAGTCCAGAGACCCATGAACGTCGCGCTCGCTTATACGCAGAAGCGAAGGGGTGGCACGTTGCAGAGGTCTACCGACTAGACGCAGTCTCCGGAAAGACGGTCAAGGACACCCCCGAAGCACAGCAGATGCTTGCGGATATTCACCGCGGTCATATCACCGGTCTTATCTTCTCGAAGCTTGCGCGGTTAGCACGGAACACCAAGGAACTACTCGAATTCTCTGATGTATTCCGAGACTGTGGTGCTGACCTTATCTCCCTTGCGGAATCTATCGACACCTCTTCCCCCGCCGGCCGCCTCTTCTACACCATGATTGCCGCTATGGCGCAGTGGGAGCGTGAAGAAATCGCTGAACGGGTCGCTGCCGCCGTACCCATCCGCGCCAAGGCTGGGAAGCCCACCGGTGGTCAGGCACCCTTTGGGTACCAGTGGGTAGACCAGAAGCTCGTCATTGATGAAACGGAAGCACCGGTTCGTACCCTCATGTTCGAACTCTTTGCGGTCCATAAGCGCAAGAAAGCTGTTGCACGCCTCTTAAACGAGCAGGGGTATAGAACACGAGGGGGTGGCAAGTTTACGGATACGACCGTTGACAGGCTCCTTAGGGACCCCATCGCCAAAGGTACCCGCCGCGCCAACTACACGAGTAGTCCAAACGGTAACACCAAAGGGTGGAAGCTAAAGCCCGAGGAGGAGTGGGTACTCCTTGACGCACCCGCTATCGTCTCCGAGGAACTCTGGAGCGAGTGCAATCACTACCTTGATGGGCAACGCACCAAATTGAGGCGCAGCACTAAACCCGCCGTACACCTCTTCTCCGGGGTTACGTACTGCACCTGCGGAAAGAAGATGTACGTACCCTCCAATAGTCCCAAGTACACCTGCAAGCCCTGCAGGAACAAGATTGCGGTCGAGGACCTGGAAGCCGTCTTCCACGCACAGATTAAACACTTCCTCTTTTCCGATGATGAAATTCGGTTGCGCATGGATGCCGCCCATGAAGAGGTTGGAAAGAAAGCCGAACTGCTTTCCATCCTTGAAACAGAACTCGAAAAACTCGCAACCGAAACCGACAAACTCTACGACCTCTACCAATCTGGGATGATCGATAAGGCAGGGTTTGGGAGAAAGTACGAACCGTTACGTGAACGGAGAGACCAGCTCGATACCCAGCTACCCGAGCTCCAGGCAGAGATTGATATCTTGAAGATATCCCATCTCTCTGAAGAGGTAGCACTGAGTGACGCACGGGACCTCCACAGCAGGTGGCCAGAACTCGGAGAAGATGAGAAGCGCCGTATCGTTGAAGAGATAACCGAAAGGATAGTTATTGGTGATGGTGCCATCGACATCCACCTGTTCTACTCGCCACCACCACCTTCACCAGATGGTGACGACGACCCACCGTCGCCTCAAAAATATGTTCCCCCTTCTTCTACTACCCCTTCATTAAACCGCGGTAAAAGAGCAACACGTCGACACGGATTCATCGCCGCGACTAGCTGAAAGTCAGATGGAAACTCGGTGTGACGAG
>CAZKRY010000010.1:0-184705 GCA_964555355.1 uncultured Klebsiella sp.
TCGCCTCATCGCTCAAATTAATTGCGTTCGCGTGCATGGTGTCGTGTTTACGACTGCCATCGCGATAAGCCTTCAAGGCGGCGGCAACGTAACCCGCTTGTTGTCCGGCAATTTTCGGTACGTGATAGCTCGGGTAAACGTTGAAAAATCCTGGCACGGCGTGACAACCCATGCAGGTCTCCGCAGCGATACGTCCGGCGGCGGCGTCGCCGTCGGCACTCGCTACTACAGCCGCGCTGGCGAGCAGGCCGCCCGCTAGCGCACGAACAAAACGATTTCTCATGCAAAAGCTCCTCGGTTCCAGCGGCCAGCACAGGAGTACCGGCGACCGCCAGGCCATCAAAATCTGGGAGGTAGACATCGCGCCTATCCCCTCGTGTAGGCGTGCGATGCAGCGCGCAGTCTACAAAACGAAATACCCTAAGGAAAGGCGCGAAATTCTCTGGCGGAGCGCAACCCGCCGAGGACGGGGGCCGCGCGTGCCCGTAAGGCTCGTTGCGTTGTCTCATGGAAATAGTTAATGTGCCCGCGTTTTACGTGAGACCGCGTCAAGGTTTAGCGGATAATCGCTGGCAAAGACAAGTGAAATGGAGCGGAGGAAGCGCGTGGCGAAACCGAAAGCCAAAGCATCAACAGCCACCTCGGTAAAGAAATCGAAGCCTAAAAGCGCGCCCGCCAAAGCGGCCAAACCCGCGCCTAAAGCGAGTCCTAAAAAAACGCCCGGCAAAACGTCCAAGCCTGTGAGTAAAGCGGCGCAGAAGCCCCCTAAAAAAGCCTCAAAACCAACAACGCCCACCTCCAAAAAGGCTGTGGCGGCGAAAGCTCCGGTAAAACCTAGCGTGAAGAAAACAACGGCGGTCGTGTCAAAGCCGGCCACAAAGGCCGCGAGCACCCCACCGAAGGCCGTCGCCAAGCCGGCGCCGGCCGCGCCACCGGCCAAACCTGCCGTCGCGCCCAAACCGACGCCCGTCGCATCCATCGCCAAACCGGTGGCGGCACCGGCCAAAAAATCCAAACCGTCGGCGCCGAGCGTGCCGGTGGCCGCCGCGCCGCCCGTGGTGGCGAGCGCGGACAAGAAACCGAAATCCGAACCGGCCAAAAAAGCAGCGCCTAAACCCGCACCCAAGGCCCCTAGCCCCGTTCGCAAGGTAATTAATCTGGAAGAAGTAAAACTCCCCGCTGGGTACCGTCCTTCCCCTAACGAAGACTACATGTGCCCCGAACATCTCGCGTACTTCAGGAATAAGCTGCAAACCTGGCGCCAAGACTTGATCTTGGAATCGCAAGAGACCTTAGAACACCTCCGTACCGAGACGCGTGACGTCGGTGATGATGCTGAGCGCGCAAGCCGTGAAAGTGACAACATTCTCGAACTCCGTACGCGCGATCGTTATCGCAAGCTGTTGAACAAGATCGATCAGGCGTTGAAACGTATTGAAGATGGTTCGTACGGTTACTGTGAGGAAACCGGTGAAGAAATTGGCTTGGGGCGCCTGGAAGCGCGCCCTATCGCGACACTGACCGTGGACGCGCAGGAGCGCCGCGAGATGTTTCAGCGCCAATTCAGGGATGATCACTAGGCGCATGCGCAAGCCACCAAGATACGGTCCCCAACGCTCGTCGCGCGGGGGACCTGTTTAGTTTCGATGCAACGGCTGCCCAACCTTACGCCGCGCGAACAGATCCTCATCGTCGAGGATCAACGAGCCGTGGCGAGTGCGCTCAAAATGCGCTTGCGCGGCCTTGGCTACGATATCTCGGCGATCGCGAAAGACGGTTTTGAAGCCATCGAGAAAGCGGCCGAGCTGCGGCCAGATCTCATCTTGATGGATGTTCGCCTCGGCGAGGGAATGGATGGCATTGAAACGGCACAGCGGATCCGCGCGCGGCACGATATCCCGGTCATCTTTATTTCCGCGCACGTCGATCTAAAATTGCTTGAGCGCGCGCGCTCGACCCGACCCGCTGGTTTTATCAACAAACCTTTCACCACCAAAGACTTGCTGACCGCGATAGATCTCGCGTTGCACAGCCACCGCGGGAGTTCGTCCCTCGATGAGACCGCCGAGCCGCAATTCGACGATGCCACCACCGACGGCGTGTTGACCGCCGACAGCGAGGGCCGCGTCGGCTTTGTAAACAATGCGGCGGAGTTCATTATCGGCTGGCAACGACGGCAGGTCGTTGGGCGGCCATTAGCCGATCTCATCGCCGTTCTGTACGACATGACGGTGGTGCATGCGGCCGACCTGGTCAAACGAGTGTTGGCCTTGGGCGCCGAAGAGTCACTCGTACGGCCGCGAGGCGGTCGTTTTGGCGGTAATGAGGCGCGCACGGATACCGTGACGCCGCTATTCGACTCACGCGGCCAAGTGTATGGGCTGGCACTCAAGCTGCACGCGACAAGTCCGAAAACCGTACCGCGCGGTGATCATTCGGTCGAACGCGCCTTGCGCAAGGCATTGGATGCTGTGCCGCAGGGGATCATCGTTGTGAACGGCGACTTGCGCATCAAATACGCCAATCGAATTGCGCGCGACGTGCTTACCCGCAATCGGGGTCTTGAGATCCGAAATGAGATTTTCACGTTGATCGACAAATTGCTCGATCAACAATTGAGGAGCCTCGTCCAAGCCGCGCTCGAGCGCGCCCAGCTTGGCCACGAACACGCCAATGGCGCGATGTTTGTGCGATCACCTTTGTCGCGTGAGAGCGTGGAACTCATCGTTGCGCCCGTGCCGGACAACGGGGCGGCCGTCGCGGATGCATCGGTCCTCATTTATGTATTTGACGGCAAAGGGTCACGACCAGTGGCGTTCGATGTCCTGACCGGGCTGTACGGACTGACTCACACCGAAGCCAAGCTGACGCAGTTTATGATTAACGGGATGACCTTGGACGAAGCCGCCGAGGAACTCGAAATATCGGTCAATACCGCGCGCACGCACTTAAAACACATCTTTCATAAAACCGGCATTAATCGCCAATCGGAACTCGTGCACCATATCGTCAGCGGCCCGGCTTCGCTCCATGTGAGCTTTGAGCCGAATCCGCCGCCTGATTCATCCTTTCGCCGGTAGTTTATCTAGGAACTTTTCTCGAGCCCGCGAGATCTAGTGACGCGGCGGCGTGTGCTCATCGCTCGATATTTTCCGCTCCGCTAAGGTTGCTACGCGGCCTCCACGCCGCAGCGTCTAGTTTGTTATTTCCAACTCAAGGATTGAGGTTAACCATCATGGATAGTACTTCCGCCCTTCGCCGTGCGCGGCGAATTTCTTCCACGCTCCTTCTCGCGCTTTATGCACAGCTCGGCACAGCGGCCACGCTCGCGCATTTTAGTTTTGAAGACGCGAACAATCAGTTCCTCAACACACCGTCAGCGGTGTCACCGCACCTCACGGTTAGTGCATTCGAAGATCTCGACAAGACAGCCGGCGCGGCCGCCGGGAATCCCGGACAAGCCCTGAGCGCGCGCTCGTTTCACGATGGAAACACCTTCGGGCTGCGGTTGACTCCGGAAGCCGGCTACGGGGTGACTGTCACAGGGATTACATTCGATCTACGGGCTTCAAGCACCGGCCCTTCGCAGTGGGCGCTCTCGGTGGGCGATGTGGCGGTCGCAAACGGCGTGACCGCGGCGTCCTTCACCACCCACGTGACATCCTTCGCGAGCGCGGTCTTCACGCAGGAATTTAGTCTCGCGCTCACCGGCACGGGTGCGAGTTCATCGCTCGGCACGCTGCGCCTCGATAATGTGCAAATTCTAGGCAATATTGGGCCGGTTTCCGCGGTGCCATTGCCCGCACCAATTGCGCTAATGGCTTGCGCGCTCGCGAGCCTAGGCGCGCGACGCCGCATGCGTTGAGCCGAATCGCCGCAGTGTGAGCTCACGCCGCGGCGGCTAAGTACCCGCGCTGTTCGCCGGCCACTCCCGCCAGCCGTCGAGCCGCGGGAAATACAAACCCAAGCGGATTGGGCGGGGATCTAGCAAGGAGAAAACTCGAGCGTAATAATCAAGCTGCGCTCGGTAACGCGTTACTTCGGAGTCCATGAACGCCGCGAGATCGCCGCCTTCATGGCCCCCCGTTTTGTAGTCGATGATCCAGCGTATTCCGTCCGCGATGAAGGTCCGATCGATGACCACATCGTGCACCCGACGCGCATCCGCCACGCACACGCGATATTCATTGCGCGCTTCTTGATGCGTGACCGATAGAATCCATTGGCCGCGTGGACTGCTCAGCGTGCGGCTTAGCGCGCGATGCACGCTCTGCGCCGCTGTGCCCGCTTCGTTACGAGTGAGACCCAGCGCGCGCAAGCGGATTGTGATCGCCGCGATGGGGGGCAGCGCGCGCGGCTCTGGCGTTTCAGCGAGTGCTTGCAATATCGCGTGCGTGACGGTACCGATAGGCTTGGCAAGCACGCTCGCCCACTCGAACAATAATTCATCAAACGGTGTTGGCGCCGCCGGGTCGGGCAGCGCGAGCGCGAGCGCGTCGCTGCGTAAACGCATGCCGCCCGCAACTTGCGGCGACCGCGTGGTGACGTGGTCGTCGAGATGTGCGGGTGCCATTTGCAAACTCGCTTGGAGCATTCGAAAGAACGTTCCTTGGCGTTGCCGCGCGGGTTCACGCCACAGCAGATGGAGCGCGTCGCGCGCGCGCGTCAGCGCAACGTACAACAGCCTATAGGCCTCTGCATTCGCGGCATCGTTGGCGTTGGCGTGTAAGTATTCATACAGCGCACTCTTCGGTCCGCCGCGCGGCGGCGCGGCGGCGAACAAAGCGAGACCATCCGACGAGACATCCGTGCGCAGCAAAGGCCGCTCTTCGGCCCGCATCGCGCGCTGCAGTTCAGGCACGATGACGATGTCGAATTCCAGCCCCTTCGCACGATGAATGGTCATGAGTTCGACGGCCGGGCCGGTGCGACGCGGCAATTCGCCAAAATGCGCGGAGATATACGCGGCGAGTGCCGGCCCATTGAGCGCGTAATCCTCCCGCTCCATCGTGTTGAGCAGCGCGAAATAATGCTCGGCATAACGCCGATGACTCGGATCGACGAGGCACTGCGGTCCGTGCAATGCATGCCAAGTTTCGTCCACCAAGCGCGCATAACCCACCCGCCCGCGCAGAACGAGGGCGTTCTTGAGGACCGCACGGAGCCGGGTTAGGCGCAGTCGCGTATCCGTGTCGAGCGCAGCCGTGCACGCGGAGTCCTGTACCCAATGCCATAACGGCATTTCCCGCGGACCGTCTGCGACGCACAGCAAGTCACGCGGGGTAAATCCGCACCACGGTGCGCGCAAAACGGCGAGCCAGGCCACACGATCCGTTAAGTCGTACAATGCCGCAGTCAACGCCATCAAATCGTTGACCACGGGCACTCCGTAGAGCGGATCGACCTCGTTCGCGGTCAACGCGATGCCGGCGTCGCTCAGGGCTTGGGGCAAGCGGCCGAGATGGGCGCGACCTCGCACCAGCACCGCAATCGACGCCCCCGGTCGGCGGGCCCAGGTGGATTTCACGATGTCGATGACCCGTTCAACCCATACATCACCTGCACAGCGGTGTAACGTGACTTCGCCGGTAAGTTCGTCCGCGCGCACCGCCGCGAAGGGTGCGAACGGCAGTGTGCATCCGCCGGCGACAGCGCGCGCAAAGTGCTCGTTGATCCACTGCAGGATGCGCGGGCGTGTGCGAAAATTTGCGTTCAGGCGCACGTGAGAGAGCGGGACATTACCGAAGCGCCGCGCGGTGATGAGGTTTGCGAATAAGTTGGCATCAGCGTCGCGAAAGCGATAAATCGATTGCCAGGGATCACCAACCATGAACATGGTGCGACCGTCGTCACCGTTCCATCCCGCGGTCATTCGTTCCAACAGTGTGTATTGCAATCGGGAGGTGTCTTGAAACTCATCGACGAGCAGATGCTTCCACTGATAATCGAGCGCGAGCGCCGCATCGTTCGGGCGATCGGTGGCGCCCAGCGCCTGCACCGCCGCCAAGGCGAGCTCGCTATAGTCAACACCGGCTTCTTCTTCCGACACTAGTCGCCACTGCGCTGCGGCGAGGCGCAGGCAGGCGCTTACCTCCACTACGCGCGCATATTCGAGCGGGACGTCGTCGAGCGATGGAACTTCGCGCACTGCGGCGAATTCGGCGCGCCACTCGGCAGACAAAGCCAGCAAATCGCTAGTTGGCTTATGTAACGCCGACAACGCTTGCACAGCGGCAGGGGGGCCGCCACACACCGTACTCGTCGGCGCACGGACTCGTGGTTTGCCGTCTTTGGTGAGGAGTGCGTCGGCAAGCTTCTGCCATGCGCCCAGGCTTGCGTGATTGAAGCTGAAGTCGCAGAGATCCGGATCGGGAGTCGCCGTTAGCGCCGTCCCTAGCGCAGACGCGTAAGTTGAAAGTGCCGTGCTTAGCGGCGGCGGACAGCGTGTCGCGAGTCGCGCCACGTAAGCCGCTTGTAGCGCGCGTATCCGTTCTTCGAATTGACGTAAGGTGGGTAGCGTGCTGATTTCCGGCAACCAGCGTTCGCGGTGCGCAAGCAGTGCCGCGACTTGGTTTTCAAGTCCTTGCCAATCGTTGTCGTGCGCCGCTATCCACGCACGGACGGTGGTCTGCCAAGGCTCGTCTGCCGGCTCTTCTGCCAACAAAAGCAGGCGGCGGGCAGCGCGCGCGTAGAGGGTTGCTGCATCGTTGCGGATCCGCACCATGGGGCTTAAACCGGCCTGTAGAGGCCAACGTCTAACCAGCATGGCGACCAGCGCATCAATGGTCAGGATCCGCAGCCGCGATGGCTCTTGGAGCAGTTGCCAGCCACGTTCCGCGTCAACCGCGAGCACCGCTTGCGCCGCCCGATGAAGCGCGTGCGCGTGCTCGCTCGCATCGGCAGCGGGTGGCGAACTGCGTAAGGCTTCGAGCACACGCTCGCGCATTTCGGCGGCCGCCTTACGCGTGAACGTAATTGCAACGATTTCTTCCGGGTGATCGACCCCCAGCAATAACGCCAACAAGCGCTGCGTAAGAAGTGTGGTCTTGCCCGCGCCGGCGGCCGCTTCGACGCAAAACGAGCGCGATGGATCGAGTGCCGCGCGGCGGGCTGGCGCGTCGGTCACAATCTCATTCGTCATCGTCGGACTCCTCGATGCCTTGCTCGTGCACGCGGCAGAGGGTTTGTAAATCGCACACGCGGCAGGTTTGCGCCCCAAACAGTGGATTAAGCGGGGCGGTGCCGGATGCAAAGTCCTGCGCCAAGCGCGAGAGTTCGCGCTCCCATTCCACAACCAGCGCGGCCCATTCGGCGTCATCCGGCGGCGGCGCGTCCAGGCTTTTTTTCGGTAGTTCGAGATACTTGCATCCGCCACGTCGAACCTGGGCGAAGGCAATCCCGCGTGCGGTCGGTTCGGCTAACGCATACGCCGGAAGTTGCGGCTGTTCCGGGCGCGGCGTTTCCCATTGTCCGCGGGTTAGCCGATTGCCGGTTTTATAGTCGATGAGCACCGTGCGCTCCCCGATCCGATCGATTCTGTCGATCCGTAAATCCAAGGTGAGCGGCAATAGCTCCAAGCGGCGCGGTGCTTCGACTTGGATAACTTCGAAGTCCGCCCGCGCTAAATCACAGGCCAACCATTCACTGGCAAGGCTAACCAAGCGTTCTTCTTCAAGCGCACTGCCTGGCCGAGCCGGCGACAAACTCGCGCAAACGTCGCGGGCCATGGCCGTGAGACAGGCCATACGACCATCTTCGCCTAGCGCGAGCGCGCGCTCGCGCGTGCGCACCTGTTGCCAAAACGCACCGAGCACGCGATGGACGAGATCGCCCCGCTGCCGCGCATCAATGCCGAGTTCGCCAGCCTCCGTGCCGCGAGCGTGCAAGCGATGCCGAGCGAATGCCCGAAACGCGCACGCGCTCTGATCCGTTAGTACGGCGGCGCCGCCTTTGATTCGTTCTGCGGTGAGCAGCGGCACCGCGGCGTCCGGTCGCGTCTCTAGTGCCGTGGTCGCCATACTGTCCGCGTGTGCTAGCTCCATTTGCTGCGGCGAATAACCGAAAATTGAACATTGCGGGACGCCGTTCACTTGTTCGGTATAACTTGCATAACAACGGTCCGCCCCCCCGAGTATCGCCTGCCACAATCCCGCGGCCACCGCGCCGGCCGCGACACGTTGCGCCGCCGGTACGCCGACTGCACGCTGTAGTTCGAACGGCAAAAACGGATTCGGCTCAGTCGGCGGCGGCCAACTCTGGGCATGCAATCCCACTATCCAGCAGGGAGTTTGCACGGTCGCCGCTTCGTCGAGCGACAGAATCTCTAGCGCCTCCAACGAAGGTGTGGCATTACCATTGATCGTCGCCGCCTGCTGGCGCACCCGTTGGATGGCTTGCTGCAGCGAGCCAGGCGGCACTACCGCGTCCAAACTCGCAACGGTGTCGAGCATCCGTTGCCACCGCCGTAGAATCTCCTGTTCCGTATCCGCAAGCGCCGAGTCGCCCGGCCAGCCAGCTGCATGCAAAAGGTTCTCAAGTCGCGCGAGCCATTGCTTCAGCTCGCGGGCGCCACGTTCGCCCTCAAGGCGGGCATACATCTGCCAGAGGGGTTCTAGCGCCACGCATTGCGCGTCATGCGCGATCTCGGCAAGCGCGCGCCAGGCAATTGGCTCGACGCCGCTTCGCAAGACACGCGCCGCAGCGCGCGCGCGTGGGGCGATCTCATGTTCGGCCATGACGAGATACGGACTGGTCAACAACGCCGCGGCCGACGCGCGAGAAACCTCGCCAACCAACGACACGAGGTGCAGTGCGGTGACTACCAGCGGCGACGGTGCGCGGCGACCGGCGGCGCGCACCGTCGGGGCCCGTAACACCTCGATGAGACTGGTACGGTTTGTGCGATCGGCCACTGTCGCAAGTTGCTCATGCAACAGCTCATCCGCACACACAATGGCGGCCTCCATCCCGTCAGCGAGTTCCGCCCGACACCACGCCACCGCCGCCGCGAGTTCCTGTTCGAGATCGGGATAGACCCGGTATACAAGTGATGTCGTACCACGCACCGCAGGCGGAAGAGCTGGCGGTAACACGCGCGCAAGGGCGGGGGGATTTGCGAAGAACCCCACGCTTCGCGCAGCTGCCTCGGCGCATTCCGGTGACAAGCGCCGCACCGCGCTCGCAAGATCGATCACGCGCAAGTCTCGACACCGAGCGCGAAACGCGCCACTCCACGCGAGATAAGCCCGTTGTTCGACGTTCTGGGCCTGCCGGGCTAGTGCGGATTCAGGAATTTCATAGAGCTGATGCACTCGCCAAGCATCGCGAACGAGCGACGCCAGCGCGGCCGGTGACGGCGATGAAATTGTCGCCGCGCAGTCTTCGATCACACTGGTCCACAACGCGAGTTCCTGCGCATCGCTCAACAGGAAATCGGCTTCACCTACCGCGTCCTGCGCGTCCGTGGCTTGCGCAATGCGCGCCGCCACCCACTCCGGCCACGCCAAGATCCTCGGCGCGGACCAGGCGCACGCGAAAAGTCGCACTTGACTGCGGTCGAACGCACGGCGCAAGGTGGTCGCGATACCCATATTCGGCACCACGATTTCGGTTCCGCTGACAAGTGCGGCAATGAGTGGAGAGGCAAACGTTTGAGGCACCAGCGGGCAATCTTTTCGACAATGACAAAACGCAGTTTAAGCGATTTGAATTTGAGCGATGCCACGCCGTACCGGCGCGCCCGCACGACCCGTCCCATCCCCTTGCTATTGTTCGCCGTGTGCCTGTTGGCAAGCGGTGCCGCGGTGGCTGAACGCATGTATCAATGGCTGGATCCCGCGACCGGGACGATGCAACTCGCCGGGGCTCCGCCCGCTTGGTACGTCAACGGCGCGGCGGGGCCGCGCGTGCGCGTTTTTGAGAATGGTCGCGTAATTGAAGACACCGCGCGGCAGACGTCGCGGCCAGCTGGTGCTCACATGCCGATGAAGCCACCACCTCAGCCTGAACAGACGCCGGCCAAACCTCCCATCGCCGTTCAACGTGCCGACTATGAGGCGATCCTAAAGGCGTGGGATGACGCACAATCGGCGCGCGCCCCGCCGCCCCCAGAAATCGCTAGGTAGCACCGTAACCGGACTCACCACAGCCGTGCCCACCATTGCCGGAGCGTTCGCCAAACATCGGCGCGCGGACGCGACAGCTCGCCTATCACATTGAGCGCTTCGTTATGGGGATCGATCTCGCGCCCGATCGCGAGATACGCCGCCGCCCGCCCTGCTTCGCCTTGCACTAACGCCTCATCCGCCAGCATCGCGTAACGCTTGGCGATTTCCCGAATACCGTTTTGTGCATCGAGGTTATCCGGCGCCAACTGCAACGCACGTGAATAGTAGTAGTAAGCATTCTCGGTGGGTGGGGTTGTTAACCGCTGCAGATTCAAATGGTGATTGCCAAGCCACAACAACGCCGCAAGCACATTATCCGGATCGAGACCCGCCACGGCCGGCACATTGGCGATCTCCACCCGGGTTGCCGTCAACTGCGAGCGCTCGCCAGGGTCGACAAAACGCGGCGGCGCATTGAGTTTGGCTTCGACAATGAACAATGCCAAATACCCCGCCAACGCCGCGGCGAGTAAGCCGTATAACAGCCAGCGGCGGCGTGGTGGTGATTCCCAGCGTACGCGCGTCACCGTTGCGGTGGTGGCGGTCGGTGTCGATGCCGGGGGCGCCCTTAGCGTTTCCAGGTAATGCAACATGGCCGGGACGTCGCGAAATCGGCGCTTTCGATCCTTGGCGAGCATAAGCTCAAGTAGCTCCTGATAACCCTCCTGGCCCGCCGGGAGCCGAGGGATCGGCGCTTTCTTGTGCATGTGGATGACGTCTATCACAGAATCGGATTGATAGGGTTTCTCGCCGGTCAGCATTTCGTAGAGGATGACGCCGAGCGCGTAGATATCGACCCGAAAATCGACTTCGCCGGGTTCGGCCTGTTCCGGCGCCATGTAATTCGGGCTGCCGAGGAAAACCCCGGTCGCGGTTAAATCAGCGTCTTGCAACAGCGACTTGGCGATGCCGAAGTCACTGAGCAACGGGGTACCGTCGGCACGAAACAGGATGTTTCCGGGTTTGACATCGCGATGCACAATGCCGGCGGCATGCGCGGCCGCGAGGCCATGGGCGACTTTTTCAAGGATGTCGAGTGCGTCATCGGGCGCAAGCGGACCGGCGGCAATCCGTTGTTTGAGGTCGCCGCCCGCCACGTACTCCATCGAAAGGTAAACAAAATTACTAGCCGTGCCGATATCGTAAATGGTGATGATATTCGGGTGTCGCAATGCGGCGAGCAGCTGCCCTTCATTCATGAAGCGGCGGCGCGCCAACCGCGATTCGTTGATGCTGGTATCAAGCACCTTAAGCACGACCGTGCGGTCGAGCGAGAGCTGTTTCGCGAGATAGGCCGCTGCCATGCCACCTTCGGCAATGCAGCGCTCTATCGTATAACCCGCGATTTCCATGGGCGGGATTATAGAAGCGGGATAACGTGCACTGCACGGCACATACAAACAAAGTTTAACCGGCACGCACGTGCGTTCACCCGGTCAGTTGGTTAGAGTAGGGGTATAAAGATGACAAACGGAACCATCGCACGCCGCAGCGCACGCGTGCATCAGCCCGGAAGCGTACACATGACAAAGCCCGCGAAGAGCGCCGATGCGCGTAGTACCACCCGTAAGCTGATTGAAGACATGCTAAAACAGCGCCAACAAATGTTGGTGTTGTTATGGGAGCTCACTAAACTCGATCTCCGCCACGTCGATGAAACAACCAAGGACATGGTGGATGAATTCCTCACGATCTTGGTCGACTACATCGCCGCGGGCCACTTCGGCTTATATCAACGGATTGTCGAAGGCAATGAACGACGCAGCCGGGTAGTTGAAACGGCTAAGGTCATCTACCCGCGGATCGCCGCGACTACCGAATCCGCCGTGACTTTCAGCGAGCGTTTTGAAAACGCCGATGAGAAAGCGCTCAATCAACATCTAGCCGCCGATCTCTCCCGCCTTGCCGAACAACTCACCACGCGTATCGAGCTGGAGGACGACTTGATCGCCGCCATGCTTGGCGCGCCAGTGCGCAATGCTGCGATGGTTGCGCACTGAACCAGTTCGACGAGTCGGCAGCTACAAACAATCTCGCTGGCGACGAAGACCCTCACCCCTACCCTCTCCCGCTTTGCGGGAGAGGGAGAATTTAAGCCTCTCCCAAAGGGAGAGGTCGGCGCCCAGCGCCGGGTGAGGGGGAACGCTTTTATTGGCACCGCATGAAGACCCTCTCCGGGACTGCGGGAGAAGGTGCAAAAGCGTTCCGCAAAAAAGTAGTATCGCGCGCTCCCAATATCCGTCAGCTATCTTCGGCCGCAAGTTTCGCCTGAATCAAACCGCGATGGCCGATATGCAGTAAATCGGCGATTTTCCGCAGGTAATACTCCTCGTACCGGTCGACCGCGCCGTCTGCATAGGCCACTTTCCAGAGGTGCGTCAACAATTGCCGCCTGGCGGGAAGATCGAGGTGTGCGTTTAACGTGCTCGTAAATTCGAACAATGAAACCGCGTCTTCGACAGATTGTGTGGCGGCATCGAGCAACGCACGCGACTCCGCTTCGCTCAAACCAAATACCTGCGCGCCGGCACGGACGATCGCCGCCAACTCATCCGGCGTGTGGCGGTGATCGGCCCGCGCAATCTCCAGCAACAAGGCCATGCCGGCAAGCTCGTGACGCGGAGAGGAGGTTTTCACCTGCATTGCCGATTCGAATAAACCTCTTAAGGACTTCAACATTGCCGTTACACTGCGCGGAAAATTTTAACCTCGACACGATGCCACGATGCGCCTCTATGTACCATCCGTTTTAGCGCCGAATGTCACACTGGAACTCCCCCGCGACAGCGCTCATCGCCTGCGCGATGTCATGCGCCTGCAAGCCAACGATTCCTTGTGCGTCTTCGACGGTACGGGTGGCGAGTATCAAGCGCGGGTGAAAGTGATGAGTCGCGCCGCGGTACTGATCGAGATTGGCGCTTGGCAGGCGGTTTCGCGCGAATCACCGCTCGTGATTACCCTTGCGCAAGGGATCTCGCGCGCTGAGCGTATGGACTACACCATTCAAAAGGCGGTCGAACTCGGCGTTTCGCGCATCGTGCCGCTCGCGCTCGCGCGCAGCCAGGTCAAACTCGACGCCGAGCGCGAAGCGAAGCGACTTGCCCATTGGCGCGGCATCATCGAGCACGCCTGCGAGCAAAGCGGACGCGATCGCGTGCCCATACTCGATACCGTGCAATCGTTAGCCGAATTCAGCGCGCGTGATCATGCGGAACTGCGGCTGACATTATCCCCAACCGCAAGTGCGACATTGCCGGAACTGCAGCCATTACCCGCGACTATTAGTCTCGTCATTGGCCCTGAAGGTGGCCTCGCGCCGCAAGAGTTCACCGCGCTCGATACTGCCGGCTACCGCGCGGTCAGGCTGGGTCCGCGCGTATTGCGCACGGAAACGGCCGCTCTAGTCGCCCTCACCGCGCTACAGTCCTTGGGAGGTGATCTCACCTAGTCCCCACCGCCGAAGCCGACTATCTTCAGAGAATCTTCAGCAAGAAATTCGATAGTGACGACATGAGATTACTGCTGGTGGAAGACTCGGCGCGCATCAGCAAGTCGCTCTGTGAGGGATTACGGCGCTACGGCTTTGCGGTAGATGCGGCGTTCGACGGCCGTACCGGGCTTGCGTTTGGGTTAGCCAACGCCTACGACGTCATGATTTTGGACATCATGTTGCCCGAACTCGATGGGTTATCGCTGCTGCGAGAGCTGCGCGATGCGGGCCGCAATCATCCCGTGCTGATTCTGTCGGCGCGCGGCCATGTCGCGGATCGCGTGCAAGGCCTGGAGCTCGGAGCCGACGATTACCTTGCCAAGCCTTTCTCTTTCGATGAATTGCTTGCACGGGTAAAGGCGTTGGTACGGCGGCGTTATGAACAACGTAATCCCGTGCTCGCCATCGGATCATTAGCCATCAATACCGCATTACATACCGCGGTCTGCGCGGGTACATCCCTCATGCTGACCCCGCATGAAATGGCTATCCTCGAGTTACTCGCTTTGCGTCGCGGTCAGGTGGTGACCTTCGCGGTGCTGCTCGACCGTCTCTACGACGCCAACGCCGAAGTGTCGCGCAACGCGCTCGAAGCGCACATCAGCGCCCTGCGCCGCAAATTGCGCGAAGCGGAAGCCGGGGATCCAATCAAAACTCGCCGTGGCTTCGGATATTACATTGAAGCGTGAGCGCCCCAGCCGGTCGCTCGAACGCCACGTGCGTGCGCGCGTGCTATTCGCCGTCGGCGCAATATTTTGTGCTTGCGGGATCGCGCTTGATAAGGTCGTTATGAACGCTTTGAAAACGGAGTTTGACCGCGCGCTGTTGGCTAAAGCGCAAACGATCGCCGGGCTATTGGAACAAGATGAGATTGGTCTCGAATTCGATTTCTTTGCCAAAACAATGCCGGAATTCGCTATCGGAAGCGGAGAGTATTTCGAATTATGGGTAGCCGGCTGGCCGACTAGCCGACGCGCGGCATCATTAGGGGCTGAACACTTGCCGCGTCTACCCGGGCGCGCAACGACGACCCGCCTCCACGACATTCGCCTACGCGAAGGCCAGGCGCTGCGGCTCCTGCAAATGGACTTTCTGCCTCAACTTGATCCCAAAGAGCAACTCGATCCCGATACCGTCACAAGACCGGAGGCGACGCTCGTGATGGGCCGCTCCCGCGAAACACTCGATTCGCAGCAACACCGTTTACGTGTCAGTATCGCCGGCGTACTGGGGGTTGCGCTGCTTATCGTTATTTTTGCGGTGCGCGATGCCGTTACACGCGGTCTATCACCGCTTCGCGACCTACGCGCGCAACTTGCACGACTAAATGCAAAGGCGCTTAGTTCACGGGTTGTGCTCGCTGATAATTACGTCGAGCTCGCGCCATTGATTGCGCAAACCAACCAACTTCTCGCCGAACTCGAGCATGCGTTTGAACGCGAGCGTCTATTTGCGGTCGCGGCCGCGCACGAGCTTAAAACCCCGCTGGCGGAAATTCGCAGCCTGGCCGAGGTTGCGGCCCGCTTTGTCGATGATCGCAATTTAGCTTCTGAATATCTGAATGACATCGCAGACAGTGTTGCGCGACTCGACAATCTGACAGAACGGCTGTTGTTGCTGGCCGAATTAGCGCGTGAAGACTCCGTGAAAACCCTGGAAGCGATCGACTTGGCAGCCCTAATTAGCGACGTTTGGGACCGTCACAAGACGACACGCGGGGCGCGCGGGCTTCGGTTGGAAGGACGCACGAATCTCAAGATTCAGGGACATCGCGCGTTCCTTGAGTTGATCTTTTCTAACTTGATCGGGAATGTTGTCGCGCATAGCGCGGACCACACGGTTACCATGGTTTCCTGTCGCGAAGAGCCGCGCGGGCGCGCGTTCGTCGAGGTAACAAACCCATCCTCGGATCTGACGGATGCGGATGTGGCCCACGTATTCGATCAATTTTGGCGCAAAGATCCCGCGCGACGTGCCGATGGACATCTCGGCCTAGGTCTCGCATTGGTGCGAAGTTGCTCCGCCGCGCTTGGCTTGCAGTGCGGCGCGCATCTTTCCGACCAGCGGTTGTTTACGGTGCGCATTGATGGTTTTCGCGTGGTGGACCATGACCTGCCATCACATCAAGAATTACCCAAGTCACACGGTGGGGGCGCGTTACATGTAACGCGTCCCGCCTCGGAACCTTCTTAAGGCAATCTTCAGGTTGCACTCAGTTCGCACTAAGCCCCGCCTTCTATCCTCTTAGTCACGCGATGCACGCGCCATTGGCCGCGTCGCGTGGAACTATCAAACAACTTGGTGGAGGCTTTTAGATGAAACTCGAATTCACAATGCGTCGCACGCTGCCGGTAGGTGGCGCGCTGATATTGCTCTGCGGTCCGACAGTCGGCGCGCCGTTGCTCCCAAATTTTAGCGCGGCGACCTTCATCAACGGCGCGCCCATCGATAATCCCTACTTTCCTTTGATCAATAATCGCGTCACGCATTTTGAAGGCGCTACTGTTGATGAAGATGGAGATCCGATTATTGAAGCATTTGAAATGCAGACCCTTGGCGCCGGGCCGAGCATCTTAGGCGTCACAACCGCGACGTTGCGGGATCGTGCGTTTACAGATGGTCTATTGGTCGAGGACACGCTTGATTACTATGCCCAGGATACGGCCGGTAATGTGTGGTACTTCGGTGAAGACGTCACCAACTACGTCTATGACGATAATGACGTGCTAATCGGGACCAATTTCGCGAGTTCGTGGCGCGCCGGTGTCAACGATGCGTTGCCGGGATTCATCATGCCGGCAGACATTACCCTCGGGTTTAATTACTACCAGGAATCCGCTCCGTTGGACGGCGCCTTGGACCAAGCGCGTATTCAAGGACATCTCGATCGCATCACGGTCGATTTCGGTACTTTCTTCGATGTACTTCAGATATGGGAAGGGACCGAGCTCGATCCGAGCGCCAACGGATTCAAGTACTACGCGCGTGGTTTCGGTTTGATCCTAGAAGATGAACACTTGGACGCGCAGCTGCGCAACCCCGAGTTTTCGGTCGGGCTGAGCCAAGTCTCGAGTGTGCCACTACCCCCGGCGCTGCCGCTGCTCGGCGCCGCGCTCTTAAGCGTATTCGGGACAAGACGACGGATTTTGTGAATCCAATAGACGTTCCACTGCCCAGCGCCGTGGAACGCATCCGGCTGCCTTGACCGTGCTTTAGCGGTGGCACCCGACACGTTGATCGGCTATAAAACTCACCCAACCAACCCAAAGGGAGGTGCCGATGACTCGTATCAGTAAAGTCCCTTACGAGCAGCTTCCGCGCGAACTGCAAGATACCATGCATATGAGCGATGACGCTCTTGGGGGATCGGAGTGGATTCAGGTGTTTTCACAGACGCCGGATCTCTATAAGGATTTCGTAAAGTTCTATTATGACCACATCATGGCTGAGGGCGATGGCATTAGCATCAAACTCACCGAGCTTGTCCGTCGCAGAGTTGCATTGATCAATCAATGTAGTCTTTGAATGAAAGCACTGTATGCCTCGGCGAGGTGTCAGGGTTTAACGGATGAGATGCTGGCGGCGCTGCCGCATTTTGAAAAGAGCGATCTTTTCACGCCGGCGGAGAAGGTCGCGCTCAAGTTCGCGGAGATGATGGCGGGGAATCATCTGGCGATTGGCGATGACTTGATGAATGAGCTGAAAAAGTTCTACAGCGAGCGAGAGATTATGGCGCTCGGCTGGCGAATCGCAATCTTTACGGGATATGGGCGCTTAGTCTATGCCACTGGTCTGGAGAGTGTCGGCGCGGCATGCCCGATTGAGTTAAGACCGAAAGCGAAAAGCGCTTAATCCATACTGGCTTATCGCCGCCGTTCCGCGCGAGGCGGGGCGGCGGTCCCTTCGCGATTAAGCGATCGCTAAGCGTAATTGACTGCCTCGCGTCCTTAGGATGCCGTCTGCTCCCGCTCGATTCCATCACCACCATCTCGATGTCCACGACACAATTCCGCTCATGATGAAACGCCGATGGCTTGCGTTGAAGTTAGTGGTCGGCGCGGCTTTGGTATGGTGGCTGCTCGCTTCCGAGCAACTTGATCCGAGCGTTTATAGAGAACTAGGACGCTCGGACGATGGCGCGTTGCTGCTGGCGGCGTGCGTCGCGCAAGCACTCGCGTTAGCGCTGTTTGTTAGTCGCTGGTGGGTCCTGGTCAGAATTCAAGGCCTGGCTGTCCCCCTTCGCGACGTTATGCACACCGGTATGCAAGGTATTTTCACGTCGTTGTTTATCCCTGGTAATCTCGGTATCGACGGCATCCGTTTGCTTTATGTTCGCCGACATCATCGTGCGCTAGCGTTGGCGGGGCTGTCGACGCTGGTTATGGACCGATTTGTAGGGTTTGCCGGACTCGTCATTACCGGACTAGGCGGCGGACTATTGTATCGGCTGCTCGAAAGGGGCACTGAGTTAGACCTCTTGAATCAGATCAATAGCGCAGTTTTGGCGTGCCTACTGCTCGGGGCGGGGATGTGCGCGGTAGCGCCAACGTCCTTGATTCGATGGGTTAGCCGCAAGCACCTAGTCGCAAAGACACTCACCGTATTCAGCCTATACCGGCACCACACGGCGGCCCTTTCAGTCGCAATGTGTCTTGCGATTCTGACTCAGCTTGCGAACGCGCTCAGCTGGTGGCTCGCGCTCCAAGCGCTTGGCGCGGCGCCCGGATTGCTGGCGATTGTGGCCATTTGCGCGGCGCTAACCCTCATCCGGACGCTACCATTAGTTCCATTAGGACTTGGCGTGGCTGACCTAGCCGCCGAAACCTTGTTCGGTTGGGTAGACGTTTCGCTTGGGGCGGAAGCGCAAATGATGATGCGTGCGCTCGCCTTGTTAACGCTGCTTTTGTCGGGGCTTTTCTACTACATACCGGAGAAGCGCAAAAACCGGTGACTTGCGATGAATTTGGCGTTTCGCGAAAGTTTTTATGCTGAGTTCCCGCTAACTAAGCAACAATTCGCAAACGATACTTAAATACCATCAATCACTCGGAGTGGCCCGGTGATACCGTTTAACAAACCCTACATGACCGGTAAGGAGCTGTGGTACATCGCGCAGGCCCATAGCCGTGGACATCTTGCCGGTGACGGTAGTTTCACCAAACTTTGTAATCAGTGGATAGAGCAGAAAACCGGAGCCGGCAAGGCGCTCTTGACCCACTCCTGCACCGCGGCGCTTGAGATGGCAGCGTTACTCACGGACATCGCGCCGGGCGACGAAGTCATCATGCCGTCGTACACGTTTGTATCGACCGCGAACGCGTTTGTTTTGCGAGGCGCAGTGCCGGTGTTTGTCGACATACGCCCGGACACGCTCAATTTAGATGAAACCCTTATAGAGACCGCCATTACTCCACGCACCCGCGCGATAGTTCCCGTGCACTATGCAGGGGTGGGATGTGAAATGGATACGATCATGGCGATCGCGCGAGACCACAACCTGCTGGTAATTGAAGATGCGGCGCAAGCGCTAATGTCGACTTACCGGGGCCGCCCTTTGGGATCGATCGGCGACATCGGCGCGATTTCTTTTCACGAGACCAAAAACGTCATTTCGGGAGAAGGCGGTGCTTTGTTAGTCAATCGCCCCTCCTACACCGAGCGCGCTGAGGTAATCCGCGAAAAAGGTACGAACCGCTCACAGTTTTTTCGAGGTCAAGTCGATAAGTACACTTGGGTAGATATTGGCTCTTCCTATTTGCCTGGAGAACTTATCGCCGCGTTTCTTTGGGCGCAAATGGAAGAAGCGGAGACTATTACGCGCCGGCGACTTGCGATGTGGGCGACTTATCATCAATGGTTCGCGGATGCTGAGAAGGCGGGCAAACTACGGCGGCCAATAGTGCCGAGCCACTGCACGCACAATGCACATATGTACTATCTGTTGCTGCCTGACCTCCCCCATCGCACCGCGGCACTTGACGCCCTAAAGAGGCTGGGAGTGCAATCCGTCTTTCACTATGTCCCGCTGCACAACGCACCCGCTGGTCGCAAGTACGGTCGAGCACATGAGGACTTGTCGGTTACCGAAGATATTGCCAACCGATTGCTACGGCTCCCACTGTGGGTTGGCATGGAGGAATGCCAGACGGAAGTAATCCAATCTGTGCTTAACTCCCTAAGCTAATCTACCATCGACACTCGAGAGTAAAAATGATTATCGGCTACACATCCGGTGTCTACGATTTATTTCATGTTGGTCATCTGAACCTTCTTAGAAACGCGAAGGGAATGTGCGACAAACTTATCGTCGGTGTGAGCACCGATGAACTCGTCGCCTATAAGAATAAGAAGTCCGTAATTCCCTTTAGTGAACGAATGGAGATTATTCGCTCAATTCGTTATGTCGATAGCGTCATCGCGCAAGGCGACATGGATAAATTTGCAATGTGGGAGAAAATTAAATTTGACGTGCTATTTGTCGGAGATGACTGGTACAAGACAGAAAAGTGGGAGCTAATCGAGCGCCAGCTTAAAGAAGTCGGTGTAAAATTGATTTACTTTCCATATACACAAGGAACCTCCTCAACTTTGGTCAATGAAGTTCTTTTGAAGCTCCGCGGTTGACCAATCGTTGCGTACTCGTGAGTAGCTCTTAGTGGACCTACCAGTATGTTCTTGTAACCGGCGGCTTATACACCGCTCACCGCTTCTTCATTTCGCTTAACGAGATGTGCGGCATATTCGGCATTGTGTCTCTGCAAGGGGACTTGGAAATCAGGCGCGACGCGTTTACCGCCGCGACTGATCTTCAAACACACCGTGGGCCGGACAATAGCGGGGTCTTATTCGATCGCCGGTTCGCTTTCGGTCACCGTCGCCTCAGCATCATTGACCTCTCCGCTGACGGCAATCAACCGATGGTTTCACACGATAATCAAGTGGTCGTCACCTTTAATGGAGAAATATTCAACTTTCGCGAGATAAGAGAATCCCTACGAAAGAAAGGACATACCTTTCGTACATCAAGCGATACGGAAGTTTTGCTGCACGCATACTTAGAGGACGGACCTAGTTGCGTACACTCGTTTATAGGAATGTTCGCATTTGCAATCTTCGATCGAAGAACTCAGGAAGCGTTTATCTTTCGTGACCGGCTTGGCGTAAAGCCACTTTATTACGCTAAAGAACCGAACGCGCTGATTTTTTCCTCAGAAATAAAATCCATCCTGCACTACGACCATCGAACGCGTGAGCTAAACGCCGCAGCAGTATCGTCTTACCTTTCGTATCGCTATCCGATACTTAACGACTCCTTTTTCCGCGGTATCGAATCTCTGCCTCCCGGGTTTTATCTGCGTATCCGCGATTCGCGAGTGTCGCTGCATCAATACTGGGATCCGAGACCGGCATTTTCAGAACAAGAAAACGACCGCGGCGAGGTTTACTACATCGACCGTCTACGGGATATTCTTGCGTCATCCGTCGGTTATCGAATGATTTCCGATGTCCCTAGCGGCGCTTTTCTATCCGGTGGAGTTGATTCAAGTGTGCTCACGGCGTTAATGGCACAACTTGCGCCCCAGCGCATTAAAACATTCACGATAGGCTTTTCGGACCCCGGTTACAGCGAGTTTGAATATGCGCGTTTGATGGCAGAGCGCTATAACACGGATCATAAGGAAATTTCGCTTTCGGATACCGACTATGTATCCACGATGGTGAAGTTAATCGATTTCAAGGACGCCCCGCTTTCGGTCCCAAACGAAGTGCCTTTGTATCTAATGTCAAAGGCACTCAAGCAAGACATAACCGTGGTTCTTTCCGGCGAAGGCGCCGACGAACTTTTTGCGGGGTATGGTCGAATTTTTCGTTCTTGCGATGATTTCGCAAAGATGCAGCCTGAAGCTCTCTCTTCTTTATCGGCTACTGATCGAGAAGAAATTACGCGACGTTTCTTCGCCAAGTACGACACGGCGGGATTTGACCGCGAAGTCTCGCATTTTCGCTCGACCTATTCATACACTTCGACACACGAGAAACGAGCACTCCTTCATGCTGACGCTAACGTGAATATGCACGAAGAAATCTTCGAAGGAAGATTCCAATCGCTTTTTGATGAAGTTAGTGATCGCGGATACTTTAATAAATTGACATGGGCGTTCTCGCGTGTCCATCTGGTGGGACTACTACACAGAGTGGATACAACCACGATGGCAGCCTCCGTGGAGGCTCGCGTCCCATTTTTGGATCATCGACTTGTAGAGTTCGCCTATTCAATACCCCAGCACTATAAGCTCCGATGGAATGACGATAACTCTCGTGTGCGGAGTAGATTATTGATGAGCGATGAAATTTCCGAGCGATTCGATACCCCAAAATACATTCTCAAAAAAGCGTACGAGAATGACGTCCCGCGGGAAATATTGTATCGAAAAAAAATGGGCTTCCCGGTCCCTCTAAACCAATGGATGACCCGCGAGTTTTTTAGCTTTTCAGCGGACATCCTGCTGAGCCAACAATCGCGCGAAAGAGGATTACTCAATATGCCCACAATAGAGCAATGGCTCACCGAAGCTGCTTCAAGTTCAAATCACAAACGAGCTCAGACAATTTGGATGCTGGTTAACTTAGAGTTATTCAATCAACGTTACTTTGACGTTAATCGGTCCCATTAATGCATTCGCTCATCCTTGTTATGCGCCTATATGCGACTCGAGCGGGTGCGTAATCATATGTCCACTCAAAAACAACTGGGTGATGGTGATAGCTCGTTAGTTCGAATTTTATTCCGATTTGTGTTGAATCAAGCGCTGCTTGCGATGTCTTTTGTCGTTCCGAAGCGTCGTGGCCTTGTGTTATTTGGCGCCGGTCTCGGCAAACGTTTTATGGGAAACCCAAAGTACGTGTACTTACGTTTACTGCAAAAGCGAGCTTGTGAGTCCAGTGTGCCGAGCGAGCTCGCTTTTTATTGGATAACTGAAGACGAAAAGCTAATTGGCGAGCTTCGCGCGCGGCAGTGGCCTGTCATTGATAAATTTTCGCTAAACGGATTTTGGAAGTTGCTGCGCGCGGAGTTTCTTGTAGTCGAAAGCGGAATGATGGCGACCGAGGTTCTCCACGACGTCGCCTACGCGTGGCTGTTTTTGGGTCGTTTTAGTGTGATTCAAACTTGGCACGGCAGTCCAATTAAACGCATTTGCTTGGACGCGCTGCATGATCGAGGTAATCACACTCTCATCGAAAAACTTTTCTATCTTGCGACGCGACTAGAATATCAGCGGTTTGACTGCGTTATCGCACAGTCTCAGCATGATTTGAAAGTGCTTTCAAGTGCCTTTTCGAATTCCCGAGTTTGGCTATTCGGGTCCGCACGCAATGATGCTTTTTATCATGAATTTGAAAAAGTGGAGAATCTCCCGGCGCGTTTCAATCTTAAAAGCTATTCGCGCGTTTTAATTTATGCTCCCACTTACCGTGAAGCAAAGTCCAGTGTCTTTGGTGGCAGTCTATTTCGTCATCGAGATGAGCCGGTTGTGCCCTTTTCTGAAACATTCCTAACAGACCTCAATAAGACGCTCGCATCCCGTAATTGGCTATTGCTTGTTAAGAAACATCACTTAGATAAGGCGCTCACTATAAGTGGGAGCGCGACGAACATCATAGACGTTGGGCCGGTTGATGATATCCAAGAGCTACTGGCGGTTTCCGATGCGCTAATAACGGACTACTCCAGCATTTGCTTTGATTTCCTTCAATCCGGAAAGCCGATTATTTATTACGTATACGACCTTGAAAGGTACATATCGGAGACAAGAAATTTTTATATTGAATACAGCAAGGAAATCTCAGGGCCGTTCGCGAGAACCGAACAGGAACTACTCAGCTATTTACTCACGTTAGACGAATGGTTCGAGGACCCTAAATATCAAGCCAATTTATCTGATTTTCGGAATCGCTTTCAGTCTCACTTCGATGGTAGAGCCGCGGACAGATTAATTTCCTATTTGGTGAGTCGAAGCAACGGCGTTGCGCGTGCTGATGCGGCGAAGAATGTGCTAAATGCATCCCGATAAAGAGTTCGTCGCGAGCTCTGCAGAGTATTCGGAATTAGCCGATTCGATTGAGACAATCGGACCCGCCGCCGTGAGCAACCGCTGGCGTACTACGACGGTCTTTTTGATAAAGCTTTGCATCGGTGCGGCGATTGTAATGTGGCTCCTAAAGAGCGGGCGGCTTGATATAGCCGCTTATAAATCTCTTTTACATTCTTCGTCACTTTTGCTTTTAGCGGGAATTGCGTTGGCTCAAATAGTCTCCTTAACCATAATTCTCGCGCGCTGGTGGATTCTGCTGCGCGCGCAACGAATTAACGTGCCGTTAGTCGACACGTTGATATTAGGTTATCGAGGTACTTTTCTCAGCCTGTTTGTACCTGGGGCGCTTGGCACCGACGGGCTACGAGTGCTTCACCTCTCTCGCCATTGTCGAACACGCTTCGGTGCTGGCCTTGCCTCGATTGTTCTTGATCGTTTCGTGGGTTTTGTTGGGCTAGTTATCCTCAGTGCGTTCTTTTGTTGTTTGCTATCGCGCCAGCATAGTGGAGGAGCGATCGGAGATTTCGTTCCCTGGGTTTTAACTGTACTCGCCGGAACTATTGCGATCATCGCAACGGCGTGTGGCTTGCTTTCGGTAGGACGATTTGTATTTTTAGATGAGTTCAAATGGGCACGCGCGATTCGTAATTCTTTCGTTGCATATCGGGAGCACCCGACCGTGCTCGTTCAAGCGGCCGCGATGACCATAGTCGCGCACTTGTTCGTTTCAATTGGCGCGTGCTTGGGACTCGTCGCGATGAATATAAATTTTTCTTGGTTGGTTGTTTTTGCGATTACTCCGTTGATTACATTTATTCGATTTATCCCTCTAACTCCGCTTGGTCTTGGCGTAGCGGATGTTGCAAGCGAAGAACTGTATACATTGCTGGGGATCTCCGGCGGCGCAGAGAACCAGATGCTCGGCCGATTCATATGGATAGTAGTTTTGCTAGTGTGTGGGCTTGCATTTCTGCGTCGGCTACCGGGTTATGCTTCTGCGCCTCTCGATAAAGCCGCCCCCCCTTAATCGCCGCTGTGTACTAAATGCCATCCTTAGGCGTTCTGAAGATGATTGCTGGACTTAGGGAGAATTTCACCTATAAAAGTAGTTTGACACCAGTGGTTAAGGAATTCCTTTTCGCGATAGATATCGCGCATGTACGTCTTCTTCGGCCTCGATGTGTCGTTTTTTAAAGAAGTAGCAGATATGTTGAGAACACGGAATCGACCATTTCTCCGATGCCGATATTTTCTATCAAAGCCCGGGCAACTTTGTTTGCTCCAGGCACATTAAAGCGTCACCGTACTTCCGCCGAGTAAATAGGTTTCCTTTACCCTCTGCCAAATCCAGCATGACAAATGTGCAAATAAATCAGTCGGCGCCGCACCAAAAGAGTTCGGGCAGTCACCCCTTCATAAGCGTCGTTAGCCCGGTATATATGGCAGAACGAATTTTGCCGACGCTTTGCGAGCGACTTGACGCAACGTTGTCGGGGATAACCGATTCATACGAAATCATTCTCGTGTGCGACGGAAGCCCGGACAAGTCATGGCTTGTCTTGAAAGAGATGGCGGAGCGCTTCCCTCAAATAAAAGCCATCTTGCTGAGTAGAAACTTTGGACAGCATTATGCGATGACTGCCGGGTTTGATTTCGCTCGAGGAGATTGGACGGTGGTACTAGATTGCGATCTGCAAGATCCACCGGAAGAGATACCGCGCCTACTGTCAAAAGCACAAGAAGGTTATGACATCGTGATTGCACGACGCGTCGCGCGGAAACACAAATGGTGGAAGCGTGCGACGTCTCGAATGTTTTTCAAAGCTTTTAGTTTCTTGTCTGGTTTTAGGTTAGATGGCTCGGTAGGCTCCTACCGCATCATGAGTCGTTCTGTCGTGGACGGTCTTTGCAGTATGCGAGAGTCGTACCGCATGTTTGCAGGGTTGGTAGAGTGGCTTGGTTTCTCTACCGCGTATGTCGACGTTCAGCATGCTCAGCGGTTCGAAGGAGAGTCGAGCTACAATTTTCGGAGATTATTCAGAATGGCACTGGATGGAATCATCTCCTTTTCCAACCGCCCACTGTATCTGTCGATCGGCATTGGGCTTTCGCTTTCCGTGTTATCTGGCTTGTATGGCGCCTACTTACTCGTACAGCACGCTTTAGGAAGCGGTTTTGGAGTTTCGGGATGGCTAAGCACGATCACAGCGACGTCCTTTCTTGGCGGACTCATTCTGCTCAACCAAGGCGTGCTCGGCATATATCTTGGTCGGCTTTATAACCAAGCCAAAAGTAGACCGCTATACGTAGTGGACAAAATTGTCGTGGGATCGGGTCACGCTACTCAGTCAAACACACAGGACATTACGTCATGAACGAAGTCATTTGCCCGCTGCCGGCAAGCGTCCCGGCCGAACAACTCGCATTTATTGAGGGCGCATTGAACTCAGCGCTGCAGATTGCTCACATGCGCGTCATTGAAAATTGCTTGCATATTTCCCATCACAGCTCTTTGGAGGGTGACGAAATCAAAGCGCTGGTTAGACGTCTAGGTTTTATTGCGCGGAGTATTAACAAAGACTTGATCTATCACAACCAAATCTCACCTCGCTACTTCCATGATCCGCAACCACATTTGGAGAGGACGCGCGAAGTTGTTTGCGTACAACCTGGTTTCTTTACGTTGCAGGGAGGCTTTTTAGAGGTTTTTAAGTCACTCAACCAGCGAGTTAAATCAATGGCCGATGGGCTCGCAGCAATTGAGCAAGAGTATCCTGCTGTCTGGCCTATCCGGCTATTTAAGCAGATCGACTATTTTCACGAATTTCCTCACCAAGTGATTCTGTGCGCTCCGGTGAAAGACGATTACGAAACACGCAAGCGTTTCGCGGATAAATACATCAAACACGCGGACTTCGAGTCGGTAGAGATGGATGACATGATGGCGCCCGCCGAGTATGGACTTGAGCCCGCCGTGTGCGATTGCTGCTATTACGGCCTTGAGAATTCTATCGATCTCGATAATGCTTTCTACACTTGCTACAACAAGGTGTTTCGTAACGAAAGATCGAAAAGCGGGCAGCTCGATCGACTAACGTGCTTTTCGGTACGCGACATCATGTTCGTTGGCGACGAGGCTTTCGTACTTGAGGCTCGTCAGAAACTGATTGATTTATTGGCGGGGTTTCTAAGTAATCTCGATTTACATGCCAAGATTGAAACCGCCAACGATCCATTTTTTTCTAATGATGCGGTCATGAAGTCGGTATTTCAAAACGCGCATCGCTTGAAATACGAATTGCTAGCGCTAATTCCACATTTAAATCGCGAGATCGCGGTTGGCTCGATCAATTTTCATAGGGACTTTTTCGGCAAGGCTTTTAATATTGCGACGCCGACTTCAGGGGCCGCTTATTCGGGCTGCATCGGTGTCGGTATGGAGCGACTAACCTATGCCCTTTATTGTCAGCATGGTGAGCGACTCTCACAGTGGCCAGCTGCGGTTATTGAGTACCTAAACCTTGCTGACGCCGTCGTGAAATATTCGTAACGATTACTTTGAATGGATTTTTGGATGAATACAAAATTCAACGACAACTTATTTATCGTTAAGCGGCCGGAGGAAATTCCGCTTGATTCACTCAACGAAGTCATGGAGCGTGAAACTTGGGCATGCATTCGCGGAATCGTAACTCCGCAAGAAATGGCGCAAGCCCTGCAAACAATTCATCGCGTATTTGATCCCAAAAGGGATCATCCGGCTGCGGGTCAAAAGTCGGATGCTGTACGTACGAATTTTCAAAAGCTGAATATAGGCGGCGAGTCTCGCACCGCCAATCACGACGATGCGCGTTTTTTCCGGGCGTTCTACAATCCGATTTGGGAGCCTGATATTTATGGTATGCGATCGGCGTTTGTTCGACTTGCGCAGATCCGCAATCATCTTGCTGGAACTCCAATCGATTTCGCGTTGGATAAAATCGAGCCAAATGGCTTGTGGACGGCGGCGCGATTTCATCAGTATCCGGCGGGCGGTGGCTTTTTCCGCCGACATACCGACTATGTCGCGAAAGACATTGCAGAACAGAAGTCCACAAAGTTTTATCAGGCAGTCCTCACAATGACGGAAAAAGGAAAGCACTATCACCATGGAGGAGGATTTGTGGATGTCGGGGAGCGACGAATTTGCTTGGATGACTATGCGCAGCCTGGCGATGTCATTCTTTATGATGGACGGACGGTACACGGCGTGGAAGATATCGATCCGAAAGCCGAACTTGATATGAACACAATTAACGGTCGAGTCGCGGGTTTTGCAACGTTGTTCAAGCTAATGTGAACTCAACACGAAAGTCATCTTATGAGCACTGACGCCGGCGATTCCGGGCCATCGCTTGATAACAGATTTTGGAAATTATTCAGCCGCGTGCTGAATCGCTCCGTTACGCCCGGCGAGTACTCAAGAGAAACATTACCGGAGTGGGATTCGCTGCGCCACGTGGAATTGATTTTCGAATTGGAAGAGGCGTTCGGGATTAACATCGATCCTAATGACATCGTCGATTTGTATTCTACGCCTCAAACGATCATCGCGTATCTGCGCCGCGAGGTTTCTAAATAAGCGATGCGAAATGCTTTTGTTTATGGCGCAGGGTATCTCGGCCAGCAAGTATTCCATCATCTTATCGCGTATTTCAGCGACTCTATTAATGTGCTTGGTTTTGTTGACGATGTGCGTTCGCCGGGCGAACGCGTCTTAGGAAGTAAGCACACTCTCGGCAACATTGCTGACGCTAGCAGTAGTAGTGATCTTAATTCAGGGAAAGCGGGGCTAGTATTCGCAATCGGCTATTCGTCAATGCTGGCGCGCCGCGCCGCGCTAGAACGAGTGATTTCCCTAGGTTATCAATTGATTTCTGTGGTGCACCCGCGCGCGATTATCGAACCCGGAGCGGTTTTGGGACTTGGTTCGATCGTATTGGGCGGTGCGATTATCGATCAACAAGTTAAGACCGGCCCCGCGTGTTTTATAGATATTGGCGTGCGACTGGGTGCCGGTACTACGATCGGCACCAACAATTATTTTTCGTCCGGCACCTGCACGGGAAGTCGAGTGTTTGTGGCCGACAATTGTTTCTTTGGAATGAATTGCACGATTACGACCGACGTAAAAGTGGGAAGCAACGTGTTTGTGAATGCCGCGGCCCTCGTGCCACGTGATGTTGGCGACAACGTCAAAGTTGTTGAATTGCGCAAGGCGAAAGAGCTTCCTCAGCGCTAATCGGCGACCGTTGCGCGCGCGCGCCGTGCGCCCCATATATAGTCAGGAGCGTCTGCTCCCACCATGAAGATTAAATCCAACATACTGACCTGCGCTTCAAACGGCGGCGCGATCTGCGGATAGTCCGGATAGCCCGAGTAGTCTTTGATCGTAAGCTTTATCCCTGCTTCCGCCCATAAAGCTGGCTGCAAATAGTCTTGCGCAGTAGGGCCAGAAACATACTCGCGCGCATTGAGTGCTTTGGCGAGCGCGATAAGGCGTGCGTCTTTCACGCCAATGACGCCGAACTCCGAAGACCGCCGATAGCGCGGCGAAATACCAAGCCAAGCCGCAAGCAGTTCAGTTAGCGGAATCGTAAAGTCGACTAACAACTCGTAGCTACGATCCATGTAGAACTCCTCGAGTAGAGGGAAATAGGTCTTAAAATGCGGCGCTTTGCCATAGCTGTGGCGAAAAGCTTCCAAATGTTTCTTCGCCCAACCTTGTGAGTTGTCGATGCATACGTCTTTGATTAGCTGATCACGACCTCCCAACGTTGGGATCGTTTGCCAGCGCGTAGTGCCATCCGTCATTTTGATTTTGTTGCGATTTCGCCAGTCCCTCACGGTGTACTGCACGTCATCAAAAAATACGAAACAATCGACTTCTTGAATGAAGTCAAAATGCCCCCGCCATGGTATATAGCTGGGCTGTACGATGGCGATTTTGTTCATCGTGGCTCCTGTCGGTAAGCCTTGCACGTTGCTTCGGCGTGCGAGGTTGAGCTTGGCTTTAGCAAGACTTGCTCGAAACGCGCGTTGTAGTAGGTGTTGACGGACTTTAAGCGCACAACTTCGACGTATTCACGCGCGGGAGATATCCCGCTCTTTTCGAGAATCTCGACTGGAATCGCCCTATGTCCCGTCGGTTCTAGCAATATCCAGGCGCGAGCGAGCGAACCACAGGATGCCGTGCTCAGAATTGCTTCCGCTCGCGCCACGGAACCTTTGTATCCACCCAATAACCAGGCCGCCCCAACCGGCCGCCCGCCGAGCAAATGAATCACACCAGGATGGTGCCCGGTTAGATCAAGCATTGGCGTACCTGGTTTGAACCCGGATTGGCGGGCCTTTTCGTTTAATCGCTTCAAGTAATTGGCCATCTCGATGCCGACTGTCAAATTGTTTCCATGTGCAAGCGTCTCGATAGTTCCCGTTTGCCGGTACATCGATACCGGCTGGCGATACGGTGCGTGCGCGTTCGCATAGAAGATCGTGCTGCTGCTAGCGACGATCGCGCCCAACAACACAATGATTTCTCGCCAGGGCGCGCCTGTCCGAAGCGCCGCTGTAGAGAGGGTAGCGCTGGCGAGCGTGCCGAAGAAGACGCTCGTGCCCATTTGCTGGATGTAATTAACGTTCGAGCCGAAGGCGAAACAATACATCAGCGCTGTTAGCATCACGGCGACGCTAACGTGCTGGGCGTTCAAAGTCGTAGCGCGCCAGCCGCAATACATCGCCGTTAACGCGAAGCCGCTCGGAAAAGCCAGAAAATACACCGCTCGCGAATCTTTAAAATCCCACGCTGGGGTCCACCACCAACCCTGCATGAATATCGCGTAGAGTGCTGTGATACTTGAAATTGCGATATTAATGAGTCGCGTCGATCTCGTTGGTCGTTGCGCGAGATAAGCTAGCAGGCCTCCGGTTGCCACGAGGAGCACAACACACCCCCATAATGGCGACGTTTCCAACCAGTCCCATCGAAACATATTGGCCGCATCGTGACCGCCCTGCATGCGCTGCGCATTCGCGACGCCCTGCTGTAATCGCGCGATGAATTGCGCTATCGATCCATCAATTAGAAACGCCGTTTCCGCAGCGCATAACGCGCCGAGCGCAACCGATAGAAAGAGATTGATCCAAGATATTTTTCTACTTGCGATCAAGTAACTTAGTAAAATCAAGCCTAATGCTGCGGCGGAGGGGGGTTTTGCAAGAAACGTCAACCACACACCAAGCGTCAGAAGCATCCAGCCGACACAACTACGCCAGGAACCGGTTTTCTCTGCCATCAGCGCACCAATCAGCGCGATGAGCATGCCTTGTAAACAGAGGGAGTTATAACTCGGCGTCGCATTTATTCTGGCGTAGAGTAAAAGCGCCGGTAGCGCGAGAACACCACAGATTGCGTAGTCGTACGTCGACGGTGGCGTACGAGATACGGTGCGCCACGCCAAAAGTGCGCACCACCACGCGAGACTGTACGTTAGCAGTAGGTTCGTTTGGCGGAGCGCCACGATATCGCCGCCGACCAACCTGTACAGAGAGTGATAAACGTATCCGTAGTGCGTTATGGATTGATGGAAAGAAAATGGATCGGCAATCCAGTTTAAATAGTAACCTTCATCCGTAAAGTCGAAGCCGATGGACGCCTGTCGCAACAACACAATCAGTATCCAAAAGCTGACTCCACATAGCGCCCATGGCGTAAATTTTTCGAGGGAGGCGAGACGTTCTTCTTGCAGCGACATGAGGAGCGACTCGTTTGAATCTGCGGAAGATGATACCGGTGGAAACGCTCGATGTAAGCGACACAGATAGCGTTTTCTCAATGCAAATTCACAAGCGGCGCCAAGCGCCTCACAGTTATCGAGCTCTGAGACATTTCTCGTTGTCGATCAGGTTGCAACATTTGCGATAACTTTTTGTCGCTTTTGCTCACCATCCGCTCTGGGCGCCGCTCCGTAACATATCAATATGTAGCCTCACAGCGCTTGTCGAGGCCACCCGCAATCAAACTACACGTCGTCATTTCTTCGCGCGTGCGCGGCTCGCAGCCTTAGGCGCCACGACCGGGTCGGCATCCATGCGTAACGCCGTAAAGTCCCGCCGCTGAAACTTCCACACACCCTTCTCTTTGACGTAGGAATCCAAGTAATATCCCGCGCCGATAAATTGCATGTTTTGCTTGATGCTATGTAGTGCGAGGTAACAACGTCCGGTCGCTTTCTTCTGGCTCGTTAGTTCAATCACATGGTTATGAATATAGGGGCGCGGGCCGATGTCGAAGCCTTGTTTGTACAGCGCGAGTAGCTGATCCTGCCCTTTTGCGCTCGTTTCTTTGCCATTCGCGGCAATAACAAATTCGCCATCCTTCGCGAAGAGTTTCACAATCCCTTCTACATCGTCGCGCCATACGCAATCACAATAACGCAGCGGCAAGTCCCGAATCGCTTCTCGGTCGAGCAATTCTTGCACTTGGTCTTTGGTTTTCGGCATGACTTCCTCCGCAGTTTTGTTGGGATGTACGCACACTAGGCAATTCGGCTGCATCTGGCAACGTCCGACCACGGTGCTTCGGATGCTTTGCCCACGCGAAGACCTTTCGTACACTCTCGCGCTTGTCACAATGCTCGACCACATTGGCATGCGCCCCATTAGATTTCGGTACAACGTTGCAACACATGAATAATCAAACTTCGCTAGACGCCCACGCGCATCGTCACCTGCAATTTGAAGGCGCGCTCAATGTGCGCGATTTGGGTGGCTTACCCACCATGGACGGGCTGAGTACACGCCACGGCATCGTTTATCGCGCGGACACGCTCGCGTTCTTAACCGACGCAGATCTAGCCAAATTGGACGCGTTAAGTTTAAACACCGTTGTCGATTTGAGGCGGCAAGAAGAATGCCTACGCGCGCCGGATCGCCTGCCAAGCTCGGCACTAAAAGTGTTAAATCCTGGCTTCTGGCCCAAAGGCAATATAGAACTTTTCGCGAGCATCAACCTTGGCAAGTTGGACGCGGCTGCAGCCAGCATCGAAATGCAACGCCAGTACCGGCAATTAATTCTCGAGCATTTGCACGATTACCGAGTGCTGGTATCGGCGCTGCTTGAACCTTCGCACACGCCGTTATTGTTTCACTGTGCCAGCGGTAAAGATCGCACCGGTGTCGCCGCGGCGATTTTGCTCGCTGTTGCCGGCGTGTCGCGTGCGCTCATCGTCGAAGACTACGTGCTGTCAAATAATCGGCGCCAGCGCGTGGATTTATTCGGCGCCGAAGCGGACGCCGGCGCTGTTGAACAGGTGATGTCAGCGCCGGCGGTATACATCGAGGCGGCGCTCGATGCGATGGACGAGACTTTCGGTTCGGTGGATGCGCTGTTAACCGACGGAATGGGGTTGCCGGTGGACGCCGGCCGCGCACTTAAAGCGTTGCTGGTCGGCGCTTAGCGATGTTCAGCCCTAGTTCAATGCTTTCGCCGTAGTGTGTTCACCATCAGCCGGCGCTCGGGATCGTCCGATCCCCTCCCCGGACGCGTGGAAATCCTGACTTTTGCCGTCTAAACTCCGCGCTCCCGACCGCCGGCTGTTCATTTCGTTAATAATCGTGCCCCAATGCGTAGCTTTGTCCTAGGTCTCCTGTTGAGTCTCGCGGGCGTAATCGCTGCAGACGACACCCAAGAAAGCTTTACCTCGCTGTTCGAAGAAGGTCAGCGACTCTACGCGGCGAATGAGTTCATTCGCGCGGCGGCGTTCTTCAAACAAGCGGCAACGGCCGCGCCCGCTAACGATGAATACGCTTATTGGCTTGGCAAAGCGTACGGGCGCTATGCCGAACAAGCCGGTTGGGTCAAAGCAATTAAGTACGCAAAGCTGACGCGGCAATCGTTTGAACGCGCAGTCGCATTGAATCCGGAAAACTGGCCGGCCGTGCGCGATCTCGCCCAGTTTTACGCGAAAGCACCTGGATTTTTAGGTGGCGACAAAGCCAAAGCCCGTGCCTTACGTGCTCGTCTGCCAAGTACCGAGCAAACTGGCCCCGATTCAGCGTCTTAAACCTACAAACGGATGGTAAGCGCCGGGACACTCAGTTAACGTAACGACCCGAGTCAAACATCGCCTGCAATGGAAATAAGTCCCGTTCGATTTGTGAGCCGTGAAGGCCAGCGCACGCGCTATGAACTTGGCGTGTTGCAGCAACGCCTGCGCCGCCAGGTCGGTCGCGCAATCGCGGACTTCAACATGATCGAGGCCGGCGACAAAGTCATGGTCTGTCTATCGGGCGGCAAAGACTCCTACACCCTGCTCGACATTTTGTTGGCGTTGAAGGCCAAAGCGCCGATCGATTTCGAGCTGATCGCCGTGCATCTCGATCAAAAACAGCCGGGTTATCCGCCGGAAGTTCTGCCGACTTATTTACGTGAACTTGATATCGAGTTTCATATCTTGGAGCAGGATACCTACAGTGTGGTGCAGCGGGTGGTGCCCGCCGGCAAAACGACCTGCGGACTGTGTTCGCGATTACGCCGTGGAATTTTATATACCTTCGCGCGGTCGCACGGGGTTACCAAGATTGCGCTTGGTCATCATCGTGATGACATCGTGGAAACACTTTTTTTGAACATGTTCTTCGGCTCGCGCTTGAAGACCATGCCGCCCAAACTCATGTCTGACGATGGCGATAACATCGTGATCCGCCCGCTCGCTTACTGCAAAGAAGCGGATATCGCGCGTTATGCCGAGGCACGTAAATTTCCGCTCATTCCCTGCAATCTATGCGGCAGTCAGGAGCATTTACAGCGCAAGCAAATCAAGCTCATGCTCGCCGAGTGGGAACGTCAGTCGCCCGGACGCGTGGAGAATGTTTTTCGCAGCTTGCAGAATGTCACTGCGTCCCATCTCGCCGATCCAGCGTTGTTCGACTTCGCCTCGCTCGGCGCGCGCAGCACGCAACCTCTGAGTGTCGAGCAGTGGTTGATTGAAGGGGCGAGCGAATAGGCTCGTTCAGCGCCGCGCGCCGCGCGGCATGCCCAATCTTTTAAACCAAGACTTGATCGTTTGTTTGATGCGCGTGCGTAGTCGCACCTTGGCGGGCGCTTCAACTGGCACGGGCGTCACCGATACCGAAGCATCGGCCACTATGACCTGCTCATCCTGACGGTGGCGACGTCCGCCGCGTCGGCGATGGGTGCGCGGCTGCTCGTCTGTACTCGGATTGGTCGCCGCCTCGGCCACTCGCGCGGCTCGCGCGGGTCGTTCGGCTGGGGGATGCTTCGACGCGGCCGGCGCGCGTTCAGGTCTGTTGTGCGAGCGTGGACCGCCGCGCCCACTCGGACCACTTGGACTTCTCCCATCGGTGCGTGCACGCCGTCGCTTGCGTTCGGCGGCGGCCTCACTAAAGGCGTCCTCGATCAAACGCTCGCCACCGCCGCTCAGCGCACGGGTCGGCACTGGCAATAAGAGCGATGGATCAAATTGCACCACCGGGATCTTTTGCTCGATGAATGCTTCGATGTCCGGCAGGCTCATAGCGTATTCGTCGCAGGCGAAGCTTATCGCGTCACCCTCGGCGCCTAAACGTGCCGTACGACCAATGCGGTGGACATAGTCTTCCGCATCGAGCGGCAAATCGAAATTAAAGACGTGACTCACGCCCGGAATGTGCAAGCCGCGCGCCGCGACATCGGTCGCCACCAGCATGCTCAAATCGCCTTGCACAAAACGCGCAAGGAGTGATTCACGTTTCTTCTGCGGCACATCGCCGGATAAAACGCCCACTCGATAATTCGCGCGCTCCAGAGTGAGCGCGACCCGCTCGCAGGCGATTTTGGTATTGACAAACACAATGCTGCGATTCGCGTCCATCTGCGCCAATAAGCCGAGCAGTAGGGGCATTTTTTCTTCAGTGGCCGGAAAGTACACCGCTTGGCGCACGCGCGCGGCGGTGATCGATTCGGATTCGACAACCAGCTTCTCTGGGCTATTCATATGTTCATATGCAAGTTCGAGCACACGGTGACTGAGCGTTGCCGAGAACATCAGGTTTTGCCGTTCGCTCGGCGGCGGCATACGGCGGAGAAGGAAATAAATATCGCGAATGAAGCCGAGATCAAACATACGATCGGCTTCGTCGATGATCATGACTTCGACCGCGCGCATGCTGACCTGTCGCTGTTTGACGAAGTCGATTAAGCGCCCCGGGGTGGCGATGATGACATCGACTCCGGCTTCTAGCGCTTCACGCTGTTTATCGTAATTCACACCGCCATAGATCAAGGCTGTACGAAGTCCCGTAAAACGACCGAGCTGCATCGCGTCCTTATCGATCTGCACGGCAAGTTCACGGGTTGGTGCCAAAATCACCGCCCGTGGATCTTGTGTTTGTCGATCGACTCGCGCGGCGCGCGTCAGCAGTCGCTGATACAACGCGACCAAAAATGCCGCGGTCTTGCCGGTACCGGTCTGCGCTTGCCCCGCGACATCTTTACCTTCTAACGTGACCGGTAAGGTCATCGCTTGGATTGGCGTACAACGCATGAATCCTGCGGCTTCGATCCCCTGTGCTAACAGCGGGTGCAGCGCGAAATTGCTAAAACTAACGTCGGTGAGCGGTTGGTCGGACACAGCCTATCCTGTTTGATGCGGCCGGCGTTGACGCCAAGCCAGAGGAGCGTGCGCGGGCGATAGGTATATCGCACGCGCACGCCGGCGATTACATATGGAAGAACACGAGCTTATTGCCGTCGAGATCGCGGAAGTAGCCACCGTAGAAGCTGTCGCCACGCGGGCCCGGGGCACCTTCGTCCTTGCCGCCGAGTGCTAGCGCCTTGGCGTGGAGTTCGTTGACTTTCTCCTTGCTACCCGGCGCGAGCGAGATCATCGTGCCGTTGCCGCTGTTGGCGGGTTTGCCGTCAAATGGTTTGATGACGCAGAACATCGGCGTACCCGGTCCGGCCGACCACGCGACCATGCGGTCGTTTTGCATCACGCGCTTGGCGCCCATGCCGGCTAATAAGTCGTCGTAAAACTTGGCAGCCCTGTCTAAATCGTTGGTACCGAGCGTGATATAGCCAATCATGTAAACCTCCTGGGTCTCTAAGTTCTTAGAAGCGGTTGCGAAATGGCCGCGCCGGGATGCTACGGGCTGTGTCCCTCGAAGTCCACCGGCGGTGGGATTACCCTAGCTAAAGCGCTCGCGCACTTCGCGCCGCAGGATTTTGCCCACCGCGCTTTTGGGGAGTTCAGGAGCGAATAAAACCTGGCGCGGCAGCTTGTAGTTGGTCAAATGGGTGCGGCAATGCTTAAGTAAGTCCGCTTCGGTCAGCGCCGGATCGCCGCGCACCACCACCAATCGGATCGCTTCGCCGGTCTTCTCATCGGGCACCCCGATCGCGGCCGCTTCTGTAACTCCCGGGTGCATCGCGGCGACCTCCTCGACTTCGTTCGGATAGACATTGAAGCCAGAAACCAGGATCAGGTCTTTCTTCCGGTCCACTATTTTGAAATATCCGTCGGCACGCATGACGGCGATATCGCCAGTCTTGAGCCAACCGTCGTTAGTTAGCACGGCGGCGGTTTCTTCCGGACGCTGCCAATACCCTTGCATGACTTGTGGACCGCGCACCCATAGTTCACCGGGCTCATCAATCGCGGCTGGGGTACCGTCGTCAGCCACGATTCTGCATTCGGTGGACGGCACGGGGATACCAATCGTGCCGGAAAATTCCGTCGCTTCTGGCAGGTTTAGGCACACCAACGGACTCGCCTCGGTTAGCCCAAAGCCTTCGACGATGACCGTGCCGGTGACGGTCTGCCAGCGCTCAGCCACGGGACGTTGCACCGCACTGCCGCCGCCGCCAACAAAACGCACGCCGGAAAAGTCGATTTTTTGAAATTGGGCATCCTGGGCAAGCGCGCTGAACAACGTATTGACGCCGGTGAGAGCGGTGAACGGGATCCGTCGCATCTCGCGCACGAATTGGCGGAGATCGCGCGGATTGGCGATCAAATAATTTAATCCGCCATGGCGCATGAAGGTAAAGCAATTCATGGTCAGCGCGAAAATATGATAGAGCGGCAAGGCGGTGATGATGATCTCTTCGCCCATTCGCGACTGCGCGCTCGTCCAGGCAAACGCCTGCTGCACATTCGCGAGGACATTTCGGTGCGAGAGCATCGCGCCTTTCGCAACCCCAGTGGTGCCCCCGGTGTATTGCAGAAAGGCCAAGTCCGCCCCGCCAAGCGGCGGTTGGCGCAACGTAAGCTTTGCACCCCGCGTCAGCGCTGCTTTAAACGGCACTACGCGACGGAGTTTGGGTCGGCGCCCACGTTGTTTACCGAGCAATTTGACGACAATACGTTTGGACGTTGGAAACAAGTCGGCGGCCTCGGTGCTGATCACGGCACGCAGCGGCGTCTCGGCGTAAACCGCCGCCAAGGTCGATAACATTGGCGCGAAAATGACGAGCACCTTAGCCCCAGCATCAACAAGCTGCGCCTTGAGTTCGCGCGGGGTGTACAGCGGATTGACGTTGACCACCACGCCACCAGCGCGCAATACCCCCAGCATCGCGACCGGGTATTGCAACAGATTCGGCAACATTAACGCCACCCGTTCGCCCGGCTTGATCCCCATGCGTTGCTGTAAGTAGGCGGCGAATGCCGTGACCTGCGTATCGAGTTCTCGATAGGTCAGATAGCTCCCGAAGCTACCGAAGGCGCGGTGATTGGCGAATCGCGCGCAGATCTCCCGCACCATCGCATCCAAATTGGGATACGCGTCCGGATCGATCTCAAATGGGATAGAGGCGGGATAGTGGATGCGCCACGGGAAGCTCATGGCGCGAAAGTAACACAATGGCGCACCGGCGCAGATGCCGGTACGCGGGACGGAAGCTGAAAAACTAGGCTGCTGTTTGCAGGAGCGCGGACACCCGTTCCAGATGACCTAAATAAATGCGACGCAGGCCAGTGCAATCTTGCGGATCAACCAAATCAAGCTCTTCGAGCTTTGCGCGGTAATAAGAGAGGTCATCGCGCAACCGTTGCTTGCGGTCTTCGATGCGCTGCGAGTAAAGCTGAATCAAATTGGCGAGCGCTTTGGTCGGGACCGTGTTTAGAGTCTGAGTGGCGTACTGCATAACGGGCAACCTAATTGGATTTTCCATTTATGCAGCACGCTACGTGCCACCCGGATGCGAACTGTGACTGAGTTGACAAACTAACTGCGCGGGACGACCGTCAGCGCTTGGCGCGAGCCTCATCCGGCAATCTAACTGCTTGAATTAACGAACGATTAATAGAGACTACGCGCAAGCGAGCGAGTTGTGAAAACTCGTGACCCAGGCGCGCTCAGTCGATGGTGATTGGCCGGTGTGTGAACGGGTTCACGCTTTGCCGCGCGCCTACTGACGACGGCAGACGACGGACGTCACTTTTCGACGACAGGTTACTTCAACAAGCCTTTCAAACCCGCGAGCGTGGCCCGGCCTGCGGCCCGGTCAGTGGTGATTTGGCTCTCACCGTCAAAGACCAAGTCGGTGCGCGGCAATTCCTCCAGGAATCGGCTGGGACTGCAGTCTTCCGTTTTACCGTAGCGCCGCCGGCTGCGGGCGTAGGAAAGGGTTAGTTTTTGCTGCGCGCGTGTGATGCCGACATAGGCCAGGCGACGTTCTTCTTCGATTGTCTCGGCCTCGATGCTGGAACGGTGCGGCAGGATGTTCTCTTCAAACCCGACCAGAAAAACCTGTGGAAACTCAAGGCCCTTGGCCGCGTGCAAAGTCATCAAGGACAGACTGTCGCGCGGGGTGTCATCGTCCTTACGGTCCATGATGTCTTGCAACGTCAAGGCGCTGACGACTTCCGCGAGCGTCGCGCCGCCCTGCTTTTCGAGTCGGTCGATCCACTCGACAAGTTCGCCGACGTTCTGCCAACGGCGGGTGGCGTCTTCCGGTGTGTCGCTACTCGCTTCCAACCAGTCTTGATAACCGATATCCGACAACAACTGGCGCAACAACGCTCCCGGCGACTCATCAACCGCGCGGCGCTCGAACGCGCGTAACCAACTGCCGAACTCACTCGCGAGCTTAGCGATCCGGGCCGAGGCGCGGCTCGCGAAAGCATCGGTATCGAGCGTATCGCGCAAATTGCGCCCAACGACCGCTGCCGTTTGCACCAGCAGTTCCACCGAACTTGCACCGAGTCCGCGCCGCGGCGTGTTAATCACGCGCAGCAGCGCACTATCGTCCGCGGGATTCACCAACACGCGCAGATAACACAGCAGATCTTTAATTTCGCTGGCATCGAAAAACGAACGGCTGCCGGATAATACGTAGGGGATTGCACGCTCACGCAGCGCGCTTTCAAAAATCCTCGCCTGGTGATTGCTGCGGAACAAAATCGCAAAATCGGCGAATGGCGTGCCGTGAATCACCCGCTGATGATGAATCTGATTGACCACCATTTCGGCTTCGGAAAACTCATCCGCCGCGCCCGCCACGCGGATCTTGTCGCCGTAACCCTTGTCGCTCCACAAGCGCTTTTCGAACACATGCGGGTTATGCGAGATCAATTGATTCGCGGCCTTCAAGATCACACCGACCGAGCGGTAGTTTTGTTCGAGTTTGATGACTTTGAGCGATGGATAGTCTTTGGCTAAGGTCGCGAGATTCTCCGGCCGCGCTCCGCGCCAGGCATAGATGGATTGGTCGTCGTCGCCCACCACTGTCACGCGCCCCGCGCTACCGACCAGCAGCCTCACCAATTCGTACTGCGCCGCGTTGGTGTCTTGATATTCATCGACCAGCAGCCAGCGAATGCGCGCCTGCCACTTGAGGCGAAGAACGTCGTGCACTTTCAAAATCCGCGAAGGCAGCGCGATCAGATCGTCAAAGTCGACCGTGTTGAACGCGGTCAACGTCCGTTGATATTCTGGATAAATCTGCCGCGCCGCGCGTCCGACCGGATCGTCATTACCCAACTGTCCGACTTCGTCCGGCGCACTTAACGCGTTCTTGAAACCCGATATGCGCTGCTGCAAGAGATTGACGTCGAAGGCGGTGGTGCCGAAGGTCCGGCGCGCGATATCGGCGATGGCGTTCTCGCTGTCGCGGGCATCGAAGATGGTAAAGCCCGGTCGCAACCCGGCAGCGACGACTTCTTCTTTCAGAATGCGCAGGCCTAAGGTATGAAAGGTCGATATCCACGGTCGTGCGCGCGCGTCCAATTTGCGCAATGCAGTCAACCGCGCCTGCATTTCACGCGACGCCTTATTGGTGAAGGTGATCGCCGCGATGGTGTCGGGCGCAACGCCATGGCTGCCGATAAGGTGCGAGATTTTGTAGGTTATGACGCGCGTCTTGCCGCTGCCCGCGCCGGCCAGCACCAACAACGGACCCGTAACGTACTGCACGGCCTCACGTTGTAAGGGGTTGAGGTCGTGCATGAGATTGAGTCAGGTCCGGTGCGCCAATCGAGGCGCGATTCTATGCCGGTCGTCTAACCCCGGCCAGCGGTTGACACCTCATCTACGCTTTCATCGCAGCGCACCCAAAGATTTCCTCGCGAACTTTGCTAGCATGCCGCTAGGAATACGTACGGGAGAAATTGCTTTGGAACATTTACGCAAGATTGTCGTGGGCGCCGCGCTCTCACTATTACTTACGGGAGCATCAGCCGAACATCACGAATTAGCCTATATCGTGTCACCGATTGATGGCGCGACGGTGAAGAACCCTGTCACCGTGGTCTTTGGCCTTAAACAGCCCTGGGGGGTGGCGCCGGCCGGTTTCAAAATGGATAACACCGGACACCATCACTTACTCATCGATAGTGAACTCCCGGATTTAGCCAAGCCGATTCCGAAAGACGAACGGCACTTGCATTTTGGCGGTGGCCAAACGGAAGCGATCTTGGAATTGAAGCCCGGCAAGCATACGCTGCAGTTGCTGCTCGGCGACTTCGCGCACATTCCGCACGCACCGCCCGTGATGTCCAAGCCCATTACCATCGTTGTCGAATAGCGCCTGCGATCTCTTAAGGAGTGACTCCATGACAGCCCCACAAGAACAAATTCTCGCCGGGATTCGTGTGCTCGATTTCACCCGCGCGTTAGCCGGCCCGACTTGCACACGATTGTTCGCCGAACTCGGCGCGGATGTCATCAAAGTAGAGTCTGCCCCGGGTGGCGATATGACCCGCCGCATTTCCAAGTTGCGCGGCGAACGCAGTCTTTATTACGTGCAACAGAGCTTGAATAAAAAAAGCCTTTGCCTGGATGTGCGCAAGCCGGAAGCAATCGAACTGCTCAAGGAACTCGTCAAACATTGCGACGTCGTGGTAGAGAATTTCAAACCCGGGGTTATCGCCGAGATGGGTTTGGGGTTTGAGGTACTACAGAGCATCAAACCCGACATCATCTTGTGCTCGATTTCGGCGCTTGGACAATCCGGGCCGCTCGCCGCCAAACCCGGCTATGACTACATCGCGCAGGCGTATTCAGGGGTCACTTCGATGATCGGCGCGAAAGACGAAGCACCGTCGTTACCACTCGTTGGCGTGGGCGACGTCATGACCGGCGTGCACGGCGCCTTTGCGGTGGCGGCGGCCCTGCTTTATCGGGCGCGCACCGGCCGTGGCAAACATATCGATATTGGCCTTATCGATGCGTATTACCACTGCCACGAAGTCAATGTGCATCAATTCAGCGGCACCAATGGTCAGATGAAGCCCACCCGCGGTGGTCGCCACCTGTCTTATGTCGCGCCCGCCGGCGTGTTCAACGGCAACGGCGGCGCGATTACCATCATGGCCTTTCTGCATCATTGGCATGATCTATGTCGCGCGATGGGTAAACCCGAATTGATCGAGACGCCCAAATACAAAGACGATGCGTCGCGCCTACAACATCTACCGGAAGTCATCGCCATTATCGAAGGCTGGCTAAAATCCTTCCCGGATACCGCGAGCGCGATCGCGCGCATGGAAGAGTTTGGTGTGCCGTGCGCGCCGATCCTGTCGGTGGAAGAAACCGTCAGCCATCCGCATCTGGTAGGACGCGGCACGGTGCGCACGGTTAAAGACAAATTGGCGGGTGAATTTCAGATCCCCGGCATGCCTATCAAGTTCGTTGGAATGGAAGCGAATCAACCGTTCGAAGCACCGACCCTCGGCCAGCACAATGCCGATGTCTTAACGCGTGTGATGGGCAAAAGCGAGGCGGAAGTGGCGGCGCTCGCGGCGCGCGGCGTGTTGTTTGCGAAAGAAGTTTAAGGACTTAGAGACCGTTTAAGCGCGCGTAGCGGATGCGCAATTTGAGATAACGCGCGAGCGACAGCCGAGTGCCGCGCCCGCGTTTAACCGCCATCGCACGCGCGGCGCAAGGTGGTAATCGTATTTTCCGTTTGAGGGATTTCACGGCGTGTTCGCCAAACTGACCCGGGATTGGTAATAGGCCCAAACGTTGTTGCCATTACCGCGAATGCGTTGTTTCACACGTTCAATCGGCCACAGCACGGGATCGCCATCCGCCCCCCGCACCGCCATCAAGCGTTTACCGCCGGTGCTGACGTAGCCCCATTCGCCGCCATGATTGCGGCGATAAACTTCTCCGACATAACCGCCTAGCATATTGACCAACGCGAGCACATCGCGCATTGCGCCGCGCTCGCGTCTGATGTCGGCGTGGAGCGCCGCGGCCACGTCTTCGATCGCGGCGACACTCTGGTCGCTCCAATCGAGATTGAGTCCAAGTTCGACCTGCGCGAACTGCACCATATCGCGCGCGTACCGTGCCGCCAGTTGCCCGGCCTTCGGATCTGGTGCAAAGCTTAAGCGTGACTCGTAGCTATAGGCGAGCGTGGGCGCGAGCAGCAGCGCAAGCAATGCGAACAGGATCTGGCGGGTTCGTCCAGCCACCGTGGATAGCCTCTTTCTTTGATTGTGGGTTGATGTTGCGTTGTCGGCCGCAACGCTTCTGTGATTGAGGCCACGTCAATCGCAAACAACTGCAAGCAGACTTAAGGTAGGGGTGAGAAGTGTAGCCCGCAATGTCGGCGCCCGCCGACATTTTGCCGCCGCTTGCGCGCTAGCGTTGAATTTACGCCGATTGAGAGAACGGCAGCTCCGCCTGCGGTGCAATGCATTCCGGCGGGAAATCACACCGAAAAGTACTGCCTTCGCCTTCCTTACTTTTGATGTCCAGCGTCGCGCCATGGCGTAGCAAGACGTGTTTGACGATGGCGAGGCCAAGGCCTGTGCCACCCCCTTCACCGCCCCGCGCACGCGAGCTCTCCACGCGATAGAAACGCTCGGTGATCCGCTCTAAATGTTCTTCCGCGATCCCAATTCCGTTGTCCTGGACCTCCAGATGCGCGCCGCGTGAATCGGCAAACCAGCGAATGCGGATAACCCCGCGCGCGGGCGTGTAATTAACGGCATTGATGACCAGATTGGAAAAGGCACTGTGCAGTTCGGTGTTCGATCCTTCGATCCGCAATACCGGATCGGCCTCCAACGAAAACAAATGCTCGCGATGGCCGCTGACGATCCGCGCCTGCTTCAAAATATCGCTCAGCATTTCGCTGACTAATACCGGCTCCGGATTCGGCACCGAATCTTCTTGTTCAAGCCTAGACAGCAGTAATAGCTCTTCGACCAAAGTCTGCATACGATTGGCGTGCGCGTTTAATTGATCGAGCACCGGCAACCACGCCGGCGGTGCTTGTTCGCGTTGCCCAATCAGTGTTTCAAGATAGCCTCGAAACACCGTGATCGGGGTGCGCAACTCATGCGACACGTTGGCCACAAAATCGCTGCGGATCTGATTGGCGCGATGGAGCTGCGTGACATCGCGCGCCACGAACAACCAACGTGCCTTGCCGTAAGGCGCAAGCAAAATACTCAGAAAACGATTGGGATTAGTGGGTGCCGCGATTTCGATAGCCCCTGACTCCGGATGTTCCCGCAGAAAATCGCGCACCGCGGGGAGACGAATGAGGTTGGTGATGCGTTGGCCTAAATCCTCCGGCCAGCGCACCCCCAGATGATGCGCGGCGGCTTCATTGGCCCATTGCACCACGCCGTCTTCGCCGAGCACCACGGTGGCATCCGGGAGCGCGCGCGTCGCTTGTTGGAACTGTTTGAGGTAGGCCGCGAGCTTTTTCTTGCGCTTCTTATGACGCTCACGCAAGTAATCGATTTCCAGCGAGAGTTCTTCGAACACACCAGGGGGTTCCGGCGGCTCATGCGTTTTCCGATCACGCAGCCACTCCAACAACGCGCCGAGCGTGCGATGAATCCACCCGATGTAGCCTAGCGCACCGATAAGCCAACACCAGGCGTATTTGCCGGTAACAATGCCAGCTAAGGTCGCCACGCAAGCAACGGCGAAAATTCGCCAAAGATCTTTATTTAGCATGAGGTGAGCCTCCTCAGCCGACGGGCCGATTGCCCAGAATTCTCGCGCCCACGTAGGCGGCACGCATTATCACCCAATCGCGCGCTGCAGTGCACCTAGGAATCTACTTAATCCAGTGTTGATTTATTCCGGCTGCAGCGAGAATCGATACCCGACACTGCGCACGGTTTGGATCAGATCCGCGCAATCGAAAGGTTCTAAAAGCTTCCGCAGCCGGCGGATATGGACATCCACCGTCCGCTCTTCGATATAGGTTTCGTTACCCCACACCTCGTCTAGCAGCTGGCTGCGGCTATAAACCCGCTCCGGATGGGTGACGAAAAACTGCAGCAGGCGAAACTCCGTGGGGCTGACTTCCAGCGGCCGATCGCGGACTGCCACTCGATGAGTCAATAAATCGATGCGCAGCGGCCCGGCCAGCAAGACATCGGCCGCCTCTTCCCCTGGGGTGCGCCGCAATACCGCACGCACCCTGGCGAGCAACTCCCGGGTAGAAAAGGGCTTGGTGATGTAGTCGTCCGCGCCGCTGTCCAAGCCCTTGATTTTGTCGGCCTCATCGCCCTTGGCGGTCAGCATGATGATGGGGATCTGCGCGGATTTGGGATCGCGTTTCAAGCGCCGTGCAAAGTCGACGCCGCTTATTCCGGGAAGCATCCAATCGAGCAAAATGAGATCCGGGCGTGCGTCACCGACACTGGCTTGCGCTTCGAGGACGTTCGCGGCCTCATTGCACACATAGCCATCCCCGGCGAGCGCGAAACTTAGCATCTGCCGGATTGCCGCCTCGTCGTCCACTATTAGTACGATTTGTCCCATGCCCTAGCGTTCTCTCTACAATTGGGCGGCATTAGATTGCGGAATTGTGACATGAAGATGAATTTCAAGACGGGAGATCCTCCCGCAAATCTACCAGCGCCAGACCGAAACTTGGTTTGAAGGCGGAGCGGCGCTGGAGTTAGGCTCTACTTGTCCCGCGCAGGACGCGCGGCCTCCCGATCACCGGGATGTTTATGCAACTTAAGTCATCAAGGAGTGATGCCAATGCAATCCATTCGCAATATTGTCGGCACGCTGTTGTTGGGCTACGCCCTCAATGGCGCTTGCGCCGAACCCACTGTCCTCAATATCAATACCGCGGACGCCGAGGCGCTCGCCACCGCCATGGTCGGTATCGGTCCGGCCAAAGCCGAGGCCATCGTCGACTACCGCACGGAAAACGGCCCGTTCAGCTCGGTGGACGATCTTGCCCTTATCAAGGGCATTGGGAGCGCCACGATCGAAAAGAATCGCGAGCGGCTGACCGTGGGCGCGCCCGCGCAATAACATCCGACCCCTCCGCGCATCCCCTGCGCGCTGGCCGGCGGCTCCGCAACCCGGGGTGCCGGCCGCTTTTTGCGGCACTGCCTAAGCTTCGGGTATTCTCGCCGCCCACCTTTCGCCCTGAGTGCTATGGAAGACCGTTACAACCCCGTCGAGCTCGAGCCACGAGTTCAGCATCGCTGGCAAACGCTGCAGTCGTTCGCCGTCCGCGAAGATCCCGCGCGCGAGAAGTTTTACTGCCTGTGCATGTTTCCGTATCCGAGTGGCCGCCTGCACATGGGACATGTCCGCAATTACACGATTGGCGATGTGATTTCGCGTTACCAACGCATGCTCGGCAAAAACGTTCTGCAGCCGATGGGCTGGGACGCGTTTGGCTTACCGGCCGAGAATGCCGCCATCGAGAACAACGTGCCACCGGCGAAATGGACGCGCGGCAATATTGACTACATGCGGGGCCAGCTTCAGCGCCTGGGGTTTGGCTATGACTGGGCACGCGAACTCGCCACCTGCGACCCCAGTTATTACCGTTGGGAACAGTGGTTTTTCACCCAGTTATACGAACGCGGCCTGGTCTATCGCAAAACGGCGGTGGTGAACTGGGATCCGGTCGACCAAACCGTGCTTGCCAACGAACAAGTCATTGACGGCCGCGGTTGGCGTTCAGGCGCGGTGGTAGAACGCCGTGAAATTCCGCAATGGTTCGTCCGGATCACGGCGTACGCGGATGAGTTGTTGGAGGACTTGGATCGCCTAGACGGCTGGCCGGAAGCGGTCAAAACCATGCAGCGCAATTGGATCGGGCGTTCGGAAGGATTGTTGATCCGCTTTGAACTTGAAAACGGCGGTGATTTGCCGGTCTTCACGACGCGCCCGGACACGCTGTACGGCGCAACTTATATGGCGGTGGCGCCAGAGCATCCGCTGACCCGCGAAGCCGCTTTGCACAATCCAGCAATCGCGGATTTCGTGACATCCTGCGCGCAGCATTCAACTTCGGAAGCCGTGGTCGAAAAACTCGATAAGCGCGGCATGCCGCTCGGCATTCACGTGCGCCATCCGTTAAGCGGCGAGCTGCTGCCGGTGTGGGTCGCGAACTTCGTGTTGATGACCTACGGCACGGGCGCGGTGATGTCGGTGCCCGGACACGATCAGCGTGATTACGAGTTCGCGCGGGCTTATCAACTGCCGATTAAGCAAGTCATCTTCCCGACTGACGGTGCCGGCATCACGCTGGATGAAGTCGCGTACACGGAAAAAGGGATTCTCGGTAATAGCCGCGAATACGATGGCCTGAGCTACCAACAGGCGTTCGACGCGATCGCCGATCGCCTCACCGCGCAAGGCCGTGCCGAGCGTCAAGTGCAATATCGATTACGTGATTGGCTGGTGTCGCGACAACGTTATTGGGGATGTCCGGTGCCGGTGGTCTACGCGGTTGACGACACCCTCGTGCCGGAACACCCAGACCGCCTGCCCGTAATCCTGCCGGAAGACGTGGCGTGGGAAGGAGTGATGTCGCCGCTGCGCAAGATGCCTGAGTTTTTGCAAACGACGTTACCCGGCACCGATATGCCAGCGCGGCGCGAAACGGATACGTTCGATACGTTTTTTGAATCGAGTTGGTATTACGCGCGGTTCTGCTGCCCGGATAGCGACAACGCCATGGTGGACGAGCGAGTGCGCTATTGGATGCCGGTCGACATTTACATCGGCGGCATCGAGCACGCCGTGCTGCATCTCCTGTATGCAAGGTTCTTTCATAAGCTCATGCGCGATGCCGGCTTGGCCGTCGGCAATGAGCCGTTCACGCGGCTGTTGACGCAGGGCATGGTGTGCAAAGAGACCTATTTTCGCGACGGCGAGAACGGCAAAAAGATTTACTTCAATCCCGCGGCGGTGGAAGTCGATACCGACGAAAAAGGTCGCGTCATCACCGCGCGCGCGGCGAGCGACGGGCAACCGGTGCAGATTGGGCCGGTGGAAAAAATGTCGAAGTCGAAGAATAACGGCATCGATCCACAGGTGTTGATCGACAAATACGGCGCCGACACAGTGCGTCTCTACACGATGTTCGCGGCGCCACCGGAGCAATCGCTGGAATGGTCGGACAGCGCGGTGGAAGGCGCCTATCGTTTTCTGCGTAGCTTATGGCGCATGGTGTACGAACATATCGCGCAGGGCGGTAAACCCGCCGGCGCGCGGCCGACGCTCTCCGCCACGCAGCAAAACGTGCGCCGACGGATCCACGAGACGATCGCGAAAGTAACGGACGACATTAGCCGGCGCTATAAATTCAACACGGCCATCGCGGCGGTGATGGAGCTCGTGAATACCTTGCAGAAATTTCGCGGCGAGGATCTCGCAACTCAGCACGTCCGTCACGAAGGGTTGGAAGCCTGCGTGCAGTTGCTTGCGCCAATCGTGCCGCATGTGACGGATGCGCTGTGGGAAGCCCTTGGGCATCCCGCCGACACGCTACTTGATACGCCGTGGCCCAAAGTCGACCCACACGCCCTGACCCGCGATGAAATTGAACTGGTGGTGCAGATTAACGGCAAGAAGCGGGCGGAAATCAAAGTGCCCGCAGAGTCCACGCAGGCGGCCATCGAAGCCGTTGCCTTGAATGATACAAACGTGATGCGTCATCTTGATGGCAAGGCACCGCTCAAAGTGGTGGTCATTCCCGGCCGCCTCGTCAACATCGTGATTAAGTGATGCAACGACGCGCTTGTCTCCTCGGCGGTTTGGCGGCGCTGACATTGCTCAGCGGCTGTAGCGGCTGGTACTTGCGCGGCACTCAGACAACGCGCTTACCGCTTAAATACGTCTTTGTGCGCTACGACGGCTATAGCTATCTTTACACTTGGTTGGTGCAACATTTGAGCTACAGCGGCATTGGCGTCGTCACCAATCCAGCGCAAGCCGATGCCATCATTGAATTGCGTGACGAACGCTATGATCGCCGCGTCCTGTCGGTGGATGAGCAAACCGGTAAGGTACGCGAAATGGAGCTTGGGCTTGAAGTCGAAGTGACCGTGCGCGGACCCCAGGGTGAGCTCATCGCCGCGCCCGAAGAAGTCAGCTGGGTGCAGGACTTCGTGTTTGACGAAGCCTCGCTGCTCGGTACCGAAGAAGTGGAAACCACCATCCGCTATGAACTGGCCAAGGACGCGGCGCGCGCGCTGATGTTTCGCTTGGAAGCCATCGACTTCTCGCGTTTAAAAAAGAATGCAAGTTAGACCCGAGCAGCTCGCCGAACACTTAAAGCGCAAGGGCTTACAGCGCTGCTACCTGGTACACGGACCGGAACCGCTTCAGGCCACCGAGGCGGCGGATGCCGTACGCGCCGCGGCACGCGCCGCTGGTGTGCACGAACGTCTGGTGTTCGATGGCGCGAGTCAAGACTGGGACACATTGCGCGCACACGCCGCGAACTTGTCGTTATTTGCCGAGCAACGTCTGCTCGAAGTGCGCTTAGGGGGGAAAAAGCCCGATCAAGCCGGCGCCGAGTGTCTGCGCGATTTGGCCGCCGATACACATTCACCGGACACTTTGCTAATCACGGCGGAACAACTCGAACGCCAGCAGTTATCGAGTACGTGGTTTAAAACCTGCGATCAATCCGGGGTGGTCATTACCTGTCGCGAGCCCGAACTCGGCGCGTTCCGCACCTGGCTCGCGGCGCGCGCACGGGCGCAAGGACTTGAATTGAGCGATGAAGCGCGGGATTTTCTTGCGCTCCGTGCGGAAGGTAATCTGCTAGCCGCGGCGCAAGAACTCGAAAAGTTGCGCTTGTCGACCACCGAGCAAAAGCTTGATGTCACCGCCGTCATGGCAGCCATCACCGATAGCGCGCGCTACGACGTTTTTCAATGTATTGACGCCGCGCTGGCCGGTGATCCCGCGCGTACCGTTAAGATAGTGCGTGGATTGCAAGAAGAAGGAACCGAGCCCGTGGTCATCAGTTGGAGCGTTACGCGCGAACTGCGCACGCTGGCCCGCGTCGCCGCCGAGGTCGCCTGCGGCAAAACGCTGGAGATGGCACTTACCGAGCAAAATGTTTGGTCCAGCCGTCAATCGCTCATCAAACGCGCACTGCAACGACATCCGGTGGCTCGCTTGTCCGCGCTGTTGGAAGCGAGTTTTGCGCTCGATCAGTTGATTAAAGGCAACGGTATCGGCAACGTATGGGATGATTTTGAAACGCTGCTATTGGCCGTGGCCGGCGGGCCATGGCTTGGCACAGTGAGAACCGCATGACAGCGACGCTTTCGACCCCTTCCGAGGCGCTAACGGATTACGTTGCCGGCTTAGGCAAACAAGCACGCGCCGCCGCGATTACGCTGGCGCGCGCCACCACGGCACAAAAGAACTTAGCGCTCGATGCGATCGCACGGACCATCGACGCCGAACAGCCCGCGATCCTCGCCGCCAATGCGCGAGACCTAGACGCCGCCAAAAGCCTCGATAGCGCGATGCGGGATCGCTTGAGTTTAAACCCCGCGCGCGTGGCGAGCATGGCAGCTGGGGTGCGCGAAATCGTGGCGCTCGCCGACCCAATCGGCGAAATCACCGACCTCACGCGCCGCCCAAGCGGCATCGAAGTCGGCCATATGCGAGTGCCGCTTGGGGTGGTCGGGATCATTTACGAAGCGCGACCGAACGTCACCGCCGATGCCGCCGCGTTGTGCCTAAAGGCCGGCAACGCCGTTATTCTGCGCGGTGGCTCGGAAGCCTTGCACTCCAATCAAGCGATCGCCCGCTGCATCGCGTTAGGCCTTGAACAAGCAGACCTACCGGCGACCGCGGTTCAAGTATTGGATACACCGGATCGCGCCGCGGTCGGACTCTTATTGCAGAGTCCTGAGTATGTGGATGTCATCGTCCCGCGCGGAGGCAAGGGATTAATCGAGCGCGTGAGTCGCGAAGCGCGTATGCCGGTCATCAAACATTTGGACGGCGTGTGCCATGTGTATCTGGATGCCACGGCCGATCTCGATAAAGCCCAACGCATTGCGTTCAACGCGAAATGCCAGCGATACGGCACCTGTAACACCATGGAAACCTTGTTGGTTCATCGTGATCTCGCGCCGCGCGTGTTGCCGCCGCTACTCGCGCAGTATCGCGCGGAGGGAGTGGAGTTGCGGGGCTGCGTGGAGACACGCGCGCTCGATCCCAACGTCATCGCCGCGCGTGAAGAAGACTGGTACGAGGAATATCTAGCCCCGATTCTGGCCGTAAAAATCGTCGCGAGCCTGGATGATGCCATGGATCACATTCGTCGCTACGGCTCGCAACACACGGATGCCATCGTGACCGAGCATTACAGTCACGCCATGCGTTTCTTGCGCGAAGTCGATTCGAGCTCGGTCATGATCAACGCCTCCACCCGTTTTGCGGATGGGTTTGAGTATGGTTTGGGCGCGGAGATAGGAATAAGCACGGATAAGTTTCATGCAAGAGGTCCGGTGGGATTAGTCGGTTTGACGTCACAAAAGTGGGTGGTGCTCGGCGACGGACACATCCGCCGCTGAGCCGCCGCGTAATCGCGTTGAAACCGCTAGGCATTCTAGGTGGCACTTTTGATCCGGTTCATCATGGCCACTTACGACTCGCGATTGAACTACGCGAACAACTGAACCTCGGCGAAGTGCGCTTGATGCCGGCCGGCGCGCCCAATTTGCGCAACGCGCCGCGCGCGAGCCCCACGCAACGATTAGCGATGCTGAATCTTGCGGTTGAAGGCACCGGTCTCACCGTTGACGCGCGCGAAGTTCACGCTACCGGCACCACTTACAGTGTGGACACGCTCGCTGATCTGCGGGCAGAACTTGGCGCACAGCCGCTCGTGTTTATTCTCGGCCAAGATGCCTTCAACGCGCTGCCGCGTTGGCACCGCTGGCAAGCGCTGTTGGATTACGCACATCTCGCCGTGGCAACGCGGCCTGGTTATCAACCACCGGCGGACGAATCGCTGCGCGCGCTCATAAGCGAAAACGCGGTTACCGACGCGCACGCACTCGCGGCACGGCCAGCGGGTAAAATCTTTTTGCAAACGATCCCGCTCTTGCCGATCGCCGCGACCGATCTGCGCGCGCGTGTGCGCGAAGGTCGCTCGATTGCGGCGCTCACGCCCTTCGCGGTCGATTCATACATTCGCGCGCATAATCTTTACCAATGATGCCTTAAGGAGGCACATGACCACGAGCCCTAAAAAACTCTTGAACGCCGTAATCGCCGCACTGGAAGATCACAAAGCGGTCGATATCAAAGTGCTGGACGTGCGTAAACTGACGACATTCGCCGATTACATGGTGATTGCAAGCGGCCGCTCGTCACGCCAAGTCAAAGCACTCAGCGATTATGTGGCGGAAGCGTCGCGCCATCTGCAAGTACGGCCGCTCGGAATAGAGGGCGAACAAGCCGCCGAATGGATTTTGGTCGATTTGGGAGATGTGGTAGTACACCTCATGCAAGCCGAAGCTCGCGACTTTTATCAATTGGAAAAACTTTGGGCGCCACCGCCCAAATCGCTCAAGCCCAAGGCAACCGCTGACGCCTAAGCACTAGCGCAACCATCGCCGCCGCATGCAACTTCATCTATGGTCAGTGTGCCGGCGACCGCCCGACTGGGTATCAAGTGCCTGCGAAGAATATCTAAAACGACTACGTGGCAAGCTGACGCTCGAACTTCGCGAGTTCGCGCCAGCGGCCGATAGCGCGCATGCCCAAGAGCAAAAAACCAAAGAAGGCGATCGCTTGTTGAAAGCGCTGCCGTCCAACGCTTATGTCGTCGCACTCGATGAACGTGGACAACAATGGACCACCGTTGAGCTCGCCGATGCCCTTGCGCACTGGCAGACACTACAACACGTCGTCCTGATTATCGGCGGCGCCGAAGGATTGGATGCGCGCGTTCGCCAACGTGCGCAGCAAACTTGGGGTCTGTCCCACTTGACGCTACCGCATCAATTGGCGCGCGTGGTCGTGGTCGAACAACTTTATCGCGCATGGTCTTATCAGAATGGGCATCCGTATCATCGCGCGTAGCATCAACCCATGACTGCGCTTTATCTCGCTTCTCAATCGCCGCGACGCGCCGAGCTGCTACGCACGCTGCGAGTAGAATTTCAGGTGCTGCGACTCGAGATTGACGAGACTTGGCGTGCTGGCGAAGCGCCGGATTCTTACGTAACACGACTCGCATTGGCTAAGGCGACAGTGGGTTTGGCAAAGGCACCGTCACCGTTGCCGGTATTGGCAGCCGACACCACGGTCAGCGTTGACGACACCATTCTTGGCAAACCCGCCGACACCGTTACGGCAACTGCCATGTTGCGGCGACTCTCTGGCCGCCGGCATGCCGTCTTCACAGGACTAGCGCTGGCGCGGCCAAAGGACGTGAGCGCGCCGTTGCTTGTCTGCGTAAGAACGTGTGTGCAATTTAGAACACTGACGGATGCGGAAATCGCGTGTTATTGCGCGAGCGGCGAACCTTTCGACAAAGCAGGCGGTTACGGGATCCAGGGTCTCGGCGGGGCTTTAATCGAGCGGATCGAAGGCAGCTACTCCAATGTGGTTGGGCTGCCGTTGGCGGAGACGGTAGCGCTGTTAAACGTGGCGGGAGTTCCCCATGCATTGCGTTAAACGCGATACATTAGCCTTTCTCGTGCTTCGGCCCAATGGCGGTAAACACCCAGAGTCCGGCAGTTTTGCGATTTAACGCGTCACTCTGCACGCGCTGCGCGCGGGTCGCATTCAAGCGATCGAGCGCGGCCTGCGCGTCCTCCGCTTCTACCTCGTAAAATGCAAGATACGGTAACGGACACGGCGCGCCCTGTTGCGCGGTGAGTTTAAAGCGCTGCGCGCTGACACAATCGGTGGTCGCCAAAACTTCGTCGAGATGCAGGTTTTCATAATAATCGTTGTACTCGGCTTCACGTCCTTCCACTGGTTCGGTGAGGACGACAATGACGTGTTTCAAGTAGGCTCTCCTCGGCAATGTACGAGTCGCGACTGTAGCCGTGTTCTAACGTCATTTCGAGTCGCACCAGATTTTATCCATGGTCCTCCGATATCACGGATGATGTGTCTGTTTTGACGAGATTTGTAACCAATGCGTTGCTGGCCCCTCATCGCGCCGTGCAAGCGGGTAACATATCGTCCATGAATGACTCCCAACGCCGATTGCAAGCAATTTTCAGCGCGGACGCCGCAAATTTTACGCGCCTAATGGCCGCGGACGAAGCGGCGACCGTGGCCAGCCTGAATACCTCGCGTCAGATTTTTCGTGTTCATTTGGAAGCACGGGGCGGGCGTGTGGTCGATACCGCCGGCGATAACGTGCTGGCCGTGTTCGATAGCGTGGTCGAGGCGGCTACCGCCGGACTCGAAGTGCAAGCCGCGCTTGCTCTTGAGAACGCCGCGCGCGCAGCGGAGCGACAAATGGAGTTTCGGATCGGCATCAATCTCGGCGACATCATCGCCCACGGCGACGGCACGGTTTATGGGGATGGGATCAATCTCGCGGCCCGCGTGCAATCCCTGAGCGCGCCAGGTGCGATCGCGATTTCCGAACGCGCCTTTTCATTGCTCGACGGCACGCTCAAGTCGCGTTGCCGTGACGGTGGCGAACATGCCGTCAAAGGCAGTGAGGTGCCGCTGCATATTTATCATCTCGGCTTGATTGGCGATGCCCCTGCTCCCGCCGCGCCGACAGCCGCGCGGCTGCCGGCACGTCCGTCGATTGCGGTGCTGCCATTCTCCAATCTTAGCGGTCATGACGAGGACAGTTATTTCGCCGATGGTATTAGCGAGGACATCATTACCGAACTCTCGCGGTTCAAGGAATTGATCGTCACCGCGCGAAATACCACTTTTGCCTTTCGTAACCTCGCCGTCGATATTAGAGAGATAGGAATCAAGCTTAAAGTCCGCTATGTGCTGGAAGGCAGCGTGCGGCGCGCAGGTACGAGGATTCGGGTCACGGCACAGCTGATCGACGCCGAAACGGGACATCATCTGTGGGCAGAGCGTTTTGATCGCAAACTCGAAGATGTATTTGAGATGCAGGACGAACTCACTCGCAAGATTGTCGCGACCCTCGTCGATAAACTCGATGACCACGAATTACAGCGCGCGCGCAACGACGTGCGTACTGAAGCACCTGAAGCGTACGATCTGGTGCTACGCGGGCGAGAACTTTGGTCGCATTTAAACCCCGCTGACAATGCGCGTGCGCGCCAACTCTATCAACAAGCTTTGGCGCTCGATCCAAATTACGCGCGCGCGTACTCCAGTCTCGCGTGGTCGCACATCGTGGCCTACAACGAATACTGGTCGGAAGATCCGGCGGCCGAACTCGACGCCGCGCTTGAGCACGCGCTCAAAGGTGTACAGCTCGCACCGACATCGCATACCAATCGCAACGCGCTGGGCTGGGTGTACTATTTTCGCAAACAATTGCCGCGCGCCATTGAAGCGCTGCGCACGGCGATCGACTTGAATCCGAATGACGCCGACGGCTATGTGTTTCTGGCCCAGTCCCTCAGTTTGAATGGCGAGAGCGAGCAAGCCATCGCGCTGCTCGACGAGGCATTGGCGCTCAACCCTCAGCTGGGCGAATGGCCGCGCGCGATCTACGTGTTGGCCTATTTTAATGCGCGCCGCTATGCAGACGCGGCGGGCGCGTGGGAAAGACTCGAGTCGCCGCGCATTGAGTTTCAGCGCTGGGCGGCGGCGCTTTACGCCTATTTGGGTCGCGACGAGGAAGCGCGAAGTGCCGCTACGCGTTACCTCGACACCTATCCCAAATTCCGTCTCCAACAGCACTTGGCGCGGATCCCCTTCACGCGGCAAGAAGATTTAGAGCATTACGGTGAAGGGTTGCGCCGTGCAGGATTGATCGGTCGCGACTAACCAGCTTGGGCATGGGATTGCACCATTCAAATCATCGCATTGTCTCGTTCCGGGCTAAGCGCCGACCCGCGCCAAGCGCGAACACGAGTCCAGTCAAGAAGGTAAGCGCTGTGGGTACCATGGGAACCTGGTGAGTTGAGGCCGTCACCGGCGATTGCACGGCGGTATTGAGATCAAGCAGTACGCTGCTCGCGCTTACCTCCGCCTAACAGATATTGATTGCTCCCTAGCCCACCGCCGCTAAAACTTACGTTATATGTGCCGGCGGTAACCGGGATCGCATAGCCACCCGCGGCACCGGTTACCGCATAGTACGTGTCGTCGTCCGGCGCGACCGTGACTCCACCAATGCCTTCGCCTTCGTTGTACTGGTTGTCGCGATCAATATCGCCCCAGACGGTGCCGACGATGAAGCGATTCTGTTCGCCGTTTGCTTCAATCTCGCCCGCATCGTGCGGCTTTAGACTTTTTGTCGGGATCCGTCAGTGGGTGTCCCCGCTTTATTCGCCCGCAGTTTTGCGGTGCACAGAGATTTATCCATGCGAACGACACACTATGTGTATACTCCGACCATCGATCCCACATAAGCGATCGATAGTCGGGCATCCCGTCGCATGTGATGCCCTTCGCGGCTCCCCGCAGTCGCGCTTAACGGCCGTTGCGCCCCGCACCCAACTGAGCCTGAATGTACTAGCTGTTCGGCTCAGCAAAATATCTCGGACGTCGCATTGACCAAAGACGTGAGCATGAACACCTCATGCATCTCGACTTACGTTTAGCACGTTCGTTTCCACAATGGAGCATTGAACCTATGCAACACAAGCTAATTCTCACCACTTGCGCGCTGGCCCTCGCTATGCTCGCGCCGACGAGCCACGCGGTTTCAATTTCCGCGGAGACACGGGTGTGCAATGGACTGGTAGGTTCAGCGGAGAGTCCTCGCGCCGCCTGTAATTTCGGTAATGCAAGCGGTGGCGGTGCAGTCTTACTAGGTGGTAGCGGCGCTGGATCCGGCATTAACTACCCCTTTACAGATCAAAACGGGACGGAATTTTCGGCAACTGCGGTGGCGTTGCAGGACTACGGCATATTTCGCGGTCTTGCCCAGGTGCATGTCCTGGAGCAAAACCCGAACTTGTTCGGCGGGACCTACGCCGCCAATGCATTTGGGACGTCAAATGAGACTTTGACTATCGGCGGAGGCACGGGAATAGCTAGGCTACTACTGAGTTTTACCGTCACGGGTAATGCGACAGGCAATCTATTTGTGACGGATGGACACGGCGCAGAAACCGCGGCGGCCAACCTTGGCATTGGTGTATCGATAAATTCCGTTTTTGGCGGTGCTGTGTCAGTCAGCACCGCTGGCACCTACGCCTTGAACCTCAACGGACCGAACGCCATGCTCTTTACGTTTGGAGTGCCGTTCGATCTGCAAATTGTTCATTCAATAAGTGTTGGTGCCGGTTACGATCGGCTTCATCCACCGACCTTTTTCCAAGCAGACGCGAATGCGTCGTTTGAGCACACCTCGCTCCTGACCGGGATTGCCGCGACGGATTTGTTCGGTAACCCGTTCTCCGCAATCACGATAAACGCAGCATCGGGAACACTGTATCCGCTGTTGCCAGGCCCTGATCCCGTGCCATTACCCGCGGCTCTGTGGCTGCTAATCAGCGGCGTAAGCACGTTGGGTCTACGTGGCCGGAGGGCCACGTATGGTTAAATTTTCACGTGGACATCGACGATCTGTCAAAACGCATTGAGATAGAAAGATGAGCCAGGCGGCGAATCAGTAAGCGGATAGTCCCGTGATTCTTACGCCGCCTGCCGAGAATCGATTTGCGGAGGTCTCGATGCCGAGACATGCTGCGTTTGCACAAGCAGGCGCATCATCGCGGACAACACTATGGCTGCAAAGCGGTGAAAGCCAACCAAAGTTCCGTCCCACCGCATTTCATGCGCACCCGCTGCAGATACATGGGAGTTACCACTGAGTGACCTCACTGCGGGACCCGCTGCTAAGCATCGACGTAAATTGATGGTCAATGGGGATGATCATTGAATGCCCCCGTTTCGTCCCGGTAGATGGGTGTCCCAAATCGAGTTTAGTGGGTGTCGCAAGCTTCCTAACTTCGCCCAATTCCACTTCCGGATAGGAATCGCCCGAAGAGTTCGCTAGAGTCTGGGGAGAAGTAAAACAGAAACGAAAATATGGAGGGGGGAGTCATGAATCCATATCGCTACGCCAAAGCGCTGGCCTGGTCAGGAATGTTTATGCTGGTCGGCACGATCATCTTCTGGGGCATCCTGGGACAAAACATTCCTCCCTATTCACCAGCCCTGGGGGCTGAGGAATTTGCCGCTCAGATCCGCGCACATGCGGGGCAAATACGCATCGGCATGATTGTGCAGATGCCAATTTCGGTGCTCTATTTCACCTGGGGCGTCGCCATTTGGGTGGTCATGCGCGCCATCGAAAAAGAAAACGGTGCGAATTCGATCCTATCTCTACTACAACTTGCGGGCGCGGCTTTCACCACCATCGTGTTCGTCGTGCCGTGTTCGCTCTGGCTCGCCATAGCATACCGCCCAGAGGTCATGGAGCCTAAAACGCTACAAATTCTTTATGACTTCGGTTGGATGTTCTTTGACATGGCCTACTCCCTCACCACCATGCAAATGGTCGCCTTTGGGATCTGTGTTTTGCAGGATCGGCGTGAACAACCGCTCGTACCGGGCTGGGCCGCGTGGTTCACGATGTTCGTGGTGGTCAGTTTCGCGCTGCTCACCATGATGCCACTGGTGTTCGATGGTCCCTTCTCACGCAGCGGGCTGCTCAATTACTTTGTCGAGTTCACCCTCTTCTTCGTGATGTGGCTCGTGGTCGGGACATACATCATCAAGGCAATCGGTCGGCTGGAACGAGCGCACTACGCAACGCATGCAGGTAATTGAAACGTCCCTAGCCCAAGTGGCTGACGCGCGCGCGAAACGCGCGCCGGCCATCTGGATATTCATCGCGCTCGATTGCAGCAGCTTTGGCCTATTCTTCTTGGTCTTTATGGTCGAGCGGCTTAGCCAAGCCGCGTTATTCGATCACTCCGCCCAGCAACTCAACGCGGCACTCGGTTTTCTTAACGCCTGCATTTTGATCACCTCCAGCTGGCTCGTCGCCTGGGCCAATGTGGTGGGACGCCAAGGCGATATCCGCCAGGCGCAAAGGTTGCTCTGGTCGGCGCTCGCGGTTGGCGCGGGTTTTGGTGTGGTCAAAGGTTACGAGTATTACGAAAAAATTACCGGTGGACTGACTGTCTCCACCAATGAGTTTTTTACGTTCTATTTCGCATTAACCGGTATTCACTTCGTCCACTACGTGGTGGGCATGATTTTGCTTGGCGTGTTGGCGACTGGTCCCCAACCCTATGGCCCAGCGGAGGCGACCCGCGCGCACTATCTCAAATGGTTAGACGGCGGCAGCCTGTACTGGCACATGGTTGACCTGCTCTGGATATTTATCTTTTCTCTTTTGTATCTCGTAGGCGCACGATGATTGGAAATCACCCGGCCGGCCCGCGCAATGCGTGGCTTCTCCTCTTGTTGATCTCGGCAATTAGTTTCGTCGCCGCGGAATTCATGGCGGAACGTCATGTCGCCATCGCCGCGATCATGGCGATTGCGGCGGCCAAAATCTCAATCGTGCTACTGCGGTTTATGGATATCGATCGGGCACCTGTCGGAATCCGACGCTATATGCATGGCTGGACGTATGGCTGCGCCGGGCTGATCCTCATTTTGTGGTGGGCATCGGCTTAGTTCGCCAGTGAATTTTCCGATGCCGCGTCCAACAAAGCCTCTGCTGCGCGGAGATCCGCACTGTCAAACCCCTCGGTAAACCATTCGTGGACGGTCAGGAGTGGAACTGGGGTCAGAGTAAGACTTGATGACTCAACTCTTACTCTGACCCCAGTTCCTTGCTTAGATTTAAGTACCCTAAAGAATCCCTGAACTCCCCTACCGGAATGCGTTTCAACGCTGCTCGACGCGTATACTCGCGGATAGTCTAGACCGCGCCGCAATTCATCGCATGCAACAAAAACGACTAATCATCTTGCTAGCCGACATCAGCGGCTATACCAAGTTCATGCTGGAGAATCAGCAATCCGCCGTGCATGGGCAGATGGCGATGAACATGTTGATCGACGCCATCGCCAAGCAAGTCGATATTCCGCTGGTGCTACAAGAAATCGAAGGCGATGCGGTGTTTCTCTACGCGGCCGATCCGGGTGAAGAGCGAGCGTGGCAGCGCGTGGTGATGGAAGTTAGCGCGAAACTCGGCAAGTTTTTTGAAGCCTTCATCGCGCAGCTTGGCGTTGTCATCGAGTCCACGCCGTGCCAATGCGCGGTGTGCAGCAACATCGATAAGCTCGGTCTCAAGATCATCGTGCATCTAGGCGAAGCGGTGTTTCACGAAGTCGCCGGGCGCGCGCAAGTATCGGGATCGGACGTTATTTTGGCGCATCGCCTGCTCAAGAATACGCTGAACAGTCACGAATATTTACTGTTAACCGCGCCGGCGTACCAGGCGATGCGGCAACATTTGCCCGGCGAGTTCTCGGAACATAGTGAGCACTACGAAGGGTTCGGCGAAGTGCCGCTTTATGTGCGATATCTCGAACAAGACTTTCTGAACGCGCGCGATGCAATTTATCGCCTGGACGATGCCGGTTTGCAGGCCGCGGTTGACGGATACATCGATGTCACCACCAAAACCGTGGTGAAAGCCACCGTCGATCAATTGCGGCGGCCGGTGCGCAAATTCACGCTTTTTCAAAAACTATTGATGCTTTTGGAGCCGATAATCGAACCGACGGTACTTCGCTTGCGTTATCGTAAATTGATTCCTAAACAGCAACGCGCGCGCGGCCAACGCCGCGTTCGTTGATTCCCGTCAACTATCAAACAGAGATGAAACGATGAATGCGACTGAAAAAAACCACACGCTCGTCCAACACTGGATGCGCTGTTACAACGATGATGTTACGCGCATGGTCAATGAGTGTTACGCGCCAGACTGTAAAGTCTATCCAATGGGCAAAGGCGTGATCGAAGGCCAAGCGGCCCTACAAAAGGTGGAAGATGCAGTCCTCGCCAAGGCGCCGAAACGACGGTTCGATATTGAACGCATGCACGCGTCCGGGGATGTCGTCTGCGTGGAGGCGCTGTTGCGCGATGCCGATCAGGGGCCCGCTTGGTCATTGCCGTTTATCGCGGTGCTCACTATTCAAAATGGTCGTATCGTGACCGATCGGACCTACGCCGATTGGAGTTGCTGGCCTGGGTTATAGGCTCACGCGACGATCACACTGCGCTTTCTGCGTTTGGCGACGACCCTAAGCGCGCCAAGGCCGGCCGCAAAAAGTGGAAACGCGGCGGGCACCGGGGTTGGTATCGCACCGGTGCGATAATCATGCTGACTCATCGAGTCAAAGCGTACGCCGCTTTCGGCAAAGTCTAAGAAAAGTCTCGCGGAATGCCCGTAGTCAGCGGTGGCTGCGGGAGTTGAGAAGCTAGCGTCGGCAAACACTTGGAGACCTAGAAAAAGGGTGACAATTTCGCCGACGTGCAGATCAAAATGGTAGATGGGGCTTAGCGATAACCCGAGGAGGTTGTTGTTGAGGTTACTACCGATGAGTAGTGCCGAACTAAGAATCCCCGCACCGCGGCTGGCGGTGCCATCGATGCCCCACGTTGCAGTGGCGTGGACCACGGTACCCGCCGCTAACCCAACGGCCGTGATCGGGCCAGTGTCAGTAAACGTGGTCGTGACTCTCGTCGAAATAAACCCGTTCCTATCCGCATTCGAGTAAAGCGACACCGCTGTAGCTCTTAGCAGTCCAACCTGCGCACTGGCTGTTCCGATGCCGCTCACCATTGGCGCGAGCCCGATACTGACAGCAGTACCCCCGGCGGGGCCTTTCACAAAATTTTGACCACCCGGACTTGGCAACCCCACGAAGCTTTCGAACTCAACGGTTCCAAAAGTAAATACCTCGCCGCAGGTCGCCGACGCAGCACCAACTGTGGTGTTCATGGCGCATAACGCCGCATAAACCGGGAAAGGCCCTAACAGGAGCGTAATGATTAAGGTTGGTGCTAAAACACTTCCGGTGAATTTTTTGAGAATAGCTACGGCGACCAACCGGGTCGGGATAAAGGACATCGTGTCAACTCCGGTAGGTGGGCGGTTGCCGCGATCATTAATAGATACGGCTTCGGGACAGCCGTCAATCGATATCGCTGTCGCGCTCAATGTAGTGCGTTGCAGTCGACGTATGGCGCCGATCCGCGTACGCGCCGATTAAGAAGTGAAATTGAAGTCGCTAACTCGCGTTGTGAGAGATACGCCGCGCATTCATTCGCGCCATGACCTCAAGCGCTTCGCGTACGAGGCCAGGCACAAATTCCGCCACATGAATAAGTTCCGTTAAACCGCTCGCCACTTGGCCACACGGCAAGATACCGCCCACCATATCGCCATCGCGCTGACCGGCGATTAATCGTTCGTCTTTGAAGCGTGTTAGTTCTTCTTCGCTTAAACGGCCGGTAGCTTCGATCTCGGCAAGCTCACTGATGGCGCCGCTCCGCAATGCGCGCGACGGTCCGTACAACGCTTGAAAAACAATATCTTCACCTTCTTGCATCGCGAGCACACGCTGTGCGAACGCCGGATGCCAATCGGGATTGTCGTGGCTCGCGACAAAGCGTGTGCCGAGCGCGACCGCATCCGCGCCCATGGCCAGTGCCGCTGCGAGACCGCGACCGTCGCGGATCCCACCGGCCAAAATAATCGGAATATCCACGGCATCAGCAACGTTAGGTCCCAAGACGAAGGTGTGCACCGGTCGTGCGTGCGTGTGCCCGCCTGCTTCATAGCCGGAAACGATGATGAGATCGACGCCTTCCCGTGCCGCGCGAATCGCCTGGCGCGTGCTACCTATTTTGTGAATATGCAAAAGCCCGGAACCTTCTATCAAGCGACGCGCAGCGGACGGCGGGCCGGCCGAAGTCGTGATCGCGCGTAGGCGTTTGGCGATTTCGCGATCTTTAACCGCATCGACCACCGCACCCACATACGCCGCGCTAAACGGCGGCACATTGCCGTGTTTGTCCGCACCGACCGGCACATTAACCGCGAAGGGTTTATCGGTGAGCGCGCAGGTGTCTTCGATATAGCCACGTAGCTTGGCCGCGCCAATCGCTGGTTCTTCGCTGATCCCTGGAATGCTGACCGTGCCGAGTCCGCCGGCATTCGATACCGCGGCGGCCAGATGCACGGTTTTGTACGGACCCAATCCTTCTTGCATCACGGGATGCTGGATGCCGAAGAGTTGTGTGAAGCGGGTGTGGAGATTGTCCATGTTGTTCACCCTCACCCCTGCCCTCTCCCGCGAGCGGGAGAGGGGGAAAGATTAAGGGCTCTCTCGCACGCGGGAGAGGGGGAAAGCTTACGGGCGCTTCTGCGAGCGGGTGACGGGAAAGGCTTCAATGCGCTGTCTCGCGCGGATACCACTGTCACGGCAATCCGTTCCCACGCGGCACGGCAACCTTTGTGGTGTACAGCACGGCTTCGGGTTTGGCTTTACGATTCACATCCGAGAAGTCCGGCGCCGAACACAACAGTAACGTGTGATTATCGACCCCGCCGAGCGCGCAGGCGTAAACACCCATGTCGTTCGGCGGTCGCAAGGTTTCGACTATCTGGCCGTTCGGTGCAACGCGGCACACACGTTTGCCAAGTGCATCCGCCACCCACACATGATCCTCGGCGTCAATCGCACAGCCATCCGGGATGTAGTCGGTTTCGAGTAAATGCTCGGCGGTGGTCAGCGGCGGCGCTTTGCCAAGACTTGCGAACGGTCGGCGCGCGGTGAGCGAGCCATCGTTTTGAATCGTGAAGGCCGTCAGCGCGGCACCAAAACTTTCGGCAACGATCATCGTTTTGCCGTCCGCTGTAATGGTCATACCGTTCGGACAAATAAGATCGTTGGCGGTCACCGTGATTCGGCCGTTGGTGTCGATCAGCGCGATACTCGTTTTAGCGGGTGCCGCGCCACCAAAAATATCAAAGCCAATATTGCCGACATATGCACGCCCTTGGCGGTCGACCAACATGTCATTGGCATACCCGCCACACACACTCGATAGATCGGCGTAAGTCACCAATTGACCTCGCGCATCCCGGCGCAGCACGCGGTGATCTTTCATGGAGACCACCAGCAGCGAGCCATCCGGCAAAAAGCCAATGCCTGACGGTTGATTCGGCACTTCGGCTTGGGTTTCGGCCGCCCCACTCGGGGTCACGCGCAGCACTCGATGCGAGTAGAAATCGGACACCCACCATGCACCGGCGTGCCAACGCGGTCCTTCGAAAAACGTGCCTCCTTCGAATAAAACTTGCATAACGCTCCCTTTCTAGACGATGAGATTGTTGGTCTTAAGCGTTGGCGGCGAATACAGACTGCCAGCCCAGCCTCGCCGCGGCTTGTCGTTCAAACTGCGCATAAAAGCGCGCAAGGATGTCCTTTGATTGTGCACCGGCACCGCTTTGCAACGCCATCATGATTTCACCCGCGAGCGCCACCAGTCGAGCATGATGAGTCGCTAACGCGCGTAACGAATCAAAGTTGTTTACAGATACTTTGGCTTCCGCAAGCCGCGCGGCAAACTCACTAACTTCCGGCACGCACGCACTCGTCATCGCTTCTTCGCATAGTAAGAGCAGTGCCGTGCATTCGTGCATCAACAGTGGATAGAGCACATCGAATTCGAGTATCACGTTATCGAGCAGCTTGCTTGCCGCACGCACATCGCTTACGAGTTCCGGTGGGAGCGCGGGCAACACGCGCTTGGTTAAAAACGCGCGCAGCATATCGAGGGTCTCAAAGCCGTCGGGATTCATCGGCATGCCGCGAGACGCTGCGCGATTCTGTACTCAAGCCAGGGGATGCCACGACCGAGCATCGCAAGTACCGGGCGAGGGTTACTCACGATCGCGCCCTGTCGTGCGCTCGTCACGAAAATCGCGGCGAGCTTGACCAGCGAGAACATCTTCCAAAACATTAGGCTCTCCGCCGTAATCTCCGTGTTGGTTACCGCCGCATACATCTGCAAATACTCGGCCTCACTCAACAGTCCGCCTACCAAATCAAATTCGGTCGCCCATAACAGGGTCCAAGCAAGATCCTCCATGCGATCGCCGATATGGGCCATTTCCCAATCGATCACCACCGCGGTGCCATCGGCACGAAACAATAAGTTGTTCGTCTTAAAGTCGCCGTGTACCAGCACCGGGTCGCGACATTCCGGCGGATGGGTACGCAGCCATTGCAGTGCCGCGCGCAAGATCGGCTGTGGCCCCTGATTATCGCGCTCGATCACATCCGCCCACTGCGCGACTTCCGCCGCGGCGCCCCAAGTGAGCGCCGGAAAGATCCCTTTGAGTGTTTGATCGAGAGGCGTGCGATGAAGCTCGGCTTGCACATACACCAAAGCTTGCCCGAGTGCGAGGCGATCAGCGATTGAAGTTGTTGCCAACACTTTGCGGATATCCAAACCTTCGATACGCTCAGCAATCAAGAACGGCGCATCGAGCGGATTGGGCGGTAGCGCACAGCATTGCGGCGCCGGCACCGGCGCGCCTTGCGCGTGTAGAAGTTTGAGCAATGCGAATTCGCGTGCCAAATCGGTATCGAGTATTCCTTGCGCGCACGCGCGTCGAAGCACGTAACGGTGCGTGGCCTCTTCTCGACGCGCCACATCAAACGCCCAGGTCTCGTGTGACGCGCCGCCCGTGAGGCGCCTCATCGCCGAGATGATGACGGGTTCGCCCCACGAAGCCGTGAGATAACGCGCCAGCGCGTGCGTGATTTGCGCCGCATCGCCGGTAAGCGCGGCCATGCTCACACATTAAACCCGTAGCGCGGGTAGGCACCATAAACCTGCGTTTCAAACGTGCCGTAGCCCACGTCACCCGTATCCATCGTCATGCGGCACAAGACATGCGTGGGCCCAATCTTCGCCGTGATATCGGCGCGCGTCAGATCGTAGCTGACGCTATCGACCCACTGCGCGCCCATATACATGCCATGACGCCACGCATCCGGTCCACCATAGCCGGTGCCGGCCCGAAGGTACGCGCGACACAATGGCTCGAGGGTCACCGTGCGGCGCTCACCGTTGGTATCGACAAAGCTCACGCGCGAGCCGGCTTGCAGTTCACGCGTGGCGTGATCGAACTTCAACTCGTGTTCCGCACCGGTTAATTCTTCAACTTCGCCCCCGCGCGCAAACGAGCTCACCCGCCGCACGGTTTCGATCGCGCGGGCGCCCGTTGCATATTCACCAACACTGAAATGAATGCTGTAGTCGGCAAACTGCATCGGCGACCAAATCCACAGGCTAGTGCGTTGTTCATTTAATGCGTGAGCTTGTTGTATGCCGCGCGGCTCGCGCTCCATGCCGATCGAACGCACGCCCCAGGAGCGATCGCGCCCGCCCCATGCGGTATCCGGCGTTAATTCAAAACGCCGATCGCCAACCCGCAGAAATCCCGACCAACAGCCGGTTTGGATAAGCCGCGTGCCCTGCTCCATGACGCGCCCCATGACGCGCGTGAATAGCGGCGGCTCCTCGAATGCCGGCACCGCGCCGTTCCATTCCAGATCGCATTGCACGGCATGCGGGCCTGGCTTGGACCAAACGCGCAAACGACGCAATCCGCTTAAAACTTCTACACCAAACGGACCAACATCGGTGGTGTGCAGTCGATCTTCGCCCAATTCACGAGACGCGCGAGTGGTGGTTTGCGTGCCGCCGGTGGCGACTGATGCAAAAGCGTCGATGACACCGAGGTTGGGATAGCAGCCCATGCCTATCATGAAAAAAAGATCGGCGCTGCACGCATGTCCGGTGAAGAAGTAACGATCGTAGAAGCGCCGATCGCTGGTCGCGACATGCCGCACGGGCTCGTGCGTTTGATGAATCAGCAAATCATCGGCGGGACTAATCATGCGGTGCGCTCAGGGTTTGCGGAGACCGCAGCATACCCGCAGTCCCGCCGGCGTTGCCAATCGCGCCAGCCACGCGCTCAAATCAATTTTACGCGCGCCGTTGCGTTAAAACGGGCGCCGCAGCGTCCGCAGTCGGCCAGCCGATACAGTCCGGATGCGCCCTAAAATTGCGCAACCACCATCCCCAGTCTTCCGGCACCAGTGTGAATGGGTCTGGGTGCGCAAGCTCGCGCGCCGCCCACACCGGCCAATGCGGATTGGAAAGCGCCGGACGGCCGAGCATGACCAGATCGATACTTTCCTCGCGGATCGCGCGATCGGCGACTTGCGGCAGGCCCAAATTCCAGCTGGTCGCTGTCGGAATGTTAATTTCGCGGCGCATGCGCCGCGCACGCTCCAGCATGAAGCTCATTTCCGCAAAGGGCTTTTCATGCATCTCATCGGTGTTGAAGCCCAAACTCAAGTCCGCCAAGTCGAGCCCATGCGCTTTCATTTGCCCCACCGCCCACACGGCATCCTCAAACTGCACGCCATGTTTGTTTAGATCATCGGAGCCGAGTCGCATGGTGAGTGGATAGCGCTCCGGCCACACCGCGCGCACCGCGTCCAACGCTTCGAGGTGATAACGCAATCGATTCGATAGGCTTCCGCCATATTCATCGGTGCGTTGGTTCGCGATCGGCGAAAAAAAACTCGCACCGAGATAGCCGTGCGCAAAATGCATTTCCAGCCACTCGAAGCCGGCGTCCACCGCGCGTTGCGCGGCCTCCGCGTACGCCCGGTGAATGGCCTTAATTTCTTCGTGCGTCAGCGCGTGCACGGGATAACGATACTTACCGCCATACGGAATGGCCGAAGGTCCGACCACTTGCCAACCGTTGGGATCGTCCGGAGCAAGCTGCGCACCGCCTTGCCAGGGTTTGACTTCGCTGCCTTTGCGCCCGGTGTGGCCAAGCTGCACGGCCGGCACCGCCCCCATGTCTTTGACAATCGCCGTCACGCGTTGCAATCCTTCGATTTGCGCATCGTCATAGATCCCGCCGCAGCTCACGCTGGTGCGGCCGGTCGCAAGGATGGCGAGTTGTTCCGCGAACACGAGGCCGAAACCGCCTGCTGCGCGCGAACCGAGTAACATCACGTGGAAATCGTTCATCAAACCGTCCACCGAACGGTACATCGTCATCGGCGACATTGCGATTCGATTGCGTAGCGTCACACCTTTAAGCGTGAAGGGGCTGAACAAATCCGACATTTAAAATCTCCGAAAATCACGCCAGCATAAAAGCCTAAATTGCGCGGAAGCAAGCGTTCCCGGGCATACTTCGGGTCAACACGGATAGCGAGTGCAACTATGATTCTGTTCGAACACCCTCTCTCTCCCTACGCGCAGAAGTGCAAAATCGCGCTGCGTGAAAAGTGGCTGCCGTTTGAACTCCGATTGCCGGATGGTTTGGGTAGCGGCAGCGGACTGACCGCGGAGTTCACCGGCGCCTCGCCGCGCGGTGAGGTACCCGCGTTGACCGATGGCGACGTGCGCATCTTCGATTCCACGGTGATTCTCGAATATCTCGAAGAAAAATGGCCACAACCAAATTTACTGGCGCGCGATCCGGCCCATCGCGCACGCGAACGCATGATCGAAGATGTCATGGACACGCATTACGAAGCGATCAACTGGGGGTTGATCGAACTGCGTTACATGGGACGCGCCCCCGGCGAACTTGGCGCGAGATTGAAAGCCAAGGCGGCGACGCAAATCGCCGGCTGGCAGCGCTGGCTCGAAAGCGAACTCGGCCAAGCCGAGTGGTTTGGCGGCGAGCGGTTCGGGCGCGCGGATTTGTCGGTCATTCCTTATCTCAACTGCTCGGCCGCGTTTGGCTTTGCGCCCGCGGCAAACTCACCGCTCGAGGCGTGGATGGCGCGCGTTAATGCGCGACCGTCAGTCGCTCAGACGGCAGCGGAAGCAACGGCGTCGATGGCCTCGCTCGAAGGACTCGATCAGTTGATCAATCAAGGTTTGTTTGTGCGCGAGTACCGCGATCATCGTTTGGAATGGATGATCAAATCCGGTGGCATGGAAGTGGTGCTTGATGGGCTCGCGCGCGGCAATATTCGCTTCTCCGCCGATTTCTCTTAATCCCAGATCACGAGTTTTCTTCCATGCCGCTCAATCAGCCAATCGATTATTCCGTCTCCGATCACATTGCGACGGTGCAAATGAATCTTGCACCGGTCAACGCACTCGACCACACGATGATGGACGCCATTCATGCCGCCTATCGCCAAGCCGACCAAGACCCCAGCGTGCGCGCGATTCTGCTGTGTAGTGCATTACCCAAGCTTTTTTGCGGGGGCATGGATTTAAAGATGGTGGCGCGCGGTGACGGCATGGACCTGCGGCGCTTTGTATATAAACTTTATATGGAGACGATGGATATCCAATATCGCCTGACCAAACCGACGATCGCCGTCATCAACGGCCCGGCGCGCGGTGCCGGTATGACGCTCTCCATCAACTGCGACATGATCATCGCTGCCGATGATATTGATCTCGGCTACCCCGAAATCGACGTTGGCGTTATTCCGGCAATCCATTACGCGCATCTCCCGCGGCAGATAAGCCGGCATAAAGCATTTGAATTGTTGTTTTTGGGTCTACCGATCCCGGCCTTGGAAGCCGAGCGCATCGGGCTTATCAATTACGCGGTACCACGCGAGCAGTTGATGGACAAGGCGCGCGCGTTGGCGGGTGTACTTGCTAAAAAATCTCCCACCATCATGGCACTTGGTCGCGCTTCGTTCATGCGTGCTAACGATTTGGATTATCGACGCAATGTCGAGAATCAAATTGAGACCTTGTGCAATGTGTTCGAAACGGCCGACGGTAAAGAAGGTTTACGCGCGTTCGCGGAGAAGCGGGCGCCGGTGTGGAAGGGGTAACGCAAATTACGTCGAGCTCCCCCCACCCGGCAGAGGTTTCCTTCACCCTCCCCCCGCGCCCGGTAGAGGTTTCTTTCACCCTCTCCCGCGCGCGGGAGAGGGTAGGGTGAGGGTCTTCATAAGCAACGCCGGCACGCTGCCCCTCACCCGGCGCTGCGCGCCGACCTCTCCCGGTGGGAGAGGTTTCTTAATCGCGCTTCGCTTCAACGATAAAATCTTCCAGTCGCGCCGCCTTCGACATCTCAAAGAAATGCGCGTTGCGGTAGGGCGAGTTGACGACGATGCGCCCGCGTGAGTTACGGTAGTAGGTAGTCATCCCGGGGTGTGTCCATACCATGTTGGCATGCGCGGCATCGACGCCCGCGTTGTACGCATCGTGCACTTCTTGGCGGATTTCGACAGAACCTAGATCGCCCGCGCTCATCTGGCGCAGCACATCCATGATGTAACGCATCTGCATTTCGATCATGAAGATGAGACTGCCACCGTGGCCGGCTTGCAGATTCGGTCCATACAAACAAAAAAAGTTCGGAAACTCCGGTACCGCGCAACCGAGATAAGCGCGCGCGTTATCGTCTTCCCATACTTCGCGCAACGTACGCCCCGTACGTCCATGCGCTTCAAATGCGGTGATAAAGCGCAGCACATCGAAGCCAGTGGCAATGACGAGCACATCGGCCGGATGTTCACGGCCGTCTTCGGTAACTAGCCCTGCAGACTGAATCTCGCGAATCGAATCGGTCACGAGCTCGACTTTCGGGTTGCGCAGCATGCGATACCAACCGTTATCCATCAGCATGCGTTTGCCAAACGGTGGATACGGCGGCACGACTTTATCCAGCAAGTCCGTGCGCGGCCCAAGCTCGGACATGATGTATTGCGTGAAAAATCCGCGGTGCGATTCATTCGCTTTATTGAGCGAGCGCTCGGCGTGCGGCCAGGTCGGGTCTTTTTGCAGGGCCTGGTGAACTTGATCGCCGTACGTCCAGCCCAAGCGCAGGCGATACCACGCGCGATAAAGCGGCACTTCGCGCAACAGATATCGCAGTGCCTCCGGAATTTGTTTGCGGAACTGCGCGTTTGGCGCCACCCAATGCGTCGAGCGTTGAAAGATTGAAAGCGCGGCGACTTGGTGCTGGATCTCCGGGCAGATCTGCATGGCGCTCGCACCATTGCCAACCACTGCGACGCGTTTGCCGGTGAGATCGAGTGTTTGCGGCCATTCGGCGGTGTGAAAACACGGGCCTGCGAAGGATTTCAGCCCCGGAATATCCGGAAACTTTATCGGATTGAAAATGCCAACCGCAGAGATCAGCACATTGGCCGTGCGGGTGCGCACACTGCCATTACCATCGCGTGTGACCACTTCCCAGCGTTGCGTAGCGTTGTTGAACGCCGCGGATTCCACGCGGATCCCGAATTGAATCGATGCGCGGAGTGCGAATTTCTCCGCAACGTGCTCCAAGTAACCTTTCAATTCATCGCGCAACGCGAAAAACATCGACCAGTCATACGGCGCGAATGAAAACGAATAAAGATGATTGGGCGTATCAACGCCAGCGCCTGGATAACGGTTGTCGCGCCAAATCCCGCCGACTTCGTGAGTTTGCTCCAGAATCGTGAATGGTATGCCGGCGTGTTTGAAATGAATGCCGGCGCAAATGCCGGAGACGCCGGCACCGATGATGAGCACTTCGAAGTCTTGAGGCACCTTCCACTTGGCAGTGGGCAAGGTCTGTGCCGAGGGCAGTTCGGCGGCGATGATGCCGGCGTAATCCTGCGGCACCTCCTCACCCATCGCGACGCTCAGCATTTTGCGACCGAGTTCGGCGGAAGGCTCTGGGATCGTAGGCGCTTTGCCGGCGCGCCAAGCGAGGATCGCGGCCAGCGCTTCCTTGCGCACAGTGGCTTGCACGTCCTCCGGCAAACCGCCGCTGTCGTTGTCGTTCAGCCCTTTGGCGCGCGATGGGCAAAAGGGTTCTTCCAACCACGTGAGCTCACCCGTCAATTGCACGAGCACCATCAACAACGTGGGTACGTTGGCGATGGCAACGGCATCGGCCAACGCCTGCGCGTCGGCGTCTCTTGACACGGCACTCATCGGGACGCGCTACTGGTAATGCGGCATGACTTCTTTGGCGAAGCGCTCTAATTGGCGTCGTACATCGTCGATCGGCAGATAGCCCTGATCGCCCTGCCAGATGAACCATTCCGGATTGCCGTACTCCACCAGCAAATCCATTTCACGCCGCAAATCATCACCATTCCCCGTCAACGTGAAATGCTTGCGATCAAAACGCTCCATCGTCGCTTCCGACGGCGGCAGCGTTTGACCCGGATATTTGATGTCGTCCTCCGGCAGCCGGAACGCATCGGTAAAGCCGAAGTAATGCGCCCAACCCGGCCAGCCGGTGCCCATCAAGCCGCGCATCGCCAACGCGTGCGCTTCCGCTTTGGTGTCTCCCATGTAGACGCCACGAAACACACCGATGCTTTCGCCGAACTTGATGTTGCGGCCGTGCGCATTGGCTTCTTCCGTATGGATCTGGGTGAAACGTTTTAGCTCGTCCAAATCGGACACAAGCAGCGTTGGGATCAACCCTTCGCGTGCCGCCCAGCGGATAGTCGCTTCGCTCTGCGAGAAAGCTTGGAACAACGGCGGGTGCGGTTTTTGGAACGGCTTCGGCACGATGCACAACTTACGAATGTTGCCGTTCTCATCCACTTCGCCCGGCGCGCCGTAGCGTCGCGTCCAATCGTGGGCCGGCCATGGGGTGCCGGTCTCGATAGGGAACGGATATTGATAATGCTTGCCGTTGTAGCTGAAGGCTTCTTCTTTCCACGCGAGTTTCAAAATATCGAACACTTCTTGAAAAGCCTCGCGGTTGGTGACGTCGTTATCCGGCTTCTTGGTTTTATCGTGTAAGTCAGCCGCGCCTAAATGCAGCTTCTGCGCCATTTGATTCAACCAGCGCGCCTGGTAACCGCGCGCAAATCCGGCAAAGGTGCGGCCTTTGGAAATTTGATCGAGCCATGCGATTTCAAGCGCCAGACGCAACGGCTCCCAGCCCGGTAATACGTAACCAATCGGGCCGGCCATGATCTTCTTGGTGTTGGCCAACACATGCTGGGTCAACAACGGCAAGCTGCCCATCTCGCCGCCTTCGGTGTGCAGGTGATGTTCCGGATAGGTCACCGCTTGAAAGCCGAGTTCTTCGGCGAGCTGTGACAGCGCGATGATTTCGTCCAGCATCTTTTGGAATTTGTCGGTGCGGCTCGCGATCGGCCGTAATTTCTCACGCTCGTCCATCGTGGCCGGGATCGCGGGGTAGAAAAAGAACATGAACTTCATGAAAACCTCCGAACTAAACGACACAGGGCGCCGTAAAAATCTGGGCAATAACGGCGCGTTTTTTGGATCCGAATCTGGGGTCCGAGCTAAAACCGTAATGTCACTGGTCTGCGCGGCAATTTCAACTCGCGGTCGTCCGTGTCGGACGCTTAGTCAGCATTTCTTACCTGGCCACAAGATTGCGACAGTTCGCGCTAGTTGCAGCTGTGTAGACGAGCCAGGGAGCGGCTGCGTATCCTTCGGCCTTTATCGACCTAACACTCGCTTACGCCCGGAGGGCCAATGCGCTTAACACTCGCTCTCGTACTCGCGTTCACTAGCCAATTTGCTCCCGCTCAAACCACCGTCGACGACGCCGCGCTCGCCGATGAAAAACAAGGCGCCAATTGGCTTGGGTTTGGTCGGACCTACTCGGAGCAGCGTTTCAGCCCTCTTACCCAAATCAATGCCGAGAACGTCGCCCAGCTCGGCCTTGACTGGTTTGTCGAATTGCCGGGCGAGCGTTCGCTACTCTCAACCCCACTGGTGGTTGATGGGATGATGGTTTTCACCGGCAGCTATAGCCGCACGTATGCGGTGGATACGCGCACGCATAAGATTTTGTGGACTTTCGATCCGCAGGTGCTGAAAGTCGCCGGCGATCGAGCACGCGTCTTTTGGGATTCCAACCGTGGCGCCGCGTACTGGAAGGGACATGTGTTTGTGGCGACCGGCGACGGACGGCTGATCTCCCTGAACGCGCAGACGGGCGAGCAGGTGTGGAGCACGCAAACCACCGATGTCTCCAAGCCCGTGTATATCAACGGCGCGCCGAAAGTGTTCCGCGACAAAGTGCTGATCGGCAACGGCGGTACCGAAGTCGGTGCGTCGCGCGGTTATGTCACGGCCTACGATGCGGCCACCGGCAAACAAGTTTGGCGCTTTTTCATCGTGCCGGGCAATCCGGCCGATGGTTTTGAAGACGACGCCCAAGCGATGGCCGCCAAGACGTGGACCGGCGAGTGGTGGAAACACGGCGGCGGCGGCAACTCCTGGCACGGCTGGACTTACGATCCGGAATTCAACCGCATCTATATTGGCACCGGGAACGGCTCGCCATGGAATCGCAAGATACGCAGCCCCGATGGCGGCGATAACTTATTTTTGTGTGCAATCGTGGCGCTCGACGCCGACACCGGCAAATACGTTTGGCATTATCAAACAACGCCCGGCGAAACCTGGGACTACAACTCCAACATGGACATCGTGCTGGCCGATCTTTCGATTGGCGGCAAAGCGGTTAAGGCGCTGATTCACGCGCCGAAGAATGGATTCTTTTACGTCATCGATCGCGCCAACGGCAAGCTGATTTCCGCCGAGAAGATCGGCAAAGTGACCTGGGCGAGCCACATCGATCTCGCCACCGGCAAACCGGTGGAGATCCCGGGCGCGCGTTACGAAGACGGCGAAGAGCTCATTTACCCAAGCCCGTTTGGCGTGCATAACTGGCACGCGATGTCGTTCAATCCGCAAACCGGACTCGCGTATTTGCCGACGCTCGAACTGCCGATGGTGTTCACGGACAAAGGCTACACGCCGGGTTGGCAGTCACCGAACTTCGAAATCGATCCGGGTGTCCGTTATATCGTCGGGGACGAAGTCGAAACCAAGCTCGACGCGGCGTGGTTATTGGCGTGGGATCCGGTGACACAAAAGGAAGCGTGGAAAGTCGCGCTGCCGGGCGTGTGGAATCCTGGCACGATGACCACCGCGGGTTCACTGGTATTTCAAGGTCGCGCGGACGGTAAGTTTGTGGCTTATCGCGCGCAGAACGGTGAAGCGCTGTGGACCTTCGATACCAAAGTCGGTATTTCGGCGCCGCCGGTCACTTATGAAGTTGACGGCAAACAATATGTCTCGTTATTGACCGGCTGGGGTGGCGGTGGTGCGTCGGTCGCTGGCTCGGTGACTGCCCAACACGGTTGGACTTATGGCGTCCATCCGCGGCGCTTATTGACCTTCGCGCTCGACGGCAAAGTGGCCTTACCGGAAACGCCGCCACCACAACTCGCCAAACCCATCGTCAAGGCGGATTTTAAATTGGATGCGCAGCAGGTCGACGGCGGCAACAAACTGTTCTCTCGGCGTTGTGCGCTCTGTCATGGCGCGGGCGCGGTGGCCGGCGGTTATGCGCCTGATCTGCGCGCATCGCCCGTGGCACTGTATCTCGACGCCTTGCGCGAGGTGGTAGTCAAAGGCAGTCGCCAGGAACGTGGGATGCCGGCGTTTCAAGAACTCACGGACCAGGACTTGATCGCGCTTCAGCATTACCTACAACGCCAAGCGCGTAGCGGCGCCGCCAGTGCCCTGCAACAAGCGACGCAGCACGCGCGATGACAGAGTCGCTAGCAAGATGAGTTCGCCACTCGCGGCACGCCCCGCGCATGTGCCGGCGGCGCGCGTGGTTGAGTTCGATTTGTATCACCCGCCGGGTGTGGAGTCGGGTTTCCACGAAGCATGGCAAACCCTCCATGCGCCCGAGATCCCGGACCTCGTGTGGACGCCGTACAACGGCGGCCACTGGCTCGCCACCCGCGGCAAGGTCATCGCCGAAGTTTTCGCCGATTACGCGCGTTTCTCCGCGCGTGTGTACTTGGTGCCGAAGGAAGTCGGCGAACAACATCAGATGTTGCCGGTCATCCTTGATCCGCCGGCGCACCGTCCTTATCGATTACTGCTTAATTCAAGTTTGGCGCCGAAAATCGTCAACGGTATGGAAGCCGGTATTCGTGAACTGGCGGGCGCGTTGATTGAAGACTTTCTGCCGCGCGGCGCGTGCAACTTTACGACCGAATACGCCGAGCTACTGCCGGTACAAATCTTCATGCGCATGGTGGATCTCCCCGCCTCCGATGTTCCCAAGATCAAATATTGGACGGACCAAATCGTTCATCCCGATGGCAGCATGACCTACGCGCAGGCCAAACAGCATCTCTATGATTATCTCGATCCGTACATCGAGGCACGGGCGGGCGGCGACGGTGACGATATGTTGAGCCGGATCATCAACGGTCGGGTGAACGAACGGGCGCTGACGCGGCCGGAGATGCGAAGTCTGTGTATGCAGATGTTGTTGGGCGGCCTGGACACGGTGGTCAATTTTATGGGCTTCGCGTTTCTTTTCCTTGCGCGCAATCCGGCGCATCAGCAGGAACTCCGGGCGAATCACACGCTGATCCCGGCCGCGGTCGAAGAATTCTTAAGACGCTTTCCGGTGGTGAGTCTTGCGCGAGAAGTGCGCGAAGACATTGAATACGACGGTGTGCGGTTACTTAAAGGCGAGATGGTGGCGATCCCAACTCCGCTCGCCGGGACCGACGCACGGTTGAATGCACGACCGCTTGAAGTCGATTTTCATCGCACCGTCAGCGAGCACGTGACGTTTGGCAATGGCCCGCATGTCTGTCCGGGCGCGTATCTCGCACGTACGGAAATGCGCATCACGTTGGAGGAATGGCTCGCGCGTGTTCCGGAATTTAGGCTCGCGCCTGGCGCCACGTTAAGGTTTCGCGGCGGCTTGGTAGGCGTAGTCGACGCGCTGCCGTTGGTGTGGGGCGAGCTTTAGAAAATTTCGCATCACAATCAAGCGCTGAACCGCGTTTACGGTGCGTAATCGACGGTCACCATAAAACCGATCGGGATCTTGTGCTGCCCGACATGAAAGTCACCGTTGATATCCGACAGTACCAATGTTTTGCCATGAAACACGACTCCCACCGGATTCAATAAACCGGTGGCAAACACGCGCGGCTTGCCGTCCGCCGGAATGCGATAGACCTTACCATCGGGCGTGATCGGATCCGTTTCTTGGATATCGTTATCCCAATTACCGGCGTCACTGATAAATAGTTCACCCGCGAAGCCGCCGAATCCTTCCGGTGCGTACGCCATCGCGCCGGGTTCGTGCAGACCCGTTGCGAATGGTTCGTTCGCAATGGTGCCGTCGGGCATGACACGCATGATGGCCCCTTTACCGGGCGTGGTGATCGCCGGGTTCTGCGGATTCTGAATCGCCGCGCCAACCAACATCGTCTTGCCGTCCGGGGTAAACGCGATCCCACGCGGTGCGCCCCAACGCGCGCGATCGACCGGTGCGAACGTTTTGCATTGGTCGTCAGGCGTCAATACATAAATCGTTGAATTGGTGCCTGCGGTAATAAAGAACTTACCTGCAAACGGTGACCCCTCAGGGCCGAAGCGGCCGAAGAAACTGCCGGCACCGTCTTCGCCGGCCGCGTTCTTAGGTAAATAACACACCACTTCCTCGGTGAAGTTCTTGGGATCGAAGCGTGTAATCGCATTGGGCAACTGCCAACCGCCGATTTTCTCTGGCTTCGCAAACGACACGGCGTAGATATATCCGGCGTGTTGACCGAAGCTCGGCGGCGCCACGTCGATGGAGATCGGCGGATGCTGGCCGGACTCCGCGAGCACCGTCACCGCGCCGTCGTGAGCGACCTGATAAATCGTGCCACCGCGCGAGTCGTCCGCCACCCACAGCGTTTTGTTATCTCGGATGTGAATGTCAAATGGGTCGTACATCGGTGAGCCGGGTGCGACCAGCGTTGCAACGTTAAAGCCCTCGGCTGCCGTTACCTTGGGCATCGCCATGACCGCGTCATGCGCGGCTTTCGGCACACTAAGCGTCAGGGGCACCCAGGCGGGTTCTGCCACCTCTCCAGCGACGCACACAAACGTAGAGGCCACACAGGCGAACACCAACGACAGGACGATCCGCAAATCAACGTTGCACATGCGCGACCTCGAGTTTCAAACTGACGCAGTCATCGTGGCTAAGCTTGAAGAGGCCGTCAATCAGCGCGAGTGACACAACGCACATCGGCTAACATGGGCGGCAATTACTTTCGGGGGTGCGAAATATGATCGATCTCTACACCTGGTCCACACCAAACGGCCGCAAGGTTTCCATTTTGCTCGAGGAGCTCGGTATGCCGTACACCGTGCATGCCGTGGACATCACGAAAAACGCACAGTTCGAGCCGGCGTTTCTCAACATAAGTCCCAACAACAAGATCCCGGCGATTGTCGATCGGGAATCGGGTTTAAGTCTGATGGAATCCGGCGCGATCCTCATCTATCTGGCGGATAAAGGCGGACGGTTCTTGCCCGCGCACGGCGAAGAACGTTGGCGTACTCTCGAATGGCTGATGTGGCAGATGGGCGGCTTTGGCCCCATGCTCGGCCAAGCGCATCATTTTTTGCACTTCAATCCGGAGGCTTCGGCTTACGCCGCGCAGCGATACGGTGACGAAGCAGCACGCTTGTATCGCGTATTGGAAGGACGCCTGAGTACGCACGATTATGTGGCGGGACCAAACTATTCCATCGCCGACATGGCGACTTGGCCGTGGGTGGCGCGCCATCAATGGCAACGTATCTCGCTCGAAAATTATCCGAGCGTTCAGCGTTGGTATCGAAAGCTCGCGGCGCGGCCGGCCGTCAAGCAAGGTTATTCGGTGCCGACGCCGGCCGAGATCCCGTAAGTTTTACCCGCGGACTATTCCGCGAAAGGTGCCCCGGCCATCTTGCGCGCGAAGCCCAATGACATATGCCCCGCGATATGACACTGCGGTTTACGCGCGGCTTGCGCGGACAATAGCGCGGTGAAATCCACTTTGAATCGATGCCGCGGATACTGCGCGACGATCGCGTTAAGGGTTGGCTGCGCAATATCCTCCGCGTGATAGCCGAGCACATCGACGCCCGCCCCAAAATGCACGAGCTTCAGTTCCGGCGCGCCGTGATTTGCGATGCCGACCGCCGAGTGCAAAGCGATCGCCTCATGCACGCAGGCCGCACGCTCAGCCGGCATGCCGGCGTCGAGCAAAAAGCGGTGCGCGCCGCGCGCGCCATTGAGTTCAAACGAATCCGCTGCTTCGAATTCCGGCGTTAAGCCGATGTCATGCAAGATGGACGAGAGATACAGCAGCTCCGGATCAACCGCGATCCGCAAATGTTTCCCGACCGCCGTGCCAAACAGAAACGTGCGCATGGAGTGATTGAATAACATCGGCGACTCGAGACTCGCCGCAAATTCCGTCGCTTGCCGACAAAGCGCGGAGTCCGGAACTTTAAGATCTGCGAGACTTAGCACCGCCGGGCGGTTGATGCCGAAGAGTCTTGCGCATTTGCGTATGACGCCTCCGAATTCGATGGCGAGCAACCGCCGCAACAATAGCGGCGTTGGCGTGCGCGGAAGGGTTGCGGTGAGCTGCATGAATCGTCTCCGCGATTAATACTAAGCAGCCGCGACCTTGGCGATACCGCCGCCAAGCCAACGCTCGATCGTCGCTTTGACGCGAAAGGCCCGATGCATGGCGCGATGCGGCGCTAATACCCCCTGCTGAAATCCTGGTCGCGCGGAAACGCGCTGATACCAGGCATGAAGCGCTGGGAAATTATTGGCGAAGGGGTATCCGCATTCATAGATGCGCAAAACCTTTATGGCCCACATCACATCGGCGCGCGTGAACTGTCCACCCGTCAAGAACGGGCGATTATCGCTCCGCAGACGCTGCTCCTGTGCGCCCCAACTTGCTTCCAGCGCGCGGAGGTGCGTGAGGAAGGTCGCTTCATCGATCGCGTTATCGTTGTAGCGGCGGTAAAAGTCGAGCAAGCGCTCCGGCGAATTTTTGCGCTCGAGATCGCCGATGATTTTTTCGTGCTGTTTACCGATGCGCCCGAGCCTGCCGAGCCCCCAATGGAATGACACATAACGCACGGACACATGTAATTCCTTGCCGAGCTTAATCAATTCGTGCGTCAACGCGAGCGCGTCCGGCGCTTCCGGCAACAAACGCGGCGCCGGCCAGCGCTCTTCCAAGTAATCGATGATGTCCATCGATTCGTTATGCAATACCCCCTCGTGCACGAGCGCCGGCACCACCATATTGGGTTGGAGCATCGCGTATTCAGGACTCAAATGTTCTTTGCGCACCAAAGAAACCGGGCGAAAAACATAAGTGCCTGGCGCGGCGTCGCAGTCCGCGTTCGCGGTGCTATTCCAGCGTACCGTGCGGGCGCGTCTCAACCCTTTCTCCGCCAACACAAAGCTGACGCGCTGCGAGCATGGCGCGCCATCGAAGCCGAATAGGTGCATGCCGCGCAAACGCGGCAGAAGGGGACTTTTAGAATCGGTCACGATAGCCATGAACCTACTCCTTGGGTTGGATGGGACGCCGGCGGGTACGGTCGGTAATGCATAGCTTGGCAGCTGCACGCAATGGCCGCAATGACAGAATGGCCAACGATTCCGCCAACACCGATCGACTCAAGCCGTCGCGCGAAACCGCTCTCGATAGGCCGCGGGGCCGATCCGCAGGTGGCGTAGAAACGCTTGCCGCAGACCTTCGATGCTTTTGAAGCCACAGGCGTTGGCAACTTGCTTGATGCCGGCGTTACTCGCCTCTAGCTGCAGCCGCGCGGCTTCCACGCGCATGCGTTCGACGAAGCGCGCCGGCGTAACCCCGGACTCTCGCAAGAATAAGCGCGCAAAGTTGCGTGGGCTCATTGCCATACGTGCTGCCAGGGTGGGGACCGCAAGGTCTTGCCGTACATGTTCGGCGATCCAGAGACGGAGGTCGGCGAAGGTGTCGCGCGCATTATGTTGCGCAGCGAGCAAGCTGCTGAATTGCGTTTGGCCACCGGGTCGACGCAGGTACAACACCAGCGCACGCGCCACCTCGAGCGCGATGACTTGTCCGAGATCTTCTTCGACCAACGCGAGTGCCAAGTCCATTCCAGCGGAGACGCCGGCAGAGGAATACACCTTGCCGTCGCGAACGTAGATCGAATCCGGCTCCACCGTGATGCTGGGATAGGCTAAGGCTAGTCGCTCGGCAAAAGCCCAATGCGTGGTGGCGCGCCTTCCATCAAGTAAGCCAGCCGCAGCCAGGATGAAACTGCCGGTGCACACAGAGCCAATCCGTCGGGCGCGCCGGCTGAGCGCGAGCACGCCACGGATTAACGTTCGATCAGTGGCGCAACGTTCAATTTCCGGGCTTCCCGCGACCAGAAGGGTATCGACCGCGAAACGCGCGGTGCTAAAACGATGCGCCGGTAGTAGTTGCAGACCGTCGCTCGTGGCAATGGGCTCAAGAGTCGGTGCCACCATCTCGATGCGATAAGGCGCCGGCAGCGTAGAACCGTGCGCGGCGATCACCCGGTTCGCGCCGGCAAATACGGCGCTCGGTCCGCTGATATCCAGCGCCTCTACCTGCGGATACGCGATGAGCGCGACGGTGCGCGTGGTAGTTGGGAGAAGGATTGGCATGCGCCACACTGTAGGCTAAAGCAGTATGAATGCTAAGGGACCTACGCGCGAGCCGTGGGGACCGGTGCCCCACGCCGAATTTAGAAATGTCGCGGCCACCACGGTTGATGGTGGCGACTATCGAATCTGGTGGCGATTCCGATGTTCCACACGCTAAAACCTTGATTTTCCCGCATCCAAATTCAGGCACGGCTCTTGCTCTAGGAAAAAGGCGAAGCGCACCGATGCGCGTAAACCATTTTTAATTCGAGGTACTTTCCATGAGCAAGCCAATGACGATTAATGCGGTTGTTGCAACCGCGATTCTGTGCAGCGCACTCTCAACCGGGAGCGCCCACGCCGCCGATAAGGAAAAATGCTACGGCATCGTTAAAGCCGGAAAAAACGATTGCCAAACCAAGGCGAATGGCTGTGCCGGCCACGCTACCACCGACAACCAAAACGATGCGTGGATTTATCTGCCGGCCGGTACGTGCGGGAAGATTGTCGGTGCCAAATCTTTTGGCGGCGACGGCGGCGGCATCGGCTACGACCGTAAAGGGAGCTAGCGCCGCATCACGCATCAGCCGCCGCCGCAAACAGCGCGCGGCGGCTGGCGACACGCTTCGCTGCTACACTTGAATCGACATATCGCTCAATTCTTGTGGGGGTTTGATGATGAATGCATCCGCTTCGACCCTTGAGCGCGTGGCGACGCTTTCCCGCGTGTGGGAGCCACTCACCATCCGCAATGTTGATCTCCGTAATCGTATTCTGCAGCCGGCCCATAGTTCGCAGCACGGGGATCCTCGTGATCATGTGTTCTCGACGCGCCAGATCGCCTACTTTCGAGAGCGCGCCAAAGGTGGCGTCGCCCTTTCGATTACCGAGACCGTCGCCGCGGCGCGCAGCGCGCTTGGCTCGTTCTTTCATGTCGTAGACGTTTACAGCGAGCAATGCATCCCGTCCATGGAAGCGCTGGGGCAAGCGGTGCATGCGCATGGCGGTCGCATCATGGTGCAATTAGCTTCGATGGGCGTGCACGATAAAGGCCGGATGTTTATTGATCAGGCGAAGCCGGTGTGGGGGGCATCCAATATTCCGTCGTTGATGCACAACGAGATCCCGCAAGTCATGGGTCAGCCCGAGCTTAAGGAGCTTGCGCATGATTTTGGCGTATCCGCCGCCAACGTAAAGCGCGCGGGCCTCGACGGCGTGGAACTACACGGTGCGCATAGTTATGGGCTCGGCCAATTTTTAAGCCCTACTTATAATCGCCGACATGACGCCTACGGCGGTTCGCCCACCAAGCGCTGCAAACTACTCCTTGAATGCGCCGAGGAAGTACGTTCACGCGTAGGCGGCGATTTTGTCGTCGGCGTACGCTTGTCATGGGATGAGTTTTTGGGCGCCGGCGGCATCACACCCGAACAATCCGAAGAACAGCTGGAAGTCTTGACCGCCAGCGGGCTATTCGACTTTTTCAATATCTCCGCCGGCGGCTATCACACCATCCACCTGGCGCTACCCAGTATGGAAGGTACCGAACCAGATGGCTGGCTGACGCCCTTCAGCAAACGCGCGAAAGCGATCGTTGGGGCGCGCGGCAAAGTATTTGTGGTCGGCAAGGTACGCGATTTGGAACTTGCCGAGGCAATTCTCGCCGATGGCGCGGCCGACATGGTGGCGATGGCGCGACAGTTACTTACTGATCCGTTTACCGTCCAAAAAACTCGTGAGAACCGCGCGCACGAAATCATTCGCTGTAACGGATGTAATGAATGCGCCGGGCGTTTATGGGAACACCGAGAACTGGTATGCGCGCTAAATCCTGTCAGCGGCCGCGAAAGTTATTGGGGCGAAGGCACACTTGAATCCGTGGTGCCGGCCGTGCGCAAGCAAATCCTGGTCGTGGGCGGCGGGCCGGCCGGCCTGAAAGTGGCAGCCGTGGCCGCGAAGCGCGGGCATGCGGTTACGATTTGGGAAGCTGAAGCCGAGATCGGCGGACATTTACGTTTGCTTTCGCGTCTGCCGGGGTTGGGCGAATGGTCAGTGGCTATCGACAACTTGCGCCGCGAAGCAACCAACGCCGGCGTTTCGATCCATACCTCGACGCGCGCGACGCTAGATTCGCTTCGTTTGGCGAAGGCCGATTGCGTGGTTTTCGCAACAGGGGCTATGCACGATAAAAGCGGGTTGAGCTTATACCGCCCGGAACGCGAAGGTATTCCGGGTGCCGCGCTTTCACATGTATTGGATGTCGGGACTGCCGCGCAGCGGGCGCTAATGGAGCCAACAACCCTTGGCCGAAGCGTACTTATTTTGGATGAAACCGGCGCGCATTTACCGTTCGCGTTAGCAGAGTTACTCACACGTCACGCGGTCCATGTAGAAATCGTGTCGCCGCGCCTTTATGCGGGAGAACGTCTTTTTCGCAACACCGACATGCTGTACATGTTTCCCCGACTGAAGAAACTCGGGGTAAGCATCACGCATCAGCATTTTGTCGATGCGATTAGAGTGCATGAAGTGGATGTTTACGATATCTGGCTTGGACCGGACGCCTGCGAGACCCGCCGAGCGGTGGATTGTGTGGTGCTCTCTATTCTCAAGGTGCCCGACGATGCCCTGTATCAAGAGGCCTGCGCGCACTTTAAGGAGGTGCGGCGTATTGGCGATATGGTTGCGCCGCGCGATGTGACGGCGGCCATTTATGAAGGTGAAAAACTCGGGCGAGAATTGTAAAGAGAGGGAGGCAGGTAGGTGTGCTCTGCGACTGCTTCTAATCTCGCAGCGACGGCCGACCTTCCGCCGCCGCCATCGGATCGTAATTCCCGTGCTTAAACAAGTTGTGTAACTGACGGCGACGCACGCCCATGTTGCCGCCGTCATACAGCGGGAAACACAGCGCGTCTTGCATGAGACCGGCAAGCGGGTGCAACGTCGTATAGCTGTCGACTCCCACTAGCCGCATGGCGTCGTAAACCACCTGTACGCAGAGTTCGGATGCGTGGATTTTGGTGATGATCGCCAATTCTTCGCCGGCTCGACCCAACGCATCGAACTGATGACACGCCTTCCAAGTGAGGTATCGCGCGGCTTCGATGCGGCATTTCATATCGGCCAGCATGTAACCCGCGTTTTGATGTTCGATGATCGGAAACGCGCCGGAGCGATGATCAGTCTGCGCAAATTTGAGCGCGTGATCGAATGCCGCGCGCATCACGCCGACACAGGCGGCGCCGATTAACGCCGCCGTCCATGAAAACGCGGTCTCGACCATTTTGGCGCCATCGCCCGCTTCGCCGAGGAGATTGTCATACGGTACGCGCACGTCATTGAAATCGAGGATTGGCGAGTCAACCGCGCGGTGGCCCGCAGTTTCCAAATGACCTTTGACGTGAATACCGGCCGTATTTCCCGGCACCATGATGATCGCAAGCGAACGGTCGGGCGGTAACGTGAGATCCGTTCGGCACAGCACCGCATATAAATGCGCGCCGCGACCGTCCCAACCGCTGCCATTGGTGATGTGATGCTTATGGCCACTGATGACCCATTCGTCGCCTTCCCGCCGCGCGTGTGTGCGCACGCCGTATCTGGGATCGGGATGATTGAAGTTGGCGCCGCCGGTCACCTCGGTAAACGCGAGCGCGGCCAAACGATCGGAATCCGTGGGCACGAAGTCCGGGAGGAAGCGTAGCTTTTGCTCCTCGGTTCCAAACCGCAGTAAGGTTTGTAGGCCCAAGCCAGTCGCGAGCAGCGTGGTGGGTACATTGATGTCCACCGCGGCGAGTTCTTCCGCCGCGATTGCAAAATCAAGCGTCGACAGCGCCGTACCGCCGACGGATTTAGGCAGCAACGCTTGCACAAAACCCGCCGCCGCCATGTGCCGATAAAACGGCCGCGTGCGACGAAATCGCTCCTCGGGTGTTGCGACCCCATCGATCACGGGTTTGATCCCGCTGAGCACTTGAGCGGCGAATGATCGGGCGTTCTGCTGCAACGCGCGCTGCGCGTCGCTAAACGTAAAGTCGATGGCCATTAGTGGTTAACTCGACGCATTTGCAACGACGAAAAACTTCTTGAAGTCACCTGATAGATGCCAGCGCGTGCGCGAGTGCTGCGACCATGCACATACGTCTCCTACTTTGAAATTTTTCGATTCATTAGTTGCTCCGGTAAACACCTGGCCCGCTGTGCCAGCAGGAGCCTCCGTCGCCTGGGTTAATTCAGGCGCCGCCACACCACCGGTCGCTGCGAGCCCGAGCAGCAGAAAGTCACGTCGTGCTTGCTGGGCTTGATTGAAATCGCGCATAGCAACCTCTCGGGTGTACCGCTCGTGTAATGTTTACTCCCAACTCCCAGTCTGCAGCGATGCTGGTGACCAGTCCTTAAACCGCCAACGTAACGGCAATGCATCGCGCAGCCGCCAACCCGCGTCGATTTTGAATCGCCACGCGCGTTCCGCCCCTAGATATCCACTGACGATTGGGTCGTCCCATAAAATTTCCGTACGACCGGTGAATTGCAACAAATCACCGCGTTCAAAATCGATAAACAATAGGCCGGCATGCGGATTAATTAGCATATTGCCGAGCGTCATGAACATGTGGTTGCCCATAAAGTCCGGCACGACGAGCGTCCGCGGATTTTCAATGCGTACAAAGCCGCGTTGACCGCCTCGGTGCGATACATCCACCGCATCGCCCGAGTAACTCGCGACAAAAAAAGTATCCGCATTCTCGATGAATTGCTGGGCCGCGAGATCCAAGGCATTCAACGCTTCGAGGTTGCGCGGCGTGGTGTCATCCGCGGGGCGCAACCACGTGAACTCCCGGCCTTGAATGTACTTGGGGCAATTGCCAACCGTTTGTTCCACGGCAATGGTGACACTAGTGGAATCGATCCCACTAATGCGACCATTCATCCGATTGCGCCGCCGCGTATGTAACTCGATACCGAGCAGACCCACCGGCGTCTTTGCGTGCCAAGCGGCCCACAGCGGATCACCTTTGCTTGGCAACGCATTGATGATGAGCGCACGAGGATCAGGGGACTGCATGAATCCCGGCTGGCCTACCAATATCGACGCCCATGGATGAGCATCCGCGTCCACCGAACCGACCAACACGAACGGGAGCTGCGCATAGAATTCACGATGCTGATCCGGCATATGGTCGCGGATAGCTTGGCGGCCGACACGCAACATACGGTCTTCGACATGAAGCCGTGCGTGAATGGCGCGTTCGCCCGCATGATAAGGATTGTCACTGGCAGCGGTGGCGTCGGTCATGGTGGATAACGCGTATTACGGCGGAAAGATGCAAAGCAAAAGATTTAGGCGGTCAGTTGGCGCTTTAATTCTTCCATATTCCAATAATCCGCCATCCGCAAAATTGCGCCGCCGTGCATGCGGATGATGGAGCTTGCGTTAAGCTTAAACGCGCGCCCCGTGGCCGGCAAGCTAGGCAGATCACCCCGGTGATGGCCATGCATGATCCACGAACTTCCGGCCGCCTGCTCCGCGATAAAGAGTTCAACTATCTCCACGCGAAAATCCGGAAACGCGGCGAAAGTTTGCGCGGCGAAGGCTTCGATCGCTTCCGGCGTGTCGTAGGTGCCACCAATCCCATAATCGATAAGCGCTCCTTGCGGAGCAAAAAATGCCGAGATTTGATATGGGTCACCGCTCGCCCACGCGGCGTAGTAGGACCGTAGCATCGATTCCGGTGGGTTATGCATAATTAAGCGCCCTTTGTACCTTCAAAGAATTTGCATCAGCTCGGTGACGCGCCGTCGATCTGCCCATGCAGCGGTCCTTGATGCCAACAGACTAAACGCCAAGTGTTACCCTCGCTGACCCAAGTTTGCGTAAAACCCATGAAACGCTGGCGAAAGCCCGCGTCTTTGGGCTTGCCGCGGAAGGTGGCGTAACCGGAAGCGATACCAGTGGCGCCAAAACTCTGAAACCTCAAATCGCGTGGCACCCACTGAAAAGACTCCCATTGCGGAATATGGAACTCGATGTGATCCATGAAATCCGCTTTACTGAAGCGCCATGGAATGTCTTCATCGAAGATAACCATGGCATCGTCCATCATGCCGTAGAAGGTCGCGAGATCCCCTGCACCGAGCGCATTTTTCCAGCGGATGAAAGCTTCTTCCAAGGTACTTGCGGCCATTGTGCTACCTCACGGAGTTGTTTCCACCGCCCAGCCCGAGGCGTGGGAGGCATAAAATTGGTTGCTAACCTTAAGCGTCTGGTAACGCCAGTCGCCGTTGGTTAAGACGTATTCTTCCTCATATACGGAGAGTAGCCAACGTGCCTCAGGCGCGCCGGTCGCATCTTTTACCGTGCACGGCATGATAAGCCGCCATTTTCCCGTGGCGTAATCGCCGCGAACGTCAATCAAGGGATTCATGACCAGGTGCGCGGCGAACAAGATCTGCCCGGAGACGCCTGCGAAAAATCTTCGGATGGCATCCTGCCCGACATGGCGCCCAAATGTTTGGCCGCCATCCCACACCCCGTCCGGGATAAAAAGGTTGGCGATTCCTTGCGGGTTGTAGTGGTCGTCGCAATATGCGCAATAGCGCGCTTTGAGTTGTTTGATATCCTCGATCGCCGCCAGACGGGCAACCGTGGCTGCGAGTGCGGTAGTCGACATTGCAACCTCCATTACTTTTAAGCCGGCAACTTAGCCGGCTCGTGTGCTCGGCCAAGGATTGTGCGCGTGGTAATACTATCGCGCGACGTACTCCAGGATTGCTGAAAATCACCCGCCTCGCCAGTTTTGGCTTTAGCGCTTAGCATCTAGACAATGATAACCAAGCGCGGAGATTACATGGACGCAACGACACCGGCGGTGGACGATTCCTCACGCCGCCTTCCCGCCCCACTGCTTTTGCGGCTGCGCTTCACCGGCTCGGGGTCGGAATACTTTCGAATTTGGATCGTTAACTTGGCGCTAACCTTGGTGACGTTGGGTTTTTACTACCCATGGGCCAAAGTCCGCCGGCTTCGCTATTTCTACAACCACACATTACTCGCCGACCACGGCTTTGATTTTCATGGCGCGCCGCGGTCGATGCTACGCGGCATGGTGTTGGTGGGCGTATTGTTTTTTCTGTATTCATTCGCGGCTGATTTTGCGCCCTTGGCGGGATTGGTGGCAGCGATAGCGGTGACAGCGTTGTGGCCGTTCCTATGGCGTACCGCCTTGCGCTTTCGCTTGGCGAATACCTCCTGGCGCGGCTTGCGTTTTGCGTTTGTGGGCAACGTTAAAGGCGCATTAATAGCCGCCGGCATTCCAACCGCACTCCTCCTCATACCGCTTGCGATCGCGTCGTTCTGGTTTTTGCAGGATGCCGACCCGGAGAGTCCGCAAGGGCAAGCGGCTTTAATCCGGCACGGCATCATTACCCTCGCCATCTTTGTGCCGTGGCTGGCAGTCCTGCCGTGGTTTTACTGGTACGCGAAACGCTATCGCCACAATAACTTTCGTTACGCACAGTTAGCCACTGAGTTAACCACGCGGGTGGGCGCGGTTTACCGCTTATCATTGAAGGTTCTTGGTATCTCCATCGTTGGCATCATGATATTCGGCGCCATCGCCGCGGGAACCGCCTTTTATCTCGAACACGCAACCAATTTTCCACCAAAGATAGACGGCGCAATCAGGGACGCGCGCGTCTTTCTCATCATCGGCAATGTCACGCTGGGTTATTTGTTCATCTTCATATTAGTTCGTGCCTATACGGTCGCGCGCACGCAAAATCTTTTCTGGTCGAACACGCGCGCGCCCGAGCTCGCGATTCAAAGCAACCTTAGTTTTCGCGTGATGCTGCGTCTGATGATCAGGAATTGGATCCTCATCGTGCTGACTTTGGGCTTCTATTGGCCGTTCGCAGCGATTGCGGTATGGCGAGCGAGGCTCGATGCACTATCGCTAGAACTCGCAATGCCGCTCGAATCACTGATTAGCCGCTTGCCCGTGGCGCTCACCGATACGGTCGGCGAAATGGCGGCGGATTTGGCGGATTTTGATTTCGGCTGGTGAACGCGCCTTGTCCCTTGCGGTTCATTATTTTGATGGCATAACCGCGCGCGCGATCGATGCCGCGCTCGACATCGAGGGTGACTTTCTGGTGGTCCGCGAGTCAACTTCGGGCGATGCGTTAGCACGTCTTGCGTTGCGCGGTCTGCAATGGCCGGAACGCACGGTGGCCCCGACGCGCATCTTGTCGCTGCCCAAGGGCGAAATCCATGCCATCGATGCCGTTGCTTGGGATAGGTGGGTCTCGCGTGAAGTGCGCGCCAATGAGTCCTTGATTGTGCGTATCCAACAGAACTGGTGTTGGGCGTTTGGCGCCCTTGCCCTGCTCATCGGCAGCTTGGCGGTAGGATACGCGTGGGGGATCCCATGGGCATCGCGTGCACTCGTCAGCGCGTTGCCAACCAGCGTGGATGTACAGCTTGGTGAAGTGGCCCTACCACAGATCGATAAACTCCTGTTGAAACCAAGCGCCTTGCCAACTATTGAACAACGCGCGTGGCAACGGCGCTTCACGGACATGTTGATGAAGGCAAACCTCGATCCGCGCTCCGCAACGCTGCGTTTTCGCGCCTCGCGTATCGGGCCGAATGCCTTCGCGTTACCGGGTGGCGTCATCGTTGTCACGGATGAACTCATTGATCTCGCCCATCAGGAGCAAGGGCTCATCGACGCCATCGTGCTTGGCGTACTCGCGCACGAATACGGGCATGTGTTGCATCGTCACAGTGTCAAACATCTGGTATCGACGTCGCTACTCAGCATGGTAAGCGGAGTCCTGTGGGGCGATTATTCAGGTGCGCTCGCACTCGTGCCGTTACTGGTCGGCCAAGCGGGTTACTCGCGCGACGCCGAACGTGAAGCTGACGCGGCAGCGGTCCGCATATTGCACGCGGCCGGCATCTCGCCATTGGGAATGGTGCGGTTTTTCGCGGCGGTGGATGATTATTTGCGCGCGGAGGCCGTCCAGGAGTGCATCGCCAAAAAGACCAAAGACGCGGCGAGTAACCGCAAAATTACCGAGAAAGAAGCGCGCGTTACTTGTGAGGAATTGCCATTCGAGGCGAGCGAACCATTACTTGGCATCGCCATCGCGAGTCATCCGTCTGACCGCGAACGGATTGAATTTTTTGCGCGCGCGGCCAGACGGCAATCAGAGTAAGCAACCCTCTACGATACTTGATTGACCAACACCACCTGCGCCGGCATCGGTGCCGGAAAGCCAGCCGCGGCCAGCGATTCACGGATCGCGCGATTACCGTCGAAATACACCTGCCAATAATGATCGGTATGACAAAACGGTCGTACCACTAACACCGGGCCGACCAGGTTGAATTCCAATATTTCGACTTCGGGTGCCGGGTCTTTTACTACATTTGGGATGCTCGCCATTCGCTCACGCAGAAGCTGCATTGCCGCCACGTGATCGGCGCTACCTGCCAATTGGCATTTCAAATCCACGCGCCGAAATGCGTTGGTGCTGTAGTTTTGAATGGTGTCGGCAAAAATCTTGCCGTTACCGATGACGGTCAACACGTTGTCCGGGGTGTTGAGCGCGGTCGCAAACAGGCCTACCTCTTTCACCGTACCGGTGATCCCACCGACGGTGACAAAATCGCCTACCTTGAACGGTTTCAGCACGATGAGAAAGGCACCGGCCGCAAAGTTGGAGAGAAGCCCGCCCCAGGCCGCCCCGATGGCAACACCCACGCCGGCGACCAACGCCGCGAAACTGGTTGTTTCAATCCCAAAGTACCCGAGGATGGCGACGACCAAAGCGATGTTTAATGCCACGGCGAGGAAGTTACCGAGGTAGCGCATCAAGGTCGGATCGACCTTTTGCCGTTCGAGCACCTGCTGCAGCAATCGGCCGATGAGACCGATAAGCCAGCGCCCGCCGATCCAGAAGGCGAGTGCCGCCAGCACTTTGATACCAAACGTCGAAGCGTTGGCCATGATGATGTCTTGGTATTGGGTCAGCTTATCCATACTCCCCCCTATGCTTGATTTGTGAGTGATGCGACCGCGCGAAGCGCCGCGGAGATATCGTACTCTCAAGCCGCGACGACTGAACACGTTTAGAAGCATTACGCCGACTGCGAGCACTCCGTGGATGTGGTATACCGAGCCACTGTGTCATCCACGCCGATAGGAGAGCGTTCATGCCGTTAGTCGTGCAACCCGCCTGGCTCGCCCAAGTGCAAGAAGAAGTCATCGATCCTTCGCGCAGAATCGTCGATCCGCACCATCACTTTTTTGTGAAAAATCCCGAGTTTCCGTATTACACGCTGGAGGATTTATGGACGGACATGACACCTCACGGGGTGGAACAAACGGTGTTTTTACAATGCTGGGAAGGTCATCGCGAAAGTGGCCCCGAGCATTTGCAACCCGTGGGCGAAACCGAATGGGTGCATGAGATCGCCGAGCGTGCCAAACGCTCGCCTGACAAAACCCAGATTGGCGCGATTATCGGCACCGCCGATTTTCTGCTAGGCGCCAAAGTGCGCGAAGTATTGGAAGCCCATGTCGCCGCGAGTCCGCGATTCCGTGGGATCCGGCAAATCGCCGCCTGGGATCCGCATCCCGAATTTTTGTCCGCGCCGTGGGCTAGCAACGGAAACTTGTATGGCGATCTTAAGTTCCGCGCCGGCTTCGCGGTGCTCGCGGAAATGAAATTGGTCTGCGATGCCTATCACTACCACCATCAAACACCGTATTTGGTAGACCTGGCGCGCGCTTTTCCAAATACGCAAATTGTGCTCGATCATTTGGGCACGCCACTTGGTACGCACGCCTATGCCGGACGCGCGGAAGAGATATTCGCCGCGTGGAAACGTGATCTCGCGGTGCTCGCGAGCTGCCCTAATGTCAATGTGAAACTAGGCGGTCTCGCCATGCCATGGAATGGATTTGGTTTCGAGAATGATCCTCGACCGCCCACATCCGATGAGCTCGCCGCGCGCCAAGACCGTTATTATCATTACGCGATCGATGCCTTTGGTCCGGCGCGCTGTATGTTTGAAAGTAACTTCCCGGTCGACAAAGTGTCGGTGTCTTACACGGTGTTATGGAATGCGTTTAAAAAAATGGCGGCGCGTTACACCGAGGCCGAGAAAGACTTGATGTTCAGCGGCACTGCTTCGCGTGTGTACGGCTTAACTAAGTTGCGTTAAACCTCGCATCCCTTCGGCACTGCGCGGGGCCGCCGGATTCGGCGACACCGCGCTGCGCGAGATGGGCGTTGCATCGCATCCTCCATCAGGCGCTTCATGCGATACTTTTGATTTCGTTCCCGCGTAAAACCCGTACCTCGCATGCGCCAGCACCCGCTTTTTATTCTTTGCATCATGGCGCTGACGCTCGCATTCGCCTACGGTATCTGGTACGCCTATAGCGTGTTCTTGGTGGCGTTGCTCGCCGAATTCGGTTGGAAGCGCTCGGTCCTCGCGGCGGCATTTTCTTTTTTCGCGCTGGTGCAAGGCGCGATGAATCCGCTGCTCGGATCGCTCTGCGATCGCGTGGCGCCGCCAGTATTGATGGCGACCGGCGGCGTGCTGTTGGCGTTGGCATTGATAGCCGATAGTTTCATTCAAACGCCTTGGCAGCTTTATGTGTGTTTCGGCGGTTTCACGGCGATTGGTGTCGCATTCTGCGGTTGGATCCCGTCGCTCGTGTTGGTGCAGCGTCGTTATGCCAACCGCTTAGGGTTGGCACTCGGCATCATCAGCGCGGGCGTCGGGGTCGGCATGCTTTTGGTGGTGCCGTTCTGCCAATGGCTGATCGAATTACATGGCTGGCGCGCGGCTTTTCGTTGGCTCTCGCTTGTCACCGTTTTGTTTATCGTGCCGGCCGCGCTTTTTCTGCTCGCCGACTCGCGTCGCTATCAAATTCATCCCACGCCCACGCAAGTACACAACGCGCGTAGCGCCGCCACGTTGCGTGAGGCGGTTCGCACCCTACCCTTTTGGTTGCTCGTGATCGCGTTTTTCACAGGCACTTATTGCTCGCAAACATTGCACGTCCATCAGGTCGCGTTTCTGGTTGATCACGGCATATCGCCGATGACGGCCGCAAGCGTCGTCGGCCTAGTAGGGCTTGCGAGTATCTTTGGGAAGATTGGCGGCGGTTGGCTGTCCGATAAATTTGAACGAGAAATCGTGTATTGCAGCGGGGTCGCGATCCTGTTGCTCGCAGTGCTCGCCCTGTACATGGTCGGTGCGACTTCCACGCATTGGGGAGTCTACGGCTACGCGCTGCTGCTAGGCCTTGGCTATTCGGCCACGGCTTCGTTGACGCCCGCGATGATGAGTGACCGTTTTGCTGGTCCGCGCTTTGGCACGATTGTCGGGGTAGGACTCATGGCGAGTGCCTGTGGTAGCGCCACTGGGCCGTGGCTTGCCGGTCACTTATTCGATATCACGGGAAGTTATACGGTGCCGCTCTGCATCGCAGGCGTAAGCGGGAGTCTCGCGTTATTTGCCGGCTTTTTTGCACGTCAATTGCGCCGCGGTCAAAAACGTCGAGAGTCCGCGGGTCCCCGTCCGGAACCGTTCGCGGAACCCTAGGGCTGTATCGCTCGGGCGATTTATGTGACCGCCGCCGCAGGTCCCGCGCTTAACCAATAATCTTCGTAAACCGGCACATCGCTATTAGGAATTCCGGCGCGCTGCCGACTATGGTTCCGACGGGAGATAGGCTCGTTTCACGGGGAGAAGTTCTTAAATGCAGACCATGCGCGAAAATCCGCGTTCCCACCATCGGCCGCCGGCTTCCGAGCGCGAGCTGTTTTCGCTTGTCCAACAGCTGGACGGTATCGCTGACTGGCCCCGTCAATTCCAACTGGCGATTGCCGCGGATGCCATCTTGTTAACCAAGGTGCCCGGCGAAGTCGTCGTTGGCCGCAGTACACAGAATTCTTCGATCTTGTATCTCCTGCGTGGCGCCGTACACGTGCGTCGCGATAGTAGTCCACCCTTTTTGCTTGAAACGACCGCGTTACCGCTCGCGAAGCCGATTTTTCGCAAAGGTGATCCGGTCGATATTCGCGCGGTTGACGAAACTCAGATATTGCAGATCCCGTACGATAGTTTCATGCGCTTTCTCACCTTGAGCCGCAGCGGTGACACGGCGCCGGATGCCGAGGTGGCGTTTCTCGACGACTCACACGATCTGGACGGCTTGGAGCGCGCGTTAAGTTTCGGTGTGCTTTCTCATTTGCCACTCGCGAACGTGCACACCATCGTCTCGCGGATGGAAGAAGTCGCCCTCGCTGCCGGCGAAATCGTGTTTGAACAAGGCGAAGCGGCGGACTTCTTTTATTTGGTTAAATCCGGCTCGGTTGAAGTTTGCAAGCTTGAAACCGATGCGACCTCGCATCGCTTGGCGGTGCGCGGGCCCGGCGACGCATTCGGCGACGATGCATTGGTCACGGGCGGCGTGCGCGGCGCGACGGTGCGAATGTTATCGGGCGGCACTTTGTTGCGACTGTCGCATGAAGATTTCGCGACGCTCGTCCATCAACCGCTGCGGATGCCGGTGACTTTGCAAGCCGCGCATCGACTCGTTGAAGACGGCGCGGTGTGGCTTGATCTGCGGGACGAGACCGCGTTCGCGCGGGAGGCGTTGCCAGGCGCGCTTAACATTGCACTCGAAACACTCCGCATGGCGCGCGATGAACTCGATAAAAGCCTAACGTACGTCGCGTACAGCGATCACCCCAAAACAAGTGAACTTGGCTGTTATTTGTTGGCGGAACAAGGCCTAAAAGTCTACTACGTTGCGGAACCTATCCCTTATTTCGGCGCGCTTCGCGGATCTCCCGCGCACGGCAGTCCATCATCCGCGCTGACCAACGCCGCCGATGCGCTGGCCGAAGCCGCCGGCAAGCTCGATGACGCCGCGAAAGCGATCCTGCGCCGCGCGCTGACGGCCGAGCGCGAGCGATATAACCGCTTGCTTGCGCAACGCACGGCGGAAATCAAAGCAGAGGCCGAAGCCCAACTGAAAACCGCCTTGGCGGAAAAAATGGCCGAGTTGGCGCGCGATCGCCAAGCGCTCTTAACGCACGCGCGTCAATTGCAACACCGCGAACAAATGCTCGCTGAACGAACGGACGCCGCTAAAGCAGCCAACTTATAATGCGCGAGCCGTTTCTTCGCCTACCGCGAGTCGGCACAATAGATGGCTCACTTCTTGGGCGAGCGCAGAGCAAACGAGCATGGCGAATACCACGGAACTTCGGCAAGCGAATCCTTCGCGTGATTACGATGTAGTCGTGATCGGTGCGGGCGTCTCCGGTTTGTACCAATTGTACCGCCTGCGACAAGCAGGTTTTCGCGTGCGGGTCTTTGAGCAAGGCGGTGATGTGGGTGGGACGTGGTATTGGAATCGCTATCCGGGTGCGCGGTTCGATTCGGAGTCCTACACCTATGGCTATTCGTTTTCCGACGAATTGCTCGCGGAGTGGGAATGGAGTGAACACTTTGCGGCACAGCCGGAGACGCTGCGCTATCTGAATTTCGTGGCCGATAAGTTTCACCTACGAAGCGATGTCCAATTCAACAGTCGCGTCCTATCCGCCGTGTGGGACGACGCGTCGCGCGGTTGGACGCTATCGATTGAAGGCGGCGCGAAAGTCACCAGTCGTTTTCTGATAACCGCGATTGGCGCGCTATCAACCCCGACGCTGCCTAAAATCGAAGGCATGGAACGATTCCGGGGACAGGCCTTCCACACCGCGCAATGGCCACATGAACCGCTCGATTTCCGTGGCAGGCGCGTCGCCGTGATCGGCACTGGCGCGACCGGCGTACAGGTTATTCAAGAAATCGCCAAAAGCGCCGCGCAGTTAACGGTCTTTCAGCGCCAACCAAACTGGTGTGCGCCTTTGCATAACAAGCCGATCGATGCGCAGACACAAGCTTGGCTTAAGCGCAATGTCAAAGACCTGATTGCGAAGTGCAACGAAACCTATGCCGGTTTCTTCCACGTGCCTGATCGCCGCAATGCCGTGGAAGTTGATGCTCACACGCGCGAAGCACTTTTTGAGAAGCTCTACGGCGAACCCGGTTTTGGGATCTGGCTCGCCAATTTCCGCGATGTGTTGCTTGACGAAAAGGCCAATGCATTGTTAAGCGATTTCATTGCTCGCAAAATCCGCGAGCGCGTGCATGACCCCGTAACGGCCAATAAACTCATTCCCACCACGCATGGCTTTGGAACGCGTCGGGTACCGCTGGAATCCGGTTACTACGAGGTTTACAACCAGCCAAACGTGCGGTTGATTGACCTCAAGGAAACCCCTATCACCCGCATAACAGAATCCGGTGTTTGTACGAGCGCGGGCGAAATTGAAGTTGATTTCATCGTCTATGCCACCGGCTTCGACGCCGTGCTCGGCGGCTACGAGCGCATGGAAATTCGTGGCACTGGTGGACAAACATTATCCGCCAAATGGCGCGACGGGCCGCGCACTTTTTTAGGCCTCTTACATCAAGGTTTTCCCAATCTGCTGACCTTGGTCGGCCCTCACAATGCGGCAACCTTTTGCAATATGCCGCGTTGTATCGAACAGAATGTCGACTGGGTCACCGCGTTACTGCGGTACATGCAAAATCACGGTAACACCCGACTTGAACCGACCCTCGCGCAGGAAGACGAATGGACCCAGCACGTGTATGACGGCGCGGCACGGATGCTGTTCACCAAGGTGGATTCCTGGTTCATGGGCGTGAATCACAATGCCGGTAAACGGACCCGGCGCTTCCTGCTTTACGCGAATGGATTGCCGACCTATCGCAAGCGATGCGATGAGTTGGCGGCGAGCGGCTACTCGGGGCTTCTTCTGAATTGACCGTGGATTGGCCGTGAGGGTTTCCATTCTTGACTTAAGCGGTATAGTTTGACCCCACCAAAACCTTCCGCGGACTATCCTATGCCCGTCATCACGTGTATCGAAGATCTGCGCCAGCTACATCGCAGACGTGCGCCGAAAGCGTTTTACGAATACGTCGATACCGGCAGCTACACGGAAGCCACCTATCACGCGAATAGCGCCGATCTCGCCGCGCTGAAGCTACGACAACGCGTGGCGGTGAATGTCGACGAACGTTCTACCGCATCACTGATGCTCGGTCAGCCGGTAACCTTACCGACCGCACTCGCGCCGGTTGGTATTACGGGAATGCAATGGGCGGATGGGGAAATCTTGGCGGCGCGTGCGGCGGAACGGTTTGGCGTACCGTTTACTTTATCGACGATGAGCGTGTGTTCCATTGAAGACGTTGCCGCGGCGACGCAGAAACCATTTTGGTTTCAACTTTATGTCATGCGCGATCGCGATTTCATCAAACGCTTGATCGGCCGTGCGAAAGCGGCCGGCTGTTCCGCGTTGGTATTGACGCTCGACTTACAGATCCTCGCGCAGCGCCATCGTGACTTGAAAAATGGCATGACCGTGCCGCCGCGGATGACGCTTGGCAATCTCATCGATCTTATGTGTAAGCCGCGATGGCTACTGAACATGGCCCGCGCCAAACGTCGGGGCTTTGGCAATCTCGCGGGTCACATCAAGATGTCGGATGATGTTTTTTCGCTGTCGAAGTGGACGGCCTCACAATTTGATCCGACTTTGTCATGGGCCGATGTGGAATGGGTCAAAAACGAATGGGGCGGCAAGCTCGTTTTAAAAGGCATCCAAGACGTCGAGGATGCGCGCATGGCGGTCAAGGTCGGTGCTGATGCACTGGTGGTGAGCAATCATGGCGGGCGACAGCTGGATGGCGCGTTATCGTCAATCCGCGCTTTGCCGCCGATCGTCGAGGCGGTCGGTGATCGCATCGAAGTGTGGATGGATGGTGGCATTCGGACGGGTCAGGACTTGGTGCGTACTCTTGCGCTGGGCGCAAAAGGAACCTTGATCGGCCGCGCCTACAATTTCGGCTTGGGCGCGTTGGGCGAACCCGGCGTCACCACCGCATTGCAGCTCCTACAAAAGGAATTCGATACCACCCTTGCCCTCTGCGGACTACGCAACGTCAATGAGATCACGCGTGACATTGTCTTAAACCCCTACTAGATTTTTTGGGAGATCTGTTGGTGTCTCTTTTGTGTGTTCCCCGAATCAAGATGTGGCGCGTGTGATAGCAGCCATGATCATTGCTTTAGCTTCTGCCGCGTCACCCCAGCCGACAACTTTCACCCACTTCGAGCCTTCCAAGTCTTTATAGTGCTCAAAGAAGTGACGAATTTGTTGCAACGTTATTTCCGGCAAGTCCGTGTAATTGAGCACGTGTTCGTAGCGGCGGGTTAAGCGCGGCACGGGGACTGCGATGATCTTTTCGTCCCCGCCCGCCTCGTCTTGCATTTTCAATACGCCGACTGGTCGCACGGCGATAATGGCGCCCGGCGCGATGCCGCGCTGATTCGCGATCAACACATCGCAGGGATCGCCGTCATCCGACAGGGTGTGCGGAATGAAACCGTAATTGCCCGGATAGCGCATCGAAGTATAGAGAAATCTATCGACGACCAACGCACCGGCTGCTTTATCCATTTCGTACTTGATGGGTTCGCCACCAACCGGGACTTCGACGATGACGTTGACTTCTTCCGGTGGATCACGCCCGATGGAGACGGCTTGCAAATTCATGCGCTGACCCCGGAGAACATCGGCAACTTTTGTCCTTCGGCGTGGGCGACAAAAGTGACGATAACCGGCAAGCCAACGCGGATTGCGTCGTGCGGAACATCGATCAAATTGGAAATCATGGTAAGCCCTGCCTGTTCGGCCAACTCGATTTGCACGACGACATACGGCACCTTCTTAACCGCCGCCGGATGCACGGGATGGGTGACGACCGTCCAAGTCATGACTTTGCCGCGCCCGGACAACGGTGCCCAAATAAAACGGGCATCGCTGCAATGGGTACATAACGGTGACGGATGCCAACGATACTTGTTACACGCAGAACATCGCTGCATCACGAGTTGTTCACGGTTACACGCTTCCCAATAGGCTTCCGCGCCATACTCAGGAATTGGATACGGGAAAGATTCGCTACTCATGTCGTCGCTCGCAAAATCATCGCGGAGGTGGGTACCGCATTGCCGCTCGATACAAAGGCATAACGCGCGCCTTGCACCTGATTGCGCGCCGTGCCGCGGAGTTGGCGCACGGCCTCAATTGTATTCTGCATACCGTGCATATAACCTTCGGACAAATTGCCGCCGCTGGTATTAAGCGGGAGTTCTCCGTGCGGCAAGCGGAAACGACTACCGTCGCCGATGAAATCCTTGCCTTCGCCGCGCTTACAAAATCCATAATCTTCCATCGCCATGAGCACCAGCGGGGTGAAGTGATCGTAGATGTACAGCACATCGATATCGGCATGCGTGATGCCGGCGTCGCTAAACAAGCGCTGCGCAATAACCGTCGACTCGCTCGCCGGCGAGTCCACATCCTTCACGATCGAACGATGGTTCCACCCGCCGCCGCCCAAACCGCCGCTCGCAATCGAGATCGGCTTTTGTTTCAAGTCACGCGCCCGCTCTGGCGTCGTCACGATGACCGCCGCGCCACCATCGGTTTCCAAACAGCAATCGAGCAGTCGCAAGGGAGTCGCTATCATCCGTGATGTTTGATGATCGTCGAGCGTCATCGGCTTGCCGTACATCATGGCGTCCGGATTCATATTCGCATGGTGCCGGCACGTCACAGCCAGCGCGCCAAAATGCCGCGACTCCGTGCCGTACAAATGCATATGCCGGCGCGCTGCAAGCGCCACCATCTGCGCCGGACTGAACAACCCATACGGCGCGAGATAGCTCGCGGTGCCGCCCGCGCCCGCACCCGCGGCTGCTTGACCAAAACGCGGCGTGCCACGGCCCGAGCGTTCGTTCATCGCGCGGAACGCGACACAGGCTTTGGCTTGTCCGGTCGCCACCGCCATCGCCGCCAGCATCACGGTGCCCACCGGGCCACCACCGCCGCCATAAGCCACTTCCGCGAAGAAGCGCAATTGCGGCAACCGCAAATTGCGCGCGATTTCGATCGGATCGTTGTTGTCCATGGTGTACTTGCAGATCCCATCGACATCCGCCGGATTTAATCCGGCGTCAATCATCGCCGCTGAAATAGCTTCGCAGGCCAGCGCCATTTCGCTGCGGCCGGAATCTCGCGAGTACTCGGTGTGCCCAATCCCGACGATGCAGGCTTTGTCGCGTAAAGTTTCCATGCAATTACTTCAAATGGGCGCCGGCCAAGGCGCCAATGATTCGGCAAGGTTCATTCCACGGATTCTTCCACCGATGCATCGTGCCACTTTGCACCACCACATCACCGGCGGATAGTTCAGTGCGCGATCCATCGTCGAGCTCGAGCACACAGCGACCGGAGATGACATACAGCATGTCGGTGGAAGCCGAGCGATGCATTCCTGGATCGTCGGGCTTAAAATGCGATAAGAGGCCGGGAAATAATTTTTCGGCTTGGACGGCAATTTGCTCTTGGGTCAAGGAGGTATCCGGCGGCGTGCTGTCCGGCGCGAGTACAAATTCGAAAAATCGCACGCCGCCTATGGGCGGGAACCATGCGTGATGCGATGGCTCGGCGCCACTGTCTGGATACGCTTGCGCCTGATCCGAGCCCCATAGTGTCGTTAAGTACACGCCGGGCAACCCTGGCACCGCAACCCCTTCAACCTTGCCATCGTGCGCCACGATTGACTTGCCATCGGCACGATGGCCGGTAACTACTCGTCTAAACGTTGACATGTGTACTCCTTCTTTTGATTAATTGGCGAGTAGTCGTAATTCGCGCAAGCCCCGGGTGCCTAAAAAAGGCAACCACTGCAGCGGATCGGGACTTAGACGTAGCCGCGGAAACTTCTTAACGATCCGCGGCACCGCAATGCCGGTTTCCAAACGCGCGAGCGGCGCGCCCAAACAAAAATGACTGCCGAAACCAAAACCCAGGTGCCGAATGTTCGGGCGCTCGAGTCGCAGTTCGTCCGGCGCCTCGAAGGCTTCCGGATCACGATTGACCACTGACAAAATCACGAAGATCCGCTGCCCGGCTCTAATACGTTGGCCTTCAAATTCAAAATCCTCGCGGGCCACGCGCACCACCGTCTTGCCCGGGCCATCGTAACGCATGAACTCTTCCAAGGCGTTTTTAATGTCGACGCGATCTTCCCGCATAAGTTTGAGTTGGCTTGGATTGCGCAACAAGGCGACGATTGAGTTTGCGATGAAATTGGCGGTGGTTTCATGCCCGCCAAATAGCATCAAGGTCAAGGTTGCCATGAGCTCCGCTTCCGATAATGCGCCATCGTCGTCGTCATGCGCGCGCACCAACGCGGTAATCAAATTATCCGCGGGCTCCGCGCGATAGCGTGCGATAAGGCCTGAAAAATATTTCACCAACGAATCCATACCACGCGCGACACTGCCGTAGCGGCTGGGGTCGTCCAATCCGGTCGATACCAACGGCGCGACTTCCGCCGCCCAGCGCTCGAAATCTGGACGGTCTTTGACCGGTACACCCAACATTTCCGCGATAACGATCGAGGGGATCGGCGCGGCTACTTTTTCGATGAGGTCGAACTCTCCTTGCGCCGGAATTGCATCCAGCAGTTCATCGCATAATGTCTCAACCCGTTGGCGTAAGTTCGCGACCGATTGCGGCGTGAAGGCCATACTGCATAAACGGCGTAACCGCATGTGCGCAGGCTCTTCTTTGAACACCATCCAGCCGCTCAAGACCTCGAACGCCTGACGTACTAACGGATCGGTCTCGGGACCCGAAAGCTTTTTGTGAATGTAGGGCTCGATGCGATTGGGCGAGAATCGATCATCGCGCAGCGCGATCGCCGCATGCTTGTAACTGGTGATGATCCAGGAGCGGTAGCGGGTATCCCAATACACCGGCTGCGTCGCGCGCAATTCCGCGAAATAGCCCTGCGGATCCGCGATCGCTGCCGGGCACATTAAATCGATGTCCGGAAGTGCCGTGCTTGGATTGTTCATCGCGATACTCAGGCGGCCGCGGCCTGGCGCGCGGTGGTGTCCTCGCGCCAAGTTCTAAGCTCCGGCAGAATTGCCTTACCGATGAGCCGCATGCTTGCTTCGACACGCTCGAACGGCAACCCACCGTAACTCACGATTGAATTCCATTCGTAATGCCCAACGATGGCGCGACGCGCCCACAACTTATCCAAAATCTGCTGCGGTGTGCCCCACGCTTGATGCTCAATATAGTCATTGACCGCGGCATCCAGTCCCAGCGAGTTTAAGAATTTCGCCGCATCCCCATAAGCTTCGTAGCCTTTGATTTCTTTGTGATAGTCCTGCATGAACTCGTAATGCTTCAAGATCGATAGATAGTTCGCGGCCAAATGTTTGCGCACCAGCGCTTCCGCTCGCACCGAATCATGATCGCAATAAGAAAAATCGAGCAGCAAAGGCGCCGGTGCCGTTTTACCGTGCTGTGCTTTGAACGCGCGACGGTAGAGCTCAAAGTTCGGTAAGTGCTTATCCATCGAGAATTGCACGAAGCACATCATCTTGGCACCGAGTCGACCGACGATTTCAGAGGACTCCGGCGACATCGCCACCGCATAAAGCCGGTCTTTGACGCTCTGCGAAGGCGCGGGTTTGATTTCCGTGCGTGGTTGCGGGAAATGAGGGCCTTGGCCTTCGATGAAACCCGTTTCGAGCGCATCAATGATCATTTTGGCGGATTCGTCAAAGCGCGAACGTGCTTCGTCCATCGGCAATCCGAAAGACGCGAACTCGTTGCGCGAAAGTCCGCGACCAAAACCGACCAAGTAACGGCCGTTCGACATCGCATCGATGGTTGCGATTTTTTCGGCAAGCCTTATGGGTTGGGTCCACCACGGTAAGATGAGGGCAGCACTCCCGAGCTTGATATTCTGGGTACGCGCAGCGAGCCAGGTCAGAATCTGAATGTTGTCCACCGCCATTGAATACGATTCGAAATGATGCTCGGCGCACCAGATAGCGTCATACCCCACTTCTTCGGCGAGCTCGGCGAGTCGCATCTCATGGCGGATCATCTCCGCATCCGATAGCCCTTCATGCAGGTTGGCCATCATGATCATGTAACCATTTTGCATTTCTTACATCTCCTCGATTTATATAATTTTAATCAGCCGCTTGCCGAGGTTGTCCCCGCGATAAAGCCCCGCGATGGCATCCGGCGCGTGTTCAATACCATCCAAGATTTCCTCGCGATAACGGATCAAGCCCTGTTTGACCCAGGGAGTTAATGCGGCCAACGCCTCGCCGTAACGCGACGCATAGTCGAAGATCACAAAGCCCTGCATCCGCGCGCGTTTGGTCAGCAAGACCCGTTCCACACGTGGCCCGAGCGGCGGTGGATTCCAACTTGCGACCGACGCCGTGCCGCAGATAACGACTCTGGCATTGACGTTCAGCAGCTGCAGCACCACATCCGATATCGCACCCGCTGTGTTATCAAAATAGACGTCGATACCGGTGGGGCAAGCCTGGCTTAGCGTGGCTTCAAAATTCTGTGCCTTGTAATCAATTGCCGCCGCGTAGCCGAACGCTTGCTCGCACAAACGCGCTTTCTCCGCGCCACCGGTGATACCGACCGAGCGGCAACCCTGCAGATTCGCGATCTGTCCAACGCACGATCCGACCGCACCCGCGGCCGTCGACACTACTACTGTTTCACCGCCGCGCGGTTGGCCGACATCCAATAAACCAAAATAGGCGGCGAGGCCATTGATCCCAAGCACACCGAGTGAGGTTGTGATGGACAAGTCATCCGTTGGAACTTTGCGTTCAATTTGCGCGGCAGTGACGACGGCGTAGTCCTGCCAACCAAACATTCCTTTGACGAATTCGCCGACGGCATAACCTTCCATATTCGAGGCTTCGATGCGCCCAACCGCCAGTGCGCGCATAACAGCGCCAATCGCGACCGGCGCCGAATAATTTCCGACATCGGATACCCAACCGCGCATGGCGGGCTCAACGGAAAGGTAGTGATTGCGCACCAGGATTTCGCCGGAGCCTGGCGCCGGAATCGTGCTTTCATCGATGGAGAAATTTTCTGCCTGAGGAATACCGATCGGGCGTGAACGTAGGATCACTTGACGATTATTGGGCATGGCGAGGTTCCGTTATTCGAATCGCGCAAGGGTCACATAGTGCCCGATCGCGATAATCGCGGCGACCACGAAATTCCATGTTTCGTAGAGAAAACGCCAATTGCCTGGGGCATGGGTCGCTTCCATAAAGTGCACGATGACGAGCCGCGATTTAAACGCGGCGATGATCACAATCGCGAGCACCGACAGCGAACCCAAGAGATGGCCTTCGAATACCACCAGCGAGACCAAAGTCATGGCGATTAGGGCGGCCCAGACGAGGCGTGGGATCGCACTTTGTTGCGAGTGGTCCATTTAGATCAGGTACAACAACGGAAAAATGAAAATCCACAGAACATCGACGTAGTGCCAGAAAAGTCCAACGTTTTCGATGCCAACCACATAACCGCTGTGCGCGTTCTCGCAGGCGGCACTGCGGCGGCGGAACGAATTGATAAAGATCATGCCGGCCACCACATGCAGAAAATGCACGAACGTAATGAAAAAATAGAATGAGAAAAACGGATTGGTCGCCGGGCCGAAGCCAGCCAGGATCTTCGTGCGATATTCGATAAACTTACTGACACCAAATACCACGCCGCAAACTAGCGCGAGCATAAGCCGCACCGAAACTTCGCGCGCGGCACCGCGTCGCGCGGCGTGCACCGCTTCCACCACCAGCCAAGAGCTCGTTAATAACACCAACGTATTAACCAGTCCAAACCACTCGTTTAAGTGCGCTTGAGACGAATCAAACAGCGCGTAAGAACCCAGCCGCTCGGTCATGAACACAAAGAAAATGAGACCGAAGATCACCATGTCGATAAACACGAAGATCCATAGGCCTTCGGTGCCAACGTGGCGCGAGGCGGTGCGCGACTCTGGCGTGGTCGCGTCGTGAGGTACGTGCATGAGTCAACCGCTGGCGACGGACATCAAGTCCATCGCCAGATTTAGGTGCAGCAAGAGAGCTTAGCGACCGAGCGCGGCCGCGCCGTGCACAAACTCGCGGCGGCGGCTCGACAGCTCTTTGATCATGAAATAGCTATAGGGTGAGAAGAATCCAAACAGCCACGAGCTAAACGCGATGTAGAAGTTCCAGGTGCCTGGGATCATGAACGGGCCTTCGCTCACAAATGGGATCAATACCAGCGGCAGGAAGACGATGCCGATGGCGATCGCGCACCAGCCCGCCCAGGCCGGGAACACGGTTTGTCGCTTATTGAGGATGGTGTAGAGCCCAAGCCCCGTGAGCTGTACGGTGGTCACCATAAAGGTGATGTCGTAAATGAACCAGGCGCCGGTGTGGAAGAACTTGATGAGCATCGGATCGACGGTCGGCGACATGATCGCGCAAGCCAACCAGAGTGCCGGGCAGAACGAGAGTACCCAAGCCGTTAACGCGCCGCCCGTCAGTTCCATAAAGCTAAAGATGCTGAGGTTGCCTGCTTCGTCGCGCATCATGAAACTCAACAAGCAGGACCAGGGCAGATATAGGAGTGCGAGCACGCAGCAACCGGTCATGCCGATCGCAATCGACATGCGGTTCGGGCCGTAATAGTCCGAAATGAGCTGCTCGGGCGTCATGCCCATGACATTCGGCGGCGGAATGTTGTTGCCGAGAATGCCCCAAAAAATGATGTAGCCAATGACGAAAACCGGGCCGCAATACGCGACGCAGAGTTCGACTAAATTCTTGGTTTCTTTATCCACGAAAACTCTCCCCACAGCTGCGGTAGCCAGATTCCATCACACAATTGAAAAATCGGTCAATATCTGGATACTGCGCGACTACGGTACTATTTGAAATGTGCGCCGCATCATTTTTGCTTGCCATCTTGTTGAATGTTGTTGAATGGGTGTTGTTGATTGGGGACACCCATGAACCCAGGGGTGTTGAATGGGGGGTTGAATGGGGACACCCATGAACCATCAGCTGCATCGGCTTAATGGGGGCATCCATCAACTGAATTTGGCGACTTAAAAGGGGACACCCATGAACCAGTACGAAATCGTGATCAAGAACGGCACCATCATCGATGGTACCGGCCTGCCGAGGTTTCGGGGCGACCTTGGGATCCGTGCCGGTCGTATCGCCAAAATTGGCCGGATCAACGATTGCGGTAAAGCACAAGTCATTGACGGCGATGGCCTTATCGTGGCGCCCGGCTTCGTCGACCTACACACACACTACGACGCGCAAATCCATTGGGACCCCTATTGCACCATCTCCGGATGGCACGGTGTCACGTCGGTCGCCATTGGCAATTGCGGTTTTGGTTTTGCCCCCGCCCGCCCCGCGGTACGCGAACGTTTACTGCGCATGATGACGCGCACCGAACAAATCCCCTTCGACACCATGGTCGCCGGCATGGGCCTCGACTGGGAGTGGGAATCGATGCCGGAATGGATGGATCACCTGGACCGTATCCCCAAAGGGGTTAACGTCTTGAGTTACGTACCCCTCAATCCATTACTCGTGCACGTGTTGGGGTTGGAAGGCGCCAAAGCCGGACGCGCGGCGACGCCCGCGGAGCTAAACGAAATGCGCCGTTTGATTCACGAAGCAATGGATGCCGGCATGATGGGTTGGAGCTGCCAGCATTTCGGTAAGAATTCGATGCAGGCGGATTTTGATGGGACGCCGATGCCGACCGATTTAGTCCCGGACGAAACACTGCTCGCGTTCGCGGACGTCTTAGGCGAACGCGGCGAGGGATTCATTGAAATTCTCTACACGACGAGCGGGATCCCGGGCGCGAGTCGGCGCGATGCGGAATTCATCGAACAGCTCGCGCGACGTTCGGGTCGTCCGTTGCTCTATAACGCGATCGCGGCGATGGACGATCCGGGTCTCGAAACCCTGCACAACAAAACCACCCGCTGGCTGGACAAATGTTTCGCGGAAGGCCTGCAGATTTATGGGCAAGGTGTCACCGTGCGCGCGCCGTATCAGTTCACGCTCGAACACTGGAACATGTACGACTCGAGTCCCGCATGGAATTTTGCGACGCAAGGATCGCGCGAGGAACGCTTAGCGAAACTCTCCGACCCGGAAGTTCGCAAAAAAATGATCGCGGAAGAAGAAATTCTGGTGACCGTCGGCGTCGGCGGGCCCATCGAAGGCCTGATCATTCAAGACACACCGGGTCACCCCGAACTTGCGCAATACCATGGCCGCAAACTCGGCGAGATCGCGCAGGCCGAAGGGAAACACCACATCGATGTTATGCTCGATATCGGCATCAAAGGGGATTTGAAAGTGCTCTATCGCACCAGCGAGCTATCGAGCACCGATCCCAAAAAGGTTGGCGAACTGATCCGCAACCAACATGTCATTCCAGGCGTGTCCGATGGCGGCGCGCATACCAAGTTCTTTACCGGCGGCTCATTCACTACCGATTTGATTACTTGGTTGGCGCGCGATAACCAAGAGATCACGCTCGAGCAAGCGCATTTCCGTTTGAGCTATTTACCCGCGCAAGCCGCTGGCTTCTTGGATCGTGGCTTTTTGCGTGAAGGGGCACCCGCTGACATCGTTATTTACGACTTACAAAACCTAAAACGCGTGCCGGAAGTGGATTACGAAGTCACCTGGGATTTCCCGGCCAACGAATGGCGCCGTATTCAACGCGCTGAAGGGTACCGATACATCATCGTTAATGGTGTCGTTACGTTTAAAGACGGCGTGTGCACAAACGCGACCCCGGGACAGTTGCTGCGCTTGAACAAGGGCAGCGTGTATTCCGCGACCGCCTCCCGCTAACGCCAAACCCAATCGTGACTCAACCCTCGCTTGTGGAAGCTGGCACGCGCGCGCGCGCGAACCGAATGTCGCCGGACGCGCGGCGCGAGCATCTGCTCGCCGCGGCCATCCGCACGATGGCCGCGCGGGGCATCGGTAATACACGGCACTCGGATGTAGCGACTGAAGCGGGAGTCGCCGTACCTACCACTTTTCATTACTTTCCCACCAAAAGCGATTTGATCACCGCCGTGGTGGAAGAGACTTCGCGTTTTTTGTTGGAAGAAATCGTCGCGCCGATCCTCACTCGCGCGGAATCCGCGCCAAACCTTATCGAATGCATCCTGATGACGTTTTGCGATGCCATCGATACACATCCTGCCGTTGTGCGTGTGTGGCTCGAATGGAGTGTGTCGATTCGCGAGGGTCTATGGGACTCGTACCTTGTGTTCTACCGCAAGGCGCTGGCGGCAATCGCAGATGCGATAGAGCGTGGTCGAGCCCGCGGTGAGATCAACACCGAAACCGAAGCCGATGACGCCGCGCGTGTCGTGGTCGGGCTAGCCCATATGATTGTGCAGATGAAGTTCTCAGGCAGCAGCCGTGACCAGATCGACCATACCGTGCACTCACTGGTGCACGGCTATCTGGCGGCACCGGCACGCGTCGCGGTACCGGATCCCGCTTAGAGAATCACCACCAACGGTAGGTGCGGCGTTTTTAGGGTACGACCCACGTCTGTTAAGCTGCGAGCCCTATTGAGTCCCTTGCCCTGGAGTTCCTTCCTTGTTCGATCCAGTTAATTCGGCGCGCGACACGCAAGCCGCGCTTGCCGACATTCAGCGTGGCCTCGAAGCCACCGACTATTTGTGCAGCGAGGCGATTGCCACGGCGGTGTTCCTCGCGACGCGGCTCGACAAACCCGTGTTAATCGAAGGCCCCCCGGGTGTCGGAAAAACCGAACTTGCGCGAGCGACCGCTAAGTGGCTAGGCAAGTCCTTAATTCGCCTGCAGTGCTACGAAGGATTAGATGAGTCAAAGGCGCTTTACGAATGGAAGTACGGCAAGCAATTGCTATACACCCAGGTGCTCAAAGACAAACTCGGCGACTTGATGGAAGGTGCGCATGGTCTTAAGGAGTCGATTGCACGGCTGCACGAATTCGACGACACCTTTTTCAATCCCGAGTTTCTCGAACCCCGCCCCTTGCTCAAAGCGTTATGGGCACCGCAAGGCGCGGTTCTCTTGATCGATGAAATTGACAAAGCGGATCAGGAATTCGAAGCCTTTCTGCTCGAGATGCTCCAGGACTATCAGATATCGATTCCGGAGATCGGCACCGTTAGCGCGACGATTCCGCCGATTTGCTTTCTAACCTCCAACAACACGCGCGAGCTCGGCGATGCCTTGAAACGGCGCTGCCTGCATCTCTACATCCCCTACCCCGACGCGGCGCTCGAACAGCGCATCATCGCACGCCGAGTGCCGCATTTAAGTGAGTCGTTACGGACTCAACTAGTCGCATTCGTGCAGGGCTTACGTGGCGTCGATTTAAAGAAAGTGCCGGCGATCAGCGAAACCATCGATTGGGCACGCACGCTGGTGTTATTACATGCTTCGGAACTCGACGTCGATTTGGTACGAAAAACGCTCAACGTGTTGCTCAAGTTTGAGGAGGACATCAGTCACGCCGACACCGAACTTTACACCCTGACCGCGGCGGCTTTGAAAGCCGCCGAGTAGCGGTTAGTCGGGTATGAGCGAGGTTCTCGGTGGCTTATTGCGAGCACTACGCGCGGCCAATGTCGGCGTCTCGACTGCCGAAGGAATCGATGCCGCGGCGGTGTTCGAGACCGTCGGCGTCGACAATCGAAACCTACTCAAAACCGCGCTCGCACAAGCTTTAGCGAAAAGCCGCGACGATAAAGAACGTTTCAGCGAGTGCTTCGACGCTTTTTTCCGCACCCAGGATTTCGCGGCACTTGCCGCACCCTCGGAGCCCGCGCTGACACCATCCTCGGCGCAGCCCGAACTCGAAGGCAGTGGAGAAAGCGGCAGCGGCTCTGCCTCCACCGACCTCAGTAGCCTGCTTGCAAGCGGCGCGCGCGCGGAGTTGCAGCTTGCATTAGCCAACGCAGCACGCGCCGCGCGGGTGAGCGAAGTGCGGCTGTTCACGCAGCGCGGCGTGTACAGCCGCCGAATGCTGGAAGCGATGGGGCTGGATGCATTGAATAAGAGGCTACGCGACTTGACTGCGGCCGGCGAACTCGAGGAAGCCGCGCGTTTGCGTGAACAGCTCATCGTCCTAACCGACGAAGTGCAGGCGTACGTCGATCGGCAGATTTTGTTACTGACCGCCAACGCCGGCGCTAGGCTCCGCGAAGAGATTTTGCAAGAACAGCCGCTGGCGCGCGCGGAAAGTCGTGACTTCGCGATCATGCAGCAGTTGGTGCAGAAGCTCGCGAAGCGCTTAGTCGCGATGTACTCGCGCAGGCGCAAGGTGGCCGATCACGGCAAACTCGATGTGCGGCACACCATTCGTCGCAATATTGAATTCGACGGGCTGTTGTTTGACATCGTGTGGCGGCGACGCAAGGTCGAACGGCCGAAGGTCATCGCGGTCTGCGACGTGTCCGGATCGGTCGCCAACGTCGCGCGCTTCTTGTTGCTGTTCCTGTACAGCGTGCAAGAAGTTCTGCCGAAAGTGCGTTCGTTTGTTTTTTCCGCGCAACTTGCCGAAGTCAGCGATTTATTCGAGAACTTCAAAGTAGAAGATGCGGTAGCGACCGCGTTACAGCGTCACGGCTGGGGCTCGACTGATTACGGCCGGGCGTTTGCAGACCTTACTGACATTGTGCTCGACGAAATTGATCAACGTACGACCGTGTTGATTTTGGGCGACGCACGCTCGAACTACGGCGATCCGGGTTTGCGGGACTTGCGGCGCATTCACGAACGCGCACGACAGGTTATCTGGCTCAATCCGGAACCGCGTTCGTTTTGGAATGTCGGCGACTCCGAGATGCAACGCCTCGGAACCGCTTGTGATCGCGTGGAAGCTTGCCGCTCGGTGCGCCAGCTTGAAAGGATTGTGAGCGCGTTGCTGCGCAGCGCTCGCTCATAAGATCGACGCTGCGCGCTAAATGGCGGCGATTGAGGCACCTATCTTGCCCTTTCGTCGTTGCCTTCCGACGAATGACACTCCTCAGCCCGTCAACGCGACATCGTCCTGCAGTGTATTGGTGTGTTGCAAATACTCGCCAAGCATTTCAACCGTCGCCGTCTTCCACAAGCCACAGGCCGCTTCTTCGCGAAGTATCCGTAAACTGCGCGACGGGGCCAAGGCATCGCGATACACCCGCTTTTCGCACAATGCATCGAAAGCATCGACGAGCGCCACGATTTCGACGTGAGTCTGAATCGCCGCGCCTTGCAGCCCAAACGGCGCGCCCGATCCGTCGTGCCGTTCGTGGTGATAGCGCACGGCCTCAACCACCCGTGGCGCCATCAAGAAATGCTCACATAAGGTGGCACCGTAGTCCGCATGCAAATTGACGATCGCCTTTTCCCAGGGGATGAGTAACGATGGCTTGAGCAGAATATGGCGCGGGATCGCAATCTTGCCGACATCGTGGATCAAACCCGCGGCATAGATGTCGTCCACCATCGGTCGTTCGAGCCCGAGCCAAGTGGCAAAACGCGCGGCGAGCGTTGCGACTCGCTCGCCATGGGCCATGACATCGGGAAATTGCTCCAAATGGATCATGACATTTCGCGCAACGGCCGCCTGTTGAGCTGGCGCCAAGTAATGTAGCGAGAGTAATCTCTTTACATAGACAATCAGCTGGTGCACGACAAACGGCTGGCGCAACACGTAATTGGCGCCGGCGGTAATGCACCGGGCGAGATCTTCGGGTTCCTTGTGGGGCGTGTGATGCGGCCGGTTGTTGACCAACAGGATAGGGATTTTCTTAAACGCTTCGCGTTGTCGCAGTTGCAGCACTGTTTCAATCCCGAAATCGAGATTGCGCCCGCTATCGCCGACGATCACGGCGCCAATCTCGGCGTCCTGCGTTTTCACCAACCCAAGCAGCGATCCACAGATCGTCGCTGGCAGGCCTGCGTCTTCCAAGAGGCTGGCAACCAGTTTCTGCATCGAGTTATCCGGCTCAATAACCAACACCTTAACCATAATGGGCTACTCCCGTTCTTTTGCTGGCCCGCATTAGACCGGGCTCAAGTTGGTCTTTGATTGGAGAGTTCCTGGCATTTATTGGGAGACGCCAATAAACTCAGTAGAGACATTCGCGGGTATGTGCACAAAAGACCATCCGCCCGGTTGTGGCATAAGGGGGGAATGTGGGGGCTAGCGGCAATGTCATCTTGGTGGTCGACGACGATACGCAAATTCAAAAGCTTATCGGCGATTACCTACCCAACGCGGGCTTCGAAACCGCAGCCGCGCGATCGCGTAAGGCATTGTTTGAGTATCTCGCCAATCACGCGAAGCCCACGCTCGTTATTCTCGATCTGCGCCTGCCCGATGGCTTGGGTTTCGACATCGCGCGCGAGCTCCGCGCGCGCGACAACTTGCCGATTATCATGCTGACCGGCAGCCAGGACGAATACGACCGAATCGCGGGACTTGAAGGCGGGGCCGACGACTACATGTCGAAACCGTTTTCGATGCGCGAGCTGCTCGCGCGCATTCGTGCGGTGCTGCGCCGCTACGACGGGCAGCCCAGCGCATCGAGTGCCAGTCGACGATTCGCCGATTGGACTTTTGATTTAGACACTCGCACGTTGCGTAGAGCAAACGGCGCCGTACATCACCTGACTGATCACGAGTTTCAATTACTCAAGGTCATGGTCGAGCACCCATTGCGGGTGTTAACTCGCGAATTCCTTTTGGAGGCCACTCGCAATGACGCCGGCGCGGTGTTCGATCGCACGATTGACTACCACGTGATGAACCTCCGCCGTAAGCTTGAAGCCGACCCGCGACGCCCGCAGATCATTAAAACCGAACGTAACGCCGGTTACTTATTTAACGCCGCCGTGACGCGTCCTTAGCGTAGAAGCTTTTGCGCGTCACGACATGGACCCGTTGCACGCTCGTCCCACTGTTACCGAGTCCACCGAACGCCACTCTCGCTATGCACTGACTTCGGCGCAGGCTACGGCGCTGCTTGCCGCGCTCACGCTCGGCGCACAACTCCTCGGCGAGAACCTAGTATTCAATCATTCCGGTACGCCGATCTCGGTACTATGGCCGCCCAATGGAATCGCCATCGCGTTGTTGCTTCTAGCGCCGTTAGGACATTGGCCTCGGCTTCTGATCGGCTTTGCGGTGGCCAAACTTGCACTTGAACCGGCGCTTTTAAATGGATTGGTCCAGGTTTCGCTCGATTCTTTCGAGATCGCTTTTGTGGCCGGCTTCGTGCGATGGCGCCGGCCATATTTCGCGTTGGATTCGGTCATCGAACTGCTCACCTTGTATGGCGCAATCGCGCTTGGCGTACTGCTGTCATCCCAAGCGGCGGCCTTATCACTGTGGTTGTCCGATCACAGTCTTGATTACTGGAACATCGTACAGACTTGGGCGTTCAGCGACGCGTTGGGAAGTGCGCTGCTGGTGCCCACAATATTGTTGACGCATGGAACCGCGCGACAGCGCTACCGCGTAAGCCGACGTCAGTCGATTGAACTGTTACTGCTATTGGTCACATTTGGGACGGCGCTCAGTTTGTTGATGCGTTCGTCGGTGACCGAGGCCGACATTTTTGTCGAAATGCCCTACGTCATGTTTCCGTTGCTCGGCCTCGCCGCGTTTCGCTTCGGCCGTACCGTTACTCTTGTGCTGCTATGTATCACGGCGTTTAGCCTAGCCACGCAGCTCACAATTCTGCACAACGGGCCGTTTTACGCGGCGGTCGCCCCGCCCGCGGCGGTCGTCGCCTCACTTCAAACGTTTTTGGCCGCACTCACGCTCTCCATATGCCTGCTCGCTTTCTTGTTACATGAACGATCCACGCAGCAGCGGCGTCTCGCCGACGCCGCGTGGCAATATGAATTATTAGTGGAAGGACAACCGGATTTCATCGTGCGCATTACTCACGATGGGTTGCTCAAGTTCGCCAATCAGAGTTGTGGGCACTACTTTCGTTTCGATCCGCAAGCCGCACTCGATACGCACTGGGGTAACTATTTACCGCCCCGCGCCCGCACACGCTGCTTCGCCGCGGCGCGCGCGCTTTCCGTGACCAAGCCTGAGTTCAATGCGGCATATCACATGACTCACCAAGGCGAGACGCGGTGGCATGAATGGCATGGACGGGGTTATTTCGACGACAACGGCGGATTACTGGAGTTTGTCGCGGTTGGAAGCGATGTCACGGGGCGCGTGCTGGCCGACCGAAAAGCGCGGGCCTCCGATGAAAAATTCGTAACCGCGTTTCAATCGAGTCCAACCGCCATTGATATCGTGCGCACGCGAGATGGCCTAATCGTCGATGTCAATTCCGCGTGGGAGGAGCTATTTGAGTACACGCGTGCGGAAGCGGTTGGCTCAACATCGCTTGAGCTTGCGTTGTGGGTAACGTTGAATGATCGCACCGAGCTATTACGGCAAATTCGCGAGACGGGGCAAGCGCAACTCGCGTTATCGCAGCAACGCGCGAAAAGCGGACGAATTAAACCATGCTATCTCGCCTCTAGGCCACTGCGCCTCAACGGTGAGCTGCACTTGCTGACCAATCATGTTGATATGTCCGCACGCGTCGCAATGGAGGAAGCTATCCGCGTGTCGGAAGAGCGATTCTCCAAGGCATTTCGTTCGAGTCCAACCGCAATGGCGATCGCCCACGCGGACGATGGGATCATCGTCGAAGTCAACCATGCGTTGTGCGTGGCAAGCGGTTTTGGGCGCGATGAATTGCTTGGCAAACGCGCGCTTGACTTAGGCATGTGGGAGTCTACCGCGGCCCGCCAACGCTTTGCCCGCGGGATCTATAAAGAAAAGCGCTTCGGCCCGGAAGAGACCTTGTTTCGGCGGCGCGACGGTTCGTTGATCACCACTGTCACTTCCGCCGAACTCATCACGTTAGGCGGTGCTCCGCATATCATTCTTAATCTGCTCGATATCACCGAGCGTGTGAAGGCTGAACAAGCGTTGCGCTTGTCGCAGGAAAAGATCGAGTCGATATTCAATGCGAGTCCAGCCGCGATCACACTCTACGATTTGGATAGTGGCCGGCTACTCGAAGTTAACGATGCGGTTGTGAGTATGCTCAACTATCCGCGCGAATATATTCTTGAGCGAAATGTCCAAGATTTCGTGCGCTGGCCGGACTTGGCCGCGCGCAATCGCTATGTCATCGCCCTACGTCGCAACGGAGCGGTTAAGAATGTCGAAGCCAAACTAGAGTCTCGCTCGGGGCGCTTTGTTGAAGCAATTGGCTCGGCCGAGACCCTACAGATCGAGGGGCGTTCGTGTGTGCTCGCGGCATTCATCGATATCACCGAGCACAATGCCTTGTTCGATCAGCTCAGGCAATCACAGAAAATGGAGGCTATGGGTCGGTTAGCAAGTGGGATCGCGCACGACTTCAACAACATTGTCACTGCGGTACGGGGTTATGCGGAAATGTTGATTGAATTCTCGGACCTGCCGCCTAAAGACCTCGAGTATGCGACCGAAATCGAGCGCGCGGCGCACCGCGCCGGTGATCTTATCGGGCAACTCATGATGTTCGCGCGGCGCGAAGACTCGAATGCATCGATAGTTGATGCAGGGGTGGTTATTTCCGACATGCACGGGATGCTCGATACTGCGATGGATAGCAACGTTCAGCTCAAAATCCAGTTACCCACGACGCCTGCCACGGTCCGTATCGCGCGCAGCGGTCTGGAACAAGTGGTCTTGAATCTCGTCATCAATGCAGACGACGCGATTGATGTTAACGGCGAGGTGTGTATCGAAGTGGAATGCCGTGAAGCCACCGCACAAGTCCAGATCCGCGTGCGCGATAACGGAATTGGGATTGCACCCGGTCATCGCGAGAAAATTTTTGAGCCGTTTTTTACAACTAAGCCGATTGGCGAAGGGACTGGACTTGGCCTACCGATTGTCTATGGGATCGTCGAACGGGCGGGTGGTCACATTAAAGTTGACAGCGAGGTTGGGAAAGGCACCTGTTTTGAAGTCACACTACCGTGGGTGCGTGAAGCCGCGGACACGGTGTTGGCTGATCCGCGTACGGGCGTCATGGCGTCCACGGAGAGGTTCTGTTTAATTGTCGCGGAAGACGATGACAGCGTGCGGGCGTTTGCCGTTTCCACGCTTCAGCGCGCGGGTCATGCTGTGCTTGCGGCACGTCATGGTGGAGAAGCCTTGGCACTACTCGACAAACGTGCGGACATTGATGCGGTGTTGTCCGATATCGACATGCCGTCGGTCGGAGGATTTCAGTTGCAGGCAGTGATACGGGCACGCTATCCGCGCGTGCCGGTCTTTTTAATGACCGGTAAACTCGACGGGCTGGGCGATGAGCGTAACAATGTCTTGATAAAGCCGTTCTCGGCTGGTGCGCTATGCGAGTATGTGGCGCGCCGTTTTACCGAGTGGCGAGCATCCAACGCGGCCACGCAATCAAGCGGGAGTAACCATCATGACTGAGAAAGACGATTTCCCAGAGGAAGTAAAACGCGAAATCGCGCGTCACCACGAGCAGTATCGGCGCGATCCGGACGGCGCGCATTTTTGGGATCCGATTGTCATCGGTGTGCCGGGCGGCCCGGTACCTTGCTTATTGTTACATCACACCGGTCGCCAAAGTGGGCGTCGTTTGGACACCATCCTGCAGTACTACCGCCATGGCGAGGAAGTAGCGATCGTGGCGTCCAAAGGCGGGGTGGCTAATCATCCGGCCTGGTATTTCAATCTCCTCGCAAATCCGGTGTGCGAAGTGCAGATCGGGAAAAAACACTATACCGCGCGCACCCGCATCGTGACAGATACCGAACGCGCGCAATGGTGGCAGCGGATTACCGCGGAACAACCGCAGCAACTAATTTACGAAGCGCGGACCCGCCGCGAGATCCCGGTGCTTATATTGGATCCTGTCTCCACTTAGCCCTACGCCGCCGCGCGGACTTCTATAGGCCGTGGATTTAAGGCTTGCAGCGCCGGTAATACGTCTTTAGCAAACAGCCGCATGCTTTTTTCAGCCACGTCGATCGGCATGCTGCCGTACTTGAAAATAAACATAATTTCTTCCGCGCCAAACTGCTCGGCAAGCGCACTCGCGCGTTTGATAACGCGGTCTGGCGTTCCCCACGGGTGCGAATCATAGAATCCACGAAGGAATGGTGTGGGATCGGCGCTCAGCGCCTTTTGCATAGCCGCGTAGGATTCATAACCTTTAATGCCGCCCAGATGTGAACCGCGCAACTCATAGTGACGCAGCGCCGAATCCGCATATTCGACCATGTAGCGTTCCGCGCCGCGCTGCGCTTGTGCTTCCGAATCGGCGACGAAAGTCCATAACGCGAGCTTGGTGCGTGACGGTTGATGTCCCGCGGCTTGGTGCATGCGCGCGTATTTCTTGGCGGTTTCAAGCGAAAGATTAAGACTAGTAGTGGGGATTACCAACGGGCGAACATTGTGTTTGGCAATGAGCTCTACCGTTTCGTCCGTGCCGCCCGCGCACCATAGATTGGCGCTCAAGTCGCGATCGGGCTGCGGCCGTAACCGCAATCCTTGAATTTGATAATACTTGCCGTTGAAGTCGCAATTGCCGGTGGCAAGTAGCATGCGCAACACTTGGAGCGATTCATCGAACCGGTCGCGCGCCTGTGCCTGATCAATGCTCAAGCCCGCATATTCGCGGCGGCCGAGACCGCGGCCCACCCCGCAGATGATTTCGCGATTAGGCCCGAGAAATGCGTCCAACATATTGACGTCCTCGGCGACACGCACGGGATTGTGCCAAGGCAACACAACCACCATCGTGCCGAGATCGATCCGTTTGGTGATGCCCGCGATATAGGTCAAGTACTGCAGTGGATTCGTGACCATCGTATACGGCGTGAAATGATGCTCGATGGTCCACAACGCGTCGAAGCCGGTATCGTCCGCGATTCGCGCAATATCGAGTTCCTCGGCAAAGACCTGCCGATCGGATTTGATTGGATGTAACGGCACCTTCTCGCCGCGCTCTTCCGCTTCATAGCGGTCCCAATCGGTGTAATTTTGATTAAAGACGGTGGCGCCCACTCGCATGATTGAGTCTCCCCAGGCTGATTTATACGCTGAATAGCGTGCTGGAAATTCTCACAGCTGCGGTGGAGCGGTATTGATCCAGTGCAAGATTGCTTGGAATTAAACCTCTCCCACCGGGAGAGGTCGGCGCGCAGCGCCGGGTGAGGGGCAGCTCGCGGCGAAGTTGAAGACCCTCACCCCAACCCTCTCCCGCGTGGCGGGAGAGGGAGCAAAGATCAGTCGACTCGCGCATTGTGCATCTTTACTTCTCCCTTGAGCGGGCAAGGAAGGAATGTTTCTTTACGCCGGCTTCTTCATCCCGATCCGCTCGTAATACTTAAGCGGCACTTTATCCGGGTCCTTGTAGACGATAAGCGAGCAGTAGTCCTTGCCGAGTTTTGCCGCCGGCTCGACGACGACAAACGGTCGCCCGTTTTCCTCGATGTCGATTTTCTCCATCGCGTACTCATGCGCGCAGTACACCGGATAGTCGGGGCGTCCGTAGGTCAGTGGCTGGGGCTTGGCGATTTTCAGCATAGCGTCCGCGCCTTCGTACTTACCTTCGATGATCAAGCGGCCACCGCTGCCGCAGGGTTTCATTTTGATGACAAATTTTTCGTCGTCCTCTGTGATATCCATTGGTTGCAGGTGGCCCTGGAGTCCGGCGGCAAACATTTTGATTTTGGCCGGCAAGGCGGCCTTATCTTTGGGCAGACTTTGCAAGATGGGTTTCCACCACGCACGCACGCCTTCGCACATGATGTCGTCGAGCGCTTGATCGCCGTAACGCTTACCGACCTCCGATAGCGTCGCGGTGATCCAATTGCGATACAGATCATGCATCGATAAAAACTCGTTATACATCCGTTTGGCGAGTTTCTTGGCTTTCTCGGCGTCACCGGCATCGATCGCCGCGGTCAATTTATCAACCGTCAGACGCCCCATTTCCTGTAGTTCTTCATCGGTAAAAAAGCGCTCGGCCATATGTGCCTCCGTTTAAGTTGCGTCTACTGATTGTTGCTCGTTACTTCTTCTCGAAACTTCCCGGCCAGTAATCGACGGCCGCGAGTCCTTCCAGCAGCAAGCCATACGGTAGTTGTTCGAGCATCGCGCGCTTAACGTTTTGCAGCACCGCTTCACGGGTCAGGCGGACCGTCACCGGCGGGCGCTTTTTGATTTCGCGCGCGAGTTCCCATGCGCGTGGCAATAACTTGTCCTTGGGCATGACTTCGTTAACGACCCCAAGATTCAACGCTTCTTGCGCGTTGATAATTTGCCCCGTCATCAAGAAATAACGACCGCGATTGAGCCCAAGCAGCATCGGCCACACGACATGCACTCCATCACCGGGCACCAAGCCGTTCGGAAAGTGCGGGGCGTCTTGAAAGATAGTGTGCTCGGCCGCAAGCACGACATCGCATAACAGCCCGAGTTCGGCATGGATAGTCGCGGGTCCGTTGATCGCCGCGATCATCGGCGCTTGGATTTCCAACAAACCTATCGTCAGGCGCTTGGCGTTGGTAAGTACGATATCGGCCCATACGGCCGGCGTCGGTCCCCCGCCACCCAGTTCTTCCTTGTGAATAAAAGTGTCGCCGGAGCCGGTCAAAATGATGACTTTGTTCTCCGGATCCGCGCCGATGTCTGCGAAGCAGTAACCCATTTCTTCGTGCGATGGAAAGCCCCACACCATATCCGCGTTGTTGGTGTGCATGGTGACTTGCAGAATGCCGTCTTCGCGCTTGAATTTAACGAATTCGTACTTCTTGGCGTAGTCTTCGAGTTTGGGCAGTTTCATTGGTTCACTCCTGATTTAAGTTATATTTTCCGCACCCTCACCCTGCCCTCTCCCGCGTGCGGGAGAGGGCAAAGAGCGAGACTCCCGAGGTGCATTATCGCGCCAGGGGATCTGGGCGTAGTTGCACCTTGCCGACATAAGACTGTGGGATCTCCGAATGAATCATTGGATCGATTCCGTTGGTAAACCATAACCCGCGGCCCTTCCATCCAACGTTTTTGTTGTCGATACGCCCATCGAGTCCACGGGTGTAGGTATCGAGCGGGTACGGGATGCGGATGGTGGTGAAGCGCTCAGTCTTGGGATCAAACGCCAGTAACGAATCCGAATTGGTACCGTTGCTGATGACCACATCGCGCCCTAGTCCAAGCGTGTTGAATTGATCAACCCATAAGTAGTAGTGCATATCCGTACTACCGAGCGGATCATTTGCGGCAAATCCTTGAAACACCGGCGCTGGGATCGGCCACATCGTCCAGCCTTCCGGGCATTGCGCGCCGCGTCCCCAATGCTGCTTACAGCGCGTGCGATCGAATTTTGCGAGTTGTCCGCTACCGGCGAGCGCCGTCCAGATTACGCCGTTGGTATCGACGTCCACGCCGCGCGGCCCCATGCCGGGCGTAGGCGGCGCATAGGCTTCGTGTGTATCTGTCGCACGGTCGTAACGCAATAAATAGCCCGGTTCACCGGGAGGACTGGTGATGCCCGGCGGTACGGCGGTCCACACCGAACCGTCTTTAGGATTGGGAATGACGCCGTAGTGGAAACCCACCAACGGTGCGTCCGCTTTGCCATCACCGTCGGTATCCAAACGCACCTCCGAAAAGCCATGCGCTTGTTCGAGGCTCGCCGGATTGTTCGGATCATATTTCGCCGGATCGAGCCAACCGATCACGTAATCGTCACCGCTCGTCCACAACACGCCTTGCGCATCGAACTGCAGGTGATGGGTGCCGTAACAAGTATCGATGAGTGTCCATTGCCGGTTCGCGGGTTCGAAATATCCCAGCTGCCGATGATGCCGATTGTTCATGATCACCCTATCGTCGTGGCAGAACGTAGGCGCATCTTGCGCCCACTGCCGGCGGATCTGCGTGGTTAACCAGACGCGACCTTGTGCATCGATCATCGGGTTATGTGGATTGGCCGGATTCTGGTACGCATTCGCATGCGCGGACTCGTGCCCCGGCCACGGGCAACCGAGCGACCCAAAGCCAAACGGCTGAATCTCCTCGCTCCCCTGCGCTTTGAAGGTTTGCTCGCACCACGGCGTGTTGAAACCGTCACGCGTCGGTACTTTGAGGCGAGAGGCGGTATTGGTTTTGGGATCGACAACGAGCAAATAGTCGTTGGCGAGATCAACACCATAGACCGGTCCATTGGCATTGACGGATGGATCGCGCTTATCGGTAACTACTTCATCATGAGCGTAGGTGTACTGATCGCCCCATGCCCATTGCGTGATGACGAGATTACGTTCAATGCCCTGCGGCCGCGGTGGTGCCGCGGGCGCCGCCCCCTGCGCGATGTGTTCGCCCCAAGTGCCAAGCGAGTGCAATAACCGTTCGCGGCCGAGGGTATCGGCGAAGTAATTCATTGCGGCAGATTTGTAGAAGCCATGATCGAATCCGGCGGCATCCGGCTTGCGCGTGACCGCCGCGCCCACTTGATGGCAGAGCACACAATTCAACTTGAACTGACCAAGCCACGCCGCTTGCGACTTAAACGGGTCTTCCGCGCGCTTGTCGTCCTTGCCGCCGAAGATGCCGCCGGCGCCACCGCTGGCATTAACGCCAAATGATTCTTTGGGCGGCGGTGCCAGCAAGCTCAACCAAGCGCTCGCGGGATAGACCAGCGCGGCTTCGCCCTTATCCGTTGCCACCTCGACACTCAGGTTCAACGTGGCGCCGGGTGTGGCGTCAACGCCGCTCGAATCCAACAACCCATAACCGCGCACCCACACCTTGTAGGCGGCGGCGGGCAGTTCCGGGAGTACAAATCGGCCTTGATCATCCGTGACGACAATCTTGCGGAACGGGGTGGGCAGCTCACTGGTCTCCGCGATCACCCACACACCGGCTTCCGGTTGCTTATCACCAGACTGCACCTGACCGGTGATGAAATCATCCGCGCTAACGGACGTGCAAAGCAGCATCAACGAGCCGAAAGCGCACAATCCACGCATAAGCATTGAGTCCTCAGTGAACGCCCTTCTAACGGGCGGAACAATTCTTGGTTGCGAGCGGCAACGAAGCTGGCATTATCGGCGCTACTTTCACCGCAAGGACCCTTCCCATGCAAGTCGGCGTTTTTTACCTGCCGGTCATCGGCAATCGCGAAGAATTATCCCAAGGCATGGCGGGGCGCCGCACGGACCTCTACCAAAAGATGCTCGCCAATCTCGCCGAGCAGGCACAGTACCTAGATGCGCACGGGTATTACGGCATTGGGTTTACCGAGCATCACTTTCACATTGAAGGTGAAGAAGTCTCCACTAACCCCATCATGCTCGATATGTTCCTCGGCATGCAGACGAAAAATCTGCGCGTCGGCCAGTTGGGATTGGTATTGCCGTCGCACAATCCCATTCGAATTGCGGAAGACATTGCGATCCTCGATCAGGTGACCAAAGGTCGCGCCTTTGCCGGTTTCGCGCGCGGTTACCAACCGCGTTGGGTCAATGCGCTCGGCCAGCATTACGGCTTGTCCGATAGCGATACCGATCCCGACGCGTACGAAAAACTCAAAAAAGAACTTTATGAGGAGCATTGGGAGATCATCATCAAGGCGTGGACCAATCCCACCTTTAGTCATCACGGAAAACACTGGCAGATCCCAACGCCCAACACGTATTGGCGCGCACATCCGGTAACCCGTGCATACGGCCGCGGCGTTGACGACAAAGGGTTCTTGACCGAGATCGGCACGGTCCCAGAGACGTATCAAAAACCCCATCCGCCACTCTTCCAGCCGTTTAGCTTTTCTGAAAGTTCAATCCATTGGGGAGTGGCCCACGGTGCCGTGCCGATCTCCGTGATTTGCGATCACGAACTTGCCATCGGTCAATTTCGCGCGGCGCAAGCGGGCGCGGCATCGGTCGGCAAGGATTTCAAGTTTGGCCAGGGCATGGGCATCATTCGTGAAGTGGTGGTGGCGGATACGGACGCGGAAGCGATCGCCCTCGCGCGCGGCGCCGGCGCGTTTATCTGGACCACGTTCTTCGAACCCTTTGGCTTCAATGCCGCGTTGATGAAGCCCGGCGAAGATCCGGCCTCAATCCCTAATACGTTTGAGTCAATGTACGAACGCGGCCTAACCATCGCCGGCAGTCCGGACACGGTGTGCCGCGAATTTGAGAAGTTATTTAAAGCGCTGCCGGCCGAATATTTCTGGAATTACAACTACAACGAAATGCTGCCGCATAAAGCCGCGATGCGTAGTCACGAATTGTTGACGACCAAGGTGTGGCCGCATTTTACGGATGCGGTGAGGTGACGGTGCGGTAGGTCATTTATCGCAAGAAGCTTCGCACTTACGCGAAGCTTCTATGTTGCAGGTTTACGCGAGGTAAACACCGCGCACCGTTAATCACTCCGGACACGCCGCCTTCGATACGCTATCCATCCTGAAGTTGCCAAAATGCCTAACCAACTCGCTAACAGATCTAATAAATCGACAGTCCTATGCGGATACCAGTGTTGGGATAACTCTTCGAGCGAAACCAAACCTATCAGCAGTAGTGTGGCGATTGGGACCGAATGACCGAACACGCGCCACGCACGTTGTGCGTTGTGAGTCTCGAGCATGTAAGCTAATCCACCAAACAATGCAACATGGCCGAGCTTGTCGCCGAACGGGAAGTTATACAATTTCGTGATGGCACCCGGAAGCGCGCCGCGATCAGCGCAAATGATGATTACGGTTAGGCACGCTGAGGCGATGATACTGCCGATTAATGACGCTGATATACGCAACAACTGCATTAGCGCGTACTCCATTTGTTCCTTCTCCGACGTGAGACCGACTCCGTCAAACCCAAAGCCATCTGTACAGCGGCTAACGGTTCAGTCAGCAGCGGCTCAAGCTCGACACCGTGAAGCGGCATCGCAATCGCGCCGCGCCGGTACTCGCGTTCAAGCGCAATGCGCAACGAAGGCAGTAGCAGCCACCCGATGCGATAAAGCACGGCGCCTGCGAATGTCGAATTTCGATTGCCGGCCATGAACGCTTGCAACCTCAGTTCATCCGTAACCGTCGTTCCGTAGCCGAGTAGTACGTGATAGGCGTCATGAATTTCGTACTTAGGCAAAAATCCGATGTTCCGCTCGGTTAGGAATAGGAAAATGGCGTGGCCGAAGGACGCTTCGTCAAATTGCGCGAGCAATGGAGCCGGGTGTCGCCAAGGCGGTGGCCGTCGGAAAACATTCAGTACCGGCACACTCCATGCAATCGCGAGTTCAAGTAGACGCTGCCGAGACTTCATGGCGTGACCCGTTCTGTAACGCCATACCAATCTATGCGCCGAGTTAGAATCATCGTCGCCGCCACGACACCAAAGACTAGCAGGGAACCCAGTAAAAGAGCGTAGTCTTCGCTCGACAACAATCCGTAGAGCGCGGCATAGAAAGCCGACAACACCACGCCGAAACCGCGGGCAAGGCGATGGTCACCAACGAAATGCGCTAAATAAAAGCTCAACAAGCTGACACAAGCAGCACTCGCGGCAATATAAGCAAGGGCAAAGCCGATGTGTTCAGAGAGCGCGAGCACTAACAGAAAGAACACCGCCAGCGCGACGCCCACCATCAGATATTGCAGCGGATGGATTCGAAGTCGACGTAGGACCTCGGTCAGTAGTAATGCCAGAAACGTGATTCCGACGAACAATAATCCGTACTTAATCGCGCGTTCCGACTTTAGATACACATCAACCGCCGGGATAAAACTCACCCCGAACGCATTGGCGAAAATCGCTTCTGACATACCCTTGTTTCGCATCCCTTCGCGGAAATGCTCTTCGATATTGGTAGCCAAAAACGAACTCGCCCAGCGCGCGGCGAAGCCGGTATCGTCTACCTTGCGCTCAATCGGCAATGCATTGCCGCTGAAACTTGGGTGTGGCCAAGTCGAACGAACCGCGACTTCTGTTGCGCGCCCCAGCGGCAGAAATTCCAACTGGCGCATGCCGTTGAGCCGGAGATTGATCACGACTTCAAGCGGCGCGTTTAGCGCGGCGTAGGACTCAGTCAGCTCAGTGTGTATACCAGCGCCCAGTATCTTAAGTCGGCTACCCGGTGCGAAAGTTCGCGCGCGTCCATTGGCGTCGATCCCCGGCGCCCCAGCGAGTCCTCGTGGATCCGAAACTCCCACGCTGAGGAAGGGTGTGCCAATGGTTAAAACACCATCGGCATGTGCCGCGGTCGGCACCTGGGGCGGATTGAAACGACTCTCGGATCGCAGGGTCGCGGAATACGTCAGTGCCGAGTAAATTCCGCGCTTGCGGATCTCGGTGGTCACCTCTCCGTTAATCTTTAGATGCCCGGGCAATGTGTAAGTCGTGCAATCGGCGGTGCGCTTTTCAGTTTTTCCGTAAGACTGCGGCGTCGGCGCGATATCCGCGGTGTAGGTTTCCTGACATGGTACGACCAGCACCGGTCCGCTGACGATCTGCGGTCCACTGGCGCTACGGGCGATATCCGCGTCAACCTCCGCGTGACGCGCTTGCCGCTCCCGCGCCAATCCTTCGATCATTTCCAGCGGGACTAAGATGGCAAGTGCCAACAACCCGCAGACGAACAACTTATTTCCGAACAACGCGCGCATAGTCTTTTCCTCCCAATCGTTAAATCTGGGAGGTAGCCTACGTACGCTGAATGGTTAGACGACGAAGTCGAGATGAAGATTAGGTGAAGTCGATGTGAAGGCGCATCGCTCACGCACGGACGCTGGTCGCGGCTGGTTCGCGGGACAAAGTGAGTGACGCGCTCACACCTCGGGTTGTATTGGTAATTTCGAACTTACCACCGTGCAGCTCGGCGACCTGGATAACAAGACTTAATCCTAGTCCGCTGCTTTTTCGTCCGGAAGTTGGGCGCGGCAATGAGAAAAAGCGCTCACCGACCCGCGCCATCGCATAGTCAGGAATCGGCGCGCCGTCGTTGGTACAGATAAGCGTCGCGTGCTCGGAGTCGTGCTCCGACGCAAAAATCAATTCTCCTCCTATTGGGGTAAAGTCCAGCGCATTGGAAAACAAATTTTCAATCGCCTGTTGCAACAGGAAAAGCTCACCGATCACCGTGACGCGCGAGTCAACACGATTCTCTGCACGCACCTTGCATTCCCTGATCGCGGCTGCATGGGTGCTTAAGATTTGCGCGACTAACTCGCACAAATTAACCTCGGTGGGATCTTGCAATTCTTGGCGGTGCTCGACAAATGCAAGTCCCAATAGCCGTTCTGCCAATTGTTGGATTCGATTGGCTTCCGTTTGAATCGTGCGCGCGAAGCGTTGGCGATCCGCGGGTGCGAGTTCTTCTTCGACCAGCTCGGCCGATGCGCGGATAGCGGCGAGTGGGCTCTTGAGTTCGTGGGTCAGAACTTGCGCATAATTTTCGACGTAGGCGCGCCCCTCGAGTTTTTCACGCATCTGCACCATCGCGTTTCCGAGCTCGCGCATCTCCGGACCGCGCAGCGCGGGTAAACTCATGCGTCGACCTTCGCTGACGGCGCGCGTATAGGCAACCAGCGCCGCCAGGGAACGGCTCAACCAATACGATAACGCGATCGCGAGGACCAAGGTGCCGAGCACCGTGATGACACTGCCGATGATGATCCGTCGCTGGGTGCGGTCAATAAACGGTTGCACCGACAAATTGTGTTTACCAACCGATAATACGCCGAGCAACACGCCTTGGTATCGAATCGGCGCCGCGACATACATCACGGTTGAATACTCATCGTTCGGGTCGAGCCGGGTTGAGCGCGCGCCGTACTTACCGCGTAGCGTTAAATAGACGTCGTTCCAGCGTGAGTAGTCTTGACCAACCGCGCGCCCCTGCGAGTCGAACAGGACGATGCCTTTCTGATCGGTAACGTAGATGTGTAACGACGCAGCGGCCTTCACTACGCCGAAAATTTGCGCATTGAATTCTCGCTCGGAATACGCGCGCAAGCTCCGCGCAAACTCGCTGCGGTCAAGTTGACCACTCGCGACCTGCTGGTTGACTAGCTCGGCGAGCAAATTAGCGGTATCAACCAAAGTTTCTTCGGCTGATTGACGCATCGCCGGCTTAACCTCGTCTAACGCGCCGGTGACCAGAAAATAACCCGCCACGCTCAATACCGTGAGATAGCCCAGGAAAAGTTGCGTGATGCCTTTCAAGGTTTTCCTTGTAGGCTGTAGCCCAGACCGCGGTGCGTCTGGATCGATTCGTCGTCAGCGACAACTTGTCTCATCTTCGCCCGGAGCGTTTTGATGTGGGTATCGACCGTGCGGTCCATGGAGCCGCTTGCGCTTGGCCATAGGGCATCCATGATTTCGGCGCGCGAATACACCTTCCCCGGCCGCTCGGCGAGCAGCGCTAGCAGCAAATACTCATAACGTGCGAGTTCGAGGTTAACGCCCGCGTACTGAACTACGGCACGCTCGCGATCGATCTGCAATCGACTCGAGAGTGCCTCCTGCGGGGCTCCGGCGATTCGCGCGCGGCGCTTTAGGATTACCTTTACCCTGGCAACGACTTCACGTGGGCTGAAGGGCTTGACGACGTAGTCATCGGCGCCGATTTCAAGACCCACTACCCGGTCTATCTCATCGCTACGCGCGGTCAGGAAGACGATCGGCACCTCGCTAAAACTGCGTATTGCCTTACACACCTCAAATCCCCCGACGTCGGGTAGACCGACGTCTAATAGCACCAAGTCGAGGGGATGAGCGCGCACAAACTCGATTCCCACTGCACCCAACTCGACGGCGTGCGTAGTCATTCCTTCGCGCCGCAACGAAAAGCACAGGGTCTCAGCGATCGTTGGCTCGTCTTCTATGATCAAGATTGTTGGCATCAACCTAACGGACCTAGAGAAAACTAAAGGTCAAATATGGCCTAGGCGGATACGGCTTGTCGATCACGACGTCTGGAGCAATTCGTCACTTCGAAAATCTGGATGTCTAGGCATAGCGGATCTACCTTTCATTGGGGTTCTCCGGTATTACACTAGAACTGTCACGATCCCACGAGCTTCCCTAATGATTATCGGTCATGCGCCCGCCGGCTATGTCCTTTCAACGCTACTCATACGGCGCTTCTCACTATCGACAAAGGTCCCGTGCCACATTTTATTGACCGCAGGTACTTTGGGCGCGCTCGTGCCCGATCTCGACATGCTGTACTTTCATTTCGTGGATGGTAGACAACATCACCATCATTCATATTTCACGCATTTCCCAATCGTTTGGGCGGCATTGCTATTGCTATCGGCGTGCTGGTTCTTTCCCGCACAAAGAAAAGCGGGACCCATTGTCGTAATGATTTTTTCCATATGGTGCTCGACAGCATCGTTGGAGATATACGGTGGTTTGCACCAATTAATAATGTGCTTTTTTTCGCTTGTAACAGTGCCGGCGCTCTATAAGCCATGGTGGTTGAATTTTATGCTGCACTGGTCATTTCTTTTAGAACTTGGGGTCGTCATTTGGGCACTCGCGCTTTGGCGCCGCAATTCTTTTGCCAGTAGGGCGTAAGCAAAAGACTCGTCATTTTCTCTTGGCGAGATATCAGTTCAGCATGGCGCGAATGCTAAGTCGAGTGACAAGCGGGTTTTAACCGAGTAGCCCGCGAACGGCGGGTTAATAATTTGAGATGCTCGAAACCAAAGTTATCTCTCGTCGTGCCCTCAAAGTTCAAGGGTGTTACGTTAGAACGGCGGCCAATTGATGCCTAGCGCAATGAATTTGCCATCGTGCGTTGCATAGACGTTTCATACTTGGCTTTGGTGTACTACGTATTCGTTAGTCAGCGACAAATCGCTCGCTTAATCGCGACGCCGTGGGCCGCACCAAGAGATAAAGCAAAAGCCCAAACGATCCGGCAAATATCGTTATTAGTACAAACGGCCACGGATTTACCCCGTGCCGTCGTGCGTCGGCAAAAGTCCATACACAGCCCAAGCCGCACACGATGACGAGGTCCAAAAGCACTTGCAGCGCTCCGACGTTAGCGATCCCTGCCTGCCAAATTCCAAAATACCCAATCTCGAGCATTACCCAGGTGCTGAACGCACCGAATGCCGCCAGCACGATAAACACCAACCCTTTGAATAGCATTTTGCATCTCCATTCGCTGTAACCTGACGATACTCTCTGCGAAACTGGCACACGCCGGCAATTACGTAGAAGGTAATTGGCGAGTGTCGGCGTTCGACTAAAGTACGCCTCGGTCTCCCATGCAAGGGTGGAGTGCTGCAATGACCCAACCGTTACGCACCGTGCACACCTCGAGTTTCGGTGCATTGCTCAAGCATTGGCGATTTCAGCGCAAAGCCAGCCAGCTGGAACTCGCCTTGCGCTCAGGCATCTCGCAGCGCCATGTCAGCTTTATCGAGTCCGGACGCGCTAAGCCCAGCGCACAGATGGTCATGCAACTTGCGGAAGCATTAGATATGCCGCTGCGCGACCGCAACGCGCTGTTACTGGCGGCGGGTTATGCCCCTTACTATCGCGAGCGGCCACTTGGCGATCGAGAAATGGCACCGGTTTTTGAAGCGTTGACGCATATGCTGAAACACCACGAGCCTTATCCGGCGGTGGCGGTCGACCGTGACTTCAATGTGTTGTTGGAGAATCAAGGATTCCGTGGGCTAGTCGCGACGTTTGGCAATCCTGCCCAGGTCTGGGCGAGGTGTTGTCCGGATGGCGTGCCTAACTTGCTACGGCTTACATTTCATCCACAAGGCGCGCGGCCGTTCATTCGCAATTTTGAAGAAGTCGGCGCCCTCCTGCTGATGCGCGCGTATCGGGAAAGCCTCGCGCGACCGCACAGCACCACGCAGCGCTTTCTAGCCGAGCTCAAAGTGGACCCGAGCATTCCGGTGCATTGGCAAAGTCCGGGTTTGCACAGCGAAGCGCCGCCAGTACTACCGCTCGTGCTTGGTAACGAGCAAGTCACGCTTAGTTTGTTCGCAATGATCTCAACTTTCGGCACGCCGCACGACATCACCACGGACGAAGTCCGCGTGGAATCCTTTTTTCCTGCGGATCAAACGACGGAGACGATATTGCGTGCGGCGCAACGCTGACGTGACCTCTCCTTTGGGTATGGTCTAAAGACACTGGGAACGGAGTGCACTATGGCGACCGAAGCACTAACAAATTTCGCAACTAGGTTCGCTGAAGCCTGGGCGAACCCCAGTGCGGAGAAGCTTATTTCCATGTTGCATCCGGAAGTAGTGCTGCGTCAGCCGCATCGCCCGCCCATCCACGGTAAGCAACTAGCGCTGGAAGAATTCCGGCGCCTCTTTACTTGGCTACCGCATTTGCACGGCGAAGTCGATCGCGCAGTCGAACAAGGCGAATGTGTTTTCATCGAGTGGCGGATGTTAGTGCCGGTCGGTGCTAGCACGCTGGCGATTCCGGCGGTCGATCGCTTCCGTGTGGTTGATGGATTAGTGGTTGAGCGCGTGGTGTACTTTGACCAACTGGCGCTGGCCGCGACGGTTCTGACACATCCCAGTCTTTGGTTTGGCTATCTACGGTACTTATTAAAGGTCGGCTAACCGACGGGACTATGTAGTGAGATAACGGGAATCGCTTTAGCAATCCGGCAATTCGATTAATGTGATCCGCTCGATTGATCATGCAGAAAAGCAACCATGAATATTCGGCCTCCCTGACCGAATATTCATGGTGCCAACAGTAGATGTTGATGCGCGAGGGATACGAGCGCGACCGCTCGATTTCGAGGCGCTTTAAAGCCAGCCCCTAACGGTGAGTAGTGCGAACGTCATGCAGCCAGAGCACATGGCGATACTCAAGCTCCAAAGGCACAATTCACTGGCGCTACCTCAATCAGCGTACTGATCCCGCCGGCGCACCCACGCCATTGAGAACGACAACGCCGCTTCGTCGCGTCCCTTCGGTGCCAGATCCATGAAGTGGTAGGCGCCGTTCAGCATATCGAGTCCGCGCGCGTAGCAGGAATAAGTGTGAAAAACCTCGCCCTGTTTGTCTTTGTAGAAAACGCTGATCCCCGGCGCTTCTTCGCTTGGAAAGCGGCGCCGCTCGAAGTTGTAAGACACATCACCCTTGATCTCTTCCGCGGTGAACGAGACTTGATAATCCTGGTTGAAATCGGTGTCCGACGACGATACCCAATTGAAGCTCCAGCCAAGACGCTGCTTGTACGCTGCTAGTTGCGCCAACGGCGCCCTGGATACGGCGATCAGTTGGATATCGCGATGCCGCAGATGTACGTCGATGCCGTTGAAGTTATCCGCCCAGAAGGAACAGCTTGGGCAACCCTCCGCCCAACCAGGGCCGAACATGAAGTGATAAACGATTAACTGACTGCGATCGCCGAATAGCTCCGCCAATGTCTGTTTGCCAGCGGCAGTATCGAACACGTAGCGTTTGCTGACCTTGACCCAGGGCAGGGCGCGTCGCTCTTGACTCAGTTGGTCGCGCAGGCGTGTGAATTCCTTTTCTTTGGCTAAGTGCGCTTTACGCGCGGCGAGCCATTCTTGTTCGGAAACAACTGGGTGGGTTGGCATAGCGAACCTCCTTAAGTGGGTTAGGGATCCGGGTAGGACAGGTGCGGCTGCCAATCGGCACTGCCCTCCGGTAGCAATTCAAAAAAGTGCCAGAGGCTGCAGAAATCATCGCCGGGGTTGAATCCAGAATCTGACACACGCACGATGCGCGCGCTGCGGCGCTGAAACACGGAAACGCCGGGCAGCCACCTGCCAGTCGATGCGCGATAACCCATGTCTTCGGCGAAAGGCGTTCCGCAATGGCTCACCATCGGAAACTTCCAGTCACGGCTTTGCGCAAAGCGTTGTTGCACTTCTGGTGTATCTGGGCTGGACACCACGAACGCTGCGCGATCGGCGAGGTGCTCATAGACACCGTTGTAGCCATCCGCCCATAGCGTGCAGTAGGGACAATTCGTGCCCATGTTGTGAATGACGAATAGATCTTCTTTTCTGCCGAATAGCTCCGACAGCCGCACAGTGCCGTGCATCGTGGTGAAGCTATAGTCGTCGACCGCCTGGGGTTCGATGCTTGCTTGCAGCGAGCGCATCTCGCGGCGTGTATCGGCGATACGTTCGCGCATATGCTTGAGCCGGGTCGCGCCTTCGCGATAGTTCATGCTTTGCTCCTCTTACGCGTGACCTTGGCGCGTTTGGCGGGGGGCTTGCGGCGCCGCTCGATCACTTCAAGCCATCCTGCCAACGTATCGAACTGCGCCTGCCAATATTTGCTGTAGCGATTGATCCACACCGCCGCTGCGAATATCGGTGCCACGTCCAAACTGCAACGGCTGACGCGTCCGCTCCGCGCCTGCTGCACGAGCCCGGCGCGCACCAGCACCTGGATGTGACGCGATATCGCCTGCAGCGATACTTCGAAAGGTGCTGCGATTTCCGATACGAGCAACGCTTCCTCACCTAGCCGGTCAAGGATGGCGCGCCGAATCGGGTCGCTGATCGCGAAGAAGACATGATCCAGCAACGCTTGCTCCGCTGTCGCCTGCTGTTCCGGCGTGCCGTCGACTGCCCGTAACGGTGCTGTATTTGCTCGCATGGCATTACAATATCAACAGATTTGTTGATAATCAATCAATATATTGATTGTTAAGATGCAACAACATTCGGAAATCTCCTGGCGTTTAAATGCGCGGCCAACTCACCAGAGATGAACCGGTTATCATGTCTACGACTTGTCCGCGGACGGATAGTGGTTCGATCAACGAGAGTAGAGATGCCATGAGACTATTTACCGAAGAACAGAATATTTTTCGCGAAACCTACCGGCGTTTTCTTGCCAACGAAGTGGCGCCACATATGCCGCGCTGGCGCGCCGCCGGGATTGTAGACCGCGCGATTTTCCGACGCGCCGGTGAGTTGGGTTTTCTCATGATCTGGCCGGATGAGAAATACGGCGGTCTTGGCGATACGGACTTTCGTTACGAGCAAATCATCATCGAAGAAACGCAACGCGCCGGGTGCGGCGAGTGGTACAACACCTTGCATAGTCGGTTGGTCGGTCCTTATCTACAGCGCTTCGGTTCCGAAGAACAGCGCATGCGGTTTTTGCCCAAGTGCGTGTCTGGTGAATCAATATTGGCCGTGGCGATGACCGAACCCAATGCCGGCAGCGATCTCGCAGGCATGCGCTCGACCGTTAAGGATATGGGAGATCATTTCCTGCTCAACGGCTCGAAGACCTATATCTCCAATGGGATTAACGCCGATCTCGTCATCGTCGCCGCCAAGCTGCACGGTGCGGCGAGCCGTCACGCGATGGTGCTCATGATCGTCGAACGTGGCATGCCTGGCTTTGAGCGCGGCAGAAACCTGGACAAGATCGGCTTGCACGCACAAGACACGGCGGAGCTTTTCTTTCACGAGGTCAAGGTGCCTAAGGCCAACGTGCTGGGAGAACCGGGCAAAGGCTTCCAGTATCTGATGGAAGGCCTCGCGGAGGAGCGGCTCATCGCGGCCTGTGGTTACTTGGCCAATGGGCGTCACGCCTTTGATTTAACCCGTAAGTTTGTGATGGAACGGCAAGCGTTTGGCAAGGCGTTATCGGAACAACAAAACACGCAGTTCCGCATGGCAGAGCTCGACGCCGAGTTGGATATGCTGCAGGTTTATGTCGATCACTTGGTCGCGGAGCACAATGCCGGGCGCCTCACCGCCAACATGGCGGCCAAGGCAAAGATGATCGGCAGCGAGATCGAATGGCGCATGGCGGATCTTGGCCTGCAGCTGCACGGCGGTGCCGGCTACATGCAGGAATACGAGATTTCGCGCATCTTCACCGATGCGCGCATGAGCCGTATCTATGCGGGGAGCTCGGAAATTATGCGTTACATCATCGGACGCGACGTTTTCTCGGATAAATACACCAGCATCCTTGACTAGGTAAGCGTGCGAGGGGCGTGCGGCTACAATCCGTCCATGGAACAATCCAGCACCGATTTCTCCAACCTGCACACACATGAGGACGCGCTCGCCGCGTTGATAAGCTTTCTACGCGACTTTGAATCCTTTCAGGAACAGGTCGATCTCCGCCGTGTAGGTGCCGCGCAATCCATGCTACGCGCGCGCACCGCAGGGCTTTTCCCGGCGATCGCCTCCGCATTGGCGGCACTCGCGATCGTCGTGACCCAAGAGGCGCTCGTCGAACTGCGTAACGGGATCGCGCATCTTGAGCGAGCGGTGCACCGCATCCTCGGCGGCGAGGGGCCGAGTTTCGTTCAGGCCTTCATCGAAAGTCGCCAAGATCTACAGCGTGCACTCACTCTGCTCTACGGTGTACGGCGGTCTTTTCCAACACTCCAAGCCTGCTTCGCCAGCCCAGAGGCGCTGCCACACCTCGACGCACTTGATACTCAGACCGCCGACTGCACCGTCCCCACCGGCCTGATGACCATGCCAGAGACGGCCGCGCACAATTTGTATTCGCTATATGTGCCGGAGTCCTACAGCCCATCGCGGGAATGGCCGCTCATCGTGTGCCTGCACGGTGGCTACGGCCACGCTAATGAATATCTATGGACTTGGTTCAAGCTCGCGCGCAGCCAGCGCTGCCTGCTGTTGTCGCCAAAGTCTATTGGGCCGACTTGGTCAATCCTGAATCCGCAGCTCGATATTGAGTCCATCCACGCGATGCTCGATGAAGTCTGTGCAACGTGGCGCATCGATACCGCGCGGGTGTTCCTCTCCGGCCTCTCGGATGGCGGCACCTTCTCCTACCTGCTTGGGCTTGCAAGCGGATCGACCTTCCGCGGCGTGGCGCCAATCGCCGGTGTGCTGCCTGAACTCGCGGATCAACTGCTACGGCGCAAGCAGGGAATCGACATCCCGCTCTTTATCGTGCACGGCGCGCAGGACTTCATCTTTGATGTGCGCGGCGTGCGTTCGACCACCGCGCTGCTGGAGCAGCTCGGGTATCGCGTGCACTACACTGAACTCCCGGAATGGGGACACGCATTCCCCTATTCCATCAATGAGACGCTGATACTGCCGTGGTTCCTGGGTCTTGGGCCGCCACCTTAATCAAATTTCGATTACCCAATCCCACCGACGACACGGTAGGTAGCAGTTGCCGCCCCGGCCGCATCTCGCACCAACGCGACCACAATCGATCCATAGGGTCGCCGCCAACGACTATGGATGTGGGTATGAATAGGTGCAGGCAACCTGATCCGCGCTTCAAAGGAATCCCCCTGTCGTCGCACCGGCAATGCACTGCCGTTCACAAAAATCTCAATCTGCGTGACCTGCGCGGGCGACACAATCACGCCGCGCACGTGTATCTCAATGGTGCCGTTATCGGCGACCGGCGACACCGCTGCATCCAGTGTGAACTGTGGTGGTTGTGGGTGGTTTCGTGCGGAAGTCGCGCGCGCCGGTGTACTCGTTTCAACCTTGAACGCTTCACCGGCGAGGGGTGGCGTGAGCGGCGGAGGCACACGTCGTGCGCGCTGCGCATCGAACGCGTAGGCGCAGGCGAGTAATCGATTGTCGTCGTACGCAGAGCCGGCAAACGTCAGCCCCACCGGCATTTGGATATCGGACAACACGCCCATCGGAACAGTGACTGTCGGCACGCCGCAGTGACGAATCACCTGGTTGCCATTCGCGACCCAGGTGCCGTTGCGCCACGCGATATCGTTGGAGTGTGGGTTGACATCGGCATCGGCGGGCGCGATGTCCGCGACTGCCGGAAACGCGATCAAATCGAGTCGCAAGTCGCGCATCCAATATTCGAGATCGAGTCGCCGCACGGCTTCGAGACCGCGCAATCCTTGCGTGAGATGTGGGATCGCCTCGGGCAGTGCGACGCCGGCACGCGCCCGCAGCACAAACTGTCGAAAATCAGGTAGGCCTTCGTAACGATCGCGCAGGGTGTTGGGATTCGACGGGATCAATAACCCGCCATCGACGTCGGCCAGCGAGTGCAGCGTCGGATCGTTGTTCGCAACCAAATAATCGTGCCAGCCGAACATCACCAACGCTTCGAGTTCGGCCTGCGCGAATTCGGTAGGCACTAGCCCACGTTCCATCATCGATTTGGCCGTCGGCCGATCGCGCTCGTAGTTCGACACCAGTGGAAAATCCACTTCAACGATCGTCGCGCCGAGCGTTTCCAAATCGCGTGCGGCGGCTTGCCACAACGCGATGACCGACTCGCGCGTTGCGATCGGGCGCGAGGCGTCCGGATCCCGATTCAGATACATCCGCGGAACCCCGATCCGTTTACCGACCAACGCGTTCGGATTAGCCAGAGATCGATAATCGCTCGGCCGCACTTCCGATGCCTTGGGCAACCTAACCGCGCGCTGCACGCGCCAAAAATCGCCACGGGTTTCCTCATCGTCGGCGACGATCACATTTAGAATTTCGAGCATGTCGACGACGCTACGCGTATACGGCACCACTACGTCCATGGTCGGAATCAACGGCCAGTTCCCACGCACTGAAATCACCCCGCGCGACGGCGTGTACGCGACGAGCCCATTGTTGGAGGCGGGTGCGCGACCTGACGACCACGTTTCTTCGGCGAGTCCGAACACGCCAAAACTTGCCGCGACGCCCGTGCCAGATCCGTTGGAAGAGCCCGAGGCGAAGGCCGCGGTAAGGAAATTGGCGTTGTAAGGACTTTCGGCACGCCCATACAGCCCGCGCTGCATCCCGCCGGCGGCCATCGGCGGCATGTTAGTCAGGCCCATCAGTACCGCGCCGGCTGCACGCAGGCGCGCAATCACGAAGGCGTCACGTGAGGCGATCAAATTCTCGAACGCGGGCGATCCCGCGGCGACCGATAGGCCGGCCACCGCGTAACTGTCTTTCGCGAGATAAGGGATCCCATCCAAAGGACCCAGTGCTTCCCCGCGCGCACGGCGCTGATCGGAAGCCAGCGCCTCATCGAACATGGCAGGGTTCAACACCGGAACGGCATTCAGGCGCGCGCCGTGTCGATCGTAGTGCGCAATCCGATTTAAATGCAGCGCCACCAATTCGACGCTGGTGATAACCCTTGAGTTGAGTGCAGCGGAGAGTTCGTGAATGCTCGCTTCGACAATGCGAAAGTCGAGCTGTCGCGGATGGCTCGACAGTCGGTTATCGATGAGAGTGGTCATACTTGAAAGTGTGCCCTGGTGTTGGCGCGTGCGCTAGTAAGGTCGCGCAAGGCAACGCTTCTCACATGCCCCGCATCGCCGCCAGCAATACCTCCCGATGCCTCTGCAAAACGTCGCGAACCGATAGCGGCTCACGCCCGGTTACCTGCCGGAAAAAATCGGTGCGGACGGCAAAGAATCCTTGACGGATGGCAGTGCCAATGCGCGTCAACGCTTCCACGAGCGGTGCAGGCAATCCGGCTGCCTGCGCTTCTCGTTCAAACGCCGCATCATCTAGTTCGACATAGGCGAGCGGCCGCCCGCTGACGCTTGCCACGAGCTGCGCAACGTCTCGATATGTCAACCGTTCATTCCCCGTGAGGTCATAGGTTTTGCCGGCATGACCGTCCTGCAGCAATATCGCAATCGCGGCCTCAGCGATGTCGGAACGCGCTATGAAAGCGACAGTGCCGTCACCTGAATTAATGCGCAGCTCGCCTGCCTGTAGCGACGGTAACAAACGTTCGATCACATGCAGCTCGGTATAAGGCGCATTACGCAGCACGGTATAGGGCACACCGCTGGCTGCCAGCAATACTTCAGATTCACGATATTCCTGTGCCGCCAATCCTACCGGATGATGCGGGTCCTCGACGCGCGGCATTGATGTGAACACCAGGTGTTTCACACCCGCGCGGCTTGCCGCCTTGATGGCGGCAGCATGCTGAGCGCAACGTTTGCCGGTGTCATTAGTCGCACTTACCATGAATAGTCGCTCGATCCCTGCAAACGCCGGTGGGAGTGAGTCTGGCGTGTCGAAGTCAGCATGGCGGACGGTCACGCCGCGGGCGGCGAACTCGCCGAGAGTCGCCGGTGTCCGAGTGGTGACGATTAGGTCAGACGCGGCGACGCGAGCAAGCGCCGCCTCCACCGCAAGTCGGCCGAGCTTGCCGCTCGCGCCGCTAATACCAATACGCAACTCACGCTCCTGGTGAAGGGTTAAGCCGGCGCACCCTGGGTCGGCCACAAACGTAAGGCAACAAAGGCGCTAAGTGCGCCGAGCACCAGCGCGGGTATCGGTGAGCCGCCGATGACTGTGAGGTGGGTGAAAACGGCGCCGACCATCGTGCCGCCCAATATCAGCGCACCCCACAAACCTGTCGACGGCACCACTAAGAGGACTACACCAGCCAACTCGACTCCGCCTGTGAAGTAGCGGAACCATTGGCCAATGCCAATCTGCGTGAACACATCAACCATCATCGGCGCGCCGAGGAATTTCGCCGTGCCGGCGGCGCCGATAGCAAGCGCGAGCATGCAGCGAACGCCCCACAGAATTCGAGCTTGTGTGGTGGTCAGTGGCATGGAACAACCTTTCTTGAGGATTGAACGCGTGTTGATAGCGACATTAAAGGGTTTATCAGTCATCCAGTAGATGGCATAGTCGGAGTTCATTCATCTATAAATCGAACTAATCATTTGATCGACTTGAACGAACTTGCGTTGTTTCATCAGGTGGCGCGCGCCGGCAGCTTTGCGGTAGCCGCGCGGCGCCTGGGTATGCCGTCGAACACCTTGAGCCGCAAGATTGGACAATTGGAAAGCCAGCTCCAAGTACGGTTGCTGCAAAGAACAACCCGCAAGCTGACACTGACCGATGCCGGTCGCGCCTTATTCGATAGCAGCGCGCACGCTATCGATGAAGCCCTGCAGGCCACCCGCCAAATGCTCGAGGCGAGCCGCGTTCCCAGCGGAGGCGTGCGCATTGCAGTCACGGCCGATTTCTTCGAATTCTTTCGCATGGATTGGATCGCCGAATTTCTACAGACTTACCCCAAGGTGCGGCTCGATTTTGTGCTGAGCGATGAAGTGACTGACTTAATTGATCACAGCATCGATCTCGCGTTTCGCGGCGGCTTGCAGAAGGATTCCACGTTCATCGCCCGCAAGCTCGGCCGAGCCGATCTGATTCTTGCCGCGAGTCCGGCGTACTTGCAGGCGAAAGGCACACCCGCCTCGTTCCAAGAACTCGCCATGCACGATTGCATCACCACCGGCAAACCTGGGCGCGTGGTGTGGCGCGCCGAAGGTCCAGCGGGATTGGAAACCGTTGAGGTCCGTGGTCCATTCAGCGCGAACACCACGCAATCACAAATCCGCGCGGCGCAGGCGGGAATTGGTATCTGCTTTGTGCCGATGACACTGCTGGAGAGAAGTCTCCAGTCCGGTGCACTGGTCGCCGTGCTGCCGCACTACCGACAGGAAACCGCTGGGTTCTATGTCGTCTACCCAAACAGAAAACAACTCCCGCGCAGTGTCTCAGCCTTCCTCGATATGACATTTGCCAGAGCCGCTGAGTCCGCGTGGCTATGATGCAGCCTTAACGTCCCTGGCTGATAAAGACGTAGAGGGATAGTTCAACGAAACGGATTCTGGATCTTCAACTCGCCAAATTTCTGGCCATGCTGCAAATCTTCGCTGAATAGAATCTGGCAATCGGCTTCTAAAGCTGCGGCAACAATTAATGCATCATAGACGAGCAGCTTCTGCTCACGAGCGAGAACAACAGCCCTTGAGTGGATGGTGGTTGTCAGCGGCGCCGCCGGGCCTAGCAACGCACTAATAACTTCCAAAGATGCTTCTATCTGCTCCCATGACCAACGGAGTTTGCGGCGCGTTACGTTGACGAACTCATTTAGAACCTGCACACCAATGACACCGCCATCGGCGAGCAGTATCTCCGCCTTAGCGCTTCGCGGATCATTCGCGGCAAAAGCGTAGATCAGGATATTTGTATCGAAGAATCGCCTAACGGGCATTAGCCTCGTCCCGATCCAACCGGAAGCCTTTTGGAAGCGGTTTCTTTAATTCGCGCAACCGCAAAAGTGCCCGTTCGCGACTACTGTCGCGTTCCAACTGAAATACGCGATCACCGCGCAAGACAATCTCGACCTCATCACCTGATTTGAGCTTTAGAGCTTTTACGATTGTCTCCGGCAATCGCACGGCGAGGCTATTCCCCCATTTTGATACGCGCATCGGTGACTCCATAATCTACATGAGGCTTGTATATCATAGGTGCCGCTGTGCCCACTGACAACGAATCGAGTGGGCGCTGCTAACTAACGCTGCCATCGACGGCGCTCACCAAGGCGCTCGAGGCAGAAGAACTGATTGAGGTGAATTGCGATGCCTAAGAGATCGTCCAACATTCTCGCCGCCGCCCACGCTACCGCGAAGGGTTTGCGTGCGGCGGGTGCAATCGATCAAGTCACGATGCGCGAGTTCGATACGCTAAACATCGCGCCGATAGCGCCACTGCGCCCGGCACAAATCAAGCGCATCCGCGAAACCTCGCATGTCAGTCAAGCGGTCTTTGCGGCACTGCAGAATACCAGCGTCTCGACAGTGCAAAAGTGGGAAGTTGGTCAGAAGCGGCCTACCGGGACGGCTCTAAAATTATTACACCTGGTGCGAAAACGCGGATTGGAGGTTGTCGCCTAAATCGCGTTCACATTGTACGGGACATTTGTCTTAATTGGTCGTATGCGCCGGTGCGATAGGCTTCCAATCCACCGCAGCAACCCGCGCGAGTGTAGTGGCATTTCGGCATCGGCACGACGGACTCAGTTTTCGCTCGGCGCCAACAAACCGCCCTATTCGCTGAAATCGAGCCCCGGTGTCGTTGAATTCGAACGCTGCAACCGCAACGATCGCGTTGGACGGTGGCCGCCTGCCCTGGAGTTTCACTGGATTCGCGCGGCTCCGGGTATTCTCCCACCGAAAATTTCGACTGCTTAGACCCGCGGGCACGAGTGGCCCCAAACCGGGTCTCAAGCCCAACTTTGCGTCCCTGCATGAAAATTGCGGCAGTACCGTCAGCCTGGTTCCTTTAGGCCCGGTAATGCCGTTGGCGGCAGTGCACGGGCGAAGGGTCTGAACGCTGGCGTCGCGGGCGCGGCGCGCAGTTCGAGATGCGCCAGGATTTGCTTGATAACGATCGGATCTTCGATGCTCGCGATCATCTTCACCGCGCCGCCACACTGTTCACAGGTCTCGATATCGATCTTAAACACCCGTTTCAATCGTTGCGCCCAGGTCATCGACTCGTGGCGCGCGGGTGTGGGTTCGTTGCGAGATTGACTCTCGGCGTCGGCACCAGCGCGGCAAGCCGGGCGATAAAGTCGAGCGGCTCGAACACCACGTCCGTGGTGCCGTCACGGTAAGGTGTTTTGAGACGGTAACGAAACATTCCCCTGCGCCGTTAACGACAACCGCGCAGTCGAGACCGCCGGGCGCGTAATGTAGCGGCACAGGTGTTCCAGCTTCTCGCGCGCGTGTGCCTCGCACGCCACCCCGGCGGAGTTGTCGCGACTAATTGAGTCTGCGAACACCGTGTGTGATCGCGGCGCGCGGCAGGAACTGGTGGTATTGCGTCGATTAAGTGTCAGCTAGCTCACGCAAAATTCACGCAAAGTTTTTTGAGGTGAGTGAAGCGTGTTGTAAGTTATTGATTATGGTGGCCAGGGGCAGAATCGAACTGCCGACACGCGGATTTTCAGTCCGCTGCTCTACCAACTGAGCTACCTGGCCAGGGCGGGGGTATAAGGTCCGTCGACCGGGGCCGGCCGCGGGGAGCGCTATTAAATCGGCTGAACTTCGGACCGTCAACCCGAAATGCGTCGCAACTTCGGCATCTTAGGCTGGCCAAGTCACGGCCGGGGAGTATCATACCTGCCCCGTTTGTCTCCCGGAGAATGCCCATGCCCACTCAATGGTCCGTCAATGGCGAGTACATGGAAGCTTGTAGCTGTGATTATTTGTGCCCCTGCATTACGGAAAACGTAACCACCCCCGCGACTCACGATTTTTGCAAAGTCGGCATGACATTCGCCGTTAAAAGCGGCCGCTTTGGCGATACGGTATTAGACGGCGTGACCTTCGCCGTCATTGCGCAATCAAAAGCCATCATGTCGCAGGGCGACTGGACGATGGGAGTGATCGTGGACGATCGCGCTTCGGATGCCCAAGTGGCCGCCATCAGCACGATCGCGAGCGGTCAGGCCGGTGGCCCACTCGGTGGATTCGCACCACTGGTCAGCGATTTCCGTGGAGTCACACGCGCCAAAATCGATTTTGTCGCCAATGGACCAGACCGCTCGGTGGCGATTGCGGGCCAACTCGAACAGTCCGTCCAGGGCATCCCTAGCATGAGCCAACCAGGACAATGTCTTGCCATCGATAACACCATGCATCCGGCGAATAAGCGGCTGAATTTGGCTAAAGCGATTAAAAACGTCATCAACTGCTTTGGCATCTCGTGGCAAGCGCCTGCGTCCAAAACTAACGGACACTTTGCGCCGTTTGCCTGGATGGGCGAAGCCGCGTAATCCGCAACCGGCGTCGCCCGGTTATATAAATGTCCAACCGCGCCCTGGCGGTGGCAGCCTTAACGGCGGTCGCCGCGATCTCCTGGCTACTGCTTTGGAAAAGCGCCGCACTGATGACCGAGATGCGCGGCCAGGGGCTGCTCTTCGACCTCATGATGGCGATGATGTATCCGCAAGCGGCACCGCTTTATCTCCTCGCCGCAAGCTTGATGTGGACCGTCATGATGCTCGCGATGATGACTCCCGCGGTGCTGCCGCTCGTCGCCACGTTTTGGAACATGAAGCGCAACGGAACACCTCGTCAAACCAGTCATGGGGTTGCGTTTGCCGCGAGCTATTTATTTGTTTGGTGCGCCTTTGGCGTGCTTTTGAGCATGACCCAATGGCTATTGCATCGTGGTGCTGTGTTGAGCACGCACTTGCTCGCGGCGAGCCCCGCGTTGGGCGCAAATTTTTTGATTAGCGCCGGCTTGTACCAGCTAACGCCCGTCAAAGCCGCTTGTTTGCGTCATTGTCAAAATCCCATGAGTTTTTTGTTGGCGCACTGGCGTGATGGATGGCGCGGAGCATTACGCATGGGTTTTAAGCACGGCTTTTACTGCTTGGGTTGTTGTTGGGCGTTGATGCTTTTGATGTTCGTCGGCGGGGTGATGAGCGTTGGCGTGATGGCGCTTATCAGCGTGTTTATTCTCGCCGAGCGGCTGCTGCCGCCCTCGCGCTGGACTTCATATCTTCCGGGAATGATTTTGGTGGCTTGGGGTGCGTGGCAATTGATCCGCGCGATTAAATCCACCTAGACGCTAAGACTCAGCTCGTGGGCTTAAATTGCTCCGGCTTCGCCGAGCCCTCGCCGAAAAAGTACTTTTCCATCTCAGCTTCGAGGAACTTACGATCTTTGGGTTCGATCGGCGTTAAGCGATATTCGTTAATCAACATCGTCTGATGTTTTAGCCACCCCTGCCACGCTTCCTTGGAGACCTGATCATAAATGCGTCGCCCGAGTTCGCCGGGATAGGGCGGCATTTGCAGGCCATCAGCCTCGCGACCAAGTTTTACGCATTGCACGGTCCGGCTCATCGATTCATTCCTTAAGGGTATCAAGCGTCCGCAGCAGCGTGCGGACCGGGGTTGCCAGCCCCACGCGTGCCGGGGCGGCGTTGTTATACCAAAGCCAATTCGCTGAATCCATGAGCATGTCGTTGCGCATGCTGACGCGCGCGCGATGCGGCGCGATGGTTAAGCGAAAATGGGTAAACGTATGCGTGAGTGGCGCAAGCGAGTGGAATGTGTCCGCGACTTCCAGTGCATGCGTGGCACACCATTCTTCCGCACGCTGGTGTTCGACCAATTCCGGAAAGCTCCACAAACCGCCCCAGATCCCGCTTGGCGGTCGGCGTTGCAAGAGCCATGCGCCAGTCGCGTCTTGCAACATCAAAAATCGCGTGTGGCGTTCCGGGAGTTGTCGCTTGGGCTTAGGCGATGGGTATTGGTCAACCGTGGCGGCGGCATGCGCCGCGCAACTTGTTGAGAGCGGGCAATGCGCGCAGCGCGGCGTGGCCCGCGTGCACACGGTCGCGCCCAGGTCCATGATCGCTTGGGTATAAGTCGCCGTCTCAACTGCCGGGGTTAACTCATCTGCCAATGCCCATAATTGTTTTTGCACATGCGGTGCATCAGGCCAACCTGATATCGCAAAGTGCCGGGTCAGCACGCGTTTCACGTTGCCATCGAGGATGGCGTGCCGCTGTCCCGCGCTCAAGGCAAGGATGGCCGCGGCGGTTGAGCGTCCAATCCCGGGTAACGCCAGTGCATCTTCAAGCGTGCGCGGAAACTCCCCCGCGTGCTGTGCAACGATGACTTGCGCTGCTCGGTGCAAGTTGCGCGCCCGTGCGTAATAACCTAGGCCTGACCACAAATGCAGCACTTCATCCAATGGCGCGCGCGCCAAGGTTGCGCAATCCGGGAACCGCGCCACAAAGCGCTCGTAATACGGGATGACCGTCGCGACCTGCGTTTGCTGCAGCATGACCTCGGATAGCCACACGCGATACGCGGTGCGCGCCGACTGCCACGGTAAGTCGTGCCGACCAAACCGCGCATGCCAGGCCAACAAACGATCACTGAACGATCGCGTTGGCATAGGTCTCTAAGTTACGTACGGTCTCGGTTGCCTCATTTCTGAAGGAACGCTCGATCAGCAAAGAGCCGATGACAGGCGGGATCCAAAACTTGGGTTTTTGATCCGCCTCCACCATGACGCGCGTATGCGTATCGTCGATAGCTTCGATCCGCCACACAGTGTTGCCGTAATGAAACGAACTTTCTTCCGGAATGATGCGGGTCGCGATATCGCCGTTCGGCAGCAAGTCCACGTGTTCGACGAAATCCAAGTCGAAGCAAAAAATCAGCAAACAATGTTTGAGCAGCAAACGGCGCTTCAACGTCTGCGCGTCGTAGCGTTCGATTAAATGGCTGGTCACGATATCGTCGTTCAAACGGGCGAGTCGTTCGAAGTCACCCGCGACCGCGCGCACGTTGGCGACCGGCGCGGTCAAATGCGCCACGAAGCGGTAATGATAAGCGCCGTGCGAGATGCGGATGTCGGCTTGTTCGAGCGTGGCCGCCGGGATCCCCGGCGGGAACGCGAGCCACCACAGAACGGTCCACCGCGATACAAGGCGGCGCAGACTTTTCACACTCAAAAATTCAGCAAATTCTTAAGCGCCTTACCCGCGCCGCCCATCGACTCCTCCAGTTTCTCTTTAATCTTCTCTTTAACCGCTTTACCCGCGGCTTGTTTGGCCAGTTCGCCCAAATCTGGCAAACAACTGGTTCCCGAGATCTCTCCGCGGCAGCGGATAGGAATGGCGTAATCACCGAGGTTGTAGTTGGCGCTGGTCTGCGCCACGTTTTCTTTATCGATGCCGATTTTGGCGTCGTACTTGATGGTCATGTCTTGCAGATTGGCGAGCATGCCCTCGCCGGTGACCTTAAAGCCTGCCCCATCCAGCAGCAAATCTTGGTTGAAGACGACGCCGTTTTGAAAGTCGAGCGAACCGGTCAGCGATTGAAACTGCGTTGAGCCGCCGTTGGGGATCGGCTGCAGCGTTTTGCTTTCTAAAATGAACTCGGCGGTTTTCAATACTGCCGGCACATCCACGCCGTGAAACACGCCATCGGTCACCGCAAAGGATGCCGGTCCACTCAACGATTTGGTAAGCGCGTTATTCGTGTTCCCCCGCGCCGTTAACTTCGCCTCGAAGTTAACCGTGCCTTCCAGATCGCTCTTGCCGGTCATGTCGGTGAGTAACGGTTTAATCGCCACTTTGGCCAGCGTCGTGTTGATGTTCACCGCCGGCACCTTGCCCGTCGCATCTACCGCCATCACGCCTTGATAGCGTCCGCCATAGAGTTCGGCGTTCGCCGGATTTAACCCCACCAGCCCGTTCTTCGCCTTGATTTGCAGCAACACATTGGCGAGCTTAAGCCCGGAAAACTGCAAATTCGCAAGACTAAATTTGCCGTCGATGTTGAGTCCGCGCAGGGTGTCGATCGGCAACTGCGCCGCACCGGCGGCCGCTGCCTCTGGCGTCACGGGCTTCGCTTTATCCTCCGCAGTGGGCGCCAAGTAGCGGTCAGCGTTTAACTGATCGGCTTTGAGATCGAACTTCAATCCGGTGTCGCCGTCGCCCACCATCAAATCACCTTTGATTTGCGTATCGTCTAGTTTCACGTTGAGGCCGCGTAGTTCCAACCCACCGGGCGCACTCTGCAGCGCGGTCTCCAACCCAACGCGGGTCAAGGCCGAGGCATCGCGCGCGGAGATCGGATTGTTCATTGCGTGCAGCAGCTCGCGCAGGTTAAACACCGGCACGGTGAGTTGCCCAACATATTGCGGTTTGGTTTTGAGGGCTGTCGCATTGAGATTGACCGTGGCGTTCAAGCCGAGACCCGTCACGGTCAGCCCTTTGACCGACAATGTTTCGCGCTCCAAGTTGGCACTGGTTTCCGTCACGTTGAGCTTGATGCCCACCGGTTTCCCACCGTCCGGACTCGCAACCTGCAATTCACCCGTCAACGGACTCACGGTCACATTGCGCGCATTGCCGTTCAACTGCGCGTCAAACCTAACGCCCTGCACCACTTTACCGAGGTCAGGATTACCGAGCGCGGTGAGCAGAGATTCCAACGCAGTCCCCTTTAACCCAACGCGGCCTTCAATTTGGCTGTCGCTCGGGCGATTGAGTCCACTCGCCGCCAGCGTGCCGTTTAACTCAAGTCCCAACGCACGCGCGGCAAAACTAGGCACGGCGGCATTGCCTTGCCGCTCATCGAAAGTGAACTTGGTGGCGAACGAGAACGCCTTGTCTTTCGCCGCCGATAACATTTCGGCAAGTCCGGGCAACCCGCTGTCCGCGCCTTGCAACCCCCCCACCAACGCGAGTAATGCCGGCAAGTCTGGACCGTCCGCGTTCATCTCGCCATGAATGGCCGGCGCGCCGCTCGTTAACGCGTCCGCGTTAAGCGCGCCGGTAAACTTATTGCTGAAAAGTTCGGCGCTGATCGAAGGCATTTGCAGTTTATCGGCGGCAAGATCGGCCGCGAGGGTCGTGTGTATGTTGAAGGCGCGGTCGTTACGTTTCCCGAGCACCGCGTTAAGCGCCGTCAGCGTTTCGCGATCGATGCCTTGCAAGGCCCCGAGCGCGAGCACCACCGCGGTGAGATCGGGACCTTCGGCCGTGAATTGGCCGTCCAGTTTGGGCTTTGCTCCAGCGTTCTCCGTGGCTTTTAACTGTGCCTCCAAACGATTACCAAGCAGCTTTGCTTGCAACTTCGGGATTTGAAGTTGACCGCTCGCGAGATCGGCGGCGAATTCCGTGTCGAGCGCGAAGGTGCGATCACGCACATGACTAAAGGTCTTCGTGAGATCGGTGGGCGAGGTACCCGGCGCCGCGCGCAATTGATTGAGGATCCCGAGCAAGGCGGGAAGATCGCTGCTATTCGCGCTGAACTTACCATCGAGCGCCGGGGTATCACTATGCACGCGCTGCCCGTTCAATACACCGTTTAATTTGAGTCCCAACCCCTCGCCTTCGAGTACCGGTAACACCAAGGTACCCGCGGCGCCGTCGACGGAAAATTCAGTTTTGAAGTTAAAGCGGCGATCTCTAAGCGCGGCGACTTGCGCGCTGCCCGGCAGCGAAAACGCCTTGAACAGTACGCTCAAATCCTTGCCGACAATGGCCACTTGGCCGCGCGCGCCAGGCGTTGCGGTTTTCAAGCCATCGAGCGTGACGTGACCCTCGGCCTGATGGCCGAGCCCGTCCAATGCGAGATTTTGAATACGCGCCGTGCCGGCCGCGCCGTCGACGTTGATTTTGGTGCTGCCGTTGAGCGTCGCTTTACCGCCGGGGAGGGTTTTACCGGTTAAGTTCGCCGTGAATTTAAACGGATCAATTGCGTAAAGTTCGGCATCGGTGTCGTAGGTCAGCGTGCTCGTGATTGCCACATCGCCGTTCAAGTTCGGATTTGTCGCGACGATATTCGATTTAACCGTCAGCGCGACGGGTTCGCCCAACGTTAGTGGCCCGGATTGCACCGTAATGCCGGAGAGCACCACTTCGCGTTCGGCTTGCGCGTCGCGCCATACCAATTTGGTATTGGTGATATCGATGCCACCTAAAATGAGCGCGGCCAGCCCCTCGCCTTCTGACTTCGCCTCACCCCCTTGTGCCATATCGGCCCAGTTGGTTTGGCCTTCCGCGTTGCGCGCGAGCAGAATCTCCGCGCCGTCCAGTTTGATGGTGTCCATTTCCACGCGGCGGCTTAGCAATGGCCAGGTCGCGATGGCAAGCTGCGCGGACTCCAACTTAAAAAAAGGCTCTGCGCCAAAACCGGGCGCATTGCTCAACTGAATCGCGCCAACATTCAAACGAAGTTTTGGCCACACCGCGAATTCAAGCGGGCCATCGATTCGCAAGTCACGCCCGGTCGCTTCTTTGACTTTGGCGATCAAGGTGTCCTTATGCGCATTCAGATCGAGATGCGCGAACCACCACACGCCCGCGCCGAGGAGGAGCAAGCCGAGCACCAGGACCAAGAGCACCAAGCGCAATAACAAACGCATAGATTTCCCCTAAGCTCAACCGGCGGCTGCCGGTGATTTACGCCTGCAATCGACGGCGTGCCCGCGCGCAGGCGGCAACCACTTGGCGCGGCGCCGTGCCGCCTACATGATCGCGCGCGGCGACCACGTTCTCTAATTTCAGAATCGCAAAAACCTGCGCATCAATGGTGGAATGCAGTGCTTGAAACTCCGCAAGCGACAAATCTTCTAAATTGCATCCACGTTCCACTGCCAACCGCACGGCTTGCCCCACGATGGCGTGCGCGTCGCGAAACGGAATTCCTTGCCGTACCAAATAATCCGCAAAGTCCGTGGCATTGGTAAAACCCGCGCTCGCCGCGGCATGTAAGCGTTCGCCGCGCACCTTGAGCGACGGCACCAAATCGCCAAACGCCCGCAGGCAAGCGCGCAACGTGTCGGCGGTATCGAACAAAGGCTCTTTGTCCTCTTGATTGTCCTTGTTGTAGGCAAGCGGCTGGCTTTTCATCAACGTCAGCAGCGAAACCAAATGACCGACGACACGCCCGCTTTTTCCACGGACAAGTTCCGGCACATCCGGATTCTTCTTCTGCGGCATCATGCTGGAACCGGTGCAAAACGCATCGTCCAAATCGATAAACGCGAACTGTTGCGAATTCCACAAGATGAGTTCTTCAGCCATACGAGACAGATGGATCATCAAGGTAGCGCCGGCGGCACAGAACTCGATGGCAAAGTCACGATCGGAGACCGCGTCGAGCGAATTCTCCGCCACCGTGTCAAAGCTGAGTAACTGCGCCGTGAGTTCGCGTTTGATCGGGAACGTCGTCCCGGCCAAAGCCCCCGCGCCGAGCGGCAGCACATTGACGCGTTTGCGGGCATCACCGAACCGCTGCCGATCGCGCCACAGCATCTCAAACCATGCCAGCATGTGATGACCGAAGGTGATAGGTTGCGCCGCTTGCAGATGCGTGAATCCGGGCATGATGGTGGCCGCTTCGCGCTCCGCGAGCGTTATCAATGCCTCCATCAGGTGCGTGAGCTGCGCGCACAGGGCATCAATCTCGTCGCGCACATAGAGACGGATATCGGTCGCGACTTGATCGTTACGGGAACGCGCGGTGTGGAGCTTTTTGCCGACGGCGCCGATCCGCGCGACCAGCGCCTGTTCGATGTTCATGTGGACGTCTTCAAGCGCCACCGACCAATGAAAGCGGCCGGCGTCGATTTCCGCCTGTATCGCGGCGAGTCCGGCGCATATTTCGGCGCTCTCGGCTTCCGTCAGCACGCCACTCGCCGCCAGCATTTGCGCGTGCGCCTGGGAGCCCGCGATATCTTGCGCGTAAAGCCGTCGATCAAAGCCGACGGATGCCGTGAATTCCGCGACAAACGCGTCGGTGGGCCCCGTAAACCGGCCTCCCCAAGATTGATTCGTGGTAGAGGCGGGTTCCGCGGAGGTGTCTGATGGAAGGGTTGCCACTGGCGCGCGCTTTTTCGATTTGAACCGGTTTTAGAGTATATCCTACGACGACGCCTCCACAGGCAATGTCCAAGGAGCGACTGGATGGCCGCAAGCGACAACGCGCAACATATTTTTCTGCCCGATCTGTGCGGGGTACGACCACTGTTCGCCGTGGTCATTATCTGTGAACTGTTGGTTTTCGTCCTGACCTTGACCAGCGCGGGCTTCGGCACGCACGCGATCTTTGATTTAGCCTTACTGTCGCTCTATGTGCAGTTTTTGACTCTCTCGGCGGCAGCGGCGTTATGCCTGAGCCGGCGCTGGCTGGGACACTTTTCTGAGGCTTGGGTCGCGACACTCAGTTATGCGTTGATTCTCTTGGTGGTGGCGTTGGTCTGTGAACTCGCGTGGTGGGTATTGAATCCCGCGCTCGGCACCGGCGCGCTCATCGATCTTTCGCATCGCGACTTTTTTTGGCGCACATTGCTGATCAGCGCGATCGCCGCCGCGCTCATCCTGCGGTATTTCTATGTGCAATTTCATTGGCAACAACAGGTCGCTTCCGAGGCACGCGCGAGGCTCCAAGCGTTGCAAGCGCGCATTCGGCCGCATTTCTTTTTTAACTGCATGAATACGATCGCGAGCCTAACCCGGAGCGATCCGGCGCGCGCCGAACGAGCGGTGGAAGACTTGGCCGATTTGTTTCGCGCGAGTTTGAGTGAACCTCGTGGGCTGGTGACGCTCGCGGAAGAGATTGATCTCGCCGAGCGCTACCTGCAGATTGAAGCACTGCGATTAGGCGCGCGTTTGACCGTAGACTGGCAACTTGCCGACGTGCCGACGACCACCCCTATCCCGCAACTGACGCTGCAACCACTGTTGGAAAACGCCATCTATCACGGCATCGAGCCGCTCCCCAGCGGCGGCAGAATTGAACTGCGCGGAGAGCAGCATGACGATGCCATCATCATCACGCTGCGTAATCCGTTGCCCGCGGTAAAACCCCATGCCGGGAACCAACTCGCGCAAGATAATGTCCGGCAACGCCTGGCCGCGCATTTTGGCGCGCGCGGTAAACTCACGATCACTACGACACCTTCGACCTATGAAGTGACAATCCACCTCCCACGTAAGTCCACGACAAGCACATGATGCTCCGCATTTTGATTGTCGATGACGAGCCCCTCGCGCGAACCCGCCTGCGCGCGCAGTTAGCTGACCTCGCCGCCGGCGAAGTGGTGGGCGAAGCGAGCACCGGCCGAGAAGCGCTCGCGCTGCTCCAAACGCTTACACCCAATCTTCTGCTGCTCGATATCCGCATGCCGGAAATGGATGGGTTGGAAGTGGCGCGCCACGCCGCCTGCTTGCCGCAGCCGCCGCATATCGTTTTTACGACCGCTTACAACGAACACGCGCTCGCCGCCTTCGAAGCGCACGCCATCGATTATTTGTTAAAACCGGTCCGTAGCGAACGACTGCGAGGCGCGCTCGAACGCGCGCGTTTGTTGACCGCCGCGCAGCTGCGAGCGCTCTCAAGCAACGAGGGCCCGCGCGCACATTTAAGCGCCTATATCAAAGGGAATTTGCGCATCGTGCCGCTGGGCGACGTGCGTTTTCTGCGAGCCGACGAAGGCTATGTCACCGTGCGCCACGCGCAAGGCGAAATCGTCGTCGACGATAGCCTAAAAAGCCTGGAAGAAGAATTTGGCGAACTATTCCTACGCATCCATCGCAATACCTTGGTGGCGCCCGCGCATGTGGCCGGGCTCACGCGCGATGCGCTGGGCAATGGCACGATCCGGTTTCGTGATATTCCGGAGCAACTACCCGTCAGTCGTCGCTTGTTGAGTGAGGTGAGGCGAAGGTTACGGGCGCTGACGTCAGCCGGCGATTAGAAGGGGCCTAGGCATGGCCTTCTGCCGGCCAGTACCGCAAGATAGTCGCCCCAATTCAACATTAGGAGTTCGACATGTTCTCGCACGTCATGATTGGCAGCAACGACATCGCCCGCTCAAAGAAATTCTACGACGCCTTGCTCGGCGCGCTGGGCGCCAATCCAGCCATTACCGATGACAAGGGACGTCTCATTTACATGCACAACAATGGGCTTTTCCTCGTGACCAAGCCTATCGACGGCAAACCGGCCACGTTTGCCAACGGGGGCACGATTGGTTTTGCGTGCAATTCCGAAGCGCAAACCAATGCCTGGCACGCGGCCGGCGTCGCCAACGGCGGCACCACCTGCGAAGACCCGCCGGGAATTCGTGAAGGCGGTTTCGGCAAACTCTACCTCGCGTATCTGCGCGATCCGGATGGCAACAAGCTCTGTGGATTGTTCCGCCCGGGATAAGACTTTTAAGCGTTCATCACCGTAGTCATCGTAGGTTGGGGTGAGCGCGAGCGAACCCCAACATCAAAGCGCCGAATCGGCGCTCGACATCACAGCCTTTAATTGCGCAATGTTGGGGTTCGCTTCGCTCACCACCAACCTACGCGGGCACGGATGTGTTTCGCTCTTGCGCCGCGCGACTTTCAAAAAAATCCGTTGCTCGGTAACTCGGCACCGTTCACCAGCCAATCGCCGATGGCGCGCGCTTTATACGGCGTGGGGTTATGCGAGGCGATCGTTCTCGCGTTCCGCCAATGGCGATCGAGATTTTCGCGCTGCGTGATCGAAGACGAGCCACCGACATCGAATAGCATCGTGCCGATCCTCGGCGCGAGCTGATCAACCACCACTTTCGCCTGCGCAGCCAGCGCGGAAGCCCGGTGTGTCAGCGTGAATTCCGTCGTGCCGTTTTCTAGCGTGGCGAGCGCTTGATCCTGGGCATCGGCCGCGGCCAACACCACCGCCTCGGCAGCGTAAGTAAGGCTTGCCATCTCGCCTATCACGGCTTGCAATAATGGATCATCCTTGGCTTTCTCCGCGCTGCCATGCGAATAGGTACGCTCACGCTTGCGCACGGTTGCTACTGCGTCTTTCACCGCGCTGCGCATGATGCCAACGATAATGGCGGTCAATATGAGCTGCACGAATTGACCAACCAGATAAGGATCGGATTTGGTTTGCACGCCGGAGGTGCCGGCGGTCTCCACCGTCGCGTAGAGCACTTCGTCAGGACTCACTTTCACTTGCCGAAACACCCCGGAACCGCTGCCGGTGAGTCGTTGACCCATGCCATCCCAGTCATCGGCGAATTCAACCCCTTCGCGGTTGATCGGCACGATGGCGGTGGTCGCAACACCATCCGCGCCCGCCGCCCACACCATGACCCAGTCCGAGTAGCGGCTACCGGTGCAGTAGTATTTTTTGCCGTCCAGAACATAACCATCGCCGCTTGGCAGCAAGGTCGTAGTAAACGCCCAGGTGCCGACTGCCGCGCCGCCGCCCATCTCGGTGATTGCATTGCCGAAGATTTCCCCGGCGACCGCGCGTGCCACCCAGCGCTGGCGCACTACCGGATCGCGGGCGCGCATGCGTTCTTCGATAAACCAATAATGCGCGCGCAGAATATGCGCGACATCGGCGTCCGCGTCGGAGAGATCGATCAACATCGAAAAATACTCGCGAATCGACCATCCGCTACCACCATCCGCGCAGGGCACGCGCACCGCGCCAAGGCGAGTTTTGCGCACGATGTCGACGGCTTCGTGAATATCGCGCCCGGCACGCTTGCAGGAATGCGCGGTGGCGCCAATTTCTTCTATCACACGACGGACTTCAGAACTTCCAAAACGCAGCGGAGCAGCAGCCGACATAATGGTTCCTCATGAAAGTAAAAATTGCGGGCGGGTAGGTCTAAACGATGTGCGCGACCTTAACCGTTTGCATTACTCCTCGGTGTTAGCCGATAGACATAAACTTCGCCGATATTCTCATTGCGCGGGCGCCGCCCGTAGCGGCGCTCATACGCGTCGCTAAAGGCTGCAAATTCCGCGGCATCGGTCACCCGTTCGGCGCTCAGTTCATAGAGCCTATCTTGCATCAACATGCGCGCGGCAGCGTTTGCCTCGAGATGCTTGACCCATTGGGTGTGATTAGCGCCAGCGTGCACATAAAGGCTCGCGCCCATCGGCACCACCCAAATCTTCACCGAATACGGCGCGGCGGGATTGGTCTCAAGTCGTACGACCTTGGGCACCTCCGCCTCCGACCACGCAGCGGGAACGGCGGTTGCGTTGCCCGACAATACGCCGCCCGGCATCATCATCCAGGCAAAGTAGGCACCGCCTAAGAGGGCGAGGATCGCCAGCACCATCGCTAACCGTTTCCAACCGAAAAGCTTCATGTGGTCTCTCCGTGTTCGATTGTCGAGCGCCGATCCGGATCCTGAATCATGGTCTCTCCATGGTGGCGATCCAGTTTCGTCACCCGATTTGCATGAGTCCCACGATTGCGCCGGTGAGACTCGTCGCAAGCGTGCCGGCGATGAGCGAACGGAATCCAAGATCGGCGATCTCCGAGCGCCGCTCCGGCGCCATGCCGATCAACCCGCCCAGCATAATCCCTAAACTTCCCAGGTTCGCGAAGCCGCACATGGCGTAAGTCATGATGATCTCGCTGCGCGGGCTCAGCATTGCTGGCGGTAAGTTAACCATATCGGTATAGGCAAGAAACTCATTCAACACCACCTTAGTCCCCATCAGGGCGCCGGCGGTCGCAGTCTCCGCCCACGGCACGCCCATCAGCCAGACAAACGGCGCCAGGATGACGCCAAGGATACGTTGTAATGTAATTGGCGCGCCCGCGATCTCCGGCAATGCGCCCAGCAACATATTGGCAAGCGCCACCAATGCGACGAGTACCAATAACATCGCGATCACATTGAGATAGAGGCTTAAGCCCTCGCTCGTGCCGCGTGCAATTGCGTCCATCGAGCTTGAATACGATAACGCCGGCGCACCTTCTGTGCGTACGGCGGCGGGTTCCTCTGGCACCATGAGATGCGCGACGAGAATTGCACCCGGCACATTGATGATCGACGCGCTCAAAAGATGCGCGATGGCATTCGGCAATATCGCGTTCACGATGGTCGCGTAGAGCACCATCATCGTGCCCGCGATGGTGGCAAGGCCCACGGTCATCACGATAAACAACTCGCTGCGAGAGAGCCGCGCGATATAAGGCTTGACGAGGAGCGGTGCCTCGACCATCCCGACAAAAACATTCGCGGCGCTCGCCACGCCCACCGCACCGCCGATGCCGAGCGTGCGCTGCAATGCCCACGAGAAACCATTGACGATGAGGGGCAGAATCCGCCAATACCAAAGCAGTGCCGATAATGCGCCGATGAGGATAATGAGCGCGAGCGATTGAAACGCCAGCACGAACAGTGCTTGCGGTGCGGTGACTTCAAACGGCACCACCCCGCCACCGACAAAACCAAAAACGAATGAGGTACCCGCGCGCGTCGCGTCTTGCAGCGCCATCACTACGTGGTTGAGAACCAAAAAAACGTTGCTCAATGCTTGCACTTTGAGAAACAGAACGGCGAGCCCCACTTGCAGCCCAAGTCCTATCGCGACTCTGCGCCAACGCACGGCGCCGCGACGTTCACCAAACGTCCATGCGATCATGAGCAACGCCGCAATCCCCGACAACCCCTGTGCGTATTGCATGTGCCCTCGCCTTCTATCGGCGACTGCCGCCTGACACTTTTTTTTTACAGACTATTTATTGACGAGGCGCACGGAGAAGTCCCTACTTCATCCCCTGCACATACGCCGCGACGTTTCTTACGGCCGTGGCATCAAGCGGCGCGGGATAGAGCTTCGGCATTTTGGCCGAGGGGTTTTCTATCCATTGCACGGTCTTGGCGAGATCCATGCGTTGCGCAAGCCCCTTGAGCGCGGGTCCCACCGCGCCCTCGCCTTGGGTGCCGTGACAGCTCGCGCAGACTTTGCCGTAGAGTTCGGCACCCGCTGTTAGGTTCGGCTCACCGGTAGCGGCTGAGGTGGCCGCAGGCGCTGGCGCGGCCGGTGGCTGTTTGCCGCCTAGACCATAAATCAGCAACGTAGGTGAACCCACGACGCCGAAGGTCAGTCGCGACACATTGCCGGAGGTGAACGCGACATATTGTTTGCCACCTTGCATGTAAGTGATGACACCACCCGCCATCGCACCGCCGGTATCGGCTTGGTAGAGCACCTGCCCATTGCTGCTATCGAGGGTGATGAAATTGCCGGCCATGTCGCCGGCAAAAATGATGCCGCCGGCGGTGGGCGTCACGCCAGAGACCTGTGGCGCGGGCGCTTCGTAGTGCCAACGCGGTACACCGCTATCGGCGTCTACCGCGTAAATCCAACCGCGACTTTTATCATCAAACTTAAAACTGCCGGCCATGTTGAAGTTGCCGGGTTTGAACTGGTACTCCTTATCCGGTGTGATGGTGCTGCACCAATCCACACTGCCGACCACCACCGCATGGTTCTTGGCGTCGTAGGCCGGACCGTTCCATTCCACGCCGCCTAAGATCCCAGGACACATATGGAAGTTGCCGGCGGCCGTATCGCGCTTTGGTTCTTGCATCGTCGTGACTGGTGTTTTGAACACACGTTTTTTGGTTTCGCGGTTGACGCCATAGAGAAAGCCGTCTTTGCCACCAAACGCCACCATGCGCTCGCCTTTGCTGTTGAAGTAAAGCGTCGGCGCGGCGCCTAGATCGAGATCGAGCCCGTCATTCGTTAAGAGCTGGTGATACCACTTGATCTTGCCGGTCGCGGCATCAAGCACGACTAAGCTGTTGGTATAGAGGTTCTCGCCTGGGCGATGCTCCGGAATGAAATCCGGCGCGGGGTTTCCCACCGGTACAAAAAGTTCACCGGCCGACATATCGAGCGTGTAGGTCGTCCACGTGCCACCGCCGCCGTAGCGCGCGCTCGGCGCGTGCTTCCAAGACTTCGCGCCCGGTTCATCGCCCTGCGGAATGGTATAAAACCGCCACACTTCGCGCCCCGTTTCGGTATCGAAAGCCATGACCCGACCGCGAATGCCCCAGTCACCGCCAGCCGCGCCGATGATGACCAATCCTTGATACACCTGTGGGGCGGCGGCGAAAAATTCACCTTGCTGCGGATCGCCGATTTGATACTGCCATACGGTTTTGCCGGTCATGGCATCGATGGCAATTAAACGGCTATCGAGCGTGCCGCGAAACACCTTGCCATTGGCAAATGCGACGCCCCGGTTCACCTGAAGCGCAGTGCCGCCGTGCTCTTCGGTCGCATAGTGATGCCGCCATTTCACTTGGCAGTTGGTGGCATTGACCGCGAGGGTATCGGTGGCGGTGGTGAAAAAAAGCGTGCCATCCCGCAGCACGAGTCCGGTGTGAAACGCCCCAACGTCGTCGACTTTGAGTCGGCAAATTTCGCCGAGTTGAGCCGCGTTGGCACTATTAATCGTTTTGAGATCGGCATAACGCTGACCGTTCACGTTCCCGTTATAACTCAACCATTGGGTGTCGGCTGGATCCGGCGCGGCTTCTTGCGCCAGTGCGTTGATGCACAAGACGCCGGCAACGAGTGTCGCAATCGAAGAACGGAACATAATTTCTCCTTAGTCGCTTGAAGAGTGCTTTGAGGGCTTATCGGTTTCTTGGGCACGCACTACACTGGCGACACCGCTCGTTATGAACCCCAACCGAATTATTGCCAGGAAGTTATCTCAGTGGAAAGCCCACACAAAGGTAAGACGGGCTTGCGCCGTCTCTGGAACGCGCTTTCTTACACATTTGACGGATTGGGCGCCGCGTGGCGGCACGAAGACGCATTCCGGCAAGAGGTCTTGCTCGCCGCGCTCTTGATCCCCGTCGGCGCGCTTGCGCCGGTCTCAGGCGTTGGCAAAGCATTGCTGGTCAGCAGTGTGATCTTGGTTTTGATCGTTGAACTGCTGAACTCAGGCATTGAGGCCACGGTCGATCGCATTTCCATTGAGCATCATCAACTGGCCAAACGCGCCAAGGACATTGGCAGTGCGGCGGTGTTCGTTTCACTCTGTAATGTGGTCGTGGTCTGGGCGTTGGTGTGGTTTGGATGATTCCGATGTTGGGGTTCGTTGCACTCACCCCAACCTACAGTTGGGCTTGTAGGTTGGGGTGAGCCGGATATCGTCACACACCCTTCATAAACCGCCCCTACATTGCGCGCATTCCAATTCGGAATCGCGTAGGTAGCCGTTTGAATTTGCAGCGAGCGCACGGCGAAGAAAACACTAACGCAAGGCGTTTCGAGCGGGCGATTGACGCATGAGGATCGCGCTCGTAACCGACGCATGGCACCCCCAAGTCAATGGCGTGGTGCGCACCTTATCGACCACAGTCGATCATTTGCGGCGGAGGGGGCACGTTGTGCTACCGATCACTCCGGAAGCCTTCCGCACGGTGCCCTGCCCGACCTATCCGAGTATCCGGTTGGCGGTGCTACCGGCACGCGGCGTCGAGCGTCAGCTCCAGAACTTTGCACCCGATGCCATTCACATCGCGACTATATGGGGCGAGTGGCGGTCGAAAAAAACATTGAGGCGTTTCTAGATCTTGAGCTGCCCGGCAGCAAGGTCATGATTGGCGATGGACCGGATTTAATGCGCTTACGCGCGCGTTATCCGCGTGTTCATTTCCTCGGCGCGTTGTTCGGCCTCGAACTCGCCCGCCATTTGGCCGGCGGCGATGTGTTCGTCTTTCCTAGCCGCACGGATACCTTTGGTCTGGTATTGATCGAAGCATTGGCGTGCGGCTTGCCGGTGGCCGCATTTCCCGTGCAAGGACCCGTGGATGTGTTGGAGCAGAATGTTTGTGGCGTCATGAACGAAAACTCAGGCCGTGCGATCACGGGCGCGTTATCGTTATCTCGTGTCGCCTGTGTCGCGCACGCGCAGCGTTATTCTTGGCAAGCCTGCACGGCTGATTTTGCGGGTTATCTCGCGCCGATTGCTCGCCGGGCGAAAATCGCTTAGCGATATTTTTCGTTCTAAGCGGCGCGGCCAAGACGCGCCGAGACTTCCAGTCGAGGTGTAAGCGCGGCGGCGAGATGTACGGGGGAGTCGTAGATCACCGCCTCCGGTACTTCGCCATGGCGAATTAGTCGCTCGCGGTTATCGAAGCCAAAACTGCCAATCAGCGATTCATACCCAGTCTCACTCGCGGCGTGATAATCCCCTATCTCATCCGCACAAAGGATGGACGTAAGGTAACGCGAAGCTCGCATGCCGGCGAGCACATCGGATTTTTGACGCCGACCGGGATCGGGATCACAAAGTCGAGCTCGCTTTCCTGCACACCGCTGCGGCGTAAGACAGCGCGCATCGTCGGTCCAGGCTCCAGCGTGTAGTTCCGACTCAAAATACCGCAGTGGATCGCGGGGTTCGCAATGGCTTCGTTCAACAGAGCGTTAAAAGCCGGGTAGATCTCGCCCTTTGCGCGATAGCATTCGGTGAGTGCGTTGCGCAACTTTCGCGTCTTGGGCAGGGCGAAGCTCACTAAATTGTTTACGACCTCCTTGCCACCACCGAAATACTTTAAGAACTTGCGACGGTTTTTGAAGCGCGCTTCGTCCCCCACATCGAGTCCAAAGGCCGCCATGGTGTCGCGGATCAGCGCATACGAATTGACCAATAAGCCATCGAAATCGAATACCAGCAATAAGCGCCTGCGCATCACGGTTTGACCTCATGAGCCTGGACACCGCGTGGACTCGCGGTACCACATGCCAATTATCGGCCGCGGATGTGACAGCTTTGCGAACGCGAGATGACGCGATTGTCATGCGTCAGCCGCGACGCCCCAAAGCGCCGGCACCGTCGGAGGGTGAATCCAACGCAACGATCGGGGGCGCGATTTGCAATGTCATCCGGGCCATATATGCGGGGATCCAACAGTAGGTCGCGACGGATGTTCGAGAAGAACCTGCGAGTAAAAGCGCTGTTAGCAACGCAATCTTGAACGGAGCGAGTAGTTTATATTTCTCAGTCATCCGTGATTATTCCCGCGGATTTTGTGACCGCTAATGTTTAGATAAGCGGGTGAGCGAGAAGTGTGCGCGTCAATTGTTTACGGACTGTGTCGAGCCGTGAATCAAGTAGCGCATCCAACGCTTGCGACATCGTGATTGAACTTGCCGCGCGCGGTTCGCGCGTTGTCATGAAACGGTCACGTAGCCGACGTCAAGCCTTCACATCCAAACGCGACACTCCACGCCGGAACTTCTTTTCAGCACTTTTCGTCAATGTGGAGGACTCAATGAACTATAAACTCGCGCTCGCGATTAGCGCAGCGTTGTTCGCACAACAGGCAGCGGCCGGTACTAACTTTAGTAATTTTACGGCTTTATCCGGCTCTGTCGCCGCGGGCAGCCTGCCAGAAACGGCGCCGTTTCAATTCGGCAACATGGCCTGGACGCAAAAATCGATTGCGGATCGCACCACTCAACTCGGCTTAGGCCAATTCAATAGTGGGAATTGGGACATGGTGACGACCAACGTCACGGGACCCGATGCCGGCCGCTATCTTTTTACCGTGTTTGAAACCGGTCAAGCGGGTATTCAACGCACCGATCTATCGAACGGTACAACCCGTACGCTCTGGCAGAGCCCGATTGCAGCGCCCTCGCCGTTTAGCCATGTGGCGTTCGATGCCTCGTATTGGACCCCGTGGGGCACGTTTATCACCGCCGAAGAATCTTGGGGCGCGCAGCCGCAGCCTTACGGCCGTCTGTTTGAAGTGACCAACCCGCTTAAAGCGACTGGTACCGTAGATGTCGTGCATCGGAACATCATCCCACGTACGTCGCATGAAGGCATTCAATTCGACAAAGCCTTCAACATGTACTTCATCGACGAACTCAACGGCGGCGCGCTGTATCGCTATACCTCGAACAACGGACCTGGCGAGCAGTTTTTTGCTTCCGGCAAAACCTCTGTCCTACGCGTTGGAGATGGTTTTACCCCGAATGCCATCGGCGCGGCTTCGTGGATCGATATCACTGACATGAATGGCGATCCGTTGGCAAGTTCGGTGGTGATCACCGATCCCAACTTTGTATCCGCGGTGGACGCGCGCGCATCGGCCGATGTTGCGGCGTTGAAGGGTACCGATTATCAGCGCCCCGAAGATCTGCAGATCAAGACCCTCGGCAACGGCGATCAGTTGCTCTTCATGGCAACCACCACCACTCACGAGATATATACGATCAACCTCGCGACCAACCAAGTGTCGTTGTTTGCCAATCGCAACACGATCGACGAAGCAACCGGTCTCGCGGTGGGTAGTGCGCTCACCAACCCGGACAATCTGGCGTTGGACACGGATGGCAACCTCTACATCGTCGAAGATCAGCCGGGTGGCGTGGCCGACATTTGGTTCGGTCGCGATGCGAACAACGATGGGATTGCCGAATCGCTCGCCCGTTGGGCGACGATGTCGACCGTCGGCGCGGAGCCGACCGGGCTTTATTTCGATCCGTTCAACCCGAATCGTGCGTGGGTCAACATTCAGCATCCGAATAGTGGTGTTGATCGCTTGATGGAAATTCAAGCGGTGCCAGTGCCCGCCGCGCTGCCGTTGATGCTGAGCGCGTTAGGTGGTGTTGGCGTCATCAGCCGTCGTAAAGCCAAGAAAGGCAAATAAGCGCTAGTTGTTATTTCCGACCAACGCCCGCCGGCCGCGGTATATTGCGGCCGGCGTGTACGTAGCCTCTCAAACTTCCCGCGCTAACTCAGCGTCTCATCCATCGCGCGCAGGCGGCTCACCATCAACCGCATCACGTGCAGCGCGAAGAACGGCGTTTGTTCGACCATAAATAAGAATTGCCGCTCATTGACGCGCGCAGCACGCGCGGCGGTTCGGGCAATGGCAGTGGCGCTACGCGGGCGTTCGTCGATCAACGCCGTCTCGCCAAACAATTCGCCCGGCTGCAAGTTCCATACATCAAAACCTTTGACGTTGACCGCAACGGTACCTTCCAGCAGCACGAACATGCAGTCACCTTGTACGCCTTCAGCAAAAATTATCTCGCCGGGTTCATACTCGCGCACGTCTTCGGCATTCTTAAACAGCGACAAAAGATCCATCGTGACTCCATCTTCGGGTATGCAGACGGATTGTAACGAGTAAGACGCCGCGCAAACATCTTTCGCTTCACCCTCACCCCAGCCCTCTCCCGCGGAGCGGGAGAGGGGGAAACAATTAATACCTCGCCCGACCGCGGACGCGAATGAACTTCTTGCGCTAACATTCGATTTACGAAAACGGTTGATCCCTTTTTGCACCCTCTCCCGCTTTACGGAAACGGATGCGCTTCTTGCACCCTCTCCCGCTTTACGGAAACGGATGCGCTTCTTGCACCCTCTCCCGCTTTATGGAAACGGATGCGCTTCTCGCACCCTCTCCCGCTTGCGGGAGAGGGCTGGGGTGAGGGTCTTCGACGAAGTGCCGCTCAACCGCCTTTTCGCACCACTCCCGGCGCACACCGATCTGCTCGCTGCATACCTTCGCTTTGGAACAGCGTGGGATCCGCGATGAAGGCATTAGTCCACTCGATGGTATCCGCACCCCAAAATAATTCGCCGCGCAATTCAAGCGTCGGCACACCCCAGATACCTTTCTCAATGGCGGCTTCGGTGTTGCGTGCGAGCGTTGCTTTGACCTCGGGTGCAATTATTAGAGATTCCGGATCGGTAACGCCAAGCGCCGTGTGCAACGCCGACCACTCCGCTTCCGGATCCCGCCCTTGCGCCCAAATGAAATTGAACACGTTTTCAATATCAATGCGCTGACAGTCACGTGCAATCAAGAGTCGCAATATGGCCAACGGATTGAAGGGATGCCGCGGCGGTATTTTGAACGGCACGCCGTATTGCCGCGCGAGCCATACACATTGACGATAGGTGTGGGTTCGTTTGGCCGGCAATTCCGCCGGCCCCTTTGTTGACCAAGCTTTCAATAATCCCGCGAATAATACGGGTACGTATTCCACCGTCACCTCGGCCGGCAGTTGCGGCAGGCGCTTCCAATGCAGATAGGCATAGGGCGATATGACATCGAAATACCAACGCGCGTTGAGCGGGTTCATGGGATAGTTCTCCTGTGCGTGGAACGCTAGGGCTTGCGCCTAGCCATTAGAGAAAGCATCAAAGCCGCAACCGCGCCGAAGCATGTCACCGCAGTGAATAACTGCGGCAATGTAAAGGACTCGTACGCGCTCGCAACCCGTCCGCCAAAATAGCTGCCGATGGAGGTGGCAAGAAACCATACCCCCATCGTAAGACTCGCGATCCGCGCGGGCGCGAGACGCGTCATGGCGCTTAAGCCGACGGGCGAAAGGCAGAGTTCGCCAAGCGTGTGCAGTACGTAAGTCGCGAACAACCACGTGGGGCTGACCCTAACACCCGTTTCAGCAAGGCGCGCGGCGAAGATCAGCACACCAAAACCGAGCGCCACCAGTACCAAACCTGCAATGAATTTTTGCTCTGGATGCGGATTGCGCGTGCCGAGTTTGAGCCAACCCCAAGCAAACACCGGCGCCAGGGCGATGATGAGCAGCGGGTTCAGCGATTGAAACCAATTCGCCGGGAACGCATAGCCGAGCAGCTCGCTTTCGCGATCGACGTTTCGTTCCGCGAAAAGTGTCAGCGTTGAGCCGCCTTGTTCGAATAGCGACCAGAACACGATCGCGCCCAGAAACAACACGACGATGCGGTGGAGATCTTTACGCTCACCGTCGGTCCAGCGTTGCGCGCCGAAGATCCAAGCAAAAAATGCGAGCGTTGCCAACAACAACAAACCGCCGAACCAATCGCTGACGCGGCCGATACTTAAGCTGCCCTGGATCACGAGCCATACGACGCAACCCGCGACCACCGCCAGCGTCGCTCCACCGATAATGAACCACTGCCGTTCGTGGGCAGTCGGCGCATGCGCCGGTCGCGCGCTTTCAACGCTGTAATGCGGCGCTCCGCGTGCAAATACCCACAAGCCAAACGCCATGCCGACGGCGGCCGCGCCAAAGCCCCAATGCCAGGCAGCGTGGGGCGAGATCCCCAAAGCCGCCAGCTGTGCGCGGAATGGCGGTGCCATCGCAATCCAACCGCAAACCAACGGTGCGAGAAATGCGCCTAAGTTGATCCCCATGTAATAGATTGAGAAGCCGGCGTCGCGACGCGGATCTTCCGCCGCATAAAGTTGCCCGACCATGGTGCTGACATTGGGCTTCAACAATCCCGTGCCGATAATGAGTAAGGCAAGCCCTAGGTAGAAGGTCGGCAGGCTCGGCCAAGCCAGACTCAAATGACCACAGAGAATGATGACACCGCCGAGCAGTGTGGCGCGGCGGGTTCCCAGTAAACGATCCGCCAACCATCCGCCGGGTAAACAGGCGAGATAGACCAGACTCGAATAAAGCCCATAGAGATGGCCGGCGTGTGCGGTATCAAAGCCTAGGCCGCCGTCGGCGACGGCCGTCGTCATAAACAGAATCAGCAGACCACGCATCCCGTAGTAGCTGAAACGCTCCCACAGCTCGGTGAAAAAAAGCGGACGCAAGCCCGCCGGATGTGTGGGATGCTGTGTCATGGCCCGGCGCGGTTAGCGCCCGAACACGGAGGTGACGAGTTCCGTATCGAGATATTCCCGCACGTGCGCGATTTTACCGTCGCGGACGGTTACCACGATGCAGTAGCTATTGTCGTAACGCTGGCCGGTCTTGGTTGCCGCCGCGCCGCGTGCTTCGATAATCACGCGATCGGCTTCCGCGGTCATGGTATCGATGGTGACTTTGATGCCGCCGTCGAGAACTTCGCCAAGCGGCGCAAAGAGCTTCGCAATGAGTTCCTGCTTGCCGCGAATCGTGCCGGCAAAGCGATGCGTGCCGAAGAATGTCCACGTGACGTCGTCCGCCAAGGCATTCATAAATCCCTCGGCGTCACCGTTACTCACGCGGTTCCACGCATCGCGGACGAGTTGTTTATTGGCTTCGGTTGCCATTGGCGTTCCCCTTGGTCGTTGAGTTAATTGTCCGAAGTGTACTCCGGAGTGAGGGTGTCCCGGATAACTCGCGGAAGACCTGCATTACTCATTGTTGTTTCAGATTGCGGGTGCCACGGTTCGGCCGGGAGACGGCAGTCTCCCGACCTTGCGTCAGGCGCAGAATTCCGAACATCTGCGCAGAGCGGCGCTACACACCGGTAACAATCCGGCGATTGCACAATTCCTTATTTCTACTAGTATCGAAATATGGAAATGCCAAGCTAATCACTGCAAGCGTTTCCTAGCCAGCACTAACCCTCTAAAAGGAGCCCTGCCATGAAAAGATTCCATGTCCACGTTGCGGTCCAAGACCTGGCCGCCAGTACCAAGTTCTATGCCACCGTGTTCGGACAAGCGCCGACGGTTGAAAAGCCCGATTACGCCAAATGGATGCTGGAAGATCCGAAAGTGAATTTCGCCATCTCCACCCGTGCATCCGGCAAGACCGGGGTCGATCACCTGGGCTTTCAAGTCGATTCCGACGACGCGCTGAAAGGCCTGCAGGCCCAATTGCAAGCCGCCGATGCCGGCATGGTCACCGAAGAAAACACGGCTTGCTGCTACGCGCGTTCGGATAAATATTGGGTGGTGGATCCCACCGGCATCGCGTGGGAAACCTTCCATACTTTGGGCTCGGCACCGGTTTACGGCAGCGATCGTGGGCCTCAGGTTGAAGGTCAACTTGCGCAAACCTCCAATGCCTGCTGTGGCCCGAATGCTGCCGGCCAAACGAAACCGGATTTGGCGGCAATGATGGCGATGGCGCGTAACGCTTGCGGCCCACAGACCGATGCGCAGGGCGCCAAGGTTGGCTGTTGCGGATAACCACGTGCACGGTGACGTGGCTTTGATGCTCGGCTAAAGTTGCGGGATTCCACCCTCACATTAACGCCCGAAGGGAGCTCCCATGACTGATGCCGTCATCGTATCCACCGCTCGCACGCCGCTCTGCAAAAGCTGGCGCGGCGCCTTCAACATGACCCACGGTGCGACGATGGGCGGCCACGTAGTGCGTGCCGCCGTCGATCGCGCCGGTATCGACGACGCAGAAGTCGACGATGTCATTTTTGGTTGTGCCAATCCCGAAGGCGCCACCGGCTGGGACATCGCACGCCAAGCGGCGCTGCGTGCCGGCATGCCGGTATCGGTGTCCGGCATGACGGTCAATCGCTTCTGTTCATCCGGATTACAAACCGTGGCGCTCGCCGCGCAACGTATTTTGACGGGCGAAGCAGAGTGTTTTGTTGCCGGCGGGGTTGAATCTATCTCCTGCGTGCAAAATGAAATGAACAAACACATGGCGCAGGACGAATGGCTCGCCAAGCATAAGCCGGAAGTGTACTGGCCGATGCTCGCCACCGCGGAAAATGTCGCCAAGCGCTACAAGATTGCGCGCGAAGTGCAGGACCGTTATGGCGTGGAAAGCCAAAATAAAGCTGCCAAGGCACGCGCGGAGGGCAAGTTCAAGGACGAGATTGTGCCGATTACGGTGAAAATGAAAGTAATCGATAAGAACACTGGCGCGGAAACCATCCGTGAAATCACCGCGAGCGAAGATGAGGGTATTCGGGCCGATACCACGTATGAAGGCGTGTCCGTCATCAAGCCAGCGGTGGAAGGCGGCGTCATCGCTGCCGGGAACGCCAGTCAATTCTCCGATGGCGCATCCGCGCAAGTATTGATGAGCGATAAGCTCGCCGCGAAGAAAGGATTAAAACCGCTTGGCATCTTCCGCGGGTTCGCGGTCGCCGGTTGTGAGCCGGATGAAATGGGGATTGGGCCGGTGTTTGCGATCCCTAAGTTGCTGAAGCAAACCGGCATGAAGATGGCCGATATCGATCTGTGGGAATTGAACGAGGCGTTCGCCGTACAGGTCCTCTACTGCCGCGACAAACTTGGGATCCCGGCGGAGCGTCTGAACGTCAACGGCGGCGCGATTGCGGTCGGCCATCCCTATGGCATGACCGGCAGCCGACTCGTCGGTCATGCGCTCATCGAAGGCAAACGCCGCGGCGCCAAACACGTGGTGGTGACGATGTGCGTGGGCTCGGGGATGGGGGCTGCGGGTTTGTTCGAAGTCTGCTAGGAGCGTTGCCGGTATCGGTATGACTACAGATGGAGTTAGACCGTGCTAAACATGATATGGAACGGTCACCTTGTATAGAGGTGACCGACCATAGCGACTTCAATTTTCGGAATTTTGACGTCTTCATGGGTCACATTACGCGTGAAGAACTCCTGGCCCGAATCTGGATCGACCCTAACCGTTGTTTCGGTAAGCCGTGCGTTCGCGGACACCGAATTTGGGTATCACTGATTCTCGATTTGTTGGCGGCTGGTCAAACAACCGCCGAGATACTTGCCGATTATCCCGACCTTGAAGAACTTGATATCAAAGCCTGTATTGCCTACGGCGACGAGATAGCGCGCGAGCGCTACGTGGATATCCCGCTCGAAACGCCTGTCTAATCCGAAATTTGAAATTCAAGTGAATAGCGCTCGACGAAGGTTGAAAGATTGATGCCTTGTGGATTACATGACATCAAACCGTATTCCGTGCCGACATTAGCAAAGAGAGGAAAGAGATTGCGGTAACGCCGAGCATCCAAATCGTTCCAAAAAGGAAAACAAAGTTTCCGATCCCTGGAAGATAACCTGCCGCACACAGGGCGCTAAACGTTCCCACAACCAGGCCGCACGCGGATGTGAAATGGCCAGCTTGTAACGAGGTTTCTTTCCTCATCGTCTCAAGCGCTAAGCGCCCACCCCCTCCCAGATGCATTGCCGCCGCGACGCCATTCGCGACTCGCCAAATAAGCTGCTCGGATTCCGCGAAACAAACCAGCGCCAAGGCTGTTATCAAAGAAATGAATAGCGCGTTTAGCCCCGCGAACATGAAATGAAAAATGGCGGATGATTCATGCCTACTGAGATTGCCCTGCGACCGCTCTCCAAATACAAAAACCACCCCGATAAATCCCGCGAGCGCGGCCGCGATCTGTGCGTAGACCAAGAGAACAAAAACCTGTAGCTGAAAGATAATGTCGTGCGACAAATGGGCCTTCTCCGGTAAATACCGTGTGGCCGGAGAATCCTAGAAACAAAGGAAACAAGTCAAGAAATTTTCCTATGGGTTAATAGCGAAGTGAACAAGTACGGATTACGCGGCTGTTTTGGCGTTTGTGCTCCGCGACATGGGTTAGTTCACCATAAAACGCCGGCAAACAAGCTCGAAATCGCCGTGTCCGTCGTTACTAGGGTAAGCCGCTCGAGGGTTGAAGGTCGCAGCGCCCGACCGCTTTGCGCACTAGTTCATCGATTTGGTCCTGGATTACACGGCATGCATTGCGGAATCGCTAAAGACCGTGACCACAATCGTCTGCAAGCTCTCACCGCTCACACGTACGGTGTAGAAATACGGCGAGATACCCGGATAGGTCGGCGAGATCGGTTCGAAGTTGGCGTCGAAGTTTGGCGACAATCAATGCTGATCACACCGGAGGAAATGAGAGCGCCCTGAGGCAATCGCTGTCGTTATAAATTGAGGTCGCTGATCGATCGCGCTTTCGCTAGCTGTTCGCCAACCGCCTAGACTACTATTCAACGGCAGGGTGCTCGTTCTGAAACAAGGTAAGGATTACCGATGGCCGCTCCCGCCGCTGATCAGGCTGCGCTGGATTTTGATGCAGTGTTCGCCGAGGAACTGGCCCATTTATCCGATACGGAGGACGACTCGGATCACGCGCAGGCTGCGGAGGAACTCAAGCAAAACTTGATTGGCTTGGCGTTTTCCGGCGGCGGGATCCGCAGCGCGAGTTTTAATCTCGGCATGCTGCAAGCGCTTGCCAAGCATCAGGTGTTACCGCAAGTCGATTATTTGTCCACCGTCTCGGGCGGTGGTTACATCGGCGGCTGGGTGTCTAGCTGGCTGAGTCGCGCCGAGCAGACGGAGAAAGCGCACCGTGCGCAAACCACGCTGAGCGAGCACCGAGTGCGAGTCAGGCCGTGGCGCGCGGCCGCGACGCGCGTGTTTAATTCGCTTGCCGGACGCGACTTGCGTGGCGGCGATTCCGCGCCGGTCGCGCATCTGCGTCGCTTTTCCAACTATCTCACGCCTAAGCTTGGTTTGCTGTCGGCGGATTTCTGGACCGCGATCGCCACGCATTTTCGCAACACGCTGCTTAACTTGTGCATCTTGCTGCCGGCGTTGGCGTTGATGACCGGATTGCCATGGCTAGTGCTCGCCGCTTCCGATGCTTTGTATCACGGTGCTTCAGCCGGCTGGCTTGCCGCGCTCGCGCTCGCCCTCCTCACCAAAGGCTGGTGGGATTTTTTGCATCAACAACATTCGCCGACGTGGCGTGACGGTCAGCTCGCGCTGCGTATTGGGGTGTTTGTCATCGCGCCTGCTTGGCTAACGGCGGTGGCGCTGCGCGCGGCCTCACACGATGCGCGCAGTTTGCCCGGCGTTGCTCAGCTGCCCTCGTTGTTGCAGGCGGATTTTTTTGTGTGGTCGCTGGTGGGTAGTGTCATTTTGGGTGGGTTGGTGTCCACGATCCGCGCGGTTGAGCGACTGCGTTTGCGCTTGTCAGCGCAAAGGCTTCAAGTTGTAGAGAAGCGTAGCGCGAGCCTGCTGCGCTGGTCGCTCTCCGCATTCGTATCGGGCGCACTGCTTGGCTTCATGTTGTGGGGGGTGCGCGATGTGTTGCAACAGAGTTTGCCGGCGGAATTGTTGCCGCGGGTCACTGGGCTCGGCACGGTGTTGGTGTTTACCAGCGCCGTCCTTGCGGTGGTGTTGCAAATAGGCTTGCTCGGCAACGAACTGCCGGAATCGTCGCGCGAATGGTGGGCGCGCGCCGGCGCCTGGTGTTGGCTTTTAGGCATGGCCTGGCTTGCGGCCTTCGCGATTGCGTTCATCGCCCCCCCATTACTCGTGCGCGCGGGGGCCGCGTTCAATTCCAGTCTAGGCGCGGGTTGGTTGTCGGTAAGCATCATTGGCGCATTGCTTGGCAGAAGTTCATGGACGGGTGGCCCGGGCTCTTCGCGCTGGTTGGAACGGGCGATTGCGGCGGCGCCTTATCTTTTTGTGTTGGGAATACTGGTGGCGACCGCGCTGCTGAACTACGTCGTCATCTTAAAACAAGGCTCGGTGTGTAGTTGGTCGGATTCCGTGTGCAATTTGGTTGGCGACCCAGCCCTTGGGACTTGGTTCACGAGTGATTGGACCAACGGTCGTGGCTTACCCGCGGTAACCGTCACGTTAGGTTGGCTGTTCGTGGGCTACGCGCTGTTTCTGTACGCAATGTCAAAACGTATCGACATCAACGTGTTCTCATTCCACGCCTTTTATGCCAATCGGCTGACGCGCTGCTTTTTAGGCGCGACTCGTTTAGATCGCCGTCGACCAAACAGCTTAAGTGGCTTTGATTTCAATGATGACCTAGGCCTCGGTCGCCTTCCGCGCCGTCCATATCATTTGATCAACACCGCGCTCAATCTCACGTTGACGCAGAACTTGGCGTGGCAGGAGCGGATGGCCGCGTCTTTTACGTTCAGCAAACTGCACAGCGGCTACCAGCTCCCCGGGGGCAAGGGCTGCTATCAACCGACTCGCACGTTTGGCAACAGCGATCCCAGTTACACGCGCGAGATGTTGAAGTTAGGTACCGCGATCACGATTTCCGGCGCCGCCGCAAGCCCCAACGCGGGTTATCACACCTCACCCGTCATGGCGTTTTTGATGACGATATTCAATGTGCGGCTGGGGTATTGGCTCGCGAATCCACGCGATGCACGTTCTTGGAAACTCGGCAACCCGCTACATGCCGGCAAGCTGCTGCTCGCCGAGTTATTTGGCCGTGCCGGCGCCGAGAGCAACTTCGTTTATTTGAGCGATGGCGGGCATTTTGAAAATTTGGGCATCTATGAGCTGGTGCGGCGTCGCTGCCGTTTCATCATCGCCTGCGATGCCGGCTGCGATCCAACCTTCAGTTTTGAAGACCTCGGCAATGCGATCCGCAAATGCCGCATCGATTTAGGGATCGAAATCGATTTGAGAGTATCGAGCATTCAGCCGGACCCCAGCACGGGCCTTTCCAAAGCGCATTGTGTCGTCGGTCAAATTCTTTATCGCAACCAAGACATCAACACGCCAAACGGCTATCTGCTCTATATCAAGTCTTCAATGACCGGCGACGAATCGGAAGACATCAAACAATACCGCGCAAGTCATGCCGCGTTTCCGCATGAGTCGACGGGCGATCAATGGTTCAGCGAATCGCAATTCGAAAGTTATCGCAAACTCGGCTACGAAATCGGCGATGCGATATTCAAGGAGGCAAAACGCATTCGATCGCGCGAGGATGTGGAAGAGGTGTTTCTTCAGATCCGCAACTACTGGCTGCCGTCGAGCCCGGTGAACAGTGAAAGCTTCAGTTACCACAGCGATACGCTGCAGCAAATCATGCGTGACATAAAAGAAGACACGCGGCTCGCGTTTCTGGATGTGCAAGTGGTGCCGGAGTGGCCTTATCTGATGTCCACCCAACCCACCCAAGAAACTCGCCCCGCGCTATTGTGGCTGCCTAAAGACGATGATCTGGTGCGTGCGGGCTTTTATGCCTGTAATCGCATGCTGCAGCTCATGGAAAACGTTTATATGGATTTGCAGCTCGAAGACTATTACGACCACCCGGACAATCGCGGTTGGATGAACCTGTTCCGGCACTGGTCGTGGTCCGGCATGTTCCGCGCCACCTGGGCGATTCAAGTATCGATTTACGGGGCGCGTTTTCAAGAATTCTGTCGCAAGCAGTTAGCGCTCGATTTCGAGCCGATGCGAATTACACCGGTTTTAGACTATCCGCCGCCGGAACCGACTCGCGTAACGGATCAAGAAAAGCCGCACCTCCAATTGTGCATCGAGCAGTGCAAAACGCTGAATTTTGTCGAGCACGCAAAAATCTACGACGCGGCGTGCAAGCTGACACGCAACGGCGTGAATTACTCCGCGCTCCGAGTCCTGCGCGTCGATTTGTCAGTTGGCATCAAACAAATCCCGGCGGCGAGTTTGGAGTTCCCGATCGCTTACCTGCTCATGTACAGGGACACCCTCGATGCTTGGCGGGTCGCCGATTTTCGGGTGCGCGATCATCTGCGGGGAATGGGTTTGGCACGCCGCGCACTGCAGGCGATCGTCGCGGAGTATCCAGAGATCCAAGCGCCCGATGAAGTGCTACTGGAAACGTTGTACGACGAACGCGGCAAACGCTTCGCGCGGGATTTCGGTGCGATATTTAAAGCCCCGGCGTAAAGTGGTGACTCTCTGAGTTTCAATTTGAGTATCGCGCCATGCACCTCTTTGACTATCTAGATTCCGGCAATGGTTACAAGGTCCGTCTGCTACTCGCGCAGCTTGGAATTTCTTATCAATGGACGAATGTGGATATCGATCAGGGGCAGACGCGTACGCCCGCATTTTTGCAGCGCAATCCCAATGGTCGTATACCGACGCTTGAACTGGATGACGGCACCAACCTGTGCGAGTCAAACGCCATTCTTTGGTACTTGGCGGAAATGTCGCACTTCGTGCCCACAACACGGCTCGGTCGCGCGCAAGTCCTACAGTGGATGTTCTTCGAGCAGTACAGCCACGAACCCTATGTGGCAACACCGCGTTATATCTGCCGCCATTTGCCTGCCGATCATCCACGGCGGGCGGAGTTACCAGAGCGTTTGGCCAAGGGTCGTGCCGCGCTTGGCGTCATGGAAGAACATCTCATGACGCGAAAATTTTTCGTCGATGAACGGTATTCCATCGCCGACATTGCGCTGTACGCCTACACCCATGTCGCCGAAGAGGGTGGCCACGATCTCGCGCCCTACCCAAGTGTGCGCGCGTGGTTGGCCCGCGTTGCGGCGCAACCGTATCACATTGAATTGCCGGCTGAGCCGCGGTGAGCAAATCACAGACAAAAAAGCGGCCGCCAATTTGATCTGACGGCTACCTCTCATTCCTCTTAAGTTTTCAACTCGGAATTACGCGCGCTTCCATCGGATCCCAAGTAAGCCTAAGCCACCCAACATCAACGGCAACGCCGCCGGTAACGGTACGGGCGATGCTTCGAAGCTAATTCGGTATACCGGAGTATCGAAGGTGAGCCCGCTATTGAACACATAGCCCGGCGCCGTCGTCAGGCCATTAAAGGCCGCGAGTTCGGCGAAGTTGAACGCGACCACCGAATGCTGTTCGGTCCGCAAATCGTTATCGCCGACAAATGCGGCGGCAGCCGGATCGAACACTTCCGATCCCGCATCCCAGATGTCTCGCGCCAATTGCCAAATCTGATTGACCACCAGATTGCCAGCGTTATCAAACAAGCGATAAGCCATCGGATCGTCGTTGCCGATGAAAAAATCGTTGCTCGGTACCGCCATCGCCGCGAACGTAAAAAAAGGATTAACGGCCGTATCAATTATAAAAGTGGCGGTGCCGGTGCCGCCCGGCAGCAATGGTCCCGCCGGATTCGGCAGCACGGTGCCGAGCGTCGCGCCCGGATCTGCCGCCATGAAGGCCGGGAACCAAGCACTGCCGCTACCGCCTTCCGCAACAGAGATTATCGCGGGTGTGGCGGTGTTGCCGAGGTTAAACGCATCAAATACCCCGCTGTGAAATCCCACGCGCAACGGCGCGAAACTGACGCTATTGGCTGGGCTTAGATTCTCGATCGTGACTTTGAGTTGAACTTGCGCCGCCTGTGACGCAAGCGGCAGGCTCATGGCCGCAACCACGGCCGCGTATAGTGTTTTCATCTGTACTCCTTCTCCGCAAAATTATTGATGCCGGCTCAAGATGGCGACGTGCCGGATCGGCAAGGCGTAACACTTGAAAACGGCTTGAAGTCCTTTACGCAGCCCTATCCCTCGAACGGACTGCCAGACCCAATACGGTTGAGAAGAAGAAATCGACGCGCGAGATTAGGCGCGGGGTTTAAGCCACCTGCGCCCGATGATTGCCCCTACCACTCCACAAGCGAGCACCGGCAGAAGATGAAACAAAAAATTGTGACGCGGCTCGTACATGCAGGCCACTTGCATCGCGAGCCCCGGGGTGATGCCGCAGGCGAGGCCGAGTAAGGCGCCTGACCAAGCCCCGTGCAGCGGCCACAATCCACGCAGCACTCGCCATCCGAGGTAATACCCCGGCACGGACAATACCAATACGTCGAGCCAGCAATGCGTACGCTTAGCGTCCATGGTGGTGGGTAAAGCCGGATCCAGCAGGTTGTAGAGAAATAGCGATGTCCACAGCATGCCGAGCAACAGCGGCACACCGGCGCGTTGAATCATGGGTGCGGGTTGGGGAATGCCGCTGCCGATCGCTACTCGCCACAAGCTCACGAGCAACGCGGCGCCGATCACGATTTCAAGCGCAAAGCGTGGGTATGTGGTGAGCGCAGACATCAATCCGCCACGAAAAGGGCCTTCGATAAGCATGGCACCGAGCGCGATCACCGCGGCCAGAAGCAACGTCAACGCCGTCTTGCGTCCCGTGCGGCCAGGGTCGCGTACCGGAGTGGCATCTTCCGCGAGGCTTGCGATCAAACTTTCTCGCGGCCGACTCATGTCGTGCGTCCTTCTTGCGCTAACAGTTTTTCAATCGCGGCAAGACCGCGAAGCAAGCGTGCCTTGGCGGCACTCTCGGAAATTCCCAAGCGTGCGGCCGCCTCCGCTGTGGTGTATCCGCCGTATTTCGCGAGCAACACCATCTCCCGATGATCTGGACTCAACTGTTCAAGCATCCGTACGCCGTCGATCACCCCGACGAAATTAACCTCCTGCGCCGCATCCACATCATCCGTCGTAGTCACAAGATTGTGCCAACTGGCGCGCTGGCGCAGTACATCGATCGCTTTATGGCGCACCACGGTGAATAGCCAGGGTCGAAATGGCCGCGTCGGATCGTAGGTGTGGCGCGCGGCGTGAATGGCCAATAAGCACTCCTGCACACAGTCTTCCAGGGCGTCGAGATTGCCGAAATTAGCGCGCAAATAGGCTTCGATCGCATGCCCAAGTTCCGCCAGCAGCCGGCCATACACCGTGCGATCACCACGCAGGGCTTGCGCCATCCAGTCGGCCCAACGTTGTTCATCGGCGGCATATTGCGGCTTCATCGGCCCAGTTTAACCGCACTGGGCCGTTCTATCGCCAATACGCGGGATCCGGCTAGAAAGATGCGGCGCGCGTCGCCGTGGCAGCGGCTAAGTGCTGTAGCAGCTTTTCCGTCTCGGCCCACCCGAGGCAGGCATCCGTAATACTCTGCCCGTAATGCAGCGCCTGCCCGGGACGCTGATCTTGTCGGCCGGCGACCAAGAAGCTTTCAATCATCACGCCCGCGATGCGGCGATCACCACCTGTTATTTGTGTCGCGACGTCTTCGCCCACCGCAGTTTGTTTGTGGTGATCCTTACGACTGTTGGCATGACTAAGATCGATGATCAAATTAGGTTTGAGGCGGGCCGCCACCATGCGCTCGGCGGCGGCGTTGACGGCCGCCGACTGAAAGTTGGGCTCTTTGCTGCCGCCACGCAGAATGACGTGGCAATCCGGATTACCCGCGGTGGCGATCACCGCCACCGTGCCCGCCTTGGTCACACCTAAGAAATGGTGAGGATGGGACGCCGCCAACACGGCATCCACCGCGACTTGTACGCTGCCATCCGTGCCGTTCTTAAATCCAATCGGGCACGATAAGCCGGACGCAAGTTCGCGGTGCACTTGGCTCTCCGTGGTGCGCGCGCCGATCGCGCCCCAGGCAACCAGATCGGCGATGTACTGAGGGCTAATCGGATCGAGAAATTCCGTGCCCACCGGTAAGCCGAGTTCGTTGATCGCGAGCAATAAACCGCGCGCGATGTGGAGCCCATCGTTGATGCGAAAGCTGTTATCTAAACCCGGATCGTTGACCAATCCCTTCCAGCCGACAGTGGTGCGCGGCTTCTCAAAATAGGTCCGCATGACAATAAATAAGCGATCAGAGAGTCGCGCCGCGAGCTCATGCAATTTAGCCGCGTACTCGCGCGCCGCCATCGGATCATGGATCGAACACGGGCCAACGATGCAAATCAGGCGCGGATCACGCCCGGTTAAAATCTCGCGCAAACCCCGGCGCGCCGCGAGCACGGTCTCCGCCGCGCGTGGCGAGAGGGGTAAATCATGCGTCAGTGTAGTAGGCGCGATGACATCGGTGGTGCCGATAACGCGGACATCGTCTGTTTGTGGCGTGCTCATCGTGGCGCCTCCCCGCTTGACCCCTAGAGACTCAAGCATACGCCAAAGATTGCACCGCCGCGCAGGCGTCAAGCCGCGCACCGGCGCTACGCGCCGGAAAGTTTTATAGAACCCTCTTCCGTGTGCGGGAGAGGGCAGGGTGAGGGTCGTCCAATCAATAAACCAGCGTGCCTCCCGGTGAAATGACTTCCATGACCTCAAACCACTGGGTATCAACTTGCTCACGCGCCGCCGGCAACACATCGTCGATGAGTCCACTTTGCAGCCACGCGGATGCGTCGATAGCCGGCGTACCGTGCGAGCCTGCGGTGCCGGTTTTGACATCCGGTTCGAACACCGCCGTGACCGCCTGTGCGATGTAGATAATCGCCGTGTCCGTCCGATAATCAGTCGCGATATTTGGTTCACGGTGATAGCGGATCGGCAGCCAGATACTCGGCGGCAATTGCCAGGCTTCGAGCAGAGAGGCACCCACATCGCAGTAAGTAAAGCCGAAGACTTGTAATTCGATGTCCGGACGGGATTGCGGCTGCGCGTGGATTTGATCGAGCACCACCCGCGCGCGTGCCGGCGCTTGTGAATACATCACCAGTTGACCAACGGCGTGCAGCAAGCCGGTCGCGAACAATCGTTCCGGTTGTTGATGTCGGGCCACCTTGGCCAAGGTCCGCGACAGTAACCCGCAGTACACGCTGGCGTTCCAAAACGCTTCCATATCCACCAATGAGGAAGGTATCCCTTTGAAGGCGCTGACCGCGCCGGTCGCGAGCGCCAAATTGCGCAGCGCATTGGTGCCGATGAGCTGCACGGCTTGCGCGACGCTTTCCACTTGGCGCGGCAGGCCGTAATAAGCGCTGTTGACCAACCGCAGAAGGCGCGCGGACAGGCCGGGATCGAGACTTATCACCTCTGCCATGTCGCGCGCGGAGGCGCGCTGATCGTCGGCGATCTCCATCACCCGGTGGCACGCTCCCGGTAGCGAGGCGAGCGCCGAAACTTCGCGCACCAAGTCATCCACCGATAACGCCTGATTGGCCGCGGTGCTCGTTGAGACGGCGGATTTATTTAACTCTCGCACGCTGGCCATATATGCGTTCCTTCCTGTGGGCGGTGTTTGATGCACGGGGCTTATACAAACGTTAGCGGCCCCTGGCGGAGGGGCTTAAATCTAGAAATCGTCCCTAACTCCCCGCTTGCCGGCTTACTCAATCTTCGACATAATTGACCGATCGGTCAATTATACTTGGATATCGAATGGACTCCGAGAATGCCCAGCTGCTTGCCGAACAAGCCCGCGACGCCTTGTGGCGCGATGATTTTGCGAGCCAGGCGCTCGGCATGGTGTTTTTGGCGATCGGTCCCGGTTTTGCACGGATGACGATGCCGGTGCGACAAGACATGCTAAACGGCCACGGCATCTGCCACGGCGGCTTCATCACCACCTTTGCGGACACGGCGATGGCCTTCGCCTCCAACAGTCACAATGAAGCGGCGCTGGCGACTAATTTGTCGGTGGATTTCATCACGCCGGCAAAGCTCGGCGATGTGCTCACCGCGGAGGCGCGCGAACTCGCACGCACCAAACGCACCGGCGTCTATGACACGCGGGTAACGAACGCCGAAGGCAAAACTATCGCCGTCATGCGTGGGCGCGTGCAGCGCGCGCCCGGCAAGCCCGTGATCGGCGTGTAATCCATGACCGGCGCACGCGCACATTTAAAAGGCGGTTTGCATCCGATTGAGTCGGCAAGCCGGGATGAAATCAGCAACCTGCAGCTTGCACGTCTCAAGCAAGTGCTGCGGCATGTCTATGCGAATGTTCCGTATACCCGCGCGCGCTTTGACGCGGCCGGGGTACATCCGGACGATCTCAAGTCACTGGCCGATCTCGCGCGCTTTCCGTTCACCACCAAGGCTGATTTACGCGAGAACTACCCGTTCGGTCTTTTTGCCGTACCGCGAGCGCAAGTTGCGCGCGTGCATGCTTCAAGTGGCACCACTGGCAAACCGACGGTGGTTGGTTACACCCGGCGCGATATCGAAACTTGGTCTGAACTAGTCGCACGCTCGATTTATGCGGCGGGCGGTCGCCCGGGTGATTTGGTGCACGTGGCTTACGGTTATGGGCTTTTTACCGGTGGACTCGGTGCGCATTACGGCGCGGAGAAACTCGGTTGTACGGTGGTACCGATGTCCGGCGGTCAAACCGAAAAGCAAGTTCAACTCATCAACGACTTCAAGCCCGACGTCATCATGGTCACGCCGTCGTACATGCTGACGATATTGGATGCGATGGAGCGCGCTGGCATCGATCCGCGCGAGAGTTCGCTCAAAGTCGGCATCTTCGGCGCGGAGCCGTGGACCGAAGCCATGCGCCAAGAGATCGAAGCGCGCGCTAGGATCGACGCCGTCGATATCTTTGGTCTATCAGAAGTCATGGGACCAGGTGTTGCCAACGAATGTATCGAGACCAAAGACGGACCGGTGATATGGGAAGATCATTTCTATCCGGAAATCATCGATCCGGCGACCGGCGAAGTGTTGGCCGATGGCGAACTCGGCGAGCTCGTGATTACAACACTGACCAAGGAAGCCTTTCCGGTCATTCGTTATCGCACGCGGGACCTCACGCGCTTGTTGCCGCCGACGGCACGCGCGATGCGGCGCATCGGCAAGATTACCGGGCGTTCTGACGACATGCTGATTATCCGTGGCGTCAACATGTTTCCGACCCAGGTCGAAGAGATTGTGCTCGGCACGCGTGAGCTTGCGCCGCACTATCGGATTTTGGTCGATAAAGAAGGTCATCTCGATCACGTGACGATTGAAGTGGAATTACGCGACAACGCCGGTAGCGACACCCGACGCGCACTTGCCGCGCAGGTGGCGCATCGCGTCAAAACTTTAATCGGCATTTCCGCGCGCATTGAGGTGCTCGACCCGGCGGCGATTGAACGTGTGTTGATCGGCAAGGCGGTGCGCGTGGTCGATCGCCGTGCGCACTAGTGGTTGATGTTGATCAGTGTTGAGTTAGTCCTGGCTTGGACAATGGCCTTGAGACGAGGAGATATCGATGTACACGCAAGCAATGGACATTCCGGGCAACGACGAACCGCGCGAAGCGCTGACGGATGCCCAAGCGGCGGAAACTTTCGACGCGCGTTGCGCCGCCGGCGCCTATATCGAAGCCAAAGACTGGATGCCGGAGCACTATCGCAGAACGCTCATTCGGCAGATCAGTCAACACGCGCATTCCGAGATCGTCGGCATGTTGCCCGAGGGCAATTGGGCGACGCGCGCGCCGAGCCTAAAACGCAAAGCGATTCTGCTCGCTAAAATTCAGGACGAAGGCGGCCACGGTTTGTATCTCTACGCGGCGGCTGAAACGCTCGGTGTTTCGCGCGATGAGATGATCGCTGCCCTACACAGCGGGCGCGCGAAGTATTCTTCCATTTTCAATTATCCGGCCCCCACCTGGGCCGATATCGGGGTTATCGGCTGGTTGGTCGACGGTGCCGCGATCATGAATCAAGTGCCGCTGTGCCGCTGTTCGTACGGTCCGTACGCGCGCGCAATGATCCGTATTTGCAAAGAAGAGTCGTTTCATCAGCGCCAAGGGTTCGATCTGCTCTACACGATGATGCAGGGCACGGACGCGCAGCGCACGCTGGTACAAGACGCCGTCAATCGTTGGTGGTGGCCGGTGTTGATGATGTTTGGCCCGCACGACAAAGATTCGCAACATTCCGAGACGTCGTCCAAATGGGGCATCAAGCGCATTTCCAACGACGATCTGCGCCAAAAGTTTGTTGACGCCATCGTCGATCAGGCTCGCGTGCTGGGCGTGTCGCTTCCCGATCCGGATCTCAAATGGAACGGCGCGCGCGGTCATCACGATTTCGGGACTATCGATTGGAACGAGTTTTGGAATGTGGTGAACGGTCACGGCCCTTGCAATCGCGAACGCATGGCGGCGCGTGTCAAAGCTTACGAGGACGGCGCGTGGGTGCGTGACGCGGCGCTCGCGTATGCGGAGAAAAAGGCGGCACGGGCGGCTGCTTAAGTTTCAACAGTAACGTAATTGTCGAGCACACAACGATGAGCAACACCAAAGAATGGCCCCTGTGGGAAGTGTTCGTGCGGGCCAAAGCCGGCCTCGATCACAAACACTGTGGCAGCGTGCACGCACCTGACGCGGAGCTTGCCGTGCAAGCCGCGCGCGATGTTTACACCCGCCGGCAAGAAGGCGTTTCGATTTGGGTGGTACGCGCGGATCAAATCGTCGCGAGCGATCCCGGACAAAAAGACGCGTTATTCGATCCCATGCAAGACAAGATCTACCGGCACCCGACTTTTTATCAGTTGCCGGAAGACGTCAACCATATCTAACGCCATGAGCTTAACTCCCGCCGCCTCCACCGCCAGCGTCGCGTATCTGCTGCGCATTGCCGATGGCTCGTTGATTTTGTCGCAGCGTCTGTCCGAATGGTGCGGCCATGGGCCGATCCTCGAAGAAGACATTGCCTTTACCAATATCGCACTCGATTTATTGGGACAGGCACGTTTGCTCTACACGTTAGCTGGGACGCGCGAAGGCCGCGGACGCGACGAAGACGCGTTTGCTTATTTTCGCGATGAACTGGCTTTTACCAATCCAACCTTGGTTGAGTTACCGAACGGTGATTTTGGCCAGAGCGTGCTGCGCACCTTCCTCTACACCGCCTACCAGCGGCCGTTATGGGAAATGCTGCGGACTGCGGGTGATCACGAACTCGCGGCAATCGCGGAGAAAAGCGCCAAGGAAACCACTTATCACTGCAACCATCTGCGCGGCTGGGTCGTTCGCCTCGGCGACGGCACGGCGGAGTCGCATACACGCATGCAGCGCGCGCTCGATTATGTGTGGCCTTATACCCAAGAGTTGTTCGCCGCCGATGCCGTTGACCCTGACGCAGAAGCCCTGGAATCCGAATGGCGCGCCGGTGTCACTGCGGTGCTAACGGAAGCGACGCTCACCATCCCCGCTGCCACCCCGTTCCGCGCCACCGGCAAACAAGGCCGCCACTCGGAGCACATGGGTTACTTGTTGCAGGAGATGCAATCGCTCGCACGCGCACATCCGTCGGCCAAGTGGTGAGCCGTGGCTGAACCCAATTTAAGTTTTGCGCATGTCGCCGGGCTCGACGCAGTGCTCCCGAGCGCCTTGGCAGATGCGCCGCAATTTGATGGTTCGCTCGACAGTGCGTGGGAAATTTTGCGCGCGATCCCCGATCCGGAAATCCCCGTCATCTCGATTGTCGACCTCGGCATCGTGCGCGCGGTGGGGCTGATTGCCAACGGGGTTCGTGTCACGGTCACGCCGACCTACGCGGGGTGCCCCGCGACCGAACTCATCCAGCGTGAAATTATCGATGCGCTGACCCGCGCGGGTGTTTCGCAAGTTGAGCTCGCAATCTCCCTCACGCCGGCCTGGACCACCGACTGGATTGCGCCGGCGGCGCGCGAGGCATTAAATCGCTACGGCATCGCGCCGCCATGCGCGACACGCGAGGCCCACACGCTCGCCTTCAAACCCCGCTGCCCACGGTGCGCGAGTATCCACACTGAATTGGTGTCGGCGTTTGGTGCGACACCCTGTAAAGCACTGTTTCGATGTATTAGCTGCCGCGAACCTTTCGATTACTTCAAACCGTTGTAACCACTATGTCACGACCGAGTTTTCATTCGCTCAAGGTGCGCGACGTGCACCGCGAAACCGACGACGCCGTCGCCGTCACCTTGGAAGTCCCGCCGACGCTCGCGGCCGATTACCGCTTTCACGCCGGTCAATATTTGACGGTGCGACGGCCACACGATCCGGAAGACGCCCGGCGCAGTTATTCGTTGTGTTCAGCGCCGAGCGACGGCGTGTGGCGCATCGGCGTCCGTGAGATCCCGACCGGCAAAGTATCAACTTTCATCAATCGTGAATTGCGCGCGGGCATGACGCTCGAGTGCATGCCGCCGGACGGACAGTTCGGCCTGTCGAGCGCGGCGGTAAAGGGCCGGCATGTGTTGTTGATTGGCGCCGGCAGCGGGATCACGCCATTACTGTCGATCGCGCGACAAACGCTTGCCGAAGACCGCGAGGCGCGCGTCACGCTGCTCTACGGGAACCGGCGCGTCGCGACGATGATGTTCCGAGAAGAGCTCGAAGACTTAAAAAATCTCTACCTCGGGCGCTTCGCGCTGTATTGCGTGTTTTCGCGCGAGGACCAAGATATTCCGTTGCTATATGGGCGGCTGGATGCAGCGCGCGTGCGTGAGTTTCTGGCGCGCTTGTTGCCACCTGAAGATATTGACGATGCGTATCTTTGCGGACCCAATGCAATGCTTGATGGGGTTAGCGAAGCGCTGCTTGAAGCTCATGTACCGGTACATGTCGAGCGATTCGGCGCCATCGATCTTCCCGCCACCGCTACCGAAGTCGCGACCGCCCCACCGCACGCGATTATCACAGTCATCGTCGATGGCGTATCGCGTGAACTCGAGGTGGCTGATGGAACGGCTTCGGTGTTGGATGTCGCAAAAGCAGCCGGTCTCGATCTGCCGTTTTCGTGCAAATCGGGCGTCTGCGCCACGTGCCGCGCGCGCGTGCTAGAAGGTGAAGTCCGCATGACGCGTAACTTCGCGCTGATGAAATCCGATCTCGATGCTGGCATCGTGCTGTCGTGCCAGGCACATCCGGTGACGCCGCGGGTGGTGATTTCGTTTGATGAACGTTGACGCCTCGCCGCTATTTAACCCCGCCTCACCCTACCCTCTCCCGCCAGCGGGAGAGGGTTTTGGATTTGCACGGCTCCACGTGCGCGCTCAAGTTTCCTTCTCTCCCGTTGGCGGGAGCATCCAATCTTCCTTCTCACCCGCTGGCGGGAGCACCCAATCTTCCTTCTCACCCGCTGGCGGGAGCACCCAATCTTCCTTCTCACCCGCT
>CAZKRY010000010.1:184805-194419 GCA_964555355.1 uncultured Klebsiella sp.
GGCGGGAGCAGCCAATCTTTCCCCCTCTCCCGCTGGCGGGAGAGGGCTGGGGTGAGGGTGGGTAGGGCGAAGACCACGTCAAACCCAGCTTAGGCGCCCCCCGCTCCAGCCCATGCCTCGCGGACGCGCTGCCAATTTCGAGCTGCATAAGCAAACCATTCTGCACCGCGCGGCGGAGCTATTTGCCGCGCGCGGATATACCGGCGCGTCGATGAATGAATTAGCCGCGCGGCTTGGGATCTCCAAAGCGCTGCTCTATCACTACTATTCGGACAAATACCAGCTGCTTGTGGAAATCGCGGAAAGTCATCTCGATCGGTTGTGTGCAATCGCCGATCCCACTGCTGACTTACCGCAGTTGATAGGCGCGCTGATGACGGAGTATTCGGAAGCGCGGTTTCATCATCAGGTGTTGGTGCAAGACATCAAATATTTGAGCGATAAAGATCGACGTCGCGTGCTTGCGAAAGAACGTCGCGTCGTTGACGTTTTCGCGCAGGCCATCGCGCGTGCGCAACCGTCGATGGCGGCCGCCGAGCTTGCGAAACCCATCACCATGCTGTTGTTCGGCATGATCAATTGGCTATTCACGTGGTTTCGCGCCGACGGCCGCTTGTCGTATACCGAGATGGCGGACATCGTTACGCGTTTTGTTCTCGGCGGTTTGGCGAGCGCGGCCAGGCCAGGGGACAATCTACGAAAAACCGCACCACGAAATCGGCGCTGATGCTTTATACCTCTCCCACCGGGAGAGGTCGGCGCGCAGCGCCGGGTTAAGGGCAATGGAGATGTAATTTCTATAACGCCGCTTCCGCCACTTTGCGCGCGGCGGCGAAATCGGTCTTGCCGCTGCCGAGTTTGGGGATCTCCGGCACGCGCCGGTATTCCGACGGGATCGCAAGAGGCGGCACTCCTGCATCCTGTAATTGTTTGCGCAGGTCATCCACGGCCAGCGACTCAGAACCCGCTAACAACAACAAGATCTGCTCACCCTTTTTTGGCTCGGGCAAATTTACCGCGCACACATCGAGTTCCGGATCGCCCACCACGCGGCGCACTTCTTCTTCCACTGCGGTCAAGCTAATCATCTCGCCACCTAATTTCGCAAAGCGCGAATAGCGATCGACGATGGTCAGGAACCCGTCGGCATCAAGATGCCCCTTGTCGCCGGTTTTGTACCATCGCAGTCCGTCCATCTCGACGATGACCTGCGCGGTGCGTTCGGGGTCTTTCAAGTACCCCAACATGACCTGCGTGCCGCCGATCAGAATCAACCCGTCCTCACCGGTTGGCAGTTCTTCGAGCGTCATTGGATCGACGATGCGAAAACTTGCACCCGGCAGCGGCATGCCGACCGTGCCGGGCTTATTGCCCTGCTGTACTTTCCAATAAGTGGTATCGAGTCGATCCGGGATATTGACGCCGGCCACCGGCGTTGTTTCGGTCGCGCCGTAGCCTTCATAGATTTCTTTGGTGAACTTGACCTTGAATGCCTCACGCACGTCGGACGCAAGCTTCTCGGCGCCGGACACCACGATGCGCAACGAATCAAACATCAAGTGATGGACGCGCGGATCCTTGGTGTACAAACGCAAGAAGGTTGAAGTTCCCATGAGAATCGTCGCGCGATATTCGGCGACGGCTTTTGCGATGTTGCGCGCATCGGTGGGATCGGGATGACAGATCACGGGGATCCCTTCCACCATCGGCATCAGTGTCGTCACCGTCAACCCAAACGCATGAAACTGCGGCAACGTCGCCATCAGGACATCGTTGTCCTCGGTGTTTAACATGTCGGTGATCTGTTTGATATTGCCCATGATGTTACGGTGGGACAGCACCACGCCTTTGGGTGCGCCTTCGCTCCCGCTGGAGAATAGAATCGCCGCCGGGCTTTCGAGCTTGGCGCGTTTGCAATACAGCAAACGCAGGACACGGCGTGGCAGCACAACCGCTTGAATTAACGTCAGCAAGCGTTTGGCCTGACTCACGTCTTTGGCTAATTCCTCCAAGCGGAACACCGTGGTGCCGGCAAGTAGCGCATCGCCATCGATCCCACGCTGTTTCAATTTTTCCAGGAAACGTTCCGAGGTGAAGACGGTTTTGATCTCCGCTTTCTCTATCGCGGCCTGCACGGCTTGCTGGCTTGCGGTGTAGTTGAGATTAACCACGGTCTTGCCGCGCATCAGCACCGCGAGATTGGCAAGCGTCCCGCCGTTACTGGTCGGCAAGAGTAGTCCGATGTTTTGGCCTTGCGCATAACGTTTGATGAAGCCAGCAATGATGAGGCTGCCGGTGATGACGCGATAACCGGACAATCCACCGGTTAAGGTGTCGGCCAACATCAAGTCCCCCCGCATGCGTTTGGCGGTTGCCAGGAACGCTTCCGGGATCGTCTCCAGCGTGCGGGTGTAACGGTCCCACGATTCGATCGAGAGTTCGAAAACGCGCCGCTTCAACGTTTCCGAACGTGTTGCCATCGGCAACGGGCGACCGAAGGCGACCACGATATCGCGCCTTATCCCGCTCCCGCGTAACACCCGCAGGCGCGCACTGGAGCGTGAAAACGCGCTGCCCCACAGCCCGCGCAAGTAGAATGGGATGATGATGGCATTGGCACTCGCGGCTTGTTCAAAGCCGCGTTTAAACTCCCCTAAATGCCCGTTGCGACTGATCGCTCCTTCCGGAAACAACCCCACGACGTCGCCCTCGTTCAAACAGTCATTGACTGCCTCAAGTGCGCTGCGGCTGCCCGCGCCACCGATCGGAATGACGCCGAATCCATCGAGGAACCACTTTAAGTACCAACGTTCATAGATCCCGCGCTCCATGACAAAGCGAATCGGGCGCGGACAGGCGATTTGCAGCACCGCCCAGTCAATCCACGAGATGTGATTACCAAGCAACAGCACGCCACCCTGCTGTGGGATACGCTCAAAGCCAAGCACGCGAATACGGTAACGCTGCGAAATCACCATGCTCGCGATAATGCGCACCAGCGCGTGCGGCATTTTGGAGACCGTGAAAATGGCGCCGCCGATCGCGACCAATACCAACAACCAAAAAAGCCCGACCGACTTCATGCCAAGCCATGCAAAAACCACGGTAAGGCCCAAGAATCCGAGCATGACCACGTTTTGGATGAAGTTGCTGGCCGCGAGCACCATGCCGCGTTCCCGATCAAGCGCGTGGTACTGAATGAGCGCGTTCAGCGGCACTACAAACAGCCCGCCTAAAAAGCCCATCGCCATGAAATTCAGACCCTGCAAGGTGATCGAATGCAGAACCGGCACGAGCGCGAGCGTCGCGGCCACGCCAAATGCGCCGATGGGAACCAGTCCGGTTTCGATATGTTGGCGCGACGCGCGGCCGGCGACGATCGAGCCCGCGGCGATCCCGATACCAGTGCAGGCGAGCAATCCTTGCACGACCACGGTGCTCATAAGACCGAGAGATTCTTTTGCGAAGGCGGGAAAGGCGGCGACCACCACTTGCGCGATGGCCCAGAAAATCGCGAGTCCGATGATCGACAAGTAGATGATCGAGTTGGCGTGGACCGAGCTTAGATTCGCGCGCAGATAATCGAGCCGCCGATAGCGATCCCAATCAAAGTTGAGATCAGGCGACGCGGGCGGAGGCGTTGGGATGCGATACAACAACCAAACCTCAAGCCCCGATAAAGCCACCAGCACCCAGCCGATCGTCGGCAGTTGAGTGAGGGCTTCGCCGCTGGTGCTCGGTGCCAAACCGCTCAGTAACGCTTCGAACAAAAGCGAGAACACGAAAATGCCGGCGAGTATCGCAAGCGTGCTAATGGCTTGGATGAGTCCATTGGCGGTGGTGAGTTCGGCCGTGCCGACCAGTTCGCGCAGATAGCCGATTTTAGCCGGCGAGTAGATCGCCGCCTGCGCGCCTAATAAGAAAGTGAGCGCAAACGCGGCCCAAAACCATCCCTGGGCGTAACACAGGGTGATGAACAACGTAAGTACCACCGCCGCCCACGCGGCGCGCCGCATGACTTCGGGCTTTGGATACTTGTCGGAGAAAAAGCCGGCGGGGGTGAACAATAAGACGAACGGTAACAAGATGAGTGCGTTAACGATGGCCGTCAGCAACACCTGCGTTTCCGCGCTGTAGACTTTGAAAATCGTATTTTGAATAACGATCTTGTGACCAAGATCGACAAACGCGTTGAGAAACGCCGCGGCTAACAGCGCACTAAAGCCGCGTACGCGAATTAAATTCAGCATAGATCCCTCGGAAGATTCCCCTCACCCTACCCTCTCCCGCAAGGCGGGAGAGGGTTTCAATTGTTGCCGACCGAGTCTACTGCAATCACTGCCATGGTTCGCGCACGTAGATAACCGCCGCGTTGCCACCAAAGATTCCAAAGCTCACCCGGCCAGTGGGATCTTCATCGAAAGCCCCATCCTCATTCCAGTCGTAGCGCAACCATTCGGCGGCGGCACCGGTGGCGAGTGACAAGTCGAATTGATAGTCGATATCTCCGACATTACGCGCACCCGGCGGACTGAAGGTCATGCCGAGTTCGCCGGCGATGGCCGGTGCGAAGCGAATCGCCGCAGTAGAGGTGCCGCCGCCGAGCGCCACCGTGTCGATCCCGGGCGCGGGTGTGTTGGCGACACCATCGATCCCGAGGTTCAAGGCGCCGGTGGTGATGGCCGTGCAGGTGTCATCCGCACTGACGACGAAGCCGCTACCGGTGTAGTACTCGACGCGCGCCGGCACCGGCAGTGTCAGTAACTCGGACCCGTAAGCGTTGCCGGCGTACAAACGGCCAAAGCGCAGATCCGCGCCGGTAACGCCCGCGATCGAAAAGGTATCGCAGGTCCCGTTTTGATCCGGGTCGTAACAAGCATTGTCGCTATCGGTTAGATCGGCCGGCGTAAAGTTGGCCGTGACATTGGCCGCGAAGGGCGCCGCCAGTCGTGTGCGCTGATAAGCGAAACGGTCGCCATTCACCGCGGGGAGACTCAGGGTGAAACTTCCGGTTAAGCCGGTGTCACCGGCGCGCGTCACCGCGCCGCCTGTGGTTGCGGTGAAGCCGGCTGTCGCACCACTGGTATCACGATAGCTTCGGCCCGCCAGCGTACTCGTGAATTTAAAGAATCCGTTCGAGGTGTAATTGCGCGTGACGGCGCCTAGCGTGTTTAGCGCCGTGACGGTCAAGACCGGCGCGGCGTCGAACACAAATCCTTGATCGAAATAAGTAAAGGCGCCACAACTGTCGGCGAAGCTCGGGACATTCGCGCTTACCGCAAACCGCGCAGGATAAAAACGCCCCACGTGGCCCGTCACGCCGCGGATTTTGGCCGTTTCCGCCGCACCCATGCCAAGGTAATCTCCGCTCTGCGCCGCAGCGAGTTCCACGATACCCACCTCGTCGTAACGCATGCCGGCGATCCCGGCGACCCCGTTGCTCACCGTTGCGGTGGTGGTGTCGGCAAGCGCTGGTGCGTTACCGCCCGCGGGTTCAACCAAGCGCGCCGTTAACGCGGTTGCGACTCCCGGCGTGAAATTGGGCGTAAGCGTGTTGTCGGCGAGATTCGCGGCCGAGGCCGCATTGAGATCGGTGCTTTCGTGACCATCGGCAATGCCATCGCGATTAGCGTCGTCCGCCGCCGACCAAGCTACCGCGCGTAAGCTGCCGTTGAAACGTGTCCCTGCGGTGGTAAAGCGGCTGCCGCTTGCACTGCTCGCCCCGGGATTACCGGTGACGGCGAAGTGCAAGGCGAAAGGCCGTACCGGAAACGCATTGCTGCTGCCGGTGAGCGTGCTGGTTACCCCGCTTAAACCCTCTAACGCTAAGACATGACGTGCATGCAAACGCACACTGCCGGCATCGCTGTAGACGAACGATAACGGCGCGCGACCGGTAACCGCATCAAATAACAAACTCACCGGGGTGTACGCGGTGACCGTGCCGCTGTTCCCGGCGATGTTGGCGGTACTCGCGCCGCTCATTGTCATGCTACCGCCGGCGCAGGTGGCGGGCGCGACGCATTCAAAGGCCAGATCGACCAGACGCGTGCCGGCGAGTGCGGCGACACAGGTGCCGGTGTTGGAGTCCGTGCGGATGGCTTGCAACTCGAGCGTCTGCGCGTTGGGTGCGGTGTTCGATCCTTTGCCGGCTATCTGCATGCCAATCGCCGCCGGCGTACCGTTCGCTAGAAACGCAAAACCCGCGTCCGCAAACTGGATGTCCGCGTCTTCCGCCGCGGTGGCCGTACCGCCGCGCTCGCTCGCGACGCCATCCGTCACATTGACATTCACCGTACCCGCGCGCGTATGGCTCAAGCCCAGCGCGACGATGCCACTGTCGCCACTTACAAAGGTGTAACTCGCAATACCGTCATTGGCGGTGCCATTGGCAAGCGTGCCGGAACCCGTCACCAGCGACCAGTCGCCCTGGCTGGTCGAGGTAGATAACGTCACGGTCCCTTGATACGCCGTGTAAGTGCTGTGATCCGCCAGCTGCGCGGACACTTGCACCGGCGTTGCTTCACAGGTCACACCTGTGCCGGCGTGACTCAGCGCCAAATGATCGAGCGACGAACAACTGCGCGTGATCGCCATGTCGCGCGTGACTAATGCGAGCGTCGCCGCTGAGTTGTAAATTCGGAACTCGTCAATTAATCCGTCCGCCGCTCGAATGTCATTGCTCAATTCTATGGCGTCGCTGCGATTGTCTCCGATGTATAACGAACCCAGAGAATTAGCGAGTGCACCTGACGACGAGTCGGTTACGGTGGTCGTCAGCGCACCATTCACATAAAGCGCAAGTCGCATCGCACCGCCAGTTAACGACCAAGACAACGCTATATGTGCCCACGTGCCCGCTGGGAAAGCGTTTCCGCTCGACTGAACCAAGCGGACCCTGCGTCGATTTGAGTCCGTCACGACAAAGCGCAGGCGTCCGTTATTGTCTCGCGAAAGATAGAAATCTTCACCGCGAGCAAGGGTCGCATCAAAAAGGATATTTTCAGACGTTCCCCATGCTGCGTTACTGCGATACCAAAATGTTATCGCGCCTGTGCTGCCGATATTGGTCGGCGTCAGCCCGGTGTCAACGGCGTCTCGTTGATTGGTGCCGTTTGATCCGGGCACTGTAAGCGCTTGGCACACGCGCCCGCCAAGCGTTGCATTGACTCGCAAACTATTGGTCGGCGAATTGATGCGGGTTCCGTGTAGGCCGCTTTGTGACGAGTCGAGCACCTCGCCGGGCACGCCGCTCAGCGCGCCTTGATCAAAGCGGTATTCAGCCACCATGCTCGGCAGCGAGAAGCGCCAGCCGGTGTTATCGGCGGGTAAGCCGGATTGCACGATTTGATAGTCGGTGGTCGAGAGTTGCCAGCCAATCTGCGCCGGACCCATGATTTGATTCGCGGGTTCCGAGCGATCGTCGGAAACTCCGTACATAAAATTGAAATCGCCACTTTCATGCAGCTGGATCTGTAAGTTGTACGCCGTACCTTGACCAAAGTTATTGCTGCCACCGGACTGCCACGCAGAGACGTTATTCCACGTGACGACAAACATTCGATTGGGCGCGGCGCCGATTGTCGAATAGGTGATAGTCCCGCTGCCCGCCGACGAGACATCCAAATCGGCACCGTAAATCCGTATCGTACGGTTGAGATTGCTGTCTGGAATGGGATAGGGGTAAGTCCTTGGAGGGCCGACAGTCGCGGTGCCATAGCCACAAAACGTATTATCGAACTGCAGGCGGCCATTGGTCATAACCCGTACCTGCGTGTAATTGATGCCCCCGAAGTTGAACGTAAAGCCTATGTTGAGCGGCGCCGACAAACTATCGTCGCCACTGGTGGTGTTACAGCCTGGCCAACTCATGATTGCGGTGTGTGTAGTGGTCGCGATGTAGTTAAAGGTCGCGGTAGAGCGGGTGTAGGTTGCCTCCGCCGGGCCGCACGCGAGCAAGGCGATGCCTGCGATGACGCAAAAGAAGGTTCGGGCGGCTGCGCGACACCCGGCGTCAGCGTTGTGCGCGAGCAAGTCCTGCATTAATTCCATGGCAAAATATTGAGCTAACCAACACGGCAAATGCCCTCGTTAGCGGCCCGAGCCGCCGAATCTTGTCCCACGTCCGGTTGGTGGGATCCGTGATTCGCTCTATCAAGTGCCTTGGAGTCATCCTAAGCCCGTGCTCAAATGCGGGACATCATCCCCAACGTCATATTCCGGGAGTCGTTTTATGGAGTCGCCCGCCGCCCGCGCGCAGAAACGCCAAGCATTGCTCGATAAAGTCCAAGACATCATGCCGATATTGGCGCGCGATGCCGCCGCGGGTGAAGCCGGCCGCACGCTACCTGCGGACTCAGTGGAGGCGTTGCGCAATGCCGGTCTCTTTGCACTCAAAGTGCCGGAGTGCCTAGGCGGCAGCGAGGCCGATCCGAAGCTCCAAACCGAGATCATCGAAGCCGTCTGTTATCTCGACGCTTCGATTGGCTGGAACGTCTGCATCGGTAACGGCGCGATGAGCCTGACCGGTTATTTGCCCGATCAGGCGATCGACGCGATGTTCAAGAATGGGCGTATTCCCACTGCCGCGGGCGTCTTCAAACCCGGTCGCGCGGTGCCGGCCGCGGGAGGGTATCGCGTCAAGGGCCGCTGGTCGTGGGCGAGCGGCGTACGCCACGCGGAATGGGTGGCGGCGCATGTCTTAGTTGACCATGGCGCCTCTCAACCGCCGTCGTCGCGTATCGTCATGATGCCGGCGAGCGCCATCACGCTGCATGACAATTGGCATGTCGCGGGACTCAAAGGCACCGGGAGTTGTGATTTTTCCGTCAACGATGTTTTTGTGCCGGAAGGTTTCACCTTTGATTTGATGAAGCTCGAACCGCAGCGCGGCGGTCCACTCTATTTGCAAGGATTCCCCGGACTTTTGATCAACGAATTCATGGGTTTTTATTTAGGCGTCGCGCGGCGCGCGCATGACGAGCTTGTCAAAGTCGTCAGCGCCAAACAACGCGGCTATGGCCTGCGCGCGTCCACCGCCGATCGGCAGGTCGTGCAGCGCGCGATTGGCCTCGGTGAAATGCGTTTGCGCGCGGTGCGCCATCTGCTCGACAACGTGCTTGATGCAGTTTGGGCCAAGGTATGCGGCGGCCAACGTCTCGAGATTGAAGATCAACTCGTAATGCGCGGCGCAACGGTACTCGCTACCGACACGGCGCTCGATCTTGCCGCCAATGCCTGCCGTTATGGCGGCGGCGAAGCGATTTTTCTCGATCACCCATTGCAACGCTGTCTGCGCGATGTACAAGCCGGTGCCGCGCATTTGTTTGTCAGTGACGCGGCGTACGAATTACTCGGAAAACATCGTTTAGGACGCGAGATCGTCGATCCGATGGCGGGCTAAAGTCGAACTCTCTTCCGTCAAGCGGGAGCGGGTTGGGATGAGGGTCTTCACGCCGTGCTTATGGACACGCCGCCCCTCACCCGGCGCTTCGCGCCGACCTCTCCCGGTGGGAGAGGTTTTTTTGATCCCCCTCTCCCGCCGGGCGGGAGAGGGTTAGGGTGAGGGTCTTCAAGCAGTGCTTGTGGACGCGCCGCCCCTCACCCGGCGCTCC
>CAZKRY010000010.1:194519-230048 GCA_964555355.1 uncultured Klebsiella sp.
CTCCCGGTGGGAGAGGTTTTTTTGATCCCCCTCTCCCGCCGGGCGGGAGAGGGTTGGGGTGAGGGTCTTCATACTGCGCCTGTCGACACGCTGCCCCTCACCTGGCGCTTCGCGCCGACCTCTCCCGGTGGGAGAGGTTTCTTTGATCCCCCTCTCCCGCCGGGCGGGAGAGGGTTGGGGTGAGGGTCTTCAAGCAGTGCTTGTGGACGCGCCGCCCCTCACCCGGCGCTCCGCGCCGACCTCTCCCGGTGGGAGAGGTTTTTTTGATCCCCCTCTCCCGCCGGGCGGGAGAGGGCTGGGGTGAGGGTCTTCAAGCACCGCCTGTCGCAAGGCGTCCAATACATGCGCCCGGCGTGCCAGCGGCTTCTTCAAGATCGCGGCAAATCGCGAGCGATCAATCGTCTTGAACGCTTCACGACTACACAATGCGATCAATCGCGAATCCGGGTAGTCGGCCTGTACGGCGCGCGCGAAATCGACGCCGGCACCATCGGCTCCTGGATAGTCAAAGATGATTGTGTCGGTGGAATCGGTGCCCAAAGCACCGAGCAACGCATCGGCGCCGGGATAGGTCTCCACTTTAATCCCCAGGGCTTCTAAGTCGGCGGTAAGCGCGCGGTCGTTGGGTGCGCCGACCCATAACCTTGCGGTCGGCTGTCGGCCGGAGTCGGGGCGCTTTTCATCAACCGCCAATTCAGTGCCACGCGGAACGGTAAACCAAAAAGTGGCGCCCGCCGCTTCCGCACTCTGCACGCCGATTTCACCGCCCAACGCCTCCACGAGGCATTTGCTGATCGCAAGCCCAAGGCCGGTACCGCCGAATTTGCGCGTCACCGTCCCATCGGCTTGCGTGAATTTATCGAAGATGCGCGCGTGTTGCTCCGGCGCAATGCCGATGCCGGTATCCGTGACACTAAAATGCAGCGTCGCGTCAGTATATGCCTTGACCGCAAGCACCACGTAACCCTGCGCCGTGAACTTAATGGCATTAGCCACGAGGTTTGACAAGACCTGCCGCAGGCGGGTTGGATCGCTCTCGACAATGGCTTCACCTGCGGTCCATACGAGCGCCAATTCCAATCCCTTTTCACTCGCGCGCGATGCCATGAGTTCAATAACCTCCGCGCAAATATCGTGCGGATCGAACAACAATCGTTCTAAGCGCAGGTTGTTCGCTTCAATCTTTGACAGATCCAGAATTTCGTTCAGCAAGGTCAATAGCGAGCGAGCGGAGTGCACGACCGTATCGGCAAGTTCACGTTGATCCTTGTCGGTCACCAAGTCGCGCAGCACCTGAGCGCATCCGATGACGCCATTGAGCGGTGTGCGGATCTCATGGCTCATCGTCGACAAAAACTCATCTTTAGCGCGATTGGCGCGTTCGGACGCATCACGCGCGGCGATCAACGCGAACTCGGTTTCTTTGAATTGAGAGACATCGAGATAGGTCCCAAGCACACCGATGATCTCGTCGGCGGCATTGCGCAATGGCACCTTGGTATAAGACACCCACTTAGTTCTCTCGTCGGTCGTCGATATTTTGACGACGTTGTCATAGCTCGATGTCCCTTGTTCGATGGCCGCGCGGTCGCTTTCTTCATAACGGAAGGATTCGTCCGGCGGATAACCCAGATCGTGCAACGTCAGACCCGTCACACTCTTAAAGCCGTGTTCCTCGGCGAACGCTTTGTTCGATCCGAGGTAGCGTCCTTGTTTGTTTTTCCAGAAAACTTTTTGCGGCAGTAAATCGATGACCGTACGGAGCAAGGCCTGGGCGTCACGTAGCCGTTGTAGGGCACGTTTACGCTCCGTGATATCACTGTTGGTGCCGGCGACGATGCGCGCGCTCCCTGTCGTGTCGTGCGCCACGACCTGGCCGTGATCGGCGATCCATACCCATTCATCATCAATCCCACGCACGCGGTATTCGGCGGCGAAAAATTTTGAATTACCGGCGAGATGATCGGCGAACTTGCGCGCGACCCAGTCACGATCATCCGGATGGATGGTCTGCAGAATATCCTCAAGTCGGATCGGGTTATCGTAGAAATGATGAAGCGATCGCCAACGTTCATTGACGGTCGCGATCTTGGTTTCGAGATCAAGCTCCCAAGTTCCCAAGTCACCGCCGCGCACCACCAATTCGTGGCGCGCCTGTTGTTCAACCAACGCGTTTTCCGCGTCTTTGCGTGCCGTGATATCGAGCACCACGCCTGAGAACACCAAGCTTCCATCGGCTAATTCTTGCGGACGCGACCGACCTTCCAGCCAATAGACGTTTCCGTCAGGGTGCAGGACGCGGAACTCGTGATGCCAAGGTTTGCGGTTTGCGATGACCGCCGCGATCGACTGTTCGAAACTAGGGATATCGGCCAGAAATACCCGCGCACCGATCTCCGCGAGCGGGATGGGCCTATCGCGCACCGCAATCCCAAACAAACGTTCAAGCTCGGGGCTCTGTGTCGTTAGGTACGCTTCCCCCTCCGGCGTCTTGGTAAATTGAAAAATGATACCCGGCAGATGCATTGCGATACTTTCAAACTGCCGATTGAGATTATGTAGGTTTTCTCGCGCGCCTCGCTCTGACGTGAAATCGAGAAGCGAGCCCGCTACGCGCAAAGCGCGACCGTCGGCGTTTCGTTCAGCCTGGCCGCGCGAGCGCACCCACCGAACCTCACCACTGGGGCGCACAATGCGGTACTCCGCTTCCAGTACCGCTCCCTTCTTAATATGCTGAAGCATGATGCCTCGCATGGGCGCGCGATCATCCGGATGGATCAAAGCCTCGAAGCCTTCGACGGTAGTGGGAATCGCGTAGATCGGTAGTTCGCAAATAGCGGCGAATTGTGGTGACAGGAACATCGTGCCCGTGTTGATATCGGTATCCCAAATAACGACGGCGGCACCTTGTGTCGCAAGGTCAAAACGCTCAAGTGCCATGCGGAGTCGTTGTTCGGCGTGTTCTCGGGCGGTGCGCGTGGTGGCGAGTAAGCGGGCAAGATCGCTGAATTCGTGACTCACTTCTGAGTCCGCGACATGCGCCAACGTATCGTTCGCAATCGAGCGCGATAGGCGATGGAGCGGCAGTATCATCCTAAAGTGCGTAACGGCGAGACCGACCAAACAAAGTACAGTCACCAAGAGAACGCTAGTGATCGCTTGACTTGCGATGATTTGATGGATGCGCGCAACAGTGTCTCGTGCATCGAATTCCAGACCCAAGGTAGCCTGTGCCGGTAGTCCTCCATGTGCGAAACCGATGATCTTTTGGCAAGTCGCGAGGCGGTGCGCTCGTTGGTAGACACACGGCACACGGGAAGCGACGGCGGGCAACGCACGATCCTTCACACCTTGTCGCGGCGCGCGCGCAAATTCCACTAGCGTTTCGGTGTTCGTCGCGAGTTTTAGCGAGATGACTTCAGGCAACTGTGCTTGTGCGGCGAGTGCGCGCTCAATGTCTGCCTGCGATTCCTGCGCGGTAACCGTCGCTTCGATCGACTGTAGCAGCAGGTCCGCGCGGCGCGTTGCACGGTCTTCCGCCATGCGATTCGCTCCATGAATATCAACAAGCATAAGCGCCATGATCGCCACAATACCCGTAACCACCAAAGGCAGGGTCAATAGTCGCTGCAGCGACGGTCGGCAAGCGGAGGTAGGCGGATGCAATGGAGGTACCTGTGGGCGATTACTCGCGTTAGCGGGTAATGCTTCACTTATCTTGAGGCACCGGGACGTACACCGGCCGCTACTTCACGCGCCCGCTTGATTCGCGTACAACGGGCCAATGCCCGCGCCGCAGTCGTCTACCGCTCACCGTTATTGGCATCTCGCCTGTCTCATTCTGGCCGGAGAAGCGGTGTTCTGTCTGCCGTTTCACGTACCACGCTTTTTCCGCCCGACGGTGCTCGCCGAGTTTGAACTCACCAATGCCGCGTTGGGCGACGCTTTTGCGTGGTACGGCGTGGTGGCGATGTTGGCCTACTTTCCGGGCGGCACGCTCGCCGATCGCCTCCCCGCACGCACGCTGCTCGCGTGCTCGCTGTGGGCAACCGCGGCCGGCGGGATCGTGCTCGCAACGATCCCGCGCGGACCCATGCTGATCGCGCTGTACGCTTATTGGGGGATGACCACAATTCTGTTGTTTTGGGCGGCCCTCATCCGCGCCACCCGCGAATGGGGCGGTGAGCTCGCGCAAGGGCGGGCGTTTGGATTGCTGGACGGCGGGCGCGGTTTGGTCGCCGCCGTGCTGTCCAGTATCGCGGTCATTGTACTCAGCTTTGCCGGTGACCATGGCTTACGTCATGTGATTTGGTTTTACAGCGTGGTGACCGCGTGCATCGGCGTTTTGTGCTGGTGCTACATTCCGCGGCATGCGCCTAGCGCGCCGGTGGCGCGCGCGTTCAACATGGGCGCGCTTCGCCCCGTGCTGGGCGCGCGCCACATTTGGTTACAAGCGCTCATCGTGATCTGCGCCTACTGCGGATACAAAGGACTCGATTACTACGCCTTGCTGCTGAATCAAGTCCTTGGGTTAACCGATGAGGCTGCGGCACGCACCGTCTCGGCGCTCGCGTATCTGCGACCGGTCGGCGCGATTGGCGCGGGCTTCCTTGCCGATCGGATCGGCGTGAAACGCTTGGTCACGGGCTTGTTTGGCGCGGGAGCCGTGTGTTTTGTGTTACTCGCGAACTTACCGCAGGCGTTGGTGGGCTGGTGGTATGCCAATCTGGTGGTGACGCTGCTCGCGGTGTATGGGCTGCGCGGCGTTTACTTCGCACTCTTGGCCGACAGCCGCGTCGATCCACGGCATACCGGCACGGCGGTCGGGATCATTTCGTTAGTGGGCTACACGCCGGATATTTTCTTTGCGCCGATCGCCGGGCGGTTGCTGGATGCCGCGCCGGGAATGACCGGCTTTCAGCATTTGTTTTGGCTGCTCGGCGGCTTGTTTGCATTAGGGATGACCGCTGTCATATTGCTCGGACTCAGCAGGCTCACCTCGGCGGAGGACAAATAACGCCATTTCCCTTTGCCAAGATCACCGAGTGTGAGTCCGCCAACCGCGACGCGCACCAGCCGCATCACTGGGTGCCCAAGCGCTTCGAGCAACCGGCGCAAATGCCGATTGCGGCCCTCTAGCAGCGTGATCTCAAGCCACGCGTTGCGTTCGCCACTGCGCAGAAGACGCGCCAACTCCACTTGCAAAAACTCGCCGTCCGGGACGGTTAGGCCGCGCATCAATTGCACCAGCGCGGATGGCTCAGGTTGGCCGTTGATCTGCACGTGATAGGTTTTCGCGATCTTGCCGAGTGGCGAGGTTAATGCTGCAGCCCAGGCGGGATCGTTCGTAAATAACAACAAGCCTTCGCTTGCTTGATCGAGCCGCCCCACTGGCGCCACCCATGGGAGTTGGCTGTGTTCAAAACATTGATACACCGTCGCGCGCGCTTGCTCATCCGTGGCGGTGGTGACCAACCCACGCGGTTTGTTCAGCATGAGGTAGAGCGGTGGCGCGCGCGTCACTTGCGCGCCGTCCACTTCGATTCGACTATGCGCGCGCGTGGGTGCCTCCGGATCGCGCACCACCACGCCATCTAACCGCACGCGGCCCTCGAGAATCAGCGCGGTCGCGGCGGTGCGCGAACAAATCCCTTGTTTGGACAAGGCGCGGGCCAGGCCGATGCGGCGTTCGCGTCGATTCTCCGGACGAGTATTGTTACGCAGCGTTCGCATGCGGCAATTTTAGCAGTCAAGTGGTGGGTCAACCGCAAAGCGCTCAGGATCTTCAGGTTGTGCTTATCGATAAGCTGCCCCTCACCCGGCGCTGCGCGCCGACCTCTCCCGGTGGGAGAGGTTTTTTTATTTTCCGCCTCCCGCATGCATGAGACACCTACGATAAACCCTCGCTCGTTCACGTGAGATGCACGTAATAAACCCTCTCCCGCGTGCGGGAGAGGGCAGGGTGAGGGTCTTATGCTTGTCAGCACGTAACGTATCGCCGACCATCTCGCCCATGCCTACGCTTGTGGTCGCCGAAAACCTGATCGCCGAATATCCCGGTATACGCGCACTCGATGACGTCTCGATCGCCATTGAGACCGGCAGCATCACCGCGCTGGTAGGACCAAATGGCGCCGGCAAAACCACGTTGATGCGTTGTCTATGCGGTTTAGAAAGGCCGGTCGACGGTCGAGTTACGTTGTGCGCCGTCGACGTCATCGAAGAGCCGCGGCGCGCGCATCGTTATGTCGGGTTCTTGCCGGATTTTCTCGGTCTCTACGATGAATTGACCGTCGCGCAATGTTTGACCTACGCGGCGCGGGCAAATGGTGTGACCGCAGGCGTCGCGACGCGCGTCACGGAAGTGGCCGCCCAACTCGATTTGAGTCCGCGTCTAACCCAACGCACGGGCGAATTGTCGCGCGGGTTGCGGCAACGCGTCGCCATCGGGCAAGCGATCATTCACGCGCCCCAACTCTTGATCTTGGATGAACCCGCGTCCGGCCTCGATCCCGAAGCGCGCCACGCGCTTGCCGCATTATTCAAGTCGCTGCAAAGCGCCGGCATGACGCTGTTGGTGTCTTCGCATATCTTGGCGGAACTCGCCGACTATGCGACGCACATGTTGGTGTTACGCGACGGACGCGTGGTCGAGCAACGCGCAATCAAAGAGCCCGCCGCGCGCACCGGTCTAACCATCGCGGCGATCGACGATCTGACCCGCTTGGCGGATACGCTCAGCGCCCAGCCCGGCGTCACGGAGGTCCAAATTCTGGACCATGAAGTGCGTTGCCGCTATTCACCCGAACTCACCGCGCAGGCGCAATTGCTCGCCGCCTTAATCAAGCAAGGCGTACGGGTCACTCGCTTTGGTGAGATTCAACACGACCTTCAGCAGTCCTACCTCGCCACCTTGCAACGCGCACGCACCGATGAATCCTGAACTGCTGCGCCAGAGCTGGCTCGAGATCAATGTCGCGCGCGCGGCGACGTTGGCACTGTCGCTCGCCGCGCTGTTCGCGCTTGCCGCATTACTCGATGAGCGTGGCGGCTTACACGTCGTGTTACCGTCGAGCGCGATGATCGCTTTTATCGCCGTCACCATCGCCTGGGGTGGCCATCGCGCGGGCGAAGCGCTAATGGACGAACTGCGCGCACGCACTTGGGATTTGCAACGATTATCCGCACTTTCACCCTGGTCGATGGTGTGGGGCAAGTGGCTTGGGGCTACCAGTCTTGCCTGGCTGGGCGGCGGGTTTTCGCTTGCAGTATTCGCGGTATCGGCGCACGACTTTGCGCCATTGACCCGTGTTTATTGGGTATTACAGGCGGTGGGCGGAGCCTTGTTGGTACAAGGCATGAGTTTGCTCGCCGCGCTCGCGATCGCCACCCATCCCCGGCGGTTGAAAGGTCCGCTTGGTAGCCGCTTGTTCGCGGCCGGCGTGGGCGCGGGCTATGCCTTGTTGATGTTTAAGCTTATCGAGTCACCGATGCTCACGTGGTATGGACACCAGTACAACTCACTCGCGCTCTGCACCGTGTTGCTGTGGATAGCGGTGGTGTGGGTCACGATTGGTTGTTGGCGCGCGATGCGTGAAGACTTGCAGTTGACGAGCGTGCCGTGGGCGTGGCTCGCTTTTCTCGCCACCGCGAGCGTGGTCATGGCCGGCTGGTACGCGCAACCGTCGCAGGCGGTGCTGACACAAGGGCGTTTATTGCTCGCGGTCGCGCTCGCCGTGTGCCTGGTCGCAGCTTATTTGGCCGCTTTTTCCTTGTATCGCGATCCGCTCGTCGCACGCCGCGTGACCGCCCGCTCCCGCGCGCGCGCATGGCGGCGATGCTTCTCCGAGTTGCCGCTTTGGTTGGTGGCGCTTGGCCTTGGACTCGTCATTGCATTGATATGCGTGCTGTTGCGCGATGGACGTATCGATGCGCGCTCGCCACTGGAAGACTTGGGCTTCTCGGCGCTCGCGTTGTGGCTTTTCGCGGCACGCGATCTGTTGCTGCTGGTTGGGTTGAGCTTGCATGCGCGGCCCGAACGCGCCGAGCTCACGGCGCTCATTTACTTAGGACTCTTGTACTGGTTGTTGCCCCGTCTGCTCGATTTCGCGGGCTTAGACCTATTAGCGACGGCACTGCGCCCGGCACTCTGGCAGGAATCGGGATGGGCGTTACTCGCGCTGACGCTACAACTTGTGTTGGTCTGTGGGTGGGCTTGGTTTTCTTTTCGCGCGCGCGTTCGCCCACCGGCGACTACTTCACTCGCTGCCCAGTAATTGCATGCCGATCCGATAACCCCCGATATAGGTGCCGAGTGATGCACCGAAGCCACTCAACAAAAAAACCAACAACGTGCGCGCCACACGGTTCTTGTACCAGCCACGCCAGGTGGCGGTGTCATGACGCAACCGTTTGAAATCGCCAACGGTCGGGCGGCGCAGAAAAGCTTCGCTTAATGCCGTGAACATGCCGATGCCGATCGCCGGGTGAAGCGTGGTCAGCGGAGCGCCTAGGATGGCGGTTGCGATCGTCAACGGATGCGCGCCAGCAAGCAACGCGCCAACACCAGAAAGACCGCCGGTCAACACCACCCACTCCGTCACCATCCGCCAGCCGATTTCCGGATTGCGCGCGAATCCAAGCGCGATCCCACCGACAATGAAAATCGCGAGCAGCCACGGCAACGCCTGCCACGCGCGCGACGCGCGTGGAATATGTTCAAGCTCGTTAATGACCTCGCGCGGTTCGGCGTTTTCTTGCTGAAGCGCCTGGCTCAGGCCCTGTAAGTGACCGGCGCCGACCACCGCGAGGATTTTGCGCTTACCGGACAACGCGAGCTGGCGTAAACAGGCCGCCATGTAGCGATCGCGCTCGTCGATGAGTGGGATGTAAATTTCGCCCGCGGTGCGCGCGAACTCCGCGAAGGTAGCTTCGAGCAGGTCGCGATCTTTCAGGCGTTCGATTTCTTCTTCGGCAATGGTTTCATTCGACAGCGCACTCGCCACCAATCCGCTGAATAGAAAGACCCGCCGCCACCACGGTACGCGCCGATAAATGCGTTTAAGCGTGGTGCCGATATCGCGATCGATCGTTGCCAGCGTCAGCGATCGATCACGCGCACCGTCGATCGCCGCGCGCATTTCAGCGCCAGGTTCGATCCCAAATTGTTCGGCCAGACGATGTTGGAACGCGCCGAGCGCGAGCGTTGCGATAATCAACGACGCCTTGCCCTCGCGAATGACTTGCACGAGATCGAGTTTGGCGAGCGCGTCCGGATCGGTCAGCGCGCGCATGCGGCTCGCGCAGAGTTCGATCGCGATGGCGTCGTAGTCGCCGCGCGCGATTTCGAGCGCGACGGCATCACGGCTCGCACGCGAAACATGCGCCGTGCCAAGCAGCCTAATCGCGCTATCGTGAATCAGAATTTCAGTAAAGGGCGGCGTCGCGACGCCGGTGCCCTCCGCGTCAGCGGCGGGAGGTATCGACAAGGTATCCGGACTCCAGCCAGTTGCGTCCGAGCAGCAATTTCTCCGCGGAGCGCGACCGGTCGTTTAAGTTCATCAAGATTTGCGCGGCACGTTTGCCATGCCGCACGGTGAGCACCACATGATAACGGTACTCACGGCAATCCGCCGTCCGGATCGCGTGAATGCCGGCGATGGTTGCTTCCATGCGTTCCATGACGCCGGCTTCGTTGGTGACCGTGAAACGCACCTTGCGGCCAATATCCCGTCGGGTCGGCCGCCCTTCGCCGCCGATGACTTCGAGCTCACTCGCGTTGATGGAAGAAACCTCGGCACCGGTATCGAGCCTCGCCCTAAACGGCAACGCATTAGCGCCGATTGCGACATCGACCACACCAGGCACCACCCAGCGTTGGGCCTGCCAGTACCCAAGCGCCCCTCCCAACACCAGCAAACTTGCCGCGAGCACACAATTTTGTGCAAAGAGGGTACGGTTCACGGTTCACGCGTGATGGGATCAAGTGTCATGCCGCACAGTGTACCGAAGTGCTGCGGGGTTCAGTCCGGTCAACCAGTACCAATACCGGCAACCTTGATGCTAAGGCTAACTCCGCGACCCGCCTTGGTAATCGTTTGCTATCGAGCAGCCAGCTCGCTAGGGACTATTCTCCCTATTTAGAGAAAATGGTCTGGACTATTTTCTCTAAATAAAGAAAATGGTCCAATGCTACGCACCTACGAACGCATTTTGAAAACCCATCTAACCAGCCACCGGCAAATGGCGTTCGTGACCGGGCCGCGGCAAGTGGGTAAAACAACCGTCTGTCGGGGGCTTACCAAGTCCTACATGAGTTTTGACGACCGTGACGATCGACGCCTTGTTCAAGCCGGTCCGCGCGCGGTAGCGGATAAGCTTGGGCTGCAAATCGCGCGTCGACGTCCACTAACGGTTACATTCGACGAAATACATAAGTTCGGAAAATGGAAATCCTTCCTCAAAGGGTTTTTCGACCTGTTTGAGAACCAAGTGCGCATCCTCGTGACCGGTAGTACCCGCCTTGATGTCTACCGACGCGGCGGAGATAGCTTGATGGGTCGCTATTTCATCTATCGCATGCATCCGCTCTCCATCGGCGAACTCGTACGGACCGTCGCCGCACGCAGCGAGATTTCAGCGCCACGACAAATCGCGAAGCCCGAACTCGATGCGCTATGGAATTACGGCGGTTTTCCGGAGCCATTTTTGAAGCGCGCCGATTCCTTTCATCGGCGCTGGCGCGCGACGCGGCGCGATCAGTTGGTGCGTGAAGATGTGCGCGATCTCACCCGTGTTCAAGAACTCGGGCAGTTGGATACGCTCGTGACGCTGCTGGAAGAGCGCTCTGGCCAGCAATTGATATACAGCAATTTGGCGGGAGAGTTGGGTGTCGCGATAGAAACGATACGCCGCTGGCTGGACACCCTAGAGGGCCTATACGTCGGTTTTCGCGTGCGTCCATGGTTCACGAACGTGGCGAAGGCACTCCGCAAAGAGCCCAAATGGTATTCCTTTGATTGGTCCACGATAGACGACCTCGGCGCTCGAACCGAAACCTTCGCGGCATGCCACCTTTTGAAAGCGGTTCAAACTTGGAACGACCTTGGATTAGGCCAATTCGAACTACGCTATTTGCGCGATAAGCTAAAACGGGAAGTCGACTTTTTGATCATACGAAACCGGAAACCATGGTTTTTAGTGGAAGTAAAAGCATCGGATACGCAACTATCCCCTGCGTTAGCCTATTTCCAAGCGCAAACGGGGGCCTCACACGCGTTCCAAGCCGTGCGAAATCTCGACTTTGATTCAATAAATTGTTTCGAACTCAAAAAACCAATGGTCGTTCCGTTGCACACGTTGCTGTCTCAACTTCCGTAATACGCTTACCGGGGGAACTCGCTGGTCTCCAGCGTTCATGTTTCGGGAAGCTTTCCTCGGAAGTGCCACGGAGTTCAGTCCGGATTAACCAGAATTGGGCTACGCTTCTTATGAAGGCTCACCATTCTGGTGGAGAGTCCTTATCCAGTACTGGCGCGCTGGGCGAAAAGGCCCTGGTTCGTGGAAGGAGACCGACGATGAAGTTCAACTATCGACAGTGGCTCGTGGCCTGCATCGTGTTAATGGCGGCGCAGTTGGCGTACGCCGAACACCGCGAAGGGGGCTTCCGGTCACGCGGTTACGACGGGGGTGGTTACTACGGGCCGAGTGTGCAGCCCGTGTTACCGACCCGCCCGTTTTTCGTCAAACCCTATCCACAAGGTTCAGACGACCGTGGCGCGCGCGGTTACCGCCATGGCTATCGCGAAGGCTACGTAGATGGATTCACGGATCGCGATCAGTTGTCTCGCGGGTCGCGCTATCGCCGAGGCGATAACCGCTACGATCACTACCGCGACCATCGCTATGGCTCTCCGCAAGGCTATTACGACTCGCCGTACTATGGGCCGCGGCCAGGGGTTTCGATTTACTACCGCAACGACTAGGGCGCGTGCATTAAACACGCGCTCGACAGCAACTCCGGATAACCCGATTAGTCGCGAGGCGAACTATCCCGCTCAGGATGCGTACGCGTAACCTTTCCGGTATCCGCCTCACACCTGACAACGCGGGCAAAAATAGCTCATTCGCTGACCAATCACGCGCGTGCGGATATCCGCTTCGCCGCACTGTAAGCACGGCTGGCCTGCGCGGTCATAGACCTTGAGCTCGTTGCGAAAATAACCGGGCTTGCCGTCATCGTGAGCGAAATCCCTAAGCGTCGTGCCGCCAAAGGCGATCGCGGCTTCCAGTACCTCGCGAACGGCGTTCACCAACAAGGCATAGCGCGCGCGGCTGACGCGCCGCGCCGGTCGGCTGGGATGGATGCGCGCACGATGTAGGGCTTCGCTTGCATAAATGTTACCGACGCCGACCACCACGCCACCGTCCATGATGAAATTTTTAACCGCGCCGGAGCGCGCGTGCGCGAGTTCATGCAGATACTCGGCATCAAAACGGGTGTCCCAAGGTTCTGGTCCCAGTTCGCGCAGCAGCGGATGCTGAGTCGGATCTTCGGTCGTCCACAGCACCAAGCCAAAGCGCCGGGGATCGCGCATACGCAGACAGTGCTTTCGCGCAAAAATGAGATCGACGTGATCATGTTTCTGCGGCGCCGTATCCGGGCTTACGACGCGCAAACTACCGGACATGCCTAAATGCACAATGAGATGGCCCGCCGGAAATTCAAACAACAGATATTTCGCGCGACGTTTGACGGCCTGCAGCACTTGTCCTCGAAGCAATTGCGGGAGATTGGACGGGATCGGCTGGCGCATTCGGTGCTCGCGCACGATGACCCCGCTGACGGGAAAGCCGGTTACATGCGGCGCGACACCGCGTTTGGTGGTTTCAACTTCGGGTAACTCAGGCACGGCGACGTTTCCAACCGAGCCACACTCCGTTCGCGACAAACGCGAGCGGCAATACCAGCAAGAATCCAAACCCAATTACCGCTTGCTGCCAACGCGTGAGTTCGAGTCCAACATCGCCGGCGAGGCGCGATTCAATCTTGAGCAACGACTCGTTCGACACCAGCCAATCGACAAGATACGCGCCGAGATCTTGATTGCCGGCGTTACCAATATAGGTATTCGAGAGAAAATCGCCGTCGCCGAGTACCACGACGCGTTGCTCACCGGCTTGCCGCGACCGCGTCAAGGCGAGACCGATGGGTAATGGGCCGGGGTAATCCGCATCCGCTTGATAGACGGGGGACTCGATCGCTGAGGTTTCGCCCCATGCTTGATCACTCGACAACAATAGTCGCGACGCGAGCCAACCAGGCGGTGTGCGTTCAATGAGCGGGGCTGCATGCGGAAAGACGCTCGCGGCGGTGAGCTTGGCCAAGGCCGGATGCGCCGGATAGCGAGTCACCACCGTGACCGCGCGATCCGCGATCCCTAACGCCGCGGAAACCGGATCGACGACCGTCGCGGTGAGCCGCTCAAAGCCGACCTTACTCGCCAACTCATCGTAGGCGCGCGGCGTATCGGGCTCTACCGTCATGAGCAGTGAACCACCGCGCGCAAGATAGCCGGCCACCGCGTCGACTTCGCCAGGCAATAGCGATAACTGTGGGCTTGCGAGGACCAACAACGACGTGTTGTCCGGAATGGCGGTCTGCGTCGCCAGATTGAGTTCTTGGACGCGGTAGCCGCGCGACTTCAGCACTCCGGCCCAATGGCTTAAGTCGAAATTCGCGCCTCGCTCGGGACTGCGCTCGCCATGGCCCGCACTGAACACTATCCACTGCTCTTGTTGCTGCGCGAGACCGAGCAACGCTTGTGTAAAGGCTTCCTCGGTATATTGGGTCAGACGGCGGCTTTGCGCGTTGAGCGCCAACACCACTTCGCCTTCTTGAAGGTTTTGCGCACGCACGACATCAACTGCGTTCGCGGGATCGACAAAAGTAAGCGCAAGCTCCGGGCGGTAACGACGATAGCGTGCGACGAGTTCTTCCACCGCGATCCGGGCTTGGTGCTTGGGGGGCAGATAGGCGGTGACGGTCGGCGCGGTCGGTAACGCTTGAATGGCTTGCACGCTCGCCGGTACCAGCGAATGCCGTTGATTGGCACTTAAATCCCACACCATGTGATAGCGCTGCGTGGCCCAACCGGCGGCAATCGCGAGGCTCAAACCCAAGAACGCAAGCGCCCAGTGCGACCATCTGCGCAAAGGCTCAGGCATAACGGTCACCCCGCAACGCCCATCCTGTAAGCGCTAACGCCGCTGCGGTAAACACGACGAAGTAGCCGACATCCGATGTATCGATCAGGCCGCGGGAAAGCGCTTGAAAATGCCGCAGCATCGAAAGTTCGGCGAGCACGCTGGCGTCCCGCTCGAGTTGACTTGCCCAATCGATGAGCCACAACCCCAGCAACGAGACCAAGGTACTCACCGCGGCGACCGCCGGCTGTGCGCTCAACGCGGAAAAGGCCAGTCCAAGCGCGGAGCCGGCGGCGGTTAATAACAGCAACGCGAGCACGCCAGATGCGTAAGTTCCGAGATCAAGCGTCGTGCCCCATAGCAAGGTCAGCGGCATGAGCGCGACGAGTCCAAGCACCGCGGCGAACACGCTCAACACGCCTAGAAATTTACCGAGCACCAGCTGCGTCAAGTTCACCGGCGCGCTGTACCAAAGTTTCATCGTGCCCTGGCGGCGCTCGCCGGCGAAGCTCTGCATGGTCAATACCGGAATCAGAAAAAGCAGCAAGAAAGACATCAAATTGAAAGTCGGCACGACCACCAATTGAGTCACGCCCGGGGGCTGACTCATCCGGCGGATCTTCGGCAGATACTCCAGGAATAAATCGATCTGCGCGAGGAATTGATAAGCCAGCAAAAACTGCACCGCCGCGAGCACCCACCAGGCGAAAGGCGTACGAAACAAACTCTGCATTTCGCGGCGCGCGATATTCACGATCATGCGTTACTCACCCGGCCTTAACAGCGCTGTGGTCGCGGGTTAACGCCAAGAATGTACGTTCTAACGCCGATCCCGCGCTACTGAGTTCACGCAGCCCCCAGGCGTGCGTAACGGCCGCTCGAGTCAATTCATCGAGGTGTGCATCGAGTGCTTGTCCATCGGTCGCCGCCAGTTCAAATTCATGCGGATTCACCACCGTTACACGCACCATCGGCAAAACCTCTTTGAGAGCTTGCGGCGACGGTGTTTGTGCGAATCGCACACGCCAGGTCAACGATTGCGCGATCAAGCTCGCGTCATGCACCAACCTTCCTTGATGCAAAATCGCGACGCGCGTGCAAACGCTTTCCACTTCGGAAAGCAAATGCGTCGATAGCACGATGGCGTGCGCCTCGCGCAGCCCTTTAAGCAACGAACGTACTTCTTGGATCTGCGCGGGATCGAGTCCGACGGTCGGTTCGTCGAGGATCAAGACCGCGGGTTCATGTACCAAAGCTTGCGCGATACCGACGCGTTGTTGATATCCCTTCGACAGATTGCCGATAAGCCTTGGTCCCACATCCGCCAGTTGGCAGCGAGCTTTGACGCGGCTGACCGCGGCACCGCGCGCCGCCGCCGGAACACGGCGGATCACGGCAGCGAAATGCAGATATTCATCCACCGTGGCATCGGCGTACACCGGCGGCACCTCCGGTAAAAAGCCTAGCGCGCGTTTGGCGTCACACGGTTTATTCGCGAGCGGCAGGCCCGCCACTTCCACCGCACCGGCATGCGGGGCAAGCACCCCGGCCAGCATTTGCAGCGTGGTCGATTTGCCGGCACCGTTTAAGCCCAAGAGGCCGAGAATTTCGCCACGACGCAATTCAAAACTGACGGCATCGACTGCGGTGCGCGCGCCGTATCGTCGCGTGAGATTGATGGCTTTGAGCATCACGGGTGAGGACATCGGCGAGATTATTGGTCGCAAGTCACGGCGAAGTCTATTTTTTAAGACGAATTGAGGCTCCCCGCGGACGTTACGCGTTAACTTTGGTGTGCAACGTGCGCCACGATTGCACCAACCGCAATAGTTAAGCGATCATGCGCGCGTCTGTAACCGAGGGTGATGGAAACAAACGATATGAGTGCTGGGCTAATAGTTTTACCGTGGTGGGGATATGTGTTGGTGACACTCGCCTTTACGCATCTAACGATTGCGGCGGTCACCATTTACCTTCATCGCTATCAAGCGCATCGCGCGCTCGAACTACATCCAGCGGTATCGCTCGTATTCCGCACCTGGTTGTGGCTTACCACCGGAATGATTACCAAGCGCTGGACCGCAGTGCATCGCAAACATCACGCTTTTGTCGAAACCGAACAAGACCCGCATAGCCCGCAGGTGTTCGGCATCAACAAGGTGCTGTGGGAAGGTGCGGAACTCTATCGACAAGAGGCCTGCAAGCGCGAAGTTCAGGAAAAATTTGGCCACGGTACGCCCGACGACTGGCTGGAGCGACATGTATTCACGCGCGATAGAATTGGTATTTTCATCATGCTGATCGCCAATCTCACGTTATTTGGCGCGCTCGGACTCACCATCTGGGCGGTGCAAATGGCCTGGATCCCGTTTTTCGCGGCCGGGCTCATTAACGGGATGGGGCATTGGCGCGGCTATCGGAATTTCGAAACGCTGGATACTTCCACCAATTTGACCCCGTGGGGAATTCTGGTCGGCGGCGAGGAACTTCATAACAATCATCACGCCTTTGCGAGTTCCGCGCGTTTTGCCGTGAAACCCTGGGAATTTGACTTAGGTTGGTTCTATATCCGCGCACTCGCGGCGCTGAAGCTTGCCAAAGTCAAAAAGCTCGCGCCGATGCTGCTCGCGGATCGCCCGGAACGCAGACTCGACACCGAAACGCTGCGCGCGATGATTGCCGCGCAATGGCACGTCATGGCCGATTACGCACAGCGCGTGGTCAAACGCGTTCATCGTGACGAAGTGCGCGACGCCGACGCCCAATTGAAGGCGAGATTACAACCCCTGAAGGATTTAATCAGTCGCCCGTCTCGCTTCATGGCCGCGCAAGATCGCGCGCGCCTGGAAGATGGTTTGGCGCACAGCAAGGCCTTGACCGTGGTGTATCAATTGCAGCAGAAACTCGACGCGCTTTATGCGCAACGCACGGCAACCACCGAGGGATTGTTAAAGCAACTGCACGATTGGTGCGCGGAAGCCGAAGCGACCGGCATCGCGGCACTGGCGGAGTTTGTCGATCACATGCGGGGGTATGCGCTGCGCGGCGCGTGAAGACCCTCACCCACCCCTCTCCCGCATAGCGGGCGAGGGTTAGAAAAAAGCCCGCATTTCGCGGGCTTTTTTGTCTAACTTGGCGCTTACTTAATCTTGCCTTCGTTATAGGTCACGTGCTTGCGCACGACCGGATCGAATTTCTTGCGTTCCATTTTCTCCGGATTATTCCGTTTGTTCTTGGTCGTCGTGTAATAGTGGCCGGTGCCGGCACTGGAGACGAGTTTGATTTTTTCTTGCATGACGGCCTCCGGTTAAACGTGTTCGCCGCGAGCGCGGATGTCTTTCAACACGGCATCGATGCCAACTTTATCGATGATACGCAGGCCGTGCGAGCTGACGCGCAGCCGCACCCAACGTTGCTCCGATTCCACCCACAGCCGGCGGTAATGAAGGTTCGGCAGGTAACGACGCCGCGTCTTGTTGTTCGCGTGCGAGACGTTATTGCCGCTGATTGGGCCTTTGCCCGTAACTTGGCAGACTCGAGACATGGTATTTTGCCGACTTAAATTTACGCTTGGGTTTAGCGGGGCGCGGGATTCTAGCCCGATTCGTCGCGATCGCCAAGCACGGCGCCTTATAGCCAGCCCCGCTCGGCAAACGAAGTCGCGTCGCTGTCGCCAAAAACCAAGTGATCAAGCACCCGGATGTCGACCAACTCGAGCGCCTCGGCCAAACGTCGCGTCAGCGCGCGATCGGCATTGCTTGGCTCGGCAATCCCAGATGGGTGGTTGTGGGCGAGGATGACGGCACCGGCGTTGAGGGCGAGCGCCCGGCGCACGACTTCCCGTGGATGGATCGTTGCCGAATCCAGCGTCCCCAAAAAAAGTATTTCAAAAGCAATGACTTGGTGTCTAGCATCGAGAAACAGAACACCGAACACCTCGCGACTCTGCGATTTGAACTGCGCCGCGAGAAACGTGCGGGTCGCGGCCGGATCGCGCAGTGGACCCTGCCGTTGCAGCTCGCTCTTGAAATAGCGCCGACTAAGCTCGAGACAGGCTTGCAATTGCACATAACGTACGGTGCCGAAGCCGGCGAGCGCCGAGAATTCCTGACGCGAGAGTTCGCACAGCCGCCGCAAGCCCCCAGCTTGCGCCAACGCCTGTCTCGCGATGGCGACCGCGTCGCGGCCCGCTCCTCCGGTGCCAACAATGGCGGCCAGCAGTTCCGCATCCGATAACACCGCGTGACCGAAGGCGAGCAGACGCTCGCGGGGCCGCTCCGGCGCCGGCCATTCTTTAATTCCCATCTCAACATCCTTGTATAAGTAGCTCAATCTCGGTTGCAAATTTGAATGGCAACCGGTGTGTGCCCGAGACTCGTTGGGCTAGAATCCGTTCGACACTGGCATCAGCAACCGATCGCAAACCTCGAATTCACCGGTGAACGCTTTGGTCCATCAAAACGTCTGCGTCATTGTGACAGGCGGTATCGCTGCTTACAAAGCGCCCGAACTGGTGCGCCGTCTGCGTGATGCCGGCGCCGCCGTGCGCGTGGTGATGACCAAGGCCGCCACCGAGTTCGTGCAACCACTGACATTTCAAGCGGTGTCCGGCGCGCCGGTGCATACCACCTTGCTAGACCCTGCCGCGGAAGCGGCGATGGGCCATATCGAATTAGCCCGTTGGGCGACGCAAATCGTGGTGGCGCCCGCCTCCGCTGACTTCATCGCCCGCTTAGCCGTGGGCCTTGCGGACGATTTGGCGAGCACGTTATGTCTCGCCACCGCCGCGCCAATCCTGCTCGCGCCCGCCATGAACCGGCTGATGTGGACGCATCAAGCAACCCAACATAATCTTGAGGTGCTACGACAACGCGGACTTCAAATCGTCGGACCCGATCAAGGGGCGCAGGCCTGCGGCGAAACCGGCCCTGGGCGGTTAGTCGAGACCGAGACAATACTCAGGGCGCTGCAGTCAAGCTTGCGCACGGCGCCCCAGTCGCTGGCGGGTGTTCGCGTGTTGATTACCGCAGGCCCAACACAAGAGCCGCTCGATCCCGTGCGTTTCATTACCAATCGCAGCTCGGGCAAGATGGGTTATGCCGTGGCGCGCGCGGCAGCCGCCGCCGGCGCGGCCGTCACCATGGTGACTGGTCCGACGACATTGGCGATACCCGCAGGCATCTCCGCGGTTAAAGTCGTGACCGCAGCGGAAATGTTCGATGCGGTGATGGCCGCCGTGACCGACCAGGATATTTTCATCGGGACGGCAGCAGTCGCGGACTACACCACCGATGCGCCCGCTGCTCACAAGGTTAAAAAGCAGGGAGCGTCCCTTACCCTGACTCTGCAACCGACTAAAGATATACTGCAGGCGGTCGCAGCGCTTTCCACGCCGCCGTTCACCGTGGGCTTTGCGGCCGAAACACAAAATCTAATCGAATACGCACGCACGAAGCTGGAACGTAAGGCGCTCCACATGGTGGCGGCCAACCTTGTTGGCCAACCCGGAACTGGCTTCGAGAGCGACGACAACGCGCTTTGCGTGGTTTGGCGAGGGGGGGAAATCGATCTTGGCCGGGCCTCAAAAGACGCGCTCGCGCGCCGCCTAATTGACCTCATAGCAGAGCGCTACCGTGCATCCCGTAGTTGAGCGAGTCGTTGAGGCGGCCCATCACGTGCCGCCGCGTGCGCGCCTCGGCGTCGCCGTGGTACTGGTCCTTACCTTGGTCGGCTATGCATGCGAGGCGTTGTTTACGCAGTGGCAGCAGAAAGCGGCCGCCGCAGACGAGGCGCGAAATCGCGCCGCTGTCACCAATTTGGTGAATGCCGCGAGCAAGGTCCTCGCGCCCACGCTCGGCGGTCTGGAGAAAATCGCCGAAGACCCACAGGTCATTGCCGCGTTGTCCGGCGTCGATGCCTCTGTGCGCGATACGCTTGCCGCCACGTTGCAGAAAAACTTCCCAAACGCGCTGCGTTTACGTCTGGTGCCACGCGGGATGACGCAAACCGACCCTAACTCCTCGCCGCCACTGACCTATGCTTCGCTGGATTTGTTGCTTAAGGCGGAGAAATCGGCCACTCCCCCCGGCGCCGAAATTCATTTGGCGGGGCTGCCGCAAGAGCACCTGGCGATCGTGCGCCGGGCGCCGCCAGCCGGCGACCCAGTCGGCTTTTTGCACCTGAGCATGAACACCGCGCCCGTTCGAGATGCGCTCGCCAAACTGCTTGCGCAGAATCCCAAGCTCAACGCCGAAATCCGTCAACCGATCAGCGGCGCGCCGCCGGTGGTGCTGGCGAACGTCGGCAAACCGGGCGTCGGCGAAGAAATTGTGAGTGGCGTGCCGGGGACGACTTGGGTGGTCGCGCTGCGCACCAGCCAACGCGGTACGCTCGAAATTCCCGACTGGTGGCAATGGTTACTCGCGATCCCGGCGCTCGGCTTGCTTGCGGCGTGGTGGCGGATGCGCCGTGGACGCACGGTGCCGCAGGCGCCGTCGACTACCGTCTTAACGGGCGCGATCAGCGCGATATTGTCTGGACAGCACCCGGGCTTGGCCCAGCTCTTGCCGGGTGCCCAAGGTACCAAAGACGGACACCCGCCTGCCCGCCCACTCTCGCAAGGCTTGGATGGCGAAGACGTGACACGCGTACCGGTTCCCGCGCCGGCACCGGCCAGCGCCCCGCCGCCGGTCGCGCCCGCTGCTTCCAAGGCCGAAGGAAGCGGCGAAATCAACGCCGGCATTTTCCGAAGTTATGACATTCGTGGCGTGGTGGGTGAATCCTTGACCGCCGAAGCGATGTATCAGATCGGCCGCGCGTTTGGCACCGAGGCAGGTGCGCGCCAACAACAAACCGTCATCGTGGCGCGTGACGGTCGCGCATCCAGCACGATGTTGCGCGGTGCATTGGTCGAAGGTCTACGTGACTCCGGACGAGATGTGCTCGATATTGGGCTAACGCCAACGCCCGTGCTGTATTTCGCAACGCATTATCTCGACACCCGTACGGGCGTCATGATTACGGGCAGTCATAACCCGCCACAGTACAACGGCGCCAAACTTGTGCTTGACGGCGAAACCCTCTCCGGCGACGCCATTCAAGCGATCCGCACCCGTATCGCGGCACAGGATTTCTCAAGCGGTACCGGCAGCCTGCAAGAAATTGAAATCATCCCGGATTACATCCGGCGCATTAGCGAAGAAATTCCGGTAAACCTCGGCGAGGCACTCAAAGTCGTGGTCGACTGCGGGAACAGTGTCCCGGGCATCGTCGCGCCGCATATCCTGCGGGCCATCGGACATGACGTCATCGAACTCTATTGCGAAGTCGATGGCGAGTTCCCCAATCATCATCCGGATCCAAGCCAACCGGAGAACCTCGAAGACTTAATCGCGATCGTGCGACATGAGCAGGCCGATATCGGCCTCGCCTTCGACGGCGATGGCGATCGCCTAGGCGTGGTGGATCGCAACGGCGACATTTTGTGGCCGGACCGTCAACTCATGCTATTCGCGCAGGACGTGTTAAAGAACCACCCCGGCGCCAAAGTCATCTATGACGTCAAATGTTCACAGCAGCTTCCCGCGGTGATTCGCGCAGCCGGTGGTGAACCTATCCTGAGCCGCACCGGGCACTCGATCATCAAGCAAGAGATGGCGAAATCCGGTGCTTTACTGGCCGGCGAACTGAGCGGCCACATCTTTTTTAAAGACCGTTGGTACGGCTTTGACGATGCGCTGTATTCCGCGGCGCGCCTGCTCGAAATCTTGGTGAACGCCAACGAGCCGCCGGAGGCGGTGTTCGCGCGACTCCCGCAGACGCATGCAACGCCCGAGTTACGCGTTCCCTTGCCGGAGTCACGGCATACGGAAGTCATGCAAGCACTACGGGCGGCGATGGATTTTCCAACCGCCGAAGTCGTCGACTTAGACGGTCTGCGCGTTGAATTCGAAGATAGCTGGGGCTTGGTACGGCCCTCCAACACCACGCCGTGTTTGGTGGTGCGCTTCGAAGGCACGACTGAAGAGGCGCTCCATGAGGTGAAAGAGCGTTTTCGAGTTTGGTTGCTCGGTGTCGAGCCGACCCTGCAACTCCCGTTTTAATCGACCGTTATTGTCATGGCACTAGATCCTTCGCAAGCGTTGAACATCGCCCATGTATTGACCGAGGCATTGCCCTATATCCAGCGTTACCAAGGGAAATGCATGGTCATCAAGTACGGCGGCAATGCGATGGTCGACGAGCCGCTAAAGCGCGGCTTTGCACGCGATCTCGTGTTGATGAAATTGGTCGGCATTCACCCCATCGTCGTGCACGGCGGCGGCCCGCAGATCGGATCGCTACTCGCCAGGCTGGGCAAGGAGAGCAAGTTCATCGAAGGCATGCGGGTGACCGATGCCGAGACCATGGATGTCGTCGAGATGGTCTTAGGCGGTCTCGTCAACAAAGAGATCGTCAATCTCATCAATTCACACGGCGGGCGCGCGATCGGACTCACCGGCAAAGACGGCCCGCTGATCACCGCGCACAAGCTCACGTTGAGTCGCCGACGCGAAGCGTTGGATGCACCCGAGATCATCGACTTGGGGCATGTCGGTGAAGTCACCTCGATCGACAAACGCGTCATCGACTATTTGAGTCATGGCGATTTCATTCCGGTCATCGCGCCGATCGGCGTCGGTGCCGATGGTGTGTCGTATAACATCAACGCGGATTTGGTCGCCGGCAAGGTGGCCGAGGTCATGCAAGCCGAGAAGCTCATCATGCTGACTAATATCGCCGGGCTGCTCGACAAGCAAGGCCAGCTTCTCACGGGTTTAAGCACCGCTGATGTCGACCGCCTCATGGCGGATGGCACGATCAGCGGCGGCATGCTGCCAAAGATGGACTCGATTGTGGACGCCGTGAATGCCGGTGTGCGTCGCGCGCATATCATCGATGGGCGCATCGAACACGCGGTGTTGCTTGAGCTGTTTACGGATTCCGGGATCGGCACCTTGATCGAGCGCCGGTGAAGCCGCGGCGCCGGCAGCAAATTCTCGAAGTATTGGCGCGGGAACTCGAGCAAAATCCCGGCGCTAAAATCACCACCGCACATTTAGCGAACGCCCTCGGCGTGTCCGAGGCGGCGCTTTATCGCCATTTTCCGAGCAAAGCCAAAATGTTTGAGGCGCTGATCGAATTCGCGGAGGAAAGCGTCTTCGGTTTAGTGAATCGCCTGCTCGCCGAACAGCGGGAGCCGATCCGCCGCTGTACCGATATTGGTCATGTCGTACTGGGCTTTGCGGCTGCCAATCCCGGGATCGCGCGAATTTTGATCGGCGATATTTTGGTCGGCGAGCACGCACGTTTGCGCGCACGAGTGGCGCAATTTTTCGAGCGGGTGGAAACGCATTATCGCCAAGTTTTGCGCGAAGCGGCACCGGGATCGGTCGGCGCACGCGCCGAGTTACCGGCGGCGGCGAATTTATACACGGGAGTACTCATCGGGCGCATCGCGCAATTCGTGCGCACCGGCTATCGGTCGGCGCCCGAGGAATTTTGGCCGGAGCAGGCGGCCATGCTCGCGCGCGCCGTATTCGGCGCGGCTTAACAGACCCCGCGCTTAACGTTGCGCGCTCCGTAATTGCCGGAAACGATCGATATCGGCACCAAATTTTTTATTCAACTCGACCTTTTCGAGGTCCTTCGCTTCGATAAATTTGCGGTGGTCGTCAATCTGCGTGCGTAAATTATCGATGTCCTTGGTGAGCTTTTTTGGGATCTTTTGGTTACGGCGCTCGCTTTCGGCCGCTTTTGAAATCAAGTCATCGAGCGATTTTTGCACCTTGGCAATGTGACTCTCGGTGACTTTAATCTGCGAATCGATATTCGCAAGTTGCCCATCGCGCGCCAACACCAAATCGTCCTCGGAACTGAACGTATCGAGCAGTACTTTGTCGGCGGCGGCTTGCTTTTTCGCCAACGCCTCTTGCTCGGCCTTTTGGCGCTCGGCCAGCTGTTTGGCTTCGCGTTCGCGATGGATTTCGTCGAGCGAACGCGCGCGTGAACTCTTCTTGATGGTCATGCCGTGTTCATTCTTAACTTCGTGCTCGGCTTGCGCGTATTCCGGGGGCACGGTATTGCCGCACTCACGTACGCCGTCTTTATTGTGCCAACACTTGATGCCGGCAAAGGTAGGGCTGGTGCTTAGCGCGAGCAGGACGAAACCCGCGCATAGGGCGGTTTTGGGCAAGGTAAACGCATTAGAAAAGCGCATGGTCATCGCGTGAAAACTCAACTTGCTGGAATGTGGGTTAGCGGCTATCCAATCCAAAACTTTGCTCGTTAAGGATAGTGCAAAGTATAGCAATCGAATTTTTGATGAGAGCTGAACGCGTTTCACAATTTCGCGGTTACGCCGTATTGCGCGCGATATGCCGCTATCGCCGTGATTTCGGTCGCATTCCCGGCGCGGTCTAACTCCAGAAATTCGACGATGTCGGCAAGCGTGACGATACTTACGACCGGAATGCCGTGCCGGGCGAGGACTTCTTCGGCCGCCGACAACTCGCCCTGACCTCGTTCTTGGCGGTCAAGCGAGATGACAACCCCGCATGGAATGGCGCCGGCCGCTTTGATGGTCGCAACGGATTCGTTGACCGACGTACCGGCGGAAATCACATCATCGATGATGAGCACCCGGCCCCGCAGCGGCGCGCCGAGCGTATTGCCGCCTTCGCCATGGTCCTTCGCTTCCTTGCGGTTAAAGCACAAGGGAACATCGCGGCCGTGCCGCGCGGCGAGCGCGATCGCGGTCGCGGTGCCGAGCGGAATTCCTTTGTAAGCCGGGCCGAATAGCATGTCGAAGGCCGGCGCTTTGGCCATGACTGCCGCTGCGTAGTACTCGCCGAGCTGTACCAAGGCCTGCCCGGCGTCGAACACGCCGGTATTAAAAAAATAAGGACTGAGGCGCCCGGACTTCAGCGTGTAAGCGCCGAACTTGAGCGCTCCGCGGTCGAGCGCAAAGCGGATGAATTCCCGTTGGTACGCCGCAATAGCCATCGATTATCCTCTGGAAGCTAAGAAAATTTCCCGGAGCGTTCCGCTTCGCATCGCATCAACGTCGTCTGAAACGGTACAACGCGATTTCCGCCAATAGGTTAGGTAACCAGCGGATCCCAAACGCCGCGCGATGAGTGGAATCGAGCGCGCGCCGCTCGAGAATTTCGATGCCATCGTGCAAGCAAAGTGTTTCGAAATCTCGAATCGTGCACATGTGGATGTTTGGCGTATTGAACCAGGTATTCGGCAGATGCTCGGTTACCGGCATGCGCCCCAAGGCTATCTGGAGCCGGCATTTCCAATAGCCGAAGTTCGGAAACGTGACAATTCCGACGCGCCCGACTCGCAGCATTTCACGCAGGATCAGATTCGGATAGCGCATCGCCTGCAACGTTTCCGACATCACCACATAGTCGAACGAGTTGTCGTCGAAATCGGATAAGCCGCGATCGAGGTTGGAATCGATGACGTTCACGCCAAGTGCCAGACATTGGATGATATTGTCCGGCGCGATTTCGATGCCGTAGCCCGAGACCCCGCGCTCGCGCTGCAAATAATGCAGCAACGCGCCATCGCCGCAGCCCAGATCGAGCACGCGGCTGTCGGGTTCGATCCAATCCGCAATCAATTGCTGGTCAATGCGTAGCGCACTCATGCCGATACCTTGATGCCGCGGAAATAAGTCCCAAGCGCCAAGTGATAACGCGGGATATCGAGGAGGAATGAATCGTGTCCTTGTTGCGATTCGATTTCGACATAGCTGACATCGAGATCGGCGTCGAGTAATGCGCGCACGATTTCGCGCGACCGCTCGGGCGAAAACCGCCAATCGCTGCTGAAGGACACTACCAAAAATTTGGCGAGGCTGCCGGCTACCGCCGCTTTTAGACTATCGTTGAAGCGCGCCGCCGGATCGAAGTAATCGAGCGACTTGGTCATCAATAGGTAAGTATTGGCGTCAAACCGTTTGACGAACGATTCACCCTGATAGCGCAAATAGCTTTCGATTTGAAATTCGATATCGAATCCGTAGTTCAATTTTCCGTCACGCAACTCACGCCCGAATTTCGCCATCAACGCGTCATCGGACAAGTAGGTGATGTGGCCCAACATCCGCGCCAGCATTAATCCGTGCGCGGGTACCTCGTTCTGCTCGTAATAACGTCCGGCGTGAAACTTGGCGTCGGATCGAATGGCATGCCGCGCGACTTCATTGAAGGCGATATTCTGAGGCGATAACTTGGCGGCCGCCGCGATCACGATGGCATGCCTAATCCGCCGCGGAAAATCTATCGCCCATTGCAACGCCTGCATACCGCCCAGGCTGCCCCCCATGACTGCCGCCCACTGCTCGATGCCCAGGGCATCTGCCAAGCGCGCCTGGCTCTCCACCCAATCGCGCACGGTCACCACCGGAAAGTCAGGACCAAATTGCTGGCCCGTCGCGGGATTAGTGCTGAGCGGCCCGGTTGAACCGGCGCAGCCACCTAAGTTGTTTGGGCAAACGACGAAAAATCGGTTCGTATCGACCGGTTTGCCCGGGCCGATGCAGTTATCCCACCAACCTGGCTTGCCACGATTTTCACTGTGGTAGCCGGCGGCGTGGTGATCGCCCGACAAGGCGTGACAAATGAGCACGGCATTGTCGCGGGCGGTATTCAAGGTGCCGTAGGTTTCATAGACAAGCTCGTAGCGCTCGAGCGTTACCCCGCATTCGAGTTTCAATGGGATAGCGAACGTGGCCGTCGTCGGCGCGACTACGCCAACGGAATCGGACGGGAGCTGCTCGGTCATATCACGTTTCGGCGGACTCAGCCCAAGCGCGCGAGATCGGCAAGCGGTGTCACCACCAGCATCAAGGCGAGTTGCAACAACACGATGACCACGAGCGGCGACAGATCGAGCCCCCCAAGCGGCGGCAGCACCCGACGCACCGGGCGCATCAACGGCGCGGTGAGCGTCTCGATGAGTCCGAGGACCGGATTATAGGATCCAGGCGCAATCCAGCTCGCCACGGCTTGGATGACGATCGCGAAAATGTACAGATACACGAGTTTCTTGAGGAGTTCGGCGACTGCGACGATGAGCAATGCGAAGAACCCGGGCGCCGCGCCGAGCAGCGTCGCCACCAACCAGGTGTTGATGAGTTGTAGCGCGAGCATTAGCACCACACTCGCCGTATCGAGTTTACCTAGCGCCGGAATGACACGTCGCAACGGGCGCAACACCGGATTGGTGACTTTCACGATGGCCTGGGACAGTGGGTTGTAAAAATCGGCCCGCACCCATTGCAATAACAGGCGCAGTAACACGGCGCCGATGTACAGCCCGAAGATGGTTTCGATTAAGAAAACCCCAGCGTTAGAAAAATAGCCTCCGCCCATCATGCGCTCCCAAATTCGCGACTAAGTTCCTCCGCGCGCCGCGCCGCCGCGGTCACCGCCTGCTGCACCAAGCCGCTAAAGCCACCCGCTTCAAAGGTCTGAAGGGCCGCCGCCGTGGTGCCCCCTTTGGAGGTGACCTGCGCGCGTAATGCGGCCGGTTCCAAAGTGGAATGGTGGGCGAGTTCCGCCGCTCCCGCCGCAGTATCAAGTGCCAGCCGGCGGGCGGTGGCGGCGGGTAACCCGAGTTCGATACCGGCTTTTTCCAGGCATTCGATCAGCAAAAAAAAGTAAGCCGGTCCGCTACCGGATACCGCGGTGACCACATCCAGTGCCGCCTCGTCCGCCACCCACAGCGTGGCGCCCGCGGCGCGTAGCATATCTTCGGCAATTTCCCGCAGCGTCGCGGGCGTCGCGGGGGTCGCGAACAACGCGGTGATCCCGCGTCCGATCAGTGCCGGGGTATTCGGCATTGTGCGCACCAACGGTAAATCAGCGCCTAACCAATGCGCGAAAGATTGCGTTGGGATCCCGGCCGCAATCGAAACCAGCAGCGGTCGCGCGGCACACAATGTCGTGCGCAAACCCGTGATGACTTCCTTCATTTGCTGGGGTTTCACCGCCAACAAGACCACTTGCGCGCCTTGCACGGCCGCCGCGTTGTCGGCCGTGACGGCAATACCAAAATCGCGGGTAAGCGCGGTGCGCAGCTCGAGCACGGGTTCGGCGACGATGAGTCGATTTGTCGCGTAACCACGTTTTAGCAAGCCACCGAGCAACGCGCGGCCCATATTGCCGCCGCCGATGAAGGCGATCCGATCAGCCATCAGGAGTCTCGTCGATAAAAATCCGCGCGAGTGTAGCATCTTGGCCGAAGCCGCCGGCAGGCCGGTGCCTCTGCATTGGAACGATGGCTTGGCGCGTCATTCATCGCGCGCAAGATAGCGTTGCGCTTCTCGTCGTGCGGCATGGCCGGTTGATTAGAGTGCGCGTTTACGCGGCCCGAACACGGCGGTGCCGATCCGCACCAATGTCGCGCCTTCGGCGATCGCGGCTTCAAAATCCCCCGAAGTTCCCATCGAGAGCTCGTTCAGCGTGTCGGCGTACGGCTGCAATAGATCGTGTAGGCGTCGAAAAGCGGCGCGTTGCGCGGTGAAGTCCTCCGTCAGGGGCGGCATCCCCATCAATCCCTTCAATTCCAGCCGCGGTAGTTCGCGCACCGCCTGGACTAGTTCGGCCAACTCGCCCGGCTCCACCCCACCCTTGCTTGCCTCGCTGCCCAGATGCACTTCAATACAACACGCGAGCGGCGGTAACTCGGCCGGTCGCTGTTCGTTCAAGCGCTCGGCGAGCTTCAGCCGATCGAGGCTGTGGACCCAGGCGAAATGCGTCGCCACCTCGCGGGTCTTGTTACTTTGGAGCCGACCGATGAAGTGCCAACTCAAGGAAAGGGTGCGAAGTGCCGCAATTTTCGGCAATGCCTCTTGGACGTAGTTCTCACCGAATCGTTGTTGCCCTTGCACCGCGAGCGCGGTAATGGCATCGATCGGCTGACCCTTGCTGACGGCGATCAACGAGATTTCGCGTTCCGCGCGACCCGCCGCCAGCGCGGCCGCCGTAATCCGCCGCCGCACACGGGTCAGCGGGGAGTCGGCCATCGCTTCGGGAAAATCGGACACAGGCATGACAATCCAGGGACTTACTTGCTACAGTTCTTGAATCTATTTAAGTAATACTTGCAACAGACTGCAAGCCAAGGATTCTCCGGAACGCGTTATCGACCCATCGGCGCCAGATTGATAGCGGTCACAGGGACGGATATCACCACTCAGGGTGGGAACGGCGCGGCTACGAGCAATGTTTTTTTAGGGGAAATAGACAATGGACATTGGTGAACTCCTCGCGTTTAGCGTCAAGAACGGCGCGTCAGATCTTCATCTCTCGGCCGGCTTGCCGCCGATGATTCGCGTCGATGGCGACGTTCGCCGCATCAACGTGCCGGCGATGCAGCACAAAGACGTGCACGATCTCGTCTACGACATCATGAACGACAAGCAGCGCAAGGACTATGAAGAGTTCCTGGAGTGCGATTTTTCGTTCGAGATCCCGGGGCTCGCGCGTTTCCGCGTCAATGCGTTCAACCAAAACCGCGGCTCTGGCGCGGTGTTCCGTACGATTCCGTCGACCATTCTGAGTTTAGAAGATCTGAAGGCACCGAACATTTTCAAAGACATCTCCAATTACCCGCGCGGCGTCGTGCTGGTGACCGGTCCCACCGGCTCAGGCAAATCAACCACGCTGGCGGCGATGATTAATCACAAAAACGAAAACGAGTACGGCCATATTTTGACGATCGAAGACCCCATCGAATTCGTTCATCAAAGTAAAAAGTGCCTCATTAATCAACGCGAGGTTCATCGCGATACTTTGGGTTTTAACGAAGCGCTGCGCTCAGCGTTGCGCGAAGACCCCGATACCATCCTGGTCGGCGAAATGCGCGACTTGGAGACCATCCGACTCGCGCTCACCGCCGCGGAGACCGGCCACTTGGTATTTGGCACTTTACACACGAGTTCGGCGGCAAAAACCATTGACCGTGTGGTCGACGTCTTCCCGGCCGAAGAAAAAGACATGGTCCGCGCGATGCTCTCGGAATCCCTGCGCGCGGTCATTTCGCAGACCCTGCTCAAGAAAAACGGCGGCGGTCGCGTCGCGGCGCATGAAATCATGATCGGCACCCCCGCGATCCGTAACTTGATCCGAGAGAACAAGATCGCGCAGATGTACTCCGCGATCCAAACCGGACAGCAGTTTGGCATGCAGACGCTCGATCAATGTCTGCAGCAGCTCGTCCAAAAGAGCTTGGTCTCCAAGGTGGAAGCGCGCGTCAAAGCGCAGAATAAGGACCTTTTCTAAGCAACAATTGCCACCTAATCTTTACGTAAGCTCGATACAATCTCCGGGCTTACTTAAGGCGCAAGGATGTGCCGCCAAGTTCGACGAACGTCAATCGTGGAATTTGAGAATCCTTAAATCGCCGGTCATTTTGGAGTAGGTCAATGGAAAGAGAACAAGCTATCAAGTACATGCGTGACTTGTTGAAGCTCATGGTCGATAAAAAAGGCTCTGACCTCTTTATCACCGTCGATTTCCCGCCAGCGATCAAAATAGACGGCAAAGTGACGCCTGTTTCAAAGACCAAACTGACCGCGGAAAACACCAAGGCGCTGACTTACGCGATCATGAACGATCGCCAATTGAAGGATTACGAAGCGACCAAGGAGTGTAATTTCGCGATCGCGCCGGCCGGCATCGGCCGCTTCCGCGCGAATGCCTTCATCCAGCAAGGCCACACCGGCATGGTGTTACGCACGATCGAGACCCAGGTACCGACGCTAGACGGATTAGGTTTGCCGCCGGTCATGAAAGAAATCTCGATGACCAAACGCGGCCTCGTCATCATGGTGGGCGGCACGGGCTCCGGTAAATCGACCTCGCTGGCGGCGATGTTGAATCATCGCAACGAAAACAGCTACGGCCACATCATCACGATTGAAGATCCAATCGAATACGTTCATCCGCACAAGAACTGCATCATCATGCAGCGCGAAGTAGGGGTTGACACCGACGACTGGGAAATCGCGCTCAAGAACACGCTTCGCCAAGCACCGGACGTCATTCTGCTCGGCGAAATTCGCGATCGGCAAACCATGGAATTTGGACTGGCATTCGCCGAAACCGGCCACTTGGCGATGGCGACCTTGCACGCCAATAGCTCGAACCAGGCGCTCGATCGCATCATCAACTTCTTTCCGCAAGAGCGTCACCAACAATTGTTCATGGATATGTCGCTCAACATGAAGGCATTTGTCTCTCAACGCTTGTTGAAAAAAGCCGACGGCCGCGGTCGCGTGGCCGCGATTGAAATCATGTTGAATTCGCCGCTCATTTCCGATCTGATCCTCAAAGGCGAGATCCACATGATTAAAGAAATCATGGCGAAGTCGAACGAACTCGGCATGAAGACTTTTGACCAGGCGTTGTTCGATCTCTACGAAGCGGATTTGATCACCTACGAAGACGCCTTACGTAACGCGGATTCGATGAATGAATTGCGGCTGCGGATCAAGTTGCAGGGTAAAGCGGCGAAAGTGAGCGACAAATTGTCGGGTCTCGACCATTTGGCGCTGGAAGAATCTGCCGAAGAAACCGGCATGCTGCGTTAAGGTTCATCATGGATATTACGCCTTACCTTAAACTCCTGCGCGATAAAAACGGCTCGGACTTGTTCTTCAGCGTCGGCGCGCCGGTCAAAATCAAAATCGAGGGATTGGTTAATTCGGTCGGCAAGACCTTGCTCACGGGCGAACTCACCCGCGCCGCGGCTTACGGCATCATGACCTCGGCGCAGATCGATCGTTTTGAACAAACCCATGAGTGCGATTTTGCGATCTCGTTGGAAGACAAGACGGCGCGCTATCGCGTGAACGTCTTCCGCCAACGCGGCGAAGTCAGCATGGTGCTACGGCGGATCCCGTCGAATATTCCAACGATCGACGAGCTGGGCTTACCTGAGATATTAAAGTCGCTCGTGATGCACAAGCGCGGACTCATCTTGATGGTGGGCGCGACGGGTTCGGGTAAGTCGACCACGCTCGCGGCCATGGTCAACGAGCGCAACCAAAAAATGTCCGGGCATATTTTAACGATCGAAGATCCGATCGAGTTTTCTCATCCGAACATTCGCTCGATCGTCAATCAGCGCGAAGTTGGCGTGGACACCATGACTTATCGCGCGGCATTGCGCTCATCCTTGCGCGAGGCGCCGGATGTCATTTTGATCGGCGAAATACGCGATCGCGAAACCATGGAAGCGGCGCTCGAGTTGTGCAACACCGGTCACCTGTGTCTATCGACGTTGCACGCGAATAACGCGAACCAGGCGATGGAGCGCGTCATTAACTTATTCCCGCAGGAATTGCACAAACAATTGTTTCTAGACCTGTCATTGAATGTCCGCTCGGTCATTTCGCAACGATTGGTGCAGGGCGTGGATGGTTATCGCGTCGCCGCGATTGAGATCATGATCAACACGCCGCATATCGCCGACCTCATCCTCAAAGGTCATATCGGCACGATCAAAGAGGCCATGGAAAGCAGCGGCGCGAAGGGTATGCAAACCTTCGATATGGCACTCTATAACCTCTACAAGGAAGAGCGCATCGACCTAGAAGAAGCGCTCAATAACGCCGACTCGCGGACCAATCTCGAAGCGCGGATTAACTTCGGCTAACGCGATAAAGTACGAGCCCACCCAGCGCCCAACCCCCACAGATGAGCCACTCGGGTGGCGCGAGCGCGGCGGCGCTGCCCGGCAAGTAAAGGCTCGTAATGGCGAGCGACAATAACAAGGCGAGCGCGCCGACGGTGCGCCAGTGGCGCACGCGGTAAGGGCGTGCCAGTTCCGGCTCCCGAACTCGCAATGCGAGAAACGAACCGACGACCAAAATATAGCCAACGATTACCGCCAAACTACCCGCGTTAAGCAGCCAGATGAGAATTGGGCGACCGAACCAAGGTGCTAAGCACGTGAGGATACCAACTGCCCACAACGCCCGATGCGGGGTACCGTAGCGCGGGTGTAGCGCGGCGAGGCCGCGCGGCAACATGTCGGACTCGGCGAGTGCGAAAATCAACCGGCTCGCGCCCACCACAAACGCATTCCACGTGGTGAGAATGCCGGCGATCCCGCCAATCACCAGAACATTAAACGCCCATTGACCGCCCCAGGCGCGGGCGCTGGCGAGTGCCGTCGTCATCCCAGGTTGCGCGCGTATCTCAGCCGGTAACACGTACGCGACCGCCCACAGGATGGCGCAGTACCAAACAATCGCGCAGCCCACCGAGAGCACAATCAAGCGACCGATACTGCGCGCGGGCAAATCGATTTCGGCCGCCGCTTGCGGGATAACATCAAAGCCCACAAACATGATGGGCACCATGATCATGACGGCAGCGAAGCCCTGCGCACCATTCACCCATAAGGGTGCGAGATGGGTCGCGTTTCCGGCTTTGACTGCGCCGATCAACAAAAAGACACCGACGATGACGATGACGAGTGTCACCGCTTTTTGTACGCCGGCCGCGACCGATAACCCGCGAATGTTGATGACGGTAAAGAACCATGCACCGGCAAGCCCTATCGCGACAAAACTCGCGTGGACGGTGAAGCCGTGCAGCGTCCATAGTTCGACGAGATCAGTGCCGGGAATGAGAAACGACAAGGCGTAAGGGAACGCCACCGTCTCGAACGCCGCCACTGCCACATAGCCGAGCACGATGGCCCATGAACACACGAAAGACCCCACGGGCCCAAAGGCCCGCAAACTGTACACATGCTCGCCGCCGGCATCCGGCAGTGCGCTCGCGAGTTCCGCATACGTCAGCGCGACGAATACCATCGCGCCACCACCAAGTGCGAAGGCGAGCATGGCGCCGAACGAACCCGCATTTGTAATCCACCCACCGGTCAAGAGCACCCAGCTCCAGCCGATCATCGCGCCAAAGGCGAGCGATAAAACCTCGCGGCGACGAAGCGTCCGGGTAAGCGTCGCGGTCACGAGCCGGGTTCAGTTAGGCCGCGTAGCGCGGGAGGACTTCCGCCTGCAGGGCTTCGACGGTCTGCATCGAACTCGCCATCGGCACATCGCCAAAGGCGATCCGGCACAGAAAATAATTGACGCCGGCGGCATCGATTTCGCGCGCAATGAGCTCACTCACCTGCGACGCCGTGCCGATCAACGCCAGGCCCTGCTCCCTCGCGCCATGAATGTTGTCTGGGAAATTGAGCGGGATCTGCTTGCCGTGCAAACGCCAGAGGTACAGCAAACTATCGAACCAGCGACGGTAGGCTGATTCAGCGATTTTGAGTGCGGCGGCTTCGGTCGCCGCGATCACGATATGCCGGCTCGTGCCGATGATTGGCAACGGCTCATGCGCATGGGCAGTAGCCGCCCACGCTTCGCGGTAGGCATCGGTAATCGCGCGCACGCTGTGTGCCGGACCGTTGGTCAAACAATTAATTTTCTGGCCCGCCGCCCACACCGCGGTATCCGGCCGTGCCACCCCGTACCATAGCGGCGGATGCGGTAACTGTTTGGGGCCGAGTACCACCGGCACGTCGCGGAACGTGTGGTACTTGCCTTCAAAAGTGAGGCGGCCGGTGGTCAGGCCTTGTAAGACAATCTTTAGAACTTCTTCGTAGCGCGCTTGTGCATCTTCGCCGACGCCATAGAACCCCATTTCGATCGGCGAGATGCCACGACCAACACCCAACTCGAGTCGCCCATCGCTCATTTGATCGAGCATGCAGATCTCTTCGAGCAAGCGCAGCGGATGATAAATGCTCATGGTGTAAACCATCGGGCCAAAGCGCAGTCGGGTCGTGCGTTGCGAAACGGCCGCCAAATACACGCTTGGCGCGGAGGCGATCCCCAGCGGCGTGCCGTGATGTTCGGCCAGGTGATACGCGTAAAAGCCCGCTTGATCGTACGCACCGACCAGTTGCAGGCGTTCGCGGAATTGTTGCCCCGGCTCTTTATCACCAAGGTCCATATGATCGAACACCCCGAATTTCATGGCGCGTATCCTCAATGGTTCGTGCCGCGAGCATAGCAGAGCGTACCGATATCACCGCAACGTCATCGCGTGCTGAGGAACGTTCAACGTCTAATTGGGATTGCTCCACTTACGTCAATCTGTTCCACCACCGTCATTGCGAAGCCTCGTAGAGGCCGTGGCAATCCACGGGCTTTCGGACTCACTGACGCCGCTTGGGGGGCCTCGCAATGACCGCACTAAATGCTTCCGAGTCGTGCCGAGGAGCGATTCGTGCAAGGGA
>CAZKRY010000010.1:230148-265098 GCA_964555355.1 uncultured Klebsiella sp.
GCTTCCGAGTCGTGCCGAGGAGCGATTCGTGCAAGGGAGTCGAACGAGCACCGACACTTTTGTGGTGCATAGGAGGCGAGCGTTTTTGTTTTTGGTGAAGATGTCTTAGATTCAGCGTCGGCCACGCCCCGGTCATGAGTGTCATTGCAGAGGAGTCTCTATGTCTGGTTCTTTACCGGTCGTTCCGCCGGAAGGCGTGACGACCGCATGGTTGACGCAAGCGCTCGCGCAACGCGGGATCGACGCGCGCGTCGCGCGCTTTTCAATGGACACGGTTGGCACCGGCCAATTGGGTGAAACGCGGCGCTTTCATCTGCAATACGCGGGCACACCACCCGCCGGCGCGCCGGCGAGTTTGGTCGGTAAGTTCTCCTCCGCCAACCCGGTGGCGCGTGAGTCCGGCCGCACCATGGGTTGGTATCGCGCGGAAGTCATGTTTTATCGCGAACTCGCCGCGCGCGCGAAAATACGCACGCCGTTACCGTATGTCGCGGAACTCGACGAGGCCGGTGATTTCGCGTTGTTGTTCGAAGATTTGGCGCCCGCGCAGCAGGGCGATCAGATGCGCGGCTGCACGCTCGCCGAGGCTCAAGCAGCACTGCACGAAGCAGCGCTTTTGCATGCCACCTTTTGGAACGACGAACACCTCATGCGCCAACCGTGGTTGTACGTGCCGCCCGGATCGCAGGGTTATTATTCGACCGAACTCGTCGAGCGTTCGTGGAAGAACGTGGTCGATAACTACCAAGGCTTTTTAACGCCGGAACAAATGAACTGCTGCGATCGGTTTGTACGCAATCATGTTTACTGGAATCAACCTCGCCCAATGCCGAAGACTTATCAGCACTGCGATTTCCGGCCGGACAATATGTTGTTCGGCGGCCCGGACGGGCGCATCGCGGTGGTCGATTGGCAGACCGGCGGTTTTCTCGGCAGCGGCATGGACCTCGCCTATTTTTTGAGCGGTTGCTTTGATCGCGATACACGTCGTCAACACGAATTGGCGCTGATGCAACGGTATTACGATGAGTTACTGGCCAATGGCGTGCGTGATTATTCGTTCGACCAACTCCGCGACGATTACCGGCATTACACCTTTGCGGTCATCACGGTTGGGTTAACCGCCACCGTGGTTGTCAAACGCACCGAACGCGGTGATCGCATGTTGATGCAAATGGTGGCCGGCGGCGCGATGCAGGCGATTGATAACAATGCTTTGGATTTACTGCCGGCCTGAAGGCACAGGAGTATCGACATGCGCTTAGCGAAACCGCATTTAGACATCGGCCTCTTCACGCCGGATATCGCCGCCCACAGCAAGTTCTGGGGCGAGACGGTGGGGCTGCGGCTCGATCATCAACTGCCATTCGATGAGAAATGGGTGCAGCATCGTTATGACGCGCATAACTCCGTCGTCAAGGTCAACTATTATCAACATGAGATGCCGGTGCGTCCGCCCTGCGGGTACGTGGGATTGACCATCGCGCGCGCCGGACATCCCGCCTGGGAAGGCCAACATCCAGGCGGCCAACGCGTGCGTTTGGTGCCGCCGGGTACCGATGGTGTGGTCGGGATCGGCATCCACGTACGCACACCCGAACCGCAGCGAATGATGGATTTTTATTTGCACACCATGGAGTTCGAAGAAGCGGCGCCGAATGTCGCGCGCTGCGGCGATACGTTGTTATTCGTTGAGAAAGGCCCAGGCGGCGAACGATCTGACGCTTTCACCGGCCCAAACTTCCGTTACCTCACGATTCAGATTTTTGATTGCGATGCCGAGTGCGCGGCGATTGTCCGCCGCGGCGGCACCCTCGGCGCGCCGCCTGTGAATTTTGGAAGCGTTGCCCGCTACGGATTCATTCTCGATCCGGACGGCAATTGGTTTGAAATTTCGGCGCGAGCGTCTTTAACGGGTGTGATGCCGGGAACATCAAACAAATAAGGGTCGGATGTAGTTACTCGGAAAATAAAACTGACTCCATTCGTCGGAAGTGGATGTATGGCGGAAATATTAGGGCTAGGGTTAACGCATTACCCACCTCTGTGCCTGCCCGATCCTGACATGGCGGCGCTGCTCAGCTGGACCTTGCAAGACCCGGCGATTCCGGATTCGGCGAAAGATCCAACCAATTGGTCGCACGCAATGCGACTAGAGTGGTCGGACGACCGCGGAGCGCGCGCTGCGGCGCGGCATCGGGCGGCGCTAGTCGACGGCTTCAGACGGGCACGCGCCGCCCTCGATGCGTTTGCGCCGGATGTGGTGCTGATTTGGGGCGACGACCAATACGAGAATTTCAAGGAAGACATCATCCCGCCATTTGCGGTCATGGCGTTCGACGATATTGATCTTTATCCATGGAGCCACGCGCAAACATCATCGCTGATGAAGGGCAAACCCAATGTATGGGGCGAAGATGCAACCAAGCATTACCGTCTGCAGGGACGACGGGACATTGCGAAATTTTTAGTTAGCGGTTTGCTCGCGCAAGATATTGACGTGGCGTATGCCTATCGGCCTCTGCACCACGGGAGTGTCGCACACGCGTTCACCAATACCATTCTCTATCTCGATTACGAGCGGCGAGGTTATACGTACCCGACGATCTGTTTCCCGCTCAACTGCTATGGCAGACGCGTCGTTTCCTGTAAAGGGTTCGTATCGAGACTCGGGGATTCAGTCGATTTCGATCCACCGTCGCCGTCTCCCCGGCGATTCATGCAAGTCGGCGCGGCAACCGCGCGCGTATTACAAGATAGTCCATGGCGGGTAGCGTTGATCGCATCGTCGAGCTGGTCACACGCTTTTCTGTGCGACTGGACTTGGCGCCTGTGTCCCGACGGCTCGGCTGATCGCCGGTTGTATCAAGCGCTATGCAATCTCGAATTTGAGACCTGGCGCGCAACATCACTCACCGCTCTCGAACACGCCGGCCAGCACGAAGTACTGAACTGGTTTGCGTTGCTAGGCGCGATGGAAGCGCTAGGTGCCAAACTTGACTGGAGCGAGTTCGTCGAAACTCAAATATTTAATTCGAACAAAGTGTTCGCGGCATTCGCCGTGGCGTGAACAGTGTGCGGAGGATTGTGATCTGCTTGTGAGGGCCGGCGGCGGTGAGCATGCGTGGCGGCATTGCTAGATCTAGATTACGTTAAGCTGCAGCCGTACCGCTAACGCCAGGTAACGCGATGGTGGATGCGAACGCCGCGCATAACCTCATCTGCGTCAACATCCTTTCCTCATTCCATGGTCATCTACAGGGCGGCCCCAGCCAGGCATTCATGGCCGACATGAAAGTCCGCGTACAGATCGCTGCCGATGAGTACTTTTACTACCCGGATGTTTTGGTGAGCTGTCGAGCGGATGATCGCGCAACCCATTACCGCGAACATCCAACGATACTGATAGAAGTGGTTTCGGAATCGACCGAACGGCTAGATAGTCGAGAGAATTTATTAGCGTATCAACGCATTCCCAGTCGCCAAGAATATGTGATGGTTGCGCGGCAGACTCGGGAGCTTACGATTTTCCGAAGTGTCGCAAATTGGATGGCTGGGAGGATCGTCGAGACAGAAGAATTGAACTTACACTCCTTGAGTTTTCGCATGACCATTGACGATATGCGTGCCGGAATTTAGAAATCGTTGCCTATCTACGGCGCGATTTCTTCCGGCCCGCCGGGCGTACACTCAACGAACAAAAATGGAGCCCAATGTACTCTTGAGAAAAATAAATCTGACCCCTTTTTAGATTACGCGGCAGTCGCGTGTTTAGAATCCGTTCGTGTGCTCACGCCGCGCATTTGACGCATCTTGTCTTCGACATTGCGGTACAAACCATCGAACGATCGCTCGAAGGCGGCAACCCCGTCGTCCTCCAGTTGTTTCAATACCGCCGCGAAATCAATGCCGGCGTCGCGAAGCTGATCGAGGGTGGTAGGCGCCTCGGCTGCGTCCGCTTCAATCGCGGCACCGCTCACCTGCCCGTGATCGAGGATCGCCGTGAAAGTGGCCGGCGGCACCGTGTTGACCGTATGCGGGCCGACCAGCGAATCGACATACAACACATCGCGATAAGCAGGATTCTTAACGCCGGTGCTGGCCCACAGTGGCCGTTGTAATTGCGCGCCCGCCTGGCGCAACGGCGTAAAGTCCTCGGCTGCGAATAACGCTTTGAATGCGGCGTAGACCACTTTGCTGTTCGCGATTGCCGCCTTACCCCGCAACGACGCGAGTGGCGATGGTTCCGATAATCCGGCCATGTTGTTCGTCAGCAGCTCATCGACCAACGTATCGATCCGAGAGACGAACACGCTCGCGACCGACGCGATGCCGTTGACGGATTGTCCGGCTTGGGCGCGCCGTTTGAGGCCTGCGATGAATGCCTGCGCCACCTCGCGATAACGCTCGACCGAGAAGATCAAAGTCGCATTGATGTTAATCCCCGCGCAGATCGTTTCTTCGATCGCACTAACGCCTTCTGGGGTTGCCGGAATTTTCACCATCAAATTACGGCGGTCGATTTCCGCCCACAGCGAACGCGCTTCCGCAATCGTCGCCTGCGTGTCGCGCGCTTTACTGGGGGTGACTTCCACGCTGACATAACCATCGCGGCCTTGCGTGCGCTCATACACCGGCAATAGAACGTCCGCAGCCAAACGAATATCCGTGACCATCAGCGCGCGGATGACCACATCGGCGCTGGCGGTGGGATTCGCCGCCAGCACACTTCGCATCTGTTCGTCGTAGTCGTTGCTGCCGGCGATCGCTTTTTCGAAGATGGTGGGGTTCGAGGTCACACCGAGTAATCCATCGTCCACCATCCGCGCCAATTCACCGCTTTTGATGAGCGCGCGGCTGATGTTGTCGTACCAAATGCTTTGGCCTTGTTGTTCCAGACGCCGCAAAGTGTTCATGCCTTAATTCCTTCGCTAATTGATTACAACGGTTGGGACTGAATGGATTCCAACGCAGCGGTTGCGACAGCCTCCGCGGTAATCCCAAATTCCTGATAAAGCCGCTCGGCCGGGGCGGAAGCACCAAAGCTCGACATTCCGATAAAACGACCGCGCGCGCCCAAATAACGTTCCCAGCCCAATTGCACACCGGCTTCCACCGCGACGCGTGCAGTCACGGCTTTCGGCAAAACCGATTCTTGATAGGCAGGTGGTTGCGCGGCAAAAAGTTCCCACGACGGCATGCTCACGACACGCGCACGCACGTTTTGTGCCGCGAGCTTCTCTGCCGCCGTCAACGCGAGATGGACTTCCGAACCCGTGCCCATCAACAACACCTGTGGATTAGGCGTGTCACGCAGCACATAAGCGCCGCGCGCAGTGCCATCCGCGTTGCCGTAGCGCGCTTGATCGAAGATGGGGAGTTTTTGCCGGCCGAGTACCAACACCGTTGGCGCAGCGCGTCGTTCGAGCGCCACTTTCCAAGCCCACGCGGTTTCATTGGCATCCGCGGGGCGCAACGTGACCAGGCCCGGCATCGCACGCAATGACGCAAGATGTTCTACCGGTTGGTGCGTTGGACCATCTTCACCGAGCCCAATGCTGTCGTGGGTAAACACAAATATCGTCGGATATTTGGACAGCGCGGCGAGCCGGATTGTCGGACGCAAATAATCGCTGAAACAGAAAAAGGTTCCGGCATACGGAATCAGCCCGCTAAGCGCGATGCCATTCATAATCGCGCCCATGCCGTGTTCGCGCACCCCGTAACGCAAATATCTTCCCGCGCGGTTTGTACGCGAGAAATCCTCCGCGCCTTTAAACCGCGTGTTGTTCGATGGCGTTAAATCGGCCGAGCCGCCCAGCACGCGGGGCAACTGCGGCATCAACGCATCCAATACCCGGCCCTGAGCTTCACGCGTCGCGAGCTGGCTACTCGGATCGAATTGCGGGCGGAATTCGTTCCAAATCGCCGGCCAGTTATCGGGTAGTCGGTGCTTCGAGAGTGTCTCGAACTCACGCGCGAGTTCCGGATAGGCCACGCTATAGCGCATGAAATGGTTCTGCCAGGTGGCTTCTGCTGCCGCGCCTTTGACTTCCTCCAAACGAAACGAAGCGAGCGCATCTTCCGGGATGAAAAACTTCTCGGTCGATTCCCAACCGAAACGCTGTTTGGTCAAGGCGATTTCGGCGTCACCCAACGGTGAGCCGTGCGCGTCATGCGAATCCTGCTTGTGCGGGCTGCCATAACCAATATGTGTGCGCATTTTGATGAGCGACGGCCGAGCGTTTTCCGCCTTGGCCGCGAGTATGGCGCGCTCAAAAGCGGCCATGTCGTTGCCATCGCCGTCGACAGTTTGTACAAACCAACCATAAGCTTCGAAACGGGCCGCGACATCCTCGGTAAAGGACAAGGACGTATCACCATCGATTGTGATCCGGTTGTCGTCATAGATAACGATGAGGTTGTTTAGTCCGAGATGTCCGGCGAGTGAGCAAGCCTCGGAAGCCACGCCTTCTTGCAGGCAGCCATCGCCTGCAATGACATAGATTCGATAGTCGACTACCGCGAATCCGTCACGGTTGAAGGTCGCCGCGAGTTGCTTTTCGGCAATGGCCATGCCGACCGCGGTCGAGATGCCCTGACCGAGTGGGCCGGTGGTTGCTTCAACACCTGGCGTATGGCCGTACTCCGGATGCCCCGGCGTTTTGCTGCCCCATTGGCGAAAGTTTTTTAAGTCATCGAGCGATACCCGGTAACCCGTGAGATGGAGCAGCGCATAAAGCAACATGCAGCCATGCCCCGCAGACAACACAAAACGGTCACGGTTCGCCCACTCGGGATGCTGAGGGTTATGGCGTAGATGGCGCGTCCACAGCCAGTACGCCGCGGCAGCCATCCCCATTGGCATTCCGGGATGACCCGATTTGGCCTGCTGCACGCCATCCATCGCCAAACAGCGAATGGTGTTGATACAGCTTTCATCCAGGGCGGAGAGACTGGGGTGTCGCGGGAGGCGTGGAAGATCCTGCCCTGCGGATTCTATTGATAAGGCCACGCTAGCGCTTTGCATCGACGTCCCCTTTGCAGGGTTAAAACCGGAAACCGGCAGACGGGGTAGCGCCCAGGGCGGGGGATTCTTTAGCTGGATGTTTAGATTTCGTATCCTCCGGTCTTCAGCAGTACGGTAATGCCGGTTCGGAACTTGCAGTAATTCTAGTGACGCTTGCGGGAGGTTCGAGTGAGAGTTGTTTTCTATCTATGGTTGTTGGCGGGTTTGCTGGTCGCATCGGCCGTTGCGCAGCAGCCGCAGCATGATTCCGCCGACGCTGCGCAGGTCGTACATCGATTCTATACCGCCCATTTTTCCGGCGACATGGCGTTCACCACCACAAGCGTCGCGAAAAAATCGCAGTGGTTATCACCTGAGCTTGCACAAGCCATCGCCGCGTGGTTCGCCCAACCGCAAGTGCCAGACGAGGTGCCGAACATCAACGGCGACCCCTTCACAAATACGCAGGAGTACCCGACTAAATTCGCCGTCGGGAGCGTTGATAACGTCGGTGCATCCACCCAGATACCGGTGACCTTTGATGTTGGCGGGATCCCGCGCGTCGTAAAAGTGGTGCTCTCACAGGTGGATAACGAGTGGCGCATTGTCGATTTATTGTATGAAGACGGCGTCAAGTTCTCACAGCTTTTGAGCGAATAACCGCGGCACGCTGATGAGCGAATTAACGCTCAGTGCTGAGGAATCTCCGCACGGGACAAAACTCACGCTTGGCGATCTTTGGACCTTCCTGTCCAACACCCAAGCCGAGGCGGCGCTCGCGGCCTGTGCGAACGGCGTGGCAATGGCCCGTCGCGTTTACGAACCGCGCTGGCAAACCGTGGTCGGGCACAATCTCACCGAGGACGAATTCCATCGATTGCTAACACAGATCGTATTCACCGCGCTTTATCCATACGCGCTCAACGACCATCCGCTTGTCGTCACCGACGCGGATGTGACGCACCCCTATGCATGGCGCCATGTTCGCGTGGCGGTCGCTAGGTCGTTCGGTTTGTCGCTGGCGACGGATTCGGCGGAGGCATGCGCGCTTGCGAGCCAACTGCTCGGCATGTCGCTGGCGCGTTACGCGGACTGGCTGCGCTATGAAGCACAGATGGATGAGACAAGATAGACCATGCGATGCAGCGGTTGGTGTCGGGCCTGATGAATCGCGTTAGCGCTCGCTACATCACGGCGACTAACGTTTGAGGATTAGTTGTTCGCGCTTCCCATCACTCGCCTTTTGCCACGCAAAGTGCTCGGCGATCCACGCGGGCGTCACGTCCCATACGGTCGCCACGTTGAGCGCCTGCGCGTCATAAATCACGGCGTAGCCTTGATCCGTTGCGATATCGATAACGACAAGCGCCGCTTGTGCGGGATTATCGTCCGGGGCGTCGGCGAGCACGAACTGTGTTTTGTCGGGCGATAGCGCCCGCACCGGCTCTCCGCCCACGTTGTAATCCCAGAGCTCCGGCGAGTCGATCGGCGATCTCACGCGGAAATGCGCAAGCGGTGCAATGCGCAGCACCGTCTCGTGATTGAGTAGGAGCAGTGTCCCGCCGGAAAGTGTGCGCGATTCGCTGCGATGGTCCGCTATCGATACCTCCTGCTCCGCCCCGGGTTGTCCATCGTCCCCGTCAAGCCACTGATAGGTGGCGAGCGCGTCCGCACCGATCGAGAGTTCGATCGTGCGCAGCGCGCCATCAACTTCGGTGACAAGAAAAAACGACTGCGACCCGAGCAGCACGGCTGGGATGGTAGCGCCTTCAAGAAACCATGCTTCGAGAAATTGCGCCGCCGGACCTTCGGATGAATCGATGACGACCGGTTGGCCGCGATAGAGGAGCTCGTATTTGCTGATGGTGGTTCGGCGAAACGGATTCAAGTTGTTGGGAAATCCACCTGCCGCGATTGATCGAGTGACCGTGCGGATCTCAAAGGGGCCTTTGATGTCGGGTAAAGATTGACCGGTTGCGGGCGGAACCATGGTGATAAGCGTGAGTAAAAAAATAAACGCCGAATGTTTCAAATCGATCAGACCGTTGGCGGCATAGCCCCGTAGCATACTGGAGTTACCCCTGCGCTGAAGAGCCCTGCGCCACAAAGCATCATCGCCTGCATGATGGTGCGCGTTACAAGTATGGGTCTCGTTTGGTTTAGCATGCGCCTTGGTTGATCGCTGCGAGGACGATTCCGCGTACCCGACCCTGTTCAGGGTGCGCGCGCTACCCAAACCCGAATGTTGAATCCGTGACGAATACTCTCTCACCGACAACTTGGATGGGCCTGCCTGCCGCCGCTTGGGGCTGGATGCTCGCGATCGCATTACTCGGCATCGCGATCGGCATACGCGTGATGCCCCGGCAAATATGGCTCGCCAATGAGTACCGTTATGCACCGTGGTCGGCGCGACGCCATTACGTTGCCGCCGCGATTGCCTTTGGCATGTTGCTGCATCTCGGCGGTTTCTTTGCCGCTTTCGATATCAATGACGATCAGCATCTCATCGCGGGCGATCCGCTGATCACGCAGTTATCGTGGGCGAATCTGCGCGCGCTTGCGGCCACCGATTTTCACGGCACCTTCCAACCCCTGACTTACGTGGCAGCCGCGTTCAACTGGGCAGTCGCGGGTGAGCGGTATTGGGGGTGGTATCTCTTTAACTGGCTGTTCTTAATCCCCGTACTCTACTGTGTCGCGCGGCTCTGCTGGCGACTCACCGGCAACCCCCTACAAGGCGCACTCGCCGCGGTCTTGTTCGCGGCGACACCAGTAGTCAGCGAAGCGTTATGTTGGATGTTGCTGCGCGGACAATGGATTGGCCTCGGTTTCGCGCTCGCCTCTTGCGTGGTCTACCTTGAATACCGCTGGTGCGCGGCGCGTCATAAACCCTTGTGGCTCGGTGCCAGTGTCTCTTTGTACGCGGTGGCATTGCTCGCGCCGCCGACTTATCTGTCGCTGCCGTTATGGTTGGTGCTCTTCGATCTCTGGGATCGGCGACGCGACTGGCGCACGCTCGTCATTGAGAAGGTGCCGTACCTGTTGCTCGCGGCGTGGTCCGCTTACACGTTGCTGAGTAGTCCGGGCGCACGCTTCGCCGATTCTCAAACGGAGACTTCTCATCCGCTATTACTCGATCTCAATCTAGTGATCGAATCCGTGCGCACGTTGCTGTGGCCGACCGCCACAGGTCTCGAATTGCCGGTGACGCATCCTGCCGGTTGGTTGGATATCAGTGGCCACGCCTCGATCATGACACTCGGGTTCGCACCGCTCGCCTCGCTAGCGGTGCTCGCGACAGGCGGTTGGCTGCTCATCACATTAAAGCGCCAGCATCGCTGGTCGTTGCCGTTGTTGTGGGGTGGTGTGGTACTGGTCAGTGTGTTGCCGACGTTGAGTCTGCTCGGCCGCGGTGGCAGCGGTACGTTCGAATATCGGGACTTGCTCATCGCGCATGTGCTGAGCGCCATTTTGCTCGCGGATTTAGCCCGCCGGCTGGTACGCCACGCGGGCCGAGCGAAGACCCGTCGTTATGTCACGCTTGGCTTCGTGGTGTTGTATTTAGGCTGGGCCTGCAGTGTGACGTATGCGTCCACCGCGGCGTGGCGAAGCCCGGCCAAGTATTGGCAACGCATGGTCGACTTATACCCAGGGAGCTACGCCCCACTCTATCGCGCCGGTAAAGTCGCCCAACAAGAGAAGCGGCACGCCGATGCCGTGGACTTCCTCCGGCGCGCGCTCAAGGTCAACAAAGCGCGTGATTTGCAGATATACCGCCGGCTGGGTGAGAGCCTCTATGCCCTTGGCGAATTTGCGGGCGCCAAAAAATACTGGCGCCGCTATTACACCGAGAACCCTTACGAAATCACCGCCGAAATGCAGCGTCGATTTGCGAAAATCGGCTTGGAGCTTCCCACGGAGTAGCAGGCGCCACACGCGGCCCAGAGGCGATGTGGCGCTACTCCACAATAAACGCGGGCATGACTTCATCGCGAAAACGCCGATAGGCCGCGTGCGTGGCGGCGAGATCGGACACATTGGCATCGACGACAATTTCACCGACGCCGGCCGCGGCGTAAGCCGCGACTTGTGCGCGGATTTCCGCCGCAGTGCCTTTCAACGAACGGCGATCGGCAATGTCGCGCGTTATCGGTGTATCGACGAACTCGAGCACCAAACGAATCGAGCACGGCTTGCCGGCCGCAAGCGGCACCGCCGCGCGCATCTCATTCGCCGAAGAACTCATCGCATGCCACCCATCGCCCTTTTCGCGAACGCGCCGCAATGCGCGCGGTGAGTTGCCGCCAATCAGGATCGGTAGTCGTGTTTGCGTGGATTTGGGCGCAAAGCGCAGCCCAGAGAAACGATAATGCGCGCCGTCAAACGACGGCAGATCCTCCTCCCATAATCGTCGCATCGCGTCGATCACTTCGTCCGTCACCGCGCCGCGCGTGTCATAGGGAACGTTGAGATTGGCGAACTCATCCGGCGTTTGCGCTACACCGATACCGAGGTCGACGCGCCCACCGGACAGTTGATCAAGCGACGCGATTTGCTTCGCGAGTCGCACCGGATGGTGCCAGGGCAGCACCAATACCGAGGTGCCGAGGCGAATTCGCGTCGTGAGGGCGGCGACCGCGGTCAGCACCACGAGCGCCTCGTGATAAGGCTTGTCGCCGAGACGCTGCGCGACATAACTCGCGTGAAAAAGGTGCTCGCTCACCCACGCCGAGTGATAACCGAGTCGTTCGGCTTCCACCGCCACCTCGACGAGATCGCGAACCGATTCAATGCCTTGGTTGTTGGGAATGCTGACGCCGAACTTCATCGATTACCTCGTGCCAAAATTTTTGTAAGTTCGCTACCCGACATGTTCAATAAAATCTCCCACCACCACGATCTTCATGCCGTTCGTGCCACCCGAACGACCGTGCAGGTCACCTTTGGTCAAGATGACCTTGTCACCGCGCTTTAACCCGCCGCGGGCCTGCAAGCGAGTCAACACTTCGCGCGTGACTTCGGTGTACGGCACTTGATTGATGTCGACGAAGATTGGATAGACGCCGCGATACAACGTGACGCGGCGTAAGGTGGTGAGATGCCGCGAGAGCGCATAGATGGGGATATCAGTATCGATGCGCGACATCCAGCGCGTGACGGCGCCAGATTCCGTCAACGCGGCGATCGCCGCGACTTTAATGCGATTGGCGCAGTAGATGGATGACATCGCAATCGCCTGATCGACACGCTCAAAACTCCGATCGAGCAGCGAGTCGGGTTCATATTCGGTCCACTGCTTTTCCGCTTCAATGCAGGTACGCGCCATGGCGGCAACGGCGAGATCGGGATACTGGCCAACACTGGTTTCGGCCGACAACATGACGGCGTCCGTGCCGTCGAGTACGGCATTGGCCACATCGAAAACTTCCGCGCGCGTCGGCAACGGGTTCTCGATCATCGATTCCATCATCTGCGTCGCCGTGATGACAAAACGATGCCGTCGACGGGCTTTTTTGATGAGTTGTTTTTGGACCGGCGGTAGCCGCGAGTCGCCGATCTCAACGCCCAGATCGCCGCGCGCCACCATCAAACCGTCCGCAACGTCCAATATTTCTTCGATGTTCTGCAACGCTTCCGCGCGTTCGATCTTCGCGATGATGCCGGCGCTGCCTTTGGCCTGGGTAACGACGCGCCGCGCGGCGATGACGTCCTGCGCATCGCGCGGAAACGATACGGCGATGTAATCCGCGCCGTGCGCGAGCGCGTGCCGCAGATCCTTGCGATCTTGCACGGTCAATGCGGCCGCGGATAAACCGCCGCCTTCGCGGTTGAGGCCTTTGTTGTTCGACAACGGGCCGCCGGTGGTAACCACGGTTTCAATCGCAGTGCCGCGCACGCGCGCCACCTTCAGCACGATGCGCCCGTCGTCCAACAACAAGTTGTCGCCCTTGCGCACATCTTGCGCGAGCGCTTTATACGCGACACCCACGCGTTCTGCGTCACCCGCATCCGTTGCCAACGCGGTGTCCAACACAAAGGGCTGACCTTTGATGAGTTCGATCGGACCGTTGCGAAATCGGGCGATGCGGATTTTGGGTCCCTGCAAATCGGCAATAATCGCAACTTCGCGATCGAATCGCGCGGCGAGCCGCCGCGCTTGCGCAATGCGCCGCGCGTGATCGGCGTGCGCGCCATGCGAGTAATTGACCCGTACCGCATCCACCCCCGCTTCCAATAAACGGGTCATGACCGCATCGGGATCGGTGGCGGGGCCGAGCGTTGCCACAATTTTGGTTCTTCTCATTTGCTTTCCTTTTCTAACAGCGCTTTCAGCGCCGGAATATCCACTTTCCCCAACGCCGTGCGCGGCAAGGCGTTCACGACACGCACACGCTTTGGCCATTTGTAACGCGCGATGACCCCGTCGAAATATGGATTTAGACGCGAGGGCTCGAAATGCGCGACATCTTGAGGCACCACCACCGCGACGGGCACCGCGCCCCATTGGGCGTCGGCTTCGCCCACCACCGCCGCTTCCCGGAGTTCCGGCACCCCGCGCAACACACGTTCGATCTCGGCAGGATAGATGTTCTCGCCGCCGGAAATAATCACATTCTTGATACGGTCGACAAACCAATAGAGTCCTTGCGCATCACACGCGGCGATATCACCGGACTTAAACCATCCGTCGACAAAGGACTCGGTGTGCCGATCGTTCCAATAATGGGTGACGACATGCCCTCCGCGCACCCAGATTTCGCCGGGTTCATCGGTGTCACATGGGGTGCCGTCGCTGCGGGTGATTCTGATCTCGGTGTGTTGTCCTTGACGGCCGATCGAACCGGTCGTCGCGAACGCTTCTTCCACTCGCTGATAAATGGAGACCGGACCGGTTTCGGTGGCGCCGTAGATTTGAATAACCGGGATACCGCGCGCCTGCCATGTATCGAGGAGTTCGCGGGGCACATCGGTGGAGCCGGTTGCAATTGCGCGGAGCGAGGACAGATCAGCGTCACGCCAAGCGGGCAGTGCTTGGAGTGCTTGCAGCGTCGCGGGGACTTGCACGGTCAAACTGGGTCGCGCCTGCACGATGGCGGCGAGGGTTGCCGCGGGATCGAATCGCGGCTGCAAGACTACCTCCGCGCCCAGCGCGAGTGCCGGGGTGGTTTGGATATTGAGTCCGCCGGTGTGAAACAACGGCAAGGAAGTTAAAACGCGATCAGCGGGCGTCATGCGATGCGCATCGACGGCGTTTCGCGCGTTGGTGGCAAAGGTCGTCGCGGTGTACATCGCGCCTTTTGGCCGGCCGGTGGTCCCTGAGGTGTAGGCAATCAAGATGGCTGCGTTCGGATCAGTGGATTCCGCGGCAATGGGATCGCTCGTCGGTATTGACTGCCACGCCGCGTGTTGCGTGCGTACGCCGTATCTCCGCCCGTTCGGCACTTCGTAATGGAGCCGCGCGGCAAGCTCGATGCAAGAGTCTTCGACGATCAGCGCCTCCGCCGCGCAGTCATGCAGGATGGTGTCGAGTTCGGCAGCGGCAAGGCGCCAGTTGAGTGGGACAAAGATTTGTCCGCTGCCGGCGCAGGCAAATAAGAGCGCGATAAGTTCTGGGGTATTGGCGCCTAGATAGGCCACACGTGCGCCGCACGGCAAGGCGAGAGGTCCATTCAGTGCGCCACTAAGGCGCGCCACTAGCCCATCTAGGTCGCGATAAGTCCAAACTTCATCGAGGTAGCGTAGCGCGATCCGCGCGGGCGCCTGCGCGGCCTGGCGGGCGATCCAGCCCGCAAAATGATCATTCATCCTTTTCGCCGGGCAGATACAGCGCGTCGCGGCCTAAACGTTCAATACAAAGATCGGCTGTCCACGGCAGCATCAACGCGCCGCAGCGACTATCGCGGTACAAGCGTTCCAGCGGTAACGACTTCAGCATCGACTGTCCGCCGCAGGTGCGGATCGCAAGCTGGGCTATCTCATTCGCGTTTTCCATCACCGTGTATTGCGCGGCGATCATGCGCATCAATTGCTCGCGACTAGGATCGATTCCCGCATCGTTGATCGCTTGAAACCACAATGCCTTGGTCTGCTCCAGCATCAAATGCAAACGCGCGACGTTGCTTTGTTTGACATTATTCACGCGCCGCTTCTCTGTAACCCCAGGCCATTCGCCGCGCAGGTATTTAACCGTGAAATCATAGACCGCTTGCGCGATGCCCATATAGGTTGGCGTTAGCGTCATGAACATATGTGGCCAACGGCTCGCCGCCTGATGGTGCAACCCGGGCGGCATGATGGCTTCATCCGTGTCGACCTGAACATTCTGTAAGAGCAGTGTGCGCGAGACGGTGCCGCGCATGCCGAGCGGATCCCAATCACCGGTGACGCTGACGCCAGGGGCGTCGGCTGGGATGGCGAGATACATCGAGTTTCGTCGACTGAGCGGCGCGTCTTCGTTTACTTCCGTGCACAGAATGCCGTAGTAATCCGCGTGCCCGGAGAGGGAAGCAAAAATCTTGCGTCCGTTCACCACCCAGCCCTGTGCGTTGCGTTTCGCAGTGGTAGCAAACGGCGTGGCACCGGCCGCGGCGGTGCCCGCGCCGCCTTCCGAGAACGGCTGTGCGTATACTTTGCCGTCGCGTACGATGCGCGCGTAATGTCGATGCCGTCGGCGCTCATGCTGAGCGCGCTGGTCAACCGTCATATCTAGTGCATCCGACAATTCACCCGACCACAGACACGAACAGACATGCATGTTGAAAGTGAGCGCCGTCGCGCCGCAATAACGGCCGATTTCGGCCGCGGTCAGCGAATACGCGCGATAGTTCGCGCCCATGCCGCCATAGGCGCGTGGCACACAGATGCCGAGTAATCCAGCATCGCGTAGGTCGGCGTAATTTTCGGTCGGAAAGCGCGCTTCGCGATCAAAGGTTGCCGCACGCGCGGCGAACTTTGTTTGTCCGAGTTGACGTGCGAGTTCAGTGAGTTCGATTTCCTGATCGCTCAGCCGGAATGACTTGGGATCGAAGAGCGGCGCATCGGCGTTCATTTCAATACGCCGTCTTCTACCACTACCCGGTCATCCAAACGTACCGTGCAGCCGCGCAACGGCAGGTCAAAATGCCCTTGCGTAAAGCGCCCGGCGTATTCGTTCGCGCCGGTCGAATACAAAAAGTTGCCGGCAAAAGCGCGCAACTCGGTGCCGTTGAAATCGCGTTGGTCGTACATCGCGAGCGCTTCATAGCGTGCAGCGGGATTCAAACCCCAACCCACATGCGAGACCCCATACGCCGCACGATCACCCCACGCGGCGAGATAACGCCGCATCAATTCCGCATCCGTACCGGTGCCTTCGATATCCGTGACGTAATCGTCTTCAATCGTAAAAATTACCGGCGATTCAAGGTAACGTTTAAAAGTTAAATTGACGTCGCCGACATCGAGCACTAAGCGCCCATTGACGGCATGCGCGGCCGGAAAGTTGACGACGATCCCGCCCGGCCAATGCGCCACCATGCCGGGCTTTTCACACCAACCCCACACGCCACCGACCCGCGCGTCTTTTAGATTGATCTTGAGATCGGTACCGGCGCGCGAGGTGACATGCATCAGACTCGCCGCCTTGCAGGCTTTGATCGCGGCTTTAGCGTGAGCCTCGTCTTCCGCTTTCGGCACTAAACGCTCGAGCGCTTCCGGATGTTCGTTCGACACCATCATGACGCGCGCACCGGCGCCTAAGATTTCCGGAAGTTGCGGCGCGTGTAATAAGCCCTCGACCGTTAGATCGATAATGACTTCGGAGGCTTTGAGCGCGGCGAGTGCGGCTGACTGGCCGTTCAATGCCTGGCTCGCGCCCGTCGAGCGGATGGGGACCGGCGCACTTTGGCGTGGGGTTGGGACGGTGATTTGAAACGCGTCGACGCCCATCTGCGCAAGCGCCAAACGGGCGAGATCGATATTGAGACCGCGCGATTGCGTTTCGGTGAGTAACGCCACTTCGCTGCCGGGATTGATTTTGCACAGTTCAAACACGCGCCGGAAGGCGTCGATCCATTGGGGTTCTATGCGGTCGGTGAACATCGTTGCGGCTCCGAATGAAGTCAGGTGAGCGAGGCGCGTAGGTTCGCACACCGCTCAACAGTGCCGCACGACCGCGCTTAACGACGATTCAAACACTCCCCGGGGTGGCGGGTCTAGAGGGCGCGCGAAATGCCTCGACCGCGACGGCAGTGTTCATGAAATCGCGGAAACGAACCCATTTCCCGTCGCGTAGCGTGATGACATGGACAAAGTCCGATTCAATGGTCCCGGTAGTCGCCTTGGGGTTGAGATGTAAATACCCGGTGACAAAGACTTTGTCGTCGACCGCGAGCATTTCCTGTGGCGCGAATTGGTTAATCGTGACAGAGGACAGAACCGTCTGAAAAAACTTCCGCGCCTCGGCCTGGCCCCGATAGGTTCCGGCGTACGGAATGGCGGGAGGTCCATAGAACTCGATTACGATGTCATCCGCCAGGTGTTGCAGGATGCCGGGAATGTCATGGGCCCCAAATCGTTCGAATATTTGTTGTGTCACGTCTAAGTTCTTGGACATGGTTTAGCTCCCGTTGAATGCTCAGAACAAAAATTGAGGGTTAACGCCTCGTAGCTGTGGGTCAGCAGGCTCGTACACTGCGCGCGTGGCGCGGTTTGACCAAGGCGGAGATCGGGGCAATGATCAAGCACCGCCTCGACCAAGGCGCTCGCTTCTGACTTGGCAACCGCAAAGCCCAAACAATGATGGATGCCCGCCCCCATCGAGAGCTGCATGTTGAGATTGCGCCGGGTGAGGTCAAAACGATCCGGCGCCGGAAAGACTGCCGGATCGTGATTGGCCGCGGCGAAAAAGAGCGCTACCCAATCGCCTGCTTTGATTAGCTTATTACTTACTTCCACATCGCGCGTCGCGATCCGAAACAGCCGTTGGGGCGGCCCGGAATGGCGCAGACTCTCGTCGATAAATGGTGCGATGAGCATGCGGTCGGCGCGTAGCGCGGCCGTGACCAGCGGCATGGTCGCGAGGTTGTACAGCAGATTAGTCAACAAGAATGTCGTCGTTTCCGCGCCGGCGACCACCAACGTCACGCAAAACCGGATCACTTCATCGAGTGTCAGTCGCTCCCCTTCACTCTCCGCGAGCAGGAGCGCGGCGATGAGGCCATCCGGCGGCGGCACACCAGCTTCGAGCGCGGCATGTAACCCACTGACCTTGTCAACGAAATACGCGACCATGGATTGGTTACTGTGCTCGCGTTCCTTGGGCGTTAACGCGGCGGACAACATGAACGCCGTGGCCCATCCGCGGCAGCGCTCGGCGTCAGCGTCCGGACAACCCAGCAAACGCATCATGACCCGCGCGGGAATGGCCGAGGTGAATTGGCTTACCACTTCAACATCGCCACTCGGCAGCGCCGCTAACATTTCTCGTATTCGCGCGGCTATCCAAGGTTTCAGCTGGGCGATTTCCTTATGTGAAAAAGCGACGCTGATTAAGCGACGAAGTCGGTCATGCTCCGGATTGTCGTGATTGACCAGCATCAACGTTGGCGCCGACGACTGTTCTTGTAGTGGGTCGCGTGAAGAAAACGTGGCGTGGTCCCGCGCCGCGCGCGCGACTTCTTCGTATGTCATCAACACCCAGGCCGTGACCGCCTCGTCTTGGTCCGGGATCGTTCCCGGAGGATAATCACGGTAGCCGTAGATCGGGGTATGCGGGCGAAGCCGCGCGTAAAGCGGATACGGATTGGCGATGGTTTCGGGGCGGGGGAGCGCGTCGACGAGCGCCACGGGGTCTAGGTTTGTAAGAGGTATCGGCATGGGCAGGGTTACTCCGTTCGACCATACTAAATAGGCCACACTCGTTATAGTTTACTTTGTGAACAGTTTCAATATAACAATAGTTTCCCAAGAAACATCAATGAAAACACCATGACTCCTCCTCGTGATCACGATGTGCGCGTGCCGCCGAATGCTGCACTGCAGTTCCTTGAGCTGTATTACCCCATCCACTACCAAGCCGGGATTGGCGTAGAAGACGCACTAAGGGGAGACGCACTATCCCGGCATCAAGTCGCGGTGCTCTGGCTAATTCATTCCAAAGGCACCGCCGGCGTAAGGATGAACCGCAAAGCCATCGCGCAGGCTTTGGGCAGCTGGTTTGAGGTTTCCAACGCGGCGATCACCAAAGCCATTCGTGGCATGGCTGCCCCCAAATTGGGGTTGTTGAAATTGGCCGAGGATCCCGCCTCCGGGCGCGAACAAGTCGTCACGCTAACCACCAAGGGCGAGGCGTTTATCACTCAAATGATGGCCCGCGGCACGCGCTACATCGAAAAAATTACGGCGGAGATGACGGACGATGAGATTGTGCAGGGTATCGCCTTCTTTACAAAAATTCGCGACATCGTCGGCGGTTGGGCGGACCAAAGCGCCGACGAATCGGACTAAATCGCTGTTGCGAATTCTCGGTTAGTCGATGCCAACGTTCATCCGCATCCCGACCTTGCGCCTGGCGCGGAATTCCGAACAACTGTTTAGCGTAGTCACGCGGCACGCGTTGCTGATAGACGATCGCATGGTTAGCATCCAAGCACACACGCCTTTTGCACGTTTGAATTAGATTGAGTATCTAAAACATGGCCACAGATTTTGGCGCTTACGATGCCCCACTCGCTGCCATTGATGTCAGCAACCCACGGCTCTATCAGCAAGACACGATAGGCCCGTTGTTCGCGCGACTGCGCCAAGAGTCTCCCGTGCACTTCTGCCCGCAGAGCGACTACGGGGCGTACTGGTCGCTGACGCGCTACAACGACATCGTCAAAGTCAATTCGGCGGATGAAATGTTTTCGTGCGATTACCGTCGCGGCGGACACATCCTGGGATACGAGAAATTGTTTCGTCAGCACGGCGTGGATGCGCGGATGTTTCAATCCACCGATCCGCCGACGCATACCGCGCAGCGCAAAGCCATTGCGCCGGTGGTGGCGCGTGCGAGTGTGCGCGAGATGGAAGGCAAGATCCGCACATTGTGCGGGGAGTTGTTGGACAGCCTGCCGGTGGGCGAGCCGTTCAATTGGGTCGACCGCCTGTCGATGGAATTAACGTCACAGGTACTTGCGATGTTGTTCGATTTTCCGTGGGAAAAGCGCCGGCAGTTAACCTATTGGTCTGATGTCGCGGTCACCGAACCCGGCTTTGGCATCATCGATAGCTGGGAGCAGCGCCGCGGCGTCCTCGAAGATTGTTTTACGACCTTCGCCGGTCTTTGGCGGGAACGGCTACACGGTCCGAGCCAAGACTTGCTGTCTTTAATGATTAAGGCCGAAGGCACCAAGGATTTATCGCCGGAAGAGTTTCTCGGCAATCTCATTAATTTGATCGTCGGCGGTAACGACACTACCCGAAATTCGTTGACCGGTGGCATCGTTGCGCTTAACCGCTATCCGCAGGAATATGCCCGGCTGCGTGAGAAGCCCGCGCTCATCGACTCGATGGTGCCCGAGATCATTCGCTGGCAAACGCCGATCTCTCACATGGCGCGCACGGCGCTGGTCGATTTTAAGGTAGGCGGCGTCACGATCAAGGCGGGCGAGCGGGTTGCCATGTGGTACATCTCCGGCAATCGGGACGAAACGGAGATCGAGCGCCCGGAGGATTTCATCATCGATCGGGCACAGCCGCGCCGGCATCTGTCCTTCGGCTTCGGGATTCATCACTGTGTGGGTTATCGTCTGGCTGAGCTCCAACTCAAAATCGCGTGGGAAGAGATCATGAAGCGATTTAAGTTTGTTGAAGTGGTGGGCGAGCCTAAGCGGGTTTGTTCCAACGTGATTCACGGGTATGCCGAGTTGCCGGTGGTATTACACCGTTGGTGAAATGAACCTAACGCCGTTTTCGCGGTCTTTTGAACACGTTCTGTAACTATCACGGAGTCCTTCATGCGTACATTTCCTTCTTTAGTCGCCGCACTCGGTATGGCCTTGGTTTTTGCCGCCCCGGTGTTCGCCGCCGATCCGGCACCGATGCCACCGAACGAAATGCAAGACATGATGCATGGCGCGCAAAGCGAGCATGGTAAGCGCTGCGGCATGCATGGCATGAAGTGCAAACACAAAATGCACGGCATGCCGCTGATGATCCCGCAGCTCCCGCCGGGTAACGAGAAACTGCAGCTGCAAATGCAGGCCGAGATTATGCAAAAGGTTGGGGAGATCACGGCGAAGTACGCGGCGCAGCTTAAATAAAGGTGATCTCGAAATTACGCGCGGTGTGAGAAGACCCTCACCCTACCCTCTCCCGCAGGCGGGAGAGGGATTTAATACAGCGTTCTTTATTGATTGGTTGTTCGCTGCCCGAAATCTCGAATATCCAGCAACGTGGCACTGATATGCCCCGCCTTTAAGGTGGCATCGTCGGTATCAGGGGTCGCGTCGATGTCGGCCGTTTTCAGGCCGAAGAAATACTGATCGCCGCGCTTTAAAAAGCAATCGCGGTAAACGGAATACCCTAAGCGAGTACGCTTGATCTCGAGATCGAGAGAATCCGAAATTGGAAAATTCACGTTCCAAGTTGTGCGCGCATCGAAATGATTATGGATGAGCGCATGCCACACCTGCGGCACCAATACACTCACACTCCGCTGCAAACGCGCGGCGACCGCCGGCTCGAAGCCCCGATTTTGATCCCAGTAGATAAACTCATCGCGCGTGAGCTCTTGCGATAACGCAAGCGCCGGCAGCCCCGCGATGTTACCTTCCAAACACGCACCAACCGTGCCCGACGCATAGACAAAACCTAGGCCCACGTTTTTTCCGATGTTAATTCCAGACACAACGATATCGGGTAACTCATCGAGTAAATGGTACAGCGCGAGATTGACGCAATCCGCCGGCGTACCGGTGACCGACCACGCGGGATAGCCGTGAATCAAAATCTTATCGGCATAGAGCGCACCATGCCGCGTCATCGATTTACCTTTCCAGCTCTGCTCGGTGGCAGGAACGGCAATTGATACCTCGCCCAACTCTCGCAAGGCATCGATTGCGAAATGAAACAGCGGCGAATCGTGGCTATCGTCGTTGGTCAACAGAATTCGCGGCTTACGGTTCAACATGGCTGGCTTTCATGAAATCGGAAGGCCAAGTCTGGCGGTGCGTCTAGCACATCGCAAGCCCATCACGTTAGGCTGCGCGCGCGGGCGCAATCACGTTGTCATGTGAGGTGTTGGACGGGATGCATAAGTTTGCCGATTTGATCGTCGAAGGCGCTCTATACACCGTGAACCCACCTCAGCCGTGGGCGCAGGCACTTGCGGTACGCGCGGGCCGGATTGTCGCGATGGGCACGCGATCTGAAGTACATTCGTGGGCCGGTCCCTTGACCCGGCGTTTGAGCTTCGACCGCGGTATGGTAATGCCCGGCCTCATCGATGCGCATTGCCATCCCACCAAGGGCGCGATCGCGAATTTGTTCAGCTGCAAATTCGCGTTCGACGCAACACCCGATGCCATTGCGAATTCCATTCGAGCCAGTCTCGCGCGCGCACCGACGGCCTGTTTGATCGGCGGTCGTTGGGCCAGTGATTTCTTTTCGCAGTACCAAATTCCGTCGCCGCGTGCATGGTTGGATGCGATCGGTGGCGAGGTGGCGATCTATTTACGCGATGACTCCGGACATAATGGCTGGGCGAGTTCGCGGGCACTGGCCTTGGCCGGTGTCACACGCAACACCCCCGATCCCGCGAGCGGCCGCATTCAACGTGATGCAAGCGGCGAGCCGAATGGTTTGCTGTTTGAAGCGGCCGATAGTTTGGTTCGTAATCGCCTGCCGGACTGGAGTGCCGCGCAATACCGCGAGGGAGTTCGCGAGATGTTGCGCATCGCGCATGGGTTCGGCATCACCGGCATTAACGATGCGGATGCCAACGAGCCTCTGCTGCGCGCTTATCACGAAGCTGATCTGGCCGATGAACTGACGATGCACGTGGCGGCATCGTTATCGACCCCCTACGGTCACCGTCGTGCGCCGCTCGACTATGCGCATTTTGATGCCTTGCGTGCGCTTTATGCGTCTAAACATGTCGACACCAATTTCATCAAAATCTATCAAGACGGCGTGCCGACCTCCGCGCGAACCGCGGCGATGCTTGCGCCCTATGCGCCGCACCCGGATTTCCCGGCTGATTTTCGCGGCGAGCTGCATGTGGACGAGGCGACCCTCGCCACCGACGTCGCGGCGCTGGAAGCGCGCGGGTTTACGGTTAAGTTGCATACGGCGGGCGACCGTTCGCTGCGCGTGTCGTTAGACGCCATCGAATACGCGCACCGTCAATCCGGCCGTTGCGATTTGCGCCATGAGCTTGCGCACGCCGGCTTTGTGGACCATACCGATTTTCCGCGGTTGAAAGCGTTGAATGCAGTCGCTGACTTGTCCCCTTATCTTTGGTACCCCTCGCCGATCATCAATTCCGTTATCAACGCGGTGGGCGAGCGTGGTCGGTTTTATTGGCCGATTCGTACACTGATCGATGCCGGGATTAATCTTTTGGCAGGTTCCGACTGGCCGGCTGCGGTGGCGTCGATGGATCCCTGGATCGGTATTCAAACACTGGTCACGCGACGAGACCCACAGGCGCGCACGCCTGGCGCGTTATGGGAAGAACAAGCGATCACCCTTGCCGAAGCACTTAAAATTTTTACGCTCGATGGCGCGCGGGCGCTACGGCGTGAGGCACTCACCGGAACGCTCGAAGTCGGAAAGTCCGCCGACTTTATTGTGCTAAATCAGAATTTGTTTTCGGTGCCGGCAAGCGAGATCGTGACCACACAGGTCGAGCGCACATTCTTTGAAGGCCAAGAGGTTTATCGGCGCGCTACTTAGCCGCGTTCGCATCCAGATATTCTTCGCGCGTGATAAAGCTCGTGTTCGCGCGGCCGCGAAAGTTGAGAAACCTAGCGCCGTCTGGTCCGGTGCGAAAACCATACAGCGTGTTGCCGGCCACAAATACCGAAGCACCAGGCCCCAGTCGTTTGCGCCCGATCAGCAGTTCACTTTCTAGGATGTAGATGATTTCGTCCTCGGCGTGCGCGTGCAGCGAGATCTCTTCGTTGGACGCGATCTTCGCTTCAAACATCTGCAGGCCGTTCGGTTGCGTGTGAATGATCCGAACATCCGACTCGCGCTCGGCACGCGACATGCGTGAAGCGACCTCCGGCGCGACTGCATCCGCCACGAGTTGCCAGGGAATCGCATCGGCTTCGACAATCCGGACGGTTCCCATCAGTGTCCTCGCTTTGGTGTTAGCTGCCGCGCGTTTCCAAAATGGCGACCGCCGGCAAGGTTTTGCCTTCCAAGTATTCCAAGAACGCGCCACCGGCGGTTGAAATATATGAGACCTGTTGGGTAATACCGTACTTGGCAATCGCCGCCAACGTGTCCCCACCGCCGGCAATGGAGAATGCGTTTGATTCGGCGATGGCTTTCGCGAGCGACTGGGTGCCGCCGCCAAACTGATCAAACTCGAATACGCCTAACGGCCCGTTCCAAACAATGGTGCCGGCGGATTTAAGTAATTGCGCGAAGCGCTGGGCCGTGGCGGGGCCGACATCCATGATGAGATCGTCATCCTGTACCGCGTTCGCCGCTTTGGTGGTGGCGACGGCGGTTTCCTTAAACTCCTTACCGCAAACCACATCCGTTGGTAGTGGCACTTCGGCGCCGCGCGCTTTCGCGGCGTCCATGATGCGGCGCGCGGTATCCACCATGTCGTCTTCGCATAACGATTTACCAATCGGTAGACCGACCGCCTTCATGAAGGTGTTGGCGATACCACCGCCGACAATCAGTTGGTCGACTTTGCCAAGCAATGACTCGAGCACTTCAAGCTTGGTGGAGACTTTGGATCCGCCAACGACCGCCACCAGCGGTCGTTTAGGGGCATGCAGGGCCGCTTTCAGCGCATCAATCTCGGCCTTCATCAACGGACCGGCGCAGGCCACGGGCGCGAACTTGGCGACCCCGTGCGTGGAAGCTTGCGCACGATGCGCGGTGGCGAAAGCATCGTTGACGTAGATATCGCAGAGTGCCGCCATTTTGCGCGCCAAGCCTTCATCGTCTTTTTCTTCACCGACCAAGAACCGCACGTTCTCGGTCAATACACACTCACCGGGCGCACAGGTCACACCGTCAATCCAATCCGTGGCGAGGCGCACGGGCTTGCCCAGCATCGTCGATAACGCCGTGGCGACCGGCGCCATGGTGGATGCCTCATCGAATACACCTTCTTTCGGGCGACCCAAATGCGACATCACGATAACGCGCGCGTTCGCGGCCAGCGCTTTCTGCAAGGTTGGCAACCCGGCGCGCAGGCGTGTGTCGTCGGTGATCTTGCCGTTCTTCAGCGGCACGTTGAAATCCTCGCGGATCAGCACGCGCTTACCCGCGAGATCTAGGCTCTCCATGCTTAACATGCGTTAGCCCTTGGCGTTCATCATCGCGAGCGCGGTATCGAGCATGCGATTCGAGAAGCCCCACTCGTTGTCGTACCACGCCATGACCTTAACGAGCGTGCCGTCGATAACTTTGGTTTCCGAAACCTCAAAAATCGATGAATGTGGGTTGTGATTAAAGTCGATCGACACCAGCGGCTCTTCGCTTATCATCAGAATCCCCTTCAACGGGCCGGCCGCGGCTTCTTTCATAATAGCGGTGATTTCCTTCTTGTCCGTCGCGCGTTTGGCGCGGAAGGTGAGATCGACCAGCGATACATTGATCGTCGGCACGCGCACCGCGAGCCCATCGAGCTTGCCGTTTAGATCCGGAAGCACCAATCCCACCGCAGCGGCGGCGCCGGTTTTGGTCGGGATCATCGACTGCGTGGCTGATCGCGCGCGGCGCAGGTCTTTGTGGAATACGTCGGTCAACACTTGGTCGTTGGTATACGCGTGAATGGTGGTCATCAACCCGGATTCAATCCCGATTCTCTCATGCAGCGGTTTGACCAGCGGCGCCAAACAATTCGTCGTGCACGACGCATTCGAAATGACGGTGTGGCTCGCTTTCAACGTGTGATGGTTGACCCCGTACACGATGGTGGCATCCACCTCGTCGCTGGCCGGTGCCGAGATGATGACTTTTTTGGCGCCGCCTTTGAGGTGCAGACCGGCTTTTTCCTTGGTGGTGAATAACCCCGTGCATTCCATGACGACATCAACTTTAAGGTCACCCCACGGGAGTTTGGCCGGATCGCGTTCGGCCAAGACTTTGATGCGGTTGCCGTTGACCACCATGGCATCGCCATCGACCGCCACGGTGCCGGGGAAACGCCCATGCGCGGAATCGTATCGCGTCAAATGCGCATTGGTCGCGGCATCGCCTAAGTCATTGACGGCGACGATTTCGAGTTCCTTCGTGCGGCCGGATTCATATAACGCGCGCAGGACATTGCGACCGATACGACCGTAACCGTTGATGCCAACTCGGATAGCCATGGAAACTTTCTCCTGAATTTAAAGCTGACTGTAAGTAGAAGCGGTCTCAAAATTCATTTAGAGACGTTTATACGGCGTTGCGCGGCTACTGCGGTGCTCATTTATTTGCATATAAACTGCGCTCCTCGCACGGCGCGCGCCTTGTCTAAACGCCTCGAAACGAATTCTGAAACCACTTCTAGCGAATTTAATGTGTATCTAGGACGCGAGATATGATGCAAGTCGCGTCTTTAGAGTGTCGACCGTCAAGCCAAAGTGCCGGAAGAGATCACCGGCCGGCGCGGAAGCGCCGAATTGATCGAGCCCGCAGACCAGTCCATCGAGGCCGACGAAGCGATACCAATAGTCGGTATTTCCTGCCTCAATCGCCACGCGTTTGCGGCAGGCAGTGGGGAGCACTTGTTCGCGATAGGTCGCGTCTTGGGCGAGAAAGCGCGACGCACACGGCATGGAGACCACCCGTAGACCCGCGCCATCCTCGTTGAGCGCAGCCGCCACGGCCGTCGCGAGACTGAGTTCGGAACCGGTTGCGATCACGATCCCTTTGATAGGATCTTTGGGTTCAACCAGGACATAACCGCCGCGCGCGATCTGCGCGACTTGTGCCGCCGTGCGTGGTTGCGGCGGCAGGCCCTGACGCGTTAACAGCAAGCAGGTCGGTCCGCGTTGATGTTCGACAGCGGCGATCCACGCGGCGGCGGTTTCCGCTGCGTCGCCCGGTCGCCACACGGTGCAGTTTGGGATCGCGCGCAGACTGTTGGCGTGTTCTACCGGTTGATGCGTCGGTCCGTCTTCGCCGAGGCCGATGGAGTCGTGCGTGAGCACAAAAATCGCGCGCTGTTCCATCAACGCCGCCATGCGGATGGCGTTCCGCGCGTAATCCGAAAACACCAAAAACGTGCCGCCGTACGGAATGAAGCCGCCGTACAAACCAAGACCATTCATGACGGCGCCCATCGCGAATTCACGCACGCCGTAATTGATGTAGTTGCCGTGCGGAGCCTTGGCGGTTTGCGTCACGCAACCTTTCCAATGCGTTAGGTTGGATTCGGACAAATCAGCCGAGCCACCAACAAACTCCGGCAGGAGGGGGCCCAGCTTTTCAAGCGCGAGCTGCGAGGATTTGCGGGTGGCGTTGGCGGCGGCGGTCGCTTGCATCTCCGCCAGCAATTCGCCAGCGGTAACTTGCCATTGTGCGGGCAACTCACGTTGTATCCGACGCGAAAATTCCGCCGCGAGTTCCGGATGCGCGGCGCGATAACGCGTATAGAGCGCCTGCCATTCGGTGGCCGCCGTCGCGCCCTTGGCGCGCGCGTCCCACGCCGCGTAGATCTCGGCCGGAACCTCGAACGGCGGATGCGGCCAGGCGAGTTGTTCGCGCGCGGCAGTGACTTCACTCGCGCCTAGAGGCGCACCGTGCGCGCTCGATTTGCCCTGTTTGTTGGGTGCGCCAAAGCCGATGATCGTGCGGCAACAGATTAAGCTCGGCTTGGACGACTCGGCCCGCGCCGCACTCAGTGCCGCACTGACGGCCTCCGCGTCGTGTCCATCGACCCGCTCGATGACCTGCCAACCGTACGCGCGGAAACGCGCGGCGGTGTCGTCGGTGAACCAACCGGCCACGTCGCCGTCGATCGAAATTTGATTATCGTCGTAAAGCGCGATGAGCTTGCCCAAGCCCAAGGTTCCGGCCAGCGAACAAGCCTCGTGCGAAATTCCCTCCATCAAGCAACCGTCGCCCACCGCCACATAGGTGTGATGGTCGATGAGCGGAAAACCTTCACGGTTGAATTGCGCGGCGAGTATGCGTTCTGCGAGCGCCATGCCAACGGCGTTCGCGAGCCCCTGCCCAAGGGGCCCGGTGGTCGTTTCCACGCCGGGTGTATGCCCGTGTTCGGGGTGACCCGCGGTGCGCGAATGCAATTGACGGAAGCGTTGCAGCTCAGTGATCGGCAGATCGTAACCGGTCAAATGCAACAGGGAATACAGCAACATCGAGCCATGACCATTGGAAAGCACAAAACGGTCGCGATTGGGCCAGCTGGGTTCAGCCGGGTTATGCCGCAAGAAATCGCGCCATAACACTTCCATGATGTCCGCCATCCCCATCGGCGCACCTGGGTGCCCAGAATTCGCGGCTTGCACGGCGTCCATGCTTAAGGCGCGAACGGCGTTCGCGAGAGTTCGGCGAGAAAGGGTCGGCGCGTTGGCACGGGTCATAGTGGATTCGCTTTAGTTTGTACGAAAAAGGCAGGAACGGCACCCTTTGAGGCGCCCTTGAAGCGGGGCATTTTAGCGGCTTGTGCCTAATGGAAAAAGGCCGCAAGAGGCTGGATGCGCGCCTTCAAACGGAAATGGAAACTAACGTTACGCGCGTTTGCGCCGCATGGTCTGCACGAGATCCTCGCCGCGCTCGGATGCCTTGCAAAAACCGACGAAATCCACTTCCGCCAGTGCGCGGCTGAACAGAAAACCTTGGAATGCGCGACAGCCGCGGACAATCAGCATCTCCCACTGCGCGACGGTTTCGACGCCTTCCGCAACCACATCGATGCCAAGGTTCTCACCCAGCGCCATTAACGTCGCGATGATAGCGGTGCGCGTGCGATCGTCCTCGGTGGTGGGAATAAATGAGCGATCGATTTTCAATTGCTGCAGCGGTAGTCGCGCGAGGTAGGACAGGCTCGAGTACCCAACGCCAAAATCATCGATGGAGAAAGACAAGCCAGCCGCACGCAACTGTTCCATTTTCATGATGGTGTCTTCGACCCGTTCGGCGGCGGCGCTCTCCGTCAGCTCGAGCACCAGCGCGCCGCGCGGTACCGCATGTTTGCGTAATTCCGCGGTGACATCGGCCACAAAGCGGGGAGAAGCAAATTGCCGTTGGCTGACATTCACCGAAAGATGGCTGCCACAGGGGACTCCTTCGGCATACCAGCGGGCCAATGCGGTCAGCGCTTCTTTAATCGCCCACAAGCCAAGTTCATCGATCAATCCGGTTTCTTCGGCAACTGAGATAAAGACTGCCGGCGAAACCTGTCCAAGCGTTGGATTGCGCCAGCGCATTAACGCTTCCGCCCCTAGTAGTCGGCCTTCGCTATCGACTTGCGGTTGGTAGTGGAGCGCCAATTCGCCGCGTTCGATCGCGCCGCGCAGCAGCGTTTCGATCCGCAACCGTGCTTCGGCCTCTGCCAGTAATTCAGGATCGAAGAAGAAAGCCGTATTGCGGCCGGCGAGTTTGCCGCGGTACATCGCGGCATCTGCCATTTTCATTAATTCGTCCGCATCTTGATGGTGTTCCGGAAAAACCGCGATACCGATCGTGGACGTTAGGTACAGGTCGTCGCTCTCGAAGGCAAAGGGTTGCGCCAGTGTATCGAGCAACTTGTGCGCGACGATTTTCGCCTGCTGCGCGCAGTATTTCGTGTCCATCGATAGATCGCCCAGCAAGATCGCGAACTCATCGCCGCCGATCCGCGCGACCACGTCTTCCGTACGCAATACGCGCTTGATGCGTGCGCTCGCTTCGAGGAGCAGGCGATCGCCACTGGCGTGACCCAGCGAATCGTTGACACGTTTGAAATGATCGAGATCCAAATACAGCAGCGCCCCGGCGGAGGCATGACGTTTCGCCGACGCCAACGCGGCCGTCAAGCGGTCCTTGAAGTAGCGACGATTGGGCAGTTGCGTTAGCCCATCGTAGAACGCCAGCCGCTCGATTTCTTGCGCCGCGCGCTTGCGCTCGGTCACATCGTGAGTCGTGCCGAGCACGCCTTTAATTGACCCGTCATGCGCGCACAACGGCACCTTGTGTTTCTCCACCCAAATTTCCGTGCCGCGACTATTCGTGACACAGTCTTCGGTCACGATATGTCGCTGCTCGCCATCGAGGATCGCGAGGTCCTCGATGCGCAGGCGCCCCGCCAACGCGCGCCACGGTAAGTCATCGTCAGTAAGCCCCACAATCGCGCGCGGATGCTCAACACCGGCGAGTTTGGCAAAGGTCTGATTGCAACCCAAATAGTGTGAGTCGCGGTCCTTCCAGTACACGGCCTGCGGGATGTTGTCGAGCACGGTGCTTAGCAAGAGGCGCGCCTGTTCCAACGCGAGTTCGGCCGATTTCATCGACGTAACGTCAATGTGCGTCCCCATCAATCGGCGCGGTTTGCCGTCCACCGCGCGCTCCGCGAGTTTGCCGCGAATAAGGATCCAGCGAATACCACCGGTCGCGTCACGCACACGCACTTCTTCTTCGAAGTTAGGCGCCAAACCGCGTAGGTAGGCAATCAACGCGCGGCGCAGCAAGCGACGATCGTCAGGTTCAAACATCGGCCAGGGATTTTTCTGCGGCGCGTTGTTGGCGGGTCGCTCGCTATCGAGGCTAAGACTGGTTAGGCGATTGGTCGCGAGATCCCAGTCCCAAAATCCTTGCTGGCTATTGGAAATGATGAGATCCAGCCGCGCGCGATTTTCGCGAAGCTCACGCTCGCGCCGCTCCCTGACTAATTCGTAACTGATACTGCTGCCGATAATGTCGAGAATCCAACCGAGGCTTGCCACATCGTTGAATTCGACATGATTGATCAACGTCAGCAGACCGATTTTGCCGCCGCTCGAATCGAGCAGACAGCGCCCGGCGTAGGCATGGGCACCGTATTCGGCGAGGAATGAATCCCGTGGATACGCGGCCTGCACGTTGCGTGGCACGATGCAGATACCATCCCGCGCGACATCCCGGCACGGCGTATCGCGCAGCGCATACGTCCAAGCGGATTCACCCAGTTCCGGTGGATAACTGACCGCCACCGTCGCCTCTGTGGCGCCCTCATCGAGACGTCCGACAAACCCGTATTGCGCACCACTCAATTGCACCGCGACTCGCAGCAACGAATCCAATAACGGCTGACCGGAACCCGCCGCGAGCGCACCGGCCAGCATTTCCAGCGATCCCCGCAGCGGAGTTAGCACATTCGGCGGCGAGTGGCTTGGGTCTGTTACATCCATGTTTTTGAGCAACGCCACGCAGTTCTCCTATGGTTGGTCGCTGGCTTGGCCGGGATTGCCAAGGCAGTGAGATACGCGAAGTAACCGTTCGAAGTCAGCGCCATGGCGGAAATTGAGATCAGAAATTTATAGGGCGTCCCGCTTGTTATCGGTTGCACTCGAACTTTTCTTGAAGTTCCTACGTCGGAACGGAAAGGGGCCGGCGTTTGTTCTGAAATCAGAGAGGGAAGCAGTCCCGAGCAACGACGCCGGAGGATTGTCTGGGTCGTCCCCGACTTGCATGGACTGGCCCCTTGGCCCACATATGAAACCTCCGAAGCAAGGCCTGGCGGGGACTCGGTCAAGGTCGGTTCGGTATTTATAAGTTTGTTAAATTTATGATTGCAAATCATTAAAAATGCGATATATTTTGCCGTGCGCACTCAAATATAACTGGCTCAAATCAAGCGCATCATTAGACCCCACCGGAAGCCCGCCGGGGGTGGTCGAAAGCCGCCGCCGTGTTCGGTTAGCGGTGTTAACTTGGTTTGAACGCTGGTGTTGATGTCTATGGCTGCGCTCTCTTTCAGTTGCGAATTTTTTCCACCCCGCTCGCCCGAAGCCCGCGCCAAGCTCGGGACCACGAGTCAGCGGCTCGCCGCCCTCGGTCCGGATTTCTTTTCGGTGACCTTTGGTGCCGGCGGCAGCACCCGCGATGCCACCCTGGAAACTGTGCTTGACCTACGAAGCGCCACCGGCATCGAAGCAGCGCCCCACCTATCCTGTATCGGCACCCCACTCGCCGAGCTTCGCGCGATCGTCCAGCGCTATGTCGACGCCGGCATCAAACGGGTGGTTTTACTCCGTGGCGATATGCCGTCGGGAATGACCGGCTTCGGCGAACTCCGCTTTGCCAATGAATTAGTCGAGTTTGTGCGTCGCGAAAGTGGGGCCGCGTTTCACATCGAAGTGGCGGCTTACCCCGAGTTTCATCCGCAAGCCCCCTCTGCCGTGGCGGACCTAAATAACTTCAAGCGCAAGATGGAGGCTGGCGCGAATAGCGCCATCACTCAGTATTTCTACAATCCGGATGCTTACTTCCGGTTTGTCGAGAGCTGTCGGGCAATCGGCATCGAGGCGCCAATTGTGCCCGGCATTATGCCGATCACAAATGTCACGCAGCTCGCGCGATTTTCCGAGATGTGCGGCGCCGAGATCCCGCGCTGGATCATGAAGCGGCTGCGGGATTTCGGGGACGACCGACTCGCGATCCGCAATTTTGGGATCGATGTGACCAGCGAGCTCTGCGCCCGACTGGTGCAGCAAGGCGTGCCGGCACTGCATTTTTATTCGATGAATCAGTTCGAGGCGATTGAGGCCATCTGCCGCAATCTTGGCCTTGGCTCCACGGCGCCCAGTGGCAAGCGTCGCTAATCGTGCCCGCGCAGGGGTCATGCTGGTCGACGACGATCCGCTGATTGTCGACGCCTTGACGTTCACGCTGCGCGACGAATTTGAGGTTCACACCGCGAGCACGCGACAACAAGCGCATCTTCTATTACGTCAATTGGAACGACCGCCTGCGATCGCGCTCATCGATCTCGGCCTACCGCCGACACCGCATGCGCCCGACGAGGGATACGCGTTGATCTCGGAGTTGGTGGCGGCACGCCAAACGACCCGCATCTTGGTGCTCTCCGGGCAAAGCGAGCAGCGCAACGTACAGCATGCGTTGACACTCGGCGCGGTCGACTTTCTGGCGAAACCCTGCGCCGCGGAAGATCTGCGCGCGTGCCTGCGCCAACAACTGCAGATCCTCAATGCCGAAACCGCCCGCGCAGCCGCGACTTCCACGCCACAGTTGATCGGGAACAGTGCCGGCATGCAAGCGCTTCGCGCGTTGGTGACGCAATTCGCGAGTTCGCCGTTCCCTGTGCTGATCGAAGGCGAGTCCGGCGTTGGCAAAGAATTGGTGGCGGCCTGTTTGCACCGCGAGAGCACACGCCGTGCGGCAGCGTTCCGTTCGTTGAATTGCGCAGCGCTAACGCCTGAGCTATTTGAAGCGCAGCTCTTTGGCGCGGCACGCGGCGCATATACCGGCGCTGAACGCACCCGGTCCGGCCTTTTGGAAGCGGTTGGAACCGGCACGTTATTCCTCGACGAAATCGGTGAAATGCCATCCGAGGTCCAGAGCAAGCTGCTGCGCGTACTGGAGGACGGTGAATATTATCGTCTGGGCGAAACCGCGCCGCGCCGGGCGGCGGCGCGCGTGATTGCGGCCACTAACCGCGATCTGCGCGAAGCGGTGCGTCGCGGCCAGTTTCGGGCCGATCTGTTTCATCGGTTAAGTGTGTTGACCGCGACCGTCCCGCCGCTACGGGCGCGTGGCGCCGACTGGGAACTCTTGCTCGCGCATTTTCAGCAAGCCTACCAGGGCACGCTTGAGTCGTTCACGTTGCAACCGGAGGCGGCCGCGCGCTTGGCGCACTACACCTTCCCCGGCAACGTCCGCGAATTGCGCAACATCGTCGTGCGGCTTGGCACGAAATACGGCGGGCGCGCGATCAGTGAAGCGCAGTTGACGCCGGAACTTGAACCCATGCCGGCGCCCGAAGACACGCCATTGATTGCGAGTTCGTTCGCGCCGGGGTTCAAACTTGACGAAGAAGTTGCGATCTTTGAGCGACGCCTGATCGCGGCTGCGCTCGCGCAGGCGCACGGCAACTTGAGCCGCGCGGCGCGTCTGCTTGGCGTCAATCGCACCACCCTCTACAGCAAGCTTGCGCGGTTGGGAATCAACGCGCCGGCCGACCAATAGCGCGGAGCCACTCATGTATTGCCAGCACTTTGGGTTCGAACGGCCACCGTTCAAAATCACCCCCGATCCCGAGCTATTTTTCCCGGGCGGCAATCGCGGCGCTGTTCTCGATGCCTTGGTCTACGCGGTGAGCCGCGGCGAAGGGATCGTCAAAGTCGTCGGTGAAGTTGGCAGCGGAAAAACCATGCTATGCCGCATGTTGGAACAAGAGCTGCCGGGCGAAGCGGAGATAATTTATCTCGCGAATCCGAACCTTGGACCGGATGAGATTTTGGCTGCCATCGCCTATGAGTTGAAACTCACGCTCCCCGCGAACGCCACGAAACCCATCGTCATGCACTGCCTGCATGATTACCTCGTGAAGAAGCATGCCGATAATCGCCGCGTCGTCATGTTCGTCGAGGAAGCACAAGGCATGCCGCTTGCCACCCTCGAAGAACTCCGCTTATTGAGCAATCTCGAAACGGCGCAGGATAAGTTGCTGCAGATAGTGCTTTTCGGGCAACCCGAACTCGATGACAAGCTGGCCGCACACGAGATCCGCCAGCTGAACGAACGCATTACGTATCGCTTTAACTTGCAGCCGTTTTCCACCAGCGATGTACGCG
>CAZKRY010000011.1:0-249828 GCA_964555355.1 uncultured Klebsiella sp.
AGTCGTAAACACGACACCATGCACGCGAACGCAATTAATTTGAGCGATGAGGCGATCGCCAACATCGCCGCCTTCGTCGCCAGTCAGGGCCAATAGGCTGTCACCAAGATTCGTTCCTGGAGAATTTCCAACATGAGACCATTGCGTCCAATCTGTTTCGCGTTTGGCTTGGCCCTAATGACAACGGCCGGCGCGAATGAAACCGCGCCCGCCGCCGATGCAATACCGTTTGAGGACAAACTAGCCGCGTGTGCGGCGTGTCACGGTGAGAATGGCGCGAAACCAATCATGCCAGAGTATCCGATTCTAGCCGGGCAACACCCGGACTATCTGGCGCACGCCTTGCGCGACTACCGTGGTGGCCGCCGCAACAATCCGATCATGGGCGCCCAAATCCAAGCGCTGCAGCTAACGGATGATGACATTGAACGCTTGGCCGAACATTTCGCAGCGCAAGCAAGCCCGCTGTCGGCGCTAAAGCATTAAATCAGCACGCCTGACGGGTGGTTAGTGATGGCGGAGACGCCATCTGTCTCGATGACAGTAAGGGAGGTTTTAGGGAACCCCTAAAACCTCTTCCAGAAAATTGAGCAAACTGCACCACGCGCGCGCATCCGCTGCCTCGTGATAAGCAGTTCCAAGATCGGGGCGGGCCGCTTCCGGATTCGTAAAGGAATGTTGCGTGTGCCCATAGGCGTGTACCTGCCAATCCGCGCCTCGCGCGGTCATCTCGGCCGCAAACTTGGTCAAGGCCGAAGGCGGACAGAACGGATCGTCATAACCATGCAGAACCAAAATTTTTGCAGCGACCGGGGTTGCGGGTTCGGTGGTAGGGGGTTCCAGCAGGCCGTGGAAACTAACCGCGCCGCGTATCGCGGCACCGCTACGCGCCATATCGAGTGCGCACAGGCCGCCAAAACAATACCCCATGACCACTATGCGTCGTGCATCTACGCGCGGGTGGCGCGTAAAGGTCGCTAACGCGGTTTTAAGGCGCGCCTGCAGTCGTTTGCGATCGGCGAGCCAGGGCGCCATCAAACGTTGATTTTCAGCGGCGTCCGCGCCGTGAACCCCCTTCCCGTAAACGTCTATGGCGAACGCCGCATAACCACGTGCGGCGAGCGCCCGCGCCTTGCTGACCTCGAACGATGAGCGGCCCGACCAGGCGTGCGCAATCAATACGCCCGGCAATCGTGACGGCTGTACCTCATCGATCGCCAATATTCCTTCCAATAGCGTGTCTTCGTGTGCGTATTCGATTGGTATCTCGCTAATCATTTAGATACGCCTCAGGGGAATGTGATTGATGCCACACAGCGTGGTCGTGGACGCAGTCTAACGTACCGATGGTGGCGCGCGAGGTCGCCACGCGCGAAAGAGAACTCCGGCGCTGGAAGACCTACTTATCGCGTTGCCGTTACGCTGGTTGCGTCGCAGAAAAGCGCCGCCGTCATCAGATTGGTCACAAAAAGGGGCGTATTTCGCAGTGTCCGCGACAGGCCACCCCTATACTTCTCTCCACGTTCGCCGCTACCGGCTGTACCGGCTGATGGCCGGCCGCAGGCGCGGGAACTGCGATTTGTTGATTTTAGAACTAGGCTTTTTGAATGCTCAATGTGACCCAACTGCTGAGTGCCGAAGTCGCCAAGTGTCTGGAGACAAGCTTTGCGGCGTCCTTTGGCGCGACCGCACCGGGTCACCTCAAAGTCGCGTCACGTGCCGCACATGAGGTATTGGGTCGCATCGCGACTAGTGATGCGCTCTACCACAACGTGGAACACACGACTTACGTCACTTTGGTCGGAATTCAGATCTTGCTGGGCAAGCAAATCCTCGAAGGCGACGTTACCCCTAACGATTGGTTAAACGTTGTCATCGCATTGCTCTGTCATGACGTTGGTTATGTCCGCGGAATCAATCACCAGGACCGCGAAGCGCGCGTCGCCACCGGCGTGCACAATCAAACCGCGAACGTCGTCCAAGGCGGCAGCGATGCCACGTTGATGCCATTGCATGTTGATCGCGGCAAAAGATTTGTCGCGGACAATTTCAACCACGTCCCCGTTGCCGTTGACATTGAGTTCGTGCAGTCGTGCATCGAGCGAACACGCTTTCCAGTGCCGGCCGAATCGCCGTATCAAAACATCGGTGATTACCCCGGCTTGGTGCGCGGGGCGGATCTCATCGGACAAATGAGCGACCCGCGGTATTTGCACAAGCTGGCCGCGGTGTTCTACGAGTTTGAAGAAATTGGCTTCAACGCCAACACCGGCTATCGACACCCGCGCGATCTGCGCGCGGCCTACCCAGGGTTTTTCGCGCGCAACGTTGCGCCGTACATTTCCGCCTCGGAGAAATACCTCCAACAAACCACGGATGGTCGTGAGATTTTGCGCAGCCTCTATCACAACCTGGAATCCGCGCGCGAGGACGAAGCCGAACTTCGTCTGCAAGCCTAAGCATCCTTTTCATCGAGCTTGTCTTCAAGCTCGCCCGTCGATTGGGGTGAGCGTAACGAGTCCCAACGCCTGAGTAATCGCTTGTAGATCACAAGCGAGTGCTCTTAGCATTAACCGATGAATCCTCAATACGCAAAACGGCATGATGCGTGGCGCGGCTACTTGCTCTGCGTAGCACTGTTCGGGTTGAATCCATCGACGGCGCTAAGCGATGTCGGCGGCGATCGGGAATTTTCGCAAGTTGAAGTAGCGGCCGGCGTGTACGCGCATCTAGGTCGGCATGCGAGCCTCGACGACGCGTGGCGCGGAGATAGCGCGAATTTGGCGTTTGTGGTGGGCACACGCTGTGTCGCGGTCATCGATACCGGCGGCAGCGTCGCGACCGGCCGCTCGTTTCGGCTCGCGATCCGTGCGGTAACGCCGCTTCCGGTGTGTTATGTCATCAATACCCATGCACATTTTGATCATGTGCTCGGCAACGCGGCGTTCGTCGCCGATGATCCTGAATTTATCGGTCATGCAAACTTGGCCGAAGCATTGAGCGCGAGTGCTGATTATTTCAAAGAGCGTTTCGCGCTCGAAGTCGCCGACGTCGCGGAGCCGGTGATACTGCCGACGCTTAAGGTCGATGGCGAACATACGCTCGATTTGGGCGAGCGCCGGTTGCGTTTGGTTGCCCATCCCGAAGCGCACACCACCGCCGATCTTACGGTAGTCGATGAAGCCACCCACACCTACTTCACCGGCGACCTGCTCTTTCGCGAGCGTCTACCGGTGCTCGACGGCAAATTGCGCGGTTGGCAGCGTTGGATGGAAGAAGCCGCGCGGCAACCCTATGCGCACATCGTGCCGGGTCACGGCCCTATCAGTGCGGATTGGCCCAAGGTGCTTCTCCCTCAGCAAAAATATTTGGCGGAACTCGTCGACACGGTGACGGCCGCACTCGCGGCGGGCGAGTTTTTGGAAGATGTGTTGGCGCGCGCCGGTGAGGCGGATCTCGCAGGGTGGCAAATCACTGATATGCACGCGCGAAACTTAAGCAAAGCCTTTCGTGAGTTGGAGTGGGAATAGTTAACGTTTTTCTCAACGCTTACCACTTCGCGCCCAACGCACCACACAAAAATTGCATCAGCGGCGTCGCCGCGCGAAAAGTGCCGGTGACGAAATCAAGCACGTGTCGATCGTACAAAACGCCTTCGTCGAATTGCCGCACAACGATGAAGTCGCGAAATTTCAAGTCATCGCGCCAAGGATGATCGAACGGCGCCGCGATGTCCGGCGGATGACGTTTAAGCGGTTCGCCATAGAACTCAAAGTAGTTCGCACGCTTGAGCGCGCGCCGCACGGCGGTCCACGCTTTAGGTTGATCGACGATGGCTTGACGGATCTGATTGAGTGACGGCCGCGGCGGCTGCCAAATACCACAGCCGACGAAACATTCGTCGATACCGATGTGCAAGTAATAGCCGGGTGCATGGACATCGAATTCGGCGTCATGGCGAAAGTGAATGCCGATGTTGGTCTTATACGGGCGTTTGTCGTGCGCGAAACGGGTGTCGCGATAAATTCGAAACAACGAGCCACCGACGCGCTTCGGGATACACAGGAAATGCGGCGAAATCTTGCCAAGCGGAGTCGCCATCGCCTCGATGAAATCAAGAGCCGGAGTGACCACGGCGGCCTCGAACTGCGGTTTATGCGCGTGAAACCACTCACGATTATTGTTTTGTGCCAGGCGATTCAAAAATTCCAGTGTCGCCGGCCCAAAACCGTCAAAGCGTTTGGGGGCGGTGGTGAGGGTTTTTTTAGGCATGTCCTGTGCTAAGGATTGGGGTGTTGATAAGGCCAATGATAAGCCGCCGCGCCGGTCTGAAAAGCGCTAAGCGCGGCCGTTTCCCATGCGGCGTCGCGCCCGAGTTCCTCCGCGAGGAGTTGCGCAACCCGGGGCGCCGCCGCGACCGCGGCGGCAGCGTTTACGAATAGAGCGCGGCAGCGACGCGCCAAAATGTCCTCGACCGTGCGCGCCATTTCGAAGCGTACCGCCTGGCGTGCTTCGCCTTCGGTGTAATTCATTCCAGTCACCAACGTAGCCGACGCGGGGATCGCCACTGCACGGTTTTCGCGAGGCCGCAAACTGATCTCCGTCAGCAATCTATCTTGGTGCGTAAGCGAGCGCCCGGCGGAGAGCTTGGCGGTACGCACCGCCAAGTCGACACAGGCCCGCGCCATTGGTCGAAAAGTTGTCCATTTACCGCCGAAGATTGAAATAAGGCCCGAACTTGAACTTGCCAATTGATACTCACGCGACAGGCGCGAGGTGGCGCCACCACCCCCAGCAAGTGGTCGTACGCCGGCGAAGCAGGCGATCACATCAGCGGCACGTGGTGGCTTAGCGAGATAGTTCGCGGCGGTGTCGAGAATCAAGGCCACTTCATACGCGGTCGGCCGCACCGGCTCTTCTACTGTCGCCGCCACATCGGTCGTCCCGAGCAGGGTATGACCCTGCCAGGGCAGGACAAAAAGCACGCGACCATCGGAAGTTTTGGGGATCAACAAGCCGTCGTCGAATGGCCAAAATTCGCGTCCAACCACCACGTGACTGCCCCGGCTCAGCGACAGCGTTGGGGCCTCCGACGGCGAATCCAAGGCGGCAAGCGCAGCCACCCGTGGCCCCGCGGCGTTGATCACGGTCCGCGCTTTTACTTCAAAGCTGCGGCCGCTTTCGGCATCTTTGAACGCCACGCCGCAGACTTGTCCGGCATGCTTCAATAGCGCCTGGACGGGCGCGTAATTGAGCACATAAGCGCCATGATGTACCGCGCGGCTCAGTACCGCGAGTAACAAACGACAGTCGTCGAACTGGGCGTCGGCGTAGCGCAGCAGGCGGGCGATCGATGGCTGTAGATACGGCCGCAAGGGTGCGGCGGCGCGCGCCTCGACCGACGTTGCGGGCGCGAGGTGTCGCGGGCCGGCGAGCCAATCGTAGAGGCCAAGACCCAGGCGGTATTTCGCGAACTCCGCGCAATGGTGCGTCGGGATTATCAAATTCAGCGGGCGCACGAGTGACGCCGCGTTGGCGAGTAGCCAATGCCGTTCACGCAGCGCTTCGCGCACCAGGCCCAATTGACCTTGGGCGAGGTAGCGCACACCGCCATGGATGAGCTTAGTGCTACGGCTCGACGTGCCTTGCGCGAAATCTTCGGCTTCCAGCAATAAGGTGGTTAAGCCGCGTCCGGCTGCATCCCATGCAACGCCGGCGCCGGTGGCGCCGCCACCAATCACGATTACATCGAACGTATAACGCGCGTCGGCGAGTGCGGAAAAGATTTGTTCACGCATCGGCGGCCGACCAGCCGCGCGCACGGGTCACCGCGGCGCGCCAACGGGCACGTTCCGCGGCAAGTTCGTGTGGCATCGCATTGGGTAGGAAGGTGCTAGCGTCGCTACTGATCGGCGCGGTTGCGCTCATGCCGGGCCACCAACCAAGGCCGTAGCCGGCGAGCATCGCCGCCCCGCGCACCGTCGATTCTAGTTCCGGCGGACGGACGATGGTGCAGTTGAGCACATCGGCTTGGCGCTGCATGAGCAGCTCATTCCGGCAGGCGCCGCCATCCACTTTGAGTGAGGACAGCGCGAGCGAGGTATCCGCTTGCATCGCCTCGATAACGTCCGCGACCTGCCAGGCGATGGCGTCGAGCGTGGCACGCGCGATGTGCGCTTTGGTCGTTCCACGGGTCAGACCGATGAGCAGTCCCCGCGCGTCCGCGTCCCAATACGGAGCGCCTAAGCCCGTGAAGGCGGGGACCAACACGACACCACCGCTGTCGGGTACTTCGCGCGCAAGCGGCTCGATATCGGCGGCGTGGGCGATGATGCCGAGGCCATCGCGCAGCCATTGCACGGTCGCGCCGCCCATGAACACGCTGCCCTCCAGCGCGAATTCGCGCTCGCCATCGCGCGACCAGGCGACCGTGCTCAGTAAGCGGGCTTGTGAGCGCACGATTGTCTGCCCGGTGTGTTGCAGCAGGAAGCAGCCGGTGCCATACGTGCACTTCGCGTCACCCGCGGCTACACAGCGTTGCCCGAACAGTGCTGCCTGTTGGTCACCCGCGAGACCCGCGAGCGGGGCGCGTAAGCCGAGCTCGGTCAATTCACCCAAGTGCCCGCTGGAATCGACGATGCGCGGCAGAATTTCGCGGGGAATGCCAAAAAGCCGCAGTAGATCTTCGTCCCAATCCCCACTTGCTAGGTTGTAAAGCAGCGTGCGCGAAGCATTGCTGGCGTCTGTAAGGTGGAGGTGTCCCGCGCTGAGCCGGTACGCGAGCCAGCTGTCGACCGTGCCGACCGCGAGTTCGTGTCGCGCGCGCGCCGCTTTTACTTCGGCGTCATGTTCAAGCAGCCAGGCGATTTTGCTCGCGCTGAAATAGGGATCGAGCAGCAACCCCGTTTTCGTTTGCACCTCTGGTTCGTGCCCGGCGGCGCGTAAGGACTGGCAAGTTGCGGCAGTGCGTCGGTCCTGCCAGACCAATGCGCGTGTGAGTGGATGTCCGGTGCGCTTATTCCACGCGACAACGGTTTCGCGCTGATTGGTGATGCCAACGCCGGCGATATCAGCGGCGCGCACGCCCGCATGGACAAGGGCCTCCTGCACTGCCGCCGTTTGGCTCTGCCAGATTTCCATGGGGTCATGCTCGACCCAACCGGGTGACGGAAAATACTGAGGAAACGCGCGTTGCCCCAATCCGCGGACCGTGAGCGCCTCGTCATAGACAATCGCCCGGGAGCTCGTGGTGCCTTGATCAAGTGCAAGTAGAAATTGCATAACGGAAGTATACGCAGGAGCAATTAACGGCGCGCTCTAGCGGCGTTTGGTCGGGCCACCCACCACCCCTTTCCCAAGCCGAACGCACAAGGGGGTCAGGAAAAGTCGCTGCGGACTCAATTACTCAATTTGGGCGATGGGCGGGCAGGCTGCCACGCATAGACTGCACACCATACTGTGGAGGGGAAAATCCAACCAGTTTCTGGAAGGTTTCCACGGGAGAGTGCATGAAAATGCACTAGAGCTTGGCGTCGGTGCCTGCGGCAACGCGGACTCGGACGACAGGGGATCCCCTTTAGTACTGCCTGACCTTGGCGCCCGGGTAACCCCCGGGCGCGTGTTTTACCTCAAGCTAGATATTCTCCGCCTCAACCTTCGCTGGGCCGCGCCGCTACCAAGATGCGCAAAGCGCTGGATGTCGGATTGATCGCAATTCCGGACAACACGCCGTGACGCCGCGCACGCTTTGCACTGAGGATAGCTGCACGACCGGCGGCGACCCAGCACCCTTACGCAGGTCCAAAATCCTAAAACAAAAATGCCTGATTTACCTTCCGTTGAAGCTTGTTGGTGGACTGGTCCATCGGTCGAAGTGTGGGGCGGGATTGTGGCCGCGCTCGCCGTGGGAGCGGCGACAATGAGCAGCGTACCCCTCGGTGTGATTGCCGTGTGGGTCCTAACGGTCTCTACCCTTCACGGTGCTTCACCGCTCGCCGCCGGCCGCCCCAAACTAGAGTTAATGCGCGTGGCGACTGTCATCTGTGCTTGGGGAATGGGTTTGTGGTATTGCACACCCGCGGGCCCGGCGCAGGCCTTCATCGTGGGTTCGGTTATCGTCCAAGTGGTACTCACCGTGAGCGCTCGCCTGCGCACGGCGCTCGCGGAATCACAACTTGTCGCGCAGCAGCGTTTACGTGCCGATACCGAAGCTGCTTTTTTGCAGTCGGTCGAAGAGGTGCGCCGGCTCAAGGTGGAAATCAGAACCAGCGGTGACGTGCACGACCAACTTAGCGCCGCGTTGCAAGAATCGACCAGCGAACTGTCCGTCGCACGGCACAAAGCGGATGCATTGGCGCATACCCTGCAACGTGTCATGCCCTATGAGCCCGAGTCGGGACTGCTGAACGCCTCCAAGTTCGACACTGTCTTACAGCGCGAGGCGGCGCGGATGCAGCGTCAAGAGTTACCGTTGACGATTGTGCTTGCCCGCTTGGATTACTTCAGTGACTTTGAAAGCACGCATGGCCGCGCCGCGTATGAGCTCGTGATTCGGCGCGTGTCGGATGCGTTTCAGCAAGCGGGGCAACGTCCGGGCGATATTGCCGCGCGGCTCGACTTTGGGACTTTCGGGCTGATGTTCCCGGAGGCCGAGCAACATTATGGATTGCGCCTCGCCGAAGCGGTGCGCGAGCGTATCCAACAATTCGGCATCGCAAACCGAAACGCCCCACATGCCGTTTTGACGCTTAGTGTTGGCGCCGCCACCGCGATCCCGAATAGCGACATCACCGCTGAAATTCTCCGTGAACGTGCCGAAGCAGCGCTCTATGAAGCAACTTTCCAAGGCGGCAATCGGAGCGTGCGTTACAACTTGCTACAGACCATTAAATTGGAGCGCTGGAGCGAACAAGACGAAGGCCTGCTGACGCTGGCAGCGCTGCGCAACAAACTTGAATTACGTGGCTACGCCGGTAATCCCAAACGTCTAAAACCCGGTGAGCCGGGACGCGAACGCCGCGTAACCTTGGACTCCATCGAAGCGGTGGTAGAGGGATCGCTGCAGATCGAAGTCGATGGGGAAGCGCGCACATTGCGCGCCGGCGATTGCCTTTATCTGCCGAAAGGCGTGGTGACCCGTATCCAAGTGATCGGCGAACAAGCCGTGGTTTGTATCGAGGCGACTCGGAAGTAACGCGGTCACTGACGGCTTAAGCGCCGGCGATGCCCGGCGCATCATCAAGGCGATTTAGGCACCGGCATCAGCGGGCCTATCTCATCGATCCACGCTTGCATCGCCGCAGGCCAAACCGGGCCTACTTTAGCCTGCAAAGTACCCGCCGCATCTTCAATCACCGCGCGCTGTGTCGATTCCACAAAAGCATTGACGGCGCCTTTCTCGCGAATGAGCGCCGCCATTTGATTAGTCTCTGAGTTCCACACGAGCCCCGCGCCCTGCGCGATCTCGGGTACCGGCGTGAAGCGGGAGACGACAAAGAAAAGCGGTCCTTCTTGTTGAAGCGCGGTCGCGGTCTTGAGAAGCGTCACCGCAGTTTCGTAACGCGATCCAAGTAATGTGGTCATGCGGTTTTTAATCAGCGGCTGTTCCCATAGGTGATGCACGTTTGGATCGAGTCCCACCAACGGTTGCAAGAGTTTAAGCATGAGTTGGCCGGAATTGGGGAGCAGCAAGGCCGGCGCGGTGACGCATGCCGTGAGCAGCAGCACCGATAGCAGCACGGTCAGTCGTCTGGCAAATGAATACACGGAATCATCCTAACGTTGAGAGAAACAACGGCATTCTACGGATGGCCGAGCCAATCCGCAGCCGGTCCGCGCATGGCTGACGGTGGTCGACTCCTCTCGCTACAATCAATTCAAACTTTGTAACACCTGGAGACAAAATATGGCGCTGATGACCGCCGCTGAGTATCGCGCATCGCTAAATGACGGCCGCGTCATCTATTGGGGAGGCGAGAAAATCATCAACCCAACGATCCACCCGCGTTTTCAAGTGCCGCTCGCGATCGCAGCCCGTGACTATGCCTATGACGATCCCTCATTGCGCGATGTCATTACTTATCGCACCGAAACAGGCGAACTTGCGCATCGGGTGTATCAGGTCCCTCGCACACCGGAAGAATTGGCCGCACGCTTAGAACTCGGGCGAGTCATGAGTATCGTCGGTGGTGTGACCGCGGTTTATATGGCGTTACTGACGATAAAAGACCGCCTCGCCGCCGTTAATCCGGCATTCGCCGAGAACATCGAACGCATGTACCGCTATGCGCGTGAGCGCGATCTGCGGGCTGCCGAAGTCATTACCGATGCCAAAGGAGATCGCTCGAAGAAAGCGCATGAACAAATCGATCCCGATCTCTACGTGCGGATTGTTGCGCGCCGTCCCGATGGCATTGTGGTGCGTGGCGCGAAGCTCCACATCACCGGCGCCGCGCTCGTTCACGAGCTGGTCGTGATGCCAACTAAAGCCATGCGCGCGGAAGAAGCAGACTATGCCGTGGCGTTTAGCATTCCCGTGGCAACGCCCGGCGTCAAAATTATTAATCGAAGCTTTGCGCCAGCGACGCTTAACGAATTCGATTATCCGGCGAGCGCGCATCACAGCATGCCCGAGGGGTTTGTGGTGTTCGACGATGTGTTCGTCCCATGGGAACGGGTTTTTTTGGCCGGTGAGTACCAGCTTGCTGGCGCCTTTGCCGCCGCGCTAGGGCTGTGGGAGCGGACGCTCGGGTTGGTCATCGCCGCGCGCGAAGCGGAGATCATGGTGGGGTTGGCCGATCTCGTCACCGAACAGCAAGGCAAGGAGCGCGATCCACATGTGCAAGATACGCTCGCCGAACTCATCTGTTATGCCGAGATGATTCGGATGGGGATCGATAACGCGGTGACTCATTACGAACGCACACCTTCCGGCATGCTGCACCCGAATACTCTCGGTATTAACGTCACCAAGTATTACTACGCCTCGCACTTCCACCAAATGGTCGGCAAGTTGCACGATGTGGCGGGCGGTTTGACCATCACACTGCCCGAAGAGTCTGACTTAAGACACCCTGAGGCAGGTGCGTATCTACGGAAGTATCTGGCGGCCAAACCCGGTACGGATATCGAGACGCGGATGCGCGTGTATACGTTGATCCGCGATCTTACGGCTGATGCCTACGGCGGTTGGAATTTGGTCACCGCGTTACAAGCAGGCGGCGGACTTAAGGCGCAACGGATCATGATGGCGCGAACTTTTGACATGGCGCGGGCGCGCAAAGCCGCGTTGACGGCGGCGGGTGCGCAATTTACTTAGTGTGGATCCTATTCAACGTGATGCTTAAGGCTGAGACAGCTCGTAAATCAGTTCAACATGATTGAATCAAGGTAACCCACGTGGTCGCGCACGTAACCGGGGTGAAGATGGATGACATCCTTATAAATGGGCGTACCTTCCGGCGTAACCACCGGGCACTCGTTATCGCTACATAGGAAGTCGAGGGGACTAATTCCTTCTACCCCAGCGAGATTCGACATCGCATTCAATTCTTTTTGCAGCGAGCCAGACGCTTGCTCTACCGCTGATCTAAGGACTGTTGGAGTTTCGATCGAAACCTCCCCGTACCACGATCGCCGCAACATCGATTTTGGATCGAAAAGCGGGTGTGAAGGGGTGTTGAGTATCAGCAGCACACGTTTGTTCAAAGCTGCAATTTCGCGGAGGAATTTCCGTAGCGAATCGAGAGCTTCTATTTGCGCTTGGGGTGAGTCGCGCGTAGCGCCTAAATCTCTGAATTCATACTCACTCGTGAGATAGCTCATCCAGGATCCTCCGATGACCACCCCTGATACCGCCGGTTGCTTAATTTGGTCCATGGCAACTTGCAACATGTCTTTGCAATACGAGTGCTGGTGATCGTGGACTCCGGGAATTGCCGCGCATCCGCCGCCGGTCACAAAAATCGCGCTGTTGGCGCGCGCAGGCTCGCGCGTCACTAACGCGGCGATGCGCGGCCAATATTGTTCCACCGTACTATCACCGACGAACACGACACTCTTCGGCCCCGCGTGTAGTGTCCTTAGCGGAAAACCCTTGTGCGCCGTGTTGGCTTTTGGGTATTCCCATGCGTTGGCGGCTAACACCACACGATCTATCTCGGGCGTTGAATTCCGAGGTTTGATCGATTGGTGAGCAATTGCGAAGCCCAAACCGCCGAGGATCGCGAGTGTCAAGGTAAGAGCCGAGACGGTTCTTGCGCGATGCGAACGACGAATGGGCACTTCAACGAAATAGTAAGTGAGCGCCGCCAGGCCGAAACTCGCCATAACGGCCAACGCGAGCCATGGTGTGCTTTGCGCGAGCTTGTCATCAAGGATCCGCAAATAACTAAGGATGGGCCAGTGCCAAAGATAAAGCGCATAACTAATGAGCCCAACCCACACCAAAGGGCGCACCGCGAGCGCTCGATTTACCAACTTGCGCGATCCGCTGGCGATGATCAGCGCGGCGCCTAAGGTTGGTAGCAACGAGCGCCACCCAGGATAAGGTTGCTGATGGTGGAATCCGAAGATCGACGCCGCTATCAAACTTAAGCCTAACGCGCTGATAGTCGCGAAGTATCCGGTGACGCGCCATTCACGCGTCAACGCGGCACCAAGTAGCAGTTCCCAGGCGCGGTAATTCGCCAAATAAAAAGCCGACGCCGTCTTGCCGGACTCGATGCCGTGCAATTGTCGAAACAAGGAGTACGCGCCAATCACCATGATAGTCGGCAGGACAATTCTGTATCGAATTGCCGCCCACAGGACGAGCGGCCAGACGATATAGAACTGTTCTTCCACACCCAACGACCACAAATGCAGGAGAGGCTTGTGCTCGGCAGCCAGGTCGAAATAGCCAACTTCTTTATTGAAAGCGACGTTCGCGATAAATATCGCGGCGGCACCCGCGTGTTTACCGAGTCTTGTAAAGTCATCAATAAACAGCACCGTCCAGCCGACCAACAATACTGTGCTGACGACAACGGCAAGCGCGGGAAAAATGCGGCGAACGCGGCGTGCGTAGAATGCGCTAAAGCTGAATTTCCCAGCTTTAACTTCCGCGATAATGATTGATGAAATCAGGTACCCGGAAATGACAAAAAAAATGTCGACGCCAACGAACCCACCGGGAAAGAACGAGGGAGCGGCGTGGTAACCCACAACCGATAGCACCGCGATCGCGCGCAAGCCATCGATGTCAGGTCTATAGGTGTTGATGTCGGTGCGATTCAAGCGCGCGAGGTTACTGAATTCGCAAAGCTCGATCTAGTGAAGCCGAGGATTAATTCCGACTAGCGCGTTAAGCCTCAAACCGCTAGCCTCCCACCATGACCACGCATAACAAAAAGCCCATCTTTCGTGGATGGTTTGTCGTCTCCGCCGCGTTCGCCGTTTTGTTTTTGGCTTACGGACTCCAATTCAGCTACGGCGTATTCGCGACCGGCATGGCCGAGGAACTTGGCTGGTCGCGCGCGGAAACCGCGTTGCCATACTCGATATATGTCTTTCTCTATAGCGTACTGAGCGCGGTAACCGGCCATGCAACCGATCGCTATGGGCCGCGCCGTGTCATCACCATAGGGGCATTGTTGCTCGGCGTGGGTTGGGGCACCAGCGCGTTAGTACACGCGCCCTGGCAACTCAATCTTTCACTGGGCTTAGTCGCGGCGTTTGGTATGAGCGTCGCGTGGGTGCCGTGTAATGCGACGGTTGCGCGTTGGTTTACGCGCCGGCGCGGCACCGCAGTTGCAGTCGCATCAACCGGCGCAAGCCTCGGTAATTTTGTGGTGCCGCCGTTGGTCGCGCTCAGCCTTGATCTGGTCGGCTGGCGTTTGACGTTAGGGTCGCTCGCGGTGGCGAGTGCGCTCGCGATCGCGCTCGCGGCGCGTTTCATGGTGCGCGATCCCGAAACCCTTGGCCTGTGGCCGGATGGAGATACCACACCACCTCCGGCCGCCACCCTCACCGGCGGCTATCGCGTCCGCGAACTATGGGGGACGGAAACGTTCACGCTCATTATCGTGATTTATTTTTTGACCTGGCTGGTGGTTTTCACGCCGTTTGTCCATGCGCCGTCTTTTGCGCTCGATTTGGGATTGAGCAAGCTGCAAGGAGCGGCGGTGCTGAGCGCCATCGGGTTAGGTGGCGTGCTCGGCCGGCTGTTTTCCGGCGCGCTCTCCGATCGTATCGGACGCATGCCGGCGTTACTGCTAATCCTGGCGCTGCAGGCGATCGGCTTCGCGCAGTTTGCCACCGCGCATGACTTTACATCGCTGTGGTTGGCGGCCCTTGTCTTTGGCATTTCTTATGGAGGCGCGGTTGCGGTGCTTCCGCCACTGTGCGGCGATTTATTTGGACGCGCGCATGTTGCGAGCGTGGTCGGCGTCATCTTTGCGATCGCGGGTTCGCCGGCAGCGGTCGGACCGTATGTCGCCGGCTGGCTATTTGATCTCACCAACTCCTACACGAGCGCTTTTTGGATTTCGGCAGGTCTCAACACCATGGCCTTTTTGTTAACGTTGGTGCTGGCGTGGCGGTTACGCGGCACCAAACCGGCCTTTGCATAACGCACGAGGTTCATCTACCCAAACTGAGATTCGCGCGCCAGAATCGGTACATCGAAGAACCAATAGGACTCTGCCCATGAAATCACCTTCGCGCATCGTCGACATCTCGCAACCGCTGGACAACGAAACCGTGGTCGATCCGCATTTTATGCGGCCATCTATCCGCTATGTCACCGGCAAGGAAAGCGCCACCTTGATGTGTGAATTGTTTCCGGGGCTAAAGCCCGAGGATTTACCGAACGGTGAGGGTTGGGCAATCGAGCACATCCAACTAACCACGCATAACGGTACTCACATGGATGCGCCGTATCACTACAACTCAAAAGACTCACGCGGCAATCCGATGCCGACCATCGATCAAATGCCGCTGGACTGGTATTTCCGGCCGGGAGTCAAACTCGACTTTCGTCATTTTGAAGACGGATATGTCGCAACCGCGGCGGACATCCAAGCCGAATTGAAACGCATCGGTTATACCTTGCAGCCGTTCGATATCGTGCTGGTCAATACGCGCGCCGGCGAGATGTACGGAAGCGATCGCTACATTCATTCCGGCTGCGGGGTCGGGCGCGAGGGCACGCATTGGCTCACGCAACAAGGCGTGCGTGTTACCGGCATCGATGGCTGGAGCTGGGACGCGCCGTTTTCGAAAACGCTGGAACGTTGGCTTGCGACCAAAGATCCCAAAATCATTTGGGAAGGTCATTACGCCGGTATCGATACGCCTTATTGCCACATGGAAAAATTGCGGCACCTTGAACAGCTTCCGCCGTTTGGTTTTCATGTGGCATGTTTCCCGTGCAAGATTAAAGGCGCCTCCGGTGGTTGGACGCGGGCGGTGGCGATGTTTGATTAAGCGGCGGCTAAGAGCGCCTGACCCGCCGCGAGTTCCACGATAAGGAACACTATCGGCCAGCGTCCGCTGCGTTCAATCAAGAAGCTAATGATGCGCCCACCGGCCATGCCGAGGAGCGCACACGCCACTGCTAGCCGAATACCTGCGACGACCAGTGGATCTCGCCACAAGAGAACACACGCCAAAGCCAACCCGAAACCGCCATAGACCGCGCGAATTTCGTTTCGAAAGTCAGCTGTACTGGCTTGCGCGCCGAAGAAAGACACGATGAACCCGGGGCGGCACAATGCCATCGTACCCATACCTGCAAATCCAATCGCAATAGCGTAAACGACAAGTTCGCTAATGACGTGCGCCCGGTTGAAGAACTCACTTTCTAACGGCATTTTTGCTGCTCCTATCGCGATTAGATAAGGTTAGTCTTCGCGAGAAAAGGCGCGCTGACAATTACGTATGAAGTAATTGGCGATAGTGCGCCTGATCACGCCGCAGCGTACTTGCCGATGTTTCTACAGTAAGAGTGGATTCCCCCACGCATTCGCATGCGTCACTTCGGCTAACGGCTTTCGTGCCACCGGCCCGAATATTCCTAGCGGGTAGCCGATGGGGATGATGGTCACTACGCCGTACTCCTCCGGGATCGCGAATTCGCGGTGCAGCTCGTCCTCAAAGAATTGATGCATGGTGGTCAGCGTCGCGCCGAGGTTTAGGCCACGGCAGGCGAGCAGAATATTTTGAATGCATGGATAGACTGAGCCATATGAGGGTGGCGCGCGGCCAACGCGCTTTTCTTTAGGTACAACGGCCGGCCAATCGCGTTTACCGCATACCAACAGCAGAATCGGTGCTTCGTGAAAGTGTTCGGCGAGATATAGCGCCGCGCGCGTGGTTTTAGCAGCGCTTGATTTATCTTCCGGAGACGGGGGCGTTAAGTTGAAACGCCGCCGCATGCCGTCTAGATAGCGCTCTTTTAAAAACAACTTACGCGCTGCATCTTCCACCACGACAAACGCCCACGGTTGTAAGTTTTGGCCGCTCGGTGCTTTGGTGCCAGCCTCCAGGATACGACGCACAACGTCGCGCGGGATCGGATCCGGTTTCAAGCGCCGCATTGAGCGCAAGCTATCAATCGCTTCGAACAATCCGATGTCGTGCATGTCTTACCTCAAGTCTGTACGTGCCGCCGTGGTCGGCGCCCGCGCAAATTTGATCTTTATCAATATTGCGCGCCTTCGTTACCAACGCCGCCCTTTAAATCTCGCCCACCCGCCCCCATCTTTAGTCCATCGCGCGATAGTCGCGCTAAAGCAAAGATGAGGAGAAATCGATGTCCAGCTTAACCCCTTTTGGCGGCCGCAGCCTGTTTGATGAATTTTTCCGGGATTTTTCACCGGGGTATTTAATCAAGCCGCTGCATGGCGATCCATTGCCCGCGCAAATCAAGGTCGATATCAAGGAAAACGACAAGCACTACACCGTGCATGCGGAGATCCCCGGCGTCGGCAAAGACGACATTCATGTCTCGCTCGACAACGGCGTGGTGACGCTTTCGGCAGAAGTGAAGCAGACGGATACGCAGAAGGATGACGAGAAAGTACTGCGCAGCGAACGTTATTACGGCATGGTATCGCGCAGCTTCCAGTTACCGCGCGAAGTGGACGGCAGCGGCGCCAGCGCCAAATACGAAAACGGCGTATTGGTGCTGACCGTCCCGAAGAAAGCGGCTGCGGGGACCAAACGCATCGCGATTCAGTAACGCTGATCGGTTACTGGCGCGGCGTGGGATGGCGCCGCGCCAGCTTGGCGAGCGTTGTTTGGCGCGGGGAGGGCTTCCTTCGAGGAAGACCCTCACCCCAGCCCTCTCCCGCAGGCGGGAGAGGGTGTAATTCGGGCGTCTCCCGCAGGCGAATGAGGGTGTAATTCGGGCGTCTCCTGCATGCGAGAGAGAGTAATTGGGGTATCGCCCGCGACACTAGTGGAACGCACGCATACTAAGTTGCCCGGGCGGGCCATTCTGGCTACATTCTGCCTCGACTCCTCGAATAGCCAAACAAGCCCGTGATCGAATTCAATCCCACGCTCCGCGAAGTCCAAAACGATCCCTATCCGTACTACAAGCGGCTCCGCGACGAAGCGCCGGTGTATTACATCGCGCCGCTCAAAGCTTACGGCTTATTCCGTTACGACGACTGTAAGAATACTTTCCTACATCCCGAGCTTTATTCGGCGAAGGATTTTATCAAACAAGCCTTTGGCGATCTCGATCCGGTGCCGGAAACGCCGTCCTTGATTGCGATGGACCCACCCGCGCACACGCCGTTGCGAAAATTAGCCGGTCAAGCGTTTGTTCCTTCCGTCACACGATCGTTGGAACCGAAAATCCGTGCAATCGTGAATGGCTTGCTGGATGAGATCATGGCGCGCGGTCGCACTTTCGACTTCGTTAATGATTTCGCGGCTTATGTGCCGGTCAGTGTGACGGCCGAGCTGATGGGAGTCGATCGCAGTCAGCGCGAGAATTTCAAAATTTGGACGGCGGATCTGTTGAACGCCGCCAACCGCGCAAGCTTGAAAGATGAAGATGTCGTCCGTATCCGCAAGAGTGTCGCGGAGTTGCGCGCATACTTAGAGCAGGCAATTGTGGAGCGCCGCGCAAACCCGGCTGACGATTTCATCTCATTGCTCGTTAAAGCCGAAGAAGGCGGCGATGTGCTGACCTCGATTCAAGTCTTGAGTATCGCCGTATTGACCCACTTTGGCGGCTCGGAAACGCCGTCGCATCTCATCAGTAGCGCGCTAATTGCGCTTGCCGAGAATCCGGAACAAATGGCGTTACTCAAACGCGACATGACGTTGTCGGAAAAAGCGATTGAAGAAACGCTGCGTTATTGGTCGCCCGTCAATTTGGTGTTTCAAACGGCGACTCAGGATATAGAACTCTACGACATCGTCATTCCCGGTGGTTCCTATGTGTTGTCCTACATCAGCTCAGGCAATCGCGACGAGCGTCAATGGGCAGAACCCGATCGTTTCGATATCCAGCGTGATGCGCACCGTCACCTCTCTTTCGCCCATGGCCCGCATTATTGCCCGGGCGGTGCGCTTGGACGGCGCATGGGCGCGATTGCACTGGAAGCGGTGTGTGAGCGGATGCCGGCGATTGCGCGCTTGAACGCAACAATCGATTGGTTGCCATCGCTGTGGGTGCGCGGCGCGCGCACGCTGCCGGTTTCGTTTTAAAGGACGAGCATGCAAAGCCAAACCACCCTAGCGATTGTCGGCGGTACGGTAATCGACGGTCTCGGTCGCGCACCGTTTGTCGCCGATGTCGTGATTGACGGCACAACGATCGCCGCCGTCCAGCCCAACGCCGCTGCAAACCTTGCGCCCGAGGTACCGCGGATAGACGCGGGCGGCCTCACCGTCATGCCCGGTCTCATCGATGCGCACTGTCATATCAGTTTCGATGAACCGAATTCCAATGACGAATTATTTTTCCATCGCCGCGAAGGCTTGGCCGCGATTATCGCCGCCGCCAACGTCAGCAAATTGCTTGCCGCCGGCGTTACGGGTTTCTTCGATGCCGATTCGTTGTGGGAGATTGGAGTAGATCTTCGCGATGCGATCGAGGCCGGGATTGTAAGCGGACCGCGCATGACCAGCGGCGGAAACGCGTTGCTCACGTCGGTCGGCGGCACCGCCGGGCGCTTGATTCCAGACGAAGGACGACGGGGTTACGGGGTGGTCGTCAACACGCGCGATGAAATCGTGCAAGAGGTGCGGCGGCAGATCAAAATCGGTGTCGACTGGATCAAAGTCCATGTCACAGGACTCACCCCACGCCAGCGCGTGCGGGGTGAGGTGCAAGTGTGGAATCTGGACGAGCTCAAACTCGTGTGTGATACCGCACATGATCTTGGCGTGCCAGTGGTGGGCCATTGTCGGGGCGCCTCCAGCACGCGTGATGCGGCACTCGCCGGCTTCGACATGATTCTGCACGCCACGTACATGGACGAAGCGGCGCTCGCCGCGGTCATCGACAAACGCGTGCCGATCGTGCCGACGTTTACCTTCCAGGCGAATCTCGCGGAGTATGGGGCGGCGATCGGTGCCTCTGAAGGCATCCGTAAGATTTTCCAACAGGAAATCGTCGAAAGCGCCGCGATGCTGAAACGCGCCTATGACGCCGGCGTGCCATTGCTCTGCGGCACCGAGAGCGGGTTCTCGCTCACGCCTTACGGCGACTGGCATTACCGCGAGCTCGAAGTTTTTGTGCGCGAACTGGGATTGACGCCGCTGCAGGCCATCGCTGCCGCGACCAGCGCCAACGCAGTCGCGCTAAGGTTAGAGGGCCAAGTGGGGTCGGTTGCCGCCGGACAACTCGCGGATTTGTTAGTGGTTCAAGGCGATGTCGCGCGGGATGTCACGCTACTCGGCGAACGCGCCCGCTTGAAGCATGTCATCCTAAACGGTGAGCGCGTGACGGTGCCGCCGCCGCCAGTACGACGCGATCCACCCGGCTGGCGCGCGGTGAACTACGGCTCGCGCATTTTGAGTCGTCGCGTCGTCGATGATTTGAAGCGCGGAGTTCGTGAATGAGTCTCGCCAGTGCCGAAACCATCGATGTACATGCCCACGCCGTGCTGGAAGCGACGATGGGCGCGGCCGGCCAATATGGTCCGGAACTCAGTCATGACGCATTACCGCGTTTTCGTGTGGGCTGCTACGAATTACACGGCGTGCGTTATCGCGGCAGCGCCTTCATGGATGTGGATCTGCGCCTACAGCAGATGACCCGCGCCGGCATCGATTTCCAGTTGTTGTCACCTAATCCGCTGACTTACTTTCACTTCATCGATCCAATCGCCGCGCAACGTTATTGCCGCGTGCACAACGACGCGCTGGCCAAGGAAGCGGCGCGCGATCCGGTCCGTCTCGCGGCGTTCGCGGCGGTGCCACTGCAAGATATCGGCTTTGCGCTGGAAGAAACCGAACGCGCGGTGCGCGATCTCAAGATGCTCGGGCCGTACATGGGCACAGACTTCGGTCGCCCGCTCGATGATCCGGCGCTCGATCCCTTCTATGCCAAACTTGCCGAACTCAACGTTCCGTTGTTTATCCATCCCGCGCCGGCCGGCATCGATGGGCCAGTGGGCGATCCCAACTTGCGCAAGTACGATTTGGATTTGATCGTCGGCTTCGCCGCGCAGGAGACGATTGCGGTCGCCACGCTCATCTATGGCGGCGTGCTCGAACGTCACCCAACGCTCGACGTCTGTATCAGTCATGGCGGTGGCGCCACCGGCTACCTTTTCGGGCGCATGGCGAGCGCGGCGCGCAAGCGACCGTGGGCGCGTGATGAGCTAAAGCGCGACGGTGCGTTCGAAGAACTGCTGCATCGGCTGTGGTTCGACATTCACGTACACTCGGATGAATCGCTGGCGCTGTTGATTCGCCGCGTCAATCCACAGCGGTTGGTGTTCGGCACCAATTTCGTCGGCTGGGATCAACAACCGGGCGATGTCCGTGCACAAGCCCGCCCCTATACCCTGAATGCACGCAAGCTACTGCGCGCGGCCTAAAGACCGGAGAGCACATGACTAACGATCTCGTTGCCCAACGCCTCGATCGCCTGGAATCGCGTTTTGCGATCAGCGATTTGATTACGGCTTATGCGGTGGCGTGCGATGAGCACGATATGCCGCGTCTGACCCATCTCTTCACCGAGGACGGCCAGTTTGATTCGCCGAGCAAAGTCATGGTGGCGAATGGCCGCGCGGCCATCGAAGCGATGTTTATCGAGCTCTTTAAGATTCGCGGCCCGGCCTTTCACTGGACCCACGACCACACCATAACCTTCGACGAGCGAGACCCCAATCGCGCCAAAGGCATGGTATTGAGTCATGCCGAGACCTGCCCAGGCGAAGTTGTGAGTTTGGCGGCCATGCGCTACTACGACGATTATCGGCGCGAAGATGGCGTCTGGCGTTTCGCACGGCGTGAGATCAATTTTTTGTATTACGTGCCGGTGTCAGAATTCAAAACGGTGCTCAACGAAAAGAAGCGCTTGAGCGTGCGCGGCGAACGCCGCGATGCGGATTATCCGGAGTCACTGCCGGCGTGGCGCGAATTTCATGCCAAGTACGTCGCGAAGTAGCAGTCAAAGGTTAAAACGATGAGCCGACAGGACGAGATGATGGCGCTGACCCGCCGTGCCCTCGCACATTTCAAGGCGGGCACGACGGATCAAGCCGCAAGCACGATGGCGATGCCGGTGGCGGCGTATGTCGATCCGGAACGTTATCAGCGAGAAGTGGAAAAGGTGTTCAAACATTTGCCGCTCGCGCTTGCACTCAGCATAGAAATCCCCAAAGCCGGGGATTACCGCGCGATGCAGGTGCTCGATACGCCGGTCATCGTGGTGCGCGGCAAAGACGGCAAGGCACGCGCGTTTCTAAACGCCTGCCGCCACCGTGGCGCACAGGTGTGCAAAGTGGGCCGCGGCTCGGCGCGCGTCTTTACCTGCCCCTATCACGCGTGGGCGTATGACGAACGCGGCGCGTTGGTAAGTCGTTATGCGGCGGAAACGTTTGGCGATGTTGATCACGCAACATTAGGCCTGACCGAACTCGCCTGCGAAGAGCGCATTGGTTTGGTGTTTGTCATGTTGACGCCCGGTGAACCGTGCGCGATCGACCCCTGGCTCGGCGATTTTGCCACTGAGCTCTCACATCTCAAGCTGCATGAGTGGCATATCTATGAGCAGCGCGAACTCCCCGGTCCAGGTTGGAAGGTTGCGCTCGATGGTTATCTCGAGGCTTATCATCACAATTCACTGCACGGGAAAACCGTCGGCAAACTCACCATCGGGAATCTGCTTGTACTCGATACCTGGGGCCCGCATCAACGCCTGACCTTCGGTCGCAAGACATTAGCCGACTTAGTCGACATACCGGAAACCGAATGGGATGCGAATAAGCATATTCGGCTCATTCACAATTGCTTTCCGAATACGTCCATCTCCGGAATTCTGGGTGATCACTGTTTGGTCAGTCAGATATTCCCGGGCGTTGGCCCTGACTCCACCGTCACACGTCAAACGGTATTGGTCGCGACGCCGCCGCAGACCGATGAAGCGCGCGTGGCCTCGGAGCTGTTTAGCAATATGGTGCTACAAGCGGTGCGCGATGAAGATTATGCCGTGGGCGGTACCATCCAAGCCGGTTTGAAGTCCGGCGCCAATCAAGAGTTTATTTTCGGCCGCAATGAGCCCGCCGTGCAGAACTATCACCGCACGATCGCACGCGTCATGGCCGGACAATTGCCGTAAGAGAATTGTGATGAAAAAAGTAGACCCGCTTGCGTTGGCTGCATTAGAAACCAATGTCGACTTTGAAGCACCGGTGTTCGCCACCCATTTCGAAGACGCGATGGATCATCTCGTCAACAAGTGTCCGGTGGCGCGCAGCGACTTGGGACCGGGCTACGTCATTTTTAACCGCTATCGCGAAGTGCGGAAATGCGCGCAAGACTGGCGTACTTTCAGCAGCGCGGACGGTTGGATGATGGATCCGCCGCAAGGCAACATCCACATTCTGCCGGAGGATTCCGATCCGCCCTATCACAACAATTGGCGCATGGTGTTGAATCCCTATTTCACAGCGGATGCCGTCAATCGGTTGGATGGCTTTGCGCGACAGTACGCAAGTGAACTCATCGAGCGCTTCGCGCAGCAAAGGCACTGCGAATACGTCGCAGACTTCGCGGCGCAATTACCCGGACTCGTACTGTTTAAGCACATCATGCCGGTGCCGGTGGGGGATCTACCCGCGTTATTTAAAGACATCGATCTGTACTCTTTCGGGCCACTTGAAGGGCGCGCCGCCGCGTTTGGCCGCGTCTATGCCTATCTGCAACAGTTTCTTGAGGCCCGTCGCGATCAGGCGCCACAGGGCGATATCGTGGATGTCATCTTGGCCGGTGTGCAGAACAACGATGGTGAGCCGTGCAGCTTTAAAGACAAGGTACACGTCGCGCTGGACGTGGTATTCGGCGGGCTTGCAACGACGACGCACGCGATGTCCGGCGCTATCTATGAACTCGCGCGGGCACCCGAAATTCGCCGCGGCTTGCGCAATAACGCCACGCAATTGGATACCGCGGTGGAAGAAACCGTGCGCCTGCATGCGCCGGTGGTGGCGGTTGCGCGCTCGGTCAAAGCAGACATCGAAATGGGCGGCGTGCCGCTTGCCGCCGGCTCGCGCGTCGTATTGAATTATGCGGCGGCCTCGCGCGATCCGGAGGTTTGCACCAATCCCCGTAAGTTCGATGTCGAGCGACCGGAAGTAGTGCACACGGCCTTCGGCGTCGGCCCGCATCGTTGCATCGGCGAACATCTCGCGCGTTTGGAAATTCGCGTGGCGGTCGAAGAGTTCCTAAAGCGCATTCCGGAATTCGCACTGGACCCTGGGCACGAGCCGCAATTTGAGAGCGGGCAGTTACGCACGATGAAACAGTTGCATTTGCGATGGTGATTGCCAAGGGTCCGTCAGATCCAGGTTGAATCGAGTTGGACACCCAGCAAAGAACGTTGTCGAGCATTCGCGCATGCTTCCCTGGCGACGTCGTGCAGATCTACGAGATCATTGATGACGCGGCCCAAGCCTACAAAGGCGTGATCCCGGCGGATGTTTGGCACGAGCCGTACATGTCGCGTGAGGCGCTGCAAGCTGAGCTTGCGGCCGGTGTGCGGTTTTACGGGTACGAGCGATCGCAAACGTTACGCGGCGTCATGGGTATTCAAGACGTACAAGATGTCACGTTGATTCGTCACGCGTATGTGCGCACGGCGGATCGTCGCCAAGGAATCGGTGGCGCGCTTCTCCGGTATCTTCGCGAGCTAACTCAGCGTCCCTTGTTGATCGGTACTTGGAAGGCCGCGGCATGGGCCATCGCGTTTTACGAGCAGCATGGTTTTATCGCGCAACGCGAGACCGAAAAGTTACTTTGCCAATACTGGACCGTACCCGCGCGACAAAGAATGGAGTCAGTGGTATTAGCTGATGCGCGTTGGTGTTCGCGAACGCCGCCATCGACCCTTTGACAGCGAGTAACATCACGTGTACCAACGCTTCATACTGATACTCTGCTTGGTTTTGGGCGCTTCTCCTATCACGCACGGAGACGACGTTTCGTCGGAGGCAAACACCGGTGTGTTGGTGAAATATGAAGACTGCCTAACGCTGGCAAGGCCGAGTGGTGAAGGAGTGTCTGAAATGCTCGTGGCGCTCGACTATCCCAGCGATGCTTCTGAAGTATCGGCCTATCTCGTCGACGCCAACCGCGATCGTGCTAGCGAATACCTAATTGCACCACACGAAGGTATTTTGTGCGGCACCGGTGGCTGTCCATACCTACTACTGGACGGTAAGACTCAAGTAGAGATCGGGAGCTTTTTCGGAACTGTCGCGCTTCTGAACACTAGAATAAACGACTACGCCGTTATTCAAGTCATCAGCAAACGCGATATGGAGTCATCCACCCTCGGCACGTATGTGTATGATGGAGAGAGATATCAATTGATATCGGTGTTGCTGTTACAGGATCAAGGTGTTGCCGAGTGGCACCGATCCTTGACCGGCGTATCACGGAAGTCACCCAGCGGGCGTAGGCGTTTGTAGGCTGCCGCCACGTCGAATCTAGGAGGTTGCAATGGCTCGCGTTCCCTACTTAAACGAAGCCGACGTCGCGCCGCAGAACCGCGATCTGCTGGCACGTAATCTCAATCTTTATCGCGCGTTGATCCATAGTCCTGACACTGCGCGTGCATTCGGCGCGCTCGGTAAACACATCCGCTATCACAATCGACTCGACCCACGATTGCGCGAACTCGCGATCCTGCAAGTGGGATACGCTACGCGCGCGCCATATGAATTCGCACACCATATCGAACTAGGCCATACCTTTGGTGTGAGCGATGACGATATTCGAGCCATGATCGCGGAGACGCACGGCGAAACCAGCTCATTGCCGGCGCTCGATCGCGCAGTCTTACGCGCCGCGCGCGAACTCGCCGTAGAACCAAAACTTTCCGACGAAACGTTCGCGGCGCTAAGTGCTGGGCTCGATCATGAGCGCATTGTCGACTTGATTGTCGCGATCTCGTTTTACTGTGGCGTGGTACGAGTTTTGGGCGCGCTGCAGATGGATGTCGAGCCGGAATACCAGCATTATCTGGCGGAGTTTCCGTTGCCGTAATCGAATATCCGCGACTACCGCCCGGTAGTCGCGATGGCTTTAGCCTCCCGCCAGCGCCTTCAACCGTTTCCGCATCGCTATCCCGGCGGCATCGGTCGGAATATGGGATTGCGCGAAAGGTGCGGCGATATCGATTGCCTCTAAACGCGTGATCGCTTCAATTGCAAACTGGTCCTCCGCGAAAGCCTTGTATTGCGCGTTAGTCATGAATTCATCGATGTCCGGACGTCCATGCGCAAAGTCTCGATGCCCGATGAACCAATAGTGCAGGGCATGTTTTGACTCAGGTGTAATGATCTGCGCAACCTTGATGTTCGCAATCGGTGGGGTTGGCCCATCTGGTAATTCTAGGTTTTTCAGAATGCCTGTATTCACATGCAGTCCCGGTGCCACATACTGCGAACCGGAGCTGCGCAGTACTTTCATGCCCTGCCATTTGAGCGGCACTGCATAGATATCCGGCAGTTCGCAGGTGACGTGTCGCCAGGCCTGAATATCCTCGCCATCGATCGACAACTCGACCGGCGCGCGTGCGTACTCCGGCGTGCCAAAGGTTTTCGCGTGCAAAAAAGACAGATGCGATAAATCGAGCAAATTCTCGTGCATATGCACATAGCTGCCCTTGATATGGAGATAGCCTGTGTAGCGGCTCCACCCAGATGCACCGAGCCAAGCAGGCTGCGGTAACAACGATTCATCGGCCATCGTCGGTGCGCCGAACCACGCCCAAATGAGCGGTGGCCTTTCCACCACCGGAAACGCGCGCAAAACGAGGCTTGGTGGGATGTGTGATTGCATGGGGATCTCCACGCAGCGCCCGGTGTAGTCATAACGTAACCCGTGATAGCCGCAACGGAGTGTGTCGTCTTCCAGGGTCCCATTCACTAACGGAAACGAACGGTGGCAGCAACGGTTCTGCAGCACCACCGCCTGTCCGTCGCGTTTGCGAAACATGACGACGCTGGTTTCCATGACATCGCGCGCGATAAGTGTGCGCGACACCTCCTCGCTAGTCGCGACCACATACCATGCGTTACGGATGAGAGGGGTATTGGCGTCCGCAAGCAGCGGCGATGATGGGCGTTGCGCTTCGGCTCGGCTGGTGTTCATGCGCGGTTCCCTAAAACGGCGACGAGTGACAAGCTTAACGCTGATCGCGTCATGCAGCCACGTGCCGACAAACGCGGTATTCTTGGCGCCGTTATCGACGGAATCACATGACGCGGAATGTGGGTAATCCTCGCGATCGTAATTCTTGGCGTGTTGTTTATGCCCGGCATTTGGGTGCAACGCACATTAAAGCGCTATCAAGAACCCGCTGATCGGTATCAGGCCTCCGGTACCGGTGCCGATCTCGCGAAGCATCTGTTGGCCGGTTACGCGATCACTGGCGTCAAAGTGGAAAGCACGAAGCTTGGTGACCACTATGATCCGGGCGCGCGGGCAGTGCGCCTAAGTGAGTCTAACTACAACGGATATTCACTCACCGCAATCACGGTGGCGGCGCACGAGGTAGGGCATGCGCTACAACACGCGAGGCGCGAGCGCTGGTTCATGTGGCGCACTCATCTCGCGCGAATTGCCATCTCCGCCGAGCGCGCCGCCGGCGTTATGTTGATTCTCGCCCCTATACTCGCGCTGGTGACCCGTGCCCCGCAGAGTGGTTTGCTATTGTTGATACTCGCCGTCGGCTCGGCCGTGATCGGTACACTGGTCCATCTCGTTACGCTGCCGGTTGAGTTGGACGCGAGCTTCAACAAAGCATTACCGGTGCTTGCGAGCGGCAAGCACGTGTTTCCAAGCGACCTGCCGCATGCCCGTCGAATCCTACGCGCGGCGGCACTAACGTATGTTGCCGGATCGGCGGCGAGTTTGTTGAATCTCGCGCGTTGGCTGACGGTGCTGCGACGATGAAATAGTTGCTTGCGACTGTGCTCGTCATCGGCGCTTGCGATACCCAAGTGCCGCTTGGAAGAAAATTGCCAGGTCCACCGCTACTTACTGACCTAGATCAGTTTCTACCGCTGCTGTCTGCGCACACTTGAGCGCAAGTTACGATGAGGAGAATGGCGATGAATGTTTCAGTCATACCCAGGCCCACGGCACGTAAGGTCCAACATTTCGATGTGCTGATTGTGGGGGCCGGCATATCTGGCGTGGGCGGAGCGTATCACTTGGCCACACAGTGCCCCGACAAAAGCTTCGTGGTACTCGAAGCACTGGAAAGCTTCGGCGGCACCTGGCTCATGCACAAGTATCCCGGAATTAGGTCGGACAGCGACTTATACACTTTTGGTTACCGCTTCAAACCTTGGGTGGGCCCACCGATCGCGACCGCGGATGAAATTCGCAAATACATGGGGGAGGTCATCGCAGAAAGCGGCCTCGATAAGCACATTCTTTATCGGCACAAAATCATCTCCGCGAGTTTCGCGAGTCAAGACAACCTGTGGACGATTGAGGCGTTGCGCACGGACACCAACGAGAAACTGGTATTCACGACAAACTTTTTATGGATGTGCCAGGGATATTACCGACACGCGGAAGGTTACACACCGCAATGGGAAGGTGTGGCGGATTTCAAAGGCCAAATCGTACATCCGCAGACCTGGCCCGAAGACCTTGATTATAAGAATAAGAAAGTACTGGTCATTGGGTCCGGCGCGACCACCGCGACGGTGGTGCCCGCGATCGCCGGCGACTGCGCACATGTCACGGTACTGCAACGCTCCCCGACTTATTTCATTCCGGGGATCAACGAGAATGAAATGGCCAATATGCTCCGCAAATTGGAAATCAAAGAGGAGTGGATTCACGAGATCGTCCGGCGCAAGATTTTGAGCGATCAACGCGAGTTCATTCGGCGCTGCGTCGAAGATACGGAAAAGATCACCGAGGAGCTTATCAACGGCGTGCGCGCGTATTTGGGCGATGATTTTGATATCGCCACGCATTTCACGCCGAATTATCGGCCGTGGCGGCAACGCATCGCGTTTATTCCGGAAGGCGATATTTTCAAAGGGATCACGGCCGGCAAGGCGAGTATTGTGACCGATGAAATCGAACGGTTCACCGCAAAGGGTGTAATACTGAAATCGGGTAAGGAAATCGATGCCGATATCATCGTTACCGCCACCGGCTTTAATCTAAGTGTCATGGGCGACATCCCGTTCACAGTGGATGGCAAGCGCATCGATTTCGCCGATACCGTCAACTATCGCGGCATGATGTTTACCGGTGTGCCGAACTTATTGTGGGTGTTCGGATACTTCCGCGCGAGCTGGACTTTACGTGTCGATCTTTTGGGCGACTTTGTATGCCGACTGTTGAAGCATATGGACGCGCAAGGTGTCAGCAAAGTGACGGTACAAGTCCCAGCCGAAGATCGCGAGATGCCGCTTTTGTCGTGGATGGACCCGGAGAACTTTAATCCGGGGTATCTGATGCGTAGCATGCATCTTTTGCCCAAGCGCGGCGCCAAACCCGAATGGCAACACACGCAAGATTACTGGCGCGAAAAGGACGAAATCCCTGCAATCGATCTCAACGGGCCGGAATTTATTTACGAAAAAGCCCGCGGAACCATCGCGCCAAGAGCGGTCGAAGAGGCAGTTTAGTGATGAGTTGTTGGCCGATGCCACTTGCCGATGACACAGTCGCCAGAAAACGCCGTGCCCCGAAGCGCGGCGCTGCACAGTTGGCAATTTCAAACAAGGAGGATGGGCCAAAAAGCCCGAAGCAAGTGGCAAAGAAGATTCGAGCGACAAGCGCCACCCATTCTCCATCACGGACGTCGCGCAACGCGGACTGAGCAAATCTATAACTCTTCCATCGCGGCAATCATGCGCTGACGCATTTTGGGCTCCGGTAATCTGCCGTGACCGGCCAGCAGATTATCGGCCATATGGCGAGGATCCCCGGTAGCGGGAATGACGCAGGTTACGGCTTGATGGGCCAGGATGAACTTTAAAAAAAATTGCCCCCAGCTTGCGCAATCAAATTCCGCAGCCCATTCCGGCAATGGCTTTCCTTTGACCAAGCGGAACAAATTGGCCTGCGCAAACGGACGATTCACGATAACGGCGATCCCAAGTTCCAGTGCGAGCGGTAGCAGATTCTCTTCCGCGACGCGCTCGGCGATCGAAAAATTGAGCTGCACAAAATCGTACGCTTTAGTCTTGAGCAACCGCTCCAAATCGCCGTACGCGCCCTCATGATAGTGCGTGATCCCGAGATATCGCACCCGCCCTTGTGCCTTCCATTCTTGCAGCGTTTTGGTGTGAGTGCGCCAATCAACCAGATTGTGTATCTGCATGAGATCGACCGTTGCCACGCGCATTCGCCGGAATGACTCGTTCATTTGCTTGATGCCGGCTTCGCGGCCGCTGGTCCACACCTTGGTGGCATAGAACAGTTTATCGGCGAGTTGCGCATGATTGGCGACATCGCCAATCACGGACTCAGCGCGCCCGTACATCGGAGAGCTGTCAATCAGCGAGGCCCCGCCCGCGGTGAAGGTTCGCAAGACCTCGATGAGTGGGGCGTATTCGTTGGGAGACTGCACCACATCGAACGCGCGATAGGTCCCGAGTCCAATCACCGGTAACGCGACACCGGAGGACGGAATCGGGCGTTTCGATAACGATTGCGCGGCGGCCTTCGGTAGCTGAGTCATCGCAACTCCCAAACTTAAAATTGACCCTACAAAGTCGCGTCTTCGCATCCGCAAAGCTAGCGTGAAGGTTGACGAGTTAGCGTGACTATCATCCGCGAGAAAAGTCCGGTCGGGAGTGGCGCGTCACCAGCCATCGGCCAAGCCAAGCCCACACGATTGCACCGAGTGCGCCGAGGATCGCGATGCCGTTCAATCCGAGACCACGCAAGCCCTCGAATATCCACGCGCTGGCCGCGTCTCCGCTGCGATAAACCGCCGTGTCCATAAAATTCTTTGCCTTATATTTCTCCGCGCTCTTGAGGCCGTTGAACAGCGTTTCGCGCGCGGGCTTGGCGAGTGCAAACTCGCCGGCGCGGCGGGTCACACCGAACACTACCAGAACCCACAGCGCGGGCTCTAGCGCGAGGGCGAGAAAGCCAACGACCGAGAGAAGCGGAATGCACACCAAACCAATGGTGAGTCCACTCCACTTGATCAGCCGATTGAACAGAAAAACCTGCACCACCAGAGTAAGCGAATTGGTCGCGAGATCCATTTTGGCGAAGAGCGCGGTACGCGCGGCGGGATCCGCGAGAGACGCCGCGACAATGTTCTGTTGCTGAAAATAAAGAAACGTTGAAAGCATGCTATAGAGCAGAACAAAGGCGCAAATCGCGAGTAAATTCCGTGATTTGAGCACCAAGGTCACTCCTTCCCATACGCCACCACCGAGCAACCGCCGATCGGGTTTTGACTGCGGTGACTGCGCTTGGGCTCTTTGCGCGAGAAAAACTAGGCAGCCAATCGCGCCAATCAGAAACCCGCTCGACAGTAACAATAAGCGCGCGACTCCTAAGTGCTCCGCGAGCAGCGTTGCAAGCAACGGGCCCGCCAACGCGCCTGTACTGCCGCCCGCGGCGATTATCCCGTTAACGCGCTTTGCTTGCGCGGTGGTGAAAAGATCAGCCATGAAACTCCAAAATACCGAGACGACGAATAGATTGAAAACACTGACCCACACGAAAAACATCTTCGCAACCATCGCCAATCCGATACCCTTAGCGAAGCAGAGATAAAAGACACCCAGGTTTAGCGCAAAAAAGCCGTAGACCAGCGGCAATAACGTGCGCCGCGGTAAACGCGAGGAAAGCCAACCAAACACGGGTGTTGCGACCAACATCGCAACCAGCGTCGCGGTAAACAACCAAGGCAGATTACCTAAACCGGCTTGGATCCCCATCTCATCGCGCACCGGCCGCAATAAGTAGTAACCGCATAGCAAACAAAAAAAGTACGTGAAGGCGCCGAAGACGAGCGGCCACTCGGCGTGTTCGACAAGCGCCAAGCGGGTCAAGAAAGGAGTCGCGCGGGAAGTCATAAGGCCTATTAAGTCGATTCTGGCGGGCGGTCAACCATCAGCGCGGCGTGACCGGTGCCGTGGCAATGGCGTGAGTGTCACTGTTAGCATTCCAAGTCGCAGCGAGCCAATTCATTATCAACCATCCCATGCAAATCCAAGAACTAAGACCCTACCTTACAAAACTTGTCCACACGCATTACGGCACCAGGAGTGAAGTCAGACATCTGAGCGGGTTTGCCGGTAGTCATGGCGGTCTTACTTATGGGTTCGAAGTGTGGCAAGACGATCGTTGTATCGATTCCTTGGTGATTCGATTGTCGCCGGTTGGTGTGCGCCGAAGCGGTAACACGGATGTGCTACGCCAAGTCCCACTATTGCAGACGCTGCAAACGCATGGCTTTCTCGTGCCGAAGATCCGCTTCTACGGCGCCGATGACGATGTACTGCCAACGGCGTATGTGGTGTTTGAACGTCGCCCGGGCCGCGCCTTCATTGTATGGGAGCCGGATGGGAGCTTCGCGCGGAGTCCAGAGCGGATTGCCAACATTTGGTATCAAGCAGTCGCGCAAATTGCGCAAGTTCATCGGTTTGACTGGCAGCGGTATCTAGTTGACTGGGAAAATCCGCAACCCATCGAAGCGGAAGTGCCGCGCTGGGATCCGATCTTGGCGAAGGCGGCGGAGTCGCATTGGCGCGATCTCGGCGAAGAAGTTCGCGCGCTCCTACTACGCGATGGCCCGCCGCCATCGCCACTAGGACTGATGCATGGTGACTGCCAGCCCGGAAACATTTTGTTCGATCCGCAAGGTAATGTGACAGCGCTGCTCGATTGGGAACTCTCGGGCATCGGCGCGCAGTATTACGATCTAGGCTGGCAAATTATGATCGGTGATCGCGAAAGTTGGCATCCCGCGTGGTGTCCGGTGAACTCGCTGCAACCGGCGGACATTATCGCGCGCTATCAAGCGTTAACCGGTCGCGATTGCGCGGGGCTCGAGTGGTATCGCGCGCTTGCCGGTTATCGCATGGCGGTAGTAACGGGACTTTACGTTGGCCTGCATCGCGAAGGACGCAGGCCGGATGCCGCGTGGGAGAAGTTTGCACTAGCGGTACCGGCGCTTTACGGGCGCGCCAAGGCGCTTTTGCAAGGTGGTGGAAGATAAAACGTATTTCCGCCCTCTCCAGCGCGCGTAGATAGGCTGCCCCTCACCCGGCGCTACGCGCCGACCTCTCCCGCTGGGAGAGGTTTATCTTTCTGCGAGCGAGGAGTCCTCGTTTTTCTTTACGCCGTTTGAGCAGATCACGCATTTTCTCCCTCTCCCGCTTGCGGGAGAGGATAGGGGTGAGGGCTAAGCCCGCCCGTGTCGTAATAACTTGCCGGGCGTCGCGCCGGTGCATTCGCCGTCTTTGAAGGTCACATCGCCATTCACCATGATATAGCGATAGCCGATCGCCTTTTGCACACGCCGCCACTCGCCGCCCGGGAAGTCATGCGAGATTTCGGCCGGCGTCGATTGCAACTTATCGAAGTCATACACCACGATGTCCGCCGGACGGCCTTCGGCCAGGGTCCCGCGATCTTGAAAGCCCGCCATTTTGGCCGGCAATGCCGACAGCCGGTAATGCGCTTCTTCCAAGCTCAAGACATTCTTGGCCCGCACAAAGTCCGCGATGAATTCCGTGGTGTAGCGGCCAAGCGTGACAAACTTGGTATGCGCGCCGCCATCCGAGACGCCCGGCACGGTGTATTCGCTTTGGAAGATTTCACGATTGAGTTCTTCGTCATCGTTGAAGATGGGCGTGAAAATCGTAGTCTGCAAGCGCTCGTCGATGACAAGATCGAGCATCGCGTCGATTGGATGCCGCCCCTGCGCTTCGCCAAGCTGCTGCAAGGTCATGCCTTCCCATTGTTTGTTTTCAGGCTTGACGCATTCCTTGACGATGAACTTGCGGATTGGTCCAGTCGCGATTGGCATACGGCCGTGATCGTAATCATGGCGCAACGACGCTCGGCGCGCCGGGTCTTGCATCTTCTGTATGCGTTCTTCAACGGTGCCAAGCGTGACTTCACGCCAATCGTCTTGGCCGTCGAGCAAGTTAAAGTCTTCGAAGGTGTACGTGAGGTCGTTACCTACGCTTACCGCCTGTAAATAAATCTTGCGGCCCTTGGCCTGTGCTTTGGTTGCCCAGTCGATCAAACGTCGGCTTTGCCCCGGGTGGTAATTGTTGGCCGAGACGACGTTAAACAGCACCGGAACGCCGGAGACTTCCGCGAGTTGCTCGACGAAGATGAGGTCTTCGCGAATGTCATCCTGTGCTTGCGTGATTTGAATATGGCCTTCGCCACGCTTGCGTAATACTTCGGCAAACGCGAAGCAGGTCGCGTTGCTCATCACATCCGTCACCATCGGGGTGCCGTCGTAATCGCGCTGGATCGAAGTGAATCCATCGCCCAAATGCTGTACGGACCAACCGCACGCGCCGGCATCCATGCCGACTTCGATCAAGCGACACATCTCGGCGAGTTCGTTCGGCGTCGGTTCACGTGTTTTGGCTTCTTCCAAGCCCATGACCCAAATCATCAGCGGGCCGATTGGCACGTAGGAAATGACGTTGACGCCTTTGGGGATACGCGAGAGCGTATCGAGCCATTCCGGAAAGGTTACCCAATCCCACAGCATGCCGCGTTTCATCGCTTCGTACGGGATCGCTTCAACGCGTGACATGCTTAACATCATCCGATCGCGATTGGCCGGCGTAACCGGCGCGAATCCAAAGCCGCAATTGCCGAGCACCAGCGAGGTCACACCATGCCAGCCGGATAATGTGCAGTACGGGTCCCATTGGATCTGCGCGTCGTAATGCGTGTGTAAATCGATAAAACCGGGCGCGACGATGAGGCCGCTGGCATCGATGATCTGCTTGGCGTCCGCGGTGTTTAAGCCTTTGCGTCCAATCGCTACGACCTTGCCGTCGCGGATGCCGATGTCACCCTGATAGCGCGGCGCGCGTGTGCCGTCGACGATGGTGCCGTTTTTGATTACGGTATCGAATGTAGTCATGGGCGCAGTCCTTAAAGATTGGGTGGGTACTTGGCCGGTGTGCAGCTGACACCTGCTCAGCTGCCCAACAACCGTAGCCTACAAAGCCGCGCCCGTAAATCGGAAGGATGGAAGCGCCGCCGTGCTAACTCGGCATTGGCCACCTATTTTGATTTGGCAATGCGCCTAACCCGCGCCATTAACCGTATGCTGCAAAGCAGCGAACAACACCGTACCTGGGTCAACCCCTGCAACGCGAAAGAAATCCGATGCCTCCATTTGAATTGATCCGCTACGAAGTCTCCCGCGGCCGCGCACGCATTGAATTGAATCGCCCCGAGAAGCGAAACGCGCTCAGTCACGCGCTCCTAGGCGAGCTCGATCAAGCATTATGGGAAGCAGACAACGACGCATCAGTGCACGCGGTTGTGCTCAAGGGAGCAGGAAAAGGTTTCTGCGCGGGATATGACTTAACGCCGTCCACCAACGTGCCGGAGCCGCAATATCGTCAAGGTGCATTCAGCAATTTTGACGACGATGTGTGGCGGCTGGAACGCGGCCAGCGCCTGCGTATGACCTTATTCGACATGCACAAACCGGTCATCGCGCAGCTCCACGGTTTCTGCTTGGCCGGCGGTACGGATCTCGCATTGCTGTGCGACATGGTGATTGCCGCGGACGACACCCGGATCGGCTTTCCCGCCGTGCGCGATTTGGGATCGCCGCCCAATCACATGTGGCTTTACCACATCGGTCCGCAGTGGGCCAAACGTTTGCTGTTGACAGGTGACACCATCACCGGCGCGGAAGCGGCCACACTTGGGTTGGTCATGAAGGCATTACCGGCAGCACAAGTGGAGGCGGAAGTTGAACAACTGCTCGATCGCCTCGCTTTGATCGACACCGCACTGCTCTCGGCGAATAAACGAATTGTTAATCTAGGTCTGGAGTTGATGGGTGCACGCACCCTACAACGCTTGGCAGCGGAGAACGATGCGCGCGGCCACCTCGCGCCGAGTGCTCAACAGTTTTTGCAGCAAGCGCGCGCTGGGGGCTTAGTGTCGGCGCTACGCGAACGTGACGCCAAGTTTGGCGATGGGCGGGCGCGGGTCGAAGGCGCGGAGATACGCGATGCGGAAGGACGTCTGCGGTAAGTGACGGACCAGAGATACTGTTCAACGGCGCCTCAGAAGGCAGTGAGTGAGGTGGGTCAGAGCGGCGTTGAGCGCAAGCGTGCCATGGATGGCTTAAGCGCCACGCGAATCGCAGCTGGTTGCTTCAGGGATGAAGCAACCAGCGGTAGCGGCGACCCACCTCACTCACTGCCTTCCACGGCACTGCGTCCCAGTCTTGTACGCTCAGTGATTTTCGGCCGGGCCTGCATTCGATAACGCGATTGCGTATCTCCACAAAAATGCGCTTTCTATCGGCATTTAGCAGCGCGAGCGTGGCCTGGGCGTTCGAACTCCCTTAGTATTCGGCAATCTGATGTTCAATACGGGTACCCGCCCGTTTCTCAAATAAGGAGACACCCCATGCCCCTAAAAACCCCTGTGGAATATGTGGAAAGTTTACGGCGCTTAAAAATACGCGCTTATGTGGGTGGCGAGCGGGTGGACAACATTGTCGAGCATGCCTCGATCGCGCCGCATATCAATACGGTTGCCAAGACTTACGAACTTGCGCACGTCCCCGAGCATCAAGATGTCATGACTGCGATAAGCCACCTCACCGGTGAGCGCACGCATCGTTACACGCACATCTTCCAAAGCGCGGATGACCTGGTAAAGAAAATCCAAATGCTACGGTTGCTCGGGCAGACCACTGGCACGTGTTTTCAGCGCTGCGTGGGTCTGGACGCGTTAAACGCAATGTATGCCACGTCATGGGAAGTCGACCAAGGCGAAGGCACGGATTATCACGTGCGCTTCCGTAAGTTTTTGGAACGCGCGCAGCGCGAGGACTTAATGTTGGCCGGCGCGATGACCGATCCCAAAGGGCATCGCGCCAAGCGCCCGGCGGAACAGGCCGATCCGGACCAATTTGTGCACGTGGTGGAGCGCCGCGCCGATGGCGTGGTCATCCGCGGCGCCAAGTTGCACAACACTGGCGGCATCAACTCGCATGAAATTCTCGTTATGCCGGGTACGGGTCTCGGCCCGGATGAGAAAGATTTTGCAATCGCGTGTGCCGTGCCGGTGGACGCACCCGGCGTGCTCTTCATCTTTGGCCGGCAATCGAACGACTCGCGCAAACTGGAAGGCGGCTGCGATATCGGCAACCCGCGTTTTGGGGTGGTTGGTGGTGAAGCGATGGTGGTGTTTGAAGATGTGTTCGTGCCGACGGAACGCATTTTTATGAATGGCGAAACCAAATACTGCGGTGGACTCGTCAATAATTTTGCGACCTGGCACCGCGCGAACTACGGCGGCTGCAAAGGCGGTAATGCGGATGTGCTAATCGGGGCAACCGCCAAAATGACCCGCATCCTCGGCACCGATAAAAACGCCGTGGTGCGCGACAAGCTGGTCGAAATGATTCACATGAACGAAACCACCTACGCTTCCGCCATCGGCGCAAGCGCGATGGGGTACAAGCTGCCGTGCGGCTCGTTCATGGTCGATCCGATGATGGCGAACACCGTCAAACAAAACATCACGCGCAATGTGTACATGATCGGCCGTTTGTCGCACGACTTGGCCGGCGGATTTTTAGCGACGATGCCGGATCAAAAAGCGCTGGAAAACCCCGAGATCTCGGCGTATGTCAAAAAGTACCACACCGCGAATCCGGACTACGACGTCATGGAACGCATCCGCATGGGCCGTTATATCGAGAACATGACCAGCGTCACCACGATGGTGGAAGCCATGCACGGCGCCGGCTCGCCGCAGGCACAGCGCATCGTCATGCTGAGCCAAGCCGGCATCGAAGAGAAAATCAAAATGGCCGATCAGGTCATCAACGGCACGGACAATGTGCCGGGTTTAACCTTGCCGAAGGCGGCGCAGGACTAAGCGCCGCAGCGCTTAGAGCGTCGTCATCCAGCGGCGCGCGCCGCCTGCTGGGCCGCCCACGCCGCGCGCACATCGTCCATCGTGAGCGTGGCGAGCACCTTTTCGTCGTTATCTAAAATCTCCAATACATCGCGCGCACCATCGCAACGCATGCTGTAGAACACCACGGCCCCGTCCGGCCCGCCCCCTTCGCTGTGCGCATCGTTGGTGCGGCCGCGGTAATAATGCCCGGCCGGGCGGATCTCGCGAATACGGCCGTCGGGCTCATACATCCGTAACTCGCCTTGCAGAATGAGCATGTTGGTCTGCGCGAGATGGTTGTGCATCGTGACCGTTTTATTCGGCGCAAATCGCACGATGAGATCAACCACCTGGCGTGCTTCGTCGATATCGCACAGCGTGAGTTCGAGATTTTCGATGCCGGCAAACGGCATCCAGCGGATGGTGTGATCGTAGAGATCGCAGCCCGGCTGCGGCACTTTTGGCATAACACTTACGATGTCCCTCCTGGTGAAACGATGGGCAAAGTATAGGGGCGAATCTCTGGCGCTACACCAAGCGGCGTAATCGCCGCACGCCGATGATTAATCCAGTTCCGATTGCGGTTAACAGCCAAAGACCGGCGCTAAAACCATGGGTGAAGTCGAATAACACGCCGAGTAGGAAAGGCCCCAGTACGCCGCCAACTTCGCCCGCGCCGAAAAATAAACCGGAGGCGATGCCGGCGTTGCGTGCACCGACTTGCGGCAGCTCGACCAACGTGAGTACCAGCACCGTGGTAATCGTGGCGCGCGCAATGCCTTGCAGCATGAGGCCTGGCAGCAACACAAAATGACTCTCAAACTGCAGCAAAAGACTCGCCAGCAACAGCGCTGCGCTCAATCCGCCCAAGATGGCCAAACGCCGCTTGGGCACTGCAAGCCTTGGAATGACGAGTGAACCCAACATACCAACCACGATCGGGATCGCCGCCCAGTAACCCGCTTTGACATCGCTCATGCCACTTTCGGCAAGCAACACCGGCAGCCAATTGGTGAGGCCGTGGCTGATGAGAAACACACCGACGGCGAGTGCGAGCACCAAACGAACTGCCGGCTCTTTAAGCAACGAGCGAATGAGTTGGTTGTGCGGAATGTGCGTCGCATCGCGCCGCGCATCGGCCAACGGCCGAATGGCCGGGAGCGACGCAATCATCCACCACAGGACGCCGCTCGCCGCAGCAACCGCGCTCCATAACACGAACAGCGCGCGCCAATCGTTGGCAAAATGCGGGAGTAACCAACTATGCGTCAATGTGAGTGAGATAACGCCGCCGAGCGCAGGCCCGGTGATGTAGATGCCCATCGCCAAGCCGCGCTCGGCACCATCGAACCACGCGGCGATGACTTTGGGGGCACCGGCGGAGACCACCGGCCCGCCGATCCCAAACAGTACAACCGCTAACAACAACTCACCGAAGCCACCTGCCACGCTGCGGCCATAAGCCGAGGCCGCAACGCACAGCGCGCCGAGAAACAAGGCCCAGCGTGAACCAAGTCGGTCAAGTAGCACCCCACACGGCAGCGCGGCTGCGATATACGCCAGCTGCCACGCACCCATGACCGTGCCCATCTCGGCGTGACTCATGCCGAGATCGTGCACGATGAGTTTGACGAGCGGCGCTAAGCTTGTCGCGACGAGCCCAAAGGTGGTGTAAATGCTCCAGACACCAAACAACACTAACCAACGAAACGGCGATGGGGACTGCATGCAGGCGGCGCGGGTAAAAGGCTGGCAGAGTAGCCGGCCACGCGAGTCGCGGCAAATAACTCAGGAATACCGGGGTGTCAGTGCTGCGTAGGTATGAATGTCGTGGCCATCATTGAAATGTCAGAGCCCCCGCGCGCGCAGTCCTTGGGGGTCGTAAGCGGCGGTCAATGATGCGCGGGCCGCGTAGCGACGATTCGCTTGTTCGACTTCGAACACGCCATTCGCTAAGAAGTCCGCGGTGACACCGCTAGCATTGCGAATGTACCCCAGCGCGACGCTCGCCCCGAGCGTGTGCCCGTAAGCCGCTGAAGTGGTCATTCCGACTAAGGTGCCATTGCGAAAGATAGGTTCGTTGTGTACCAGTACAGGGTTGGGATCGGAAAGCACCAGTTGCACCAAGCGTCTGACCGGAGCGCCTGATTCGCGTTGTTGTATTAGTGCTTCTTGACCGATGAATCCTCCGGGCTTGTGCCATGCAGTACCGGCTTCAAGCCCACATTCCAGCAGAGAATCGGTTGGCCCCATGTCGTGGGACCAATGCCGATAAGCCTTCTCCAGACGCAGCGAATTCAACGCATGGTAACCACAATGTCGCAAACCAAACTCACTGCCCGCCGCGATTAGCCGAGCATAGACACCGTGTGTCATTTCAGGCGCGACAAAGAGCTCCCAACCGAGCTCGCCGCTGTATGATGCACGCACCGCCAATGCCGACTGGTAACCGATTTCTATCGTGCGACAGGTATTCAATGGAAACGCCGAGTTGGTAAAGTCTTCATTTGAAACGCGTGTAAGCAGCGCGCGTGATGCGGGCCCTTGCAAGTTCAGTACGGCGTAAGCACTGGATATATCGCTCAGCGTACAAATTGCGTCAGCAGGAATGTGTTCTTCAATCCATGCCTCAACCTGCGTCAACGTAAACGCAGGGGTTACTACGAGGAAGCGATCCTCGCGCAGGCGCATAATCGAGACGTCCGCCTCTACGCCGCCACGTTGATTCAAGAAACTCGTCAGTACTACTTTGTTGAGCGGAACGTCGACATTCTTGGCACTCAAAAAATTGAGCGCCCTTACCGCGTCTCGCCCCTGTACTAGGAGCTTGCCAAACGACGATTGATCGAATAGTCCGACAGCTTCGCGCACCGCGCGATGCTCTTCCGCATGGTTGCCGAACCAATTCTGGCGTTCGAAATCGTATTCGTACTCCGCACGTTGTCCGGAGCGAGCATACCAATTAGGGCGCTCCCACCCGGCGGACTCGCCGAAGCAGGCACCGGCTTGCGCCAAGGTTTCATGTAAAACCGATTGCTTGATATTCCGCGTGGTTTCCCATTGCCGATGCGGCCAGTGCATTTGATACGTGATGCCGAGCGATTCGACCGTACGATCAACGATCACCGATTTGTTGTTATGGCAAGGCAGGATGCGCCGGACATCGACATCCCAAATGTCCATCGGTTGAATGCCATCGGCGATCCAGCGCGAAAGTAAGTGTCCCGCGCCACCCGCGGAGAGAATTCCTAGCGAATTAAATCCACACGCAACGAACAACCGCTTTACATGCGGTGCGCGGCCGATCAAATAGCTGTGATCGGGTGTGAAAGACTCCGGTCCGCAGAAAAATTTGCGAATTCCGGTTTCAAACAGGATCGGTACGCGTTGCATGCCACGCGCAATGTGCGGCTCCATGCGCTCCCAGTTCGGTTGTATTTCGTCGAAACAGAAATGCTCAGGAATACCGTTCACCGCCCACGGCGCGCCTTGGGGTTCAAAAAATCCGAGCATTATTTTGCCGGCTTCTTCGCGTACGTAGGCGCAGCGACCCGGATCGCGCAGGATCGGCAATCGATTGTGCATCCCGGGCACCGGTTCTGACACAAGGTAGTAGTGTTCCGCGGCTTGCAAGGGCAAATTGACACCCGCCATGAGCCCAACCTCGCGACCCCACATGCCTGGGCAAAGCACCACGATGTCCGCCTGAATGTCGCCGTATTCGGTATGGACCCCTTTCGCTTCCCCATTTTTGACGGTAATCCCGGTGACTTTAGTGTTTTCAAAAATTTGCGCGCCGTGCATGCGCGCGCCCTTGGCCAGCGCTTGCGTAACATCCGCCGGATTGACCCGCCCGTCGTCAGGGAAGTAGAAGCCGGCTGCTAAGTCGTCGACGTAAGCGAGCGGAAATAATTCTTTGACTTCCCGGGGCGTGATTTCATGGTGGTCGATGCCAAACGCGCGTGCCATTGAGCAGCCGCGGCGCATTTCCTCTACTTTGTCCGCGGTCATCGCTAGTTGAATCGAGCCGCAATTGATAAAGCCGGTCGCTTGTCCGGTTTCGCTTTCCAAGTCGCGATATAGCTTGAGCGAATATTTCGCAAGCTCAGTGTGACTCGCCGTGTCTCGGAAGGTGACGACGAGACCCGCCGCGTGCCATGTCGTGCCACAGGCGAGCGTCTTGCGCTCGAGTAGAACGATATCCCGCCACCCAAGTTTCGCAAGGTGGTAGGCGGTCGAACAGCCGATGATGCCACCGCCAACAATGACGACTCGTGCGTGCCGTGGAAGTGAGTTGGTGTTCATCAACGCGAAGCGTTAGGCACCAATCTGAAAAACCGCGGCGTTCGCTTGGCGTGTGATGCCCATGATATTGGCGGGATCGACGCAGTTTCCAACCAGATAGACTTCGGGTGCGCAAGATTGCCAAGTGCGCTGGTTGTCGAGATTTACTTTGAAACCGTTCGCGAGCACCACGCATCGGCCGGCCACAAGTTCTTCTTTCCCGTCGCGCGTTTCGATGATGACGCCGCGGTCAACTACTTCTTTGTAATTGACGTTGTCACGAATTTGCACGCCGAGTTTCGCGAGCAGTTCGAACAACGAATTGCGGGTAAAAAATCCGACGGTGCCTCCTATCTGTTCTCTCGCATAGCGACTTAGGATGGTGACTTTCTTGCCTTTTCCGGCGATGTGCTGCGCGATGTCACAGCCCATGAACCCGCCGCCGATCACGATGCTGTCCTCTACCGGAGCGTGTTGTGCGAGGAGAGCCATCGTACTTACCACGTGTGGATGATCGAGCCCTTTCAGGCCTGGCGGCCGATTGGCTGTTTCGCCATGGCCGGTTGCCACGATCACCGCATCAGGCTGCAATGATTTAACTAACGCAGGGGTGGCTGCGGTGTTCAGTAGGACCTTGATCGGCAGTCGTTTCATTTCGCGCACGTACCACTTAAAAAGCCGATCGAGGTCGTGCTTGGTTTCGATCTTGCAGGCCGGAATGAGCAGACCGCCTAGTTCGGGTGCACGCTCAATAAGCGTGACTTCGTGCCCCCGATAGAACGCGGTGCGCGCAGCCTCCATACCGGCGGCACCGCCACCAATCACCACGACTTTCTTGTTCTGGCGAGCAGGCTTCAATGCATAGCGGGATTCACGGCCTTCTAAAAAATTAACGCGACATCGCATTGGAGTGCCGGGCAAGATGCTATCGAGGCAATCGTTGCAGCGGATGCATGGCCTTATCTCGCCGGCTCTGCCGGCGGCGGCCTTGTTTGGCCAGTCGGGATCGGCCGTTATTGCGCGGCACAGTGCTACGAAATCCGCTTTGCCGTCCGCCAGAATTCGTTCCGCTTGCTCCGGTTCGTTGATCGCGCCTACGGCGATGATTGGAATGGTGACTTCGCGCTTTACGGCTTCCGCCAAATGTACCAAGTTGCCGTAGGGGAAATGCGTGGGCGCGACCGTGTGCTCCCATACTTCTCCCGTCCCGGCCGACACGTCGATGGCGTCCACCCCAGCTTCTTGGAGCCATTTCGCAAACTTAAGCGATTCTTCGAGCGTTACGCCATCTTTAACGTAGTCCTCGGCGCTAATGCGATAGATGAGCGGAAAATGAGGCCCCACTTTAAGGCGCGCACGACGTACGATCTCAAGACCGAAGCGTGCGCGGTTTTCGAGCGAGCCTCCCCAGCGATCGGTACGGTGATTGGCTTCCCGCGACAAAAACTCCGCCGGGAGGTAACCGTGCGCGCCGTGGTAATGCACACAGTCAAACCCCGCGCGCATCGCGCGATCGACCGCGTTCGCGAAGGCGTCAATAATGTGTTCAATTTCGTCATCCTGGAGCGCCCGCGGTTGCACGCGAAAATAACCGTCTTGGCGGGGGGACGGCGCCACCGGCATCTTTTCTTTGACTAAACACTGACGGCCGGCGTGGATGAGTTGAATGCCCGCTTTTGCGCCGTGCATTTTGATGGTTTCGGCAAGATGCCATAGGCCGGGTAGCGCGTAATCGGAGTCGATGGTGGGTTCGCCGTATTGGAGGCGTGAATTCACATCAACTGACGACGCTTCAACGATGCATAGTCCGCAGCCGCCGGCGGCTTCGACCGCGTAATGATCGAGCAGTAGCTGAGTCACCGTGCCGTCTTGTGGCGACGCATAAAGCGTCGTATTGGGCGCGCGCACGATGCGGTTTTTGAGGTTCATGCGGCCGATTCGAGCAGGTGCAAACAAATGCGGGTACATGCAAGTTCCTCCTGGTACGCTGCAACGGATGCGCGTGGCTAATGACGGTGTCACGGGCCTTCTCCGCGGTACTGCAGGGCCAATGCTGGAACCCCCAGCAGTTTCACTTAGAGTCGCGAAACGAATGTAAAGTGAAAAATTATATATATAATTTCACTATTACATGATTTTTAACCCTAGGTCTATAATCTTGTAGTAGTTATGTACGATGAGTCGGTGTGCCGACGCTTGGCTGGGTAATTGCGGGTGCTCACAGTCCAAGGGTGATGCATCGATAAGCGAGGAGGGCCGGATGAAATATGTGTTAGGCGTGGATATTGGCGGCACCTTCACCGATTTTTCGTTGGTGAATCCGCAAGGCCGTATCTCGTTGTGGAAAGAAGCCACAACTCCTAAAGATCGGGCTGAGGCTATTCGGATCGGAGTGCGTGCACTGGCGAGTCAACTTGGACTCTCGCTTGATCAATTTTTAGCCAGTATCGACTTATTCGTGCACGGCTCGACGATTGCTACCAATACCGTCATTGAGCGGAATGGCCCCAAGACCGCGCTCATTTGTACCGAAGGCTTTCGCGATGTCATTCACTTTCGCGATGGTTTTAAGCCCGAGCGCTACAACATTCAGCTACCACCGCCGGACGATTTCATCCCGCGTTACTTACGTGTACCGGTTAAAGAACGTGTCAATTACGCCGGCCAAGTAGTGCAACCGCTCGATCTGGATTCCGTCCGATCGGCGGCCGCGACTCTTCGCCGAGAAGGCGTCGAATCGGTCGCGGTCGCGTTACTGTGGTCGATCATGAATCCGGCCCACGAACGGGCGGTGCGCTCTGTTCTTGAAGCGGAACTTCCAGGGATCCCGGTGGTACTGAGTTCCGACGTTTTGCCGATGATTCGCGAATGGGAACGCACCACCTGTACCGTATTGAGTGCCTATGTGTTGCCTCGTATCTCGCGCTACATGCTCGAGCTGGAAGACTTTCTGCATCAGCATGGCTTTCCGCATCCACTGTTGATCATGCAGCTCAACGGCGGGACCTCGACGGTTAAAAAAATCTTGCAGCGGCCTATTTATTCACTAGCGTCCGGCCCGGCCGCGGCACCGATTGCCGGCCTATATTGCGCGCAGCGCGCGGGCATCAAAGATGTCATCACGGTCGACATGGGCGGCACGAGTTTCGATGTCTCTTTAGTGCACGATGGAATGCCGTCCTTGACGCGCGAGTTGCGCGTGCACGATATGCCGGTAGGGGTGGCGGCGGTCGACGTCCATTCGATCGGTGCCGGCGGTGGCTCGATCGCATGGATAGACAAAGGCGGGGCGCTACAAGTGGGGCCGCAGAGCGCGGGCGCCGAGCCGGGGCCGGTGTGCTATGACACCGGCGGTACCGAACCAACGTGTACGGACGCGAATGTTGTGCTTGGTTTTATCAATCCCGACTATTTCCTGGGTGGGCGTCGCAAAATAAATCCCGAGTTATCGCGTCGCGCCGTCGAAGAACGTATCGCACGTCCGCTCGGCATCAGCGTGGCCGAGGCCGCGCATGGCGTGTTTCGCATCATCAATAACAACATGGTGGACGCGATCCGCGTGGTATCAATCGAACGCGGTATCGATCCGCGCAACTATTGCTTGGTGGTCGGCGGTGGCGCGGGAGCAATTCACGCTGGGGTTTTGGGCCGCACGCTCGGAATGAAAAAGGCGATCATTCCGCAGTACAGCGGCGTGTTTTGTTCCTTCGGCATGATCGTGAGCGATGTGCGGCACGATTACATGCAGGCGTTCGCGAGTAACACTGGCCAGTTTGATTTGGATGGCGTCAATCGCGTGCTCTCGGATCTAGAAGAAAAGGCACTTAACGACATGCGCGAAGAGGGCTTCCCGGAAGGGACCGTGTCGCTCACCCGCTTCGCTGATGCGAAGTATCCTTCGCAAATCCACGAACTCACGATCCCGGTACCTGGAACTGGCCCGCTCACCGCCGCGGACATCCCCGCGATGGCGCAAGAATTTCACGCGCTGCACGAGCGGATGTTTACCTACAACGTGGTGGACAGCAGCGTCGATTTGTTCCACTGGCGAGTGATTGCTCACCGCGCTGTTTCAGCACCCGCGGCGCCCGCGCAGGAACCGAGTAAGAACGATGCTTCGGGCCTACAAAAGGGCACGCGGCGCGTGTATTTCGCCGACATTAACGAGTACCGCGACACGCCCATTTATGACGGCGACCGGTTATCGTTTGGCATGCAGGTGAACGGACCCGCTGTTGTCGAGCAAATGAATACGACTATCGTGGTTTTTCCAGGCCAAAAGCTATCGGTTAATCGCTTTGGCGATTTCGAACTTGATCTATAGTCCGGCGCAAGCGCCAGCATTAGGAGTACGACCATGAGCACTGTGGACCCTGTCAAATTTTCCGCGCGCGATCGCGCAAGCTTGCAACTAGATGCTGATTTAGGCATCGACCCGATCACTTTCTCGGTCATTCTCAATCGTTTTAACACGATCGCGCGCGAGATGACGCTCACGCTCGAGTACACGTCGTGGACATCGATCCTCGCGTTGGCCCGCGATTTCTCCTGCGCGATTTACGATAACAAAGGCCGCCAGGTTTGCATGCAGGACGCGTTGCCCGTGCACACCAATTCGTTGCATGTCATTTTGGGTTCGATGGTCAAGGCATTTGACGGCAAGGTGTATGACGGTGATGTGATCGTGAGTAACGATCCGTATAGCGGCAATACTCATGTCGGCGATTTCGTAACGGCGTGTCCCGTGTTCTACAAGGGCGAACACATGTTCTGGGCGGTGACGAAAGGGCATCAGCTTGATTGCGGCGCCTACCAGCCGACCAGCGTGGCGCCTAGCGCACAGAACGTGTGGCAAGAAGCGCTGCAGTTGCCACCGATTAAGTTCTACGAGCGCGGCGAACCACGCCAAGATGTTATCAATATGTATTTGGCTAATGTTCGATATCGCGACTGGTTGTACGGCGACTTGATGGCGCAGCTCGGCTCGATCTGGAACGGCAAACGCCGCATGATCGAGCTAATTGACGAATACGGTCCCGACGATGTGCGGCGTTACGTCGAGGCGATTCTAGACTACGCCGATCGGCGTACGTCGGCGGAGCTCCGCGCGATTCCGGAAGGCTCCTATGTCGGCGAAGCGTGGATCGATACCGACGGCATGGGCAATACCGGCCTCAAAGTACGTGCCACGGTGACGGTTAAAGACGACCACGTGCACGTCGATTTCGCCGGCAGCGCACCGCAGGGCAAGGGCGCGACCAACGGTACCGTAGGTGTTATGCAAGCGGCGGCCGGTATTCCGATCCTTTGCGCGATCGATGCCGATATTCCGCACAACGATGGATGTCTACGTCACATCACGGCCGATGCGCCGACGGGCTCGATTGTTAAAGCGGCGTATCCCGCCGCCACCGCGATGGCGACGCTGTGCCCGGCGGGTCAAGAAAAGGAGGCGGTGTGGAAAGCGCTTGCGTTGGCGGCGCCGGAGCGTACCACGGCAGGCTACGGAGGGTTTCATTGCATTCCGTCGATTTCCGGCGTGGATAAACGCACCGATAAGCACACCGAGTGGGCAGCGATGTTTTTCAACGGCGGGTCTGGCGGCGGCGCGTCGAAGAATGCCGATGGGTGGCCGTTGATTATGACGTCTTCCGGCATGGGCGGACTCAAAATCTTGAGCACGGAAATGTCGGAGCTGCTTTATCCAATCATGATTGATCATCATGAAATTGAAACGGATTCGATGGGCCATGGGCGCACCATAGGCGGCGCTGGGATCCGCATCGCCGTGCGGCCATATAGCGCGCCGATGGATTGCCATGTCACTGGCGACGGCGCGGACAATCCACCGTTTGGATTGTTCGGCGGCACCCCGGGAATCGGCGGTGGCAATTATCGCGAAGACCTAACGAGTGGGCACCGGACCTACTGTTCAAGCAAAGGCTATTTAAAGATCGACGAGGGCCAAGTTTGGGTCGGTGTGTCATCCGGCGGTGGGGGCTATGGCGATCCAATTGAGCGCGATGCCGAAAAAGTCTGCGCCCATGTACGCGATGGCATCATTTCGAGTGAAAGTGCATTCGAAATTTATGGAGTGGTGATGCGCGCCGGCTCGAATGAACTCGATGCCGAGGCAACGCGCGCGCGTCGCGCGCAACTCAAGGAATCACGTGGGCCGTTGCCGACGATCTTGCCGACAGGGCCTGGCTCAGGAACCTGGCGGCAACGCGACATGCGACCAGGGGATGAGTATTTGATCGATCCGCAGTAGGTACAAATGGAAGCAAGTCACTCAAACAAGAACGCGCTACTCGTAGGCAAGTACCAGGCACAGGGTAACAATGCGATCGCTTCCGAGGTGGGCCAGGAAGGCCTACCGCGTGGCGACGAATTCGACGGCACCGAAGTGCGGACGTTACGCAAGGTTCGTCAATTGTCGTTGGCGGAACTCGCGATTAAAACGGGGCTCTCGGTTGGCTACTTGAGCCAGATAGAACGCAATATGTCGGTGCCGTCGGTCAAAGCGCTGACGGTGATCGCGCGCGCCCTGGATGTCACCGTGAGTTGGTTTTTTTCCGGCGGACATTCGGGTGCGGAGGCGGACAAGGGTTTTGTGGTCAGACGCGCTAATCGGCGCCGGATCATTTTCCGCGAAGGCTTTGTCGACTACCTTCTCTCGCCGTCGCTCGAAGGAACGCTGGAATTAGTGTTGAGCCATTTCAAGCCAGGCTCCAATACCGGCGAACCCTATACGCATCGTGGCGAAGAAGGCGGTATGGTGCTGCAGGGCAAGCTCCGCATTACCGTCGGCGAACGAAGTTTTGATTTAGACCAAGGAGACAGCTTTACCTTTCTTAGTACCGAACCGCATCGCTATGAGAATATTAGCGATGGCGAAACCATAGTCATCTACGCGGTTACTCCACCATCGTATTAGCCGCGCCGAAACAATCGATACAAAGCCCCTAAACGCATGACATCCTAACGTTACACAGGATCGGCACACTGTCTCCATCGCGGACATCACTTCCGCGACATCAAATTCAGACACTAAGGAGATGGCACGTGAGTTCGACCATTAAAGCACTTTTGATCACTGCCGCCGTGGCGGGCGGCCAAGCTGTTCAGGCCGCCGGTTTCGCGCCGTGGAGTGAAAGTCGCCCTGTGACAACCGAAAAATCAACCATGCAAGTCCGCGTTACGCAAATCGGTTTCGCGCCTTGGCGTGTACACACGCGGGCCGAATCAACCGCGACGTTGACTGTAGCGCCGACACTTGCGGTCTACGCCGGATCGGTTGGCTTCGCGCCTTGGACTAAACCGAACGCGTAGTCTGCAAAGGCTTAGCTAACGGAAATTGCAGATCACTGGCCATTTATGTTGGGGTTCGCTGCGCTCACCCCAACCTACAATTTAAGAACGCTCGAAAGGTAGGTTGGGGTGAGCCACGCGAACCCCAACAAAGCGCAGACTCATGCAAAAAAGTCTTGTTGGCGGCCATCGTGGTATTGTGCCATTGCGTCGCCAAGCGGAATTGGGGTGACGCACCTGGCTATCGTACTATGCAGGGAATTTCACCCCGCAATAGGACGGTAGCCATGCCCTTCGATCCCACTCCCAAAGTCCAAGAACTCAAAGACCGCCTCAACCGCTTCATGGAGCGGTATATCTACCCCAATGAAAAGCGTCATGTAAAAGAAGCGGAAGAGTACGGGCCATGGAAGGTGTTGCCGCTGATCGAAGAACTGAAGCCCATTGCGCGCGAGCAGGGTTTGTGGAATTTGTTTCTGCCGGAATCCGCACACGGCGCGGGGCTCACCAATCTTGAATACGCACCGCTGTGCGAAATCATGGGGCGCTCGCTGTTAGCCCCGGAAGTGTTTAATTGCTCGGCGCCCGATACCGGCAACATGGAAGTATTGGCGCGCTATGGTACCCCGGAACATCAAGAACGCTGGCTTAAGCCATTACTGGCGGGCGAGATCCGGTCTTGTTTTGCGATGACTGAACCCGAAGTGGCATCGAGTGACGCGACGAATATCCAATCCTCGATCGTCCGAGACGGTGACCACTACGTGATTAACGGTCATAAGTGGTACACCACGAACGCCACCGATCCGCGTTGCAAGATTTGCATCTTCATGGGGAAAACGGATCCCAACAATTCAAATCGCTATAAACAACAGTCGATGATTCTAGTGCCGATGGATGCCCTAGGGATTGAAGTCATTCGCTCTCTGCCGGTATTCGGTTTCTACGGCATGCCAGATCGGGCGTCCGAAGTCATGTTTCGCAATGTGCGGGTACCGGCATCCAACATGCTGCTCGGCGAAGGCCGTGGTTTTGAGATTGCGCAAGGTCGCTTGGGGCCAGGCCGCATTCACCACTGTATGCGAGAGATCGGGCGTGCCGAACGTGCGCTTGAACTCATGTGTAAGCGCACGTTGAGCCGCGTGGCCTTCGGTAAGCCCATCGCGGAAAACGGCGTCACGCTGGAGCGCATCGCGGAGTCCCGCATCATGATCGAACAGGCGCGGTTGCTCACGCTAAATGCCGCGCATCGCATGGATACGGTCGGCAATAAAGTCGCGAAGGCCGAGATCGCCATGATCAAAGTGGCAGTGCCCAACATGACCGGCAAAGTCATCGACTGGTCGATTCAAGCGCATGGCGGTGGTGGTACCAGCAATGATTTTGGCTTATCCGCCGCGTATGCGATGTCGCGCGTGCTGCGCTTGGCCGATGGCCCGGATGAGGTCCATCGCCAACAGCTTGCCAAACTCGAATTAAAGAAATATCAGTAAAGTCTTTTCCAGTCCGCGTCGCGCGCGCATTTCATTGTGGCGCGCGCGCACCATTTCCATGTGGCGCATATACGTCTTTGCGAGCGAAACGGAATTCGTTATGGTCTTCGCTCACTCGCACTGCTAATGAGGAGGTGTAACGCGCGCAAAAACTCAAGCTCAATTACGTAAGGTCAGTCGATGACTGGCAATCCTAGGCGAACCACACGGAGGACTATCCGATGTCAACGTACAGATTGACTGCCACCAGACGCGCCCCGGTAACGCAAGCGTACAAGGCGTATCATGGAAGAAATTTTCGCGAGATCCCGCAGATCTCGGCTTTGAGCAAGGAGCTCTTGTTCGATATAGAAGTCGTCTCGCAGGTGTTCCCCTTCAAGGTGAACAATTTTGTGATCGACCATTTGATCGAGTGGGATAAAGCCCCGCGAGATCCAATGTTTAATCTTACTTTCCCTCGCCGTGAGATGTTGTCGGCGCGCGACTATGAGGCCGTTGCCGACGCATTGATGCGTGGCGATGAGACCGCCGAGTTACAACACACGGTATCCAGGATCCGCGCGGAGCTAAACCCGCATCCGGCCGGGCAGTACGATCTAAATGTGCCCAGCTTGAACGGCGGTAGGCTGGCGGGAATCCAGCACAAATACCGCGAGACCGTGCTGTTTTTCCCAAGCCAGGGACAAACTTGTCACGCGTATTGCACATTTTGCTTTCGGTGGCCGCAGTTTGTCGGGCCGAGCATGCAGCGGTTCGCCGCGCGTGAAACGAATTCGTTGATCGCCTATCTTGCCGCGCATCCCGAAGTCACGGATTTGCTCTACACCGGCGGCGATCCGCTGATTATGTCGGCCCGCAATCTCGCGGCTTATTTGCAACCGGTGTTGGATGCGTCGCTACCCAATTTGCAGCGGATCCGTCTGGGGACCAAAGCGCTGAGTTATTGGCCGTATCGTTTTGTAACCGACCCTGACGCGGGCGAGTTACTCGCGCTTTTTAGTCGGATTGTGAAAAGCGGCCGGCATCTCGCCGTCATGGCGCACTTCAATCATCCGCGGGAATTAACGCCGACCATCGTGCAAGAAGCCGTGGCGCGAGTGCGCGCAACCGGCGCCGAGATCCGTACGCAATCGCCGGTGATGCGCCACATCAACGATGATGCGGAAACCTGGGCCGATCTATGGCGTGCGCAGGTGAATCTGGGCTGCATTCCGTATTACATGTTTCTCGCCCGGGATACCGGCGCCCAACGGCACTTTGGGGTACCTTTAGTGCGCGCTGTTGGCATCTACCGGCAAGCGTATCGGCGTGTAAGTGGTTTAAGCCGTACGGTGCGTGGGCCGAGTATGTCAGCAAGCCCGGGCAAGGTGGAAGTCATGGGTGTCTCACAGATAGGCAGTGAGCGAGTAATTTCCTTGCGCTTTCTCCAAGCACGCGATCCGGCGTGGGTCATGCGTCCGTTTTTCGCGCGTTATGACGCGGAAGCGTTGTGGCTCGACGATCTGCGCCCGGCCTTTAACGAAGCGCGGTTTTTCTTTGAGGAGAGTGACCGCCAATCTTTCGCACACTGACGGTAAAAGAAGCACACGCGGCTGCGTATCCATATCCGCAGCCGCTTGGTGCATGTAGGCTTGGCGGTTATGCTGCTTCTCCTTTCATCACGCGATCTACGAGGTTACGCATGACTGAGTTACGAGAGATCCATGATCGCTTGATGATTTTAGAAACGTTGAACCGCTACACCTGGGGCTACGACAGCCGTGACCTTGACTTGCTGGGAAGCACGTTTGCGGAAAACGGTGTGTTTTCAATTGAACTCGCCGGCACCGACGGGTGGGGACCGTACACGGGGCGGGCGCAGATCGTCGAGTGGCTTGCAGGGGTCATGCAAACGCAATCGGATCAGCGTCGCCATCTCGTTAGCAATTTTGTCTTTCGCGCGCAGCAACCGGAGTCGGCCGTCGTCGATTCGATCCTAGCGCTTACGGCGGTTGAGAATAATTCAGCACGCCTGGTCTGCACCGGCACCTATCGCGATGAAATGATCAAGGCCGATGGACAATGGCGCATTCAGCGCAAATTGTTGCGGCTGGATAATGCGTTCTGAGGAAGGAACTGAATCAAGGTTGAGATGCTTGTTGCGTAGAGTTCGCACCCGCGGGTGAAAATATCTCGCGACCATCCCACGTAGCGCCACGCGGGAGTTCATTGCGAACGCGGCGCGCTGTTTTTAGCAGGGCGGCTAGGTCGTTTTGCGGCGCTAGCGCCGACACTGGTATTCCGTGAGCGGCGTTAACCGCGTGCTCCACATGGGCCCAATCCAACGTCGCGGCCTGAGCCTGCAGCCGGGCTCGCACTTCAGCTCTCATCTCCTGCTTGAGCAAAGTTTTCAATTCCGTTTGCCAATGCCGCGGATCATCTTCCAACGCACCCCACGCTTGCACGAGTAGATCGTTGCCGTGGCGCCCCAAGAGATACGGTTGATTGACGACCGTGACGGGTGTGCCACGCGGCGTCGACTCGAACACGCCGACAATGTCCTCCGGGTACAGACGAATGCAACCGTGGCTCGAGCGCATGCCAACGCCATACGGCTTGTCGGTGCCGTGAATGAGGTATGACGGCCAAGCGAGATAAAGCGCGTGTGAGCCAAGCGGATTATCGGGTCCCGCCGGCACCACGGCCGGTAATTCCTCACCCAGCTCACGATGCTCGGCGCGAATCGATGCCGGAGGATGCCAGCGTGGACCGACGACGCGCCGAACGACTTTGGTAATGCCGATGGGTGTTTTCCAACCCACGCGGCCGATCCCGACGGGATGCGTGATGACCTCTGTCGAGCCAGCGCTATCTGGCGGCAGAAATTGATAAAGGCGCATGGCGGCAAGATTGATGACGATGCCTTTGCGCGGCGCACTAGGCAACACAAACTGCGTGGGCAAAACGATTTCGGTGCCCGTCCCCGGCAGCCAAGTATCCACATTAGGATTCGCGCGCCGAATCTCGTCATAGCCTAGGTTAAAGCGTCGAGCGATATCGGGAAGCGTGTCGCCGGCGTTCGTGCGCACAATTTGAATGTCGCCGACCACATCATCGGTCTCGGCATCAAACTTGAAGCGATGTGAAGCCTGTGGGATCGCGGCGAGTGGGACTGCGGGGGGCGCGGTCCAGGTAGGGGTATCGCGGTGATAAGTGAGTTCGGTACAGGCGGCGAATGGCAACAAGCCAACGAGCAAGAATGCGCGTACGAGATTTCCATATCTCATGAAATAACCTCCGTTCAGCAATACGGGATAGTCGTTATGGCACATCGCCTTTCATCGTAAAGGCATTGAACCATTCGGTTTCGTAACCCACATTCTACGGTTATTGCCCCGTCAGTGCCGCGCGATTAACTCCCTTGGCCGTGTCCACGTGCAACTGCACGCGACTTCCGATTTGATTGTCGCGCGTCAACGCGGCAAAGGTTGCGTCGTCTTCCACACAATTCGCGACGAAACGTAAACCTGCATCCGTGCGTCCGTACACAATGCCGTAGGCCGGCGACTGATCACGCGCATAGACCACCGTGTAAGTCTCTATCGTGCCACCGCCGGTAGCCGCTTCCACCCGCGCGACCGGCACGGCGCCGGCGAGCGGTGAGGCGCTGTCTTCGGTATCGGCGGTACTCAAATCTTGCTTGCCCGGTGTCGCCGCGTAGACGCCAGCCGCATACTTGTGCATGAACCAACCAAGCGCGGTCGCCATGCCGCTGCGCAATTTGCCGGCAGCGATGTTCTCCACCAAGGTCGCGATCCCGTGTAATGCGTAGTTGCTGCCGGGACCACCAAAAAAGCCCAAGCCTCCGGTTTGGGTGAGAGGGCGCGGATCATCATCCGTAAGTCCGAGTTGACCGCGCGCCACATTCACCGCGCAGGGAAAGCAACTGTAGAGATCGAATCCTTCTAATTCCGCAACGCCTAGACCTGCGCGCTGTTCGGTTTTCGCCGCGACTTGGGCGAGTGGCGGGCTGAACGTGAAATCGGCTTTGTCAGCTAGAAAGCGTTGGCGATCTTTCGCAAACGCGCCACCTCGGAAATACACCGGTTGGCCGGCACCGCCGCGCAGCGCACGCGCGTGTTTCTCGGTGGTCATGATGATCGCCGCACCGAGATCCGCCATGACCAAAGAAACCATGCGCTTGGTGTAAGGAAAGCAGATTGGCCGATTGTCCGCGGCGGGCGTGACGATGCGTTCCGCGCTGAGCGGCGCGCGCGTCCAGCCATTGGGATGTTGGGCGGATACCGCACTGAAGTTCGCGAGCATGCCACCGATCCGCGCTAGCCAGGCTTCGCGCTTCAGGCCGGATTTGGCCCACAACGCATTTTCGAAAAGCGGAAATCCGTGGATGGGTAACGTGAGACCATGCCGCTGTTCTAGCGCATCGCTGCCGACGGCGTCGTCCGCGTCATAATCGTCCGGGATCCCTTGAATGAGCGCGGATTCGCCGCGCACATCATCCGCGGTACGTGGATAGTAAGTCTCGGCGCCGCAGATGAGCACGGCCTGCGCCGCGCCGCGCGCGAGTAAGCCTGCCGCTTGATTCACGAAGTGTTGCGGCACTTCGCCGCCTATCCCGGACACACGAATATGATGCGGGTGGATGCCTAATCGTCGCGCGAGGATCTCTCCCGGCTCGCGCAAGGTACGACTCTGGGTACGCACCACCAGCACCGTATCGACGAGTGGCCAGATACCTTCTCCGCTTTGTACCGCCGCCGCGCGCGCTGCGCGCTCCATCATGTCGATCGGATCGAGCAACGGCGGCGGCGCGTCTTTGGGTTGGGTGATCTGGCCCCAGCCAGTGATCATGATTCTTTCCACCATGACATGATTCCCGTGTTGGATTAAAACTGCACCGCGAATTCATCAATCCTAGAGTGGAAAGATGCGGCGTGCCAGCAGCGAATCGAAATTTAAATCACTCCGTCGGCGTCACTGCTCTACAAGCTTGTATCCGCTGCCGTGAATTGTCAGTAGATAGCGCGGGTTCACCGGATCGGGTTCGATTTTTCGCCGAATACGCACGACAATGTTGTCCACCGCGCGGGTGACGACATTTTCTTGATGTTTCCATACTTCCGCCAGGAGCATCTCGCGCGAGACAATTTTCCCGCGGTGCGCCAGCATACATTGCAAGAACGCGAATTCCTTGGCGCTCGTTTCGAGGTTCTCACCGTCGCGCGTCAAGACGTGACGCGCCAAGTCCACTGTTGAAATCCCGACCTGCACGACATCCGGCGGCATGTCGTTGATGTTGGCGCGCCGCAAGTGTGCGCGCACTCGCGCGAGAAGTTCTCGTAGGCTGAAAGGTTTGACAACGTAGTCGTCCGCCCCGGACTCCAATCCCACGACGCGCGCCATTTCTTCTCCTTTTGCCGTCAGCATTAGAATCGGCTTGGAAAAGCCGAGACTACGCAGCTGCCGACAAAGTTCGAAGCCATTACCATCCGGCAACATGACATCCAGTAACAACAGATCGGGATGGCGAGAAAGCGCCGCTACCCGTGCCTCGCGCACCGTCCGCGCGGTTAAAACTTCATAACCTTCGAATTGCAGATTGTCGCGTAGCCCGGCCTGCATGGCAGGGTCATCTTCGACAATCAAAACGTTGAGTTTCTTCACAGCCTTTCCACATAACCGGGGAACGAAATCGAAACCTTCAAGCCACGGTGCCCCTCGGCGTCTTCGATGATGAGGTGGCCACCGTGGGCTTCCGCGATGTGCTCGACAAGCGCAAGACCCAATCCACTTCCGGTTGCGATGTCCGATAGCTCGCCGCGTCGAAACGCACGCGTCAGGCGCATGCGCTTCTCGTGATCGATTCCTGGACCGTAGTCGATAACATCCAAATCCACCCAACGATCATCCGCGCGCAGATAGACTTCGAGCATCCCACCGTCCGCGGCATACTTGGCGACATTATCAAACAGGTTGAGAAGAATCTGCGTGATTCCGTTGGGGTCGTGCGCAACGGGCGGAAGTGGCTCCGCCATCGTCAACGCGATCCGCAAGCGTCGCGCGGCAAAATGCTCTCGGTAATGTTCGACAATATCTGCAACCGTGGCGCCAATATCCGTCGCGGTAAGGTGATAGACGGCGCCGCCCGCGCGAAGCTTGGAAAACGTGAGCACGTCGTTGATCATTGCGCTCAAGCGTTCCGCTTCACGTAGCATGACACCGATGTACTCTCGCTGTAGCGCCGGGTCATTTTGGCGCTTCAGATACAGCGTTTCGGCGTACATCCTAATCAACGATAGAGGCGTCTTGAGTTCGTGCGAAACGCTGGTGATGAAGCGATTTCGAATGTCCACCAAGGCGTATTCACGGCGAATTTCCCACCAGATGGCGACCATCGTGAGTATCACGGACACCAACGCGCCGATTCCCAGCGTGACACTCGCCACTTCGTGGCGATCGAATCCTGCCGGCTTAGGTGCCGGAAAGCCGTTATCAGCCAACAGCATCCAACCCGGTAGCACTCGGTTCAGGCTAACCGATACGCCGCGTCCACTGTCACCGGGACCGACCAATCGCACTTTGGCGCCGCTATCGCGTGAGAATTTGTTAAGCATTTTGGCGATGTGACGCGCGGTAAGCGAGCCGAGATCGATTTTTAGTACGACCCACCCGGCCGGAGACGCCATGCTCGTATCGTCTGGAAGATCGTTCACACTTTGAAATGCAAACAGCGTCGGTTTGCCGTCGAGTTCCTCCACAAAACTATGGATCAGCAACCGTTGCCCAGTGGTCGAAAGCAACTCTTGCCGCGTCCGCTCGGCGATCCAGTCCGCGGTCAGTCGATCTCGGCGTGTCGCGAGCCTCGGGTGACTCCGCTCCAGCGCGACGTCAGTCGTAAAGAACAAGGCTTGTTCAACATCCGGAAAACTGTTCATTAACAGCGTTAGCCTGGCGTCACTAATGCTTTCTTGATTTAGATTTTTGAGTAACAAAAACGGACTTTGAATGGCTTTCAGCAGCTCGTGTTCTACTTCACTACCGAGCAACCCAAGCGCGCGCTCCCAGGTTGTTTGACGCGAGCGTTCGATGTCAGCCTGTTGGCCACGCAGCGCAGGAATCGTTAGCGCGGAGATGGCGAGAACATTAAGTAGCAACGCCGTTAGCAGAAAAACTGGTAATCGCAGTCGGTGGCGGGATTGGGCCGGCAACATGCGGCGGGTTTAACCTGTGTTTGAATACAATGGCGATCATTCCAACAGCATTCACCATAAAGGGCGAGGGGGATGGTCGCATCCCCCTCGCGTCTTACGTTGGGCGCACAAGACCCGGTAAGGGTTACTTCGTCTTCATGCAGGTCTTGGTCACCACGTCGTACTTCTCGCCTGCTTTACACTTATGCGAATCCGCCGCATTGGCGCCGAGGCTGGTTAACAAGACACCGGTGGTGGCGATGACCGTGAGGGTTTTTAAGATGGATTTCTTCATGAACGTGTCTCCTAATGATGGATACTGTGGTCGCTCCGAATCGGGATTTACGCCGTCGGAACGTGTTGAAACCTTAGCAACCCCCGTACTCACATGTGTCACCACTTGGTCTGGCTTTGTCGCGGTTTGTCGCAGCTTCTTTCCAGCAGCGGCTAGATAATCCTGAGCAAGGCACGCGACGAGTGGTAAAACCCTGAAGGCTAATGATCTGTTGGGCCGAAGTTCTTACACTGTCCAGTGGAAAAGTACTTACTCAATCAGGAAAGACCAACTCATGAAAATAGGCTTCTTCTGCGTAGGTTTAGGCGTCTCCGCGAATCCCGAGGTCATCAAAGTCATCGCGCGCACGGCGGAGGCTTGCGGCTACCACTCGTTGTGGGCACCTGAGCATATCGTGCTGCTTGAGCAATATTCGTCAACTTATCCGTATTCGCAGAACGGGCGCTTGCCGTTTGATTCGTTGCAGGTAGACATCCTAGATCCGTTTCTCGCGCTCACTTACGCAGCCGCGGTGACCGAGAAAATTCGGCTCGGCACGGGGATCTGCCTGGTGCCGGAGCGTCAGCCGCTAACGATGGCGAAGGAAGTCGCGACGCTCGATAGGCTCTCCGGGGGGCGCTTTGATTTCGGCGTCGGTATCGGTTGGCTAAGAGAAGAATTCGAAGCGCTGCAGGTATCGTGGCCGAAGCGCGCGGCGCGCACCCGAGATTATCTCGCGGCCATGAAAAAAGTGTGGACGGACGCGGAAAGCGAGCATCACGGCGAATTTTGCAGTTTTAAACCGGTTCGTTCCTATCCAAAACCAGTGCAGCGACCACATCCGCCGATCATTTTTGGTGGCGAGAGTGAACCCGCGCTGCGCCGCGTCGGTGAAATCGGCGATGGTTGGTGGGGCGTCAATGTCACCGTTGAGAGCACGCGCAAGGCACTTGCCACCATCAAGCATTTCGCCGATGCCGCCGGTCGCGACGCGAGCAAGCTGAGTTACGCGGTGTCGACGGGGCTTGGAATTCCCATCACGCGCGACGAGGTAAATCGCTTTGCCGAGCTTGGGGTTGACCAAATAATCGTCGGTGTATTCGCAAACAGCGCGGAAGACTATAAGAGAGAGATAGAGCACTACGCGAATACGCTGATCGTTTAAATCTTCACAGTGTTCCCGCGGGGTTCACCGGGACAAGTTCATCAAGGGCTCTCAGCAGTATTCGTGGTGCGAAGGGCGTCGGTGAAACCCGAGGCCAATTTCTCGAACGCCTGCCAATGATTAGCGTTCACGATGTGTGATTGATGGAACGTCCGTGATCGATTACCGTCGAGCGGTCCAAGACAATCAGATTGCCCTTCGTTGGCCATAGCAGTAATGCAAGCACCCATAGTACGACCATACGGATTTAACGTTATCGGCTACATCAGCAGCAATTTGGGCATGGGGCTAACCGCCCGGCAATTTGTTCGATTGCTACTGAATCATGGGTACGCGGTTTCCGTGTTTGATGTGCCGATAGATTCCGCGCGGACAGGTCACGACCTTGAGTTTGCGCACTTGTCCGTGGACAAACTCGAGGAACTGCCCCATGCCGTTAATCTCATCATGCTCGATATTGGCTCCCTACCACAGCTTCTCATTAATCGACTAAAGCCTATCTTCACGCCGAACCGGCTAAACGTAGGGCTCATTTGGTGGGAGCTTACGGTTCTGCCGAAACGCTGGGTAAAAGCGCTGGAGTGTTTTGATGTGCTACTGGCGGGATCGGGATTCGTGCGCCACTTAATGGAATCGCACCTGTCTCGCGTGAGAATTCTGCCTTGCAATCATCCGATATTCGGACAGCCATCATCTGCCAAGAGTCGCGATTATTTTGGACTTCCTAATGATGGGTTTCTCTTTCTTTCCAGTTTCGAACCAAACAGCGATCCGGCTAGAAAAAACCCGTTTGCGGCGATCACAGCATTTAAAGGAGCGTTTGGACCGGAAGAAAAAGTCCATCTAGTCATTAAGATGAACAACCCGCATGTAAACGACGAAGCTGGCCCGGCGCAACTGGTTGAACGCATGCGTGCCATGTGTGCGAATGACCCAAGAATTATCGTTATTGCGAAAAGTCTTCCTTATTCTGACGTGCTATCTCTTTACCAATGTTGTGATGCATTGGTTTCTCTGCATCGTGCTGAAGGCTTAGGACTCGCCCCACTTGAGTGCATGGGCCTTGGTAAGCCAGTCATCGCTACCGCATGGTCCGGCAATCTGAGCTACATGACCTATAGCAACTCCTGTCTGGTTAGATTTGAGTTGGTACCGGTGTCGGGTTCGGTGAAGAACTACACGAGTGAGTTTCTCGGTGAGCAGGCCTATTGGGCTGAACCTGACATTGACGAGGCCGCGCGATGGATGCGTTTGCTTTTCAACGACCCCGAACTCTGCAGAAATCTTGGGCGGCGAGCTCAAGAAGATTACGCCAAGTATCAAAGCCAGGCTGAACAGGCTTGTTTTCTAAGCGAGTTGGAAGTCATCTGGAAGAAGTGTTCGCTATTTGCGGAGCGAAGCAATTACACCGCGAATCTGCCCGCACTCATGGATGCGGAATATTCCGCGAACTGCTCTTGGCTCAAGTACCGGACTTGGAAGTTGAATAATTGGTTGGATCGCCACGTACTATGGAGGTTTCGTGGCTGAGCAATTTTCGCATTCGTGAATCGCTCATCCGTATGTAAGCGGCCATGAAGATTCTTATCGTTTCACCCACGCCAACACATCCGCCCGATGCCGGCAACCGAGTAAGAATTCTTGCGCTCGCTTCGACGCTCAAAGTTCTCGGTCACGATGTCCACATTGCTTACATAGAAACGGAGTCTGCCGATCTAGACGCAATGGAGCTTTGGTGGGGAAAAAAGCTTCATCGGATTTCGTATACGCGTCCCGCGGTGAACCCCGGCGTTTTGGAACGTCAACTAAAGCGATTGTCCGAATATCTAGATCCAACCCGTAGATTTTGTTTACGCGTCGACGACTGGTTTGATGACGGTGCGTTGGATGTTCTGCGCGTACTTGATGCTGAGCATCAGTTCGATGCGGTCATCGTTGAATATGTCTTTATGTCTAAGTCTTTCGAGGCATTTTCGTTGCGTGCGCTCAAAATAATCGACACGCACGATATTTTTACCGATCGACACAAGATATACCTCGCCAATGGTCAACATCCGCAATGGTTTTCGACCTCGAGAAAAGAGGAAGCGAAAGCCTTATCAAGAGCCGATGCGGTAATCGCGATACAAGAAAAGGAGCAAGATTTTTTTCGCGAATTGACTCGAGTACAGGTGAGTACCGTCGGCCATCTGGTACGTGTCGAACCGCTATGGCAGCCCCCGCCGAGGGCGCGTGTGAAACGTACCCTGCTTTTCGTAGGTTCGGGAAATCCAATCAACGTACGATGCGTGGAGGATTTCTTGGAATCTACTTACCCGCTGCTTTCGCAAGCCGTCCCCGATATCGAGTTACTCGTGGCCGGCACGGTGTGCGAACAACTTAGTGAGCAACCTGGCATGGTGAAACTGGGCGCGTTACCGGACATATCAGACGCATACAAACACGCGGATATTGTCGTTAACCCCGTTCGTTACGGAACAGGATTGAACGTCAAGACTGTGGAGGCACTTGGATTCGGCATGCCGATCGTGAGCACGTCTACAGGCGCCAAAGGCTTAGGCATCGAACCGTTGCCGTTGGCGGTAGCGGATGATCCTCGGCAATTTGCTTCTGAGGTGATGCGGCTACTGGCCGATCCCAACTCGGCGGCCCTGCTTGCTGCAAAAGCGTCTGTGTTTGCGCGGGAATGGAACATTCGGCATACCGCAGCGCTGGAGAAATTGCTGGCAAGATGAAGCGGGTACCGTTTCTGTTGCGATTCGCAATTCGGGAATTCCGATTCATGGGCGGGATGATTTTCTCGCCAGCGCCGGCAGATTTCCCAATGTCATGCAGGGGTCAACGCATGTTAGGTTTTGTCGCTCAAGCGAGACAATCCGTCGAATGTCGCTTGCGGCAATAAATAGCCGCTTCTATAGTTTGGATTGAGTTGCATACCGCTCCGCTTTGCAGGGAAGCCCGTTCCAATCCAACGCCGCACGGATGAGAGAAGCGACAAATGTCGCGAAGAACGACGTACATCAGCATGTACGGATGAGGACTCAACGTTGACGCAAAGATTCGGATCGTCGTGCTCGTTTACGTCTGCGATTTGGTGCATCTGCGCGCTCGGGGGCTTGCTTGCGCAGGCCAATGCGGCGGAGTCTACGCGCGGCGCGGATTGGTCGGTCAGTAAACCTCCTGCCGGCTGGTCAAGAGGGGCGTATGACCCGTCGCAACCAGCACCGAACTTCGGCACGGGCGAGGGCGTACCCGCGCAGACGGACGGCAAACCGTATGACCCCTACCACGATCCCTACCATCCACTCAAAGACCCCACGCAAGATCCCGGCGAAGCATGGAATGACGTTCCGGGCCGTGGACCGCGCGATGGGAGTCCCGGCGTCCAAAGCAATAGTGCCGATTGGCAATGGGGCGAGCGTTACTTCGACGAAGCGTTCGAGGCCTCGATCGTCATTACGAACAACTGCAGCTCACCGCAGCCGGTACGCATTTACGTTAACGACCTGCCGTATCTAACGCTGCCGGATTCGATCACGGTACCGCCAGGTCAAACGCGCGTGTCTGGCAACGTGAAGTTGCCGCCAGAGCCGCCGCCACCCATTCGACTCGGACTCCCAGGTGAACCCGGATGGGGACATGTGGAGTTTCCGCCCTTCATTCCGCTGGGTTTTCCGCCACCGAAATTACATCAGCCTAACTTTGTGCCGATCGTGGGTTCGGTGGTGACCTGGCATCCCTGGGCACCGAGTGATCCGAATGGTTGCCTGCCCAAACGCCAGACCTACACGGTGAGTGGCCATATTCATTTTCGACCGCCCCCGCCGCGCGGCGGCGGCCCGGAAAAAGTTGCCTCGCCCAGTGTGTGCCAAGTCTATTGGAACATTGGCGTACCGCCCGCTCAGTATCAGGGAGAAGATTGCGCGCCGGAAATGCGCGAACTCGCCCACGCCTACCGCGAACGCGTACTGCAAACCTATGCGCTAAACGCGCCAGAGGAATGGGGTTGGCTCCCGAGCGCGGAACAATTGCGCACGCTCGAGGTGCCGCAGTTGTTGGAAATGAAAGTACATGCGGACAGTTTGACGGGTGCGCGACGATGACACGCGCCTCACGCAATCTCCTGCTGTGCGCTGAACTGCTACTGCTCGGCACGCAAGCGTTTGCCGGCGCGGTGAACGCGCCGGTGCCGGCCCATATTCAAGAAGTCAACCGTAAAGTCGAAGCTCAGGCCATAGCCAAGCGCCAAGCGACGCAACGGGCGGAACAAAACGAAGTCGCGCGATTAACCGGCCAACTCGAACTCGCGCGCACCGAGTTCGGTAAACAACTGCAATTCCTAAATTCACTAGATCGCGATTTGAAAGCCAATTTGGCGGCTGCGCGCACCGCCAAAAATAAGAACGAGATTGAAAATACCGAAGCGCAAATCGGCAACGTGCAGGAAGCCATTCGCCGCAAGACGAATGAGATCGTGGCGAATGAACGCCGCATGCAAATAGAAATCACCAAGGCACAGGCGGCTCCGCGCGCGCAGGAAGAAGCACAGCGTGTAAGCGAGGCGAAAGCGCTCGCCGGCCGCGTGGCGACGGGTGAGAAGCAGTTGGAAGTTGGCCAAGCCGCGTTCGAAGCGCGCGTGGCCGAACTCGACGCCGCGATCGCGCACCGGACCAAAACGGGCGATCAAGGCGGCGCCGAACAAATGCAAAAAGACCGCGCCAAGATCATTGAAAAGCAACAGGCGTGGATCATGCAGATGCAGTCGGCGATCAATGCGTTCAAAGGCGATCTGCGCCGCACATACGATCAGAATCGAAACGACGGGGTCGGCCCAACCAGCACGGTCGGTCTACGCTCCGCGTTGCGCAGGCAGGCGACGGCAGCCGGTACGGATCCCGAACAAGCCACCGATCTCATCGATTACGGCGCGGTGTATGGCGACGTCGATCCCCTAACCGGACAGCGCACGGGCGGTACGGCGGCGAGCGCCGCAGCAGTCGCTGCCGGCGCACCGCGTAGCTACACCCACGTCTCGATTTTCAATGAGGTCAACAGCGAGTCGCTGTGGGCTTTTGCCGAAGATTACGCCAAGGAAGCGCGTGTTACCTACGGCTCATGGGATGGTTTCAAGAATCGCGTTTTAAAGGGCTACATCGCCGGCGTCGCCTCCGGTGTCTGGGACGTTTTTAAAGACCTGTTCAACCTACTGGTCGAACTCGGCGATCTGACCGGCGAAGCGCTCGAACAACGCATCGAACGGATGACCGGCGCCGAACTCGATTTGTTCGGTGATGAGAATTTGGCGCAGATGCGCGCGTTACTCGAGTCGGCCGACAAGCTCGTGACCAATCAGGACGCCGCCGGCTTGGAAGAAGCGCGCAAGATCGTCGCGACCGCCGAAGCCATCAAACGTGTGATGACTCGCAAAGCCGAGCAGATGGCGGGCAATGGCGAGAAGGGATTACAGGATTCGCTCAAACTCGCGGGTTGGGGCGCGGCCAATGTTTTAGTTGATCCGTTACAAGCAATCGGCGGTGCCGCCAAAGTCGGTGGCGCGGCGCGGCGTGCGATCACGGGTGGCGACAAAGTCGCGGATGCCACTGGAGCAGCCGCGCGGGTCGCGGGTGTGGCGGGCGACGCAACCGCCGCTGGGCGCGCCACTGAAGCAGCGGCCGAAACGGCGGAAGCCGCGACCGCCGCCAAGCGCGTGCAAACCGGGGTGGATGTGTGCAAGCCGGTCGGCCGTACGGTGCGACCAGGTACCTTGGATAGCGTCAGTCAGGTGCGGCGTCGTGCAGCGGCGAAAGGATCGAACATCGTCGGCAGTCATGCGGAAGTGCTGTCGGATGTCGCGCAAAAGCGTAACGAAGTCATTTTGGTGCGCCCGGTGAATCAGCACTCGACCGGATTGATCGCAGACAACTATTCGACCAAGGGCATGGGCATCAAAGGTAAGAGTTCGGATTGGGGCCCACATGCGGGCACGATTCCAGTCGATCCCAAGTACAGCAAGCTCGGCAATCCAACTGGACCACCACCGACGCCCGACGAGTTGCGCGTGTTTGAGAACTACAACAAAAAGGCACTGGGTCAAGCGTACGACGAGCCCATCAAGGATGCCGCCGGGAATATCACCGAGTGGAAGCCGCACCAGGCCGATCCCAGTCACGCGATCGCGATCGAAGTAGAGGTCCCTGGACCGGACGGCAACCCGATTAAAGTGCTGGGCGATCCAGCTACCAAGAAGCCAATTACCGCCGACTACGATTTATTTGCGGTTGGAAACGAACGCGGGCCAGGTGCTGCCATGTCAGGTCATCGCGAAATGGGTTCGATCTCGGCCGGCGAGATAGCGACTGCCGATGCCGTCAACAGCGGCGTTAAATCCGCGGGGTACGAAGGCGGCAACGTTGTGCATCACGGGCCGGCCAATCGCTTCGAAAACAAACTCAATGCGAAAGCCGATTTTCCGATCACAGCCTTCACGCCCGATGGCAACGTACACGCGATCGCGAATGCTGATGAACTCAACGACTTTTATAACACCTGGAATAAACTGGGTTACAACTTGGAAGCGATGCCAGGCTGGAAGCTCGATCCCAATTTACCGCCGAGCGGTAAATTCGGTCCATTAGGTCAAACGCCGAGCTGGATCGAGCGCGCCAAGGCAGCAGGAGTCGCGCTTGGCCGCGACATCAGCGACGCGCTCGGCGAATTCGTCGACGATTTGACCGGCCATGCATTAGACGCTGCGCGAGCGACCGGCATTAACGTAACCACGCACGCGATTGCGGACTGTGAAGACCCCATCGTTGTAACTGAGATACCGCCGGTCACCCCGCTCGATCCTACTATTACGGAAATCCGCGAATCCACGCAACGACAACCCACCACGGGTGGCGGCGGTACCGCGGCGCCTGCGGGCGGTGGTGCTAGCACGACAGGTGTGTTGATCGGCGACAGCGGCTTCCCCACCGTTGACCCGATATTTTTTGATTTTGGCGGAAAATCGACCGCGGCAGAAAACGACGACTCGTTCGCGACGGTCGGCAAATTTTTCGGTGAGATTTTTTCGGTCGAAGTCGAACAAGTATTCAACGTCACTGGCAATAATCCATTTGACCCGCGCGATCCGATCGCGGAGAACGCCGACCGCACCGAACTCACGCCGCGAATTCCCGGGCCGGTGTTTCCCGGCGATAACGGGCCGGGGGTCGTCTCGCCGCCAGTGAGCCAACCTCCCGGCCCGGTCGAAATGGTCGATGTCATTAATAACATTCCGGTCCAGCGCTTGATACAAGCCGCGCCCGATGCCTGTCCGGAAGTGCATTTCCACGGCGGCGCGCTTAACTGCAGCGGCGTTTTTACGGTCGACCCTAATCCTCCGCAGTGTGGCCACGGCACGATCTCGCAAGTGGTCGCGATCCCACGCACTAGCTGTCCGGATTTATAGCCATGAAGAAACCGCTCGCTATAGCCTCACTCGGTCGCCATGGTTGGCTCTTGCTGACGACCTGCTTGGCCCTGTGGCCGGCTGATGTCCCACTTGCTCGACAGTTCCGCTACTTAGCGCCGATCGCCGCGCCGGCCGCTTCACCGACCTTGCCGCCCGGCGTGAAACCTATCGCGAATGTCACGCCGATCCCTCGTGCGCAAGTGGAGACAGCGCTCACCAAGGTGATCAGTGCATGGAACTCACAGCAACTCGCCGACAAGCTGGGCGAGAATTTTTACGACAAGAGTCGCTTGCTGGATGCGTTGGACAGCAAGGCGCCGCGCGATGCGACACTCCGCTTACAGTCTGTGCAAGGGGTGCAAACTCTGCAGCAATTCACGCGACCGGACCCGGCGCACGCTGGGGCCGAACAATTGGTGAGTCGCGTATCTGTCACGGCGCGTACCCAAGTGGAGTTCACGGCCACTGACGGAACCTTCACGCGTCGCGCTGGCGTGAATGAGTTCATCTTGCGCATCACTCAGTCCGAGCAAGCGGCGCAATGACGCGACGCGCTTTATTTTGCTGGACTTGCCTCGCGGCTGGTGCCGCGACCGCAGCCGACGATGGCCTTCTCGCGGATTGGAACATTTACGGCGTAAACACGCTGCGCCTTGATCACTATGACGTTCATGGCCCAGGCACCCAGAGCCCGTACCCTTTCGAAGGGCCGATGATCTATGACGAGTTCGGCTTCAGCCTGGACAATCAAGATCGCCAGTACGCGCGATGGCGCGCGCAGGTTTTTGGCGTGTTGAACGCGAACCGCTATCGCTCGCTGGATGACGATGTAGTTCCCGAGCGCTTAAACCTGACGCGCGAAGTAGGCGATGCGGCGATTCCCTACCGAGTCGAAGTCGGTGATTATTTTTCGTATCTCAGTTACATGACGCAGCAACGATCGCTGAAAGGAACCCAGCTTGAGTTGCAGCCGCGGTTCGGCAGTCGGGTTGACTCGTTGGTAATGTTCGCCGGCGCCAACGAAGCGCAGTGGCAGGATCTCACCTTTGGCGACGATTATTCGGGCGGCGCCTCATACCTGCTGAACTCAGCGGCATACGGCAGCTGGAGTTTCAATGCCGTATACAACCATCGCACCGGTCGCGCGGTACAAGGGCTACTCGACCGCGATCAGTTCGTCGCCAGCACCGCGGTTGAGAAATCCTTTCACGTCGCCCACCAACAACTCACCTTCGAGGGCGAATACGCGCATTTTGACGGTGACCATGACGGACTCACCACCGTCGCCGACGGCCAGGATCGAACCGGCAAGGGATACTTCATCGAAATGCTCGGACTGAGCGACAACCTGCCGCTCGATTACCGGCTGCGTGGCGAACGTTACACCAAGAATTTTCGCCCGCGCGGCGGCGTCATCAGTGCCGATCGCCGGTCGGCCGAAATGCATGCGGGGTGGCGTTTCGCCTCAGGATTACGGCTGCGTGCACGTTATCAATTGTTCGACGATCTATTTCAAACCTTGGGCACGGAGATCGAAACCAGAGTTGCCGGCGCCAATTTAAGCGGTCCGTTCTTGCCGGGGTTCGCGCCCAATTTATTCGGCGTGGTCGATCTCTACGTGCAGACCCGTGAAAACTTAGTGCGCTCGATAGATTTACGATCAATCAACTTGAGCGCCGACTTCACGCAGCCATTGGCCGGTGGTTGGTTCGGACGCTTAGGCGTCTTTGCGCAAGACTTGGAAGACCGCAGTGTCTTTAACGCGGATAACGATACTTGGCAGGTGTCGTTGGCAGCCGATCATGCGATCGCGCTCGGACCGTTTACCGGCTCGATCTCTCCTGGATTATTGGTTCGCCTGGTGCGCGATAACGCCGCGCAAGGAGATGAGTTTCAGCCGACTTTGGCGACTCGCCTCGGCTATCGCGAACATTCGCTTGGTTTCAACTATGGCGTGCTCGTGCAAGATCGATTCGATACCGGCACGGTCGATGTCAACACGCACACCGTCGCCGCCGATTACCGTTATACGCGCGGTCGGAATTCCTATGGGGTGGAATTTAATTTCTTCGGCTTTCATCCCGATCCTGGCCGGAATACCGATGCCTGGACGGCGGGTGTTTATTGGTCGTATCAGTTCGAGCGCCCGGCATCACGACCCGCGACCACAGCGAGCGGGCTAAGTTACACCGGCACGATCGCGCGCGCCGATATTCTTGAACTCGCGCCGGGTTTGCCCTTTGGCAAAACACGCGATCGACTCACCGCGCTCAATGTCACGGGTGCCTCCGCGCAGGGCGGGTTACAGCTTTATGAGTACCCAGTGTTGCGTGAGATCGAACAACGCCAGCGATTGGTGTTGGTGCACACCGCCGACCAAGTTGATTTGAGCGCGCTGATTATCGATTTTGAGCAGACCGGCGGTATCGATAATGCCGCCCAAATTTTTGAACGCGTGCGAAAAGCGCTACTCGATCGATATGGCAATCCTAGTTTTGTGCTGGAAGAGGGCGAATTCACGCCAAGTTTGGTACTTGACGTTAATGCGCAGCGATTGCTGCGCGTGATGGAATGGCAGACGCCGGGCGGCGTCTTGCGCTTTGGGATCCCGCGGCGCATCGATGGTCGAGTGCGCATGGAAATTCAACACCGACGAAGTTTTCCTTCGCCGCGTGACATGTTGTGGAGTGTCGAAGGCGTACGCTGATCTCACGTATATGAGAAAGCACTGCTTTTTACGATCAGTCGCCGCAATTTCCAGAGACGTCGTCGTTCACGAGCGGTCGCCTATCGGCGGCCGCTTTTTTTTTCAGAGATATTTTTGTCCGCTTTGACTTCGTCTCGGGCGGGGCACCAACTAAAGCAAGATGATCGGATTGGGCCGGTCCACTTAAGTTTACGTAACGCGACGTCCGCGCCACGCGGCGGATAGCCTCATAAATGGTTCCTGCGGGTCAGCTGTAACTTGACTGCATCCGGTTCCTCCTCCTTAATTCATAGGAAATCGGCCCGATCCCTTTGCGCCGAGAGCTCAATCTCTTCAGTTTGGCGGCGACTTGAGGTTTTGAAGGTTTAATCCATGCCACCAGAACGTTATCGACAAGCGCTACGAGCAGGCGCCCGACTGCTGTGGTACGAAATCGTGAGCGTGTTGGGTCAGGGCGGATTTGGCATCACCTACTTCGCTCGGGACACCAACCTCGATCAGCCGGTCGCGATCAAGGAGTACCTTCCCGTCGACATCGCGCGCCGCGGCGAAGAGGGTGCCGTGGAGCCGCGAGCAGCCGACGACGCCGAACTCTACGAGCAGGGTAAGAGTCGATTCTTGGCGGAGTCGCGAACGCTGAGCCGATTCGATCACCCAAACATCGTTCGCGTCTACTCTGTATTCGAAGCGAACAATACCGCCTACATGGTAATGCGGTACGAAGACGGGGAGTCGCTCAATGACATCCTGGTTCGAGAAGGCACGTTGGAGCAAGTCCAGATCCTTGCCATCGCCAAACCGCTACTGCACGGGCTCGCACAGATTCATTCGGCCGGTTATATCCATCGCGATGTACAGCCCGGCAACATCTACCTGCGTCGCGACGGTTCGCCGGTGCTCATCGATTTCGGGGCGGCGCGCGAGAATTCCGGAAAGCCGCGCACCATGACGATTCTCGTGGCGCCGGGCTACGCGCCGATCGAGCAGTACTACGCACACGGCCAGGAACAGGGACCGTGGACGGATATCTATGGACTTGGCGCAACGTTGTACCGAGCGATTGCAGGGGTTGCGCCGATTGACGCGATCGAGCGCAGTCGCGGAATCCTCGGGAGCACGCGTGACGTACTCGTTCCCGCGATCGTGGCCGGCCACGGTCGCTACAGCGAATCGCTGCTGCGCGCAATCGACCACGCATTGATGTTCAACGAACGTGATAGGCCGCAGTCCGCGACTGAATGGGCGACAGAACTTGACGCCGTCCGGCACGCGCCGGAGTTAATCGCGGCGTCAGTCGCGAACCGTTCCGCCTCGACGCCGCCAACAATGGCCCACGTAGAGGTGATGCAGCGAAGCGAGCCACCACGAACGAACCGGGTGGCGATGCTCTCGGCGGTACTGGCAGCGGCGATTTTGGGCGCCGCGCTGCTTGCCGGATGGACCTACTTGCAATTCAAGTTTCGCTGGTCGCCGGCAAGCCGTTCGCCTGAGCACGTGCTCCCAGGGGAAGATGAAACTGGCGTCGCGGTCTCTCCGGATATCCCTTCATCGATCGCGCCGGCTGAAATCGTGTCAAGAGGGCCTTCAACACCATCGAAAGATTTTCCTCCCTCAACGTCGATTGCGGTCCCCGAGGAGACCAAGGCCGCCGCAGGCGCAGCTCGCATCAGCGAAGGTGAACCGACGATTCACGATGTGCTGACAGTTTCCGACGATGAATTACCGTTGACGCTCGCGCCATCGCTCGCTTCACTCTCTTCCAGTGAGACCACGAACGAATCTACAGCGCGAGATCGCTCGGTGCCGACGCCCGAGTTCGCCGAAGAAGTCGGTCAAGCACTTGCGGAACGCATCGCGGCGGAGTCGGCAAGGATTGCGGGGCTGGAGTCGAAGCTAAAGGACCTGGAACAGAAGCGCGTCGAAACCGAGCGTCGGCTCCGCGATATCTCCACAACTGAACCAAGCCTTGAGGCTAATGCGCCGGAAGCGTCGCACAAGTCGCCCGTCGACAGCGCCACGTCAATCGTGCCCGCGGAACCCGTCGAACCTGCGCCGACCGAACCCTCGGACGCGCAAAACGAAGCGCAAACGCCATCGTCCGCGGTCAAATCGATTGCAGACCAAGCGCAATCGCTCATTGCACGCGGGGAGTATCAGGCTGCACGGGAGCTGCTGGAATCTACGACGTCCAGTGACGCGAGGGCAGAGTTTTTGCTCGCCAATCTGCTGCGCGATGGAAAAGGGGGGCTGACCGACCAAGATGCCGCGCTTGAGCATTATTTCCACGCGGCGCAACTAGGCTTTCTAGATGCCCAAGTCGCGCTCGCCAGAACTTATGCGCCACGTGCGGGAAATCGGTATCAGGAGCCGTTTCTCGCGTACACATGGTTCGTGGTCGCGGAACAGAATGGCGCTTTTGATATCGCCAACGAGCGCGACCAAATTAGTCGTTTGTTACAGCCCGAGCAGTTGCCACAAGCGCTCGCGCTGGCTTTGGCATTGCGCGCCTCGACCGCAAATTCGCTTAGCGCCGCGGAGCTTCCGGGCGCTTCGGCACCTTTAAACTCCCCAGTCGCGAAGCCGCAATGACGCCCGCCATACAAACATCCAGGGAACGCAGGCGGCCTGAGTTGTCTCGCCGCTCGCGCCGCGCGTTGCTGCTCATGATCGTCACCGGGCTGTTGACCGCGTGCCTCGAGCCCGATGTCACGGATCCGCAGGTCCGAGACACCATCAAGGATATCAACGAGGAGTTCGGTGCGGGTTACCAGCAAGTGCTACGCGAAATCGGCTCGCGCAGCTTCGCAGTACAACCGGCACAAGCAATGAGCGGTATGGAACGGGTTCTGCGCGACATGGGATTTCAGATTCGACGACGCGAAGGTGATCATTTTTTGCACGTGGCGGCACCGGCACCGCTGCCGCTGGATTCGCGCGAATGGGAGGTGGTGCGGGAAATCGATGAACCGAGGATGCAGGCTATCGCGGTCAATCACCTCGGATTCCAGGGCAATTTTGCCAGACTCGAACCGGACGGGATCGAGATCCATGGATTTGTGACGGTTCTCCCGGTGCCGGAGGGGTCCGGGATCTCGCTGACGATGCGCATGCAAGAAATAAAGCCGCCCTCTCCAGACTCGATCCTGCCCCGCAGAGAGTATCCGCCCCCGCACGCGGTCAAGATGGGATTCGAGAAAATATGGCGACGATTTACCGCACACACACAAGTACCCGCGGCGACGGCCTCGCGCGATTGACTCGCCGCATTGGCGGAACATTCACTACGTTGCGTTGACGATGCTCAAGCGCAATGCCTCAACTCGCGGACTCGGCGCGCTGCCCAGCCGATCGAGTACATGGCTACAACGCCGATAGGCGCTGAGCGCGAGTTCGGGATTGCCCGCCGCCAGTTCTGCCTTCATCAGCAAGCAATACAGAGGTTCAGCCATTGGCGCGCGCTCGATTGCACGCTCAAGCATTGCAACCGCGCGTTTGGCGTCGTCTCGCCATGGATTCGACTCGAGCAATATCTCGACCGCTTCGACGAAAGCGGCTTGAAGACGGGCACGACAGGATTCGTATGCACGGATCTCGCAGTCGTTCGCAAGCCAAGCTCCCCGATAGAGCTGAAGGAGCTTTTCGAACTGCCCGTGAGCCACCTTCTCATTCGTGACCACGGGCCTGCCACGTCGATTTGCCCCGATTTCCAGCAACAGTTCCTCGAAGGCGCAAACGTCGGTCCACACACACTCCAGATTCATCGTGAGCAAGCCATCCCTCAGCAGTACGAACTCGTCGCGTCCAAGTTGCCGCCGTAGGCGGTGAAGATTGATCGTGAGTGATTTCAGCGCGTATTCGAGTTCGATTTTGGGCCAGATAGCTTCCGCGGCCATCTCGGTTCCGAGGCCGGTGCGTCCACTCGCGACGATTAGCCGCAGTAGCTGCGCCGGCCGACCCTGCCCCAACTGACAAGTGGCGTCCGGCTCATCCAATTCATTCACCGCGAGTGTTAGCCCGCCGAACGAGGTGATACGTAGATCCCATGGCCACTGCTTTAGTGCCACCGGCGGCGGCTTCGGACGCATTTCGTGTCGTCGTATAAGGGTGCTGACGAACTCGACCTCAATGTCGTGCTTGATTGCAATGACGCAAAGTTCGGTCAATCGTTGGCGTTGCCACCATGGGAGATTGAAGTATCCATGCTGGCGGCCAAGGCCGAATGCATAGCGCAAGGCATTGATGCCGGACTGCAGCCGGTTCTCGCGCACGGCGACATCTCCGTAGACCAGCAAGGTGAGGTACTCGAGCATGGGGTTTCGAATGTCCCGGGCGACCGCGTGTACGCGTCGAAGCTGCGAGGTTCCTCCACGCGTATCCCGACATAAGAAGAGAATCTGTGCGAGCGCGGTGCGACACAGGACCTCCAGAAACGGCACCCCGATCTCGAGTGCCTGGGCAACGGCTTTTTTTTGGAGATGAAAAGCGCCGATCGAATCACCCGTGCACAGTGCCGCCCATGAGCGAACGTAATAGCCAAGGCAATGGAACAGCCGGTCGTCGATTTCGAGAGCGAATTCAATTGCCCGCAGAGATTCCGATACCGCTATCGGCGCGTTCGCCATGAGTCCAGCCACGGCCAACCCCAGATGCGCAAAGCGCACGAGTCGAGGATTTTGCGTCCCCTCGGCGAGCTCAAGTGTCCGCCGCCAGTTCTCCAACGATCGTGTCGGGGACTGTAGGAACAATCCATGCAAGCTGGCCACCATTGATAATCGCGTTTGCTGCAGGACGTTGCCCGCTTCTCGCGGGTGCGCATTCAGCTTCGAAAGAGCGATCTCGGCACCTTCGAGGTCACCGCCGAGGATTTGTGCCACGCGCACCAGTAAATCTATTTGCGACAGTGTGCCATCGTCATGGTCGCGTAACATCCGCTCCCTGACCGCGAGCCACGCGTCGAGTTCGGACAACTCGGGCTTGCGCAGGAAGGCGCCTAGAATCAACGCCGAGAGCGCTGGCAAATCGAGGTCGTCGGCCCATTCGGCGGCGTGACCATCGAATACGAGGCGACATGTGGCGATGACGGGATCGAGCAGCGAATAATCGTCGCCATCTTCAATGATGCGTTCGATAAGGCTGGCAGACGTTCGCGCGAGGCCGCGCCGATCGTTCGCGACAGCGAAGAACTGGAGCGCCGCCTGCAACAGTTGCCGGCAGGACCTTGCCGATTCACGCTGCATCGCGATTCCCAACCAATAGGTCAACCAGCCATTGCGTTCGACCTTTTCGTGCGGAAGTTCTTCGAGCCAGCTCCGCAGCAACCCGAGTCGTGCCTGGGAAACCAGCAATGGGGCGAAACGCAAGATGACCGCTTCAAGCGAAGTCCAGTCGAGATTCGCGACTTGAATCTCGACGGCCTCTTCGATGTAGCCGACCTCGAGCAGGAGTTCGGCCGTGCGCAATTGCAGTGTGCTCAGTGCGCGCGCGTTGAATGCTTCCAACGCCCGCTTCTGCAGGAACTTGCGTAATAGCGGATGAAAAATGTATTCGCGCTCGCCGGTCTCATCCCGCTCCGTGACGAAATAATTGTTGCGCGCGAGATTAATCAGAACCTGCCGGATTTGGGCGTCTCCGCTGATTTTTTCAGCGAGCGATAGACTCAATCGACGTGGCCAGCACACCGTGAGCATGAGGTGTTGTACGCGGCTATCGAACTGAGAAAAAACTTCTCTCGCGATGTAATCGTAAAGGACTTCATCCGCGGTTCCCGCGAGCAGCTCGTCCGGCTTGTGTCGATTGTGCTCGATCAAAAGGATGACACCGGCGACCCAGCCGTCGCTCGTGGCCTGAATGTTGGCCAGATTCTCGGTCTTAAGCGCGGCGCCCCGCATGGCGCTTATCTGCGCGCATTCTTCCGCGTTAATGCGCAGGATGTCCGCGGGCAAGACCTGTAAGGATTGGTTGACGCGAGCTCGCGCCAGGGCTGCGGGTGGTTCGCCTCGGCTGATGAAGATGACCCCGCGTCCAGGGGGAGTTTCATCGATTACCAATGCGAGCAGGTCGTGCAGATCGGATTGCCGCGGGATTTCCTCGTGATTGTCGAAAACAAAAACCACTTTGTCATCGCAGCAGGAGAAAAGTGCACGGAACATCCTGCGTGCGTAGTTTGCCCAGTCCCGTTCGTCCGTGGGCGTCATTTCGGGGATCTTGGCGGGAGACGCCTTGGTGTGCTTGAGTGTCGTTTGCCGCAAGTAATAAAGAAACGTGGCGACGTCGCTGTCGGCATTATCGAGCTGATACCACAGTGCGAGTCGCTGGCGCGATGCCACGTAACCGGCAACCAGCGTGGTCTTGCCAGCGCCCGGTGGTCCTACCACCCACACGGCTTTGGCGGCGTCGAGTCGCGCCGCGAGTTCGGCATACAGTCGTTCTCGATTCACGACCAAGGAAAGCGTGGGCCGTGTTGTTTTCGCCAAGCTTAGAATTGTCTGAACCATGGTTGTCTGGACCCTCCGGTACGGGCAAAGCGGGGATCCCCCGCGCGTGCCTGTCGAAGATGCCGGCATGCTTCCCCAGTCCATGAGCCGTCGCGCGGGAATTCCCTCGTTGCCGTCGAGTATAGAGCCTAAGTCCGCGCGCTCAGGCCGTGCCGTTAAGACTGTAACCAGAGTGTAGGCTGACGCAGCGTCTAGCCCACCCTAACGTTTGCTTCACGCACAGCGAACGACCTGGGGGGATCAAGATGCTGCGGCTTAGGAAACTCGTGATAGTTCGACGACGCGACGCGCAGCCGCCTTTGGGCTTGTTCGGCGTGGTGCTCGCCTGTCTCGTCGGGAGCTCTGGCTGCTCCATCAGCCAGCTCGCGACCGCACGACCGTGGCTGCGCGCGCTCAAAAGTCGCGCGAGCACTTTCACCGCGCGGTCGAGCTAACGGCAGGCTTAAAAGCCGCGCCGTATGTGTCGCTCGCCGAAGTTGTTGCGCTCGGTGAACAGAATCGGCGCGAGTACGAGTCCCTCCTGCAGCAGGCGCTCGCGATCGATCCCACCGCACGTCCGACTCGGAAACTGGAAAACCTACTCATGCATAAAAGGACGCGCTGGCTGCTCGCTCACATCGACGATCAGTTCAACGAGCCGCTCGCGCTAACTTCCGGGGAAAAAGTTCCATGAATCGCCTCTGTGTCTTAGTGACCTGTCTGGTATTGGGTATTGCAAACTTACGAGCAGCGACTGACGGCGTTCGCCGCGCGGATGCCCTGGATCACGGGCGTGATACGACTCGCGAGTTACGAGTGCGGCATGGATCAGCCGACGTACACGTCGGTGCAGCAGATCGTCGAACCTTCCGACACGCTGTTTTTTTTCGTTTCAGGATCTGGATTCAACCCGGCCGGACGGCTCCGTCAAGATTCCAATCGAAACGATCGCACACTATCTGGCCGCGCATTCGCCCACCGTCATGGCACGCGAGCGGTCGGCCCTGGTTGGTAGCTACCCGTTCTTCAACAGAAGCAAGGTCTGAACCTGCGATGGCGGTTTTTTTAATTCGTCGAGACTCGATATCCCTTCAGCGTCATGCATTGGTTCACGCCCTCGTCGTGTTTTGACACACTTTGACCCGCGGCAGCGAGAAAGCCAATCGCCGCACCCCCGGCGCCACAGCCCGCGATCACCAATGGATCTATGGGCACCAAAACGCAAGTAAGTATGCCCAACATGCCACCGGCGAACGCACCCGCGAACGGGAAAAGCGCACCACCAATCGACTCCTTCGCCTCACAGATCCGGTAATCAGCGGTCGCCTCGCGCGCATTCACGCCATCCTTCTCGTACTGCAGGGACGAACAAGCGCATAGCAAAGTCACGACACCAAGTAGGGCAATACTTTTCATAGGAGTGTCTCGTTGGGAATCACGAGACAGTCTGGCGCCAGCGCCGTCCGCGAACCACCTACAGGATAGTTACAAGTAGGTACCTCTCTGTAAGTGTGCTGTAGCTTTCAAGGACGTTAGGTTCCGAACATGCTTCGTTTCATTCGTCGAACCGACTGGCTGGGGAATTTCAAGAACAATGGTGTGCGAATACCGCAGAGTGTTTTCACCATGATCTTCGGGGACAAGACCTCGGCGCTGCTTGATCTATGGTCAATCGAACACTTCATCACCGGAATTACGCTGGGTGCCGCGGTGAACCGATGGAGCCATCGACGCACACTCGCCGAAGAAGCTCGACTCTATATCAATTTCCTAACGCTGCTGCTTCTCGCATTCATCTGGGAGACTATCGAGTTCTACCTGGAAACAGGGCACGCGGGCAGAATTGTCGCGCAGTGGCTTCACGGAGTGGAATTCTGGGCGAATCGTTTGATAGCGGATCCGGTTATGGTATGCCTCGGCTGGCTCACGTTGCGACATCGCCCAAATGTGTTATGGCCGGCGCGCGGGTTTTCCCTGGTATGGCTTTGCGCGCACGTGGGTCTATTCCCACACAGCATGTTTCTGCAGGAAGTCCTCGTCGCGGCGTGGAGTCAGCTGTCGGCGTCAATCTAACAACTGAATGTGCGCAACGACTCGGAAGTGTCGCGAACCGTGCCAAAAGGCACCTATGTGGAAGGGGCTATTGCGCTCGAAGAATTAAACGCCGAAGTGAAAGCCGGAGAAACCGTGTACCTACCATGATCCCTATGTTGTACTGAACTGTACCTTTTCGCAGTACGAGGGCAACTCGGAGATCGCAGACTTATTGATTAAATGGTGGGCCCGCTCGGACTCGAACCGAGGACCAAGGGATTATGAGAGGCTCATTAATCAATAAGTTACTGATTATTCAAGCTTTGGGAAAATGAGCCAAAATCAGCCGAAATTTTGTTGATTCAATAGCTTGGCGTAGTTTTGAGTAGGTGCCGAAATCTATGCGGTGTACCGCCAGTGTACCTTTGGCTTGGTAGCAAATTTGGGCTCGAATTTGGAAGGCAATTGGCGAGTCGGAGAGCGGTTTAGAGCCGTACGGTCACTGCGTTGTCAATTATATCCGTATCAATATAATTATCAGTGTGATGAAGCCAGTTCGATTTCTTGGGAACTCGTTGAGGCGGTTGCGCGAATTTCCGGAAGACGCCCGACACGATGCAGGTTACCAACTCGATAAAGTACAACGTGGCGCGCAGCCAGACGACTTCAAACCCATGTCATCAATTGGCAGAGGCGTCTAAGAAATCCGCATCCGTGACGAATCTGGCATTTATCGCGTGATTTACACCGCGCGTTTTTTGGAGGCGATTTATGTTCTACACGCCTTCCAGAAAAAAAACTCAAGTAACCTCTAAACGTGATCTCGAAATAGCAGCTGAGCGCTTCGCACAACTCAAGGAAGCACAAACATGAATCGTAAGAAAATTGATAGCTACGCCAGCGTGTGGGACGCACTTGCCGATACGCCGGAACAAGCTGCAAACCTTCGTGCCCGAGCCGAACTGATGCAGCAAATCGCGGCCATCGTGAAGGAAAGCGGCTGGACGCAAACAGAAGCAGCAGAACACTGTGGAGTGACTCAGCCTCGTATCAATGACTTGCTGCGGGGACGCGTATCCCGATTCTCACTCGACGCGCTCGTCAATATCGCCACCGCGCTCGGTCGCCGCGTGCACGTGGCGCTTGAAGTCGCTTAAAACGGAAGCGTGTCCTGAATATGTTGCGCCATATTTCGTGCAAGAAAATCGCGCGGCAAATCGCGCCGCAACGAGTTTCCCTTCATGCGCGCGCTGACGCTCAGACCACCCACTGGTTGGTGTGTGTAACATCGCACATGGCCGGATCGCTGATCGATGGGGCGCTGGTTTTGACCCGACCGGCAAAGCGGCGGATGAATTCGAGCGGATCACTCACCTTGCCGCTGAAGTCGTACCAGCGGCCGCTCGCTCCAAGGGCCGGCGCAATGTTTGCTCGCTGCGCGCCGCCACTGGGTATTCGCTTACTGTGCCGGACTGAAAATAGCGGTTGGCTACGACACGGAGCACTCACTGGGTGCCGCCCGAATCGACACACCTCGAATTGAATTTTGAGACCGCTTGTAGTGACCTTTAATCAAGACGATTTCACGGAAGCGTCGGAAATCTTTCAAATTGAGATCGTGACGCCGGCCGCGCCGCTCCGCCAACTGAGGTAACGTGGCATGCGTAATAGTAACTTTGCCTTAAGGCTCCAGCCTTCGCTGTTGGAAGAGCTGCGGACCATGTCTGAGGTCGAAGGCGTCGCGGTAAATCAGCTAATCAACGCTGCGATTGCAGAAAAGCTTGCGCAACTGCGAACAGCTAAATGGTTTGCAGATCGCATTGCAGCCGCTGATCCCAAGGCGGGCACAGCCCTACTTCGAGATCTGAAGCGCGGCGGTCGCGAGAAGCCTCGCAAGGGAGACGAAATCCTGGCGGTGCGCAAGAAGCGCCGACGTGTGGCTGGTTGAGGTTGAGTAGCTAACGACAGAGGTCGGCCATTGATCTCAGGAGCGCGCACCGATGGCTCAATTCATTGTTCGCGATCTAGAAGAAGCAGTTAAGGTTCGTCTCAAGCGCTTGGCCGAGCGCCACGGGCGCAGTATGGAAGAGGAAATCCGGCGTAACTTACGCAACGCCGCCGAAGAATCCGCGCAGCCGGTGACTAAACTTGGCTCGCGTATTTCGGCGCGTTTCAGTGCCGCGGGCTTAACGTCAGGTCTACCCGAATTGCGTGGCAAGGCTTCACGCTCGGATGATTTCAAACCTTGATTATTCTCGATACTGACTTTCTGTTGGCGCACTAATGCGCTGAACGTAAGGCGCCAGATCCATCAGTCATCGAGTGGCTTGACCAACAGCCGGCGGAATCCATCTGGATCACAAGCTTCACGCTTTTCGAAGCCTGGCTCGGATTAGTGTGGGCGCCGACTGAAAATGGAACGACGATGCCGGCGCCGCAATGAGCCGGGAATCCATAGCGAATTTCCAACGTGGCGCGGCTAGCTGACTTGTTGGGCTGGCCTAGTGTAACCTCGGCCGAGGTATCGGAAATCGCTCAATTCTACGTTGGCGCCAACACCGCTAAGCTGATGGCAAGTTGTCGCCGTATGAGCGGCAGCACATAAACAAATCAGGAGACCACTATGTCCCAGCCGGTATGCGCCATCATTGGTGCGGGTGAAGGCCTCGGGCAATCGCTTGCGCGAAAATTTGCCGCCGAAGGTTGTGCTATCGCGCTGATCTCGCGCAGCGCTGCGGGCAGCGCGGCCGCACTGGCCGCGGCGCAACGCGTCGCGGCGACCAGTCACGCGCGTTTCTTTAAGGCCGATGCAACCGATCCGCACAGCGTTGAAGCCGCTTGTGCTGCGATAGAGTCGGAGCTGGGACCGATTGAGATTCTGATCTACAACGCACGTGGCGGTTATGACTTGCGCGCACCACTGGCGATGACCTATGCCGAGCTAGACGAGATCTTTCGTCTAGAAGTGTTGGGCGCTTTTGCGGCGGCGAAAGCGGTGATGCCAGGCATGATCAAACGTGGTCACGGCACCTTACTGTATTCGAGTGCCACCGCCGCCTATCGCGGCTCTGGCACGAACCCCCTGTTTGCGATCGGCAAGTTTGGTCTGCGCGCATTAACCCAGAGCTTAGCCAAGGCCTACGCTAAAGACGGTTTGCACATCGCGCATATTCGACTCGACTGTACCTTGGATGTGCCCTTGGTGCGCGAAATGTACGGTGCGGCGTTTAAGGCAGAGGATACTGCGAATACCGACGATGTCGCGATGTCCTATTGGTGGGTGTACCAACAACCGCGCTCGGCGTGGAGTAACGAAGTGGAACTACGGCCTTATACGGAAAATTGGACATACTAAGCGTTAAGGCAGCACCGATGCGCGATGCGCACACGACGGTGCTACAAATGTGAGGTCTGTTGCTACCGCCGTCGATTTGATTCCGTCGACGTCCCATCGCACCTCGCGTCACGAGACCATTTGCACGGGAAAGGGGACATCCCACATTAATTTACCGAGTACGATTCGAAGCCGGTAAGCCGCTACTGGAAACCTGGGTGCGGCAAGCTTGGAATTAATGTGGGATATCCCCTTTATCCCTCGGTCGACACAAGATTTTCCTGTATCCAGCTAGCCAGGGCGTCTTCACCGATGTCGCCATTAGCGACTGCGAGCATCGTCCGAATGGCATCGGGTTGCTCAGCATTCAGGGTAAAGCTGTTAATCGCGAGGAATACACCGATTGAGAGAAAGGCTGCCCGCTTGTTGCCGTCTACAAAGGGATGATTCTTCGCCAGACCAAATGCGTAGCTCGCCGCAAGCTCGGCAATCGAACTTTCCGGACGGTAGCTATGCGTGTTGCGAGGTCGGGCGAGCGCCGAATCAAGCAAACCCTCGTCTCTTATGCCTCTGGCACCACCGAACGTGGCGATACTCTCTTCATGTAATAGAAGTACAGCAGCTCTGGTGAGCCAACGCGGCGCTGTGTTCATTCAGCAAGCGCTTTGAACGTGTCTCGGTATTTCTTCATGAATGCTTTCCCCGCCTCCAGTTCTTCGCGGATTGCGGGATCGTATGGCGTAATGAGGTAGCCTTCAGCGGTTTCGATGGCGTACAGGTAGTCACCCTTTTCCACTTTCATCCGGGCAAGCATGTCTTTCGGGATCACAGTCCCCGTTGATGTTCCGACCGCTGTCAGCTTTAGGATAGTCATGCGAGCACCCCACAAATACTTATGATAATTATTATGCTGTCGCGCGTCATCGAGCAAGGAGTGACCAGATTGCGGTGACAAAAGGGAGTCGGGACGTCTCGGCTTCCTGGACGGTGATGTGTTGGCGCCGCCGGAGAATTGAGCCGTGGACCCGGTGTCTGTTGCGGCCGACGTCGATTTGAGCCATTTCCGACAATACGGCCAAGGTCATACTGAGCCGGCCGAACAAGCCAGGTAGCCGCGCCACGGTTGGGGTTTCGGTAAGAATTGCTGGCCCATTTCCGCGCCGGCACGATGGCTTAGTTTTCGGTTGGCGCAAACAAGCGATTAGGGCAAGCGGGTCTTTGTGGGTCCTTATGACTGGTGATCGGGAGTTGTGCTAATTGCATCCGGTCCGTTCGCAAACGGTTAACCGAAACGCTGGCGGGGGCTCAGAGGAAAAAATTGACTCGCAGAAACCCCTTACTGCCACCGTTACTGCCACTAAAGAACAATAACGACCAACAAAAACGCGCGCTTATACCAGTAAATATGAAGCCTAACTAATTGATTATGAAAGATGGTGGGCCCGCTCGGACTCGAACCGAGGACCAAGGGATTATGAGTCCCCTGCTCTAACCGACTGAGCTACAGGCCCGGAGAATGTTGAGTGGGGACAGATTTCAAATCTGTCCCCGTACCGAAGACTAATCGAGGAAGGTTCGCAAACGTTCGGATCTGGAAGGATGCCGAAGTTTGCGCAGTGCTTTCGCTTCTATCTGCCGGATGCGTTCGCGCGTGACATCGAATTGTTTACCGACTTCTTCCAAGGTGTGGTCGGTATTCATATCGATGCCAAAACGCATGCGCAGCACTTTCGCTTCACGCGGGGTTAAGCCTTCCAACACTTCGCGGGTGCTGCGGCACAGGCCTTCGAAGGTTGCGGAGTCGATCGGCGACTGAATGTTTTGATCTTCGATGAAGTCGCCCAAATGGGAGTCTTCGTCGTCGCCGATGGGGGTTTCCATCGAGATCGGCTCTTTTGCGATCTTGAGCACCTTGCGGATTTTGTCTTCCGGCATCTCCATGCGCTGCGCCAATTCTTCCGGCGTCGGTTCGCGGCCTTTCTCTTGCAAAATCTGGCGCGAAATACGATTGAGCTTGTTGATGGTTTCAATCATGTGCACCGGAATCCGAATGGTGCGCGCCTGATCCGCAATCGAGCGTGTGATCGCCTGCCTAATCCACCAGGTGGCGTAGGTCGAGAACTTGTAACCGCGGCGGTATTCGAATTTATCCACCGCCTTCATCAAACCGATGTTGCCTTCTTGGATGAGATCCAAAAACAGCAGGCCGCGGTTGGTGTATTTCTTGGCGATCGAAATAACCAAACGCAGGTTGGCCTCGACCATTTCTTTCTTCGCGCGCCGGGCTTTCGCTTCCCCAATCGACATGCGGCGATTGATATCTTTGATTTCGCTGATGAGGACGCCGCTCGATTGTTCCACCTCCCGCATTTTGTCTTGCGCGGCGGTGACTTCGTCGGCGCGTTCTTTGAGCGCGGCGACAAACGGTTTCTTCTGCTTGAGCAGGGATTTCAGCCAGGTGTCATCGGTCTCGCGATCGATGAAAAGCCCGAGGAAATCTTTGCGCGGGATGCGGCATTGTTTGACGCATACATCCATGATGGTTTTTTCGTGTTGGCGGATTTCATCCACCACCGAGCGCACCTGCAGCGCGAGTTGTTCGTTTACACGCGGAATGAGCTTGAAGACCAGGAACTTCTCTTGCAGCTCTTTGCGGGCTTCTTGCGTCTTCGCGTGATTGCGGCCGTTCTTCTTGGTCGCCGCTTGCACTTTTTTGTAGAGCTTGCGGAACTCTTCGAAGTGCAGCTTTACTTCTTCCGGATCGAGCTGGTTCGGGACCGGATCGCTATCGGCGTCGCCGCCTTCTTCTTCTTCGTTCTCCGGCGGCGCGACGGCCGCTTCCGGATCGCCCAGCTCCACGTCTTCGCGGATCTCGGTGGCCTCGGCGTTGAGATCGATAAAGCCGGCGATGATGTCGGTGATCTTGGCCTCGGTTTCGACCGTACGGTCGTATTCCGATAAGAACAGTTCGGCCACGGCCGGAAAATCGGCGAGCGCGGACTGCACTTGATTTAGCCCATCTTCAATGCGGCGGGCAATCTTGATTTCGCCTTCGCGGGTCAACAGGTCCACCGTCCCCATTTCACGCATGTACATGCGCACGGGATCGGTAGTGCGGCCGAATTCCGTATCCACCGCGGCAATGGCGGCGGCGGCTTCTTCGGCGGCTTCTTCGTCCACCTCGGGTTCGTTCATCAAAATGGCATCGAGATCCGGCGCGGTTTCATGCACCGTGATCCCCATGTCATTGATCATGTTGATGATGTCTTCGATCTGTTCAGGATCGACAATGTCATCCGGAAGGTGATCGTTGACCTCATGATAGGTCAGGAACCCTTGCTCTTTCCCTTTCGCAATTAGGCGTTTGAGTTGCGACTGTTCGTCGTTCGATTCGATGTCGTCGAGGGTTTCCATGCAGCCTTACCTTTGGTCAAAACGGTCTGTAGGACGGGCAGTAGCTGGCCGTCAGGTGAGCGTCTTAGAGTTTAGTACAAAGCTAATGTTCCGCCAGGAATGGCCGGAAACAGCAGGCAAGTATAACTGACGACGCTTGCGTCCGGCCACCCTTCAATAGTTTGCGAATGACTCGTTTACGGTTCAGGCAGAGGTTTGCGCTGAAGTCGCCGGCGCACGTCTTCGGATAAATTGCCGGGTCCGGATTCAGCGCCAATCGCCCGTTGAAAGCGACTGCGTTGCGTGTCTTTGCGGATTTGCTGCAACGTGCCCGTGAACTCAGACTCCCAAAGCTCCGGCGGTAACACCAAACGTTGCGCCAGCACTTCATCCATGAGCTCCATATAAGGCGTATCGCGATAACGTTCGACCAAGGCGCCGCTGGTCATCAAGGAGTCCTGCCGGAGTGTTTCGAGCAGATGAATCAACAGTGCGACCTTGGGATCGCTTGCCACATCCACCGCCGGGAAATCTTCGGCGAGATGGGCCAATGTGGGCTGGCGGACCAGCATGGCGAGCGCGTGATCGAGTCGCGAGGACTTTTTGCGGTGGCTGAGCAGCGGGCGTGGATTGGGGACATTCTCGGGCTCCTCGCCTCGGGTCGGTCGTTGTGGGAGGCGTGCAGGGCCAAGCTCGACGCGAGTCTGTGCCAGGCCCGCCAAGTGCTCCAGCAACAATTGCTTAAATGTCGTGCCGGGGACCTTCTGGATGAGCGGTTTGGCCAGCGCCGCCAGCCGTGCACGGCCTTCCAGTGTGCGTAAGTCGGTTTGTGTACTTAATTGCCTAAACAATAGTTCGGAGAGCCCGACCAGCTTGCTCGTATCTTCAAACGCCCCGCGGCCGGCCTGTCGCACCCAAGAGTCCGGATCATGTCCATCCGGCAGAAAGAGAAACGCGGCGGTGCGGCCGTCTTGCATCAGCGGCAGAGTAACTTCAAGCGCGCGCCAACTAGCGCGCTGACCGGCGGCATCGCCATCGAAACAAAACACGACTTCCGAGACTTGCCTAAAAATCTGTTCCAGATGCTCGCCGGTAGTGGCCGTGCCAAGCGTCGCCACGGCATCCGTCACGCCATGTTGCGCGAGCGCAACCACGTCCATGTAGCCTTCCACAATCAAAATGCGCCGCAGCTTGGTCTGTGCTTTGAGCACCGTGTCGAACCCATAAAGCTCGCGCCGCTTATGGAAAATGGCGGTTTCCGGCGAGTTTAGATACTTGGGCTCACCGTGATCGATGATGCGTCCGCCGAAGGCGATACAACGTCCGCGGCGATCATGGATCGGAAAAATGATCCGGTCGCGAAAGCGATCGTAGAACCCACCGCCGTCGCGCTCGACGATTAAACCTGCTTCAAGCAGTAACTGTTCGCGCTCAGGCGTGCCGCCCAATTCGGTCAACAATGCGTCCCAGCCCGGCGGCGCATAGCCCATCTGAAAACGTTTGGCGATTTCACCCGTCAAGCCGCGGCCTTTTAAATAGTTCACGGCGCGTTCGCGCGCGGGGTGAAACTTCAGCCATTTGGCAAAACATTTCTCGGCGTCCGCCAACACCGCATACAGTGGTCCATGATCAATCGCGGCAGGTTCAAAAGTTCCTTCGTATTCCACGGCCATGCCGATGCTCGCAGCCAAATCCTCCACCGCATCGACAAAGCCAAGCCCGCCGTTTTGCATGACAAATCCGATAGCGGATCCATGCTGGCCGCAGCCAAAGCAGTGATAAAACTGTTTGTCCGGGCTCACCGTGAAAGAAGGGGTTTTTTCTTTATGGAATGGGCATAGCCCTTGAAAATCGCGACCGGCTTTCTTCAGCGTGACCGCACGGCCAACCACCTCGACGATATCGATACGTGCGAGTAATTGGTCGACAAAATGGCGGGCGATACGTTGGGCCACGGCAAAACACGGGACTGTGCGCGAGCCGCACGGGGTGAGATTCTACGGGAGTTTGGCGTCTTGGGCGGGCCGCCGACTTTTGCTTAGCTCGACAGCTTGGCTTTAACTTTGGCGCTAACCGCGCCGACATCGGCGCGGCCGATGAGGTTGGGGCGTAATTCGTTCATGACCCGGCCCATGTCTTTGATTTGCGTGGCGCCGGTCGCGGCTAACGCGGCAGCAATGAGCGCTTCGATTTCATCCGCGGTCAGCGGCGTGGGCAGGAATTCTTCGATGATCGCGAGTTCGGCGCGTTCTTTATCGGCGAGATCGGCACGACTGGCTGCGTCGAATTGGCTGATCGAATCGCGGCGCTGCGCGGTCATTTTGGTCAGGATGCCGATGACCGCCGTATCATCCAATTCAACGCGATTATCGACTTCAATCTGCTTCATCGCGGCGAGCATCAAGCGCAAAGTTGACGCGCGCAGTTTGTCGCCGCTTTTCAGCGAGGCTTTCACCTCACCGTTGATGCGCTCTTTTAGGGGTGACATGACGTTCTAATGGGGCGGCGGGTGGACGCCGCCGGCCGCGCTAGTACGGGCGCGCTTTACGAATAGACTGCCGGGCAGCCTTCTTTTGCCAACGTTTGACGGCCGCTGCCGCTTTGCGTTTCCGCTCTTGGGTGGGCTTCTCGTAGAATTCGCGCTTGTGAACTTCGGCAAGCACTCCCGCCTTCTCACATGCGCGCTTGAATCGGCGCATGGCGATATCAAAAGGCTCGTTTTCGCGGATTTTGACGCTGGGCATACGTTTTTTGACGGTCCTGGGCTGGTTGAGAAGGCGCGGGATCGTAGCCGCGCCCCCGCGAATTGTCCACCTTACCAACTTCGGCATCGCGCCGGGGCGAGGCGTTTAGATGAATGTCCTAGGCCTTGAGACCTCTTGTGACGAAACCGGCGTCGCGCTCTACAGCGGGACGCATGGTCTATTGGCGCATCGTCTCTACAGTCAGATCAAGATGCACGAGGCCTATGGTGGCGTGGTGCCTGAATTGGCCTCGCGTGACCACATTCTGAGGTTAAGCCCGTTGATCGATGAGACTTTGGCGAGCGCCGGTCTTGAGATGGACGGGCTCGATGCAGTGGCGTACACCGCAGGCCCCGGGCTCATCGGGGCGTTATTGGTGGGCGCGACACTCGGACGCAGCTTGGCCTGGTCGCGTGGCATTCCGGCGGTAGGCGTGCACCACATGGAAGCCCACCTGCTCGCGCCGATGCTCGATGCCGCGCCCCCTGAGTTTCCGTTTTTGGCGTTGTTGGTCTCCGGCGGGCACACCATGCTGGTCAAAGTAGCGGCGCTTGGCAGTTACACATTGCTCGGCGAATCCCTGGACGATGCCGCCGGCGAGGCCTTCGATAAAACCGCTAAGCTGTTGGGATTGGGTTATCCCGGCGGGCCGGCGGTGGAAAAACTCGCCGCGCAGGGCGATCCCACGCGTTTCCGCTTTCCGCGGCCGATGACGGATCGGCCTGGGCTCGATTTCAGTTTTAGCGGTCTCAAAACCTATTGCGCCAACACCGTGCGCGAGCATCAGGGTGACGAGGGCGCGAAAGCAGATATCGCACGGGCCTTTTCAGATGCAGTGGTCGATACCTTTGTCATTAAGTGTCGACGAGCACTGCGTGCCACTGGTCTTAAAACCCTGGTTGTCGCCGGCGGTGTGAGTGCAAACCGAATGCTGCGTAACGCGTTGGATAACTTGGGCGCCGAACATAACGCGCGGGTGTGTTATCCGCGTGCCGAATTTTGCACGGACAATGGGGCGATGGTGGCCTACGCCGGTTATTTACGCTTGCGAAACGGTGCCCAAGCCTCGCTCGATTTCAAAGTGCGGCCGCGTTGGTCGTTGACTGAGCTCACGCCATAAATTCGGATTTAGGCCGGACTCTGCTTTTTTTGTCCGATCCGACTCTCAGTGCCGGCACGCAGCCGAGCAATATTCTCGCGATGGCGGATAAAGACCGCCGTGCTCATCGCAAGCAGCGCCACGCCATAAGCCCCCGGCAAATCAAGTAACACCGCCAACAACGGCGCAAGTAGTGTTGCAGTCAGCGCAGCCAAGGATGAATAACGGCTGATTGCCGCGATAAAAACCCAGGTGGCGATGAAGCCAAGTCCAAGTCGCCAATCAAATCCAAACAACACACCGATCAATGTCGCGACGCCTTTGCCGCCGCGAAAACCAAAGAACACCGGAAAGAGATGACCGGCGAACGCCGCCGCCCCCACCGCTGCGATAGCACCGGGCGGTAACGCGACAAGCGAGGCGAGCGCCACCGGCAAGAATCCTTTTAAAACATCGCCCGCGAGCGTGGCCGCCGCCGGCCCTTTGCCGAATGCGCGCAAGACATTGGTGGCACCTGGGTTGCCGGAGCCGACATTGCGCGGATCGCCCTTACCCAGTAACCGGCACACGACGATCGCCGCCGACACCGAGCCGACGAGATACGCCGCCGCGACCCACACGAGATTAAGCATGCGCCTATTGCACTAGAAAGCGGCGACGCCAACAAGGGGACGCGCGATGCGGCTGAGCGGCTTATACTGCACGCGCAAATTTCGCGGGGTTCTGCAGCGGCATGGATATCGTCTTCTTGCATGGCTTGAAATTAAACACGGTCATCGGACTGTGGGAGTGGGAACGCCACTTCAAACAAACGCTGATTGTCGATCTCGATATCGGTGCCGATCTTAACGCCGCCGGGCGCTCGGACGCTATTGACGACACGGTTGACTATAAATCGATCGCCAAACGCATGTTCAAGCTCGCCGACGAACATAACTTTTTACTAGTCGAGGCACTCGCCGCGCGCATGGCGGATATCTTGCTCAACGAATTCAAACTGCGCTGGGTGCGCATCAAGATCAACAAGCAAGGTGCGGTGCGCCAAGTACGTGACGTAGGCGTGATCATCGAGCGCGGAGAGCGTTTTTGAGCACGCGCCAACGCGTCTACGTCAGCCTCGGCAGTAACGTCGAGCGTGAACACAATTTGCGCAGCGCCGTGCAAGCGTTGACCGCGCGCTTTGGCAAAATCGCTCGCTCGCCGGTGTATGCCAATCCCGCCGTCGGATTTATCGGAGACGATTTCTACAATCTGGTGGTCGGGTTTGACACGGACTTGCCACTCGCGGAATTGCTCGCGGAATTACGCGAGATTGAGCGACAACATGGTCGCCTTCGCGGCGAAGCGAAGTTCGCACCGCGCACGCTTGATCTCGATGTATTAACCTACGGCACCCTAGTGACTGATGGTCCGCCGCTTAAGTTACCCCGCGCGGATATTCTGGAATACGATTTTGTACTGCGGCCACTGGCCGATCTGGCGGGTACGGAACGGCATCCACGCGAGCAAATGACATTTGCCGAGCTTTGGCGCGGATTCGCGCCCAAGTCGAGCGCCTTGACGTTGGTGTCGGATGTTTGTGTTTAACTCGAGAGATCCCCTTTGAAAAAAACACTTGATGGTTTAACCCGTCGCCGCGCGTTGTTCGCGCTAAGTGCCACGCTCCTCACTGGGTGCGGCGGATTTCTTACTCCAGGTGAAGAACGCCGCCAAAAAATGTTGATGGAAGCTACCGAAACCTACCGCAAGCTCATCCGCTGGGGATATTACGAAGAGGCCGCGCAATACCTGCTCGGCAAGGGCGAAGAGTTGCCGCGTCCCGACCTAAAGCACATGGCGCAGTACAAAGTAAGCGCCTACAACGCAAGCGAACAATTGGCGAACGACGAAGGCGACGAAGTACGGCAAATCGTGCTCATCGATTATTACGACATCGACTCCGGCGTGCTGAAACACCTGCGCGATGAACAGTACTGGTGGTATGACGAAGAGAAACGGCGGTGGTATTTGGGATCGCCAATGGCGGCGATCGGCGCGGGGGACTAGGCGCGCGGGCGATCAGGCTTCGATCAGCGCGAGCGTCGCGAGTTCGGTAAGTTTTCGGTCAAGTTCCGTCGCTACAGAAGCAGGCAGTCCACCCGCTACCGGTGTGACATGTTCAACGCCAAGGTAATGCGCAAGTTCGATGAGCAGTTCTTCGCGCGTGCGAGTGCCGTCTAGTAATTGAAGAAGCTTCCCCGCTAGTGCGCCCGTTAACTCAACATTCTCCTGTCGCAAGTTGGTCACCATCGATCGCTCTGCGGCTTGCAGCCGCGCCAATGCGCTTGCGCGTGGCCGTTCGCCGCACCGTATAACGAACGATGGCGGGTGTACGTGCAAAGTGACCATATTGCGCCCGTAAACGCGGAGCAGCATTTCGCTTAGCAACGCCTTTGCATCGGATGTTGGTCGGATACTCGCGCTGGCTTGCGCGCAAGTCAGCAATTCACCGAACGCAATGGCTTTAGGCCAAGCTTGTCCGAGACAGTGGAGCGCGGCTTTCAGCAGTGGCTGGTTTGTCGTCAACGATTGCCCGCCTTGATCACGGAACTCAACCTCGGTTGCTGACCTTAATTGCCCCGGGGTGGCGGTCGTGTTGACCGAAGAAGTAAGCGAAAAAGCGGATATGTCGGTGATGGGAGATAGTTTGTGCGCGTGATGACAAAGCAGGGTTTGCCGAAATTTTCGACACTTTAAAAAATCCGCGTATTGCTCGTGCAAAATTCGCTCACCCGCCGCGACATGCCGTAATGCTTGCGCGACGGCCGGCGCGAAAGCCATATCCTGCATTTCGAAATAATCTGCTTCCGCGAGGTACTGCAGCGCGTACTCGGAAGCGCGCGCGATAAACTCGTGGAAGTAAACGGGTGAGTTGATCGCTGCGAGATCGTCGTGATAGACATAGCCTTCGCTACTGCTGGTGATCCGCTGTAACTCAATTTGCAGCAGTTTGCCGTAGACCTCTGCGGCTGGCTGGGCGTTCGCAAGAAATTCCAGCAACGCGCGGGCTTCGCTCACTTCCTCGCCCGAGCTACCCACCTGTTGTACGTGGAAGCGCATCATGCCGCGCACCATGTCGCGCAGATGCCCGCCGGGGTAGGTGTTATAACTTATGTAGGCGATGCCGTTCGGCGTTAGATGGTCGCGGCAAATCGCGAGAATTTTGTTTTGAACGGCGGGTGGGACCCAAGCGTAAAGCCCGTGCGCGATGATGTAATCGAACTCACCAATACTGCGGTCAATGTCCAAGATATCGAGCTGCCGGAGCGCGATGTTCTGCAATCCTAGGGTGCTGATCGATGCTTGACCGCGTGCGATGGGCGTAGCCGCTAAGTCAATGCCGACAAAATGGCTTGCCGGCAGTCCGTAGGCCATTGGAATTAAGTTCGATCCGTCACCGCAGCCGAGTTCAAGTACCCGGCACTTGGCGACCGGCGGCGGTTGCAAGCCGAACAATGCCGCGAGCGTGGCTAGACGATCGGGATGGGTTTGCGGAAAAGCGCGGCTCGCGTACGACACTTGGTCATACGCATTGGGTTGGTCATGTTGCATGCTGCCGACAGGGTAGGGCGGCGGCGCCAGGGTAAATCGACCGCCGTCCGTGCGCGAGGCAGCCTATTCGATAGATTCTAGTTTGCGTTCACGTGCCTTGCGCCCGCCCGCCCAGCCGAGGCCGGCGAGTCCGCTCAGTAGAAACGGTAAGCTGGCTGGGAGCGGGACTGCGGATGTTTCAATCAACGGAGAACTAAAGTCGGCGAGTTGCGCAAACACTGCGGTTGATCCCGAAAAACCAGATGGGGAGAACTTACCACTTACAGCCGTCCCAGCGGTGCCATCGGGCTTTTGCGGGGTGACAATCAATTCCAAAAGCTCATATGAGAAGGCACCTTCAACGCTGGGAGGCTCGTCGCTGCTAGCGTTGATGTCAAGCGACGTAATAAATACGTCCGAAAACTTCATCGTAAAAAACTCAAATGGCTTGGCATCATTTACAAATACAGCGTGCATTTCCGCCGACGCTATCCTATCGCCTAAAGTGGCCAGGAGTTTTGGAACCGCAATATCCAACGCCTGGATCCAGGTAAATTCAGTCCCCTCCATGATGGGTTTTTCACGGGGATTCGCCGGGGGTAAAATTTCGATACTCCAGGTGAAGCTTTCAAGCGCGATAGCCCCTTTGTAATCCTTGGTCTCTACCCCTCCATTGATATCGGCGAACCTTAGATAGTACGCGGTGGACGCTTCGGCGGGTGCGGTACTCGCGACTAGCAAGCCACAGGCTACGGCTTTGAGTGAATTTGCTTTCATAACGATTTCCCTCGTTGGCAGTTTTTTTGACTAGCTCTCGCGAGAGAATTAGCCGATTTGTTCGTTCTCGTAGCGCAGGAATTTACACGCTAAGGACCGGGTCAGAAAGCTTGCGCGGTAATATTACCGAGATCCACTCAGGAGGCGCTTCATTTAATCATTCGGCAACGCTCCGACCCCCGTCGACTGTCACCACTTGTCCCGTCACGTAAGGGGCGTCGAGCAGATAGTTAACCGCGGTTGCAATGTCTTGCAGTTCGCCGAGACGGCCAAGCGGGGTGCGCGCGAGGATGTGCGTTTGCTCGTCTGCGGATGCTTGGGCATGCCACAAAATTGCCCCTGGAGAGACCGCGTTAACGCGCACCTCCGGCGCGAGATCTCGAGCCAGTGCCTTAGTTAGCCCAATGAGCGCGGCCTTGGACGCGCAGTACACAGCGTAATCCGCGCGCGGTCGCTCGGCGTAGATGTCGGTTAGATTGATGATGGCGCCGCGCGTCGCGCGCAACATCGGGGCGGCCGCTTGCGTGAGCAGAAACGGCGCACGAACGTTGATATCAAAATGCGCGTTCCAGTCGGCGAGATCGGCTGTTGCGAGCGGGGTCGGTTGAAATACGGCCGCGTTGTTGATGAGCACATCGAGCCGCCCCCAGGAGCCAGCAATCCGCGCGATAAGCGCCGCCGCCGCTGTCGGTTGCGCAAGATCGGCTTCGACTGCCAAGACCGATCCCGCCCGTCGCGCGTCCAGAGTGTCGCGCAAGGCGAGCGCTGCGTTGGCCGAACGATGATAATGCAGCACGACCTGATAGCCACGCGCGTGCAGGGTGTCCACGAGGTGCGCACCGATGCGCCGGCTTGCACCGGTGATGAGCGCGACTGGGCGCGCGGCAGCGGGAGTATCGGCAGCCAACATGATTGCGAGATAGTAAAGGCGTGGAAGTAACGTCGAGATTACCCGATCCGAGTGCGGATGAAATAGCGCTTTCAGCCCGGCTTGGCGCGATCATTCGCGCCGAATGTGCCGCCGCCGGTGGCTTTTTGCCATTTGAAAGGTTCATGGAGCTTGCGCTTTACGCGCCCGGTTTAGGCTACTACGTGGCGGGTGCCACCAAGTTTGGGCGTGACGGTGATTTTGTCACGGCGCCCGAATTGTCGCCGTTATTCGGCGCGACGCTTGCCGCGCAATGTGTCGCGGCGTTCGCGGCGGGCGGCATTGGGATCATCGAATTTGGTGGCGGCAGTGGTCGCCTCGCCGCCAGTCTAATGTCCCAATTGATCACGCAAGGGATACATGAATTCCGTTACGCAATTGTGGAGTTGAGCCCGGAATTACGCGCCCGCCAGCACGCGACGATTGCCGCCGCCGATCCATCGTTGTTGGCGCATGTCGAGTGGTGGCAGGGGCCGCCCGATAAGCCTTGGCGCGGCGCTGTGATCGCGAACGAAATTCTCGATGCGTTACCGGTCACGCGATTTGAAATCGATGCCGAGGGGATCCGCGAGTGCGGGGTGCACGTGCGCGGCGACGGATCTTTCGCGTGGGTAACACGCCCGGCCACGATAAGTCTTGTGCAACAAATCAAGGCAGCCTTGCCGGTGAAGTTCAACCCAACTCAATGCGTGCGCGCGGAGATCAATCGTCGCCAAGCGTTGTGGCTGGATGATCTTCATCGCTTTCTCGAGCAAGGACTCGTTCTCATCGCGGACTATGGTGATCCGCGCGACGAGTACTATCAACGTGAGCGCCTCGATGGCACGCTGCAATGCTACTACCGTCACCGCGTACACCATGACGCCTTGTGGTGGCCCGGCTTACAGGACATTACGGCGGCGGTTGATTTCTCCGCGCTCGCGGATGCGGCGGTCGCGAGCGGATTTGAAGTGGCGGGATTCGCCACGCAAACACATTTTTTGATGAGTTGCGGGATTGGCGAATTACTCGCCGAATTGCCGGCGGCGGATCAGCCGCGCGCCGCGCAGGCGCTAAAAATATTGATGTTGCCACAGGAGATGGGAACGCGCCTTAAATTCATGACGCTCACGAAGGCATATGCGGGCACCGTCCGCGGGTATGAACTTAAGAACGAACGTCATCGTCTATAAAACGCGCATCAAACCAGAGAACTGGCACGTATCGGTAGCTGTATGAACAACCAAGGATCCCGCTATGAATAAAATTTTCCATCGCTTGGCCCATCGCTTAGCGATAATCGCCTTGCTACTGGTTGCCGCTGCGCCGCATGCCGTTGAGGTTGATGAAGATGCGCCCGCTGTGTTACCCGCGCCAACCGGTTCGCAGCAGGTGGCGACCTTTGCCGGGGGGTGCTTCTGGTGTATGGAACCACCGTTCGACAAATTGCCCGGTGTCATAGCGACGACTTCCGGCTATACCGGCGGAACGCGCGAAAATCCAACCTACAAAGAAGTTTCGTATGAGGATACCGGGCATGCCGAATCCGTGCAGGTGTTGTTCGATCCCGATAAAATCAGCTACGAACGGCTATTGGACGTTTACTGGCACAACATCGATCCCACCGCGCTCGATTTCCAGTTCTGCGATGCGGGGCATCAATACCGTTCGGCAATCTTCTATCACAGTGACGCGCAGCGGGCCGCAGCCATCGCAAGTCGAGACGCGCTTGTGAAAAATAAACCATTCGCGGGGGCGATTGTCACGGAAATCTCGCCGGCCAAGACTTTTTATCCCGCCGAGAATTATCATCAGGACTACTACCGGAAGAACCCCGCACGATATAAGTTTTACCGGTTCAACTGTGGGCGCGATCAGCGCTTGGCCGAGTTATGGGGAAAATAGCGGTGCGCCTGTGCCCGGCTTCGGAAGCCGCCAGCCGCCGCGGGAGCACGTTCTCGACATGCACGACCCGATACCAGAAGGCACGACCAGCACCAATCACCAAACGATTTTGTTTGCCGACATCGTCGGCAGCACGACGCTGTATGAACGGTTAGGCGATGTCATCGCGCGCGCGCTCACCGGTAAGGTGATGGCGCGCATGGCGGAAATCGTGAGCGCAAAAAATGGCCGAGTCGCCGCTGAACTCGGCGATGAACTCATGTGTTTTTTTACGCAACCGGCGGATGCCGCCGCCGCCGCCGGCGAGCTGCATGCGAGGATCGGTGAAGAGTTTCCAATCCCGGAGCACGATAGCAATATCAAACTTCGGATCGGCCTCCATTACGGCGTGGCCGGTGGCCACAAAGATGATCTCATGGGCGAAACCGCCAAAATTGCACATTGGGCGGCGAGTAACGCCAAGGCTGAGCAGACATTGGCGACGGTCCCGGTCATTGATGCGCTGCCGCGGATTTTTCGCGCGGTGTCGCGTTATGTCGACGACGAAACCTGGAACTTCGTGTCGTTCGAGCACGTGTCGTTGTACGAAATCATTTGGGATTTGGAGTCGATCACGGCGGCGGCGATGTCCCCGGCGCCGGCAACGCCGGAGCGTTGCGGGTTGGTGACGTTTCGTTACGGCGGCGATGCAATCACCATCAATGCAGAGCGGCCGGTCATCTCGGTAGGGCGGGGTGTGCAAAACGATTTAGTCATCAAGCATGAACTCGTTTCGCGCCAGCATTTCACCGCGCAGTTCAGTCGCGGTCGCTGCACCATGACCGATAAAAGCACCAACGGCACCATCGTCGTCCCGGATAACGGAGCGCGCCAAACCGTGCGCCGAGATACGGTCGCGTTGAGTGGCTCAGGCACCATTTTTCTCGGACCTTTCGAACAGACCGATCTCGCCGCCACGCTGACTTATCGCTGCGAGAGTTGAGATGTTTTCCACGTAACGCGCGCGATCAAATCGAATTACTCTATCGAGTGCGGGAGAGGGCAGGGTGAGGGTCTTCATCTGGCGCTGTGCGCCGAGCCCTCGCCCAGCGTCTGTCGCACTGCCTTGACGCGCGCGCTCGTCAAGGCGCGTTTAATCGCCTCGCCGCTAGTATGTGCACGCACGATCGACGCTTGATCGAGCGCCGCACACGCCGCTAATGCTTGACGCAAAAGCGTCGCCTGCGGATAGGGCCGCGGCGCGGCATCGCCGCGCCCGACATAATCGAGTTCACAACCGAGCAGAATGTCGTCGATTCGCGCGGGCCTGCGGAAAGCGTCCAGGTCTTCGAGCAGGGTTACGATCGTCGCCGCGCGCAATTCTTGGATGCAGTGTATTTTGAGATGGTATTTGGCGACCAACACCGCCAACTCGCGGTTAGCGATCGGCACGCGCCAACGTTGACAGAATTCATTGGCAAGCTGCGCGCTCGCCGCCTCATGGCCCGGATGACTTGGTAGTTGCGCCACCGGCGTAAGTGCCTTACCCAAATCATGCATGAGCAGGGCGAAGCGCACTGCCACCGGCGCTGCCACACGCGCGCTGACCTGCAACGTCAGCAGCAGATGAATCCCGGTATCGATTTCGGGATGGTAATCGGCGCGTTGCGGCACGCCGAATAGTCGGTCGATTTCCGGGAATATCGCACGAAGCGCATCGCACGCTCGCAACACCTCAATAAAACGATGCGGATAAGGTTCACCCAGCGCGCGTTCAAGTTCACGCCAAACACGTTCCGGGGATAAGGTTGCAAGTTCGCCGCTGTGAGCTATGTCGCGCATCAGCGACAACGTGTCAGGCGCCACGGAAAAATCAAATCGCGCGGCGAAGCGCGCCACCCGTAACACGCGTAGCGGATCTTCCGCAAAGGCGGGCGTGATATGCCGCAACGTACGCGCGGCGAGATCGGTAGCCCCGCCATAAGGATCGATAAGTGTGCCGTCGTCTGTGAGCGCCATCGCGTTGATGGTTAAATCGCGCCGCGCCAAATCTTGTTCGAGTGTGACCGCGACAGACGTGTCAAACGTAAACCCGTGATAACCACGGCCTTGTTTGCGCTCGGTGCGTGCCAGCGCGTACTCCTCGTGCGTCTTGGGATGCAAATACACAGGGAAATCACGCCCGACTTGGCGAAAACCAAGCGCCTGCAGTTCCGTAGGCGTCGAACCCACCACCACCCAGTCACGGTCGACCACCGGCAAGCCTAACAATCCGTCACGGACCGAACCGCCGACCTGATAGATTTTCACGGTGGATTTAACTCGCGACGCGCCCGGCGGCGTAGAGCGGAATAGTCATCGTGCCGCCAGGCCGGCCGCAATACTTGCGGCATCACGGCCTCGATGGGCGTCGCTACGATTCCGCATTCGTCCAAACCATTGCGCGCTTGTACAACTGAATCGATTTGAAGCGAGCGCCAATTATCGCGCGATAACGGTTTCCCCGGCAGATGTTCGCCGATTTCGGCTTGCACGCGACCGAGCAAATTGGGCAACGCGATGATGTGGCATCGCGAGCCCATCATGCGCGCGGTGTATTCGACAAGCTCCCGTAATGTGTGCACCGCCGGTCCGCCGAGTTCGAGCACAGTGCCAGTCGCGATACCGCGAGCGGTCGAACAGTGCAGGATGACGCGCGCCACATCGGCGACATACACCGGTTGAAAACGCGCTTTGGTACGCCCGAGCGGAAGCCATGGCAGCCACTTGACCAACGGCGCGAAACGGCCGAAGAGACCATCACCTGGGCCAAAAATAACCGATGGCCGCAGAATGATCGTATGCAGCGAACGCGCGGCGACGACCAAACTTTCGGCGACATGTTTCGTGCGCAAATAGTGGCTGGGCGCTGCGAGCGCGGCGCCGATCGCGCTCATTTGCACGAAGCGCGCAACGCGTGCATCTTGCGCGGCGGCGAGCGCATTGGCGGTAAAATCGACATGCGCGCGGCGGAATCCATCGCCGTTATCACCACGCTCGTTCAAGATCCCGACCAGATTGACCACGCTGTCGCAATCGCGGAAAAGCTCGGCGAGCCGGGCGCGGTCGAAAGGGTTCGACTCCACGCATTCCACATGTGGCAACGGCCACAGCGCGCGGGCGTGATGGCGATCGCGGGTGATGATCTTGAGCTTAACGCCAGCCGCTTCGCTACAAGCCGCGAAAGTTCGGCCAACAAAGCCGCTGCCGCCTAATACTGCAACCTTGCCGAACGCCATCGTCAGCACTGGCCGCGGGCGGTGGCAGCACCGCCGATCGCCGCCATACGCGTCGCGAGCGGCGCGATGTCGATCCCCAACCGATGCTCGTAAATCGCGGCGTAAAACAACGCACGCCGCACGTAAGCTTCCGTTTCCGTGAATGGGATGGTGTCGATCCACACATCCGCCGGTGCACAGCTCGTTTGCGCAAGCCATCCGCGTACCCGTCCTGGACCTGCGTTATAGGCCGCGGCGGCCAGCGGAAAGTGACCGCCGAAACGTCGCAACATCTGTCGTAAGTATTCAGAGCCAAGCGCAATGTTTTTGTCGGGACGCGTCAGTTCGGCGTCACTTTTGAGAGATACGCCGATCTGTCGCGCGGTCGCCTGACCAGTTGCCGGCATCAATTGCATCAAGCCAAGCGCGCCGGCGACCGAGCGCGCATCGGTCATAAACGCGCTTTCGCCGCGGATGATGCTGTAGATCAGCGCCGGCGGCAGTTGTCGTTGGCGCGCGTATTTCGCTACGAGCTCCCGATGCAAGAGCGGGAAACGCAAGTCTAGATCGTCGTACGCCTCGACTTTGCCAAGCATCGCGATCGCTTGGTTGTACCAACCCCATTCATACACGATATGCGCGGCGACTTCTTGTTGGCGTTTGTCGCCGTGCATCGCTTCAAACTCGAGTTCTTGGCGCGCCTGTGCGCGATATCCCAGCCGATAAAACTCGGCCGCGCGCTGCACGCCGCCTAGCGCGGCGATTCTGGCGCGTTCTTCCGCGCTCGGTGCCACGGGTGTATGCGTAATGGTGTACGGCACATTGAGTTTATCGCTGGCGAGGAAGCCGTAATAATCGCGTTCGCGCGCGAGCGCGGTGAATATTTCGCGGGCGCCGTCAACCTGTCCGGTCTCGGCCAGCGCGCGCGCCTGCCAGTAACGCCAACGTAAGGGATTGGTGGTTTGCCCGCGTGGAGGGGCGGCAGTCCAGCGAACAAGCTTGGTCCAAGCGCGTGCGCGCAGACCTTCCCGTAGCTGCAGGGTTTCGATCTCATTGTCGATACCGGCCGAGTTGACTTCGTCTAGTAGCGTTAGCGCAAGCGAGCTATTTTGTTTAACCGCTGACTTGGCGAGGATTTGCTGCACATAACCCGCCTGTGCGTCGCTGAACCGATAGCGTTTAGATGCGCGCTGCCAGGCTCCGTAGGCTTTGCCGGCTTGCTGGCGCGCGTGTCGCGCGATCCCATAAGCCACGATGTCGCGCACCTGTTCGGTATCGTGCTTGAGTGCGGCGATTCCCAGCGTGCTGGACGGGCGATTCGCCACCTTGACGAAGTTCGCCGCGAGCGCTTGATCGCTGGCGCGCGCATAACGTTTGGCGATGCTGATGCTGAGCAAGGGGTTACCGGCTTGCGCCGCGAGCACGATGCGTTGCCAGACCAGCCGATCGCTCAACATGCTTTTCGCCCGTAATTCCGCGAATAATGCATCACACGCGGGCGGCTGCGATTTGCCGGTCAGCCAGATTTGCGTGCCGAGTTTGCTCGCGGCAGTCGATGGCGCCTGGCGCAATTCGCGCGCGAGTGCATGGCAGCGCAATTCGATATCGCTTTGATGCACATAGGCATCGTCAAACAGATCAAAACGACCGCGTCGGACGGTTTCTTGCAACCATTCGGTGCGCAGTTTCTCCCCGATATGCGTGCCACCGAAGGTGCGGAGAAACTCGCTCACCTCGGCCGCGGGTAAATCCCGCAGGCGCGGTCGCAACCGGTAATAGCGCAGATAGGAATACAGGGGATACGCCGCCAGCGCTTCGATTTGTTGCGCGCTTAGCGCGTGGCCCTTCGCCGCCGCGGTGTACAAGTGGTTGAAGCGCGCGCGCTGTCCTTCCGTCGCGGGCGCACTTAACGCCAAGCTTGCGTAGCAGGTAAGCAGCAATAACAGAGATTTGATGGGCAGCACGGCACGCGGAGTCTAATTCGGCGCCTCGCGGCGACGCAACGACAAGCGAATGTCAGCGCAGACGAAAACCTTTCGGAAGGGCACGCCTTAATTGCGGTAAAGTAACTTCCGTTTCAGCGCCTGAGGAAACATTGTGCCGCCTCACCAAGTTTTAGCGCCGGGCTCGCCGCCACAACACGACTATTTGCACGAGATACTGCGGCAGCGCCGCACCGTTCATGACTTTTTGCCGGAGGTGCCGCCGGCTGACGTCGTGTTGGCGGCAATCGACTGCGCGCGTTGGGCGCCTAATCATCATCACACCGAACCGTGGCGCTTTTATTTGTTAAGCCAATCACTTTCTAAAGAAGTTGCCAAATTGAATGCTGCGTTGGTGCTTGCCAAAAGCGGTGAACAGGCGGCGGCGTCCAAACTAAAACGCTGGCTGGCGATGCCCGGGTGGCTTGCGGTGACTTGTCAGCGTAGCGAAGACGTCGCCCGCGAGCGCGAAGACTATGCAGCCTGTTGTTGCGCCGTGCAAAACATGATGCTTGCACTGTGGAGCGCCGGGATTGGCACCAAGTGGGGCACCGGCAAGGTCACGCGCGATGAACGCTTTTTGCGTTTGCTTGGGGCATCGCCCGCCACGGAATTTGTCGTTGGTTTATTCTGGTATGGCTATCCACTGGAAGTACCGAGTCAGCGACGACGCGCGGTCGAGGAGATTGTTAAAGTTGTAGAAACTTAAGGAGCAGAGCCATGGCGAAGGCAATGTGGAACGGCGCGGTACTCGCGGAGTCCGCGCAATACGAAGTGGTGGAAGGCAATGTGTATTTCCCGCCGACGGCGTTGAATCGCGACTATGTGCAGGCGAGCGAGACGCATACCGTATGTGGCTGGAAAGGGACGGCCAACTACTACAATGTGGTGGTCGATGGCCAAGTCAATCCTGACGCGTGTTGGTACTACCCGGCGACCAAAGACGCGGCGAAAAATATTGAAGGTTATGTGGCGTTTTGGCGTGGCGTCGTCGTTACGCGCGACTAATTCCGCGACGAGCCACCGCGCGCCGCGCTAACCGGCGGCGCCTCGTTCGATGGCGCGCGCGCGGGTGGCGACTAATTCCGCGCTTGGCTTCGCGTCCCAACCGACGAGGTTTCGTTCCACCAAATCACCGAGCGCCGCGATATGCAGTTCGCTGGCGTTGAGCGCTGGAACGTAGGCGTATCGTTCGCCGCCGGCGCGCAAAAATACCTCGCGATTCTGCAGCGCAATCTCTTCCAGTGTTTCCAGACAATCGGCCGCAAATCCCGGACACACAATGTCGACGGATTTAACGCCCTGCGTGGGTAATTGGCGCAGCGTTACATCGGCGTAAGGCTCCAGCCAGCGCGCGCCGCCAAAGCGGGATTGAAAGACAACCTGCCAACGAGCGTCATCAAGGCCTAAGCGTGCGGCAACGGCGCGCGCGGTGGCGTGACAGTGGCAGAAGTACGGATCCCCCTCGGTTAAACATTTATAGGGCAGGCCGTGAAACGAAAAAAGCAAGCGCTCGCCGGGTGGATGAACCGCCCAATGTGCGCGAAGTGACGCCGCGACGGCATCGAGGTAAGCAGGCTCGGCGTGGTAGCTCGAGATAAAACGTAAATCCGGTACCCATCGAAAGCCCATTAACACCCGCGCCACCGCATCAAACACCGAGCCGGTCGCCGGACCGGAATACTGCGGATAAAGCGGCAGCACGACTAGCTGCCGTACCTGCGCGGCCCGTAAGGTATCCAGCGCCTGTGCAATCGAGGGGTGTCCGTAACGCATCGCAAGGGCGACGTCGACGCGCGGGCCCACCCGTTCGGTCAAGCGTGCGCGCAGCGCGCTGCATTGTTGTTCCGAGATGACCCGTAATGGCGAACCTTCCGGCGTCCACACCTTGGCATAGGCGTGCGCCGAGCGACGTGGCCGCACATTTAAAATCACGCCATGCAAAATGGGTAACCACAACCAGCGCGGTAACTCGATCAGCCGTGGATCGGCCAAAAACTCCGCGAGATAACGCCGCACGGCGGGCGGCGTGGGCGCATCCGGTGTCCCTAAATTACACAGCAGGACACCGACTTTGGCCGGCGCATCGTGCCGAAAACTTGCGGCCGAATCACCGCGATAACCTGCCCCTGTCAATTGCTGCACTGGCTGTTAAGAATTGCTTTTTACAGGACGCGGAGTCTAGCGTACCGCCAGGGATTGCGGACCACCGTGGATGCAGAGGAACAACATGCTCGTCAAATCAACCCACGCTTGCGCACCGTTTACTGCCAACGACGGCTGCCAAATCCGCGAAGTGCTGCATGCCAAACGCGATTCGTTGAGTTTGCCGTACTCGCTTGCGCATGCCGAAGTCGCAGTAGGTGAGCGCACCTATCGACATCGGCTGCACGCCCAGGAGGTCTACTACCTATTGGCGGGACAGGGACGTGTGCATATCGACGATGAGTCTCGCGAGGTAACGGCAGGGGATGCCGTTTTCATCCCCGCGGGCAGCGTGCAATGGATTGAAAACACCGGATCAAGCGCGCTTAAGTTTCTTGCGCTGGTCGATCCCCCTTGGCAGGCGGAAGCGGACGAACGCCTGCCTCCACTCACTTAAGAAAGCGAGCCTCATGAATCACCACAGACTGCGAATCAAGTCGGGCAGTAAGGTCAACTTGAAGGACTTTGATCCGGCCGAGCGTGGCGGTGCGCCGGCCGACAAGGACGAACGCCTGCGCAAGACCCAAGCGTTGTCTGGTGAAATTGATCGCCTGCAAGACTTGCTGTTCGCCGAACGTAAGCGGCAAGTGCTGGTGGTGCTCCAAGGCATGGATACTTCCGGCAAGGATGGCACCATTCGGCACGTGTTTGGTGCGGTGGATCCGCTCGGCGTGCGCGCGGTGAGTTTTCGCGCGCCGGCGGGTGAAGAAACCGAGCACGACTATTTATGGCGCGTACACCGGGAGCTACCGCGCAAGGGCGAAATCGTGATTTTTAATCGCAGCCATTACGAGGATGTGTTGATCGTGCGCGTTCACGAGTGGATTGATCGCGCAACCTGCGAGCAACGTTATCGTCAGATAAATGAATTCGAACGCATGCTGAGCGAAAACGGCATGCACATCGTCAAATTGTTTTTGAATATCTCTGCCGAAGAACAGCGCAAGCGTTTGCAAGAACGGCTGGATGATCCCAACAAGCAGTGGAAATTCAACCCAAGTGACTTGGCGGAACGCAAACTGTGGAAGGAATACATGAGCGCGTACGCGGATGCGTTAGGCGCCACCTCGACCGAGTGGGCGCCTTGGTATGTCATCCCCAGCGATTCCAAGTCAACGCGCAATTACCTGATAAGCGCCGTCTTGCACGATCTGTTAGCGAGCTTGCCGATGAAGTATCCCCGGCCGGAATTCAATCCCGCGACCATCAAAATTGAATAAGCGCGAAACTACAAAGGTTGGGCTGAGCAACGCCAACCCCAACGAGAATCACTACAACGTCGTCATTGCGAGCCGTGCAGCGGCGTGGCAATCCATGCGGCGGTGATGTTGATAGCCGACCTTGGATTCTCACGGTCCCTGCAGGGCCTCGCCATGACGGATTCGCTCATCGGAATGGTTTACTCACCCCAACAATCGCCCCCAAATTCCGCAGCCTACCGAACGCGTGCGGCTGTATGGCTCTTGGCGTGCCGTACGCCATCGATAAATCGATTGGACTGGTACAGCGTCGCAAGACCATTCGCCCCCAACTGCTCGCAAGCCGAGCGAATGTTAGTAGCGTAGAGGTACGGAATCGTGCAGTAGTCCTTGGCGGACGCCGCACCCGCCAGCGCCATTAACACCACGCCCGAGAGGCTCGAAATTACCCGAATTTTCATGGCTCAAATCTCCTAAATGTAACGCTTAAAAGTCTTTGCAACCGTGGCCTCGGTCAGTCCAACTTCGGTCTCGGTGTTGCGTTGCAAGAGAGATTAGTTGCCGCTAAGCCCTTGAACAACGGCGATCGAATGGAAATACTGTTTCTTCAGAGGAAACAATAAGCTTCATTCAGTGGACAAATTGTCGAGCATGCAGGTGCTAGTCGCGGTCGCGGACAACGGTGGCTTCTCGGCCGCGGCGGACGCGTTGCGTTTATCCAAAGCGATGGTCAGCAAACACGTGCAAAGCCTGGAGCACCTCCTCGGTACCCGGCTCATCAATCGTAGTACGCGGAGGGTGAGTTTTACTGAAGCAGGCAAGGCCTATCTCGAAGGATGTCGCGACACGCTACATGCCATTACCGAACTCGAACAGCGCATCGCGGGATATAGCAGTAAACCGCAAGGTCTATTGAAGGTCATGGCGCCGACATCGTTCGGCAGTTTCCAGCTCGCACCGGCATTGGCCGAATACGCTGAAGCGTATCCTGAGGTCCGTGTGCAATTGACATTGAGCGATCGCCCGCAAGGACCGTTGGAAGAAGGCGTCGATCTCACGTTACACGTGGGCTCGCTACCGGATTCGAGTCTCGTCGCGCGCCAGATTGCCGAGGTGAAATTGGTGGTGTGTAGTGCACCGGTGTATTTCGCGCGTCACGGCGAACCCAACACTCCAACCGCGCTCGCCACCCATAATTGTTTGCGATATACCCAAGGCGCGCGCAAAGGCATGTGGCTCTTTCGTGAAGGCGGGCGCGATGAAGCAATGCGCGTCAATGGTGACTTTGAAGCGAGCACCGGAGACGCCGTGCGCACGGCGGCGCTCACCGGCCACGGCCTCGCGCAGCTTCCAAGCTATATGGTGCGGGACGATTTAGCGAACGGTGCGTTGCGCGCAACGCTCGAGCGCTATGCACCATCACCAGTCCCGCTGTATGCGGTGTATGCGCATCGCGAACACTCGGCGACCGTACGTTTGTTTGTCGAATTTTTAGAGCGGCACTTTCACACGCATGAGAAGGCATGAGATGTAATGCGGCATTCGATAACAGCTTGCCGCTCGCATTTTAGGTAGATGGCGATAGATGTGTGGCCCCTCACCCGGCGCTGCGCGCCGACCTCTCCCGATGGGAGAGGTTTCTAACACAGTCGCCGACGCACTCCCTCCCGCATGCGGGAGGGCAGGGGTGAGGGGATTCGGCTTCGTTAATGCGCCGGTTGCTCAATCGGCGCGCGATGTGAATTTTCCTTGTGCGGCGTATGCGGATGCCAGCCCACAGCTGCCATCATCACGGCGAATCCAATAACGTAGGCGAGCGCGACATGCCAGCCGTGGCGCAGCCAGAGCCCCACCGATTTCGCTTCCGGATACATGTTGGAAAGCGCGACGCCGGCACTCGATCCAAACCAGATCATTGAGCCGCCAAAGCCGACGGCGTAGGCGAGAACACCCCAATCGTAGCCGCCCTGCTTCAGCGCAAGCGCCGTCAGCGGGATGTTGTCGAAGACTGCCGACACAAAACCTAAGCCGAGTGCCGTGCTCCATGATGCGAGCGGGAGTTTCTCCACCGGCATCATCGAGGCGCAACTCACCAAGGACAGCAAGAAAATACTGCCCATGGCGGTTTCCGGCAGAATTTCCCAGTCCGGCCGGCGTAACCACAGTGTCGCGAGGATCGCCAACCAAACCGCGACGCCAATAAACGGAAAGCGATTCGAAATATCGGCGTGATAGGCGTTGACGTAAATATTGGTCGCCATCGCGGCGATGAGGATGGTCGCCACAATGTAGATGCGTTTCCAGTCGACATGCGTGTGGGCGTGCGCGTGTTTCAAAATGGACGAGTAACGCTGCTGCTGAATGGAGGCCGGAATGCCGGTGACTACTAGAGCGATAATTGCGGCCGAATAAGCGTGTACGACATCGAGCGGTGACACACCGTCGATCCACATCATCGTCGTCGTGGTATCGCCGACCACGCTACCGGAACCGCCCGCGTTGGAGGCGGCGACAATCGCCGCGAGGTAGCCGATGTGGACTTTCGCTTTGAACAGTTGATGCGCCATCGCGCCGCCGATCAATGCCGCGGCGATATTGTCGAGAAAGCTCGAAAGCACGAACACCATGACCAGCGCCAGAAACGCACCTTTCCAATCGTCCGGCAAATACTTCGGCAAGATGACCGGCACATGGCTTTTTTCGAAATGCCGGGCAAGCAGCGCGAACCCCATCAATAAGCAGAACAAATTAGCCAGCGTCACCCATTCGTGATGAAAATGCGCGACAAGCCCACCGACGCCGGGTCCGGTATGAAAGCCGGTAACCACAATTTTGTAGAGAGAAATCGACGCGAGTCCGGTCAACCCGACGGCCAACGTGTGGTGGTGAAAAATCGCGACACCCAGGAGAGTCAATGCGAACAAAATGAATTCGAATGGAATGCCTAGTGGCGCGAAGCCATCCGCGGCTAATGCAATGCTTGGTAAACATGTCAGCAATAAACTTTGAATCACCCAGGTGCTGGCATGCGGATGTCGGCGCGGCGCGCCGGTCGGCACCGCGCTGTTCGTTCTAATCATTGGAACTCCCCTTAATCGGCAAGCGCAGTAGTGTAGCGGCGCACTATCGATGCGCCTATCTAGCCGCTGCCTCCACTATCGATTTGTTGCACTTCCGTTGTCGCGCCCCCTCAAACCTGTGCGGCGGGTTAGAATTCACCAGCCAGCTGGCACGTTGCCGGCAGGCGAACAACAACGTGTGGCCGCAAAGGCCCGACAACCACGGATGAGAATAATGAATGTGACCGGCCTGGACCGGCGCGGCTGGCCCGTTTTGCTGGGATTTTTAGCCCTTGTTAGCGCTTGCGCAAAGCCCCCGGAACCGCCTCCGCCGCCCGCCGGCCCAACGCCGGTCAGTGTGGCGGCGGCGCTTGAGCGTGAAGTTTTCTTGTCGGATGAATTCCCGGGGCAGTTCGAAGCCGTTGACTCGGTCGAGGTGCGTCCGCGTGTTAGCGGCTACCTGCAGTCGATTCATTTCGAACCCGGCAGCGATGTTAAACGCGGGCAACTGTTGTTTGTGATCGATCCGCGTCCCTTCGCCGCCAAGCTCGCGCAAGCCGAAGCGGCGCTTAAGAACACCGAAGCGCAGCTGTCGCTCGCGCGAATCGAACAAAAGCGGCAAACACTCATGTTGAAAGATCGCGCGACGAGTCAGCGCGAACTGGATGCCGCGACCGCTGCGGTCAATAGTTTGGAGGCGGCGAAACTTGGCAATCTGGCGGCGATCCAAAGCGCTCGCCTTGAATTGGAATTCACGCGCATTACCTCACCCATCGACGGTCGTATCGGGCGCGACGAAGTCCGGATCGGCAACTTGGTCCAGGGTGACAATGCAGGTTCGGCCTTGCTCACCACCATCGTCTCGCAAGATCCGATCTACGTTGCGTTCGAAGCCGATGAACAGGCCTACCTAAATTATCTCGCGGGCGAAGCAGCGGACACACTCTCGGTGGCGGTGGGACTCGCGAACGAAGCGGATTTTCCGCATCAAGCGAAACTAGCGTTCGTCGACAATCGACTCGCGGCCGGCTCCGGCACGGTGCGACTGCGTGCGGTGCTTGCGAATCCAGCACGCAAGTTCGCCCCCGGAAATTTCGCCCGCGTGAAACTCCAAACCACCCAGCACGCAACGCGCGCGGTATTGGTCGCCGAGCGTGCGATCGGCACGGATCAAAGTAAGCGCTTTGTGCTTGTCGTCGGCCAGGATAACGTGGCCAATTACCGCGAAATCCACCTTGGCCGGCAAGTCGGCGCACTACGCGTCATTTCGCGCGGTCTCAAAGCGGGTGAAATCATTGTCGTCAACGGTCTGCAACGCGTGCGTCCGGGTAGTCCGGTCGCGCCGCAGACCGTGTCGATGGAGGAAGCGCCTGCGCCGCCCGCGGCCGGTTAGTCCTCCATGAATATTTCGCGCACGTTTATTGAGCGCCCGATTTTTGCCGGGGTGCTGTCCATCCTGATTTTCGCGGCGGGTTTAATCGCTATCCCATTCCTGCCCGTGTCCGAATACCCGGATGTCGTTCCGCCGTCGGTTGTGGTGACCGCCACTTATCCGGGCGCGAACCCACAGGTCATTGCGGAAACCGTGGCCGCGCCGCTTGAAGAACAGATCAACGGTATTGAGGATATGTTGTACATGTCCTCGATGGCGACCACTGACGGCCTACTCAATCTCACCGTGACTTTTAAAATCGGGACAGACCCCGATTTAGCGGAATCGCAGGTTCAAAATCGGGTGCAGCGCGCGTTGCCGCGCTTGCCGCTTGAAGTGCGGCAATTCGGCGTCATCACGCAGAAACAATCACCCAATCTCACGATGGTGGTGCATTTGATCTCGCCGGATGCGCGTTACAACGATCTTTATTTGCGTAATTTCGCGATACTCAATTTGCGCGACGTGCTGCGGCGGATCCCGGGGATGGGTGAAGTCATGGTGTTTGGCGCCGGCGACTATGCGATGCGCGTCTGGTTGGACCCGCACAAACTCGCCGCGCGCAATTTGACGGCGTCCGATGTGGTCAGTGCGATTCAAGAACAGAACCAGCAGGTCGCGGCGGGAATCGTCGGTGCGCCACCCTCGGGTAAAGACGTCGAATTTCAGTTGTCGGTGAACACGCAAGGTCGGCTCGCCACCGAAGAAGAGTTCGGCAACATCATTGTGCGCGCCGATCCCGGCGGTGGAATTTTGCGCCTGCGCGATGTCGCACGCATTGAACTTGGCGCTGGCGATTACTCGCTACGGAGCCTGCTCGACAACAAACCGGCAGTCGCGCTCGGAATTTTCCAGGCCCCGGGTTCTAACGCCGTGGCGCTTTCCAAAGCGGTGCGGCGCGCGATGGACCAAGCCAAACGCGATTTTCCGGACGGGATGGATTACACCATCGTTTACAACCCCCCACGCTTTGTCGAAAAATCGATTCGTGCGGTGATCAAAACCCTGCTCGAGGCGATCGCGCTGGTCGTCGTCGTGGTCATCGTCTTCCTAAAAACCTGGCGCGCGTCGATTATTCCGCTGATCGCCGTGCCGGTGTCGATTGTCGGGACCTTCGCGGTCATGCTGCTCGCTGGATTTTCAATCAATACGCTGACTTTGTTCGGTCTGGTGTTATCGATCGGCATCGTCGTGGACGACGCCATCGTCGTGGTCGAAAACGTCGAGCGTAATATCGAAATGGGTTTAAACCCGGTTGCCGCCACGCGCCGCGCGATGGAAGAAGTCAGCGGGCCCATCATTGCGATAGCCTTAACACTCTGCGCGGTGTTCATTCCCATCGCCTTCATCAGCGGATTGACCGGCCAGTTCTACCGGCAGTTCGCGCTCACAATCGCTATCTCCACTGTGATCTCGGCCTTTAATTCACTCACCCTATCGCCGGCGCTCGCCGCCGTGCTCCTGCGCCCACATGGCGCGCCACCCGATGCCTTCACACGCGTCATCGACAAGCTATTTGGTTGGTTCTTCCGGGGGTTCGATGCGGTCTTTCGCAGCGCGTCGCGGGGTTATGTGCACACGGTGCGCGGCGTTTTGCGGGCGCGGTTCTGGGTATTGCTGGTGTACTGCGGATTACTCGGGCTCACCTACTTTGCATTCCACACCGTGCCGAGCGGGTTTATTCCTGGGCAGGATAAACAATACGTCATCGGTTTTGCGCAGCTACCCGATGGTGCGTCACTCGATCGCACGGAAGAAGTCGTGCGGCGCGTGACGGACATTGCGCTCAAAACCAAAGGCATCGTCAATGTGGTGGCATTTCCGGGTTTATCCATCATCGGCTTTACGAATTCGCCGAATTCCGCAGTGTTCTTTTTCAATCTCGATGAGTTCGAGAATCGGCGCACGCCCGATCTTTCCGGCATGGCGCTGGTCGGCGCGCTCAATCAGCAATTGGCCGGTATCGAAGAAGCGTTCATCGCGGTATTTCCGTCGCCGGCGGTGGAAGGCTTGGGCATGCTCGGCGGCTTTAAGTTGCAGCTTGAAGATCGCGTCGGACTTGGCAACGAGCAACTGTATGCCGCGCTACAAGCCGTGCTCGGCAAGGCGTGGCAAACGCCGGAATTGGCCGGCGTTTTTTCGAGTTACCAAATCAACGTGCCGCAGCTCTTTGCCGATGTCGATCGCGATAAAGCCAAACGCATGGGAGTCGATCTCAATGCGGTGTTCGCCACGCTGCAGGTCAACTTGGGATCTTTCTACGTCAACGACTTTAACCGCTTCGGCAAAACTTATCGCGTCATCGTGCAGGCCGATGCCCCCTATCGCGCGGCCGCCGAAGACATTGCCACGCTGAAGACGCGCAACGACGTCGGTGAGATGGTGCCGCTCGGTGCGCTCGTGGAAATTAAACCCAGCTTTGGACCGGATCGCGCCGTGCGTTACAACGCGTTTCCGGCCGCCGACATCAACGGCGCGGCCGCGCCTGGTTTTAGCTCTGGTCAGGCGCAGGCCGCGATCACGCGCATCATCGAGGAAACCGTGCCACGCGGCATTAGCTTTGAATGGACCGAACTGGTCTATCAAGAGATCTTGGCCGGCAACACCGCGGTGGTTGTCTTTCCGCTCTGCGCGATATTGGTTTTTCTGGTGCTGGCCGCGCAGTACGAAAGTTTGAAGTTGCCGCTCGCCATTATCCTGATCGTGCCGCTGTGCCTGTTATTCGCGATTGGCGGCGTGTGGTTAACGGGCGGTGACCGCAACATTTTCACGCAGATTGCGTTATTCGTCTTGATGGGTTTGGCGTGTAAAAACGCGATCTTGCTCGTTGAGTTCGCGCGCGAATTTGAAGACAACGAACCGCTCGCCGGGCCCGTGGTCGCCGCGCTGCAAGCCTGCCGCATGCGGCTGCGGCCGATCTTGATGACCTCCATCGCCTTCATCATGGGCGTGGTGCCGCTGGTGTTGTCGAGTGGCGCGGGCGCCGAAATGCGCCACACCATGGGCGTTGCCGTGTTATCCGGAATGGTTGGGGTCACGTTGTTCGGTTTGTTTTTGACGCCGGTATTTTATGTGTTGTTGCACTGGGTGCCACGTGCACAACGACGGGTCACGGTATCCACGGCGGAAGGTGGCGCGTGAGAGTCAGTGTCTTGCTCGCGTGTGTTGCGCTTACCGGCTGCTCGCTCGCACCACCATTGCCCGATGCTGGGGTGACCGCACCCGCGGCTTATAAGGAAACCTCGGCCGCGGTCAGCGGCGACTGGAAAGTCGCGGAACCCGCGGACGGCGAGGCGCGCGGACGCTGGTGGGAGATTTTTCGCGATCCGGAGTTGAACACGCTGCTTGAGACGGCGACGACGCAAAACCAGAACATCCAAGTGGCGCTCGCCAGACTCGAGCAAAGCCGTGCGCGTGTGCGATTGGCGCGCGCCTCGTTATGGCCGCGGATCGATCTAGGGTTCGGTGGCGCACGCGTTAAACCCAGCCAAGTGCCGGCGCAGGGCGACTTCGTTAACGAAGAATACTCGCGCCTCAGCGCAGGTTTGCAGGCGAGTTGGGAAGTCGATCTGTTCGGCCGCGCGCGCGATGCGGTCCAAGCGGTGCGCGCGGAAGCCGCCGCCGAGCGGGCCTTGCTCGCGAATCTTACATTGAGCGTGCAAGCGGACGTCGCGGACAACTACTTTAGGCTACGCGCGCTGGATGACGAGTCGATTGTCGTGCAACGAACGATCGAGACGCGTGAAGAAGCGATCAAACTGATTCGGCTGCGGCATGACGCGGGCGACTTGAGCGCTTTTGAATTAGAACAACAGTTGGCCGAACTCGAAGCCAATCGCGCGGAACTGCAATCGTTGGCGCGCGCGCGTGCTGAGTATGAACACGCGCTTGCGGTGTTAAGCGGTCGCTTGCCGAGCGACTTCAGCGTCACGCCGCGTTTCTCGGCCCGTGGTCTACCGAGCGTTCCCACCGGGCTGCCGTCCACGCTGCTTGAGCGGCGCCCGGACATTGCAGCGGCGCAACGGCGCATGATCGCGGCCAATGCGCGGATTGGGGTGGCCAAAGCCGCGTTTTATCCGCTGCTGAATTTGACCGCGGACTTTGGCGTTGAAGCAGGCAGTCTCGGCGAACTTTTCAAATGGGGTAGCCGCACTTGGGCGCTGGGACCGGTGGGCGGCGTGCTGCTCAGCCTGCCAATCTTTGACGGCGGGCGGAATAAGGCAAACCTGGCCGGCGCCGAAGCCGAATTCGATGCCGAAATCGCGAACTATCGGCAGACGGTGCTGAATGCGTTTGGCGAAGTGGAGGACGGTTTATCCGGCTTACGCACGCTCGCGGCGCAAACCGATTCGCTCAACTTAGCAATCGCCGCCGCCGAGCGTGTCTACAAAATCGCCGATGCCCGCTATCAGGCCGGCCAGACTGGATATCTAGAGGTGTTGGACGCCCGGCGCGCGTTGATTGCGTTGCGTCGCCAGGAAGCCGCGTTGCACGGTACGCGCGCGACGACGACTGTGAGATTGGTGCGCGCGCTAGGTGGTGGCTGGTAAGTTACTTCTGTACTTACCCTCCCGCGTGCGGGGGAGGGTAGGGTGAGGGTCTTCGCGCAACACTCGTCGACGCGCTGCCCCTCACCCGGCGCTACGCGCCGACCTCTCCCGGTGGGAGAGGTTGAGGTTGACGTTTCGCCGACGCATCGTTGGTTGTTTTCGCCCTCTCCCGCGAGCGGGAGAGGGCAGGGTGAGGGTCGTTCCGCGTCAGCCTTACGCGCCAAGCGGCCTCAACAGCGAATCCGCCATGCTGGTCACCGCGTACGCCCAGCCGCTGAGGGCGGCGGCAACAACGGCAATGGTCGCGGTGGTTTCAAGCATTAAGGTGTTCATCATGGCTCCTTTGGCGGGGCGTTCCCGCGTCTTCGATGGTGCGCAGATTACGGCCCGGGTGTATCAATAAGATTGCACGGACCGGGCGAATTGTTCGCGCAATGTTTCAATTACGTCGCCGCACCTCTCGCCGCCTTCCCCTCCCGCGGAAACCTCGCTAGGCTGGCCGCCCTCGTTCCTACCGACACTGGATTTCTTAAGTGAGCGCACGCGTTTTTATCGATGGTGAAGCTGGCACCACCGGATTGCAGATACGGGCTCGTCTCCATGCGCGCCAGGATTTGGAGCTCGTTAGCCTATCCGGCGCGGAACGCAAAGACCCGGCGGCGCGGCGCGCGATATTGAATGACGTCGATTTGGTGGTGCTGTGTTTGCCGGACGATGCCGCGCGTGAAGCAGTGGCGATGATCGACAATCCGCGTGTCAAGGTAATCGATGCCAGCACGGCGCACCGGGTGACGCCCGGTTGGACGTACGGTTTTCCGGAACTCTCGTCAGCGCAGGCGACTGCCATCCAAACCGCAACGCGGGTCGCGAATCCGGGCTGTTATCCGACCGGCGCGATCGCGTTGTTACATCCACTCATTCGCGCGGGCCTACTGCCCGCCGACTATGCGGTGACGATTAATGCCGTATCGGGTTACAGCGGCGGCGGCAAAAGTCTTATTCAACGGTACGAAGATCCCGCATCCCCGGATAAGCTCGACGCGCCGTTCTGGTTGTACGCCTTGTCGCTCGAGCACAAGCATGTGCCGGAAATCCAACAATACAGCGGGCTCACGCGGCGGCCGTTGTTTATGCCGAGCGTAGGACGTTTCGCGCAAGGCATGTTGGTGCAAGTGCCGTTACAGCTCTGGGCATTGCCGGCGCGTCCGACGGTTGCTGAGATCCATGCGTGTCTAAGCGCGGCGTATCGTGATCAGCAGTTCGTCAAGGTCGAGCCGCTCGTCGCCGGTGAGGCGCGAGAGCGATTGACCGCTGAGGACCTCAACAACACGAACCACATGCGGCTCTATTGTTTTGGTAACGAGGCTCATCGACAGGTCGTCTTAAGCGCGCAACTCGACAACTTGGGCAAGGGTGCGTCGGGTGCGGCGGTTCAAAATCTGAATCTAATGCTAGGCATGCCCGCGTCGATGGGCCTCCTATAAGCGGACGCTGACGATTAGCGGTGGGTTGATCTCGATCACGGCCGCTGATTCGCAAGCGGCCCTAGTCGGTAAGTACACGTGTGTTCGACGACACGCATCGTTATCATGCCGGGAGTATTACTGAAGCAGTCTCCCATGGAAGTTTTAACAGTTCCCAGCTACCAACATTTTCGCGCGCGACCGCTTTCCGGCTATGCCGGCGCCTTGATCGAGGGACTCGATCTGCTGCGCCCTTTAAGCGCTGCGGCACTCGCTGAGCTCCGCGCGGCGTGGCTTCACTTCGGCGTCCTCTTTTTTCGAGATCAGCCGCTACCGCCGGCGGATTTTCAGGCTTTTGCGCAGCGCTTTGGCGAAGTGGTTGAGTACCCCTTCGTTAAAGGCATCGAAGGTTTTCCGTTGATCATTCCGGTGTTGAAGCTACCGCATGAGCGCAGCAACTTTGGGGGAATTTGGCACACCGACACGGCGTACCTCGACGAACCCCCGATGGCCTCGATGTTGATCGGACGCGAAATCCCGCCCTATGGAGGCGACACCTTGTTCGCGAGCGGCTACGCGGCATTCGACGCGCTATCACCCGCGCTGCGTGAAATGTTGGAAGGGTTGCGTGGTGTGAACACCTCGGCCAAGGCGGATGTCACCAAAACGCGCGAAGACCGGATTGCCGATTCCGCCACCGACAACGTCAAAAAAAGTTATGTCGTTGAGCATCCGGTGGTACGCACGCATCCCGAGACCGGCCGCAAATGCTTGTACGTTAATTTCGGGCATACCGCGCGGTTTGCCGGCATGACGGAAGAGGAGAGCAAACCTCTGCTGGATTTCCTTTTCGCGCATCAGATCCGCCCCGAATTCACCTGCCGCTTTTCGTGGCAAGTGAATTCGATCGCGTTCTGGGACAATCGCTGCATGCTGCATAACCCGGTCAACGACTATCACGGGTTTCGGCGCTTGCTCCATCGCGTGACGTTAAAGGGCGACAGGCCGGGGTAAAAAGGCCCTCACCCCGACCCTCTCCCGCGAGGCGGGAGAGGGGGAAAAAATGCGGTGCGTTTGCGCGCTGAAAGGGTAGAACAATTTACTCGCGCACATGACTTCCAAAACCTCTCCCACCGGGAGAGGTCGGCGCGTAGCGCCGGGTGAGGGGCGGCATATCTATCGGCACTGCAAGAAGACCCTCACCCCTACCCTCTTCCGCGGGGCGGGAGAGGGAGCGAGAAAATAGCTCACAGTAAATAAATCACCGCGAGCAATCCCGCGCCCGACATTGTCAGCGTATACGGTATGGCCATCCACACCATGCGGCCGTAGGACAAGCGGATCAACGGCGCGATCGCGGAAGTTAGCAAGAATAAAAATGCGGCTTGGCCGTTGGGTGTTGCGATACTCGGAATATTAGTGCCGGTGTTGATCGCAACCGCCAGCAAATCAAATTGCTCGCGTGTGATGCGACCCTGTTCAAACGCGGCTTGCACTTCCGTGATATAGACGGTCGCGACGAACACATTGTCGCTGATCATCGAGAGCACGCCGTTTGCCAAGTAAAACGCCGCGAGCTGGGTGGAGCCTTCCATCGCCAACACCCATTCGACGACCGGCTTAAACAAGTGTTGATCGTGAATGACGGCGACAATCGCGAAGAACACCACTAACAACGCCGTGAAGGGCAGGGCTTCCTGGAACGCATGACCAATGCGGTGCTCGTCGGTCACTCCGTTGAAGGCGGTCTGTAACACGATAATCATCAAGCCGATTAAACCAACTTCCGCCACATGCAAGCCTAGTGACACGACGAGCAATACCGCGGCGAGTCCTTGCACGATTAGGCGTGCGGTATCTTCGCGGCTGCGGCGACGGGTGTTTTCTTCGTCGAATTCTTCAAGCAGGGTGCGCACGGCATCAGGCAGCGGCGTACCAAAGCTAAACCAGCGAAATTTCTCGAGCAGCACGCAGGTTAACAAACCGGTGAACAGCACTGGCATCGATACCGGCGCGACGACCAAAAAGAACTCAACGAAATCCCATTCCATGATCTTGCCGATGAGGAGATTTTGCGGCTCGCCCACCAAGGTGCAGACGCCACCGAGGGCGGTACCGACCGCGGCATGCATCATGACATCGCGTAAGAAACCGCGGAATCGGTCCAAGTCCTCGCGATGCAGTTCTTGGACGTCATCATCACCATTTGCGTCGTGATCATCGGCGTGCATGTGGGCACCCGACGCCACTTTGTGAAACACCAGATAAAATCCATGCGCGACCGCAATGACCACCGCGATCACCGTGAGCGCGTCGAGAAAAGCCGATAACACCGCACCGAGCGCGCAAAAGGTTAGCGAGATTGCGATTTTGGAACGTAGCTTGAGTAATCCCTTGGTAAAGATGAAAAGCAGCAGTTCCTTCATGAAGAAGATCCCCGCTACCATGAACATCAAAAGCAGAATGACGGGAAAGTTATTCAGCGTTTCGTGGTACACCGCGGCGGGACTGGTCAAGCCGAGCAGCACGGCTTGTAGCGCCAAGAGTCCGCCGGGCTGCAGCGGGTAGCATTTCAGCGCCATCGCCAAACAAAAAATGAACTCCGCAATCAGCACCCACCCGGTGATAAATGGCCCGGCGACGGCAAGCAGTACCGGGTTCAATACCAGGAAACCGATGAGCGTGAGTTTGTACCACTGCGGCGAGTGGCCGAGAAAATTACGTGTAAAAGCTTGCGCTAGCGAATGTGCCGACATGCAAAGGGGCTCCTGCATGGCGGCCCGACCGATGCATTTCCTGTTGACCCATGCAGATTGCGGCCAACACCCTCGGGGTGTTATGTAGCATGCGCGTAGGTGTCGTTACAACCTTTGATGGCTTCGGGTGAACTAGAATTTGCTGAACGCACCCTCGAAGAAACTGTAACGGCCGTTTCATCACACAGTTTGGAAGAACTTTCCATGACAGACGCATGCGCAGTGTTATCCGGAGTTCGCGTTCTCGACTTTGGGCGTTATATCGCAGGCCCTTACTGCGCCACGCTGCTGGCCGATCTGGGCGCGGATGTTATTCGGATAGAACGCCTGGACGGTGGGGAAGACCGCTTTGTGCAGCCGCTCGGGGAGGATGGCCCCGGCGCGTTATACGTCGCGGTTAATCGAAATAAGCGCGGGATGACGCTAGATCCGTCGACGCCCGCCGGCCAAGAAATCGTGCACAAATTGGTCGCGACGGCGGATGTAGTCGTCGCCAATCTCCCGCCTGAAGTATTAAGAGCTTTGCATCTCGATTTGGAAAGCTTGCGTGCCATCAAGCCGGACATCATTTTGACCACGACAACCGCCTTTGGTCCCGGCGGGCCGTGGAGTCACAAATACGGCTTCGACGGTATCGGACAGGTTATGAGCGGCGGCGCGTATTTGACGGGTACGCCGGAACAACCGCTGCGTATGCCGGTGCCGTGGGTTGATTTTGGAACCGCGACGATGTCGGCCTTAGGCACGCTGGCCGCGTTGATGGCGAAACAACAAACCGGCCACGGACAGAAAGTGGAAACGGCGTTGTTGCATACCGCGGTCGCTTTCAACAACCAGATTTTGGTTGAGCAAGCAATTCTGGACACCAACCGCGTCGCGCAGCTCAATCGGAGTTTCGCCTCCGGACCATCGGATCTATTTCGCACGCGGGACGGCTGGGTGTTGGTCGCGTGCATCGGCAATCCGATGTTCAAACGCATCGCGAAAATCGTCGGCGAAACCGCGTGGATTGACGATCCGCGTTTCAAAGACGATATCGGTCGGGGTGACCATGGCGAATATATTTCCGAACGTATCAATGCGTGGACATCGACGCGCACCACCGACGAAGTGCTAGCCACACTTGAACAGGCGCATGTGCCGGCGGCGCCTTTGTTATCGCCCCAAGAAACATTGACGCATCCGCATATTCGCGCGACGGGGATTTTGCGCGATCGCGAGTACGCTGGACTTGCGCGGCCGTTACCGCTTTCCCCCACGCCATTTGATTTGAGTGAGATGCCGCCGACGTACCGCTTTGCCGCGCCGCGACTTGGCGAACACACCGACGATATTTTGCGCGAGATAGGTTATTCGCCGGACGCGATTAACGAATTACGGCGCGAGCGGGTGGTTTAGAAGAACGCTACCGTCATTGCTGCGCGCCGCCGCGGATTGTAGGTTGGGGTGAGTGTAACGAACCCCAACATTAACGCGCCAAGTCGGATGTAGAAGTGAAATGCTGTCAAATGCGTATGCAATTTGTTGGGGTTCGCTGCGCTCACCCCAATCTACGCTAATGGTCTAACTACGGCACGCCAAACACCCACAACACGCCGCCTTGCGGCACATGGGTTTTGGTTTTAAACGCTTTGTCCAGATAATCCTGTTTGCGTTGTGCATCCACACCCCACCCGGCTTGCACGGCGATGAACTGTTTTCCATCTAGCTCATAACTCACGGGTACGCCGACGACGCCAGAATTCAAGCGTTGCTGCCACAACACCTTGCCGTTACTCGCGTCGAATGCACGGAAGACGCGATCGTTGGTGCCGCCGCTGAATACGAGCCCACCGCCAGTCGTGAGTATCGGTCCCCAGTTGTGCGATTTAAACGGCACGCGCCATACCTGCTTGCCGCTTGCCACATCCCAGGCTTGCAGTTCGCCGATCGACTCTTTCGCGGCGTCGGTCGGGAATACTTCGAGATTCGCGAGCGATACGCCGAGATAAAGTTCGCCCGGCTTGTACTTCGCGACTTCGCCAGTGGTCGCGCCGCAGAGGTTGTCGTTCGCCGGGATGTAGAGAAGCTCGGTCTTTGGGTTATACGCTTCCGGCGGCCAATCCTTGCCGCCCCATAAACTTGGGCAGTATTCGACGCGCTGATTGGTGCGCGTGATATGCGCCGGATCGTATTCCGGCCGCCCAGTCTTCGGATCAAGCTTGGTGTAGACGTTTTGTTTGACGTACGGTTGCGCCTGCACGAAGCCGATACCATCCGCGCGCTGCTCGAGCGTCCACAAATAGCCATCGCGCCCGGCGTGGACCAGGCCTTTGAGTGTCTTGCCGTTCCGCGGAATATCGATGAGCAGCGGCGCCGAGACCTCATCCCAATCCCAACTGTCGTTCCAGTGATACTGGTGATAGCCGCGCAGCTTGCCGGTCTTGATATCCAAGCCCAGCAGGGACGTTGCATAGAGGTTGTCACCCGGGCGCGTATCGCCGATCCACGGGCCGGCATTGCCGGTCCCCCAATAGCTAATGCCGGCGTCCGCATCGTAACTGCCGGTAATCCACACCGGCACACCACCCTTTTGCCACGCATCTTTTGGCCAGGTGTCATTGCCGGGCTCGCCCGTGCCGGGAATAGTGAAAGTTTTCCACTGCGACTGGCCGGTTTCCGCATCAAAGGCTTGCACAAAGCCGCGCGTACCGAATTCGCCGCCCGAGACGCCGACGAGGATCTTGCCATCCGCCGCGAGTGGCGCGAGCGTCATGTAATAACCGTTCAAATAATCTTCGACCTGCGTTTCCCACACGACTTCGCCGGTCGTCGCGTCAAGCGCGACTAAGTACGCATCCACCGTCGCGAGGTAGACCTTGTTTCCATAAAGCGCGACACCGCGATTGGTGGGATGGAGTTGAAATAGATCTTCGGGCAGTTCGCGCTGATATCGCCAACGCATCTCGCCGCTCTGTGCGTCCAACGCGAGCACATGATTCTGCGGCGTCGTAATGAACATCCAACCGTCGTTGACGATCGGCGGCGCTTGATGAGCCTCTGTCATACCGGTGGAAAATGACCACAGCGGCACTAGTTTCTTGACGTTCTGCGGGGTGATTTTGTCGAGCGGGCTATAACCCCAGCCGCGATAGTTGCCGCGATACATCAACCAATTCCCAGGCTCCGGTGCCGCCAGACGTTCAGCGGTAACGGGCGAGTACGGCGTGGCGGCGCGCGACGCTCCAGCATGCGAGAGCAGCACACCCAGTACCGCGATCAAAAATCCGTGCATGTAAGCTCCTTCAAACTATGTTCGTTTAAACCCAACTCGCCCGGTGAATTTACCGCTCACGAAAAACTTGTTGTCTTTAAGCGTGATCGGCAATAACGGTAACGCACGCGGGGCCGGGCCGGCGACCACTTTCGCACCCAGCCGCAAATCGTATTCCGATCCATGGCAGGGGCATACCGCGCTTGCGTTTTCCGCCTTCCACTCCGAGACCGCGCATGCCGCGTGCGTGCAGATTGCCGAATACGCAACGACATCCCCGGCTGCGCGTTTCTGCGTTTGCGTATTCATGGCCGCGGGGTCCAAACGCACGAGCAGCACTTGACCTAAGCGTGAACGCTCGCGCAGCACGCCGCTTGAGGGATCCTTGGCAACGAGCGAGAGCGGAGCGGCACCGGCTTTGACATCGTCCGGAGTTACTTCGCGAGCGTTCTGTTCATGGCTACCGAAACAAAGCACATCGCCTACCTGCGGCAACATCTTGGCGGGATCGGTTGCGGCCTCGGCGGCGCCAAAACCACAGGCAGTTACGCCTGCGGCTGCTAGGCACAGAAGTTTGCGTCGCGCCGGATCGATCGTGTCGCGAGTGAAGTCAGATGCGTTCATGAGTTGGCGTTTATGCTTTATGTAAGGCAGTATCGCGCCATTGTTTTCCATAATCCGATTGGCCGCAAATGCGCAGTTTTTCTTCCCTAGCCAAGAAATCGTGGATTGCGCTAATCATTGGCGCGCTCGTGCTATTCAACGCGCTGGCGGCCGATCGGCCCGCGGCGCCGAATCCGGAGCTTTCGTTGCAACTCGCTGAACAGTTCGTGGCGGTAAGTCGCGCCGGCGATGTCGACAAGATGATCGAACTCACGCATCCGCGCATGCGCGCGCAAACCGGTGATGCCATGTTGCGCGCGATGTATAGCGCCGACACTGCACCATTTTTTAAGAACTCGAAGCCGCTCGGTGAGGCACAGGTGGCTGACTTTATTACCGACGATGAAACGGGCTACGCCGGGTGGGAAGTCAGCCAACAGTTTGTGGATGAGGGTCCGCGTACGGTGGAAGTTTCTTTAGTCATCTTGCCCGAAGATACGAAACTTTTTGTCGCGGCGATTGGACTCAAAACGCCGAAGACCTCCGCGACGCCGCTGTAGCCGGCGGTACGCTATGGCATTAAATCTCGCAAACTAGAGGGCGGCGCTTGCAGTGACCGGATCGCGCGATCGCGCACTAATGCACGAGTCGATTCGGATAAATATTCAACCGGCGACTTCCCATCGATGCGCGCCAACAATAAGCCTGGCAAGAGCCGGGCGGTGCGTTGTTCAAGTACTGGCCATGGCTCCCAAGTCACCAAGGGCGAATAGCTATCGACGATCGCGTGATACAACTTGCGCATCGCCGGGCTTTGCCCGTGCGCCGCTTTGAGCAACAGATGATTCAACAGGAACGCGAGATCGAATGCCGGATCGCCGTACCACGCGCATTCGGCATCGAGTAGCACGGGACCGTTCGGACCCACCAAGACATTTTTCGGGCTGACATCGCCATGCACCAAGACGTAAGGATGTGTTTGGGTGGCCAGGATCAGACGCTCAAGCGTGGAGGCCAGTGCTGGATGTTGGCGCGCGGATTCCACCAAATAAGATTCAAGGCGCAGTGCGAAGAAGGCGTCGTCATTGGCGAAGGTGGCGGCGAGATCGCGCCGGCACGCGGTACCGCGATGCACAGTGCCGAGTAGGGCGCCGAGCGCTCGCGCAACTTCCACATCGCAATGCCCGGCTAAGAGTTCCGCTTTCCAATTGCGGTACTGCGAGGGCGCGAGATACTCCATGACGAACGCCCCATATTCCGGTTCGCTGGCGAGGATTTTTGGTACCTGTCCGGGAACTAAGCTCCCGGCGAGCTTGAGCCATTCGATTTCCGCAAAGACGCGACTCACCGGTGCAAACCAATCTTTTTGCACTTTAAGTTTGGGCAACGCCTGTTTGATGCAATAAACCTCATCGTCGCAGGTCACGCGCAAAATGCTGGAGGACACGCCGCCGGTGAGCGGTGTGACTGTCAATTGGGAAGCGGGGGATGCAAGTTCATGTCGACAGAGCAGACGACGTAGCGCCGCGTGATCATCCGCGAGATCGATAAAGCTTGACGTCACGGCCTGGCTTGCGAAGTAAACTGCGCAAGTGCGGCGCGGCCCGCGAAACGCATGTCGGAGCGCGCGCGCTCGATTCGTAGTCCCTCGTTCCATTTCGCCATGCGTTCGGATCTTGCGAACGATCCCACTTTCAATTGACCCGCGTTCCAGCCGACGGCGAGATGGGTGATGAAAGTGTCTTCGGTTTCACCCGACCGCGCGGAGATGATCGTGGCCCAACCGGTGGCGCGTGCGGCTTCGAACGCCACGCGGGTTTCCGTGAGTGTTCCGGCTTGATTGAGTTTGATGAGTGCCGTGTTGCAAGCGTGATCCGCCGCCGCGCGCGTGATGAGACCCGCATTGGTCACCACATAGTCGTCGCCAACAATCTGCAAGCGCGAGCCAAAGGCTTGTGTGAATTTGCGCATACCGGCTTCGTCGTCTTCGGCCACCGGATCTTCGACTGACACGATGGGGTAGGTATCGATCCAACGAGCGAGGACTTCGAGCCAACCGTCGGTATCGTAATCCGCGGACTCGAGGCCAAGACGGTAACGCCCGCCGTGACCGAATTCCGACGCCGCGATATCCAACGCGATCGCAACCGAATCCGGACCAAAGCCCGCTTGGGCGATGGCGTCCGTGAGAGTTTCTAATGCCTCTTCATTACTTGCGAACTGCGGCCACCAACCGCCTTCGTCGGCGACCCCAGCACGGCATCCCTTTCCGGCCATAAGCTCGCCGGCGGCACGGTATACCTCGGCACATATTTCTAACGCATGTGCGAACGACTCGGCCCCGACCGGCACTACCATAAAATCCTGGACATCCACCCGCCGCCCGGCATGGGCACCGCCGCCGAATATTTGGATTTGCGGCAGTGGTAACGACACCGGTGCCCCTTGGGCGAGGTACCGCCATAGCGGCTCGCGTAGCGAGTGCGCCGCCGCGTTGGAGACCGCCATTGAGGTTGCGACCAACGCATTGCCGCCGAGCCGCGATTTGGTGGCTGTCCCGTCTAGTTCCACCAGACGGTGGTCCACGAGTGTTTGCTCGCGCGCGTCCAATCCGTGGAGCGCGCTGGCTATCTCACCGTTAACGCCTTGAATCGCGACTTGCACGTCAAACCCACCAAACACCGGGCCGCCATCGCGCAAGTCAGTGGCTTCTCCTGATCCGCGAGAAGCCCCAGCGGGCGCCATCCCGCGCCCATAACTACCGTCTTGCAGCGTAACTTCCACCTCCACCGTCGGCCGCCCGCGTGAATCCCACACCCTAAACCCACGCACCTGCGCAATGTTGCTCTGCATGATCGCTCCTGAACTCCGCCACAAACATGGCTGTCCTAGAATTGTCCGTCTGAAAAGAAGATGGCTGTCCTGGATTCCCCCCAAATCAAAATTGGCATGCGCTATTTCGCAAGCGACGAGTTTAACGGGAAGGGCGAGTATTCCAGAGCCGAGGGCGCAAGGATTTCGATAACGATACGGTCATGGTCAATTTGCGTTTCGCGTTGTAACGGAACGCCTTACCAAGAAAGCACGCGCAAGCTTGGCACATCCGCAAAATCACTCGGATTGAAACTTACCAAAGTTGCTCGATGCACCAGCGCCTGCGCGGCAATCATGCGATCCAATATCTTGCGTCTCGAGTAACCTGCTTGCGCAACGATACTCGCATAGGCGTCGGCGGCGGCGTCATCGAATGCTAACGTCGGTATTGTCGCCAAGATAATATCCAAGCGTGCACGCCGAATGGACGAGTGAACGGGATCGCGATAAACACCACCTTCCAGTTCCACCCGTGTCACAACGGACATAAGAACTGCATCCTCTAAAGACGCGAGTTTCGCCGTGATCACAGGATCCCCATCGCGCAAATGAATGGCAACGTTGGTGTCTAGTAGAAACGCCACGCTAGAGTCCCGCGCGTTCGATCAACTCTGCCTCGTCGCGCCGTTCTATTTCCGGTGGCACCGGCAGCGCACGCAAGCGTTCAATCATCTCGGGAATAGATTTCGTTACGGGATAAATCGTCATCACCACCCCGGAACGCACAATCAGTAGTTCAACATCCTCACCAAACGCCACGTCTTTTGGCAGGCGGATGGCTTCGCTATTGCCACTGCGAAAAGTACGGCTACGTGCGATGGACATGGTGGCCTCGTGGAAACATCGGTACCTACGCGTATATACGATAAATTATTGAGATCGACAATCGCTTAGGCGCGATGTCAAGAACAATGGTCAATCGTCTAAGCGGCGAATTGCAGGCGATTAATTAGAACGGCCAAGGCGAATGAGCTTAAACCTTGTGCCTATTTACCGTGCCAAACATTCAAATATGGCTGTTCCAGAAATTGTGTTCATTCCCGCCCTACGCAGGCTTTCGCGTTACCGCTTAGCAAAATATTTCGCACCCGGTAGTCCGTCAAAGTCCACATCTTGCGTCCAAAAGGTGGCGCGGTATCGTTGGGCCGTCGCCAACATCACGCTGTCCGCCATTGCGAGTCGGTGTTGAATGGAAAGACGTGCCGCTTCGAGTGCGGTCGCGCTATCGAGTTCCACCACTCGACCTTGCTCCATGATCGCGATGGCGCGCAATGCTTCATCTTCGTCGCGCTGCTGACATACGCGCTTGAATACCTCAAACAGCGATAGCGAGGGCACAAGAAGCGAGCGCGTCGCCTCGATAGGTTTTGCGAATACTGTTGCATTCGGGCCATCGGCAAAATATTCAAGCCACGCCGAGGAGTCGACCACATTCATACTCGGTCGGCGTCCCTAGGCACATCGGTATCAATGCCTTTGAGTGAACCACGTGCGGTTTTCACGGACTTGACGGGCACCAGCTCGATCCGGCCGCGGTATTCGATGGCATGAAGTTTCTCGCCGGGCTTAATGCCGAGCGCCTCGCGAATACGCGAAGGGATAACAATCTGGTATTTCGAGGAGACGGTTATAGTGGTCATACATCGCTCCTATCGATAAGGTAAATGTAAAGCGCTTATCTTTAGGTTACCACATCGCTTGCGCGAACTTCCGGCGCTGTGTGCATCCGTGCAGGTCGAGGCTATATTCGATTCAAAACGCGTTCGTCGCATTCAGTGCTTGGTATTCATGCAATACCCGTTCACGCGGTGTCCGTCGGCGGATGTCTGGATCACGCCGTAGGGCGGGAAAGCGCAGCGCATCCCGCCGGCCGCGTTCGCGTGACGCGGGTCAGTCGGGGAAATCGGGTGGGTGAATTATTGGAGCGAGCGATCCCGCGCGTGGCATGACACCCGACAGGCGGGATGCGCTTCGCTTTCCCGCCCTACGCGGGCTAGGGGCAAGCGCCGTTAACCAGATTGGTCTGGCCGAAGGAGTCTGGGACGCCACCGTCAAACGCTCCATTGATGTTTGACGTTAGCGATGCCAGACCCGACGGGGATAGGCCTGTACCGATTCCACCAATAGTGTCCTCCGCGAAGCCTAAGATCTGCCTAACTGTTGACCCATGTCCAAGCTGGCCTGGTTCGCAGTAGCGAATATCCCCCACGGGCACAACACCTAGATAGCCAGCATCGGAAAAATCTACCGCTAGCCTCAACGCCGCGACGTTGCCGCCCAGAACACCTGCGCTGCTGCTCGTCGGATTGGTCAGGTCTCCCGTCAATGCGCCAGACACGCCTAACTCGGGAAAAAAGGTCAGTATACGGAGGTAGTCAGAAAACAGGATCGAAAATCCTGCCCCAAGAACCCCAATCTCCAACACCCCGAATGTGGACGCGTACACCGAGTTGTAGTTCGCCTGCAGCGTGCTCAAACCGGTGGTCCCCCACGTAAACTGCGTATACGTCACCACGTCCCCTTCCTTCCACCCACACCCCGGCTGCCCCGGGATCGTGCACACACCGCCACCCTCAACCGTCTGCGTATCACACACCTGCAAATCCAGCCCGTTGACGACCGGAAAGGTGAACGGCCCAACATTGGTCACGGTGGACGCAGAGCCGCGCAAATGCGCACAGTTGGTGATCGCACCACCGCTGGCGCCGCCGTCGTAGTTGACCATCACGGTGCCGCTGGTCGGGCCGAGGTTGAAGACCGCATTGCTAAACGTCGCGGTGCCGGTGGTGGTGATGTCTTCGAGCGTGTCCTCGAGCATCACGGTCCCATTGCCGGGAATACTCGGGGGCACCGTGCCGTTAAACCGTGCCGGCACGCCGCGCACACGCGCTTCGTCCGCATCGATGACGCCGTTGCCGCTAATGTCGAGGTTAGTCGCCGAGTTCTTGTCGTTACCGCCCGAGTTGCCGAAGCTCACAATGACCTCGGCGCGAACTGGTGTTCCGTTCGCAAGTCGGAGCACATTATTGTTGAACGAGGCGGAGAACAGGAGGTTTACCGCCTCACCAGGGGCCACCACCCGTTTAGGCACCAGCGAGAAAAAGCTATTGGTGTGGGTATCCATGAACAACAGTTGGCCGGAGCCCGCGCTCTCGCTGATAAAGCCGAACCCTTCCGAGCTCGCGTGCTTGCCAATGTAGGCTTGGGTCGCGGCATCATCCTGCGTCGCATCCGCCACGTTGCTCGCGCGGCTCACCCATTTGCTGCCGGCTTTGGTCTGCAGGTTGACCACGATGTTGCCGATCCCCGCATTCCCTAAGCCCGTGTTGGTGACCGTTAGGTAGCCGTTGACCAGGAGCCGCCCCGGCGCGGTATCGCCCTCGCTCGCCACAATGTTCCAGGTAATGGTCTTGTTGACGACATCGGTCTGCCCGGTCTTCTCTAGCGACCACGCCGTATCGCTGGTCTGCGCGAAGGTGCCGTTAGCCCCGACCAGCGCGATACTGGCTACCCCCCCCCGCAGGCTCGGTCGCGAAGACGCTGGCGTGCGTCACTAACAAGGCCAGCAAGGTGCTGGCAATCAGGGCGTGATGGTTCATGGCGGACGCGCTCACTAGAAATTGATGTGCGTGCAACTCTCCCGCACCTCCGCGTAACGCGTCAAGGAGAGTTTCCGGGAGTATTACCGATTAGTCCTATTGGGGGTCGCGTAGTCCCGTAGGGCGGGAAAGCGCAGCGCATCCCGCCGGCCGCGTTTGCGTGACGCGAGACAGTCGGGGAAATCGGGCGGGTGAATCATCGGAGCAAGCGGTACCGCGCGTGGCAGGACACCGGACAGGCGGGATGCGCTGCGCTTTCCCGCCCTACGCGGGCTGGGTAGTGATCAATCTAAGATCAATCTAGGACACCCATCATTCGAGCACGTGACAAATTGGGGACACCCATTATCTAATCGAGCTATCGACGACAGTCGCGACACGCTAAGGAATATTTCGATGGAACTTCAATTCGACGAATACGGGGCCGGCGATGGTGTGTTGCTGATCCATGGCCTGGGGGGTACCGGCAATATCTGGGGCGCGCAGGCGGGACTTTTGGCGCGTTACTTCCGCGTCGTCGTGCCGGACATGCGCGGGTCCGGGCGCAGCAGTGGCGGAGGCGAAATTTCAGTCGCCTCGTTAGTCGGCGACCTCATTGAGTTGCTAGACCGTCTAAAACTCGACACCGTCCATGTCATCGGCCATTCGTTCGGCAGCGTCATCGCCCAGCATCTAGCAGTGGACCATGCCTCACGCGTCAAAAGCCTTGGGCTCATCGGTCCGATCCGCGCGCCAAGCGATGCCGCCGTCAAAGCCCTGAGAGATCGCGCCGCCGCAGCGCGCAAGGATGGTTTGGTGGCGATCGCGAACGCCACCGTCCAAATCGGAACCTCCGCCGCCACCAAAGCCCATCGACCTGAAGTCGCGGCTTTCGTGCGCGAAATGGTCATGCGGCAAGACGCCGAGCGATACGCGGCCACCTGCGAAGCGGTGGCCAATGTCACCCCGGCGGCGCTCGATCACGTGCATCGCCCCTGCCTAGTCGTGACCGGTGACGAAGACGCCACCTCACCCCCGGCTGTCGCCCGCGCGATCGCGCAAGCCATCCACGCCGCTCAATTCAAAATTTTGCCGCGATGCGGACATTGGACCCCAATCGAACAAGCCGAGCTACTCAGTGAGGCGCTCATCAATTTCTTGTTCGCGAAAGCCTGAGCGCCGACATGCAAGCGGTCTATCGGGAATTCGATCAGGCCGCACTGGACGCGCAGTACAACAACCGTGCGCGCTTCCCAAACTTTGTTGAACACTTCGCGCGCTGGGCGCAGTGGAGCACCGCCACGCGCGCCACGTTGCCCTGCCAGCTCGATATTGCGTTTGGTGATTCGGCGCTCGAGAAGATCGATATTTTCCCCGCCGCCAAATCCAACGCGCCAATCTATGTGTTCATCCACGGCGGTTATTGGTACTCGCTCGATAAAGCGGACTATAGCTACATCGCCGAAGGCATGCGGCCGCATGGGATCACCACCGTCGTCAATAACTTTGGTCTCGCACCTACGTGTGACTTGGATACCATCGTCGCCCATAACCGTGCGGCGCTTGCGTGGGTGTGGCGCAATGCGGCGTCGTTCGGGGCAGATCGCAATCGCATCTATGTTTGCGGTCATTCCGCGGGCGGACACTTAGCGTTAATGTTGCTTGGCACGCAGTGGCCAAAGCTCGCAGATGATTTACCGCAGGACCTCGTCAAAGGCGTGTGTTCGATCGGCGGCATCCACGATTTAGAGCCCATTCGCTTGTCTTTTTTAAACGAGAAGTTGAAGCTCGATGCCGCGCAAGCTGCCCGCAACAGCCCGGTGCATTTGTCCTACCCGTTGCGTGCGCCGTTGTCGTTGGTGGTGGCGGTGGATGAGTCGCCGGAGTTTCATCGCCAATCCGAACTCATGCGCGCTAAGTGGGAAGCTTTGAGCTATCCCGTGGAATTGGTCATACCGCCAGGGCTCGACCACTTCAGCGTAGTGAACGATTTAAAGAACCCTGAGTGCACACTCGTTGCGCATCAACTCGCGCAGATGAAAATTGCGTTTGCGGAGTATCCTTAACAACTAAAGCTCCAGGAGGCTAAGCCATGACCCCACAGCTCTTCACGAACGTGCAGATTTTTGATGGACACGGCACCGCCCGCGCCCCTGGCGAAGTATTGGTGGTGGGCAATCGCATCGAGAAGGTCGCGCAAGGCAGCCATCGGATCGAACGCCAAAGCGGCATGAATGTCATCGATGGCGGCGGGCAAACGCTAATGCCGGGTCTTGTCGAAGCGCATGGTCATATCACCTACAGCAATATGACGTTCCTGCGCGAGATGGGCGATATTCCGCCGGAAGATCATACGCTCCTGACACTCAAAAACGCGCAACTCATGTTGGACTCGGGCTTCACCTCCGTGTACTCAGCAGCGTCTTCAAAAATCAGACTGGAAATCGCCGTGCGCAATGCGATTAACGCCGGCAAGTTCCCCGGCCCGCGGCTGCGCGCGGCCTCCCCTGAAATGGTTGCCACCGGCGGGCTTGGCGATGAGCGTCAACTGCACATGCACCATCAAGGCATCGAAATCATCGCGGACGGCGCGGACGAAGTACGCAAAGCCACGCGCATGTTGATTCGCGAAGGCGTGGATGCGGTCAAGATCAATATTTCCGGCGATAACTTTGTGCGCCAAGGTTTTGCGCGTCGCTTGTCTTACACGGAAGCAGAAGTCGCGGCCGCCGCGGAAGTCGCACACGAACGCGGTACGTGGCTATCTTGTCATGCGCGGGCGGACGAGGCGGTGAAGCTCGCGCTTAAATATCGTTTCCGCGTGATCTATCACTGCGATTTCATCGAAGGCGAAACCTTTGATTTATTGGAAGCGCAACGCAACGATATTTTCTTGGCGCCCGCCATCGGCGTGATCTACACCACCGCCTTTGAAGCCGAGCCCTTTGGCATTACGCGCGAAATGGCGGAGCACATGGAGATGTTCGTCATGCTGGAAGGCGCGCCGCGCGTGTACCAAGAATTGAAAAAGCGCGGCCTGCGAATTCTCCCCGGCGGCGACTACGGCTTTGCGTGGAATCCCATCGGCACCAACGCACGCGATCTGGAGCATTTCGTCAATATGTTTGGCTTCTCGCCGTGCGAAGCCTTGATGGCGGCGACCAAATGGGGCGGCGAGATCATGGGCATTCCCAACTTAGGCTTAATCGCGCCCGGGTATCTTGCCGATCTGTTATTGGTGGACGGCGATCCCACCGCGGATGTACGCATCATGCAAGACCGCACGCGCATCACCACCGTGATGAAAGACGGCGTGTTCTACAAACATGCTGGACTCACCCGCGGCGCGCAAACCGTTGCTGCGAGTACGCGCTCAGTGTGGGAAATGGCGTAACTCACGTTATTCAAAATGCGCGCGCTCCTGCATTACCGGGCGAGTCCAAGCGTACTCACCGCGCTACGCGCGCAAGCGCCACCTTGGTTAGAGACAGTGGCCGTGGATGAAGCCGACGATGCCGCCACCTTACGCGAGCTTGCACAGGCCGATGTCTTGCTGCATGTGTTAAAGCCGATGACCGCACCGTTATTCGCCGCCGCGCCCAATCTCAAACTCGTGCAAAAGATTGGCGTCGGCGTGAACACCATCGATCTTGCCGTGGCAAAAGCACATGGCGTGCGCGTGGCCAATATGCCCGGCACCAACTCGCAAGCCGTCGCTGAAATGACCGTGAGCTTGATATTGTCGACCTTACGCCGCATCCCAGCATTCGATGCCGCCACACGCCGCGGAGAAGGTTGGACGCTCCCGCTCGATGCCATTGACGCGACCGGCGAGATCCACGGTAAGACCGTGGGCCTAGTAGGCTGCGGCGCCGTGCCACAGCGTTTGATCCCGGTATTGCGCGCGTTAGGCGCGCGAGTGATCTTCACCGCAACGCGCTCGCACCAAGTAGAAGGCGCGCTGCAAGTTTCATTACCCGAACTGCTGGCCACTGCGGATATCGTATCGCTGCATGTCCCGTTAACGCCCGCGACCGCCGGCCTATTGAATGCGGAGGCCTTCGCGCGCATGCGGCGCGGCGCGATTTTGATCAATACCGCGCGCGGCGGGCTGGTAGAGGAAACCGCATTATTCGCGGCGTTACAGCGCGGCCACTTACGCGCCGCGGGTCTCGATGTCTTCAATGATGAACCCGCCGCCGCCACCAATCCACTCTTCGCGTTGCCCAATGTCACCGTCATGCCACATCTGGCATGGCTCACGCCGGAAACTTGGGCGCGGAGCTTTGATATTGCCTTTGAAAACTGCCGGCGGATCCGCGAGCGCGAACCGCTGCTGCATGAAATCCCGTTGTAATGGCCCCGCTGTAACGCACGTAACCCTAAAAGGAACACAACATGTTCACTACCACCCAAGACGTTCTGTTCCCGACCACGGTTACCGGATCTTGGCCGCGCCCGCGCTGGTTCGATAAGAGTTTATGGGCGCGCACCCTCTCGGACGCGATGACGGACATCGACTATCGCGAGAAATTTTTGGACGCGGTGGCAACCGTCGTCAGCGATCAAGAACAAGCCGGTCTCGATATTTTGACCAACGGTGACTATCACTTGGATGAAAACCTTGGCGGCTTGTCCTGGTTGTTGTATCCGGGTGAGCGCATGCAAGGCGTATCGCTGGCGGAGACATATCCATCAAGCGAGGAATGGTCATACCCGGCCGGCACCATCTTGAACGAAATCATGGGCGGTTGGCGTTATCCGGCCGTGGTGGACAAAATCTCGCGCGGCCGCTCCTGGGAGTTTGCGAAGACCTGGCGCATTGCACAGACCAAAACTAGCCGGCCGGTGAAGTTTGGCACTGTCAGCGGCCAAATCCTCGGATCGCTACTGCATCTACGCACGGACAAATACAAACAAGACAAGCGCGAACTCGTGTGGGACATGAGCTGCGCCATCAACGAAGAATTACGCGAGCTCGCGGCGGCCGGTTGCAAAGCCATCCAAATGGAAGACCCGTTGATTCACTTGGTGTCCGCCACCAAGCCCGCCAAGGATTACATCGATTTTCTGATCGATGCGTTCAACCGGGAAGTGCAAGGCTTGGAAGGTTGCGAAGTTTGGATCCACACCTGCTGGGGTAACCCCAATATGCAACGCGTGTTGGAAGACACCTCTTACGCGCCGAGTTTCGAAACCTACATGGAACGGTTGCACGGCGATATTTGGACCGTGGAGATGAAAGAGCGCAACTACCAAGACCTTGAACTCTTTGGTCGTTACAAGGGCGGCAGGTGGCCAAAGAAAGTAGCACTCGGCGTAATCAGCCACCGAAACTTGCAGGTGGAAACCGCGGAAGAAGTGGCCGCGGATATCCGCCGCGCCATGCAGTACATCGATCCGGAGCAGATCGTGTTATCCACCGATTGCGGCTTTGGTCGCCAAGGATGCAATCGTATGATCGCGTTTCACAAAGCGGTATCGATGGCGCGCGGCGCCAATATCGTGCGCAACGAGTTAGGCGCAACCCCGCAGGCGATCCGCGCGGCGGATCCTGCCTTGCAGATCGATAACATCGCACGCACCAATCGCACCTTACGCATTACCGAAGGAACTTAAGGAAAGTTATGTTGAATCGCGGAATCGCGCTCGTCACGGGCGCCTTTGGAGGCTTAGGCACAGCCATTGTGGAACGCTTGGTGCATGACGGCGCGCGAGTCCTCGCGACCGATCGCCGCAGCGAAGACATGCAGGCCTGGCTCGCCAGTTTGAATCCTGATGCGCGCGCGGCGGTTTCAACGCACGCGCTAGACATCACCAAAGAAGACCAAGTGGAAGCTTTACGCGAATCCCTCGCCGCGCGCGGCGAACACGTGGCATATCTTGTCAATAACGCCGGGGTTACCGGCGTTGGTGCACCATGGCAGATGACGCTTAAGACATTCGATATCGTCATGCGCGTTAATCTCACCGGCACGTTTTTATGCACGCGCGCCTTCTGTGAACCCATGCGCGCCCGTGGCTTTGGACGCATCGTGAACTTCGCCTCCCTTTACGCCTACAACCCAGGCCCCGGCCAAGCGCCCTATGCCGCCGCCAAAGCCGCCATCGTCGGCTACACGCATTCCATCGCCAAAGATATGGCGGCGCACGGCGTGACGGTGAATGTGATCGCGCCCGGTCTCATCTGGCATCAACGTCTAGCGGGCGTGCTACCGGAACAAGAGTTCGCTGCGATGCGCGACGCAACGCCGATGAAAAGGGCTGGCGAACCGCGGGAGATTGCGGGGACGGTGTCTTTTTTGTTATCTGATGACGCGTCCTATATTACGGGGCAGACGTTGCATGTGAATGGTGGGGTGTATATGCCGGGGTGAGTGTGTTTTTGTACCAACGGAGAAACGAATTGAGTCTGGAAAAATGTGCTAGAAAACCCGAAGCATTGCGGTAAGTAGAGAGGGCTCTCGACTGAAATACCCGCGACAAAGTTATATAAAGCGTGCGCATAGTAAGCGTTACTTTTAAGTGAATAATTGCGTCATATAAACCTCTACCTAAACTGTTGAACAAGACGTTAGGTTTCATCCAGGCGTTCTTCAATATTCCGTAAGGGGAAATCATGAACGAGCAGATCCGGGCCGCCTACTTGGCCGGCAAGTTAGTTCTCTTTATAGGTGCCGGCGCGTCAAGGACATCTATGACGAAGAACGGAACCCCAATACTTGATGGCGAAGGTTTAGCTAAGCGAATCGCCGAGTCTGCCGGGTGGTCTTATAACCAAGAGCCTCTCGGAACGGTATATGCAGCGGCCCGCTCAACAATGGGAGCGCAACTTGACTCATTGTTCTCAGAACTATTTCGGCACTGTACTCCGTCGCCTGAATATATTCGGCTCGCACGATATCCTTGGGCGAGGATCTATACCACTAATATAGATGACGCTCTCGAAATCGCCTTCCGAAGTAAATCCGAACAGGAAGTTTTTGTAAGACACCGAGACGAGGGCATCGCTTCGCAAGATCTTATCTTCAAAAAACTAGATCTAATCAAGCTAAACGGATCCGCTGACAGCCCTGACCATGGATTCATTTTTTCTCCTCAGGAATATGGGCGGTCGTCCGCTCAGATGCCGCAGTGGTACAGAGAGCTCGGGGCCGATTTTTTTCAGTACACGTTTATTTTCATAGGGACCAAATTAAATGAACCAATCTTTTATCACCAGATAGAGCATTATCGTTCTATAGTGAAGGCAGGCGCTCCAAGAAGCTACGTGCTTACACCATCTGCCTCCGAGATTGAGACCGCGAGCTTGAACAGCGTCAACCTAAGCCACATATCGGCTAGCCTTCACGACTTCGTGGCTTGGTTAGAACGCGAACTGCCATCCCCACCGCAAGTTCTCGATTTGGCGTTTTCTCGAAATCCTTCTCTCAAGGAGTTGTTTCAAAAGCAATCACGAGCCGACAAGGAAAAATATATCGACTTACTAATGGATGTTACTCCCGTATCTCGATCGCATCTGTTCAAAGCCACAGCGCTAGTCAAAAGTGGCACTATTCGAGATTTCTATCGCGGGTTCAAACCAACTTGGAGAGATGTGCTCGATGAAGTCCCAGCATATCTTGAGTCATTCCACAAATTCGAAGACATCGTCAACGGCGTAACCAAACCCGGCACGATAATTGTGCTTTACGGTCCCGCTGGTTGCGGGAAATCGACACTTTTGAAGCAAATCGGGATTCGTCTTTCGGACAATGGTGCTGGTAACGTCTATTTCTTGGACGAGCCGAATTCTAATTTTGCCGAAATCGTTGACGCACTCGAGACGGCAAATGACGGACGCTATTACATGCTAATTGACCGATTAGATTCCTTTCGCAACGAATTAAAGGAAATATTTTCTCGCGGGAGTATATCCAAAGGGATTGTTATTGGATGCGAAGGACAAAACATTTGGCATAGTCGCCTTAAAGTGAATATAGGTGACTATTGCTCGGTGACATTTCAGTTGGCGGAAATTGGAGAGCGCGACGCGGAGGCGTTGCTCGAAAAACTTGAGACTCATGGGCCGTGGACGCGATTGTCCAAGTTAAGTAAGCGCCAACGAATCGCAGAACTTGTTGAAAAATCGAGACGGCAATTATTGATCGGATTGCTCGAGACGACATATGGCGTAGGATTCGAGCGGCTAATTGCCAAAGACTTTGAAAGCTTATCGGACACGCGAAAAATTTTTGTTGTATTAGTGAGCCTTTGTACGGTACACCGACAGTCAGCCGGAGAATCATTAATTAGTCGCGCACTGACGTTGCTAGATATCGACGATTATCCTGATGCTGTTAGTGCCGATTTGTCAGGGATTATTTCAAAGCAACCTAGGGGATTTTCAGCGCGCCATCCAGTTTATGCCAGACAGATTTTGCAAAGCATCGTAGATATGGAATTAATGGAGGCCTCCATTAGAGCGCTTCTTGGTGCTTTTTCCGTCTTTCCCCACCCAGTTGTCATGCATCTTGATCGCTCACAAGCAGTCATTTTCAAATCGCTTATCAACCACAAATTTCTTGCGGACGTCCTAAGAAATGATCAAAAGCGTGTGATGGACACTTATGCGAATTTCGAGAAATCGTTTGAAAAGGACGGCCTGTACTGGCTGCAATATGGACTGGCGATGCGTGATTTCGGAAGACAAGTTGAGGCTCTTGATAGGCTCCTTACAGCATTTAACGCGTATCCGCATGACCATACTGCACACGCCCTTGCTCAACAAGAGCTGATAATGGCGCTGCAGGACGACGTTTCTAGTGCTAAATCAAGTGCCTATCTATCGAGCGCAGCGGAGAGGCTAGAATATCTCGACAAATCCATAAATAGTGACGACACATATCCTATTGTCACTCTCGCCGAAGGCCACACACAAGTCATATTGAAAACGGAAGGAACTTCAGCGGCCCGAATAATTGCTCGGAATTATTGCGGAAGACTCGAAAAGAGAATCCGTTCGCGCCCTGATCCAAGGTTAAGTGAAGCTTACACTCGACTTCTTCGATTTTCGACAACAGGTGTTTGGGCCATAGAGAGTGAAACATAACACTTATTACCCCCTCGATAGCAAACGGCGACCGCCTCCCGTCGAATAAAGCTCGTTACCGAGAAGGAGGAAAGGGGACATCCCTAATTTGCAACCAACGTGAGCAGCCGTTCAACCATCGATTCGAGCGGAACGCGGTGGGGACCGGCATCGGAGCTTAGTTTCGGTGGCCCGCGCCGTTCAATCGAAACGTTGCACGTCACAAAGCCGCAAATCTGTCGCTTGACATTCGTATCCTTATAGATACGTTGCCGGCTTGTTCTAGGTACGAATAACCCAAGAGTTCCAAGACTGGCTTGATGACCTCTAAAACTAAAAGGCGCAGTTGCGAATCGTCGCCAGGCTGCGATTAGCGGAAGCAGGAAATCTTGGCGGCTGGAAGTCAGTTGGTGGCGAGATATCCGAAATGCGTATAGCGTTCGGGCCAGGTTATCGCCTGTACTTCACCAAACGCCAGAACATCCTCATCGTCATGCTCGCTGGTGGTGATAAGTCAACCCAGGCAAAAGATATCAAGCGAGCACGGAAAATCTTGCAGCAGTTGGAGCTTAAGTAATGAGTCCCTCTAAAGCCAAAGCAAAGCTTCTGCCGTTTGATGCGGCACGCTACCTCGCGGATGAAGATGCGATTGCCGAGTACATGACGGCGGTACTGGAAACCGAGGACACCGAACTTTTGCTCCTTGCGCTCAGCGATATCGCGCGAGCCAAAGGCATGGCCCAAGTTGCCAAAGATGCTGGCCTTGGTCGAGAGAGTCTCTACAAAGCTCTCGCGCCGGGCGCTAAGCCCCGCCTCGAGACCATTCTGAAAGTAGCGCGCGCGCTCGGCGTTAAGTTCACTGCGCATCCTGCGTGACGCCCAATCGTCTTATCGAAAGGATGAGATGGTGACGCTAGTCTGAACGGATGGTCGTTCCAGCTGGGTCTAATATGTTGGCGTGTGCGTGCTAATGAAAACCACGAGGCTATCCAGCAAGGGTAAAGTGACAATTCCCAAAACACTGCGAGATTCGCATCATTGGGATGCCGGACTTGAGCTCATGGTGATTGACACCGGCGATGGCGTATTGCTTAAACCCCAAGTGCTATTTCCCGTCACTGAACTCGCGCATGTCGCGGGCATGTTGGAAGGCAAAACAGCAAGCAAGAACGATGCTGATATCAAGCATGCGCTAGTGACGAGCATCCGAGGTAAATCACGTGGACGCGATTGACACCACTAAAACGCCCTTCGATGCGCGGTTCGTCAAGCGTGCAAAGCCACATACTGATCGATGTTGGCAACACCTTAACCGGAGCCCCCAATGCAAAACGTAATATTCGAAAAACGCGGCCAAGTGGCTTATGTCACCATCAATCGACCTGAGCGATTGAATGCCTGCGATGCGGACACCTACGCCGCACTCGCCGATGCTTGGTCGCGCATGCGCGATGACCAAGAACTGCGGGTTGGTATTCTCACCGGCGCGGGCGAGCGTGCGTTTTGCGCCGGCAGCGACATTCGGGCGCCTTCTTTTGGCCAAAAAGATCGGGTGCCGGGCAACGGTCTATTCGCGGTGATGAATGCGATGACAAAGCCCATCATCGCCGCCATTAACGGCCACTGTAATGGCGGTGGTTTGGAGCAGGCGCTGGCGTGCGACATCCGCGTCGCGGCGGAACACGCCCAATTCGGACTCGGCGAAGTCCTGCTCGGGGTATTACCGGGCGGCGGCGGTACGCAGCGGTTGCCGCGCCTAGTTCCGCTAGGGCGCGCGCTTGAAATGCTTTACACCGGCGCGCGCATCGATGCTACCGAAGCGCTTCGCCTCGGTTTGGTCGATCATGTGGTGCCTGCAGCGGAATTGATGGCGCGCTGTGAAGCCATCGCGGCGGCAATCTGTCGCAGTGCTCCGCTCGCAGTGGAAAAGATTAGAGCCGCCGCACTACAAGGTCTCGATATGTCGCTCGCCGATGGGCTTGCGCTTGAACATCAACTCTTCAATTTCCTGCGCGCGACCGAGGACGCAGCAGAAGGTGCGCGCGCCTTTGCGGAGAAGCGGCCGCCGCGGTGGCAAGGGCGCTAAGGCATCATTGAGTCTCATGACACTAAGCGATAAAGCGATAATCAAGTGTGGAACCCATGGTCCGCGCGGGACCGCCATCGTTTGCCGCCACATGATTCAATCGAAAGACGTCGCCGTGGGGTTCGTTGAGAACTGCGCTGATCCAGACGACTTGCAAGCGTGGTGTGGTGCGTGTGCGCGGTTCTTTTTGGAAGAAGGCGATCTGACGGAACGCTTCCGGGAATTTAATGATTTCGCGGTGGTCTGTGATTTCCGTTATGCGAACTTGAAAGAGCGGCATAGCACGGAGGTAAACGAGAAGTGACATCCCCAAGTCTTTTTTGAACGGCGACAAGATAGTTCCGTCGCAGCTTACAGATGTACCGCTTTTCGCTTTGTGTCTGTCTCCTTGCATGCTTCGCGACGTTTGCAGTCGCGCAAGAAACGCCGCTCGAGCCGAATCAACCGCCGCCGGAACCCGGTGACGTGCAAATCCCACTTGCCGATCTGCCCAAGACTCTCGATATCGGGCGATACAAGGTCACGCTTCGGGATCCGCTCGATCCTGAAGATAGTCTTTTGGGCGGTTCCGGTGGGCCGATATTAGACCTCATCGTTGCCGGACCAGGCTTCGAAGTCCCACATGTAACCTCCATCCAAACAATCTGGCTGTACGCGAAGAACCGCGGTTCTAAGCCTCCGGAATTTACACTCTGGAGCAAAACGGGCGTTTCAAATCCGGTGCGATGTGCGCTCAAGTTTAACGGGATGAAATACTGCGTCAGTGAATGCCAAGATTACGAAATCAACGATGAAGGAATGTTTCCGGTCGGCAAGCCAAGGCCGCAACCGCCGTGCGATGAATGAGATTGACGGTGAAGGGAACTAAGCGAATGGAGCGGGCATCAGTGGGCTGCGCGTGTCATTGTTCCAACCGATTTCGCGGTGCTACCGTGGTGACACCTCGCGCGGAGTAACCGGACATGCCTACGACATCACCGAAGCTTGCTGAAGACGTAAAACAGCTCGTTGCGGCAGCGGCAAAGCAACAAGGCGTAACGCCACATGCGTTTATGGTTGATGCCATAAGTGCCGCGGCGGTCAACGCCGGGCGACGGGCCCAGTTCATTGCGGATGCCGTCAGCTCGCGAAATGATGCCGTTAAGACCGGCAAAGGGTACGCCGCAGAGGAGGTACGCGCGTATCTACAAGCGCGGGCCAGGGGTAAGTCCTCACCAAAGCCAAGAGCAAAGACTTGGCGCGCGTAATTCATACCGAGCGAGCACTCTCTGATCTCGTGCGGCTCACCGATTTTCTAGTGGAGAATGAACCCGCCGCCGTACTGGAAACGGTAGAACTCATTACCGAGGCTGTACAAATTCTCGAGAACCATCCTCTAATCGGACGCTCTGCGGTACAAGGGCTAAAAGAACTTGTTATTTCTCGTGGTAAGTCCGGTTACATTGCGCTGTACAGCTATGAGTTAGTGCAGGACACAGTACTTGTGCTTTCTGTACGACATCCACGTGAAGCTCGTTTTGTGCCGGAGTAGATGGCACGTAGTTCTATCTGTGGCGCATGCACCCCTACCGCTTCAGCATCTTCGGAACCATCGTACACGTGGAGGCAACCGCACACGGATGGGTGCCGTACATCGCAGGACCGGACGGTAAACGCCGGCGCGCCAATTTCGAAATTCCGGATTTCGTCCGCGAGGACGAGTTGTGCCAGTATTTGGCGGACATCTTTCATGAATCGGCTACCTCGGCTCACCCGGAAGCATTTCGTCTTCCGTAGCGGGCGCGGTCTTGCCTCGCGTTAGATTAAACGTGCATTAGGTTGGAAATGGCTTCAGTCACGGATCATTACGCAAATCACCTGGCTCCCATCTACCTTTGGATGGCCGGCGGGATGGAGGTTGCCCTCAACACAGGGCGGGACGATCTCGTGACGTTAATGCCGGGCAGTGGAATTGCGGTGGACCTGGGCGCGGGGTTCGGAATGCACAGCATTCCGCTCGCGCAGGCTGGCTATCAGGTTGTCGCCATTGACCAGTCAGCAACGCTCTTGGATGTCCTGCAAGACCACGCGGTCAACCTGCCTATTCAAACTATTGTGGCCAATCTGCTTGAGTTCAGGTCGCACATCACCGAGCAACCTGACTTGATTATCTGCATGGGCGATACACTCACTCACCTAGAGTCACTTGAGCAGGTAGAGTTTCTTTGTGCAGAAGTATCACAATGCCTTGCACGCAACGGCACGTTCGTGACGACCTTCCGTGACTACAGCACAGCGGCGGTAGGAGAAAGCCGCTTCATCCCAGTCCGGAGTGATGCTGACCGGATACTCACGTGCTTCCTCGAAGAGGAATCCATTCATATTAAAGTCCACGATATCGTCCATGAACGTCACGGCGATCAATGGAATATGCGCGTGAGTAGCTACCGCAAATTGAGAATCGCGCCATCGGCTGTTGAACGTATCTTCCAGAAGCTAAAGATGAATGCCCGAGTTACACGCGGCGCGCGCGGAATGGTCCGCATCGAAGTTAACGCCTAAGCGGCGACGAGATTCTTTACTGAACTCGGCACCGGACAATGCGCCGTTCGATTGAGTGAAGTGTCGCGAGGCTATGTTGATCGAGTTGAATATTGAGGCCCTGGACAGCATTAGTCCGCGTTTCCACAAGTGCTGCACCGAGCGCAGTTAGCGGCTAAGCTGTGGCCTCTTCTTTCCACTTGAAAGGTTATGCCATGGCAGAAGTTCACGGTCATTGCGCCGCCCGATTCAGCAAACTCCGCGATATCCTCGCCGCCAATCTTGCAAGCGGTGATGACTTGGGCGCATCGGTCGCCGTCCTTCACCGCGGCGAGCCGGTGGTTGATCTGTGGGGCGGTTGGGCGGATGCCGCGCAGACCACGCCGTGGGCCGAACATACGATCACCAATGTCTGGTCCACCACCAAGACAATGACGAGCCTCGCCGCATTGGTGTTGGCGGATCGCGGCTCGCTTGATGTGCATGCACCGGTCGCCAAGTACTGGCCAGAGTTCGCGGCAAACGGCAAAGAGCAGGTCAAAGTAAAACACCTGATGTCCCACACCTCCGGCGTGTCCGCCTGGGCGCAGCCGGTCACCATTGACGATATTTACGATTGGGATAAATCCACCGCCATGCTTGCCGCGCAACCGGCATGGTGGCCGCCGGGCAGCGCGTCTGGTTATCACGCGTTCAATCAAGGTCATTTGGTGGGCGAAGTCATTCGCCGGATCACCGGGCGCAAGCTCGGGCAATTTTTTGCCGATGAAATCGCGCGGCCGTTGGGCGCGGATTTTCATATCGGTCTCGCACCGGAGCATGACGCGCGCGTCTCGAACGTCATTCCGCCGCCACCGTTACCATTCGATTTGGCGGCGATGGACAAAAACAGCGTGGCCTACAAAACTTTCACTGGTCCAGCGCCACTCCCAGAAATGGCGTGGACCACCGCATGGCGACGCGCGGATGTCGGCGCCGCCAACGGCCACGGTAACGCGCGCTCGGTGGCGCGCGTGCAAGCCGCGGTCGCAACCGGTGGCATTTATGAAGGCGTGAAGTTGCTCTCGCCTAAAACCATCGATCTCATTTTTGAAGAACAGTCCATCGGCAACGATCTCGCGATCGGTATTCCGCTACGCTTTGGGATCGGCTATGGATTACCCGATCCGCAAACCGTACCGTACCTGCCCAACGGCAAAGTGTGTTACTGGGGCGGCTGGGGTGGTTCGTTCATCTTTAATGACGTCGAGCGCGGACTCACCTTTGCCTACATGATGAACAAAATGGCCGCCGGGATTATCGGCGGGCCGCGTTCGGATGCGTTGGTGAAAGCAACCTACAACGCGATAGACTCGAAGTGACGCGTAAGGAGTGCCCGCATGGATAACGTTGCGATTACCGGTTTGGGCGTGATTTCCTCGATCGGCCTGGACATCAAAACCTTCAATGACAATCTTCTTGCCGGCAAAGTGGCGGCGAGCGCCGCGCCGTGGGAGGAGGGGCACGAAAACATTTGGTTGTCGTTGATTGAAGGCTTTGATCCCACCCAGTGGATGGAAGGTCGTGTGGTGCGCAACAGCGCGCCGTTCGCGCATTACGCGATCGCGGCGGCGGCGCAGGCGGTGACCGATGCGGGCCTGACGGAATTCGATCCCATCCGCACGGCGGTGGTCATTGGCAGCGCGCTCGGCGGCGTCGATTGCTACGCACAAGATCAAGCGCGGCTCACCGAGCGTGGCCCCAATGCCATCTCGGCCAAGTTCATGGCGAACTCACTGCTCAATATGCCCGGTGCACACATCTCGTTGCGTTACGGACTGCACGGGCCACAGCTCGCGATCGCCACCGCCTGCGCGTCTTCGCATGACGCGATGGGGATCGCCGCCAAGATGATCGAGTCGGGCGAGATCGATGTTGCCATCACCGGCGGTACCGATTGCGCGATAAGCCCGCTCGTCTTCTTCGGCGCGCGTAATAACAAAATGTTTACGCCACAACCGGATCCGTATAAGACCTGTCGCCCGTTCAATGTCGAACGCTTTGGGGTCATGCTCGGCGAAGGCGCCGGCATGTTCGTGTTGGAGCGCGTCGATCGCGCACGCAAACGTGGCGCGCAAATTTATGGACGCCTGCGTGGCTATGCGACGCTTGCCGACGGTTATCACCCGTCCTCGCCGGAACCCGAAGGCCGTTGGGAGCAGCGCGTGATGGAACTCGCGCTCGAGAATGCACGGTTGCCGGGTGGCGTTTCGGAAGTCGACGCGGTGGTCGCGCATGGCACGGGCACGCCGGTTGGCGATATTGCGGAACTCGCCGCGTTAAATCGCATCTACGGTAAGCGCGAAAAACCGATGCGAGTTATGTCGCCGAAAGGTAACTTCGGTCATCCGCATGGTCCGGCCGGCGCGCTTGGTCTGCTCGCCGGTCTCTTTAGCATGCAGCAGAACGCATTGATGCCCACCGCCGGCACGTACGACGAACGCGAATTGATGCCGGAAGTAGATCGCTTGCACGCTGTCATCAAGGTGCCCGCCGAAGGGCGCATCGACACCTTGCAAGTCAACGCGTTTGGTTTCGGTGGTCAGAATTCATCGTTGGTGGTGACCCGCGAATAATCGCTTTACCACCAGGCAAGGCTCGGCGGCCAATGATCACGCGTGCGTGATCACCCGGAACAACTTGAGGAATGGTGGATGGGATATCCATTTGACGGGTAGCCCCGCGGGTAGGCCTACCACATCACCGCCTTTGAGTTCGTACTGGTCACCGGTCTCTTCGTTGACCAGTTGCGCCGTTCCTTCCAGCAGCAGGATGGTTTCGTCACCGAGCGGAGCGTTGTGTCGGAGAGTCGCGGAGCCATCCGGTTCGCAGCCAACAATACCCACCCCCGTGCGCCAGAGACCGCATTGATAGCTCCCGGTCGAACCCGTGCCGCGAATGGTATGCATCTCGCCGCACACCCGCGGATCGCGCGCCGCTTCTCCCCACAGCGATGGTGTCCAACGTGAGGGGTTATCGTGAATGTTCGCAACAAAGAGATGGTCTTCCCGTTGCGCGGCAATCGGACTGTCCCACATGACCCAGAACTTCTTCAGAAACGGACGACTGATTTCCCATTGAAGGTCCAAGTGCTTTGGATGACTCAGAATGTTTCCCGCACCGACCATATACTGACGGCCGCTGACGGTTTCGGTGATCTTCACCGTGCCCTCGAGGATGACCATCGTCTCATCGCCGAGCGGCGCCGAGTACTTCACCACACAGGAGCCGTCACGCTCGCAGCCGGCGATCTCATAGCCGGTGCGCCATAGTCCCGCGGAGAGGCTGCCAGATGTTCCTTCCTCGCGAATGACCGCGACTTCGCCTTTAACCTGCGGACCGTGCAGTGGATCGTCCCAACCGAAATCGGTCCACGTGGATGGATTGAGGTTGCGATTGCCGATAAAAATCTTGCGGGAAGTCATAGGCGCGCTCCTTAACTGGTGTGACGCGAGAGATGGCGCGCAATTGACATCCGCTTGCGCGCAATTTTGTTTCGTTAGCTCTCAAGCGAAACAGGGTTGACCGCAATCTCAGTGTGAATCCAGAATCCGTCGCAAGCAAGCTCTGCGCTAATCCTGGATCTTTCTCAATGACTCGCCTGCTCACGCTCGCCGACGCGGTTTCGACCCACGCTCGCCTGCGCCCGCACAAGCTCGCGGTGCAGGACTCGCGGCGGCGTCTCACTTATCGAGAATGGGACGTGCGCATGCGCCGGCTTGCCAGCGCACTTCGTAGGCTTGGGCTTGCGAAAGGCGAGCGGGTCGGCGTCATCGCCTACAACTGTCTGGAGTGGATGGAGATATATGCCGGCATGGCATGCGCGGGCCTCGTGGTCGTGCCGCTCAATTTTCGTCTCACGGGGCCTGAAATTACTTACATCCTCGATCACGCGGAGGTCACTGCGGTGATTGCCGGTGAAGAGTTCTGTACAACACTCGACAAAGTCCGTGATGAACTTTCGGTTTCGGCGGAGCGGTACATTGTGCTCGGCGAGCCGCCGAGCGAGCGTTGGATCGGATACGAAGTATTTGTCGCGGGTGGTGATGCAGAGTGGCTGCCTGAGTCGGTGAGCACTACCGATATCGCCGCGCTTATGTATACCTCAGGCACCACCGGCCGGCCCAAGGGCGCAATCCGCGGTCACGGCGCGAATTCACTCATTGCCTGGGCCACAATTCTCGAAATGGGCTTCACAAGCGATGACACCGCATTGCTCGTGATGCCGCTGTGTCACGCCAATTCACTGTACTTCGGCTCAACGTTTGCGCATTTGGGCGGCACCTGTCACATCGAAGATCGGCGTAGCTTTGATCCGAGCGCACTCTTAAAGATGCTCGCGGAAGATCGCGTGACGTTTACATCATTGGTGCCCACGCATTACATCATGCTGCTCGCGCTGCCTGAGGAGGAGAAACGTCGTTACGACTTGAGCGCCGTTGGCAGGCTGATGATTTCTTCCGCGCCGGCGCGCCAAGAAACCAAACTCGGCATCATGCAACTGTTCCCAAATGGCAAGTTGTACGAACTTTACGGATCAACAGAAGCGGGCTGGGTCACCTTGCTGCGCCCGGACGAACAAATACTTAAGTTGGGTTCGGTGGGACGGGAGTGGGCCGGCAGCGGCGCGATCCGGTTATTGGACGAGCAGCAACGAGAAGTAGCGGATGGTGATGTCGGTGAGCTTTATTCGCGCACGGCTTATACCTTCGACGGTTACTGGAAGAATCCCGAAAAAACCGCGGAAGCGTTCGCCGGCGAGTGGTGCTCTGTGGGTGACATGGCGCGCCGCGATGAAGAAGGTTATATCTGGCTCGTCGATCGCAAGAGCAACATGATCATCAGCGGCGGTGAAAACATCTATCCCACCGAGGTGGAAAATGTGCTCGGCCAACACGTGGCGGTGCGTGACGTCGCCGTCATTGGCGTGCCGCATCAAAAATGGGTCGAGGCCGTGCATGCATTCGTTGTCCTACACGATGCAAAAACCGCAACTGAAGCCGAGCTTCGTCAGTGGTGCCGCGAACGCTTAGCGGGCTTTAAATGTCCCAGCAGCGTCTCGTTTATTACTGACGCAGAAATGCCGAGAACTGCCACCGGGAAAATTCAGCATCGAGTCTTGCGACAACGCTTTTCGGCGTAAACGGTCGCCAGTTGCTTTAAATATCTCCAAAATCCCCATGCCGCCCTTTGCCGGCGCTAAAACGCATCGCCCCCGCAACGCCTTCCTGCATGACCATCGCGGCACTGATCTGCCATTCCGAGCGCAAGCCGTCGAGTTCGGATAAACCTTCTTGCGCGTAAACCGACTGCCGATCGGCGCGCATGCACGCTTGCGGAAAGCGTGCGATTTCTAGCGCCAAAGCTTCCGCCGCTTGCCGCGCTTGCCCCGGCGGGACCACGCGTTCACAAGCGCCGATGCGCAGCGCTTCCTCGGCGGTAACCTTGCGCCCGGTCAAGATGATGTCGAGCGCGCGGCCGCGTCCGACTAAGCGTGGCAAACGCACCGTGCCGCCATCGATCAACGGCACACCCCAGCGTCGGCAGTACACACCGAAGTAAGCGGTTTCTTCCATCACTCGCAGATCGCACCACAGTGCGAGTTCAAAACCTCCGGCGACCGCCGGTCCCGCGATTGCCGCGATCACGGGCTTGGAAAGCTGTAAGCGACTTGGTCCCATGGGGCCGCGCGGGATGGGTCCATTCTCGGTTGGAAAATTGTATGCACTGAGAGGATTGTCCTGGCCCGCCAAGTGGCTCGCGTATTTCAGATCCCAGCCGGCGCAGAAGGCACCGCCTTCGCCATAAAACACGGCAACGCTCGCTTCATCATCGGCATCAAATGCCGTGAATGCGGTGACGAGTGCTTCCGCGCTCGCCGGGTCCATGGCATTGCGCGCTTCTGGACGTGAATGAATGACAGTCGTGACGGGACCGTTTTTTTCGACGCGTACGGTCATGCGTTGACTCCTTTATTTTGGGCCGCGATCAGCGCATCCAACTCAGCGATGGCGCGGCGCGCGAGCTCACCTTCCGGGATCGCGCGTCCGGAATCGCGCCATTCCACCGCGGCTTTGAGACCATGCGCTTGCGCATAGCGCCGAAACCACATCCCTTCCGGATTGTGACGCGTAATGCCATCAAACACGGTAGCGAGTGTTTGGCTGGCAAGTAAGCCCATGCGCTCGACGGCTTCGTTGACGATCATTTTCTGCATCGTCAGCATGCCGGTCGGCACTCCGGCGATGCGTGCCGCCAAGGCATTTACTGTCGCGTCTAAATCTTCGCTTGGCACCGCTTCGCTGACCAAGCCCCAGTCTTGGGCCTTGCGCCCATCGATCAGATCCCCCGTCAACAACAAGCGCTTGGCGCGTTCAGGCCCTAGCCGATAGGTCCAATGCGCGGTGGTCGGACAACCCCATACACGAGTGGGCATATAGCCGATGCGCGCGTTCTCTTCCATGACCACTAAATCGCAGCACAACGCGATATCCGAGCCACCGGCGATGGCGTATTTATGCACGCGGGCGATGGTCGGTTTCGGCGAATGCCACAACGACATAAAGTCATCCGTATAGCGCCGCATCGCACGGTAATCGACCATTGGATCCCACGGCGAGGCTTCTTGTTTGCAAGGATGATCCGCGCTCGCCTCGGCAAACAGCGTGATGTCATAGCCTGCGCAAAACGCCGCGCCCGCACCTTGCACCAAAATGACATGAATAGCCTGGCGGGCATTGGCGGCCTCGACCGCTGCGCGGATTTCGCCTGGCGTTTCATCGGTGATGGCATTGAGACGCGCTGGTCGATTGAACGTGAGCCGCGCGATGGCGTTGTTCGAAGGGTCTTGCGTCAAGGTCAGGGTCTTGAACGTGTCAAACGGCACAAGCGGCGTACCGTGCAGCGGATCGGCCCCAGAAGCGTGAGTCATGGTCGGCTTTCTTGATGAACTCCCATCAAGAACATACGCGGGTTACCGCGGCCTGGGTAGCCTTACGGCGATAACGCCGCGCGCCGACTAGAGGGTGTTGGACTTAGACAGAGCAGCCGCGCTCAAGGTTGAGTCGACGCGACTCACCGGGGATGTTGGGATTTCCGGATCACATTGCACATTGGTCTCCACGCGCGTCAGTGCCTTGCAGGCGCTGATTGCTCCTTGTGCCTCTGCCTGCAATGTTGGCACCCCGTAATTGGCTCGTGACTCGCGCAGCACTTGATGAACTTCGGCTGTCGAGATTGACGGTTTCAATTCCTTGATGAGGGCAACCACGCCCGAGACGTGCGCCGCGGCAAACGAACTTCCATTCACAAAGCTATAAGCGCCATCCGGGAAGGTGGTTAATACCTTGCTCCCCGGCGCGTTGAATACGTCAAGGTTTGCAAGCGGGGCGGTAACGCGCTCGGGATTCACGCGGATGACTTGGTCGACGTCGGTCGGAAAGCCGATATCGCCCGCGCGCGGCTCGGCCGCCACGACCACCGTGCCCTGGGCCAGGACCATTTTAAGCAACGCGGAGAGCAAAGGATCGTGCGGCCCATTGAGGCTCAAGTTGAGAACTTGCGGCTTGTGTTGCAGAACCTGCGTCAGCGCGCGCGCGAGGGTCAGGCTATTGCATTCAGCGGCGGCAGCGTCCGCCCGTAGCGGCCAACACGCTTTCAGACTCAGCAAACGCGCGCCGGGCGCCACGCCGACGATGCCCTGTCCGTTGTCCGCCGAGGCGGCGATGATGCCAGCGACCGCGGTGCCATGAATTTCGTGTGTTGGACGTGAATTATCCGGATCCACCAAGTTAAAAGCCTGCGTCACTTGCCCACGTAGATCGGGATGATCGCTATCGATGCCGGTATCGACGACCGCCACCGTCACGCCACGGCCTTGCGCCCAGCGATGCGCGGCGGTGACGCTCAACGACGTTAGATTGGACTGCAGCGGACGATAAGGATCGCTACTCAACACCCGAAAAGTATTTAACGGTTGTACCGCGGAGACGCGAGCGTCTTGTGCAAGTTCGGCCAGCAAATGCGGTAACTCGCGCTCGTCATGCGCCGTGTACACCACGCAATGCACGCCGAGTTCGCGGATCGGCCATTCGACGGATTTTTCCAAACGATGCTCGCGCGCAAGCGCGTCCACCACGCGCTTACTCCAACTGCTGCTCGCGTAAGGGGTGGTCGCGAGGTAGGTTTGGCCCGGCTGTCCAAACTCCGTGCGCAACAAGCTTCGATCTTGAAAAGTCACCATGATTTGCACGGGCGTGGACGGCGCTTGCGGCTCGGCAGACGCGAGTCCACTCCAGAAGACCAACATGATGACGGCGTATGTCCAAGTCGGTAATCGTTTCATCACAGTTCTCCTGCGGCAGTCGCGCGCGCGAGCACGACACTCTGATGGCCTCGCAGCGCCAACAGTGCGGCAACGAGCGGCTGCTTGGCGTCCGGCTTGCGTTGGATCGCGTACACACCGAGGGCATCCGGTCCCTCCAATAACTCAAAGCCATACATTTCAAGCGTCATCTGGGCGCGTGTTCGCGTGATATCGGTACGGAACATGACGCGGGCATCGCCTCGTAAATGGTAATGGGGTGCCTCACCGGCCGCTAAGGTGCGGTAGATCGAAGGTTCAGGCGCGGTCGTTTGCGGCCACCATTGCCAACCGGCGGCAATCGCCAACACTAAGCTTGCGGCTGCCGCGAGCGGTAATGCGATTCGCGCCCGGTGCAGCCGTTTGATCGCGATAGGTGCGGGAGCTACGGGTTCAACCTTGGACCAAAAATTTTGTAACGCCGTATCGGCTTGCGAGGCACCAAAATCGAATTGTTTAAAGGCCTGATGCGTGCGCTGCTCGTTTTGCAGTTCACGCCGGCAGGCGACACAGTGCCGGATATGACGTTCGACTTCCACACGCTCCTCGACGCCTAAAGCATTCGTGACATAGAAAGGCAACGCGGCGAGCGCGGCTTCGTGATTTTTGAGCGCTTCGATTTCTAGTTCACTCGTCTGCATAACGCTTACCTTGTAGATCGAGATGACCGTTTAACGCCGGCCAGTGCTCGCGCAGTTTTCGGCGCGCATGGAAGACGCGCGTTTTGACGGTGTTGGCGGGGACCCCGAGGACTTGGGCTATTTCGTCGTAGTGCAACTCGTGGTAGTAAACAAGTTCCATGACCGCGCGCTGCTCGGGCGCGAGGCGGCGTAGCGCCTGCGCGAACAAATCGTTGGCTTCGAACGCGGCGCGCGGATCATCGCTCGGGTCGTCGCTGGGTTCGTGCGCGCCTTCCGCCCGAATCCCGCTGCGGGTCAAGGCCTGCAGCGCCTTGTGGTGTGCTATTCCCAAAATCCAAGTCGAGGTGCGTGACCAGGGTTGCGCCGCCGCGGCTTGCTGCCATACCGCGAGCATCACTTCGTTGATGACGTCCTCCACCAGTTCGTGCCGGCGCGTGGTCTGCAAGATAAAGCGATACAGATATTGAAAGTACTGCTTATACAGTTGCTCAAACGCGGCGCGATCGCCCGCGCCGATCCGGGTAACGAGTTCCCACTCGGGATCGCTATGCGACGGTCGTCCCGTTTTGGGAACAGTGTTATCGCCCTGGTCGTGCATGATCGGATATCAGTGGTTTTGCTATGTATCCATTGTGGACGCGATTAGGTTCAACGCCGAATACTTTTTTTACAATCTCGCAACTCGCTGATCTATCGAAAAGTATCGTGCGCTAACTCGACGCATCGCAGACGCTTCAAAAACTGACCGAGACCCCTAGGACCACTCGATCGCGGATCCCGCGCGGTTCCAACAAATCCGCGCCGGCCGTGTGTCTGTCGGGGAAAACACTGCGTGAGCCGTAATAGCGAAGATCGAGCGCCAAGCGCGCGGTGAAGTAGTGCGTAAGTCCGAGATTCCAATAGGTGTGATCTTCTCCGTCCACTGCGTGCAAGCGCTCAAAGCCCGCGGCGGCGCCGATGCTCGTCATATCGCTCAGAGGGTAACGTCCAGCAAGCTCTGTGTAGACGGAGGATTCTCCCAATCCGTAGAGATCAATCGCCGAGCCAACTTTGAGTGAGAGATTATCGCCATACCACAGCACGGCGCTCGGCTCGGCGTAATGCGCGGCGTTCCCCAGCATCTCGCCATCGTAAAAGTAACCTGCGGCGGTCATCACCAGTCGCCAGTCATCGCGCGCCCAGGCGATCCCGCTGACATAGGCGGTCAGTTCCCAACGGGCGTCATCAAAATTGACGGTGGAGATGCCCACGCCCGCCGAAAAACGTGCATTCAACGGGCGCGCATACTGTACCTGCAGCGCGGGTTGATCGGCGCTCCGGCTGTAGTTGCGATAGATATAGTCGGTGACGACACGGGCGACGCCCTGGCCGCCGTCGAACGCCGATCCAGCAGGCGGCATCAGCGCCAGGCACCAAGCGCTCACAACAAGACATGGGCGCAAGCCCTGGACAGACATGAAACCTCTGGCATTTAGCGTCCGCTCCTTGGACCGATTGAATTCCGCGCGCAGCACACCATTCACTTGACGCCGGCGCAACCGCGCCGCGCCCGGGCAGTACAAGTATGCGTACTGATGCACGGATTTTCACTCCCAAATGAACCATTTACCTATGTGCGGGCACGCGCATTCAGGGAGCTTAAACGTGACCTTTGTCACAGAATTGTCACATTCCCGCTCAACCACACCCTGGGCATGAACCGTTACCCCGCTTGAGACGATTTATCGGCGAGACCGTGTTGCGCAGGGCGCTGGCCGGTCTGGTGGGGTCGGTCGCCGATGGAGGCCGCTTATACCAAGAAAACAACTAAGGAAGGCGGCGCAATGGGGACCAAACGAATCCTGGTTTATTCGCACGACACTTTTGGACTAGGCAACATCCGGCGCATGCTCGCGATCTGCGAGCATCTCACGCAACGCGATCCCAAGCTCGACATTCTCATTCTGTCGGGTTCACCGCTCCTCAATGCGTTCCGTATTCCGCCGCGTATCGATTACGTTAAGTTGCCCTGCCTCGCGCGCAATATTGACGGGCACTACGACACCAAGTTTTTGCGGATGCAGTATGCGGAACTGATCCGCATGCGTTCGAACATCATTTTGAATACCGCGCTCGACTTTGCGCCGGACCTGGTGCTGGTCGATAAGAAACCGCTGGGGGTCGAGTCGGAACTGGAACCGTGCCTGCGCCTGTTACAGCGCCGTTTGAATCCCCATTTCGTGCTGCTATTGCGTGACATCCTGGATTCGCCGGAGGCAACGATTCCGGTATGGCAGCGCCAGCAATACCACGAAGTACTCGAAGCCTACTATTCGCGCGTCCTCGTGGTTGGCGATCCGCGCGTGTTTGATGCGGTTGCGCAATACGAGTTTCCAGCGTCGAGTGCGGCGTTAACACGCTATTGCGGTTATCTGGCGCGCCCGGCCGATGTGCATTCGGCCCACGACTTACGCGAACAATTAACCGGCGGCGCGCACCCGTTAGTGTTGGTCGCGGCCGGTGGCGGCGGCGATGGTTACCAAGTCATCGGGAATTACTTGCAAGGTTTGCGCAATCGCCGCACGCCGGCCAAATTTCAATCGGTGGTCTTTTGCGGCCCGGAGATGCCAATTGCGCAACGCGACGAAGCGCGGGCGCTGGGCGCCGGTATTCCGAATTTGACGATCGACGACTTCACCAACGATATGCAGCGTTATGTGCATGCGGCGGATCTCATCGTCTCGATGGGCGGCTATAACACGGTTTGCGAATTTTTGACCGCGCGCACACGTGCGCTTGTCATTCCGCGCGAGCGACCGGTGCAAGAACAGTTAGTGCGGGCGCAGGCGCTTGCATCTCTTGGCCTTTGCCACTACATCGAGGCCGAGGCGCTGACCCCTGCTTTGATGATGGCGCGCGTCACGCAGTTACTCGCCGCGCCGGCGCCCACGGTCGATGCGCATGCGTTGATCAACATGCGCGGCTTGGACTGCGTGGCGGCCGAGCTGCACGCGTTGCTACAACCCGCGTCACAAGCGGCGTCGATGGCAACTTCCGCGGTGGCCTCATGAGCAAGGCGTGGACCGATACGCGGCCACGGATAGGCTTCGTCACCAAAGTGTTTCCTAAATTGTCCGAGAGCTTCGTGCTGGAAGAAGTACTCGGATTGGAAAACGCCGGTCTTGCGTTGGAAGTGGTCGCGTTACACGGCGCGGATGACAAGCCCCGGCATGCGCGCGCCGCGCGCGTGCATGCGCCTATCCATTACGCACCGACTGCCGGCTGGTTATATTGGCAACAACGCGTGTACGACCACGCCGCACAGATTACGCGTACTCCGTGGCTTTATTTGCGAAACTTAAGCAACATCGCATTCGCGCAGTTTGACCGCGCGGTGTGGCTCGCCCAACTCGCCAAGCGCCGCAATCTCACTCGCTTGCACGTGCATTTCGCTAATGAGCCCACCGCCATTGCCGTGCTAGCGGCCGCGTTTGCCGGCATCGAGTTCAGCGTGTCTTGCCACGCCAAAGATCTGTATTGCGAAGCACCGGCCGAGTTACGGAAGCGGTTATCGGCAGCAAGCTTTGTCACCACCTGCACAGCGGCGAACTATCAATATTTGCGCGATACGGTGCGTCCAGCGTGCCCGGTGTTGCGGGTGTATCACGGGATCGACACCGATTTTTTTGCCCCGGCACCTGCGTCTGTCCCGCCCGCGGCGGTTCCGCAAATTTTGGCGGTGGGAAGGCTGCGGCGCAAAAAGGGTTTTCATACGCTGCTCGATGCGATCGCTGCGCTGCGCGCGCGTGGGCTGCCGGTGAAATGCACGATCATTGGGTATGGACCGGAACAAGCGAACCTCGCGGCGCAAGCCGAATTGTTACAGATCAGTGAGTGTGTGACACTGGAACCCGCCATTCCGCACGAAGCGCTGATCGAGCGTTATACGCAAGCGAGCTTGTTCTGCCTGCCCTGCGAAGTCCAAGACGACGGCGATCGCGATGGCATTCCGAACGTCATGTTGGAAGCGATGGCGGTCGCGCTTCCGGTTATCTCGACGCCTATCTCGGGTATCCCGGAAGTGGTGCGCGATGGCGAAAACGGCTGGTTGGTGCCACCAGGCGACTCCACCGCGCTCGCCAATGCCATCGAGAAAGTGTTGGCGTTGTCGCCGACAGCGCGTCAGGTCGTGGGTTTGCAAGCGCGTGCAACGGTGCAGGCGATGTTCAACGGGGCGCGTAATGTCGCGGTGCTCGCGAAGCTGCTGTCCCGCGCGCCCGGTGCCGCCGTGCCTGATATGCAGGCGACGCTCGCCGATGGGTGCTGCTAGCACCATGTACATCGGCTACATCGTCAAAGGCTTTCCGCGTGCAACGGAAACATTCATCGCGCATGAGATCCGTAGGTTGGAGGCGTTGGGTTTACGTATCCGGGTGTATTCGATTAAGCCAGGCGAACCCGCGTTGGGTCATTCGGTTCTGCGCGAGATCGCCGCGGACATTGTCGCGCTGCCGGTAACAACGTCGTTGTCAGCGACATCGCTGTTCCGCTGGTTGGCCCAGAATTGGCCGGCTTTCCGCGCCGCGCATCGCGCGCTATTGCGGGCTGTGCCGCGACGCTACTTTTCTACACTGGCCGGCGCCCTGAACATGAGCTGGCGTCACCGTAAAGCCGGAAGCCGCTGGCCGCGCAAGGTTTATATCAAAGAGTTCTTGCAAGCCGGCGCGATCGCGGCGGATCTGCTGAGTCGCGGCGATGTGGTCCATTTACACGGGCACTTCTGCCATGGCGCGACCACGGTCACCTGGTTGGTCAGTCAGCTTACGGGACATGAATTTTCGTTCACCGCGCACGCCAAGGATATCTACGAAGCAGAGCTCAATCCGCGTGGTTTACTGCCGCGTAAGATGGCCGCCGCGCGCTTCATTGCCACTTGTACCGAAGCCAATCGCCAGCACCTGGCGACGTTGCTGCCGGCGCATCCCGCATTGCATACGATTTATCACGGACTCGATCCGTCATTTTTTACACCGGGGGCCCCTCGTGCATCGGCCGCGCGGCCGCTCATTTTAAGCATCGGCCGGATCGTGGAGAAAAAGGGTTTTGGTTATCTCGCCGAGGCTTGCGCGCGCCTCAAGTCACAAGGCCTAGTGTTCCAGTGCATGTTGGTTGGCGCCCGCGATTCGGCTTACGCGGACCTCACCCAACGTTTGCGGGAATTCGGTCTCGGCGATGAGTGGTTCACCATCGCGCCGCCGATGAACCAACAAGATCTCTGCGATCTCTACCGGCGAGCCACGGTGTTTGTGTTGCCTTGTTTGATCGCTGACAGTGGCGATCGCGATGGCATCCCGAATGTGTTGGCCGAGGCAATGGCGAGCGGCCTACCCGTGGTGTCAACCGCAATTTCGGGCATTCCGGAAATCGTACGGCATCAAATCGACGGTTGGCTCGTGCCTGAGAAGCACACCGCGGAATTAGCCACCGCCCTCGCGACGCTGCTCACGGATGCCGCGTTACGCGCGCGCTTGGGGGCTGCCGCGCGCGCGCGTATTTGCCAAATTTTCGATTCCCGCGAGACGACGCGCGCGTTGTACGATCTATTTCGCACCGCGACGCGAGCGCCGCAAGCGCTGCCAACGCCATGAATCGCCCTGCTATTCGGCGCGCGCCGCGCGCGGTGATTTTCCCAACGGTCGAACCCGAGTATCGCGATGCGCGCGCGCTTGAACCGCTGCTCGTGCATGAATTTTGTTTTAACGGTGAGACGCATCGACTGACAAATCCGATCGATTGGCTGCAAAACCCGAGCGTCGATCGGGAATGGTCCATTCTGCTGCACAAGTTTTATTACGCGCCCGCCCTCGGCGCGCAGTTCGTACAAAGCGGCGACGTCCGACTGCTTAACGCGTGGGTTGCGTTAACGGAGAGTTGGATAGGGCAAGTGCCGCTCGACTTCCTGCCGTCGGATGTCACGGGCAGGCGGATCCAGAATTGGCTTTACGCCTATCACTACTTCGTCGACCAAGCGGACGCGGCAGCTCGACTTCCCATTGGTTTCATCGCGCGATTCAACGCATCGCTCACCCTACAGGTCAATCATCTCTACCGGAATCTGCACGCCAAACGGAATCACCGCACACTCGAACTGCATGCGATATTTCTCGCCGGATTAATGTTGCCGATGCTGCCCGGGCCCGTTGAGTGGCGGCACTGGGCGCTCCGCCAGCTGATCGACAATCTGCTCGAAGATCTGCTGCCGGATGGCGTGCATTGTGAGTTGGCGACCGACTATCACCACATCGTATTGCGCAATTTTCTTGCCGTGCGCCGTTTGTGTCGCGCCAATGAATTGTCCTTTCCGCCGCAAGCGGACGCGCGGCTTTTGCGTGCGCTCGAGTTTGCGTTACACGCGCACAAGCCGGATGGCGCCGTGCCGGCCTTGAGCGATGGGGATGCGCGCTCACACGCAGATGTATTGGCGCTGGGGGCGGAACTCTTTGATGAGCCCGCGTTACGCTATGCCGCGACCGCCGGTGCCACAGGTCGCGCGCCGAGTACCAACGGCGCGTACTTCGCGCAAGGCGGTTATGCCTTCATGCGCAGCGGCTGGGGCACGGCCGCCCCTTATCGTGATGAACGTTATTTGGCATTTGATTGCGGGCCATTGGGAGAAGGTAATCACGGCCACTTCGATCTCCTTAACGTGGAATTCGCGGCTTACGGCCGCTCGTTGGTGGTTGATCCCGGGCGCTATACGTATCACGAACAAAACACCGCGCATGAACCCAATTGGCGGGTGCGGTTCCGGTCAACCGCCACGCATAACACGGTGACCGTCGATGGCTGTCAGCAAATTCGCTACGAGCAGGGACCAACGCGCTTCAAAATACGAGGGCCGGCACCGACATGCACGTTAACTGCGTTCGCGCTAAACGGTGTCACTGGCTATGTCGGTGGCCGCGCGCGTAGTGCCGAGTATCCTGCGGTCCACACGCGGCATGTGTTTTTTGTCCGAGGCGAGTATTGGGTGTTGGTGGATGAGCTCGCGTCGCCACAGGTCCACGACTACGTGCAGCACTTCCAATTGAGCGAGGTCGCACAAGCGGGTGTGACGCAAGCGGACGAACGCGGATGGCAGCGTTTCGATTCGCCGCAACTCACGGTGTGGAGTGCGAAGCCCGCGGTGGGGGAGGTTGAATTCTCATGGGTGTCCTACCGTTACGGCATCAAGCATGCCGCACCCGCATTAACATTTAGGCGCCGCGCACAACAGGCGCGATTCGTCACGGTGTTGTATCCGTATGCCGTGACTCCGCCCAAGCTCGATCTCGCCCTCAATGATCAATCATTGATGGATCGCCACAATAACCTTGCATTAACGGTGCGATCGCGCGGCGTGGATGAAGAACGAGAAGATCTCATCACGCTGCCCGCAAACGCACGCGCCAGCGTGCGGACCAAGAATTCCACATGCGCGTATGAGTCGTTACTCGACGTAGCACTGAGCGAGGAGTCGGCGACGCCACTCGTCGAGCTTTTATGACCAGTGCGCCGCTTCGCGTTTATGAACCAGCGCTGCCGCACCTGAGTCGGTTACTCGACCCACGGACCGTACGGCGAGTGTTGTTGCCAAGGCTTCTTCCCGCTGCGACCGCGGATGCCTATGCGATGCTCGATTGCACGATCGAACGCGTCAAGTATCACCCCGGGAAGAATTGCTTGGTCGTGTTCCGGTTTGACGATCGCGCAGGGCGTGCGCCGACTGCACGCGTCGCCTGCCGCACCTACGAGCGACACGGTGCACGCAGTCGCTTTGAAAAAGCGCGCGCTGCCGGCGGTGCCGCGCCGGATGTGTTACATCTGCCGGAAATTGAAGCAGTGGCGTGGGTGTTCCCGCATGACCGAAAACTACACCACCTGCCTCGTTTGCTCGACGCCACTTGGTTCAGCGGTAACGTGTTGCCGGCGTTGCAACCAATGCTCGCGCAACCGACGAACCCGGCGCAGGTTTCATTGCAGCTCGCGCATTACGTCCCGGAACACACCGGCAGTGTACGCGTCGAGTTGCAATGGCCGCACGCGCCGTGCAGCCAAACGATTTACGGCAAGACTTATTACGATGATCGGGGTGAGGAGGCGGCCCGCCTGCAGCGCGAGATCTACCGCGCGCTCGCTTCGCATCCCGATCTTGCAGTGCCGTGCCCACTGCATTACGAACGCGCCACGCGTACATTTTGGCAAGCCGCAGTTCCGGGCCACCCAGCGCCGGCGTGGTGCGGTTTAGCCGAAGCCGAGCGCGCCAAAATATTGCGAGGCCTGACGGCCTTTCATTCTTTGCGGATCGCTGAGGCGCCACCGCGGACGCTCGTCGACCTTGACCTCGCCTTGCACACGGCGGTGAACTTGATAAGTCGTGCACTTCCCGGGGTTCGCGCGTTGGTCTCGCAAATCGTGCCGCTGCTCGCGTCGCGCTTACCGATCCTGTATGCGCACGATGCGCGCGCCACACTGCACGGCGATCTTCACCCGGGTAATCTCCTCATTGACGATGCGCGACTTAACCTCATCGATCTCGACAGCGTGCAAACCGGGCCCGCCGCACTGGACCTCGGCAGTTATGTGGCGAGTGAGCTATACCGTGCACTGCTCGCCGCGCGCGTCGGCGCAAGCGCAGGAGAATTGGTGGCGCAGATCGCGCAGGCCTATAACGCCGCGCACGCCGCGCCAATATCCCGCGATGCACTCGCAATCGGCACAGCCTTCGCTTTGGTGACTGAGCGTGCGCGACGCTGTATCACGCGCTTAAAACCCGGGCGCCTCGAACTTACCGAGGAGCTGTTAGCGATTGCATGCTCCCTCGTCGGCACAGTCTGCGAGGCCGCGGCATGACGGCGCTCATCTATCTTCTACGGCATGGCGCGAGTCTGTGGAATCGGGATAAGCGCATCACCGGACAATGCGATCCGCCGTTGGCGGAGGAAGGACACTCACAGGCGCGAAACCTCGCGATAGCGCTCGCGGAAGAGTCGCTGGGTGCGATTTTCGCGAGCCACCTCACGCGCAGCGTGGCGACCGCCGCACCGTTGGCCGAGCTGCGCGGGCTCGCGATCAATCAGGAAGCCGCACTCAATGAACGACACTTCGGTGCACTCGAGGGGCGTTATCGCGATCCGCGCGATCCTGAAGCAGCGGCGCTGTGGGGAGCGCTTGCGCAGGCCTCGGCCGACACGGCGCCGCCCGGCGGCGAAAGCTTTAACACGCTGTTGGCGCGGGTGCGCGAAGCCGCCGATCGCGTTTTTGTCGCCGCGCGACATGCACCGGTGGTGGTCGTTGGCCATCGCCATACCAACCGGGCCTTGCTCTGTCATTGGTTGGGCTGGTCGTTCGAACAGGCGCGCGGCGCGGGCATGCGTCACCACTTTGTGTATCGACTGGAATTGGGCGGTACGCGGCGCGTGCAAACCATATCACTGCGCCCGCGGGAAGTTGGCCGGATGCGCACAGGTCTTTGGTTATGAGCGACACCCCATCGCCTGCGCTGAGCGGTGATCAACTATTGCGCACGGCACTATGGCGCGAGCGCAAACTACTCTGCGCGGCGTACGCCGCGGCATTGATTGCCGTGGCCTGTGTAGTGGTGGCGCCTTGGCCACTGAAAATAATTATCGACGGCGTATTGGGCACTGCGCCGTTGCCGGGCTGGCTCACGCGCACGGGCCTTTCATCGACACTGACGATTGCCGTGCTCGGCGGCGCCGGCGCACTCGCCGGTATCATCGCCGCGATTGCCGGCGCCCAGGAGAAGAATCTCAATGCTTTGGTGCGCGAACGCGCAACACTCGAAGTGCGCGATACGTTACTAGCGCACTTGCAAACCCTGTCGTTGAATTCCGATCCGGCCGCGCGCAATGGCGAACTCGCCATGCGCATCATGGATGACGTGCAACAAGTCGTACGGCTGTGGACCAAGACCGCGCCGATGGTCGCGCGCCATGCCGGTGTGACGTTGAGCTTGCTGTGCGTCATGTGGTCTCTCGATCCGCGACTCGGTTTAACCGGGATCGCGACGATTGGCATCTTGCTCGCCATCACGCGGCTGCACGCTCGCTCGCTGCAGCGCGCGGCGCACGACAAACGCACGCAGGAAGGCGAGGTGGCCGGTCTTACCCAGGAATTGATTCGTGGACTGGCGAATGTCCAAACTCCACAGGCGGCCGCTGCCATGCGCGCGGACTTTCGACAACGCAATGTCGCAAGTCTCGAGGCCGGGGTGCGCGAGAACCAGACGGCGGTCGCGATGGAGCGAACCATGCAGATCGCCAACGCGTTGGCGATGGCCGCGGTGACTGGATTCGGGGCTTGGTTGGTGTTGCAACGGCTAGTTTCACTCGGCGAGTTGACAGTGTTTCTGACGTACATGACGCAATTACTAAAACCGGTAGAGAAGGTCAACGAACTTGCGTCCAACACCAGCCGCGCGTTGGTGCGCGCGGCGCGCGTGCACGAATTGCTGCAGCGTGCGCCGGCGGTGCTCGAGACGACAACGCCGCTTGCGCTCGCCGCGCCGGTCGGCGTTATTGAAGCGCGTGGCGTCACCTTCAGCTATCCGGCGAGTGCCGCGCAGCCGGCCGTGCGTTTGCTCGACAACATTAATGTGCGTTTTGCACCGGGCGCGTTACATGTCATTGGCGGCGCCAGCGGGAGTGGCAAGACCACTTTTTTTCGTTTGCTGACGCGCACGTTCGATCCGGTCGCAGGCGAACTTTACTTTGACGATATCGCGTACCGCGCGCTTGGCTTACGCGATCTTCGACGCCAAGTCTTGTTCATTGCGCAAGTGACTCATGTGTTTGCCGGCACGCTTCGACAGGCGGTGACGCCCCCTGGCCAGACGCTGGCGGATGCGGACTTATTAGACGCGTTAGACCAGGTCGCGCTCGCGGGCTTTGTCGGCGGTTTGGCGCAAGGGCTGGATACCGTCCTCGGCGAAGACGCCGCCAATCTGTCCGGTGGCCAGCGCACTCGGCTCGCTATCGCACGCGCGATCCTTAGCGAGTGCCGGGTGCTGTTATTCGATGAACCGCTCGCGAACATCGATGCGCTGTCGCAACGTGTCATCGTGCAAGCGCTGGAAACGCTCGCGCGCGAACGGACATGTCTTGTCGTCAGCCATCAAGTATCTGCGTTTTCGCGCAATGTCCGCTGGTACCAACTGACGCAACACTCACTGCATGAATTGGATGCACCGCCCCCTCGCGATGTCGGGCGATTGTCATGACGATCGCGATACCGATCCCATTGGCGGATGTTTCGAGTGTGCGCGACTGGTTGAATGGCGCGCTTGATCCGGTGGCGGCTATTCTCGCCGCCCAGTTCCCTGACTTAGCCGCCGGCTGGCGCCGCACCTTTGTGCGTTATCACCCGGACCACGCGAGCGGTTGCACGTTGCTCTACCAAACCGGCAGCGCCGATCCCAATCTATTAGTCGCGGTCGAAGTGGCCTGCGCGCCATCGAACGCCGCGAACGCGTCGCTCGTGCTGCGGCGGTTCCCCGCCGATCCCGCGCTGCCGACTTTGTCGGAAGTGTGGCGTAGCGTGTCCAATGCACGGGTAGTGCGTTATCGGCCGGGTCACCGCTGCACGCTGGAGTCTCGCACGAACGATGCCCATTTCTTTATCAAAGTGTTTGGCGCGCCGCTAGGATGGCCCATCCACTGTCATGGCGAACGACTTTGGCAGGCGTCTCGCGTAGGCGAGCTTGGCTTCGCCGTGCCGCGACCGGGCTACTGGGACGCCGGGCTCAGCGCCTTATGGCAACACGCGCTTTTGGGTGCGCCGCTCGGCGCGCGCTTGTTAAGCGCGGATGGATTGTTGCTTGCGGCGCGACTTGGGCATGCCGCGGCGACGCTGCCTGCTTCAAACGTGCGGTTCGAAACAAACTTCAGTGCAGCGGATCAGCAACGGCGCACCGCGCGCTACGTCGAGGAATTGTGTGTGCGTTTGCCGACGCACACGCGAATGCTCGATATGTTAATGGCGCAATTGGCGAAAGTCGCTCAACGTCCAGTATCACCACCCCGCCCGATCCATGGCGCGCTCCATTCTCATCAGTGGCTAGAAGCCGATGGTCGGCTAGGCCTGGTTGACTTCGATAGGTTATGCATGGGTGAGCCCGAACTCGACGTTGCGACCTTTGCGACCGAACTCGCCTATGAACGCGACGCGGCGCATGCGCCAGCCGCATTGGTTGCGACCTTTCGCGAAGCCTATGCCGAGCGCGCCGGTGCGCTTGATCCGGCGCGGCTTGCGTTCTACGCGGCGCATAAGCATCTTGCCAAGGCGTTGAAGTGTGTGCGCGGCGTGCGCGCCGATGCCGAACGTCGCGCCATACGTGCCCTCGACAACGCAAGGCAAGCGGTTGAGGAATGCACATGAGTTCACGGCCGCGCGCGTTACTCTACTGTCAACATTCGGTGGGGATTGGGCATTTAATGCGCTTTGTGCGCATCATCGATGCGCTGCGCCATACGTTTGATATCACGCTAGTGAGCGGTGGTCATTGGCCGGCGTCGTTGACGTTGCCGGCGGAAGTCGACTGCGTCCAGTTGCCGCCGTTGCGCACGCATGACTACGCATTGCACAGCGATGGAGAAGCGCTCAGCGCCGTGCGCTTAGCGCGCCGGCGGCAATTGCTCGCACTGGTGCGCGGCTTGCGGCCGGCGGTGTTTCTCATTGAGCTCTATCCGTTCGGGCGCAAGAAGTTTGCCTTTGAATTGCTGCCGGCGCTGATTGCCGCGCGGCGTTGCGCGCCCGCGCCTGTGGTGTTGTGCAGCTTGCGCGATATTTTGGTCGACACGCGGCCCGATCAACCGCGCCACGACGCGCGCGCCGCGCGTCTCATGAATCGTTATTTTGACGGCGCGCTAGTCCATGCCGATCCGGCATTCATGCGGCTTGAAGATTCTTTTCGCCCGCGCGAAGCACTCCGAGTCCCGGTGTGGTACACCGGCTTTGTCGCGCCGTCGCCGCCGGTTGATCTGCCTTTCAGCGCGCGCGATAACACACTAGTTGTATCCGCGGGCGGTGGTCGCGTTGGCGCGGAATTATTGTCCGCCACGCTTGCTGCATATCACGCTTGGCAGGGACCGCGGCCGCGTCTAAAGCTGATCGCGGGTCCGCTCGCAGATCCGACCGTGCGTGACGCACTCAGCGCCGCCGCGCGTCAGCAAGGGGATATCGAGGTGTTGTCCGCGGTGCCCAACCTCGCGTTGGAATTGTCCCGTGCGCGTTATTCTGTGAGCCAGGCAGGCTACAACACGGTCATGGATGTGCTGGTCAGCGGCGTGCGTGGTTTGCTGGTGCCGTATGCGGAAGGTCGCGAAAACGAACAACTACGGCGGGCGCAACGGCTGGCGGCGTTGGGCCTCGCGCGACATGTCGCGAGCGAAGACGCACTAACACCCGCGTTTGGATCAACGCTGCGTTCACTGGCAACCTTTGAGCCCAAGTCGCACGGCTACGCGTTGGATGGAGCGGCGCGTACGAAGGCGCTTATCGCCGAGTTAGTGGCCGGCCGCCGTACCCGCGCGGTGGCTTGAAGATGGCAACGCCGGCCGAACTATTACACGCACAGCTCGCGCAATTACCGGCGCGGGTGCAGGTGTTTTGCCGCGACGACGACGCCGGATGGGCAGACGAACGATTGTTCGCGCTGATCGACACTTTTATCGACGGCGAGACGCCGCTCGATCTCGCCGTCATCCCGGACGCGCTGAGCGGAGAACTGGCGGCGGCGCTGCGCTTGAATCTGCAAGCCGCGCCCGCCCTTTTGAGCGTGCATCAGCACGGGTTTAGTCACACCAATCACGAACGCAGTGGGCGCAAATGCGAATTTGGTGCCGCGCGCTCGCGTGCTCAGCAGGCGCACGATATTGCGCAGGGTGCGGCGTTATTGCGCGAGCAACTGAATGGGTGGGTGGCGCCGATCTTCACCCCGCCGTGGAATCGCCATGCCGGCGAGACGTGCGCCGTTTTGGTAGAGCAAGGGTTCCGCGCGATCTCGACCGATCGCGTCTCACCTAACCTGTCGCCGGCTTTGCGCCAACTCGCAGTACGTCTTGATTGGTCACGCCTGCGGCGCAGGCCGCACGAGGATTCGGTTGTCGGCGCGGCGCTCAGCGACGCTTTCAAAAGCGGCGCGCCGCTCGGTATCATGTTCCACCATGCCGACTACAACAACGAAGAGCTGCGGACTATCCGGGATTTCCTGGCAGTACTGCGTGGCCATTCCAAGGTTCAACTCACCCTCATGCGGAACCTTCTCTACTAATTCCAAGTTGGCCCGGACGGAAATTTTTTATGTCACGCATGAGAGCTGTCGTTTCGAGCGCGCTGATTGGCGCCTGTCTGCAGGTAAGCGCCGCCGATGATCCGCATTCTCGTGGGGTTTTAAAAGGCGACGACGACGCCCCCACCGGATTCTTTCCGGTTGAACAGGACGACCTGCGTCCCACCGATCAATTCCACACGCAAGTGTTTGGCCGCGAACTCACCATCGGCGGCGAGCTCGAGTTTGCGCCCGATTGGGAACTCGCGCCCGAGCTTACCGACGGCGAAGAAGACGATGTCATGACGGGCGAGGAGAAAGCCGCGCTCGAGTTCCTTTATCGGTGGTCGGATCGCACACTGTTATTCATCGAGACCGAAGTATTCGACGAAGACACTTGGTTTGCCGACAACCGCCGTGATCGCGATAGCGTGTTCGGACTCACCCGCAAACAACATTGGATCTTTTGGCAAAACCTGGGGGGCACGCCGTTCAGCCTGCAGCTTGGCAGACAGAACATCGCGGAGAAACGTGAATGGTGGTGGGATGATGAACTCGATGGCGCGCGCCTGTATTACGACTTGGGCATGCTGCACGCCGAAGTCATGGTGGCGGAAGAAATGGGGGCGGTGGATACGACGACCGGTTTTGATCCGCGTGATCGCGATGTGTTGCGCGTGCTTGGTCAACTCAAATGGCAGTGGGCCGAGCGGCATCGCTTTGAAATGTTCTTTCTGGATGAAGCCGATCATTCGCGACAGGAAACGCAGGGCGCGCTCGTAGCCCAGGCCACGGCGGATGATCAAGATCGCGATCTGACGTGGTTTGGCGTGCGCCAATCAGGCAGCTTCAAAATCCCAAAGACCGGCCGCTTTTATTATTGGACCGATGCGGCACTCGTCTATGGCGAGGAAACCCAGTACGACTTTGATGAGATCGATGCGCGGCTCGCGGTAGTCGACGAGGCACTCACCGAAGAAGTCGCCGGCTGGGCGCTCGACACCGGTATCACTTGGCGCACCAAGTTACCGAACAAACCGACTGTAACTCTTGCAATTGCGGTCGGCTCTGGAGACGACTCTCCCGGCTCGGGCCGCAGCCACGCGTTCATCCAAACGGGTCTCAACGACAATAACGGTAAATTCCGTGGTGTCGATCGTTTCCGTTATTACGGTGAGTTTTTGCGCCCTGAATTATCGAATCTCGCGGTGTCCACCATTTCCTTCGGTACACCAATTATGGAAAACAGTTCCATCGAACTGGTTTATCACGGCTATCGACAGCTTCATAAGAGCGATTTCCTACGCGACGCCAAAGTCGACCGCGATCCGACCGGTCTTGACCCGGATATTGGAGACGAAGTCGACCTCATCGTCGGAATCGAAGAATCCGCTCATTATGAGTTTGAATTCGTCGCCGGCGTCTTTCGCGCGGGTAATGCATTTGGTGACGATGCGGGCGAAACGGCCGGCATCATCGCGCTAAAACTCAACTACAACTTCTAGTAGTGAAATGCTTGTACGGTGATGAGTTCACCAGTATTGGCGCCGTCAAACAGCTTTAACCCTCTCCCGCGCGCGGGAGAGGGCAGGGTGAGGGCCTTCGCCCGCTAAACTCCCGCGTGCCGCGGCCGCTACGTTGTTTAACAAAACGATAGCGCTGACCGAAGGAGCCCTCATGGAAGCCATTGGCACATTGGCGTCACAGGGATTTAGTTTGCAGGCGATGATGCGTTACGGGCTGGCCGCCAATTCAGCCTCGCATTGCGCAGCTGGCCGTTGCGGCGAAAAAGAAGATGCACCTCAGGTTCCCGCGAACCCGACCGGTGTGACCTCCGTCAGCGCGGGGGCGATGAGCTATCAGCGCAGTGAGCGCGCATCGCTTTTCATCACGACTCAAGAAGGTGATGTCGTCGAGCTCAAGATTAGAAACAAGGAGTCGTTGCAAGCCTCCGGTGCCATAGCTGAGCAAGAGGGAGAAACACTCAGCGAAGTCAACGTCAGCGCCAGTAGTTCTACCAAGGTATCGCTCAAGATAAAGGGCGACTTGAACGAAGCCGAGCGCACCGCCATCGCGGCTGTCATCGCGCAAGCCGGTGAGCTTGCCCAGGACTTTTTTGACGGTGGCGTAGCGGACGCATTTTCCGCGGCGGAGACGCTCAATGTCCATGCGAATCAACTTGCGAGCGTTGGGATGCGATTCAGTCTGCGCGAGCAATTCACTTATGCGCAGATTAGCCAAGCGAAACCGCTACCCGCGCCGACTGCGCAAAACACTGAAGTGCCAAGTCCCATGAATCCGCCGCTGCCGATGCAAGGAGCACCCTCGGGTGCGGAAATTGAGAAGGTGAGTCAGCCAACCGCCGCGAGTGAGCCAATGGTGCCGGCCGCGCCTCCATCCGCTGAAGGGGCATTCGACTTAATCCGAGGATTTTTAACACGATTGATGGACACCCTGGCCGCGCCTGCGGCAGAAGCGTCCACCGCGAAGATCGAATTATCGCTCAAGCTCAAACTCTTCCAGTCCGTGCTTGTGGCCGCGACGGAGGAGGCCCCGCAAGCAGCCACCTCGCCACCGCCGCTTTCACCTCTGGTGCCGGAAACGCTCGACGCACTAGCAGCCCAGCAAACCGCGCCGTTGCACTTAGTTAGTTAGATCGCGAACCCGCTTGCGGCGGTCACCATCCGCCGCTTACTCTGCGATGGGTTTTCTGTCGCAGGGAATGACCATGGGGCGCTTTTTGATCGGGGTGGATGTTGGCGGCACGTTTACCGATTTTGTCGCCTACGATCGGCAGACGCACGCGCTCAGCGTCTGGAAAAATCTCACCACGCCGGAAGATCCCACCACCGGTATTTTGACTGGCCTTGCCCATATCGATAATCCGGCGAGTGTTGAGAATCTGCGCCTAGGCACGACGGTCGCGACCAATGCGATTTTGGAACGCAAGGGCGCGCGCATCGCGTATGTCACCACCGCCGGCTTTCGCGACATACCGTTTTTGCAACGAGGCCATCGCAAGAATCACTACGACAGCGGTTGGGTGCGCGCCAAACCGTTAGTGTTGCGCCGGCACTGCGTGGAGGTTGATGAACGATTGCGCGCGAATGGCGAGGTGCTTACCCCGCTCAACGCGTCAAGCGTCGAAGCCGCGGCGCAGACCATTCGTGAGTCCGGCGAAATCGAGGCTGTCGCGGTCAATTTACTGTTCTCCTATATCAACCCGGCACACGAGCGCGCCGTGCGCGATAGGCTCCACGCGCTGCTTCCAAATATTCCGATTTCAATTTCCTACGATGTCTTACCCAAGTGGAAAGAGTATGAACGTGCTTCGACCACGCTGGCGGACGCTTACATCAAGCCGGTGATTTATCGGTACCTGCGTAACCTGCGCGGGCAGCTCGATGCGCATGGGGTAATGGCGCCGGTCGCATTGATCAAATCGAACGGCGGCGAGATAAGTTTGGACGCCGCGCGCGAGCAACCGGTGCAACTCACCCTATCCGGCCCGACCGGTGGCGTGGTCGCGACGCGCGCGGTGGCGCACGCGCTCGGCATCGAACGCGCGGTCACCTTGGATATGGGCGGCACCTCGACCGATTGTTCGACGGTGGTACGTGGACAGATCAGCTTCACCACGGACTTTGAAATTGAATTCGGTTTGCCGATCCAAATTCCGATGATCGATATTCGGACCATTGGCGCGGGCGGTGGATCGATCGCGTGGGTCGATCGAGGCGGTATGTTGCGCGTCGGACCGGAAAGCGCCGGCGCGCGCCCAGGGCCCGCGTGTTACGGATTTGGCGGCGAACGGCCGACCGTAACTGACGCGAACTTGGTGCTCGGCCGGCTTAATCCGGCCAATTTCTTGGGCGGCAGTATGGCTATCGCCGCCGAGCGGGCCAGAGAGGCAATCGCCCGGCTCGCCGCGCCGCTTGGAATGTCCGTCGAAGACTGTGCGTTGGCGGTCTTAAGGATCGTCAACAACAACATGGTCGGCGCACTGCGCACGGTGCTAATTGAGCGCGGACTCGATCCGCGCGAGTTCGCGCTATTTGCCTTTGGCGGGGCGGGGCCTCTACAACTTTCCGATTTGATGACCGAAGCCGGTATCCCGCAAGGCGTGGTACCGCTGCATCCGGGGCAGTTCTCCGCGCTGGGATTTGTCTTGACGGATGCGCGCGTCGATTTGGAGCGGACGATTCAGATGACCTCTAAGCGTTTCGATGCCGCGCGCGCGACGGCGCATTTGCGCGATTTAATCGAGACCGCACGTGGCGATCTTGCGCGGCAGGGCTACACCGGTGACTTGCAGATCACGCGCACCATTGACCTGCGATACTTGGGACAAAACTACGAGCTAGAAGTGAACTTTGATTTTGACGAGTTCTCGCCAACCAGCGTGGCACGGCTGTGGGCCGATTTTCACGCGATACATGAATCACGTTTCGGGTTTCAGATCCCGCAAGAGGTCATCGAAGCCATTACGTTGAGATGCACCGTGCGCTGCGAAACCGAAAAGCCCGTGTTTCAAGCGTTAGCGCCAAGAACCCAACCGCTCGTGCCGCAGGCGACGCGTACCGTGATATTCGCGCAAGGCGCGATAACTACGCCGGTGTATGTGCGTGATCAATTGTGTGCGGAAGATAGAATTCGCGGACCCGCACTCGTGGAAGAAGCCGCCTCAGTCACGGTACTTGCGCCGGGGCATGTACTGTCGGTGTCGCGCGAAGGCCATTTGCGAGTCGCGTTGGACGCGGCTACAAAAAACCCTCTCCTTGGGGAGAGGGTAGGGTGAGAGGAGTGCTCACCGCGACCGGGCGAGTGCGAGCGATAAAATAGGAGCCAAACATGGACTTCGTCACGATGAATATCTTAGACAGCAGCATGCTGTCGCTGTGCCGCGAAATGGGCATTACGTTGATGAAGACGAGCTACTCGACCATTTTCAACGAGGCGCTCGATTTCACCTGCGGCATTGCTTCGCCGCGCGGGGAAATGCTCGCGGCCGCGGAGTTTTGCCCGGCACAGATCGGCGGCTTGCCCCTGTTGATTCGCTCCTGCCTGCAAGAGATCCCACTAAGCGAAATCGAGCCCGGCGATGTCTTGGTGCATAACGATCCCTATCGCGGTGGCCTGCACACGCCGGAGCACACACTGTTTTGCCCGGTATTCGTCGATGATGAAATTGTCGCGTTCACCGTAGCGATCGGGCATGTAGCCGAAGTGGGCGGCATGGTGCCGGGGGGATTCCCGTCGGAGGCCACCGAGATCTTTCATGAAGGCATTCGCGTGCCGCCGGTCAAAATCAAAAAACGCGGGGAGGATGTGGTTGAAGTTTGGAAGCTCTGGCTCGCCAATGTGCGCACGCCGCGTCATAACTACGGTGACATGCGCGCGATGATTTCGGGTGTCGAATTAGGTGCGCAACGGCTTGGGGAAATGGTGCGCAAGTATGGACGCGAGACCTTTAAACAAACCTGCAACGACTTAATGGATTACGCGGAGCGGCGCATGCGCGCCGAAATCGCCGCGATTCCCGATGGGCGCTACAGTTTTGTCGATTACATGGATAACGATGGCGTGTCGGATGCCGAGATCCGCATCGAAGCGCATTGCCATGTCATCGGCGACTCGTTAGTCGTCGACTACACCGGATCGAGTCCGCAGGTGCGCGGACCAATCAACGCGACGCTTGGCGTCGCGTGGTCCGCGGCGTACAACGCGGTGCTGCATTTGACCGATCCGACCATTCCCAAAAACTCAGGCTGTTTCCGCCCCATCAAGATCATCGCGCCGCACGGCACGGTGGTGAATGTCGATTATCCAGCGCCGGAAGTCGGCGGTAATACAGAAGCCCACCCCCGAATCGCCGGCGCGGTGATGGGCGCGCTAGCGCAGGCCGCCCCAGCGCGCGCAATGGCGGGCGAAGGCGGCACGCACCTTAATTTTGTATTCGGCGGACACGATCCCAAACACGACGAATATTTTGCGTGTTATGACCTAGAAGCCGTGGGGTGGGGTGCACGCGCGCACGCCGATGGTAATGATGCCACCGATTCCATCAACGGTAATTGTCGCGTCATGCCGGTGGAGGTCTTTGAAACACGCTATCCGTGGCTCACGGAAGAATACAGCTTGCGGCAAGACTCCGGTGGTGCCGGTTTCCGGCGCGGGGGACTTGGAACCAAGAAAATTTATCGTTGTCTCGATGCCGAGATCACGGCATCGCAACTCACGGATCGCCACCAGCACCAAGCTTATGGATTGGACGGCGGACAACCGGGCGCCGCCGGCATGACATATTTTCAAGCGAATCAAAGCGAGCAATGGCAGACGATGGTCGAAGCATTTAATAAACGCTCGACCAGCAAATGGTCGAACGTTACTTTTAAGCCGGGCGATCGCGTGCAAATCTTGACGCCCGGTGGGGGTGGCATGGGGCCGCCAGAAACGCGTGAGCAATCGTTGGTGGAGAGCGATGTGAAAGACGGTTTTGTGTCGGCAGCGGCGGCGCGCACGCAATATGGAGCACGCGCATGAGATTCAGTCCCAATGGTTATTACATCGAACGCTATGTCAAATGCGACTGCTGCGGCGTGCTGGTGTACGACGCCGGGATTGAAGTCACGCATGAGTCCGCCGGCAAATTTTTGTTTTGCTCGGCATGGTGCCGCGAATGGAAAGCGCAAAAACTAGCGGGTGTGGAATCGCCTCAAGTAGCGCTGCCATTTGTGTGATGTGATGCGCTATAGCCTTGTTTGTTTGCTACTGGCACTCGCGCTGCCCGCGGCGGCTGATTGGCAACCGCGGATTGCTGACGCGACGGCTGCAATCGAGGCCGAAGTCATCGCCTGGCGTCGAGACATCCATCAACATCCCGAGCTTTCGAACCGCGAAGTGCGCACGGCGGAGAAAGTCGCCGCGCATCTAAAGCGCTTGAATTTCGACGCGGTATATACCGGCGTCGCGCGCACCGGCGTCATTGGCCTATTGAAAGGTGGAAAGCCGGGTCCAACTGTCGCGCTGCGTGCGGATATGGATGCATTGCCGGTGCTTGAGCCGCCGGGTCTGTCATTCGCGTCCACCGTCACCGCGGAATACAACGGTCAAACGGTCCCCGTGATGCATGCCTGCGGCCACGACGCGCACACCGCGATGTTGATGGGCGTGGCATCTGTGTTGGCATCCGTGAAGGCCGAGATCCCAGGCACCGTCGCTTTCATATTTCAGCCGACGGAAGAAGGCGCGCCACAAGGCGAGGAGGGCGGCGCGCGTTTGATGCTAAAGGAAGGGCTGATGGCGCGTGCGGAAAATCCGCGCGCAATTTTTGGCTTGCATGTCTGGCCGAACACCCCAGGTACACTCTCTTATCGCGCGCGCGGCGCCATGGCGGCCTCCGATCGCATGCGCATCGTGGTGAAGGGCCGGCAAACGCATGGCTCTTCGCCTTGGCGTGGGGTCGATCCCATTTTTGTCTCGGCGCAGATCATGACCGCGTTACAAGCGATCCCCAGCCGCCAACTCGATATCACGAAAGCGCCGTCGGTCATTACCATCGGCAGCATCCACGGCGGGATCCGACCGAACATCATTCCGGATTCGGTGGAAATGTTGGGCACGCTGCGTAATTTCGACGAAGCCGTGAGGGCGGATGCGCATGCGCGAATTACCCGCACGGCGCGTGGGATTGCAGAGGCGGCGGGTGCCGAAGCAGCGGTCGAGATTAAAGAGCAGACGGTTGTGACCTGGAACGATCCTGAGTTACTCACGCGTATGCTGCCGACGCTTGAAAAGGCAGCGCCCGGCAAAGTACAGGAGTCGCCGCTGATCATGGCAGCGGAGGACCTTCTCGTACTATCAACGCGAAATCCCGGGGTTGTTTGTCCTATTGGGGGTAAACAAAGAAGGGGTTAAGGCAGATGCCGCCGCGACTAATCATTCGCCTGAGTTCTTTGTGAATGAGGCAGCAATGACAACAGGCGTGCGAGCGCTGGTGCTTCTCGCACTCGATTTTCTCGAAAAAGCGGAACAACCAACCAAATGACGAAGATAATGCACGGAATGGCAGTCGGAATGTGTGTCGTCTTAAGCGGTTGTGCGGCCTTGATCGGCCCGCCGCTAATGTCGCCGCAAGACTTCGCCGGCAAATGGCAGAGCGCGGAATGGGGGCCACTGGAATTGCACGCCGCGGGTGCACGTGTCATCGGCACTTACGAACACGATGATGGACAACTCGACTGCGGCGTACAGGCGAACATCTTGCATTGCCGATGGTGGGAGCTAGTCTCCGCCGGTGAGCCATTTGCAAAAGCATCGCCCAAGGAACGCGGCGAAGTGCAATTTGAGTTATCGGAAGATCGCCAAACGCTCAGAGGCCGCTGGCGGTATGACTGGCGCGAGGATTGGAGTGCCGTGCGGGACGAGACCGCACCACACTGAGTCAACTCGGGTTCATCGTTTTTTGCCTATGTTTGGCGCACTCGTGAACTCAGTCAGAGGTCAGGTCATGGACACCGAAAAGGTTGCGCAGGGTTTACGCTTGGCGGTACTCGTGGCAACCCTGCTTACCGGTTGCGCCCGCGATCCTTTAGTACGTGCGACCTACAATGCGCTTCAGCAACGAGAATGCATTGCGACATCCCCGCGCTTGCATTGCACGGAAGCGGAAACTACTTATGACGATTACGCAGTGGAGCGAAGACGAGTGCTGGAGTAAAACGTGGACCGAAGGTACAAGCGCCCACCCGGAGCATTTCTCATTGCTGATTCTTTTGGAGGAACGCAGCTTAACAGGGGGGCATTGGTGGAGCAGACCCGCACTGGTCGCTTATTGACGGGAACTGCGTCGTGCCAAGAACAATGAGGCGATTGCCGCGACGGCACACAGCGCGGCTAAGTTGCGCTGCATTTGAATCAGCGGGTTCGTCCCAATGTCGCGTTCTTTGCCGCGCCAAATCGCGCGCGGCTGCCCGCGCAAAGCCGCAAATTCCGTTTCGGCAATTGCAATGGCCGTAGATGCTGTCTCGATTTGCACACCTGCGGTATTGCAAGCTAATCCACGCAGGACGGGTGAACCGTCTACGAACAGTACTTGTCGCTCGGCGCCTAGCGTGGTTGATGTGACGGTTACGGTGTACCAGAAGTCAGTTGTTGCACCGCCGTTTCCCTCATATAGACGTACACTCGTACCGCTTGAAGTCCGGCATTGCGCCAGGAGATGTTCAAGGCTGGGGTTCCCATGGGCATTCCGACTTGGCCACGCCGCCCACAAAGCAAGCGCGAAAAAGACTACCGCGGCTCCGTAGAACCAAATTGCACGGCGATTCATAGGGGCGAGTACTCTATGAGATCGGCGTCGGCCATGTCACCTCTGCCGCTAAACGAATAGCCGGTGATGCATCTCATTCGAATACGCGTGACAGACCTTAAACCTTCGCCTCCAACAACATAAACAGCGGTGTGCGATGCGCCACACGTACTTTGCGGAAACCCCCTTTCTTAATGAAAGACTCGGTGCGGGTGGGGCCGGCTTGCGCGCCGAGTGCGGGTCCGCCGAGGGCGCGCGAGGCTGGGCAGCACATGAATGTCGAACCGGCGTAGAACACGCGACCAAGCGGATTATAATTTTCTTCCGGCTTATCGCTGGCGTTGGGATCGATGACCAGGAACGAACCACCTTTTTTTAATGTTTCTTTGGCACGCTTTGCAACACCGGCCGGGTTACCCATGTCGTGAAAACATTCGAAGCAGGCAACGACATCAAATTCACCCGGGAAGCTGGTCGCGTCCGCCACTTCAAAGCGCACGTTCTTTAAGCCCGCCTCACGCGCCTTCTTACGCGCGGTGGTGATCGACTTGGCGTGATTGTCGTAACCTACGAAACGCGACTTGGGATAGGCCTTGGCCAGTGTCAGCGCGGGCACGCCGTGACCGCAGCCTACATCGGCAAAGTCGATGCCGGCTTTCAAACGTGCATCCAGCCCCAGGGCCGGCATCCACTCGCTCGCGATTTGGCCCATGTACACACCGCGATTGAAATACTCCTGCGCGTGGAACAAGCAGGGATGGTGTTCGCCCCAATGCATGCCGTCGCCGGTTTTGAAGTTTTCTATCGCGCGATCGCTGGCGGCAAACATCGCCGCGATGAACTCACTCGCCGCGAAGAGATGCATGAAGCTGTCATCGTTGGCAAGGCAAAACGCCTGCTCGGGATTGAGCGAGAATTTGCGCGACTTCGGATCGTAATCAAGATAGCCGCTCGCGGCCTGTTGGTGGGCCCACTCGAACACATAACGCTCAAAGGTACCTGTTTTGCGCGCGAGCTCGGCCGGCGTCAGCGGCTTTTTGGCCAGCGCCTGGTAAAAACCTAGTTTGGTGCCGATAAGGATCATCGGCATGCTGGCGGCGCCTCCCAGATCATCGAGTGCCTTGTTGATGAATTCGTAGAGCTTCTTCTCATTCATTTGCATAAATCCGTCCTCGAGCGGTGTGGATGTTGATGATGCTAGACAATTCTTTTCGGTTTGTCCTGGGCTCAAAGCAGTACGTGCCGGCGACTGGGCAATCCATTAACATCCAACACGGCGCGTGAGACAGGAGGCTTCTGTGCAGACATCCGAAATCGTGGAACGGGAGGCGAACGCCTTCTCGGGATGGTTGATGTTAGCGGTGTGGTTGGTGCTTGCCGGCTGGGGCGCATGGGCGTTCTTTAGCCCATTGCGGCAGCCGGGTGGAGAACCCGCGTTCATCGCGATACTCGCCATTCCCTTACTCATCTTTCTCGGCAAGGGCTTTCTAACCCTGCAACCCAACCAAGCGTCCGTCATGGTGTTTTTCGGCCGCTACGCCGGCACCCTGCGCCAAGACGGCTTTTTTTGGGTCAACCCTTTTTACAAACGAGAACACATTTCGCTGCGCGCGCGGAATTTAAATACCCCCACGCTTAAGGTGAACGACCGCGCCGGCAATCCGATTGAAGTGGCGGCCGTTATCGTGTGGCGGGTGTTCGATACCGCACGCGCCACGTTCGATGTCGAAGATTATTCGGCATATGTCACCATGCAGAGTGAATCTGCGGTACGCCAGGTCGTGAGTGCGCGTTGGTACGATGGCGATGAACACGGGCACGAGTCGCTGCGCGGCGATCTAGAGTCCGTCGCGCGTTTGCTGATTGAGAGTATTCAGGCGCACGCCAGCCTGGCGGGACTAGAGATTGTGGAGGCGCGTATCTCGCACTTGGCTTACGCGGCGGAAATCGCCGGTGCGATGTTGCGTCGTCAACAAGCGGCCGCGGTGGTGGCCGCGCGGCAATTAATCGTGGAAGGCGCGGTGAGCATGGTGAAACTTGGCGTCGAGCGCTTGGAAGCAGAGGGCGTGGTAAAACTGGGCGACGCGGACCGCATCCGATTGATAACCAACATGATGACCGTGCTGGTGAGCGATAGCGATGCGCAGCCCGTGGTCTCAGTTAGCTCACACGCCTAAGCCATGAACCAGCCTGTGACCAAAATACCGGTGGGTGTTTTTGCGCAGCTCGGGCTCGCTAATTTTTTAGTGGCTACCGGCGCAATTGGCATCGCGGTGCCCGAAATCGTCCCAGCACTGTCTAGCCCACGCGTTGCATGGTCGCTGTTGGGCGTTGGCATGATCGTCGATGCCTGGGCCATATTCGGTTTGATTGGCGCTTTGCGTAGCCATGCGCGTGGTGGTAAGTGAGTTTATGAGATACGGTTTTCAGAAGCATCGGTCGTATTTATTGATTATCGCGGTTGGGTTAGCGGTTAACGCACCCGCCGCGGATGAAGTCGACGAGCAAGAAAGTGCGACACTGCGCAATCCACTCCCTGAAATCGCGGCGCCCGTAGACGCCACGCCCGATGCTGAAGATGCCGGAACGGTGGAAGCCCCACCGCCACCGCCGCTCGATACCGGTTATCGCGCGCCTACCCAGACTGACCAGGAAGAATCGCAATGAAATTAACGTTGATATCAACCAGCGTAGTATTGATGCTGAGTTTAAACGGATGCGGCGCCGGCGACACCACCGCGGATAAAGAAAAGGTCATCGATGTGACTCCGGATACGACGGTGATCAAAGAAACAGAACAGCAAGTCAACGCCGCGCTGCAAGACAGCAAGAAAGCGCTCGACAATGCCATCGATTCGCAAGGCGGCGCTCAGTAGTGTGGGATTTGCTTTTTGCAATTTGCTCGCAGGTCCTTCCCCCTCTCCCGCTTGCGGGAGAGGACCGGGGTGAGGGTCTTTATAGAGCGCATGTAGCTACGCCGCCCCTCACCCGGCGCTTCGCGCCGACCTCTCCCGTTGGGAGAGGTTTAGAACGTGCGACGCGTCGGCAATGACGAAACGCACGAACGTACAAACAATGGCGCGCGCAGTTGAAGCGCTGCAGGCCGGCGAGCTTGTCGCGTTTCCAACCGAAACCGTCTACGGTCTTGGCGCGGATGCGATGAATGAAGCGGCTGTTGCAAAAATATTCTCGGCTAAAGGCCGCCCGGCCGATCACCCGCTCATTGTGCATATTGCGTCGTTTGCGCAACTTAAAATTTGGACACGTGAAATTAGCGCAACCGCGCAACAATTGGCCGCGGCATTTTGGCCTGGCCCCCTAACCTTGATTCTGCCGCGCGCGCCGCGGGTACTTCCAATCGTAACCGGCGACCAAGACACAGTGGGCGTGCGCTGTCCGGCTCATCCCGTGGCCCAGGCGTTGCTGCAGGCGTGCGCGGAGCGGGGGATTACCGGGCTAGCGGCCCCATCGGCCAATCGTTTTGGACATGTCAGCCCGACCACTGCCGCACATGTCGTTGATGAATTCGGCGAGCGCTTCATGGTACTCGATGGCGGCGCGTGTGAGGTTGGCATTGAATCGACGATCGTTGACGTCACCGGCGCGACGCCGCGCATTCTACGACCAGGCATGCTGACCGAAGCCGAGATCAGCGCGGTCATTGGGCGCTCGCTGGGCGGCGCGGACGGTGAGGTTCCGCGTGTCTCGGGTTCGCTTGCCGCGCACTACGCGCCGCGAACCGCCCTTGAACTAGTGCCACCGCAGATCTTCGCCGAGCGAATTGCGGAAGTTAGAAACACTGGCGCTTCGGTGTATGCATTGACGCGTACACTTATCGCGCCTGCCGTAGAAGATCGGATCCAGCGCCAGGCGATGCCGCAAACACCTGAGCGCTATGCGCAAGCGCTATATGCCGCGTTGAGGGCGGCGGATCGCGCGGGTGCAAATATCATTTTGGTTGAAGCGGTGCCTGAGTCGCCGGCATGGCTGGCGGTGGCCGATCGCCTTCGACGTGCCGCCCATGGCGCCGGTCGCCCCGCTTGAATTAACGTTTATCGGTCCCCATTTAAGCAATCCATCCTGTAGTTAAAACGCCCATGACCACGCTTGCCAATTTGTATCCCGTCACGACTTCGGAGTTTGACGAAAAAGTTCTAAACATATCCGCGCGTACGCCAGTGCTGGTCGATTTCTGGGCGGCCTGGTGTGGCCCGTGCCGCTCGATAGCACCACTCTTGGAACAACTTGCCGCGCAATTCGCCGATAAGCTCATCGTCGCCAAAGTCGATACCGACGCCGAACAAGCCATCGCCGCGCGTTACGGCATTCGCAGCCTACCGACCTTAATGTTGTTCAAAGGCGGCCAAGTCGTTGATCAGCTGATCGGCGCGCAACCGATGCAGGCGTTCTTGACACTACTCGATAAACACCTCGACAAAGAATCCGATCTCCTGGCTGGACAAGCCGCCGCTGCGCGCGCGGTAGGCGATGAAGTCAAGGCATTAGCGCTGTTACGACAAGCGCATGTCTCCGATCCCGACAACTATCGGATCCACCCCGCGCTCGCGGCAGTGCTGATCGACGCCGGCGAATTAGCGGAAGCCGCGCGCGTGCTCGATGCCGTACCGTCGCGTGCGATAAGCGATGCGTTTAAGCGTCAGCAAGCGCGCCTGCGCTTTGCTCATTTGGCGGTGGGCAGCGAATCGTTTGAGCGCTTACAATCCGCCCTCAACGCCGGACAGCAAGACACCGCTACTCGTTACCAATGGGCGATCCGGCAGGTGCTGAACGGCGCGACGGGCGATGCGCTCGCGACGTTGATTGAATTGGTGCGCACGGATCGCAAATATGGTGATGATGCCGCGCGCAAGGCTGTGCTGGATATCTTCTCCATGCTACCCGACGGTGATCCGCTAATCAGGGAATATCGCACTCAATTGGCGCGTGCCTTGAACTAACGCCACACCCTTCTCTCGCGGTGTATCATCACCGCATGATCGATCCGCTATTACTCACGGCGACGCGTCTGCTCACCTTTAACGGTGAGCAGACGCTGACCAACGCCAGCGGATTTTTCTTCGCGCGCGGTGGACGTCTTTTTTTGGTGACATGTCTGCACGTGGTCTGCGATCCACCAAGCGGTCACCTGCCAAACCGGCTGGAGATTGAGCTGCACAATGACGCCCACAATCTCGCGAGTTCGATTGGTTTTTCCATCCCTTTGTATCGCCATGGCCAGGCAATATGGCGGCAGGGACAGGACAGTGTCGGGGAGGTTGACATTGCCGTGCTCGAACTTGAACGCGCGGCGCTGCCGCCGACGATCCAAATTCGCGCCTTTACGCCGGCGCACCTGTATAGCCCGAGTGACGCGGTCGAAATCGGCAGTTCGGTGCTGATCGTCGGCTTTCCGCTTGGTTTTCACGATACCTTGCATCACTTGCCGGTGGTGCGGTCTGCCTCTATCGCCTCGGCCTTTGGTTATCGGTTTCGTGGTCACGGGTATTTTTTGACCGACGCGCGTACGCATCGCGGGACTAGCGGTGCGCCGGTCGCACTCAGAGTGAGTGGCGCTGCACCTAACTTGGGCGACTTACCGTGGAAACTCCTCGGCGTGCATGCATCCCGCCTCGAGGCCGGTACCCGCGATCCGGAAGTCGATGAAGCGCTTGGCCTCAACTGTGCGTGGTACGCGGACATGTTGTTAACCCTTACCGCTTAAATAGCTGTTCCGAAAACCACGCAAGGTGCAAGGCCGGGATGCGGATGCCTGGCTTGGGGACCGTGAAAATACAGGATGTATTTTCGCGAGCCTACAGGGACGTACTCGTGGCGTGTCCCCAAGCCAGGCATCCGCAGCGCGGCCGAATGTCGGCACCGATCAGCCCAGAATTCGGAACAGCTAATTAGCCGCTCTCGTCTATCCTCGTGGCGTCTATACTGAAACGAGCGAAGTGTTGAGACCATCGCAGGCACAGGACGACCACCGATGCCCTATACCCACACCATCGACGGCACGCGTTACGCGTTCACTGATCTGAAAGCGCTGCTCGCCAAAGCATCGCCCGCACGCTCCGGCGATTATCTGGCCGGTATCGGTGCCGCCTCCGCAGTGGAGCGGATGGCTGCGCGGATGTGCTTGGCGGAGGTGACGTTGGCCGAGATTGTCGATTCTCCGGTCATTCCTTACGAAACCGATGAAGTCACGCGCCTCATCTGCGATCGACATGATCGCGCGGCCTTCGCGGAAATTGCGCATTTGACGGTCGGCGATTTTCGCAATTGGTTGTTGCGTGATGAGACGGATAGCACCGTGCTTACACGCGTCGCGACGGCGATAACCCCGGAAGTGGCGGCCGCGGTTTCAAAGCTAATGCGCAATCAGGATCTGATCCTCGCCGCGCGTAAGTGCCGCATCGTCACGCGCTTCCGCAATACGATCGGTCTGCCGGACACGCTGAGCGTGCGCTTACAGCCCAATCATCCCACCGACGATCCGCAAGGCATTGCGGCGTCGATGTTGGACGGGTTGCTCTATGGCGCCGGCGATGCGGTCATCGGGATCAATCCGGCGAGCGATAGCCTACCGGTATTAAAACGCCTGTGGCAGATGATGGATGACGTAATCCGGCGCTTTGAAGTGCCGACGCAATCCTGTGTGTTGACCCATGTCACCAGCCAAATCGAAGCGATTAATCAAGGGGTGCCGGTTGATTTGGTTTTTCAGTCGATTGCGGGTACGGAAGCCGCCAATCAGAGTTTTGGCGTTACGCTCGCGATCTTGCGCGAAGCGCACGACGCCGCGCGCGCCTTAAAGCGCGGCACGCTCGGCGACAATGTCATGTACTTTGAAACGGGGCAGGGCAGTGCTTTGTCGGCGAATGCGCATCACGGCGTCGATCAACAAACGTGTGAGGCGCGTGCCTACGCCGTTGCGCGCGAGTTTTCTCCGTTGCTGGTCAATACCGTGGTTGGCTTCATCGGTCCGGAATATCTCTACGACGGTAAACAGATCATTCGCGCGGGATTGGAAGATCATTTCTGCGGAAAGTTAATGGGCGTGCCCTTGGGTTGTGACGTGTGTTACACCAATCATGCCGAAGCCGATCAGGACGACATGGATAATTTGTTGAGCGTGCTTGCGGCGGCTGGGGTCACCTACATCATGGGTATTCCGGGAGCAGATGACATCATGCTCAACTATCAGAGCACATCGTTCCATGACGCACTATTTCTGCGTCAAGCGTTCGGTTTAAAACATGCGCCGGAATTTGCAGCCTGGTTGGACAAAATGAACATTACTCAAGGCGGTGGACTGAGCGCCCTCGAGGCGCGCCACCCGTTGGTCCGTGCCTTGTCCGATATGACGCAAGTCGCATGACCTCGTCGCCTGCTTTAGTCATCCCAAATCCATGGCAGGAATTGCGCCGCTTTACCGCGGCACGGATCGCGTTGGGTCGCGTTGGCGCGAGCCTCCCCACAGACGAGGTCTTAAAATTCGGCTTGGCGCATGCACAGGCGCGCGACGCCGTGCATTTGCCGCTCGATGTTCCGTTACTTGAAAGCGATCTGCGCCGCGCGGGGTTTGCGACGACACGCGTGATGAGCGGAGCCACTGACCGCGCCAGTTATCTATTACGTCCGGATTTAGGGCGAAGTCTAACGAGCGACGCCGAGGCGCGGCTTCGCGCGTTGGGCCAAACCGTTGAGGTGGTGTTCGTGCTTGGCGACGGTTTGTCCGCCATCGCTATCCAACGTCATGCGGTTCCCCTGTTGGTTGCGCTGAGACCTGCTTTTCATCCCGCTTGGCGGATTGCGCCGATTGTGATCGCGACGCAGGCGCGCGTCGCGCTGGGTGACGCGATTGGCGAGTGTTTGACCGCCCAATTGATGGTGATGTTGATCGGTGAACGTCCAGGCTTGAGTTCGCCGGATAGCCTCGGGGTCTATATGACCTATCAGCCGCGCCAAGGACGCAACGATGCAGAACGGAATTGCCTGTCCAATATTCGGCCTGAAGGCCTAGGGTATGCGGAGGCGGCGCATAAACTTGCCTGGTTGATGCACGAGGCACTCCAACGCAAGCTCACCGGCGTTGGCCTCAAGGACGACAGTACAGAGTATCCGTTGCTACCACCCTGAATTCTCTCGGCGCTTTCTGGCGCGTTGTAGATTCGTTGACCATACTCGATCAAGTGCCGGTGCGGCACCGGCATGCATCGCCACCAAAAATCAAAAGCGGGAGGGGCTATGGCGACCAAGAAAAAAGTCGGCAGCGTCGAATACCACGAAGCCGGCGCGGAATATTTTGCACAACGCGAATTACGCAAGCACGCGAGGGTGTGGTCATTATGGGCACTTGGGGTTGGCGCGGTAATCTCGGGGCATTTTTCCGGTTGGAATTTTGGGCTTGGTGCCGGTGGTTTTGGTGGGCTTTTAATCGCCGCCCTCATCATTGGACTCATGTATGTATGTTTGTGCTTCTGCTTGGCGGAAATGTCGCCTGCGTTGCCGCACACGGGAGGTGCGTATTCCTTTGCGCGCAGCGCGATGGGACCCTGGGGCGGTTTTGTGACCGGACTCGCCGAGAATATCGAATACGTCATGACGCCCGCGGTCATCGTGTTTTTCATCGGCTCTTACCTCGGCAGTATTTTTGGGACGCCGGCCGAATTCCAACCCGTGTGGTGGGTGTTGGGTTACTTGGTGTTTGTCACGCTTAATCTTTTAGGCGTTGAGTTGTCGTTCAAAGTATCGGTGACGGTGACGGTACTGGCGCTCGCGGTGCTCGCCATATTCTGGGCGAGCGCGCTCATCATGGGCGATATCGATTTAGATCGCTGGGCGCTGAATATCGGGGTGAGCGCGGACGGTACCAATACGCAACTAGCAGAAGGTGGCGGTCCCTGGTTACCACATGGTTGGATGGGGGTGCTCGCCACGCTTCCATTTGCGGTGTGGTTGTTTCTTGCCATCGAAGAACTCCCGCTTGCGGCTGAGGAGTCGCACGATCCGAAACGCGATATGCCGAAGGGGCTTTTGCTCGGCATTGCGACACTGCTCTTCTCGGCGTTTATGACATCGATCTTAAACACCGGTATCTCTGTGCAAGCGGAAGACGGTACTGTGCAAGGTGCATTCTTTTTAGCCTCTTCCGGGGAGCCGTTGCTCGATGGGTTTCGTGCGCTTTACGGACGCGAGGCGGCGTCGGTCCTCGCGCTTTGCGCGGTCATTGGTCTAATCGCGAGTTTCCATACCATTATTTTCGCGTTCGGCCGGCAGATTTATTCGTTGTCGCGCGCGGGTTACTTCCCGAGCTTCCTGTCGGTGACGCACGGCACGCATAAGGTTCCGCATGTCGCGTTGATCACCGGTGCTGCATTGGGCTTCACGGTGATGATGACGGTGTATTTGTTAAAAGGTGAAGAGGCAGGTGCGTTTATCGGTGCGCAGCTCCTCAATATGGCGGTGTTTGGGGCGATGATCTCTTATGCAATGCAGGGCTTGTCGTTCGTGCTCTTGCGGATGAATCTTCCCAACATCGAACGACCGTTCGTGAGTCCGTTAGGCATGGCCGGCGGCTGGATCACCATCGTCATTGCATTGGCCACGCTCTACATGCAATTCCAAGATGCGGCGTACCGCGATGGCGTGATCGGCGTTGCGCTTTGGTATGCGCTCGGCATCCTCTATTTCGCGGTGCATGGGCGAAATTCGCTCGTGTATTCGCCGGAAGAGGATTTTGCGGTCAAACAGCGCGAAAAAGCCGGGTTGGACGCCGCCGCCTAACCCCATTCGCGCAGAATGTCGGCCACCGGCTGCCGCCACGTTGCGACGATGGCGCGCAAGCCGGCGAGCCACACCGCGCTGATGCCGAGCAGGACTCCGGCCCCTAACCACCAGGGATTGAGTTGAAACGGAATATTTAGAACTTCTAGCGCGAGCACGCGCGCGGCGAAAATCGCGATCACCGCGCCAATCGTGCCCGCGATCGCGCCAAGCGCCAAGAATTCGATACTGATTAAACCGAGGATACGGTGTCGTGTTGCGCCTAGGGCCTTCATGACGGTTGCATCGTGCACGCGCTCGGCGTGTGTTGCCTGCACGGCTGCGAAGACCACCGTCAAACCCGCCGCCAGGGTAAACAAAAACACAAATTCGATTGCGGCAAGCGCGCGATCCATGACCGCACGCACTTGACGCACCAGCGCCATGACGTCGATGACTGTGATGCTCGGAAAGCGTTCGGCGAGTTCGCGCAATAACTCGAATTTCCCGTCCGGAAGCTTGAAGCTCGTGATATAGGTTGCGGGAAAATCCGCGAGCCATTGGGGTGGAGACACTACAAAGAAGTTCGCTTCCATCGTCTCCCAATTGACCGCGCGTAGGCTGGTCACCGTGCCGGTCAAGGTCTGTGCCGCGATTTGGTAAGTAATGCGATCGCCGAGCTTAATCCCGAGCGTCGCGGCGATTTCTTCTTCGAACGAAAATTGTTCAAGCGGGGAGTCGGCGGTCCAAAATTCTCCTGCGACCAAACGATTGTCGGCTTTGAGCGTGCTCGCGCCGGAAAGATTGAATTCCCGATCGACCAAGCGCCGTGCACGCGGATCGGTATAGTCGTCGGGTTTTATTTCCTGCTCGTTAATCGCCACCAGGCGCGCACGCGCCATCGAATAAATGCCGCCTGGGTTAATGCCGTGTTCGCGCAAGAAAGATTCCAAACGTGCGACATCCTCGGCTTGGATATTGATTAGAAATTGATCGGGCGCATTGGGTGGAAGACTAGTGGCCCAACTCGCGACCAAGTCGGTACGAATGAGCCAAAGCAAGAGCATCGCCATCAAACTCAAGCCCATTGCACACAGCTGCAAACTGGTGAGCGCCGGTCGTCGCGTAAGATTCGCGAGCGCGTGCCAGCGGAAGCCCTGGCGTCCACGGCGCAGCATGGCGGCCAACGAGATGATGGCGCGACCTAAACCCAACAGCAGTGCCAAACAGATCGCCATACCGCCGAGCGTGTACAGCGTTAACCGGGGGTCACCGGCCTGCCACGGTGCGAGTAATGCCACTGATGACGCAGCGAATCCTAAAACAACGCCGGTACTTGGCGCGCGCCACGCAAGATCGCGACGCAGCACACGGGCGGGCGGCACATCACGTAACGCAAGCAACTGCGGTAACGCAAAGCCCAACAGCGCGAGGACACCGGCGGCAAAGCCGGTCGCGGGCGCGGCGAGCGATGCGCGTGGGAGATCGCCTTGAATCCAGCCAGACAACGCGTGCGCTAATCCGAATTCGAGCAGCACCCCCGCGCCCGCGCCGATACCAGCCGCCAGCACTCCGAGCAGCAGCACTTCCAACGTGAAGTGCACGCCGACGCGGTTCCGCGATGCACCCAACGTGCGCATGACCGCGATCGCATCCAATTGTTCGCGCGCAAAACTCTGCGCACCGACCAAGATCGCGATGCCGGACAAAACAGTCGCGACCAGTGCCGCGAGTCCAAGAAATTGATTGGCGTGTTCGAGGGCCGAGCGTACTTCCGGACGCGCTTCCGATGGATCGAGCACGCGATATCGATGTTGGGCTTTGGCTCGCGCACTCGTCGCAAATGTAGCAACCGCCGCCGCGTCGCCGGCGACCGTCAAGTTATATTGCACACGGCTTCCCGGCACGACCAAACCGGTCGCTGAAATATCGGCAAGATTTAGCATGGCGCGGGGCGCGATTGAGAATAGATCGCCCGCCCGATCGGGTTCGAGCGTGAGGACAGCATCGATCGTGAACTCCGCGGTACCGAGTCGAAGTCGATCGCCGAGCTCGAGTTTGAGTGCGCTGAGTAATCGTGCCTCAACCCACACCATGCCTGGCGCCGGACCCCGGGCTGCCGTGCGCGGCTTGCCAAATGCCTGCGTCGCGACGAGGAGTGTGCCGCGTAGCGGATAATGCGCATCGACGGCTTTCATCTCGACCATCTGCATGCCATGCGCGTGCGTCACCATGCTCCGCATCGCGAGTTGCTCGCTCATGACCAAACCGAGCGCCGCCGCTTCGCCGCGTAACTCGGCGGGTAGCGGTTGACTCGCTTGTAGCGCGAGATCGCCGGCTAGCAATTGGCCCGCCTGGGATTCAAGCGCGCGCCGTACGCGATCGGTGAAACTCGCGACCGCCGTCATGCTGCTCACGGCGACAATCAATGCGATCGCAACCACCAGCAAATGGGGATTGCGCAAGTCGCGGCGCACGGCGCGCGCAGCCTGCCGGAATACGATAATTGCCCGCCGCATAAAACTAGTTGCGAAGACGTCCGGCTTCCAACGCGATGACATGCGAACAGCGCTTGGCAAGCACCTCGTCATGCGTGACAAGGACCAAGGTCGTTCCGGTTTCGAGGTTCATTTCAAACAGCAGATCGATGACGTTAGCCGCGGTATGCGCATCAAGGTTACCGGTGGGTTCATCGGCAAACAACAGCGCGGGTTGCATGCAAAAGGCGCGCGCCAACGCGACCCGTTGTTGTTCACCGCCCGATAGCTGACGCGGTAAGTGATCGCGCCGCGCGCTTAGTCCTACACGCGCGAGCGTGGCGTCGGCTATTTCATCGGGTTTGTCCCGATAGGCAAGCTCAAGCGGCAACAGCACATTCTCGTGCGCGGTGAGCGTTTGCAGCAGGTGAAATTGTTGAAAAACGAACCCGACTTGTCGATTGCGAAAGCGCGCTCGTGCGTCTTCGTCGAGCACGCTCAAGTCTGCGCCGTCGACGATGCAGCGTCCGGAACTCGGTACATCGAGGCCGGCCAGTAAGCCCAGTAAGGTCGACTTGCCGGACCCCGAGGCTCCGACTATTGCGCACGAGGCGCCGCGTGTGATCCGGATGTTAATATCGCTTAACACAGTCAACGTGCCAGTCGGCACGCTGAATTCTTTGGACAGATTTTCCGCGATGACTAAAGCATTTTGCACAATTGCGCTCATTGGTTGGTTGGTGAGCTTTCCAGCTTCCGCGACGCCACCGCGACTGTTGCTCCTCGGTGATAGCTTAAGCGCGGCCTATGGTATCGACGTGCGCGACGGCTGGGTGAATTTGCTCGCGCAAAAGCTCAAAGCCGCAGGCTATCCGCATCGCGTGATAAACGCGAGTATTAGTGGCGAGACGACCAGCGGTGGGCGACGGCGCCTCCCTGAACTGCTGAGCACACTCCGCCCAGTGGTCGTTATCATTGAACTCGGCGCCAACGACGGTCTGCGCGGCATGCCGCTTGTCGAGATCGAAAAGAATCTACACGCCATGGTGGCGGCGGTCGCGGCTAGCGGCGGGCGCACTGTGCTATTGCCGATGGAAATGCCGCCTAATTATGGGCCGGACTATGCGAACGGGTTTCGCGATCTCTACTCAAAAGTAGCCGTGCAGTTCGCGGATACTGTGGTCACGCCGTTTTTTCTGCGGGCCGTGATGCTTGAACCCGCATTGTTGCAAGCCGACGGCTTGCATCCCACCGCAGCCGCGCAACCGCGAATGCTGGACGCAGTGTGGCCGGCGATTGAAAATGTCCTGACTTCCAACACGAAAGCGCGCCATGAAGTTTTGCAGCCAGTGCGGGTCCGATAGCATCGCTTGGACGGTGCCAAGCGGGGACAACCGCCCGCGCCACGTGTGCGGCAAATGCAACGAAATTTACTACCAGAATCCGAAGATCGTCGTCGGCTGTATCCCGGAATGGGAAAACCGGATCCTGCTCTGCAAGCGCGCCATCGAGCCTCGGTACGGCTATTGGACGTTGCCGGCCGGATTTATGGAGAACGGTGAAACCACGCAAGAAGCCGCCGAGCGCGAAACCCTGGAAGAGGCCAACGCGCGCGTCGAATTGCTTGGTCTTTACACGGTCATGAACATTCCACACACCAATCAGGTGTACATGATGTTCCGCTCGCGCCTGCTCGACTTGGATTTTGGCCCGGGCACGGAAAGTCTCGAGTGCAAACTTTTTCACGAGGAAGAGGTGCCGTGGCACGAACTCGCCTTTCCGACCATCTCGCATACATTGCGACTTTATTTCGAAGAGCGACGCGCCCAATTTGGGGTGCATCTCGGTGACATCGTGCGCGATGCCCACCGCGCCGTCTTCATCCCTCGGCGTAACCTGCAAGGTTAAACCTTCAATTCTGCGTAGGTATCCATCATGGCAGACAAGACTTTGTTCGAACGAATCATCGCCCGCGAGATCCCGGCAACCATCGTATTTGAAGATGCGCGCTGTATCGCCATTCGCGATATCAATCCGCAAGCGCCGTTACATGTGCTGGTGGTACCGGTGAAGCCTATCCCGAAAGTGAGCGACGCGACGGCTGAGGATACCGAACTGCTCGGTCACTTGTTGCAAGTGGCGGCGCGCGTCGCCGCCGACGCAGGCTACGCGGGGGCGTTTCGTTTGGCGATCAATAACGGCGCTGACGCCGGACAAACCGTGTTTCACCTGCACGTGCATGTGCTGGCGGGGCGGCCGTTTGCATGGCCGCCGGGGTAGTTATTGGGGAGTTTTTTCAGCGATTGAAATTACGACCGTTTCATTGAATCGAAGAAGTCCGAATTGTTTTTGGTGGCTTTGAGCCGTTCCAGCAGGAATTCGATCGCGGCGAGTTCTTCCATTGGATGCAGCAGCTTGCGCAGGATCCACATCTTTTGTAATTCGTCCGGATGAGTCAGGAGTTCTTCGCGGCGTGTGCCTGAGCGGTTGATATTGACCGCGGGGAAAATGCGCTTTTCGGCAATCTTGCGATCCAAATGGATTTCCATATTGCCGGTGCCTTTGAACTCTTCGTAGATGACGTCATCCATGCGCGAGCCGGTGTCGATGAGTGCGGTAGCAATGATCGTCAAGCTGCCGCCTTCTTCGATATTGCGCGCGGCGCCGAAAAACCGCTTCGGTCGTTGCAGCGCATTGGCGTCCACGCCACCGGTCAAGACTTTGCCCGACGCTGGCACCACGGTGTTGTAAGCGCGGGCAAGCCGGGTGATCGAATCAAGCAGGATGACCACGTCGCGTTTGTGCTCGACCAATCTTTTCGCTTTATCGATGACCATTTCGGCCACTTGAACGTGGCGGCTCGCGGGTTCGTCGAAGGTGCTCGAGATGACTTCGCCGCGCACTGAACGCTGCATCTCAGTGACTTCTTCCGGGCGTTCGTCGATTAAGAGCACGATGAGATAACATTCAGGGTGATTAAACGCCACCGAATGGGCGATGCTCTGCAGCATCATGGTTTTACCGGCCTTCGGCGGCGAAATGATGAGGCCGCGTTGGCCTTTCCCGATGGGCGCCACCAAATCGATGACGCGCGGCGTTAGGTCCTCGGTGCTGCCGTTGCCAAGTTCGAGGTTGAGTCGCTTATTGGCGAACAGCGGTGTTAGGTTTTCGAACAGGACTTTGTTTTTAGCGTTTTCCGGCGGCTCAAAGTTGATGTCGTTGACTTTCAGCAGCGCGAAATATCGTTCGCCGTCTTTGGGCGGGCGAATCTTGCCGGAAATGGTGTCGCCGGTGCGCAGGTTGAAGCGGCGGATCTGGCTTGGCGAGACGTAGATATCGTCCGGGCCAGCTAAATAAGAGCAATCGCCGGAGCGTAGGAAGCCGAAGCCGTCTTGGAGAATTTCCAATACGCCGTCGCCAGAGATGTCTTCGCCCTTTTTGGCGTGCGCCTTCAGGATGCCGAAGATAACGTCTTGTTTGCGTGAACGGGCGACGCCTTCAAGGCCCATTTCGTCGGCAAGCGCGATTAATTCAGAGGCTGGTTTCTGCTTTAGTTCGGTGAGGTTCATTTTGCTTGAATGATGATTGTTGGAGTTGGCGACGCACGTGGGGAACGGGCGTCTTAAGGTGTGCTTGTTTGGGATTTTTCGAAGGCGCCCGGCAGGACGCCTTCAGGGTTTTGTCTCTGAACCATAGCACGCGATCCGTGCTCCGTCCAGAAGCCCGGGGCACACGGCCACGGGCGGAATTGTTTAAATATTGCTGTCGATAAAGGCCGTCAACTGCGACTTGGTAAGCGCGCCTACATGCGTGGCGACGACATTACCATCCTTAAAGAGCATCAGCGTGGGTACGCCGCGGATCCCATACTTCATTGACGTGGCGTGATTATCGTCAACATCGAGCTTTGCGACTTTGACCCGCTCGCCGTATTCGCTGGAAACTTCGTCCAAAATAGGCGCAATCATGCGGCAGGGACCGCACCACTCTGCCCAGTAGTCAACCAACACGGGTTTGGCGGATTTAAGAACGTCACTGTCGAAAGAGTCGTCTGTGACGTAGACGATGTTCTCGCTACTCATAAGTTTTAGGATTGCTCCGGGCAGTTAGGGTGAAAGAATTGTCGGCCGATTAGCGCGCGCAATGCAAGGGCGGGCTTAGGGATGTTCAACTTGACCGCAGTATGAACCATAATCGTACCGACCCATCGATACCTGTCTAATTTTCGACGAGCGCTATGAATTCCCGCGTGCTACTTGCCGTTTTGCTATTCGTCATCGTTATCGGCGGCTGTGGCCAAAAAGGTGAGTTGTATCTTCCTGACGGACCACGGGACCAGCAAGAAGGCTCGCGCTAAGGCGCGCAGGATCGAGAAAACTCCAAATGTTTCATCGTGTTGACGGCCACTTGATGGTCGAAAGCCTGCGGTTATCGGAACTCGCTGAACGTTTTGGTACGCCCTGTTACGTATATTCAAAAGCGAGCATTTTGCGCAACTGGTGTGCCTACGATATGGCCTTTGGCACTCGTGCGCATCGGATCTATTACGCGGTGAAAGCGTGCTCGAATATCGCCATCTTGCAGCTATTGCAACGCGCGGGTTCGGGTTTCGACATTGTTTCCGGAGGAGAATTGTGCCGCGTACTCGCTGCAGGTGCGCGAGGGGCCGATATCGTCTTTTCCGGCGTCGGCAAGTCTCGCGCGGAACTCGCCATGGCACTCGACGCACAGGTAGCTTGCCTTAACGTGGAATCGCCGGCCGAACTTTTACGTTTGGAGCAGGTGGCCGCGAGCCATGGAGTGCGTGCGCCAATTGCGTTGCGCGTCAATCCGGATGTCGACGCGAAGACGCATCCGTATATTTCAACCGGACTTGAAGAAAACAAGTTTGGCGTGCCAATCAAAGAAGCATTGGCAATTTACCGCCGCGCGGCCGATTCGCCGCACTTTGCCGTCGTGGGAGTTGCCTGCCACATCGGTTCTCAGCTTACCGATTTGGCACCAATCCGCGATACCGTTGCTCGCGTGGTGGCGCTTGCGACAGAGCTCGAAAACGCCGGAATACCGCTCCAACACGTGGATTTTGGCGGCGGTCTCGGGATCCGTTATGTCGATGAAACGCCGCCTTCGGCAGACGACTATGTCACCGCGTTGGCCCAAGCGCCGGCGCATTGGGATATTCATATCGAACCGGGCCGCTCGATCGTGGGGAACGCTGGTGTGTTACTGAGCACTGTTGAATATCTAAAGCAAAACGGCGCGCGTCATTTTGCGATCTGCGATGCGGCGATGACCGAATTGATCCGCCCGGCACTTTACGAAGCTTGGCATGATGTCGAATTACTGAACGCCCCACCCGCGCATGCCGTTAAGGCGCGCTACGAACTGGTGGGGCCGGTGTGCGAGAGCGCTGACTTTCTCGCGCGCGCGCGAGCGCTTACGCTCACGGAAGGAAGCCGACTCGCCTTCATGAACGCCGGCGCGTATGGATTCGTCATGGCCTCAAACTACAACACGCGCGCGCGCCCCCCGGAAATTTTGGTCGATGGAGACCAAGCCTTTCAGATCCGTCGACGCGAAACGATTCCCGAGCTGCTGGCCGCTGAGAGTCTTTTGCGTTAGGGCACGCGGGCATTCGCCCTAAAAAAGGGCGATATAAATTTGTATAGCACCATAACTGTGCGTTTTGGCTGCCTGAATTCGGACTAGGCCCGTGATTCAATGACATAGCGCTGGCATACATTGTGCTGAATTGGCACCATGGGCGACCCAGCGGCGCCTGACGTATGTGCGCCGCCCGTTTTGCAATCCTATTGTCGTATGCCCCGGCTCACTTGATTATCTAAGTGAACCTAGCAGGCGCAACGGGTCGCCAACCAATTAATCATCGTCCCGAGGAGGAGTTAGACCAATGTCCGTCGATAGCGTGTTGAAACAAATAAAAGACGAAGAAGTAAGGTTCGTCGACCTGCGGTTTACCGACACTCGCGGGAAAGAACAGCACCTGACAGTGCCGTCGCATCAGATCGATGCCGACGTGTTCGAAGACGGCAAGATGTTCGATGGCTCATCGATTGCCGGTTGGAAGGGCATTCACGAGTCCGACATGATCCTGCAGCTCGACCCAACCACCGCCGTCATGGATCCGTTTTTTGAAGAGAAAACGTTGATTATCCGGTGCGACATCGTGGAGCCGTCGACCGGCCAAGGCTATGAGCGCGATCCGCGCTCGCTCGCGAAGCGCGCCGAGGCTTACCTCAAGTCGACTGGCATCGGCGACGTTGCTTACTTTGGACCGGAACCCGAATTTTTTATTTTTGATGACGTGCGCTGGGCGCAAGAAATGCGCGGCGGCTTTTACGAAATCGACTCCGATGAAGGTTATTGGAGTTCGCGCAAGCAAATGGAAGGTGGCAACTCCGGTCACCGTCCGGGCATCAAAGGCGGCTATTTCCCGGTACCGCCGATCGACTCTTTGCAAGACATTCGCTCCGAAATGTGCGTGGTGTTGGAACGCATGGGGCTACCGACCGAAGTACACCACCATGAAGTGGCGACCGCCGGTCAATGCGAAATAGGCACGCGTTTCGACTCGTTGGTCAAGCGCGCCGATTCGTTGCAGATTTTGAAATACGTCGTCCATAACGTGGCGCACAGCTTTGGCAAAACCGCGACCTTTATGCCAAAGCCGCTCGTCGGCGATAACGGCAACGGCATGCATTGCCATCAGTCGATTTCCAAGGGCGGACAAAATCTATTCCCTGGGGATCGCTACGGCGGGCTCTCCGACCTCGCGCTCTATTACATCGGTGGCATCATCAAACATGCGCGCGCCATTAACGCATTTACTAATGCGAGTACCAATAGCTATAAGCGACTGGTACCGGGTTTCGAAGCGCCGATCATGCTGGCGTATTCCGCGCGTAACCGGTCGGCATCGATCCGTATTCCATGGATTTCCAACCCCAAGGGCCGCCGCATCGAAGTGCGCTTTCCGGATTCCACGTCAAACCCGTATTTTGCTTTCTCCGTCATGCTGATGGCGGGCCTCGATGGCATTAAGAACAAAATCGATCCGGGTCAGCCGATGGATAAAGACCTCTACGACTTGGAACCGGAAGAAGCGAAGAATATTCCAACCGTCTGCCATTCGCTCGACCAAGCGTTGGATTGTTTGGACAAAGATCGAGATTTCTTGAAGGCCGGTGGCGTGTTTACCGACGACACGATCGACGCCTATATCGATCTGAAGATGCAGGAAGTCACGCGCTTCCGCATGACGCCGCATCCGGTGGAATTCGATATGTACTACAGCGTGTAAGCCAATTCGACCGACTGCGTTGATCTGCGACAAACCCCCGTCATGGGGGTTTGTTTTTTGCCGAGTACTGTCATTGTCGAAGGGGTGTCCCTTCGCTATCTTCGAAAGTATGCGACTATTCACACTTTGCGTCATTTGGTCGATTGCCACGATAGCGGGCGCGCAGGAAGTTTATCGTGCGGGTGATCGCGCAACCGGCATCGAATTCTCCGATACGCCACGGCCCGGGGCCGCAAAGATTCAGGTACCGCCGTCGACGGTCGTGCCATTTACAACACCGACGTCGAGCACGGCGGAACCTGCGGCGCCACCGTCGCCGGCGGTTACGCTCGCCTATCAGAATTTACGCATTGTTGAACCTGCGGCCGCCGCCACTTTGCGCGACAACGGCGGCAACGTGGTGGTTAAAATTGTGAGCGTGCCGGACTTACAAACCGAACGCGGCCATCGCGTGCGGCTTGAAATCGACGGAACGTTGCGCCCGGAAGCGGCCAATGAACCCACCGTCACGTTGCTCAATTTGGATCGCGGTGCGCATACGTTGATCGCGCGGATCGAAAACAAAGCGGGACGAATGCTGATACGCTCGAATCCCGTCGAATTTCAATTGCACCGACGATCCTTACTACAGCCCGCCAACAAAAAGAAAAGCTCGCGCAAAGCTCGGTGAGTACGATTGGCCTAATTCCTGCAGATTAGTAGGCGGGGCGTTGGCGGCAATAGCGGCACTTCTGTCCAATCGGCATGTTTAATCCACGGCGAGCGAATCGCAATGATTTCCGCAATCGACGCAAGTAGTCTGTTAAACCATCTAGCAACTGCCGTGATGGTATTGACGCCTGAACTCAATGTTTCCGCGGCGAATGTCGCTGCGGAGACATTGATTGCCACGAGTGTCAGCAAGCTACGCGGCATGCCCATCCAACGTCTTTTCCCGACACACGCTGCATTGCCCGGTGCGCTAGCCAAAGTCATAGACGACGGGCGCACCTTTACGGAGCGTGATTTAACCTTGCAGCGTTCCAATTTGGAGACGGTCAAGGTCGACTGCATCATCTCGCCGTGGTGGCAAGCCGCTGCCCAACCGCGCGCCATCGTTTTGGAAATGATCAGCAACGAGCGACAGGCGCGCATCCAAGCCGAAGAAAATCGGGTACTACAAAATCAGATCAGCACCGCGCTCATGCGAGGACTCGCGCATGAAGTCAAAAATCCTCTTGGAGGGATCCGTGGGGCGGCGCAGCTGCTGGAACGCGAACTCCCTGATCCTAAGCAGCGCGAGTACACCCAGATCATCATCGGCGAAGCCGATCGCCTGCGCACACTCGTTGATCGCATGCTCGGGCCGCGCGCGATGCCGCAGCGATCCACCGTCAATATTCACGAAATACTCGAGCATGTGCGCCAAATTGTCGAAATCGAAGCCTCGCCCAAAGTGGGTATCGAGCGCGACTACGATCCCAGTTTGCCCGGAATCGTGGCCGATCGGGATTCGCTCATTCAAGCGTACCTGAATTTGGTGCGAAACGCCGTGCAAGCGCTGAATGGACGCGGCGGCAATGTCACGATCCGGACGCGCGCGCAACGCATGCATACTATTGGCAACGAGCTGCATCGGTTGGTGCTACGCACGCAAATTCACGACGACGGGCCGGGCGTGCCGCCCGAGATCGCGGACAGTATTTTTTTCCCAATGGTCTCCGGTCGCGCGGAAGGTTCCGGACTTGGCCTACCAATTGCACAGTCTTTAGTGCAACGAGAAGGTGGCCTGATTGAATTTACGAGCGAACCGGGCAATACGGTTTTTACCGTGTGGTTGCCGGTGAGGAACAACGTATGACTACCCCACACGAAGTCTGGATAGTAGACGACGATCACGCAATCCGCTGGGTGCTTGAAAAAGCACTGTCTCAGGCCGAATTCGCGCCCCGTTGTTTCGACTCCGCGGACAAAGTGTTGGCGCGTCTCAAACGTGAGACGCCGCCGGCCGCGATGATTACAGACATTCGGATGCCCGGCATGGACGGGCTTGAGCTGCTACAAGCGGTGCACACCGCGAATGCACAAGTCCCGGTTATCATCATGACCGCGTATGCCGACCTTGATCGCGCGGTCGCCGCGTTTCAAGGCGGCGCGTTTGAGTATTTGCCAAAGCCGTTCGACGTGGACGAGGCGGTGACCATTGTCCGCCGTGCGATCGCGAGTGCGCGCGGTACAAGATCAGATATCGAGGCGTCGCCCGAACCGGCCCGCGACACCGATATCGTCGGCTCGGCGCCAGCGATGCAAGAAGTTTTTCGCGCCATTGGTCGGTTATCGAAATCTAATATGACGGTGCTGCTGACGGGTGAATCCGGTACTGGCAAAGAATTGGTCGCACGCGCCTTGCATCGGCACTCACCGCGCGCGAGCCGGCCGTTCATCGCGCTCAACACGGCGGCGATCCCACGCGACCTGTTGGAATCGGAATTATTCGGGCATGAGCGCGGCTCGTTTACCGGCGCCACCGGCCAGCGCATTGGCCGATTCGAGCAGGCCAACGGCGGCACGCTGTTTCTCGACGAGATTGGCGACATGCCAGCCGAACTCCAAACGCGTTTGTTACGCGTACTCGCCGAGGGAAATTTCTACCGAGTTGGTGGTCACCAGCCGGTACAAGTCGACGTGCGTGTTATCGCGGCAACCCATCAAGACTTGGAAAAGCGTGCGCAGGCCGGGTCGTTTCGCGAGGATCTCTACCACCGCTTGAACGTCATTCGGCTGCAGCTCCCGGCGCTGCGCGAACGCACCGAAGACATTCCGGAACTCGCCAATTATTTTCTGCGCACCACCGCGCAAGAGGCGGATATCGAGCCCAAGCGGTTATCGCACGCCGCCCTGAACGCATTCCGCGCGTATGCGTGGCCGGGCAATGTCCGCCAGCTGGAGAACGTATGTCGCCGTGTGTCGATCATGGCACCGGCGCAGACAATCGAACTTGAAGATCTCCCCCGCGAGATGTTGGACACCGGTACCGCCGCCGCCGTCAATGAACGCCTCGGCCACGATTGGGAGCTAGCGCTGCGGCGCTGGGCCGAGCAACAACTCGCGAGTTCGGGCAAACCCATCTTGGATGACGCCGTGCCCAAATTCGAACGCACCATGATCCTCGTCGCGCTCGCCAAAACGAACGGTAGGCGCCATGACGCCGCGCGCTTACTCGGTTGGGGTCGGAATACCCTTACCCGAAAGATCAAAGAGTTAGACATGGACGTGTAAGAATTCATGCCTTGACAATAACTGCCATGGCAGCAATATTTGCGATCATGGCAACCCCCAGCTCAGAACCCGCCGCCACGACCGACAAGGGGGCAATTCACTACACACCCGAAACCTATGCCGCCGAAAATTCCTATGGGTTTCTTTTGCGCAGGCTTCTAGGTTCTTTGCAGCGACACCTTGACCGACGTCTGCAGCCGCTCGACCTTACCGCTCTGCAACTTGGACCATTGGTTCTGCTCTCGACGCACCAAGGGCATACCGCGGCACAACTCGCGCGCTGCCTCAACATCGATACCGGCGCGATGACGCGCATGCTCGATAGGCTCGAAGCCAAAGGTCACATTGCGCGGGTACGCTCGCAGGCCGATCGGCGCGTCGTTTTATTGGAGCTGACCGCGAGCGGCAAAACGCTTGTCGAAACCAATGCGCACCTGTTGATCGATGTATTGAATTTGCATCTAGAGGGTTTCTCAGCGCCCGAACTCGCGCTTTTCATGCAGTTCATGCAACGCATGTTAGATAACGGCGCGCGCATGGACGCCGAGGACGCTCGCGAATGAAGCGCCACCGCGCATTCATCGCGCTTGCCACCTACGCGCTCAACGGTTGTGTCAGCGACGCCGGCATTGCGCCGTCAACGCCTACACTTGAACTACGCCCGGCGGAAATTGATTCGACGTTTGAAGCGTGGCCAGAGGACCAATGGTGGCATGCATATGCAGAGCCGTCACTCGATCGCTTAATAGAGCATGCCTTGACCGATCATCCCAGCGTACAACTCGCGGCCGCGCGCCTGGCGCAAGCGAGTGCGGGTGAACACTATTTACAGGCCAATCGGGGTTTGCGAGTCGACGGCGCCTACAACGGCGAATGGCAGCGGTTCACCGAGTCAGGGTTGTACCCGGTGGACGTTGGCGGTTCACACGATCTGGACAGTAAGCTTGGCGTCGATGCGACGTTGGACCTCGACCTATTCGGCCGTAATCGCGCATTAGTTGAATCGTTTAGTGCGCTGCGCGAAGCGGGTACGGCTGGTGTGGTGGCAGCGCGGCTCGCCATCTCGTCAACCATCGCCACCAGCTACTTTGAGTTGGCCCATGCGTTGGCCCTCCAACAAGTCGCGCGCGATACACTCCGCCAAAGGAACCGTATCCGCGAGTTGGTGGCGACGCGCGTCACATTGGGGCTCGACTCAAACGTTGAGCTCCGCCAAGCCGAAGGCGCTGTGCACTTAATCGAAGGCGATCTCGCGATATTGGATGAAACCATTTCATTATTTCGAGCTCGCATGGCGCGCTTGGCCGTATTGCCGTTTGCCGAGGTCGCGCAACTCGCACCCAAGCTCAAACCAGTTCAAGCAGCGGTGCCTTCGTTCGCCATTCCCTCTGATCTGCTCGCCAGGCGGCCAGATATCGTCGCGGCGAGACTGCGCGTTGAATCGACGTTGAAAGGTATCGAATCCGTCAAAGCCGAGTTTTATCCGAGCGTTAATTTAGGCGCGTTTATCGGGTTGTCCTCACTCGGTCTTAATAACTTGTTTGACATCGGATCGCGCGTTTACGGCGTGCGGCCGGCGCTACGTTTGCCGATCTTCGATGCTGGGCGGCTGCGCGCCAAACTGAGCTTCGCAAGCGCTTCGACCGATGCCGCGGTCGCCGAATACAACGATACATTGTTGAACGCGCTGCGCGATGTTGTGCGTTCACTGGTCGCCTTACGTGGTATGGACGCGCGAGTGCAGGCGCAACGCGCGACCCAAGCGGCGGCCGAGAATGCCTACGCGCTTGCGCTACAACGTTATCAAGCCGGACTCACGAATTACCTGACCGTGCTGACCACCGAGTCTGAAGTGCTCGCGCAAAAGCGCGCGGCCGTCGACCTCGCCGCGCGCGCGGTTGCCTTGGACATTAGTTTTAAACAAGCCTTGGGCGGCGGTTACATCCGGCCCGAGTCACTAACCGCCAACTGAAAAGAGCCGAGATGACAGCAACCGCCACGCCGCTCGCACCGCGCCGTCGCAAACCCTTACTGACAATACTGGCGTTGCTGGTGATGGCGGGCGCGATTGGCGCCGGCACTTGGTACTGGCGCATCGCGCGCTTTTACGAATCCACTGACGATGCGTATGTCAACACGCATATCGTCAGCGTTACGCCGCAGATTGTCGGCACCGTCAAGGCGGTCACGGTGCAAGATACCGATATCGTTGAAGTGGGCCAATTGTTGGTGGAACTTGACGGCAATGACGCCAAAATCGCGCTGGAAGCGGCCGAAGCCGAACTCGCGCAAACGGTGCGACGAGTACACAACGTGTACGCAACCAATAACACACTCGAAGCCGAGATCGCCGTCCACCGCGCGACCCGCGCGCGCCACGCCGCGGAGGTGAGTAAGGCGCGTGACGATGTAGAAACGCGCGATGGATTGATCGCGAGCGGCGCGGTAGGCAAAGAAGAACTAAAACACGCGCAAACCAATCTGCAGGTGGCAAACGCCGCGCTAGATGCCACCGATGCCGCAATCGCGACCGCGCTAGAGCGGTTAAGCGCCAATAAAACTCTTACCGCCGGGGTTAGCGTGCCGGAGCATCCGGAAGTCCGACGCGCGGCCGCGCGCGTGCAGGAAGCGCATCTCGCTTGGCAACGGACGCGGATTGTCGCGCCAATCGCCGGCGATATTGCGCGGCGCCAAGTACAGGTGGGACAGCGCGTACAGCCCGGTGCGCCCCTGTTATCGGTGGTACCGCTGACGGCGGTGTGGGTGGATGCCAACTTCAAAGAAGGTCAATTGCGCAAAATGCGCATCGGTCAGCCGGCAAAAGTAATGGCCGATTTGTACGGCAAAAAAGTGGTCTACGACGGCCGTGTCGCGGGTTTTGGCGCCGGCACCGGCGGCGCGTTCGCGTTACTGCCGGCGCAGAATGCAAGCGGCAACTGGATCAAGATTGTGCAACGTGTGCCAGTGCGTATCGAACTTGAGCCAGCGCAATTGGCGGTACATCCGCTACGCGTCGGCTTATCGATGGTGGTTGAAGTGGAATTGCGCGACGTGCAAGGCGACGCGCCGCTTGATCCCGTGCCCGCGACGCATGTCAGTGCGACCGAGATATTCGATGAGCAATTGAGCGCCGCGCAAGCGCGCATCGACGAAATCATTCTAAGTAATTTGACCGGCGCGAGCCCTGATATCGCGGGCGGCGCGACGCGTTGAGCCGCGCATGACCGATTCCGCCGCGGCGCCTACGCCATACACGCCGCCGGGGCCGTTGCACGGCGCGGCGCTCATCATTGGTTCAGTCGCGTTGGCGACGGCCACGTTTATGAACGTGCTGGATACGTCGATCGCCAATGTCTCCATTCCGGCGATTGCGGGCGATCTCGGCGTTTCGCCCAATCAAGGTACGTGGGTGATTACCTCGTTTGCGGTCGCGACCGGTATTTGTCTGCCGCTAACCGGCTGGCTGGCGCAGCGTTTTGGCGCGGTACGGTTGTTTGTCACAAGCGTGCTTCTGTTTACGCTTGCTTCTTGGCTATGCGCCATCGCCCCGACGATCGAAACACTGATCTTATTCAGAATTATTCAGGGTGCGGTCGCGGGGCCGATGGTGCCGCTCTCTCAATCGTTGCTCCTGTCGAGTTATCCCAAAGAGAAATCCGGCACCGCGCTCGCTATGTGGACGATCACTTCACTGGTCGCGCCGGTAGTGGGACCGGTGCTCGGCGGTTGGATCACCGACAATATTCATTGGGCGTGGATTTTCTATATCAACATCCCGGTTGGGTTTTTCGCGGCAAGCGCGGTGTGGTTTCTGTACCGCAAACGCGAAACTCCCACACAAAGCCGTCCGGTCGATGGGCTGGGACTGGTGCTGCTGGTTGTGTGGATCGGCGCCTTTCAAATTGTGCTCGACAAGGGCAAAGAACTCGACTGGTTCGCGTCGCCGCAGATAGTGGCACTTGCGCTGGTTGCCGCGATCGGTTTTTTATTTTTTCTTATCTGGGAGCTGACCGAAGAACATCCGGTGGTGGATTTGAGCCTCTTTGGTAATCGTAATTTCACGACTGCAACGTTGACGGTATCGATTGGTTACAGCATGTTTTTCGGTAACTTGGTGTTACTACCGTTGTGGCTGCAGCAGTACATGGGATACACGCCGACGCTCGCCGGACTCGCGATGGCGCCGGTCGGGATCCTAGCCATGATCCTTTCGCCCATCGTTGGCAAGAATGTGACACGCGTTGACCCGCGTATCTTCGGCTCGTTGGGCTTCGGCATTTTCGCGTTGGTGTTATGGATGCGTTCCCAATTCAACACGGAAGCCGATTTCGCCGTCATTTTGTTGCCAACCATCATTCAAGGCGCGGCGATCGCTTTTTTCTTTATTCCACTGTTCAATCTCGCACTTTCTAGTATTCCGTCGGAGAAATTTCCGTCGGCGTCGGGTCTAGTCAACTTCGTGCGTATTACAGCAGGTGCCTTTGGTGCTTCCGTGACTACCACGTTGTGGGAAGATCGCACCGCACTCCATCACGCTTACTTAGTCGAATACGTCGATAGACAGGAACTCGCCATGCATCCGACGCTAAGCGGGCTACGTGCGGCTGTCCCGCAAGACCTACCTGCCTTCGCCGGCGTGGATCGGTTAATCGAACAACAGGCCGCGATGCTTGCAGCGAACGATATTTTCGCGTTCTGCGCGGGGATTTTCTTGTTGCTGACGGCAGCGGTATGGTTAGCGCGGCCAGATAAACCTAAGGCTGTCGTGAAAGACAGCAGCGGGCATTAACTTTGAAAATCACTCGTTACACGATATCAGGCACTTTGCTATCAACCGTCGCCTTTAGGTGCCGAAAAGCCCTCGGCGCGTACTGCGCGTAATCGATCACGATAGGAATCGAATAGAGTCCCCAGTTCTGTGAAACCCCATTCATGGGTTACATTAGCAACCGTTGGAAATACCAAACATCGCCCACTGCACGGCTGTCCGATGGAGAGATGGGAATGCAGGTCCGAAAAGTTGAAATCGACTTCGCCAACGCCAAGATCCACTGGAATCCGCGGCAACCAGAATACGCGCAGCTGCTGAATGGCCTCTCCAGCGGTTTCCCGCTGCTCGAGCCTTTTCTCATCAAGGTGATTCGACAGGCGAAGTTGCTGGCGCCTGTGCACATGCACCGCGACATCGATCTCTTCTGCGGGCAGGAGGGGCGCCATTACCGGCAACACGCCAAGTTCAACAAGCTGCTCTACGACGCCGGCTATCGCCTGGAACCGGTGATGGCCAAACTCGCCAAGAGCTACGAGACGGCACTCGCGAAGCGCAGCCTCAAATTTAACCTCGCTTATTGCGACGGGTTTGAGACCTTCGGGCCCATGTTGTGCTATTTCTTCTTCGAGCACGCGCCGGAATTGATGGAAGGCTGGGACGAGCCCACGGTGTATCTGTGGCTCTGGCACCTCTCGGAAGAATTCGAACACCGCGCGGTCGCGTTCGAACTTTACAAGGCCATCTACGGCGATGCGCCATCGTACTTCTACCGCTGCTACATGATGTGGTACGCCATGATCCAGCTATTTGGCTATGGACTCGAAGCGTACAAGGTCATCATCACCAAAGATCGGGAGTCGATGAGCCGCCTCGAAATCTTTCGCAGCAAAATCCGTTTCGCGAAAGTGTTCGGCCGCTTGGTGAGCTATGTCGGTGGCAATATGATCAAACTCTGCATGCGGCGCGACTACGATCCGCGCAAACTCGATACTCCAAAGGCGGTTACGTGGTTCCTCAACGACGCATCACAAAAGTACGGGATCTTGGACTCCGCGTAATCCATGCGCGCCCGGCGGGTTCCGCGTCGAGATCACGCGGGAGAAGCAAGAACGCTTTGCGATAACGCAAAGCGTGGTGTCGCGCGCCGGCGAACTTAAGCCGCGTTAACTTTCGGCATAATCTCCCCAACCAACCGCTTCATGTCGTCGAGCGTCTTAGCAACCGGCACGCCGGCAAACGGCGGCCACAGCAACGGCATGTTCATGCCGGCGTCTTTGTAGCGCTTCAGGTTGTCGGTGATTTGCGACGCGGTTCCCACCAATAAATTACTAAGTTTGCCATTGGGGGTTTGATCGGTAGGTTCGTCAGTGATGGCGAACCAGATCATGCTGCACATGTCGAAATCGGCGTCGAGCGATCGTGTGCTTCCCATGGCACTCAGTTCGCGCTGAATTTCGCCGCGCCAGCGCACGATTTCCTCTGGCGTGTCTTGGATGCCAATCCATCCGGCGAGACCGTATTTCGCGATACGCCGGGCTGAGCGTTTCGCGTCTTTGAGACCGCTAAAATAAATTGGCGGTGTCGGTTTTTGCAGCGGCTTGGCGCCGAATCCACAGGGCTCGAAGTCCGCGAACTCACCGTGGTATTCGAACACGTCGTTCGTCCAAATCCCCTGCAACACCTCAATGGTCTCGCGCACATGTTTGTGCCGTTTCGGAAAGATATGTGAGGCGCTCGCCGCCGCGAATTCCTCCGGCATCCAACCAGAACCGACGCCGACGTTGACGCGCCCGTTCGAGAGGTGATCGACGGTCGCAATTTCTCCGGCTAACACACCGGGCGCACGATACGGCGTATCAATGATGCTCATGCCAATCCGCAGTTTCCGTGTTTTCGCCGCGAGCCACGGGATGAGCGGCATGCCATGCAACCATTGGCCGCGGGCAGAGACCGGGAGTGCTTTTGGAAACTGGTCCATCATGCCAAACGGAAACTGGAGCTTTTGATGATCGGAGGCTTCGGGGACGACAATCCGATCGAGCGTCCACACCGAATCGAAATCGAGCGCTTCGGCGAGCTGCGTTAGATCTTCGAGCTCCTTGACCGTGACCTGGTCGCGGAAGTTGGGCAGATAGAGGGCGAGTTTCATGCGGTGTCTCCTCGGCGTTTCGAACAGTTTAGAGGTTGGTTTTCGCCGTTATCGAGATTTAGGTAGAGTAGGTGGCACGGCGGTCTGGGAAGGCAGTATAAAACAAGCTCGCCTGTGCGTTAGATGCACAAGATGTCCCTAGCGCCCATGCCTAGGGAACCACCAACGCCGCAATCTGCTGCCAAGTCTCGCTACCCGCGATGGCGACCGAAAGTAGTACCGTGCTGACCACCACCGCGTAACCCGCGCCATACCAGCAGCTGGGCCGCTGTGTCATAACCGCATGCAGCAGGAACAAGACCGCACCGAGAACCAGCATTGGCCCCCAATGGAACACTGGCACATAGCCGTGCGTGAACGCGATCAGGTGCTCAAGGTAGGGCCAGCGATCAAAGCTTCCGGTGGTCATCGCGACGGTCGCCAGCAACATCATTGGCCGATGAATATCCGGCCGCTTGCGGTACACGAAGCCCACGGTGACCAGGATGCTGAACATAACGGGCGCGGTGAGCGCGAACGCCAGAAAATACCTCGCACCGCCAAAATGTACGTAACTACCTGGGTTGTAATGCGCGGAAAGCGGCGCGACAACAAACGCCGAAATCGCGACCGCGGCAGCAAGTACCCCACCAATCGCGCCAAGTGTCATGTGCTGGCGTAGCCGTCCGCCTACGATCAAGACGCTTTGCACGAGAAGCAGCAGCAGCCACGAGAAAATCACGACGCCGTGAGTTACGACCGCGTAGAGTATTGGCGGCGAAATCGAGGTACCGCCGGCCGATTTTCCGTGCAGTAGAAACTGTCTGAAGCCGATGATCGAAACGATCAATAGTAGGATCGAGGCCACCACGTAAAAACGGCGCTCTTGTTCGATCAGATGAAGTCTGACGTCACGGTCACGGTGTAGCGCCATGGAGGCTGACTCATTAGAGTATTGGCTCATGCAACGACTCCGCTCAGGCGCTATTCGGTGTTTTTTGAGACGCGGTTCACCCTACCAAGAAATCGGTATTAACCAAAACGAAATTTGCAGGCTTCGGTGGGATTGCGAGTGTCTTCGAGCTCGCACAGGCGCCATCGAACAAAGTGCCGGTGGTGCTGACCCATCAATGTTCCGCACTGACTCGGGCGTTCTTACGCTGCTCTAACTCGCGCAAAATGTTATTCACATCCTCGGCGAGACTATTGATCGTGCGCGAAGTCATGCGCTCGTCGTCCATGCTTCCGCGCAACGCGTTTTCGGTGCGTGCGACAATTAACCCAGACGTTGAATCAATCAACTGGACACTTAATGAAGAAATTAAAAAGCTAAACTTGAATTGCGAACCGACAATCACCCAGTCGGCACCTTGCGCTTTCCCGAGGTCTGCAAGGAGATTTGGGTGCGCAAGCAAATAACCGCTTTCGAGCCGCACTTTGAGCTCCGGGGAGGTCACGAACGGCATCACGTGAATTCCAATCTGACTCAAACGGGCGCGCAAGAACGGCGCTAATGACGCGTTGCGTTTAACTTCCAGCGGAACCTTTGGCAGCATTGTTTCGTCGCGCAACCCAAAATCGAGGACTAGTACCTTTATGCCGGTGTCGGGAGGGGTGTCAGCGATAGCGGCAGCGTGTGATACGGTCGGTGCGAGCAAACTCACCGCCAATGGGAGCACTTTATACAGTGCCGTTGCCTGCTTCATGGCTGCAACGAGAACTCCGAAATATGACAAACCGAGAGGCCGTGCCACGGCGCGAAGACGGCGCAACTTTTCGGCCGTCGGTCCGGATTTCAGCATGTGCGATACTCCTTGGAGCAAGTGCAACGAATCGAAAACATAAGTAAAAACGTCGTACTTGGGCACTCGGGAATGCTCGGGTTTTACCGGGCAAAATGCCCGACGCGCGCCCGCTCCGAGGACGCTTCGGGTTAAGTAGAATGGGGTTTGAGAAAATCCGATGGCGCATTCATGCGTTTACGCAACTATTTCACGCTGTACACGGTGGGCTGCCTAGGCATAGTGCTGGTATTAAGTGTCGTCGGGTTGCTGATCCGACATCATCAGCAAAGTATGACTACGCAAGCGGCGCTTATCGGAACGCTGGCACGGACACTCGAAGTCCAACTGCTGGGAATCGAGGCCGATGGCGTGTTTCGCGCGCGCTTTCCGGATTGGCAGGTGATTAATCGCTCGTTAGAAGGAACCAACGGTTGCGCGCGGCTGCTCCGTCCCGATCGCAGCCTGTGGCGTAGTGTGTGTCATGGAACCGCCAACTCTTCCAACGTCCCGCGCGTATTCGTCAAGCTGTATCTTGCAGCGTTTGCCAACGCAGAACCATTGTCTCGCGAGATTCACGACGCTCGCAGTGTGGTCGCCACGCTTGAACTATTACCGGACTATGCCGCAAATGCCGCGCTCGCTTGGCGTACCGTGACGCAGATCGGTACGGTGGTCGCGCTGAGTGCATTCATCCTCAGTGCGATGCATATGCGGATCGCGCGCAAGGTTATCGTTTCCACGGACGGGATCGTCGACGGTCTGGAACGGATAGCGGCCGGTGATTTGGCCGCTGAATTGACACCTTCTTCATTTAGTGAATTCGCACGGATCAGCGCGGCCGTAAATGAGCTTGTCGCCGGGTTGCGAGCCAGCGAAGCGAGTCGGTATGTGCTCGGCGCCCGCCTCCTACAGAGCCAAGACGACGAGCGGCAAACCATCGCGCGTGAGCTGCACGATGAATTCGCACAGCATCTCACGGCAGTTGCCGCGCTAAGTACCGCGATCCGTCACGCTTCAGTGAACGACCCCGAGATCGCCAGCGACGCCGCGCGGATCGAGGATATCGTCGCGGTGCTACATCGCCATTTACGGCAACTTCTGACCTCTCTGCGGCCACCGGGATTGCTGGAAATTGGCTTGTCCGGCAGCCTACGCCAACTAGTGCGGACTTGGCGACAGCAATTACGCGATGCGCCGGACATTACCTTGCGCCTAGACGGCGCGTTAGACGAAATGCCTACCGGAGTGAGTTCGCACGCCTATCGAATCGTACAAGAATGTATCACGAACGGAATGCGGCACGCCGGCAGTGCGGCGATCGAAGCCTCGCTGTGTCGGCGGCCGGCTACTGTAAACGACACCGTACGATCGCCTGAAGTATTGGATATCCAAGTTCGAAGCGCGAAGCGTGCGGAATCCTCGGTGCCGCGCGAAGGTCATGGCTTACGCGGCATTGAAGAACGCGTCGCGGCGCTGCATGGAAAGCTTATCCTGAGCTACGATCCGCAATACATCGTTCGGGTCCTCGTCCCACTCCATACCGCCGATAGCGCGGAGCCCGCATGACAAATATCGCGCGCGTCATATTGGTTGACGATCACGATGTCGTGCGTGAGGGGTATCGAGTTCTGCTTTCCCGGCAAGATGATTTCGAAGTCGTGGCGGATGTCGCGGAGTCTGAAGCAGCATACCGAACGGTTGTGCAACTTAGGCCCGATGTTGCGGTGATCGACATTTCAATGCCAGGGGCAAGTGGTCTAACGCTGGTCCAACGTATTCGCCAACGCGCGCTGACAGTGCGGGTGGTGATCTGCTCGATGCACTCTCACGCCAGCGTTATCGAACAGGCTTTCCGTGCTGGAGCGGATGGCTATGTCTCTAAAGCGAGTCCGGCCATCGAATTGATACGCGCAATTCGTGAAGTACAGAAAGGCGCACGTTATCTCTCTGCCGATGTGGCGCAAGCGTTGGCATGGGATCGACTAGGTCACGAACACGCAGCACTCGCGAGTCTAAGTCCACGCGAATTTGAAGTACTGAGAATGTTGGTCGCCGCCACTTCAGTCGATGATATTGCTGAGCTGCTGCATTTAAGTTCAAAGACGGTCCAAAACATTCATTACGCGATCAAGAGCAAGCTCGGTGTAAGTACCGACATCGAATTGATGCGACTAGCGATTAAGTTGAATGTCGTCGAGTTATTGGATCTGAATCGCTAATGATTATTCGCCAAGCCACTTCGCCACCTCCGGCGCAAAGTACGTCAATATCCCATCTGCCCCGGCGCGCTTACACGCGAGCAGCACTTCCAACACGACCGCGCGCTCGTTGAGCCAACCCGCTTGGCCGACGGCCTTCAACATCGCGTATTCGCCGCTCACTTGGTACACATAAGTCGGCATCTTGGTTTCGTCTTTGATGCGGCGAACGATGTCGAGGTACGGTAGGCCCGGTTTTACCATGACCATGTCGGCGCCTTCGGCGATATCGAGTGCGACTTCACGCAAGGCTTCGTCGCTGTTCGCGGGATCCATTTGATAAGTTTGTTTGCCGGACTTGCCGAGATTAGGCGCGGAGCCCACTGCGTCGCGGAACGGGCTATAAAATGCCGACGCGAACTTCGCGGAATACGCGAGAATGCGAGTGTTGACGAAGCCCGCGCGCTCCAGCGCATCGCGGATCGCGCCCACGCGACCGTCCATCATGTCCGAAGGCGCGACGACATCAACGCCAACGCGTGCTTGTGACAATGCTTGCTGCACCAAGACTTCCAGTGTGACGTCGTTCAACACATAACCCGTGACATCGGTAACTCCATCATGGCCGTGCGTGGTGTACGGATCGAGCGCGACATCCGTGACGACGCCAAGTTCAGGCACGGCGTCTTTGACGGTTTGTATCGCGCGCTGCACCAGTCCATTAGGATTAAACGCCTCGCGCCCATCCAACGTTTTGAGCGCGGGTGGCGTGACCGGGAAAAGGGCTACCGCCGGAATGCCGAGCGCGTAATAATCCTTGACGGTCGCACGCAGCAAATCGAGCGAGAGCCGTGCGACCCCGGGCATGCTCGGGACTGCCTCGCGCACATTCGTCCCTTCACACACAAAAATCGGACAAATTAAATCGTCGGTCGTCAGGCGATTCTCACGCATCAGGCGACGTGAAAATTCCGCCGCGCGCATCCGCCGCGGGCGGTGACGCGGAAACTCGATTCCCAAAGGGTTAGGCATGGCTCGATTCTCTCGCTGAAGATGTCGATGTTGGCGACTGTGCGAAGGGCGGCAGTGTTTGGCACGTACTTTCGATCCAAGTTTCGGCGGTGCGGATCAATTCCGCGGCCGAGCGGCCGGCGGGATAGAGCGGCGGACCGATGACAAGCTCAATCGTGCCGGACGTTTTGCGCAGCGCTTGGCGTGGCCAAAATAATCCGGCGTTATGCGCCACCGGCACGATGGGGCATTGCGCGTGAACCGCAAGCGCGGCGCCGCTTGGAAAATATTTACCGGGTTTATCAATCGGCACGCGCGTGCCCTCGGGGAACAACAGCATCCACCAACCGCTTTTGATTCGTGCGGTGCCTTCGGTCAGGACTCTGCGCAAGGCTTTGGTGCCGGCCGCGCGATCGATGGCGATGGGATTCAAGCACGCAAGTCCCCAGCCGAAAAACGGCACCCACAGCAATTCGCGTTTCACGACTTGGCAATGCGGCGGAAATACGAACTGCAATGACATCGTCTCCCACGCGGACTGATGTTTGCAGAGGATAACGCCCGGCGTTTCCGGAATATTCTCGCGGCCGCTGACACGCCACTTGAGTCCGCAGGTCAGCGCCAGCCACCATAGCGCGAAGCGTGACCATTGTATGATGCTGTAGTAGCGAACCCGGCGCGGCAGCGGCAGCAGAAATACGCCAAGCAAACAGAAAAAAACCGTGACCGGTGCGAGGCCTAAATAAAAAAGTAACGAGCGAAGCTCCGTCACAACGCAACGCCTAAGCAAAGCGTACGTACCGCCGAGGCTAAATCGGCGAACACCGGCACATTAAATTTGCGCGCATGGGACTCGCTCGCCGCGCCATGTCCCGTGCGTACCAGCCAGGGAGTCGTACCGGCGGCGAGCGCGGCATCGATATCAGTTGTACGGTCGCCCACCATCACCGCGTCTCTAAGCGCGAGCCCGCTACGCGCGGCGACGGCATGTAACATCCCAGGCCGTGGCTTGCGGCAGACACAACCATCGCGCGGACCGTGTGGGCAGAAAAAAAATGCTTCGATAACGCCGCCGTGCGCTTGGGCTTCGCGCAGCAGTCGACTATGAATGCGGTGTAGTTGTTCAAGCTTAAACAAACCGCGTGCGAGGCCGGATTGATTAGAGACGACGAATATCCGATAGCCGGCGGCGGTGGCTTCGCCGAGTGCGTCCAAGCTGCCGGGAAGCGGATGCCATTCGTCCGGGCTCTTGATGAATGCGTCTGAGTCTTCATTGATTACCCCGTCGCGATCGATAATCAGCAAACGTCCCGCCATGCGTTAGACGCTGATGCGCGCGACATCCGCCACGCGTAGAAACGCGCGGTGGATGGTCTGCAGCAGCCCCAAGCGCGCGGCGCGGAGCGCCGGGTCATCCGCCATGACCAATACCTCGTCGAAGAAACGATTCGCCGGGCCGTGTAGGCCTGCAAGCAGTGTTAGATAGCCTACATATTCGCGTTCGGCGAGGAGTGGCTCGGCGTCCCGTTCAATCTGCGTAACCTGTGCCGCGAGCGCGAGTTCCGCCGGTTCTACCAAATGCTTCGCGTCAAAAAATTCGCTCGGTGGTGCCTTTTTAAGAATGTTGGCGATGCGTTTATTAACCGCGGCGAGTGGCAGGGCTTCTGGAAGTTTTAAAAACGCGGCGACTGCTGCAATTCGCCGCGCCACATCGTACGGTGCGCTGCTTGCTGTGCCGAGCACCGATTCGATCACTTCGCCGCTGAACCCGGCTTCTGCGAAGTACCCGCGTGAGCGTTCTAAAATAAACTGTAGTACCGGCTCAACCTGTGCCGTGACGGCCGGTTCATAACCCATCGCGCCGCAATCCAAGGCACCGCGCAAATCGCCCGCGCACGCGGATTCAACCAGGATTCGCCACACGCCAAGTGCCGCGCGACGCAGCGCATACGGATCTTTGTCGCCGGTCGGCGCACCGCCGACGCTGAATATGCCGAGCAAGGTATCCAGTCGTTCGGCACTCGCCACCGCGCGACCGACCGCGCTTTGCGGGATTGCATCGCCAGCGAAACGAGGCTGATAGAATTCACCAAGTGCCTGTGCGACTTCCGCAGGTTCGCCATCGTGCGCGGCGTAATAGCGCCCCATGGTGCCTTGTAATTCCGGAAACTCACCGACCATCTCGGTGACCAGATCACAACGCGAAAGCGCCGACGCGCGCGTTGCTAATGCGGGATCGGCGCCAAAGTGTGGCGCGAGCCATGCCGCAAGGCGCATGACGCGCGCCGTTTTTTGCGCAAGCGTGCCGAGCCGGCGTTCGAACACGATGTGTTCCAGATGAGCCGCGCGCGAAGCGAGCGAGGATTTGCGATCTTTCCCAAAGAAGAACGCCGCATCACTTAAGCGCGGCCGAACCACACGTTCGTTACCGTCGCGGATTAGATTGGGTTGCGGACTCTCGATATTCGCAATCGTAATAAATCGATTGGTCAACACACCGGCGGTGGTTTCGATCGGAAAGTATTTTTGGTTGCCTTGCATGGTCGCGATCAGCGCTTCGCGCGGCACCTCTAAAAAATGCGGATCGAACGAGCCGACAATCGGCGCCGGCCACTCCACTAACGCGGTGACCTCATCGAGCAAGGCGTCGTTTACGATCGCGCGTCCTTGATGTTCGACTGCCGCACGCTCGACCAATTGCTGTACTCTCGTGCGTCGCGCGGCGAAATCGGCAATGACGCGTCCGTCCCGTTCCAAGCGGGAGGCGTATTCATCCGCGCGCGTCAAACGAATTTCACCCGCACTCATAAAGCGATGACCGCGCGTCACGTTGCCACTGGCCGCACCTAAGATCGTAGCCGGGATAACTTCTTCGCCGTGCAAAATGATTAGCCAGTGCACCGGGCGCACGAACTCATCCACGCATGCACCCCAGCGCATGCGTTTGGGGATCGGCAAGGCGGCGAGGGATTCATCGATCATTTTCGGCAAAAGCTCGCGGGTGGCCTTGCCGGCCTGCTGGCCACGAAAAACCAGCCATTCACCCTTGTCCGTTTGCAAGCGCTCCAATGCGTCAAACGCAACGTTACACGAGCGGGCGAATCCTAACGCCGCTTGCGTGGGTTTACCGTCAGCACCAAACGCGGCGCTAACTGCCGGGCCGCGTCGCTCGATCACCTGATCTGGTTGGCGGTCGGCGAGCTTCTGGACACACACTGCCAAACGGCGTGGCGTGGCGTAACGCACGACGGTGGCGAAGCTCAAACCGGCGCTCGATAAGCGGGTTTCGAGTTCGCTCGCGAAACGCTCCGACAATGTTTTAAGCGCCTTCGGTGGCAGTTCTTCGGTGCCGAGCTCGACCAGTAAGTCGGCCGCGCTCATGGCACCACGCCTTCGGCTTTAAGCATTGGGAAACCTAATGACTCGCGCACCGCGTAATACGCTTCGGCAATCTGTCGCGCCAGCGTACGGACACGCAAAATGTAGCGCTGTCGTTCAGTCACCGAAATGGCGCGCCGCGCATCCAGCAAATTAAATGTATGCGAGGCTTTGACCATCATCTCGTACGCCGGCAACGGTAGCTTGGCTTCAATCATGCGGGCGGCTTCCGCTTCACAACGATTAAACCACTCAAACAAGATATCCGTATTGGCCTGCTCGAAATTGTAAGTCGACATCTCAACTTCGTTTTGGTGATACACATCGCCGTAGGTAACGCGCACGCCGTCGTGCTCGGTCCACAAGAGGTCATACACGCTGTCGACGCCCTGCAAGTACATCGCGATGCGCTCGAGACCATAGGTAATTTCGCCCGCCACCGGACGGCAATCGAGTCCGCCGACTTGCTGGAAGTAAGTGAACTGCGTGATTTCCATGCCGTTTAACCACACTTCCCAGCCCAAGCCCCAGGCGCCCAAGGTCGGTGACTCCCAGTTGTCTTCGACGAAACGCACATCGTGGACTGTGGTGTCGATGCCGAGCTCGCGCAAGCTCGCGAGATAAAGCTCTTGGAGTTCGAGCGGCGAGGGCTTCAGGATGACTTGAAACTGGTAGTAATGTTGTAGGCGGTTGGGGTTTTCCCCGTAACGCCCATCGGTCGGCCGGCGTGACGGTTGCACGTAGGCGGCACGCCATGGTTCGGGCCCAATCGCGCGTAAAAATGTCGCCGGGTGGAAGGTTCCCGCGCCCATCTCCATGTCATAAGGTTGCGCGATGACGCAGCCGCGCGCGGCCCAAAAGGTTTGTAAGCGAAAAATCAAATCTTGAAACGTGCGCGGTGCACGTGGGTCGAGCGACATGGGCGGGCAAATCTCGGCTAAAGACGATGGTCAGCGAGTATAACGGCTCCCCTGTCGGGGTGTCGCGTCGTCATTCAAGTTAGGGCCTGCGAGGTCGATAGCATCTTGGCAAGAATTAGGACCGATCTATGCCAACGCTCGCATCTCCTACTCAAGATCTGCATATCGCGGAGATCGCCGGCTGGCGCGCGTTACTCACGGAGGCCCAACACGTCGCACGTTTGTACCTTGAGCCGGCGCTCGAGGATTATCTGGTCAGGTTACTGTTTCAAATGATCGGCGAACCGCACGGCAAAGTCGCGGATGATGCCGCGGCTTTTGTCGAGCGTCTTGCACAGCGACGCATCGCAGCCGGAACGCTAGTTGAAGTCGCGAACGAAAGCTTACTGTTCGGTGGCTTGTTCCCTGAACAGGCTATCGCGCGAGGCATCCCGATCGCGTACTTCGTGCATGTCGGAAAGAACGCCTACCGCGAGATTACCAGCCAACAAATTGAGCCGAATGCGCGTGAACTCTACGCGCGGCTGGCTGATAGTTTTGTAACGTTGCTTGACGTGCTGCACACCCTGCGCGAACTTCAGCAGGACTCGCCTTGTATCGATGCGCTCAACGCATTTCAATTATGGCGCGAACTCGGCAGCTCGCACGCTTGGCAGGTCTTACAGCAATTCACCTCGGGCACGCCAATGCATCATGTGACGGCCTCTACGCACTGACATTGGCTTCTCAAAGGCGCCTGTATATCGCACCTCCGGTAATTAGACCGCAATACGAACGAAAGCGGTTACCCCTTCGACTTACGCTGTTACCGGCGCTGCCTTCTTCTTCTGTAAGACGCAGGACCAGGGTGGTCGGAAATCAGTAACGCATGGCCCGCACAGTACTAGACGGAAGTTCACCGAACATCTTCCGATACTCCTGGGCGAAATGTGAACCATGCCAAAAACCATAATCGGTGGCGACATCCGCAATCGACTTATCATTCGCGCTGGAAGCCATCAAGGCCTGGCGGACACAGCGCAGTCGGAGCGCGCGAAAATACCGGGCAGGACTCACGCCCACGGCTTCCTGAAAGCAATATTGCAGCTTGCGGCGGCTTACCCGAAATGCCACGCAGATGTCGTCAATGCCCAATTCCTCGTAACGGTGCGCTAGCACGAATTGTGTCGCTTCTTCGACCAACGAATCGAGATTGGTGCGGCCGGCCGGAAACTGCAGCCTGCCACGTTCGCCTTCCAGCACCGAGAGCAAGGCAGACAGCAGGGAGCTCCGCAGGGCTTCGCATGCAAGAGGTGACTGCCGAGCTGGTCCTGGTCCATCAAATTGGGCAAACGTGCGGCAAAGTAGCGTCTGAAAAGCATGCATTGGCTGGGGAGGCAAGCTCAGGATGCCCGAATCCATCAAGCGAGCAGACGGGCTGACGCCGCCGAGTCGGTGCGCCAATTTATCGAGCGTGTCCGGGTCGACGGATAGCACGCAGAGATCAAGTTGGCGATGTACCTGCATCTCGTACTCGTGGCCGGGCCTGAGCAGGTAGATCTCATTCAATGCGAGCTCGTGATGGCGATGAATCCGCACGCAACCTTGCGCTGACAGCGGAACGACGAAATTACAGCCAAACGTGACGGCTGCTCCGCGTTCGCGGACGGCGCCTGTCACGATTTCGCGCGCGATCTGGCAATTGTCGAAGGTAAGGATGGAAGTTGATCCGGCGAATGCCCGCGGGCTGAGTTGCCAATATTCCTGCTCGAAACCACAAAGCTTGCGCGCCAGTGTGTCGGCGCTTGTGGCCTGGACCCGTGAATACTGGAAAGACTCCCGAAGCATGCCATTCATCCTCGGAAGAATTCGCGTGGGATGTCAATAGGACCGGAATCGACCACTGCTATGTTCACGGCATTGTACAGTCGTGCCGAAACGGGATATCGGCCGGTCGATCCGCAAGCCTACACTCCGCGCTCTGATCACCCTGCGCTGCGGGAGTATTCACGCTTGAGAGGTAATGCGCCATGCGACAAACACGTGCATCACGACCGTCGCTTGAAACTAGGTCGAGCGTCGCTAATCCAATTACGGGTTCCTGCTGGCGCATTCTGTGTGGATTATTCGCGATCCTATGGTGCGCCGGGGGCTCGGCTGGACCGACGAGCGCGCACGACGGCGGCGCCCTGTTCGGCGAGCACTGCGCACATTGTCATGCGGCTCCCACCTTTGCGCCGCCACTGGTTGATCTGACCTACCTCACCGAAGAAGAGATACGCAAGGAGTTGTGGTTCGGCGTGATGGCCGAGTACACCAATGGCCTGGACGACGGTACGCGGCAGGCGATTGCGAAATGGATCGCGGACCAGCGACCGGAGAAAGATACCCGGGACAGCGGGGCCGTCATGTGCGAAGAGCACGGAGGCTTGACCCCGCGTCCCGAACACGACTGGCCAGGATTGTCGAACGATAATCAATTCACGCGTTACGTGCAGAACGCCACGTTGTCGCGCGAGAAAGTGCAGGGCATCAAGCTGAAGTGGGCGGTGGCTTTTCCCCGCGTCCACGCGAATTCAGCTGCCGGCAATCCGGTCGCCGTTCTAGGGGACCGCGTGTTCGCTGCGAACATCAACCAGTGGGTCTATGCGCTTGATGCCGAACGCGGCTGTGCCCACTGGACCTTCCGCGCCGAATGGCGCGTGCGTTCGAACGTGGCAGTTGCAAATGGCATCGCGGTGTTCGGCGATCTCGCGTCCAATGTCTATGCGGTCGATGCTGACACGGGTCGATTACTGTGGCGCGAGCGCGCCGACTGGACGCCTACCTCCCGCATCACCGGCAACCTGACCGTGCATGACGGTTTTGTGTACGTGCCGGTATCGTCACTGCAGGAGGGGCTCAATCTTGCCCGTGGGCACGAATACGCCTGCTGTACCTTCCGCGGCAGTGTCGTCGCTTACGATCTGAAAAGCGGTCGACAGTTGTGGAAGAGTTACACCATCGAGCAGGAATCACGTTTCATCGGCACGACTGCGCAGGGCACGAAACGGTACGGACCATCCGGTGTCGTCGTGTTCTCTGCCGTTACTGTGGACCCGAAGCGGCATCTGCTCTATGTGCCAACCGGCAATCAGATGACTGAGCCGCGCGTTGCAGAATCCGACGCGATTCTGGCGCTGGATGCGAAAACCGGTGCCAGACGTTGGGTGTCCGCGCTGGCGCCCGCACAGATGGGAGGCGCCGACATCTACCATTTAGGCTGCGAAGCGTGGGTCGATCCGGAGCGACCGACATGTTCACCGCACAACCCTTCCGGTAAGGGAGATCGAGATTTTGCTGCCCCGGCGGCGCTGGTGCAGCGGTCGGACGGCACGGAGGTATTGCTGGCGGGGTCCAAAGACGGAATGTTGTACGCCCTGGATCCGGACCGTGAAGGCAAGGTGCTGTGGCAGACCCGCCTCGGTCGTGGCGGTGAGGTTGGCGGCATCGAGTGGGGTTTCGCGACCGACGGCAAGCATGCTTACGTGCCGGTCACGGACATGGATGCGGACATGAAAGCGGATGGCTCGTTCACAGCCGTTGATTTGGACAACGGCAAGACCGTCTGGCGAATCGAGGGCATGCCGGGTGACTGCGCTGAAAAACCGACGCCACCCTGCAGCAACGCGTTCACTCTGCCGAGCACGGTGGTTGGGGATTTCGTGTTCACGGGCACTAACGACGGCGTGCTTCGTGCGTTCGACACTAAGTCCGGTGAACAGGTCTGGACTTTCGATACCGTGCGCGAATACGACACCGTCAATAGACGGCCTGGTCAGGGCGGGTCTCTAGGGGCGTTCGGTGGCCCGGTTGTCGTGGGCAATCGGATGTACCTGATGTCGGGGATGGACGTGCTCGGGATCGGTTTGCCGGGCAACGTATTGCTCGCGTTCGACCTTCCCGAATAACGGCGAGCGCCGCCGAGCTCGCGTCCCGGCAGCGCCTTCGAAGGTGCAAGCAATAGCGCGCGCACCGCGCATGTCTTCTAAAAGCCTCGAAATGAATCTTCTGGCCGCATGGGGCTAGATCGAATTATTGGGCCGCGGGTTTCGTTTTCGCTTCTGCCTTTTTAATTAGTTCATCGAAATTTTTTTCCAGCAGGCGGGTTTTGTAATCCGGCAATAAATAAGCCCAACCGTCGACAAGTGCGTTGAACTCGGTGGCTTCTTTCGCCACTTCATCAGGCTTTTTCAACGTCGAAGATGCCGGTGCTTCCGACTTGGGCTGGTCGGCCGGCGTTGCCGACGCCGCCGGCGTAACAGCGCTGTCCGGCGTATGCGTAAACCTAAGCGTCACGTAACCCGCATCTTCAAACATGTAGCGCTCGACGGTCGCCGTTAGGCCATCGAATGTCTGTATGGTCGCGACTGCCGTCGGTGTCGCCGCACCAAGTTTCTGCCGTGAGATCACTTTATCGAAACGCGCATCGAGCAAAATTCCCCCCATGCTGGAGACCGTGGCGCGCGCGCGCACTTCAAAGCCTGCCGGCAGATTGGCAAGCGTGAAAAGCTGATCTTCGGGCTTTTCTTTGCTAACCACGATTTCTTTGCCGTCAGCAGGTTTGATACTGACTTGGCGGACACGTTCGACCGGAATATTGACCACACTGGAATCGACCCAGTCGAGCCCCTTCGTGCCGATGGTTAAATCACCTTCAGCCAGAAACGCGTTCGCTTCGCCGGCGCGGCGCACATAATGTGCCGGCGCATTCATCGCGCGTGCGGCGCGCTCTTTCCCCACCAACAACTCGACCAGCGGAGTGTCTTTGGCGGCGGACACCTTAACCAAGCGCGACTTTGCATTGGGCGCGCGATCTTCTACTTCGAGCTGCGGGTAATTTTCCGCCTTACCGGTCTTGGTCTCGAGTACTTTCAAGCTTCCGAGCTGAACCAGTAGCTGTTTGACGTTGGCGGCTTGCGCGGGATACTGGTCAAGCGACTCAACCAGCCAGCCCTCGCCGTGACGGGCGACGGTGACCGTACCGTCGTTCGACTCGATGGTGACCCGTTCCGCCTCGTTAACCTGATTGATAAGTTCCGGGTACAACGGGGTCGCCGTGATATCGGTGGTCGGTGCCTTGCGGTGCGTGACCAGCCACGCGCCGGCGCCCAGCACGGCCACCAACACCAGCATCATCAAATTGCGCGAATTCATGCAAACACTCCCTGCGAGGATTGGATTAAGCGCGCCGCGCGCGCAGCAATACCGCACCGATGGCGAGCAGCGACAGCAGCAGCGGGATTGCTCCAATATTCAAAAATTTGAGCTTACTGCCGAGCCGCTCGATGTTGCGTTGTAATTCGTGCTGGACGGCGCGCAACTCCTTGCGGGTTTTCACTTGCTCGGATCGAAACAGCTCGATTTCCTTGCGTTGTTCCGGACTCAACAGCATTTTGCCGTTGCTGTCCGCATTGGTTTGCAACTCCTGAAGCTTGGACTCGGTTTCCTTGAGCTTTGCCTGCAACGCCTGCTCGCGATCGCGGAATTGAGCTTCGGCTTCGCGCTGAATTTGCTGAACGACTTTGAACGGACGTGAATATTCGCCGCGGCTGCGTAGACTAATAAGATCGTGATTGCCGCCCAAGTTATCCACCGCGTTGATTAAGAAGTCGGCGTTATCCGCAAAAGGACTAGGCACCTGCATATTCAAAAAACGTTCGACCCGCACCCAGAAGCGATCGGCCAGCACATCGGTGTCGGCGACGACGATGACGTTGATTGGACCTTTGGATGTCTTCAGGTGATCTGGGTTACCTGGGCCGCGCTTTTCCTTTTCATCGAGCGGCGCCCCGTCCGGGAACGCCGTTTCAACTTCCCCGCCGATCCGCGCGGCAATCGTTAAGTTGGGCTTATCGGCTTTGAAGTCTTTCAACAATCCCGCCGGATCGCGCACAAACACGATTGCATCACGCGCCAGCAAGCCGGATTGCGTCCCGGTCGAGAGCAGCGGCGTGAAAGTGGTCTTGGCGTCTTTCACGTGTTCGAGCGAGCCCGCCGTGCCGATGTTGACGCTTTTGAGTTGGTTGGTGATGAAATCGTCGCGATTAAGGCGTGATTCGGCAATTTGCATCCACGGTAGATAATTCACTTCCTGCGGGCCGCGGCTGCTATTGACGGATACTCGCACGGCAAATTCCAAATCACCCACCACTTGATCGCTCGCCATCGTGACACCCCATTTGGCGAATAGATCGCTCAAATTGGAATCCGTTTTAGGCATGACCATCGGGTTGTTCGGATCAGGTTCCGGACGGTCTTCTTCAGCCAATGGATCGACAAAAATCATCGCCTTGCCGCCCCTCAGCACGAATTGATCGATCGCGTACAGCGTTTTGCGCGGCAACTCCTTCGGATGAATGACGAGCAAGGTATCGATGTCGGGTTCGATCTTGTCCGTCTCGCGCGCGATGGTCTTGAGCTCGAAAAACTCCTTCAGCATTTCGATGCTCATCCACGCCCGCCCGGGTTCACCGGTTTGCGGATTGGGTGGACCGCCGGTCACCGGTAAGTCTGACAGCACGCCGATCAATCGTTTCTTCGGATGCGCGAGGTTGTACACCATTTTGGTGACTTCGTACTCGAGCGCATCTTCGCGTTCGGGATTCAAAAATGAAATCGCGAGTTCCTGATCCGTCGAATTGGTGCCGACCAGCCCCAAATAGCCCATCTCGCCGGTGGCGCTGATCGGTAGTTGCTGGATGCCATAGCCGACAGCTTGGTCCTCGGCTTCCGAGAACGGCTCGGGATCGATAACCTGCAATTGGATCTGCCCGTTGCTTTCCGCGGCGTATTCTTCCAGCAGGTCGCGCACGCGCTTGCCGTAGGTGAGAAACTGCGGAATATCGGCAAACTCTTTGGCCGAGAAATACAACTTAAGCGACAGCGGGTCTTCTAGCTTACCGAGAATATTCCGACTGCCATCAGATAAGGTGTAGAGCTTGGCGCTTGTTAAGTCGAGCCGCTGCGAGGTCAACGTCTCGTTCGCGATGATGTTGACGGTGATAAAGAGCGCAAGCGCGATCAAAAAACTGTATAGGGTTTGAGTGCGGTTCATCGCTAGCTGCCTTTCTTGGCTTCGATCGCCAGCATATTGAGATACAAGAAGAACGCGATCAGCGTGCCGAAGAAGATCAAATCGCGCAGATCAATAACGCCTTTTTGAATCGAGCTTGCATGCGTCAGGAAGCTGAACGAACTGATGGTCTCGACGATCACTTCCGGCGCCCACGCGCGGAAGAAATCGAGCACGATGGGGAAGCCGCTCAAGTTAAACGCGAAACAAATCACAAAGCTCAGCACGAAGGCGATGACCTGGTTCTTGGTCAGCGCCGAAATGCAGGCGCCGATTGCAAGAAAGCCCCCCGCCATCAAGAGACTGCCAAGATAACCCGCCGCGATAACGGTGTTATCCGGATCTCCTAAATAATTGACGGTGACCCACAACGGAAACGTCAGCGCGAGCGCAAGCGCGGTGAAGAGCCACGCCGCAAGGAATTTACCGAGTACCGCGTCCGCGAGCGAGATCGGCAATGTCATCAGCAGTTCGATGGTGCCGGACTTGCGTTCTTCCGACCATAGCCGCATCGAAATCGCCGGAATGAGCAACATATACAGCCACGGTAGATAGCGGAAGAAAGGCTCCAAGTCCGCTTGATCACGTTCGTAGAAGCCGCCGACGTAGAACGTAAAGATGCCGGTTAAGAACAAGAAGATCACGATAAAGACGTACGCCACGGGTGTTGCGAAGTAGCCGCGTAACTCCCGGTGCATGAGAGTCATGATTCGGTTCATGAGCGATGACCTCCGGACACGGCGAGATCAGGGCCGGTCGTAATCGTGCGAAAGACTTCGTCCAAATGTCCACTTTCGACAAACATTTCGGCAGTCGCCCATTGCCGGTCGTGCGCCGCTTGTTGGACTTGCGCGAAGATCGCGTGCCCGCCGCGCGCCAGCGCGGTGATGCGCGCGTTAGTGGTGGACTGAGCGACTACTTCGACATCGCTCACTACTGGTAACGTGCGTAACGCCTCCGCGATGCGCGACGCATCCGCGGCGCTGGCGGTCAACGTCACCGCGTTGTGGTAACGCGACCGTGCTTCGAGTTCGCGCGGGGTGCCGCTGAACAAGAGTTTGCCGTTCGCGATGATCGCGGCACGCGTACATACCGCATCGACTTCTTCCAAGATATGGGTCGAGATGATGATGGCTTTGTTAGGCGCCATTTCTTTAATCAAGCTGCGCACTTCGTGCTTTTGGTTGGGATCGAGTCCGTCGGTCGGCTCGTCCATGATCAATATTTCCGGATCATGCAGGATGGCTTGCGCTAAACCGACGCGGCGCTTGAAGCCTTTGGAGAGCGTTTCAATCGATTGATTGAGAACGCCTTCTAGGTGAATTTTGGCGATCACTTCGCGAATACGTTCTTGCTTGCGTGCGGTGGTCAGGCCGCGAATATCGCCAATGAAATCGAGAAAACCGGCCGGCGTCATTTCGCCGTACGCCGGTGCGCCTTCCGGCAAATAACCGATGCGTTGTTTGGCGGCGAGCGCGTTGGCGGAAAAGGCCTGACCGCAAATTTTGACACTCCCGCTGGTCGGTGCGAGAAAGCCGGTGATCATCTTCATGGTCGTCGACTTACCGGCGCCGTTCGGGCCTAGAAAGCCCAAGACTTCCCCACGGCCGACAGTCAATGACACACCGTCGACCGCGATGAGGTGGCCGAACTGCTTACGCAGATCCGTCACCTCGATCAGGTTTTCCATGGTTACTTCCCCCTTTAAATTCTTGGTCCGCCGAAGGCGGTTGAGTCGCCGGCCGTATCCGGCCGACCGCGCCATTGGGCGCCAAAACCGTGCCCGGATGCCGTATGGGCACCCGGATCCCGAAGCCCGCGCAATCTTTCATAGCGTTTCCGGGCCGTCAACTTGGGCGAGAGACCCGCCGCCGAGGAAAAAGTTTCATCCCTCGGCACATCTGCATGTCGGTGTCGAGAGACAAGCGGTCGCAAAGTTCATGTCGAGGCCGCTCGTAGTTGGTGCTGGTGATGCGCCGCGGTTATCCTTGTCCGCCCCGACGGCCGAGTAGCCGCGTGCGAGCCTAAACTTTATGCATTACCCAGATCCTTTTGATGTCATTGTGGTGGGCGGCGGCCATGCCGGTACCGAGGCCGCGTTGGCGAGCGCACGCATTGGCGCCAGCACGTTGTTATTGACGCATAACGTGGAAACGCTGGGTGCGATGTCGTGCAACCCGGCGATTGGCGGCATTGGCAAGGGCCACTTGGTTAAAGAAATCGATGCACTCGGCGGCATCATGGCAGTGGCTGCCGATCATTGCGGGATCCATTTTCGCCGTTTGAACGCGAGCAAAGGGCCGGCGGTACGCGCGACGCGCGCGCAGATTGATCGGGCGCTTTACCGGGGCTTTATTCGCCGGACGCTCGAGAATCAACCAAACCTCACGATTTTCCAGCAAGCAGTGGACGACTTGCTGTTGGAGGGTGAGCATGTCAGCGGTGTCGTAACCCAGATCGGAATCGAATTTCGCGCGCCGACCGTGGTACTCACCGTGGGGACCTTCCTCGCGGGTCTCGTCCACATTGGTGAGGCCCAACATCAGGCCGGCCGTGCCGGTGAGCCACCGTCCAATCGACTCGCGCAACGACTCCGCGAGCGCGCCTTGCCGGTGGGTCGACTGAAAACCGGCACACCTCCACGGCTCGACGGCCGGTCCATTGATTACGCGCAATTGGCGGTCCAGCCCGGGGACGATCCATGCCCGGCGTTTTCGTTTTTGGGCGATGCGAGTCAACATCCGCGCCAAACGGTATGTCACATCACGCATACCAACGAACGAACCCACGAGATCATTCGGCAAGGTATCGAACGCTCGCCGATGTACAACGGGCAGATCGAAAGCCAAGGCCCGCGTTATTGTCCCTCGGTTGAAGACAAGGTGATGCGCTTTGCCGATCGCACCGCGCATCAAATTTTTGTCGAGCCCGAAGGATTGTCGACGCACGAGGTTTACCCCAACGGGATCTCGACCAGCCTACCGTTTGACATTCAGCTTGCGCTGGTGCGGTCAATCAAGGGTTTCGAGCGCGCCCACCTAACGCGTCCGGGCTATGCGATTGAGTATGACTATTTCGATCCGCGTGGCATTAATCCGTGGCTTGAAAGTAAAACCATTCAGAATCTCTTTCTGGCTGGCCAGATCAACGGCACCACGGGTTATGAAGAAGCCGCTGCGCAAGGATTGATTGCGGGCATAAACGCGGCGTTGCGCACACGCGACGCGGCGCCTTGGTATCCCGCGCGGCACGAAGCTTACATCGGCGTACTGATCGACGATCTGGTATCCCGCGGCACCACAGAACCTTATCGCATGTTCACCAGCCGCGCGGAGTATCGGCTGCGGCTGCGCGAAGATAACGCCGATATGCGGCTCACCGAAGAGGGTCGCAAACTTGGCTTGGTGGATGACGAAAGGTGGCGGCTCTTCGATCACAAGCGTACCGAATTCACAGCCGAACAGGCGCGCCTTGAGCAGACGTGGCTAACGCCTGAAAAACTGCGTGAAGAAGACGCGATCTCCGTGCTTGGCCAGCCGCTACGCAAAGAGCAAAGTTTGGCCGACTTGTTGCGCCGGCCCGAAGTGGACTATCCGAGCTTGATGCAATTGCCGGGCGCAGGTCCCGGTGTCACCACTCCGGCGGTCATTGAGCAACTCGAAATTCACGCGCGTTACTGCGGGTATTTTGGTCGACAGGATGAGGAGATAGAACGCGCGCGGCGTCAGGAAGAAGCGCGTTTGCCGGCCGATCTCGATTACGGCACCGTGCAGGGGTTGTCGAATGAAGTGCGGGCTAAGCTCGCGGCGTTCAAGCCACATACTGTTGGTCAAGCGGCGCGAATCTCGGGGATTACTCCGGCCGCTATCTCGTTATTGCTCGTCCATCTTAAGAAGCACGGTGCACGCCAAGTGGCACGCGCGTAACAAGCGACGGCGCCGATGTATCGCGATGGCGCTCACTGACGACATCGAAGTAAGTGCGCGTGGCGTCGGCATCGCACTGAGTCACCTCCAAAGCACCAAACTTGCGTGCTACACCGAACTCGTTTTTAAGTGGCAGAGACTCACGAATCTCATCGGCGTTCGCGAGCCGGACGAATTCGTCGCGCGGCACCTCGCTGATTGCTTGACGGTTTTGCCCTATCTACAAGGCCCCCGCGTGGCCGATATTGGGAGCGGCGCGGGACTGCCGGGAATCGTGGTGGCTTGTGTACGCGAAGATCTCGAGGTTTTCTTGCTCGAACCTCGGGAAAAGCGCGCGCGTTTTTTAGAAGTCGCGCGAATTGAATTAGCGTTACCACACGTTCAGGTGATTTGCGCGCGCGCCGAGGATTGGCGTCCCGCACTCACCCTGACCACCCTGATGGCGCGCGCGGTGACCAATATCCCGCGCCTCCTCGATGCCGTGGCGCATCTTGCAGTGCAAGGTCAACGCGTCATTGCGATGTGTGGCGAGGCGCCTGCGCCGACCGTCGTGGCAGCTCCGCGGGATGTACTCAACGTCGTTCCGTTGGCGGTGCCCGGCTGGCGGACCCGTCATCTCGCGATAATCGATCGCGCCCAAGGCCAATGATCAAACGGGCGAGCTAACACCAGAAAGCGCCTCGCAAGCTGCGCTATGAGGCGCGGGACTTTGTGCCATAATCCGCCAAGTCCGACCCGTTGATGACCCTTCGCTACCGCAGGCGCGTGTATTTCGATGGCATCTCGTCTGGACACCGCGATACGCGGCTATAACAACTTCAAGCCCAAGAACGCCCATGGCCAAGGTCTTCGCAATCGCCAATCAGAAAGGTGGGGTCGGTAAGACCACCACCAGCGTCAACCTCGCGGCGTCGCTTGCGGCCACGAAGCGCCACGTTTTGTTGATCGATCTAGACCCCCAAGGCAATGCGACGATGGGTAGCGGGATCGATAAACGCGCCATCAAACTTTCTAGCTACGATGTGTTGTTGCACGGGGTCGCGATTAGCGAGGGATTGATAAAAGTCGAGACCGCGGGCTTCGACTTGCTTCCCGCAAACGGCGACTTAACCGGCGCGGAAGTCGGCTTGCTGGAAGAATTAGGGCGCGAGCTGCGGTTACGTGCGGCAGTCGAAGCCGTGCGTGATACCTATACGCATATCCTCATCGACTGCCCACCCGCACTGAACATGCTGACGGTGAATGCCTTGGTGGCGGCCGACGCCGTCATCATTCCCACTCAATGTGAGTATTTCGCGCTTGAGGGGATTTCGGCGTTGCTCGAAACGGTCGAGAAAATTCGCAAGTTTTTGAACCCGAAGCTGCGGATCGAGGGGTTGCTGCGTACGATGTTCGATCCGCGCAATAACCTCGCTAATCAGGTCTCCCAACAATTGCTCGAGCACTTCGGAGAGAAGGTCTATCGCACGATTATTCCACGTAACGTGCGCCTGGCCGAAGCGCCCAGTCATGGGCTTCCGGCGTTGCTCTATGACCGCTCATCGAGTGGCGCAATGGCCTATCTCGCATTAGCCGGCGAAATGCTACGCCGTGACGAAGCGCAACTCGCAGCGCGTGCTGGTTAGCCCCGAGGAAGAATTGATGAACGTGAACAAGAAACGAGGCTTAGGTAGGGGATTGGACGCGTTGCTCGGGATTGGCGCCGAACGTGCCGCGCCGGAAGAACAAACGGGCGATACGCTGCGCTTAATCCCCATCGATTTGATCCAGCGCGGACGTTTTCAACCACGCCTATCGATCAAGCCAGAGGCCCTCCAAGAGCTCGCTGATTCCATTCGCGCCCAAGGCGTGGTGCAGCCCGTGGTGGTACGCCCGCTGGCACCCAGCGGACGTTACGAACTCATCGCCGGCGAACGGCGGTGGCGCGCGGCGCAACTCGCCGGGTTGCAGACGTTGCCGGCGGTGGTTCGGGATGCCACCGACCGAACGGTGATGAGTATTGCGCTCATCGAAAACATCCAGCGTGAGCAGCTCAACCCGCTCGAAGAGGCCCAGGCGTTGCAGCGCTTATTACAAGAATTCGGCATGACGCATCAGGAAGTCGCCGAAGCCATCGGCCGCTCGCGCGCGGCCGTGTCCAATCTGCTGCGCTTGCTTGAACTCGGTAGTGACGCCAAAGGGATGCTTGAGTCTGGCCAACTGGAAATGGGGCATGCGCGCGCGCTCTTGGGGCTGACCGGCGCCGAGCAAACGCGCATCGCGGGACTGGTGGTGCAGGGTGGTTTATCGGTTAGGACCACCGAAAAACTCGTGCGGCAGGCCCTGAGTGGAGTGCCGGCGACGATATCGAAAACGCCACCTGATCCGGACATCGCCCATTTGGAGAACGGATTGGCCGAAAAGCTGGGCGCGAAAGTGTCCATCAAGCACAAACGCAAAGGCCGGGGGACGCTCAGTATTAGCTACAACTCACTCGACGAACTCGAGGGTATCTTGGCGCATATCCACTAATTGAAAGGCCGCTGGCACGGGCCTCGGTACGCCACACACCTGCGCTTTTGATTACCGCCTTCAGGCGAATTCAATGCGCTGCGCCAACCCAGCCCCACACACCATTTGACGCGTGCAAACAGATATCACTACAATCCGCCACCCCCGGGATATTGCACTGCAAAGTAGCGCGCTGTAGGGGTGCGCTATGACCGGTAACAGTTGGTCGAAATCGGTAACCACGACGATTGGTCTGCAGGCGGGGGGCGTGCTCATTGGCGGCGCGTTGGCGGGAGCACTGGGCGGACGCGATAGCGCGCTCTCGTTCCTGATAGGCGGCGCTGCGGTAACCGTTCCAAATGCAATTCTCGGCGTCTATCTGTGGCTGAAGTCAGGCCAGATGGGCGCGCTCTCGGCCGCCACGTTTTTGGTCGGCGAGATGGTCAAACTGGCGGGCACCGTGACGGTGCTTTATCTCGCGGTGCGCGAGTTCGGCACCACGACCATATGGCTAGCCTTGGTCGCCGGAATCCTGGTGGCACTGAAAGCGCAGTGGCTGGCCGTTTGGTATACGCGGGACATGTGAGGCGCGCGACGCCAATGCCTCAACTAGATATTTTGTAAGACGAAACTTCGCAAAAGCACAGCATGGCAGCACAACACGCGGAACACGCGCTTACGCCCACGGGCTACATTCAGCACCATCTCACCTTTCTGACCAAGCCAGGCGAGACGCCGTTCTGGACCTTGCATGTCGATACGCTCGTGATGTCGACATTGCTGGGAATGATCGCGTTTGGTTTTTTGTTTTGGGTGGTCCGTGGCGCGACCTCCGGAGTGCCGAACAAGCGCCAGGCATTCGTCGAGCTCGCCATTGATTTCGTGAACGAACAAGCGCGCAGTATTTTTCACGGCGATATCAAATTCGTTGCGCCACTCGCGCTCACTGTTTTCGTGTGGGTGTTGCTGATGAACGCGATGGATTTCCTACCCGTCGACATCATGGCGTTTATCTACAAAAACGTCTTTGGGCTAGAGAATTGGCGCTCGGTACCGACTTCCGACGTTAATACCACCTTCGCGCTCGCGCTCAGCGTGTGGATCTTGATGATTTTCTTCACCTTCAAGGTGAAAGGGGTGGGCGGTTTCTTGCACGAACTGTTCTGTGCTCCCTTCGGTAATAATCCAATCCTGTGGATATTCAACCTGCTGTTCAACTTGGTTGAATATATTTCAAAGCCCTTGTCACACAGCCTGCGGTTATTCGGCAATATGTACGCGGGCGAAATTATTTTCTTGCTGCTTGGTTTATGGGCGGCAACTGGCCTGGCCGGGACGATCTTCGGTGCCATCCTGTCGGCAGGTTGGGCGATTTTCCATATTTTAATTGTCGCTTTGCAGGCCTTCATCTTCATGATGCTGACTATCGTCTACATCTCCATGGCACACGAAGGCCACTAACTCGTTTTGTTTATTGATACAACCGTACTGCCTACAAGAAAGGAAAGGTAAATGGAAAACATTCAGTACCTGGCGCAGATTCAAGCTTTCACCGGCATCGGAATCGGCCTCATTATTGGCCTCGGCGCGCTGGGCGCCTGCGTTGGCGTAGGCATTATGTGCTCGCGCTTTCTGGAAGGTGCCGCGCGCCAACCTGAGCTGATTCCGCAACTGCAAGCGAAAGTGTTTTTGTTGCTGGGTCTTATCGACGCGTCGTTCATTATTGGCGTTGGTCTCGCGATGCTCTTCGCGTTCGGTAATCCGTTGCTGTCAGTAGTCACGGGCTGAGCCAGTCGGTTAAGTCGCAAGCAGACGGGAAACTGCACTCATGAATATCAATTTCACGATGTTCGCGCAGGCGATCTCGTTTGCGATTTTTATCTGGTTTACCGCTCGTTTCGTATGGCCGCCGCTGATGAGGGCCGTCGAAGAACGCCAGAAGAAGATCGCCGACGGATTAGCTGCCGCGGACAAGGGCCAACAGGAACTGGTTCAAGCCCAAAGCCGCGCGCAGGAAGTACTGACCGGCGCTAAGCTGCAGAGCCAGGAGCTCATCGCCAACGCGCAAAAACGCGCCGATGACATGGTCGAGCAAGCGAAAACAGCGGCCAAGGTAGAAGGCGACCGCCAACTTGCCGCGGCACGCGCCAACATCGAGCAGGAGTTGCAGCAAGCACGCGAAGCACTCCGCGGACAAGTTGCCGCACTGGCATTGGCCGGCGCGGAGCAGGTTTTGATGCGGGAAATCGATCTTTCGAAACACAAGGAAGTGCTCGACAAACTGGGCGCCAGGCTCTAACGCGGCAGAACCATGCAAGAAAATCTCACGATTGCGCGGCCTTATGCCCAAGCCGCTTACGAACAGGCGATCAGCGAAGGCGCGGTTTCGCAGTGGTCGGACGCGTTGGCGTTTCTGCGGCAATTGACGATTGATGCCGATATGCGGCGCTTGATCCACGATCCGCGCGTCGCGCGTTCGCGGGTGGTTGAATTGCTGCTTGAACTCGGCGGCGATCGCTTCGGCAAAACGCTGCGCAATTTCGTCAAAGTACTGGCCGCCGCGCAGCGCCTCGACATCGTTAGCGAAATTGCTGAAATGTTCGAACGACACCAAGCCGAAGCGGGCAATGTCGCGCACGCGGAAATCGTCAGTGTGTTTCCGCTGGATGCGGCCGAGGAAGCGCGCCTCGCGGCAGCGGTGCGGAAAAGACTCGGTAAGGAAGTGAAAATCCGGCAGCGGCTCGATTCTTCCTTGATTGGCGGCGCCGTCGTGCGCGTGGGGGACACGGTTTTTGATGTGTCGCTCAAGGGCGGACTCGCTCAACTAACGAATTTGTTTAATCGGAAATAAGCGCGTCGGCGACGGGGGTTGCGCCCGTCATCGACAGTAACGGGGACATCGCATGCAAATCAGCGCCACTGAAATCAGCGAACTCATCAAGAAGAAGATTCAGGAGTTCGATCTCGCGACCGAGGCACGGACCGAAGGGACGGTCGTCAGTCTCACCGACGGTATCGCCCGACTCCATGGTTTGTCGGACGTCATGGCGGGTGAAATGATCGAATTCCCCGGCAATACCTTCGGCCTCGCGCTGAACCTCGAGCAAGACTCGGTGGGCGCGGTCATCATGGGCGAATACCAGCACATCAAAGAAGGCGATGTTGTCCGCTGCACCAAACGCATTTTGGAAGTGCCGGTGGGCGATGCCTTGCTCGGTCGCGTGGTGAACGCGCTCGGCCAGCCAATCGACGGCAAAGGTCCAGTCGATACCAAGTTAAGTTCACCGATCGAAAAAATCGCACCCGGCGTCATTTGGCGTAAATCGGTGTCGCAGCCGGTGCAAACCGGGTTGAAATCGATTGATGCGATGGTGCCGGTGGGACGTGGTCAGCGTGAACTCATCATTGGCGACCGCCAAACGGGGAAAACCGCGGTTGCAATCGACACGATCATCAATCAGAAGGGCACCGGCATTAAGTGCATTTACGTCGCCATCGGACAGAAAGCGTCGTCGATTAGTAACGTTATTCGCAAGCTCGAAGAGCACGGCGCGATGGCGCACACGATTGTGGTCGCCGCGACCGCCTCCGAATCCGCCGCCATGCAATACATCGCGCCGTACTCCGGTTGCGCGATGGGCGAGTTTTTCCGTGATTCCGGCCAAGACGCACTCATCATCTATGACGATTTGACTAAACAAGCCTGGGCCTATCGCCAAGTCTCGCTGCTGTTGCGTCGCCCGCCGGGTCGTGAAGCGTATCCGGGTGACGTGTTCTATCTCCATTCGCGCCTGCTCGAACGCGCCGCGCGCGTCAACGAAGCTTATGTCGAACGTGAAACGAACGGTGCAGTTAAAGGCAAAACCGGCTCGTTGACGGCATTGCCGATCATCGAAACCCAAGCAGGTGACGTCTCGGCGTTCGTGCCGACCAACGTGATTTCGATTACGGACGGCCAGATTTATCTCGAAACCAATTTGTTCAACTCAGGCTTTCGTCCCGCGATTAACGCCGGCTTGTCGGTGTCGCGCGTCGGTGGCGCGGCCCAAACCAAGATCGTTAAGAAGCTAGGTGGCGGTGTACGTTTGGCGCTCGCCCAGTATCGCGAACTCGCGGCCTTTGCGCAGTTCGCATCCGATTTGGACGAAGCCACCCGCAAACAGCTGGATCGTGGCCAGCGCGTCATGGAGTTGATGAAGCAGAAGCAGTATTCACCGTTGTCCGTGGCTGAAATGGCGGTTTCACTTTACGCGGTAGACCGCGGCTACATTGACGATGTCGAAGTGAAAAAGGTTGGTTCGTTTGAAGCGGCACTGCTCGGTTATATGAACAGTGCGAAGGCCGCGTTGATGAAAGAAATCAACGATACCGGCGATTTTACCGACGCCATCGATGGCCAGCTCAAAGACGCGATTACGCATTTCAAGCAAACGCAGACTTGGTAGCGCGTAACGCAAGGAAACTCCGATGGCCGTAGGTAAAGAAATTCGGGTCAAGATCGCGAGCGTGCAAAACACGCAGAAGATCACCCGCGCGATGGAAATGGTCGCGACGAGCAAAATGCGCAAGGCACAAGAACGTATGCGTGCGGCGCGGCCTTATGCCGAGAAGATGCGAAACGTCGTCGCGCACGTCGCCGAAGCGCACTCTGAATATCGTCACCCGTTTTTGATTCCGCGCCCGGTCAAACGAGTCGGCGTGATTGTGGTATCGACCGATCGCGGGCTATGCGGCGGATTGAATTCCAACCTGTTTCGTATGCTCATCCAGCAGATAAAGCGCTGGCAGGGCGAACACGTTGAGTTTGAATTTTGCACGATTGGCCGCAAAGCCGCGCAGTTTTTCCAACGTATTGGCGGCACCGTACTCGGTCAAGTGAGCAGACTAGGAGATCAACCTCACATCGAGCAGCTGATCGGCACCGTCAAAATCATGCTCGATGCGTACACCAACGGCAGCATCGACCAGCTTTACATTGCCTCAAACGACTTCGTGAACTCGATGACACAGAAGCCCGATTTGGAGCAATTGCTGCCGTTGAGGCCACCGGCGCAAAGCGAACTGACCCATCACTGGGACTATATCTACGAGCCGGAAGCGAAAGAGGTCATGGATAACCTACTTGCTCGTTATATCGAGTCGTTGGTTTACCAGCGCGTGGTCGAAAACATCGCCTGTGAGCAGGCGGCGCGCATGGTCGCGATGAAGAGCGCGTCGGATAATGCCGGCAAGCTCATCAAGGAACTGCAACTCATCTATAACAAGGCGCGGCAAGCGGCGATAACGCAAGAGCTTGCCGAAATTGTCGGCGGCGCGGCCGCAGTCTAATCACACTTTGTCACGAATTCGAAAAGCAAGTTTGTAAGAGGATCATTTCTCATGAGCACAGGAGCCATTTCTCAGATCATTGGGGCGGTTATCGACGCCAAGTTCCCCACTGGCTCGGTTCCCAAGATCTATGACGCGTTGAAACTCGACGAAGGCGCGACGACGCTCGAAGTCCAGCAACAGCTCGGCGATGGCGTGGTGCGCACCATTGCACTGGGCTCAACCGACGGGCTCCGCCGTGGCATGAAAGTGACCAATACGGGTGCCCCCATCCAGGTACCGGTCGGTCAGAAGACGCTTGGTCGCATCATGAACGTACTTGGCGAGCCGATTGACGAAGCAGGCCCCATCGACAGCAACGAAAGTATGTCGATCCACCGCGAAGCGCCGAAATTTACCGATCTGTCGCCGGCCACTGAACTCTTGGAAACCGGCATTAAAGTCATCGATTTGATTTGCCCATTCGCGAAGGGCGGTAAAGTCGGCTTGTTCGGCGGCGCGGGCGTGGGCAAGACCGTTAACATGATGGAGCTCATTCGCAATATCGCGATCGAGCACAGCGGGTTTTCGGTGTTTGCCGGCGTCGGCGAGCGGACGCGCGAAGGCAACGACTTTTATCACGAAATGAAGGACTCGAACGTTCTCGACAAAGTGTCGCTGGTGTATGGCCAGATGAACGAACCACCAGGTAACCGTTTGCGCGTGGCTTTGACGGGTTTAACGCTCGCCGAGAAGTTCCGCGACGAAGGACGCGATGTGTTGCTCTTTATCGACAACATTTACCGCTTCACGCTCGCCGGTACTGAAGTGTCGGCGCTGTTGGGCCGCATGCCCTCCGCAGTCGGTTATCAGCCGACGCTGGCGGAAGAAATGGGTCGTCTGCAGGAGCGCATTACCTCGACCAAGACCGGTTCGATCACTTCGATTCAGGCGGTCTACGTGCCCGCCGACGACTTGACCGACCCTTCGCCGGCGACAACCTTCGCGCACTTGGACGCGACCGTCGTGTTATCGCGCCAGATCGCCGAGCTCGGCATTTACCCCGCAGTCGACCCACTCGATTCCACCAGCCGGCAGCTCGATCCGCTCGTGGTTGGCGCCGAACACTACGATACCGCCCGTGCCGTGCAGGGAACGCTACAACGCTACAAGGAATTGCGCGACATCATCGCGATTCTCGGCATGGATGAACTATCGGAAGAGGACAAGCTGACCGTCGCCCGTGCACGAAAAATTCAGCGCTTCCTATCGCAACCGTACTTCGTCGCCGAGGTGTTCACGGGTGCGAAAGGTCGCTATGTTCCGTTAAAAGAAACGATCCGTGGCTTTAAGGCGATTGTCGCCGGCGAATACGATCACCTACCTGAGCAAGCGTTCTACATGGTGGGGACTATCGAAGACGCGGTTGAGAAAGCCAAGAGCCTCTAAGGAACAGCCATGGCCACCATTCATGTCGATATCGTCAGTGCCGAGCGCGAGATATTTGCGGGCGAGGCAGAGATGGTATTTGCGCCGGCGATCATGGGCGAAGTCGGCATCGCGCCGGGTCACGCGGCGCTGCTAACGCGCATGGGGCCGGGTGAAGTGCGCGTGCAACTGCCCAGCGGGGAACAGCAGGCATTCTATGTATCCGGTGGCATGCTCGAAGTTCAACCCAAGGTGGTGACAGTGCTGTCTGATACCGCGATGCGTGCGCATGACTTGGATGAAGCCGCCGTCTTGCGCGCTAAACAGGAAGCTGAAGAAACCCTGAAAGATCGTTCCGGTAAACTGGACGTTGCAAAAGCGCAGGCGGAACTTGCCGAACTCGCGGCCCAACTCCAAACCATTCAACGTCTACGCCGCCGCGGCGGCTAACACGCGATCCCGTAAAGCTTGTGGGCCAAACCGGCCCGCAAGTCCCTCGCCAGCGCAAACAGCCGCCCAAAGCTGTGCGCTACGCCCTAGTTCCGTATAAAAGGATATCTAGGAAGCTTAAGTCGCGGTCGCTAACCCTTATCATTACCGTTAGATAAGCAACGAGAGGCACGCTCGTATGAGTCTTTGCGTGTGTATATTGGCGGCGGGGCAGGGCAAGCGAATGTATTCGCGCTTACCTAAAGTGCTGCATCCGCTGGCCGGAAAACCGCTGGTAGGGCATGTCCTAGATACCAGCGCGGCGTTGACCGCGACGAAACCTGTGGTGGTCATCGGACACGGTGGCGATGACGTCAAAGCGCATTATCGTTCGCGCGAGATCGCGTGGATTTTGCAAACCGAGCAACTTGGCACCGGGCACGCGGTGCTGCAAGCCTTACCGGCACTCAACCAAGAGGCGCTGGTATTGATCCTCTACGGAGATGTGCCGCTGTTATCGCGTGCGACACTCGAACGCTTGGTTCACGCGGCGGGCGACAGTGGTTTCGCGATACTCACGGTCGATCTTCCCGACCCAACCGGCTACGGACGAATCGTTCGCAATGCGCAAGGGGACATCGTGCGTATCGTTGAACATAAGGACGCGACGCCATCCGAACTTTCGATCCGTGAAGTCAACACCGGGATTATGGCGATCGCGGGGCGTTACCTGCACACCTGGCTACCGCGTCTCAAAAACCAAAACGCACAGAAGGAATATTATCTAACCGACTGCGTGCAGATGGCGGTGGACGAAGGTATTCGCGTCACAGGCGTGACGGCCGACAACGCCATTGAAGTCACCGGCGTCAACAACCGAGTGCAATTGGCCGAACTCGAGCGTGCTCACCAGCGATCGCAGGCCGAAGCATTAATGGTGCAAGGCGTTACGTTGCTCGACCCGGTGCGCATCGATATTCGTGGCGTGCTGCGATGTGAGCAAGATGTCACGATTGACGTCAACGTGGTGTTTGAAGGGGAAGTGAAGCTCGCGCGCGGTGTGACGATCGGTCCTAACTGCGTCATCTCGAATTCTAGTCTCGGCGAGGGTACGGTGGTGCTAGCCAACTCCGTGATCGAGCAGGCCAAAATCGGAGCGGAGTCGCGAATTGGACCCTTTGCGCGAATCCGCCCCGAGACCGAGCTGGGTGCGCATGTCCATATCGGCAACTTTGTCGAAGTCAAAAAGTCACGCATCGAGAACGACAGCAAAGTGAATCATTTGGCTTACATTGGTGATAGTGAAATCGGTCGCAACGTGAATGTTGGCGCCGGCACCATCACCTGCAATTACGATGGTGCGTACAAGCATAAAACCGTGATCGAGGATGATGTGTTTATCGGTTCGGACACCCAGCTCGTGGCACCGGTGACGGTTGGGCGTGGCGCTACGATCGGCGCGGGTACTACGGTGACCGACAATGTCGAACCCGATCGCTTGGTGATCAGCCGCGTGCGCCAAAAGTCGATTGCAGGTTGGCAGCGCCCGCGCAAGGACACAAAAAAGTAGGCTTTGTTGTGGAGGGGATTAGCAATGACCGCACTGGCAGATCTATACGACACCCATGGTGAGGCTCTACAAATCGGCACGCCGATGTTTCGCGATTTCGGCGGTAAACTGGAATTCGAAGGACCCGTCGCCATCGTTAAAGTGTTTGAAGACAACACGCTGGTGCGCGCGAGTTTGGAAGAGCCGGGCCACAACCGCGTGCTCGTAGTGGATGGTGGTGGCTCGTTACGCTGCGCGCTAGTTGGCGATTTATTGGGGGAACTGGGCGTTAGAAACGACTGGGCGGGTATCGTGGTTTATGGGTGCGTACGCGACAGTGAAGCGCTCTGCAAATTGCCGATCGGGATCAAGGCGTTAGCGACCAACCCACGAAAGAGCGTGCGCCGCGGAGAGGGTGCGAAAGACATCCCAGTACGCTTTGCAGAGTTGCTAATCACGCCTGGCGACTATCTGTACGCGGACCGCGACGGCATCGCCGTCGCAGCGTCCAAGCTCGCGTAGCGCGCCATGTCCACGGCTAAAGTTGCCTGTATCCAAGTCTGCGCCGACGACCGTCTCGACCACAACATCGATACCGCGCTTACGTTGTGTCGCGAGGCCGCACGCGCGGGTGCCGCGTTAATCTGTTTGCCGGAGAATTTCACCTGCTTGGAGGAGCGTGACGATCTGTATCTCGCGCGCGGATATTCTGCCGATGATCATCCTGCGTTACCCGCCTTTAAAACCTTGGCGCGCGAACTCGGCGTTTTCGTCGCCCTGGGCTCACTCACCATCAAGTTGTCGGCCACGCAGGTCGCGAATCGGAGCTTTATCGTCGCGCCGAGCGGCGAAGTCATCGCGCAATACGACAAAATTCACCTATTTGATGTGCGGCTCCGTCAAGGCGAGTTTTATCGTGAATCGAACATCGTACAGGCGGGTGTGGTGGCGGTGACCTGCGACCTGCCGTGGGCGAAACTCGGTCTTTCCATCTGCTATGACGTCCGATTTGCGCGTTTATACCGTGCACTAGCTCAACGCGGCGCCAGTATTCTGTTAGTGCCGGCGGCGTTCACCCACACCACTGGGCTCGCCCATTGGCATGTGCTGTTGCGGGCGCGTGCGATCGAAACCGGAAGTTTTGTGGTGGCCGCCGCGCAGTGCGGCGTCCGGCGCTGGGGCCGCCGAACCTATGGCCACTCGCTTATCGTTAACCCTTGGGGCGAGGTGTTGGCTGACGCCGGCGAAGAACCTGGCTATCTGCTTGCTGAGCTTGATCTTGCCAAGGTGGAAGAAGCGCGCGCGATGATCCCGGCACTCGAACATGATCGCGCTTTCACAGGGCCGTAAGCCAGACGCTGGCAACGCGAATTCAGGCCAAGTTAATGGGCTCATGCGTACAGTGCTCACTGCTTAGGGCGGGATAATCCAGGCCACCCGCCCATCGCCCCGGCGCGCCTGCTGAAACCCGTGCTCATGAGTTAGAATCACCCGATGCAGCGTGTCGTACTGCTTATTTGCGCATTCGCGATGTATTCGCAAATCTCCGTTGGCGCAGATCTCGCGGCGCCGGCGCCATCAACTGTGCCCGCACCCATGCTCGCGGGACCGGATTACGCCGCAGAAATCGCACGCGTGCAGACCGGCGGACGTGTGCTTGATGTACGGCCCGCGCTAACAGACAAGGCATCGGCCTTTGAAGTCAGGGTACTCCTTGACGAAGGTCGCGTGCGGCGCGTGCTCGTCGACGTGGAATCCGGAAGCATTCGAACGAATAACGAATAGCAGGGGCTGTATGCGGCTTTTACTGGTAGAAGATGAGCGCCAACTCCGCGAGAGTTTGGCTGAACGACTCCGCGCCGAGGGCTTTGCGGTGGATGTCGCGGCAAACGGCAAGGACAGCATTTTTAGCGGTAGCGAATACCCCATCGATGCCGCGATCGTCGACTTGGGGCTGCCTGACATGCCGGGCACCGAGGTCATCGCCAAATGGCGCCAAAAGGGGCTTAATTTCCCAATTCTCATTTTGACCGCACGCGGGAGCTGGGAAGACAAAGTCGCCGGCCTTGAAATAGGCGCCGACGATTATCTGGTCAAACCGTTTCATACTGAAGAATTGTTGGCGCGGATCCGCGCATTGCTGCGACGGGCGGCCGGGTGGACGGAATCAAAACTAAGGTGTGGACCCTATGTGCTCGATACCTCGGCCAAGACGTTAGCCGCCAACGACAATGAAGTCGAAATCACGGCGTTTGAGTACAAGGTGCTTGAATATTTGATGATGCACGCCGGGCGCGTAATCTCAAAAACGGAACTGAGTGAACATCTCTACGAAGACGACAACGATCGCGACAGCAATGTGCTAGAGGTTATCATTGGTCGTTTGCGCAAAAAGCTAGATCCCAACCGCGATATCAATCCTGTCGAGACCGCGCGTGGGCATGGTTATCGGTTTAGATTCGAACGGACCGCGAACTCCGTCGAATAACTTCGCTGAATAACTTTGCCGCTCGGAGCCGGGCACAAAACATTGCTCCATTCCATTCAAAGTCGTCTGCTGGTGGTCGCGGCTGTCGTGCTTGCTGCCTTTGTGGGTACCGCGGCGGTCGTCCTTGAACACGGGTTTGAGCAGACCGCATTGTCATCGGTGCAAGAGCGACTAAAAGGGCGCATTTTCACTTTGCTCGGGCTTGCGGACTTAGATCGTCCTCAGCAACCACTAAGTGCCGAACAGATCCCCGAACCCGCGCTATCGATGCCGGAATCCGGACAATATGCGCAAATCTACGATGAGGCCAGCGACGTCATCTGGCGCTCGCGCTCGATGTTAGGGCTAACCATACAGAGCCCAGGCGAACGCGTGGCCGGGGACTTTGTGTTTGAGGACGCGATTTCTTCGACCGACGAGAAGCTGTTCTGCTTGAGTTACCAGGTGCAATGGGAATCGCAAGATAGCGACCGAGTCGTGCCCTATACCCTGCAAGCGTGCGAAGGACGCAGCGAATTCAATCGGCAAATCAAGCGATTTAAACGCACGATGTGGATTTGGTTTGGAGGGCTCGCGGCCTTTTTATTGTTGATACAAACCGCCATTTTGCGCTGGGGCATTAAGCCGCTGCGAGAGGTGGCGCGTGAACTCACCGAAATCGAATCCGGCCGACAATCCGCCATAAAAGGGCAGTATCCGCGTGAGCTGACCGCGCTGACACGTAACCTCAATACCTTGCTGAATGCACGCGACTCTCATCTGCAACGCTATCGCAATGCGCTTGGCGATCTGGCACATAGTCTCAAAACACCACTTGCCGTGATCCGCTCAACGCTCGAATCGGATGGTCGAGCGAAGGAAATTGCCGAGGTGTTACGCGAGCCTATCGATCAACTAGACGGAACCATCAAGTATCAGCTGCAACGCGCCGCGACCGCAGGACGTAATGCGCTCTCTCCGGGCGTGGAGATTGCACCGGTGGTCGACCGCATCGTGAAGTCTCTGCGCAAGGTTTATCACGCGCGCGCGTTGGAAGTCACGAGCGAAGTGGCGCGTGAGGTGTATTTTTATGGTGACCAAGGCGACCTCATGGAGATCGTCGGCAATCTTGCTGATAACGCCTGCAAATGGGCACGCACGAAAGTAGTGGTGGAAGCGCGCCTTGCCCCCACTACGACTGGTAAGCGAAGCGATGTCGTGATCCGAGTCCACGATGATGGTCCCGGTATCCCGCTTGAGAAGGCGCGCGAAGCGATGGAACGAGGCGCGCGCCTTGATAGTTCGGTCGAAGGTCATGGAATTGGTCTAGCCACCGTACGCGAGATTGTCGAAGGCGCGTATTTGGGATCGCTCATGTTAGGTAACGGCCCGCATGGCACGTTAGCGGAAGCGAGACTCAAGTTCGAATGACCAACGCGTTCGAAATTCCCAGTTGCTTGCTGGTATACTCGCGGCCTCTCAAAGGCGAACTTAAATGACTGAATTTGTTCCAATTAATGCGCAAGCCCCAATTAATTTCGAAGGCCGTCGCCGCGCCGCTTATGACTTTCCGACGCTGCTCGAGTGCGGCAGGGGTAAATTATTCGGCCCGGGTAATGCCCAACTACCATTACCGCCGATGCTGATGTTCGATCGTATTACTCATATCGACGATTCCGGCGGCCGATATAACAAAGGGCAAATCATAGCGGAGTTAGATATCAATCCGGATCTGTGGTTTTTTAAATGTCATTTCGAAGGAGATCCGGTGATGCCCGGATGCCTTGGTCTCGACGCCATGTGGCAGTTGATTGGATTCTTTCTTGCATGGAAAGGCGGTCTTGGCCGTGGTCGAGCGTTAGGTGGGAGTGAAATTCAGTTCACCGGCCAAGTCACGCCGGATAAACAACGAATCACCTACTACATCGACATCAAGCGTTTAGTGCAACGTGCCTTGGTCATGGGGATCGCGGACGCGCGGATGGAAATCGACGGTGAGAAGATATACGAAGGAACTAACTTACGCGTCGGATTGTTTACCGAAATGTGACCGCGAGAGTCACATACCTAAGTGCTATGCGCCGCGCTGATAGTGCGCACGCAACGCCTTAATCTTCGCTTGCACGTCATCTAAAAACGGGTGAATCGCGACCGCCGCCTCGTACGCGCGCAAAGCTTGCGGCAAGTCTTCTAAACGCAGGTAGCATTCTCCGCGGCCCGACAACGCGCCAAAGTGGCGCGGTTCTAATTCAAGTGCGCGATCTATATCGGCAAGCGAGCCACGCAGTTCCCCGAGTATGAAGCGCAAAATCGCGCGCTGATTCCAGGCTTCGGCGAATCCCGGAAAGTCAGCCACCAACGCATCGAACAGTTCTTGCGCGTGCGCAAAGTTGCCGGTTTGAACCGCCGTTTGCGCCAAGCGTAAACGATTGGACGCTTCGTCGTTGGGCCCGCGCATCCAGAGTTCCCAAATCGCTTGTTCGGCAGCATACGCTGCGACGGGTGCCTGCGCATTTTGCAAAGTTTCGAACAGAGGAGCGAGCTCCGATGCGTTTTGATCGGCGAACGCTAAATGCGGGGAAATCACCGTTAGCAACCCAAAGTAGATTGAGAGCAAAAAACGGCGCACAGCACATTTACAACGTTGCAAACACGTCGCACGCCGCGTCGAGAGTGGCATCGATATCGTTGGTGTGATGCGCGGACGAAATGAAACCTGCTTCGAAGGCCGAGGGCGCGAGATACACTCCGCGTTCGAGCATGCCGTGGAAAAAGCGCCTGAAGCGAGCCACATCGCTTTGCTTAACGTCGTGATAAGTCTCTACCGCCGGCAGTGAGGTAAAAAATAGGCCGAACATGCCGCAAACAAAATTCACACGGAACGGGATTCGCCGATCCTGCGCAATCCTACTCAGACCGTCGGTGAGGGCTGCGGTAGTGGCATGCAAGCGTTCGTAGAAACCCGGTGCATCAAGCAAAGCGAGCGTCGCAAGCCCGCTTGCCATCGCGAGTGGATTCCCAGACAACGTGCCAGCTTGATAAACCGGACCCACCGGCGCGATGTGGTCCATCCACTTAGCAGGTCCACCAAATGCGCCCACCGGCAGTCCGCCGCCGATGACCTTGCCGAGCACCGTTAAATCGGGCGCGATCCCATATAGCCCTTGTGCGCCGTGCTTGTGGATGCGAAATCCTGTCATGACTTCGTCAAATATAAGCAGTGCACCGTGGCGTTCGGTCAACTCGCGTAAACCTTGTAGAAAACCAATTCTAGGTGGGACGCAATTCATATTGCCCGCGACGGGCTCGACGATCACGGCGGCGATATCGCGAGCATGATCCTCGAACATTTTGGCGACTGCATCGACATTATTGTAAGGGGCAGTCAACGTTAACTTGGCTAAGTCGGCGGGCACCCCGGGCGAATCCGGGATACCTAACGTCAAGGCGCCCGAACCTGCCTTCACCAACAACGAGTCGGCGTGCCCGTGGTAACAGCCCTCGAATTTCAAAATCAGCGAGCGACCCGTAATGCCACGGGCGAGACGTATCGCGCTCATCGCGGCTTCGGTGCCAGAGTTCACAAAGCGAACTTTCTCGAGCGTGGGTAACAAAGCACAGACCCGTTCGGCAAGTGCTGTTTCTAGTGTGGTTGGGGTGCCAAACCCTACGCCTTTGTCTAATTGAGCCTGCAATGCGGCGACAACATTCGGATGCCGATGCCCGACTATCATGGGTCCCCAACTCCCCACGTAATCGATCAGCTTGGTGCCGTCTTCGCTAAACACATAGGGTCCGTCCGCCCTCGAAATAAATACTGGGCTGCCACCTACGCCATTGAACGCTCGTACCGGCGAATTTACGCCTCCCGGGATCGACTGCTTGGCGCGCTCAAAAAGTTGTTGCGATATTTCAAACATCTGGACTGACGTGGTTGGTTAAGAGTTGAATGTAGGCTCGAGTGGCGGATTCTACATTGTCTTGCGCGAATATCCCGCTGATAACGGCCAATGCGTGAGCGCCGGCATCGAGGACTTGGCATGCATTAGTGGGTGTAATTCCTCCGATCGCGACGATCGGTACCGACAACCCTGTGCGCGCCGTGCGAATGATCCGCAGATCGCATGGCGAAGCGCGCGGTTTAGTGGAGGAAGGAAATACGCTGCCAAATGCGACGTAAGTGGCGCCATATCGCACCGCGTCCTGCGCGCGGGAGAGCGAGTCGTAACAAGAGACGCCGATGATCATACCCCTCGCGTACGCGACTAGCTGACTCAACTCCGCAAGATCTTCTCGGCCTAAATGAACTCCATCGGCGGCTACGTCGAGCGCGAGTTCGATATCGTCGTTGACAATAAAACAACAATCGAACTCGTGACACACGGAACGCAAACGCTGTGCCACCGCGCGTCGTTCAAAATAGGTGCGCTGCTTGTCGCGATACTGCAAGACACGAACGCCGCCGACCAGCGCCTCACGTGCCGAGACGACGAGTTGATCTGTATTGTCTGCGTCCGGGGTGATGGCATACAACACACGTTGTGCCGGAAACGGTTTCGGACTCATGGCCACCGCTCGCTCGCGCGCGTACGCCGATTTGGAATTTTCTGCGCGCCGCCGATGTCGTAAGCGGATTCGACGGCCCCGAACGTAAAACACAGCGCAGCACCCACCGCAGCTTCCACACTGAGTCCACGAGCACAGTAACAAGCGACTGCGCTCGTCAGCGTGCACCCAGTGCCATGAAATTGCCCTGGATATTTCGGCCAGGAGAACTCTGCAAATAACGCGGCGTCCCGATAGAGCCGATGGTTGACGGTATGCTCGATGCTGGCATCGGTGCCGGTGAGTAGCACATACCGACAGTGGCCAGTGGTCAATGTCCGCATTTGGGCCGCCAATGACTCGGAGTCATCGGTTAGGTTGGCCGCCTCCGCGGTATTTGGCTTGACCAACGTCGCATGCGGCAAAAGTGTGCGCACGAGGGCTTTCGTAACATCCGGCTGACTTAGAAAAACATCCGTTGATGCTTTGATTATTGGATCCACAATCACAGGCGCCGCGTCGAAATATCGCGCGCAAATATCTGTTAAGACCAGTAGAGATTCATAGTTGGGAAGCAAGCCAATTTTGCATGCCGCAATCGGCCCGACATCGCGCAGCAAACTCTCCGTTTGTGCGCGAATCAATTGCCCGGCGACAGGCTCAACATGTGCAACGCCGAGTGTGTTCTGAACAGTTAACGCGGTTGCGATCGGCAACGCGTGACAACCCAAGGCAGAACATGTCTCAATATCCGCCTGCAGTCCCGCGCCGCTTGGATCGAGTCCGGCGAATATTAGAACTAAAGGTCGATCAGCCAACGTTTCTCCGCCTTACCTTCAAATATCGCGACGCGTGCGCGATTTTATTGTCTTTCTCTCCGCTTGGGTTCCGCATAGAGTGTGAGGCGTCGTAACAAATTAGAGGCATGATGTGCGGCAGTTTATGTGCGTTATCTGTGGATTTTTGTATGACGAAGCCGAAGGTTTACCCGATGACGGTATTCCACCCGGCACGAGGTTCGAAGATTTGCCGCTCAATTGGTGTTGTCCCAATTGTTCCGCGCGCAAAGAGGATTTCGAAGAAATGGCAATATAGGTGGTTCCCTCTAAAGCTCGCATCGTTAAGGCTTTAGCACCGCGAGAATTACCACAGGGAGCAGGATCAGGAGCGGTAGTTCGTTTATCCATCGATAGAATGTTGCGGAATGGGTATTAGCGTCGCGCGCGAAAAGTTGGACTAATTTTCCAAGATACCAATGGTATGCAATGAGTACCGCGACCAAGCAGAGCTTGATAATTAGCCAAGTCGAAGCCATTAGCCAGTCCAGGCCTTGCCAACCTATCATCACTAAGCCCAACGCGACGGTGACTACGCCAGCAGGGGTGGTTATTCCGTAGTACAAGCGTCGTTCCATCACTTTAAATCGCGTGTTCCCTGGTGCATCAACCGTATCGGCGTGATAAACAAATAGGCGCGGTAAGTAAAATAGGCCTGCGAACCACGCGACCAATGCGACGATATGTAAAGATTTAGCCAATAAGTAGCCAGTCATAGATTGAACTTAATGGTTCGGCAACCGAATATGAAAACGTACAAATCGCATAGGTTTCTTAAGATTCTTAATAGAGCGATGGCTGACGAGAATATAAGCCGTCATTGACGTCGCGGGTAACGAATTTTTCCGCGACGGCGCACATCAATCACGTGGATGACTCATGAGCGTTCCATCGGTTCGCAAAGACGACAAACCCAAATGTAGTGTGTGCGGGATAAGCAGCCACTAGAATTAGTATGAAGGTGAAACGTAATTCACTGACAATCCGATTCGACACTGAGGCACGCTCCCGTTGGGATGTTTCTGAAGCTTGACTATTTTGCGAAGCGGCCTACCTTTCTGGCTGCGGTAGCGGGAAGTGGGTTTCGCAAAAATAAGACGGGACGAAAACGGCATGTTCAATAGAAAAAAGCGCAAGATAGTCGACGCCAGTTCGATCATTGGACAAAACACCCAAGTTGTAGGGGATATTACGTTCGAAGGGCGCTTACACGTTAACGGTACGGTGCGTGGCAATGTCTCAGCCACTCGTGACGAACGCGCGGTGCTGACACTGAGTGAAAGCGGACTTATCGAAGGAAATGTGGAGGTTCCCTACATAATACTCAACGGTCCGGTCACAGGTTCAGTTCACGCCAAGGACCAAATTGAACTCGCGTCGAAAGCAAAGGTCGATGGGGATGTCTATTACGCCTTGATAGAAATGGCCATGGGCGCGGAGGTAAATGGTAAGCTCATCAAATTATCCGGCGCGCAATCTGAACCACTTAGACTTAAAGAGCCGCTCCGCGAAGCGTTACAGCCCAGCCAATAGTTTCCACCAATTTGGAAGTACCCAGTAATGACAACGACTACCGAAGCAATTAGCAATTCAACCGACTTTATGCCGGCTGCGCTAAATTTCACTGATGCCGCAGCTTTGAAAGTGCGCAGCCTTATCGACGAAGAAGGTGATGAATCGCTGATGTTGCGGGTGTTTATTTCAGGCGGGGGGTGCTCGGGATTTCAGTACGGATTTACCTTCGATCAGAACGAAACGGAGGGCGATACAGTTATTGAAAATCAAGGGGTTAAATTGCTCGTGGACCCGATGAGTATTCAGTATCTAGCGGGTGCGGAAATTGATTACAGCGAGGGACTGGAAGGCGCTCAATTCGTGATTCGAAACCCCAATGCGCAAACGACTTGCGGGTGCGGCTCTTCGTTTTCCGTCTAAGCACGGCGGCAATCAAAAGCGGCCTTAGGTCGCAAGATAAATACCGCCCAGAACTGCCTGGCGATTGGCGCCAGTGACACTGGGCAGATTACCCGGAAGGCCGTTCAAGGTCTGATGGGCAAGCCACGCAAAAGCCATTGCTTCGATAGCCTCGGTGGGAAACCCGAAGTCTGAGCTTTTCGCCACTGTGTTCCCGAAAAGCTCAGACAATCGCCTAAACAAAAAATCATTCTTAGTACCGCCACCACAAACGATAAGTCGCGCGCACGTCGGAGCTACTTCTTCCAGCTCTCGGCAAATTGAAGCGGCGGTTAATTCCACCAAAGTGCGCTGAACGTCTTGTGGTTTAAAGCTCGACGCAATTTGAGACAAATATCGGTTTAGCCATATTAAGTTGAAATACTCTCGTCCGGTGGATTTCGGTGCTGGCAAGCGGAAATACGGGTCGCTCAAGAGTGTGTCGAGCAATGGTTGCGCGATATTACCGCCTGCCCCCCATCCGCCGTTCTCGTCATGCGGCAAATGGAGGCACGCGTGAATCCATTGGTCTAAAAGGGTGTTACCTGGTCCTACGTCGAACGCGCGATTTTGCTCTGCAAACGCTTGTCCCACCAGAGTGATATTGGCGATGCCGCCGATATTCACAATCGCGGAAACGCCAGGCAAATGCCCGAACAACACTTGATGAAACGGCGGTACGAGCGGTGCGCCCTGTCCGCCTAAGGCGATATCTTTGTTACGAAAATCAGCGACCGTTGTGATGCCCGTGCGAACTGCGATGGTGCCGGGATCCCCAAGCTGAACCGAAAACGGCGGTGCCGCCGCCGGAAAATGAGCAACCGTTTGTCCGTGGCTCCCAAGCGCCGAAATTTCGCTAGGCGATAGTTTGAGTTCGCGCATGAGTTCGTTAAGCGCCGCGGCGAATTCCTCTGCGATACGTGTACTCAATGACCCAAAATCGAACAGCGATAGCGTATTCGACCCAGTAACAAGGTGCTCCAGCGCTTGTTTTAGCGCTGGTGAATAGGGTGTTTCCGAAAATCCAAGTAGACGAACGGCTGAACTCGGCGATAGCTCAATGATCGCCGAGTCGATCGCGTCCATGCTCGTACCTGAGATAAGGCCCGCGTATAGCATCGCGCACAAGCTGCCTAAGGCTGTGTTGAAATGATTTGTCGAGGTGTGTGTAGAGTAGTAAGTGGGGGCTCGCTGAAAACTTGGATAGGAGTTCAGCGACGCAGCTCAGCGCGATTTTACTTGCCGTTCGGATTCGAGCGTCGCAACCGCTGTGCGCTCAGCGTGATCGCTATCTTCGCGATTAATGGCATCTAGTTTGGCCAGCATTTCTGTTGCCTGCTCGTTAAATGCCTGCATTTGGCTGCGGTCCAGCGGTAACGAGTTCGGCAATTTTACTTTTAGTGGATCGTGATGGACGCCGTTCACCAAAAATTCGTAATGTAGGTGCGGACCAGTGGCAAGGCCGGTACGGCCGACGTAGCCGATGGTTTGCCCTTGTGAAACAGCCGCTCCTCGGCGGGTATTCGCCGCGAATTTGGACAAATGGCCGTAGAGCGTGCTGTAACGGTTAGCGTGCTTGAGGACAATGACTTTTCCATACCCACCACGCCAGCCAACGAATTCCACTTTGCCGTCAGCAACTGATTGCACGGGAGTACCGGTCGGCGCGGAGTAATCGACTCCTTTGTGCGCGCGGATTCGGTTAAGGATAGGGTGTCTTCGCGCCAAACTGAAACGGGAGGATATTCTGGTGAAGTTCACCGGCGTACGCAAAAACGCTTTGCGCATGCCTTCGCCTTTTTCGGTGTAATAACCGGACGTGCCATTCGAGTTCTCAAAGAGTATCGCCCTTAGGCGCCTTCCACCGGTGACGAATTCAGCCGCTAATATTTTTCCGCTCGTGATTTTTTCACCATCTTTATATATCTCTTCAAAAACCACCGAGAACTTATCACCACGCTGAAGCTCGCGCAGAAAATCCACATCCCAGCCAAAAACGTTAACGAACTCCATGATGGTTTTATCTTGGAGGCCCGCTTTTTGCCCATCGATAAATAATGAATGATTAATCTCTGCGGATGCGGTGGCGACACGAATTTCTGGAGTGGACTTAACCCACTCAGGTTTAAATTTTTGACCTTCACGCGTTAACTTTAGGGATGTCAAATAGTCCACTTCGAGCACAAACTCTTTGATGTGCCCTTTGTGGTCAAAGATTCTGATCACCTGTCCAGGCGTCAGAGAAGTTAGTGCGGTGCGGGTTCTCTTATCGGCGTTCACGAGCGCGTGGAGATCATTCCGGTTCGCGCCGATACGATTAAAAACTAGTGAAAGGTTATCGCCACGACCAACCGTTACAATCTTCCAGCCTTGTTCCGCCGCAGCTAAGAGTGCATCACGTCCAGTGGCGGATAGCAGCTCGCCGCGGGCAACTCGCGGTTCGAAAGGTAAGCGAGACTGGAATTGGCTTGTAACACCAGGCGTTGTGGACTGAAGATTGGCCGGGCGGAGCCCCACTCTTTCCGTTGCTTCGCTAATTTCTTGCGGATGCGCTGCGGTGAGCGAAGGCTTTTCCGCATGACCGAGATAGTGCGCCGTTAGCGCGCCACCAACGAGCAACGAGAGCAACTTCGCCTTAGGGCCGGCAAGGCGGCTTAAAAGCGAGGAGTTTCGTTCTCTGTTGTGACGGTGAATCTCTCGGTAGTAGGGCACACCGGGCTCCAAATTGCTCAGCCGGGCAACCATAGCCGGCTAAAGTGCCAAGGTCAATCAACCGCTCCGGTGCGTTGTGTTACCCTTCGTTTGGGAAGTAAGTCAGCCTCAAACAGTTTAAGAAAATGGATCAGTTAACGCTCTTCGACCAAATCAAACACGGCACCGCCGAAATTCTGGTCGAAGCAGAATTGCGCCAGCTTCTCGAAAATGGCCGTCGATTAAAGATTAAGGCCGGATTCGATCCCACCGCGCCAGACCTCCACTTGGGACACACCGTGGTGCTAACCAAGCTCCGCCAATTTCAGGAGCTTGGGCACGACGTAATATTCCTAATCGGAGATTTCACCGGTCTAATCGGTGATCCGACTGGTAAATCCGCGACGAGGCCACCGCTCACCCAGGCCGAAGTTCAAACGAACGCGGCGACATATAAAGAACAGGTGTTCAAAGTACTAGATCCGAACAAAACCACGGTCCGCTTTAACTCGGAATGGATGGAAGCAATGCCATCTACCGAACTCATTAAGCTTGCTTCCAAGTACACAGTCGCCAGGATGCTTGAACGGGATGATTTTCAGACCCGATTCACCTCGCAAAAAGCCATTTCGGTTCATGAATTCCTGTATCCGTTGGTACAAGGCTATGATTCTGTGGCCCTAGCAGCCGATGTTGAGATTGGTGGCACAGACCAGAAATTCAATCTACTGGTGGGGCGTCACCTCCAGGCCGAATACGGAATGCGACCGCAAATCGTATTAACGATGCCGCTGCTGGAAGGCACCGATGGCAAGCTAAAAATGTCGAAATCGTTGCGAAATTACATCGCAATCAATGAGCCACCTTCCGACATGTTTGGCAAACTGATGTCGATTTCAGACGACCTAATGTGGCGATATTACGAATTACTCAGCCTACGCCCGGCGCGGGAAATCGCTGAACTTCGACGTGGCGTTGACGCCGGTTCCAATCCAAGGGATATCAAAATCGCTTTAGCAGTCGAGTTAGTCGGTCGCTATCACGGCAACCAGATCGCGGCAAAGGAAAGAGACAGTTTTTTTGCCAGGTTTTCGGCACGCACGGGCCCCACCGAGTTTGATCACCATACGCTTGGCGTCACTGGCAGATCAATCGCGCTCACTCGCATATTGAAGTCGATAGGTCTATCCAGCAGCACATCCGAGGCACGACGGCTGATCCAACAAGGCGCAGTAAAACTGGATGCTGAGCGAGTTAGCAACGATGCGTTAGAGATAACCGTCGGTAAGGAGTTCACGTTGTTAGTGGGCAAACGTCGTGCCGCCAGAGTAGCCCTTGTGGCGTCTGCTGACGAAAGCGCAAATATAGGGTAAAAAGTTGTTGACGCACTGTTCGCCCTAAGTATAATGCGCCTCCTCTTGACGCACGGTACTCACCGAGCGGTTCTTTAAAAATTAGTCTGACCATGCAATTTGTGTGGGCGCTATCGTCGAAGCGAAGCCAAATACTTTTTGGTAGAGCAAGACTTAGCGAACGCGAAGTCGAGCCTATCAACGGAATTGCCAAGATTCGTCTTGGCGAAAACTTTAACTGAAGAGTTTGATCCTGGCTCAGATTGAACGCTGGCGGCATGCTTAACACAT
>CAZKRY010000012.1:0-241607 GCA_964555355.1 uncultured Klebsiella sp.
ACCCCTCGCCTATCTAGTACATTGCGCCCGGTCTTTCTTTGATGCGCGCGCCATGCTGCCAGACTTTATCGCACCCTCGATCCTCTCCGCCGATTTCGCCCGCTTAGGAACCGAAGTAGACGCTGTGCTAGCGGCCGGCGCCGATCTCATTCACTTCGATGTCATGGATAACCATTACGTGCCGAACTTGACCATCGGCCCGATGGTCTGCACGGCGTTACGCAAGTACGGCATCACGGCCCCTATCGATGTGCATTTGATGGTCGAACCAGTTGATCGATTGATCGGCGACTTCGCGGCGGCCGGCGCGAGCTACATCACCTTTCATCCAGAGGCGAGCCGACATGTTGATCGCAGCTTGAGCCTGGTGCGTGAAGCCGGCTGCAAGGCGGGCTTGGTGTTCAATCCCGCGACACCGCTCGATGTGCTGCGTTATGTCATCGACAAAGTGGACATGGTGTTGTTGATGTCCGTCAATCCGGGATTTGGCGGACAATCGTTCATTCCGAGTGCGCTCGACAAATTGCGTGAAGCGCGCCAGTTGATCGACGCGAGTGGCTTGCCGATCCGGCTAGAAATCGACGGCGGCGTGAAGCCGGATAACATCGGCGCGATCGCAGCGGCCGGCGCCGATACCTTCGTCGCAGGATCAGCCATCTTCAACTCTCCGGACTACACCTCGACCATCCGCGCGCTGCGCGATGCCATCGCTAAAGCAAGAGTTTGAGTCGGCGTGGCGGTGAAGTTTGTCTTGTTCGATCTGGACGGCACGTTGGTGCATAGCGCGCCGGATATCGCACGCGCCGCGAATCGCGCGTTGCAGGATGTCGGCCGCGCGCCGCGCGCCGTCGAAGAAATCTGCGGTTATGTTGGTAACGGCGCGGAGACGTTGATTCATCGTTGTTTGACCGGCGAGCGCCATGGACTTGCGCCGCTCGATATGCATCGCGAAACCTACAGCTACTTTCAGACGCATTACGCGGCGTGCTTGCTCGATACGACGCAACCGTATCTAGGCGTGGTTGATACGCTGGAAGCATTGCATGCCAATGACGTGCCGCTCGGCTGCATTACCAATAAACCATTGCGCTTCGCGGAACCGCTGCTGGAGGGTTTAAACCTCGCGCGCTTTTTTAAGTTGACCTACGGCGGCGATAGCTTTCCAACCAAAAAACCCGATCCAACGCCACTCTACCGAGCCGCCCAATGCTTCGGCATCCCACCGCACCACGGTGCGATGGTGGGAGATTCATTGACCGATTTAAAGGCTGGTCGCGCCGCCGGCATGCGCGTGTTATGCGTGAGTTATGGTTATTCCGCGCAAGTGAACTTGGCACTGCATCAACCCGATGCATTGGTGGCGGATATGCGTGAATTGTTGCCATTCTTATTGGCATGAGCGTTGGGTTTAAGAAAAAGAAAGTCGGGGCGGCAACCGCCCCGGGGCCAAGGACCCTTGTGAGGAGCGCGATGGCGTCGCGCCTTAGGTCAGGAGTCGAACTAATCAAACGCATGCCACGAAGCACGCTGGGTCTCATATGTTCCGGCATATAATCCGGCCATGAGTCCACGCGTCACACGTCAAGCGCAAACCAGAAAACCACTCGATCGCGATGCGTGGCTAAAAAAAGCGCTGGATACACTGTTTTCCCATGGCATCGCGCAAGTCAAAATAGAAGTCCTCGCGCGTAAACTGAAGCTCACCAAAGGCAGCTTCTACTGGCACTTTAAAAACCGCGAAGATTTGCTGCGCTCCATGGTCGACTGGTGGCGCACCAACCAACTGCGCTTCATTTCAAAACTAAAACCCGGGGCCGACGATCCGGCAGCGGTCATCAAGGCCGTGATCGACTTTACCCAGCACACCGACGACGCCAGCCACGACATCGCGATGCGCGAATTCGCGCGCTTCAATAAATACGCCGCCCGCGCGGTCGCCGAAGTGGACGAACAACGCGCCGGTTTTCTCGCCAGCCTGTTTCGCGCCGCGGGTTTTAGCGAAGCCGAGGCAACGCTGCGCGCCCGCGCGCTTTATTTCTACCAAGTAGGCGAATACACCACATCGTTGCCGCTCGATGCCAAGCTCCAAGACGAGTTGGCCGAACGGCGTTTCAACTTACTGATCTGCCGTCCACTCGAAGGCTAATGGGGGCCTACCGACCGGCGTTCCGTACGCATGTGTATCGTGTTCCATACGGCAACGTATGGAGAGTGTAGAGCCGAGCAGGTGGCCCCTGCAAGTCAGGAACTGTGTCGGCGCCCGGGGTGTACGGCGAGATGTCGGTATCGCACCCATTCAAAGCCGGCCCATGCCATGAAGGCGAGGCCGCAGAGCGCGGCGACCCCGGCGGCACGGGTAACGCCGGCATCGAGCCACAAGGCGAACACAAAAGGCGCCCCGGCTTTGGCGATAAAGGCCGGCATCGCGAGCCGCCCAAGCAGCGCGCCATAGCGACCACGGGCGACTTCATCGGCAAATAACTCCGCCGGCACTGTGCCACGGATGATGGTCATGACCCCGTTACTCGCGCCGTAAAGCAACGCGAATCCCAACGCCGCGATGAAAGTGGGGCCGCCGGCCCACAGCACCCCAAGTGCCAACGCGAGCAGACCGAAAGCGACACGTCCCATCGTGACCGCGGTGAAACGCCCGGCGACCGCAAACTCCACCACCCTCGCCACGACCTGCATCGGCCCGATTAACGCGCCGATATAAACGGCGTGCGCGACATCGATCCCGCCCATGCCGAGCAAGGTCACCAAGTGTGCGGAGAGGACGGAAAAGACAAAGGCGGCGATGGCGAATGCCGCCGCCAGCCCCCAAAACCGCGCCTCGCTAACCGGTGCGGGCCGGTGCGCAGTGGTGGTGGTGACCGGCGTGCGCGACACCGCCGGAACCACCCATGAGTAAAGCGGGAGACATAATCCTAAGTGCAGCACGGCAAATGCAAGCGCGGTCTCGCGCCAGCCGAAACTCTCGGCCAAATGACGCGTCGCCGGCCAAAACACCGTACTCGCAAAGCCGCCGAAGAGCGTGAGTGCGGTGACCGCGCGCCGATAATCGTTTGCTGCAACGGCGCGTTGCAGCACCGCGAAAGCCGCGTCGTAGAGTCCGCCACCCATTGCCAAACCGAGTAACACCCAACTGCCAAACAAAGCGATGAGGCCATCGGCAAACGCAAGCCACCCAAAACCCACAGCGGCGAGCAGCGTAGAAGCTTGCAACACGCGCCGGCCTTGGCCCGCATCGATGAGACGACCCACGCCGGGTGCGACGAGACCGGAGGCCACCAAACCCAGCGTAAACGCCGCGAAAACCGTCGACACCTTACATTGCAGCGCCTCCGCGAGCGGCTGACACAGCACCGCGATCGCGTAATACAGCGTGCCCCAGGCGATGATTTGGGCGATGCCAACGGCGGCGACTAGCTGCGGCCAGCGGGTTGCATGCAGCGTCATTGCATACACGCAGCGCGTTGCTGGTTGCGCGCCAGTGGCGCAGGGTTTCGCCGCCGGCGCTTTCCTGCAAAAATTGGCCCGTCCTTACGCCCAAGGACATCACACCGCCCGCCGGATTTGAGCTCACGCATGATATTGATGATCGACAATTACGATTCCTTCACCTACAACCTGGTGCAGTATTGTGGCGAACTTGGCCACACCGTGCAGGTGGTGCGTAACGATGCGATCGATCTTGCTGGGATCCGAGCGCTGCACCCTTCGCACATCATTATTTCGCCCGGCCCCTGCACGCCTAACGAAGCCGGCATTTCGCTCGCCGTCATCAGCGAATTTGCCGGGACGATTCCGCTGCTTGGTGTGTGCCTTGGCCATCAAAGCATCGGGCAGGCGTTTGGCGGCAAGGTGGTACATGCACGCCAAGTCATGCATGGCAAAACCTCGCGCATCTATCATCGCGGCACGGATGTCTTTCGCGATATTCCGGATGGCTTCACGGCGACTCGCTATCACTCGCTTGTTATCGAGCAAGCAAGTTTTCCGGACTGCCTTGAGATGACCGCGTGGACCACGCAAGCCAGCGGCGAGTTGGATGAAATCATGGGCGTGCGCCATCGCGAGCACGCGGTGTTTGGCGTGCAGTTTCATCCCGAAGCAATCTTGACCGAGCACGGGCACCGGCTTCTGCAAAACTTTTTCGCACAAACGGCATAACCGGCGTGAACATCCGCGAAGCCATTGCGCAGACGGTCGACCGCCGCGATCTTACTTTCGATGAGATGGCGACAGTCATGCGCGAGATCATGGCCGGCGAAGCGACCCCTGCGCAAATCGCAGGATTCCTAGTCGCGCTCCGGCAAAAAGGCGAAACGATTGACGAGATCACGGCCGCGGCAACCGTCATGCGCGAGCTCTCGCTCAAAGTGCCGGTTGAGATCTCCCCGTTGGTGGACACCTGCGGCACCGGCGGCGATGCCAGCGGAACATTTAATGTCTCCACCGCTGCGGCCTTTGTGGTGGCAGCGGGCGGTGGTTATGTCGCTAAACACGGCAATCGCTCCGTATCGAGCGCGAGTGGCTCTGCCGATTTGCTGGAAGCGGCCGGTGCCAAACTCGCGCTACCGCCGGCCGACATCGCACGCTGCATCCGTGAAACCGGCTTCGGTTTCATGTTTGCGCAGGCCCATCACCAAGCAACGAGACATGCCGCAGGCCCGCGCCGTGAACTTGGCATTCGCACACTCTTTAATGTGTTGGGTCCGTTGACCAATCCAGCCGGCGCGCCACGGCAGGTTGTCGGCTTGTTCAGCCCTAACTGGGTGCCGCGTATCGCGGAAGTATTACAACGCTTGGGCAGCGAACGGGTCATGGTGGTGCACTCGCAAGATGGCATGGACGAAATCAGCATCAACACCAAAACCTATGTGTGCGAACTACGTGACGGCAAACTGCGTGAATACGAAATCGACCCACGCGAGTTTGGCATTGATTCTTGCGATCCGGCGGAAATCAAAGTGCGGGATGCCGCCGAAAGCCTGGACAAGATCAACGCGGTGTTCGCGAACGAAGCGGGCGCTGCGCGCGCGATGATCGCCTTGAACGCGGCCGCCGCGTTATACGTGTGTGGGTTGAGCGAGAATCTTGAGCAAGGCTATGCGCGCGCACTGCAACGCATCGCCGAAGGCCGCGCGCGTGATTGCCTGGCGCGATTCGTGCGCTTCACCGCGCAAATTTCAACGCCGTAACAGAACGATCGTTATGTCCACAGAAACCTCCGCCCTCGCCCCTGGCCGCGACATCCTGGCAGAAATCTTTGCGCATAAACGCGCGGAGGTCGCCGCGCGTTCGCAATCTTTACCGTTGGCTGAAGTCCGCGCGTTAGCAGCAGACCAACCGCCGCCGCGTGGTTTTTTGAATGCCCTGCGGAGCAAACTCGCGCAAGGCCAGCCCGGGGTGATCGCGGAATGCAAAAAAGCGAGCCCGAGCAAAGGCGTGATCCGCGAACACTATGTGGTGCCGGAGATCGCGGCATCCTACGCAAGCGCCGGCGCCGCGTGCCTCTCCGTCTTGACCGATGCACATTACTTTCAAGGCGCGGATGATCATTTGCGACAAGCGCGCGCGGCCTGCGCGCTGCCGGTCATCCGCAAAGATTTTATGTGCGAGGAGTATCAAATCTACGAATCGCGCGCGCTGGGTGCGGATTGCATTTTGTTGATCGCGGCGGGATTGACTGATGATGTTTTGCAGCGATTAGCTGATGCCGCGACTGCGCTCAATATGGATGTGTTGCTTGAGGTGCATGATCGGGAGGAGTTGGAGCGGGTGCTGCGGCTTCGGTTGCCGCTCATTGGGATTAATAATCGGGATCTGAAACGGTTTGTGACCAGTATTGATACGACACTTGGTTTGTTAAACGATGTTCCGGCGGATCGGGTGGTGGTGACGGAGTCTGGGATTGCTACGCGGGAAGATGTGGCGCGGTTGAGGGCGCGGGATGTGAATTGTTTTTTGGTTGGGGAAGCGTTTATGCGGGATGGGGATCCGGGGGGGAGGTTGAGGGGGTTGTTTTTTTAGGTGATTGGTACGTTTCGTTAAAGCTCCCTAGTGGCGAAGAGTTACATTCTTCGTACCACATTGACTATGACGCGCCGCCGGTTTTGTGTGGCCGAAGCGAAATGGCTTTCGAATTCGGCAGATTTACAAAATCAATCAGAACCTGATCGCAAGGGAATTAAGTAAGAGCTTAACGCGCCGAAATTTATGAACTAGGAGTTCTTAAAGTGAGAATTAATACGTACATGTTCCGAGACTCATTTGAGGACTCTGGTTGGCGATTTGATCCTGTCCACCTGAAACTTATAAATCTTCTTATTGGAATTACAGGGGCAGGCAAGACGCGCCTGCTCAATACTATTTCTAATTTGGCGCAGTTTGTAGTTAATGATGTTGATCGAAAATCAGGCTTTTGGCGTTTAGACTTTGAAGAGGATAGGGCACATTATCAATACGAATTATTCGTGCCGCGCACCGCGACTGGCGTAGCACACATCGCGCGAGAGCATGTCTATAGATTTTCACCCCAAGGTGACAAAACCGTTCTCATTTCGCGGGACGAAAATGGGTTTAGTTTCAAAGGCACTAAACTACCTAAGCTTCCCATAGGCTCAACGGCGTTGAATCTCCTTAAAGAAGAGGAAGATATCGCACCGATTTATGGAGCGTTTCGGAAAATACGAAGAAGAAACTTTGACGGCGGGGACATGGAGCGATTATGCGCCCATGGTCGATTTGTAATAGATGGAATCTCGCATCCGTTTTCTGAAATAGATAAAACGGCCCTTCAAGAAGCTCTAAGAAACCCAGAAATGTTTCTTAACGCAAAGCTTTATCTCATGAGTCAGGTGTCACCTAGAGAATATAAAGCCATTGAAAATGCGTATAAAGAAATATTCCCAAATGTCATAGATGTAAAATTTATAGACTTGCGCGACTCGATACCTGCCATTTCCCCCGCCGAAAGGAATATACCCGCACCTACTTTTTCCGTGATTGAAAAACACGTAACGGAACCGATTCCACTATCAGAATTATCGGCAGGAATGAAGAAGGTTCTTCTTATCATTACGGATATCATGACAATGGAGCCCGCTAGCGTTTACCTCATTGACGAATACGAAAACTCCCTAGGCATCAATGCCATCAATTTCCTTCCTACTTTTCTCGCTGACTACGGAGATGACCACCAGTTTTTTATAACTTCTCACCATCCATATCTCATTAATTTAATGCCGATACGGAACTGGTTAGTATTTAGCAGAGACGGCTCAAAAGTCACGATACGCTCTGGCGAGCAGCTCCAAGATATTTACGGGCGTTCGAAACAAGAACATTTCCATCAGCTAATAAACGATCCGATTTACCTAGGAACTTCAGTTTGAACATTTACGTTGTTTTAGAAGGAGAACGCGCTGCAGTCGCGATTTATCGCAGTTGGATCGGGGAAGCGTATCCGGCTTACACCATAAAAAACTACGCCCATGAAGTCACCGGGAATTCGATTTTTATTCAGCCGTCTGGCGGTTGGCCGAATTATTTCGGGATCTTAGAGCGAGCGATTGAAGATGTTAATTCGATGCCGTATGACCGGCTAGTCGTCGCGGTAGATTCAGAGAACATGAGCTACGAAGAAAAGCACGAGGAAATCCATACTTTTGTTACCGCGCGCGGGCTGACGAAGGAACTGCATATCTTAGTGCAGCACTTTTGTTTCGAAGCCTGGGCGCTCGGAAATCGTCATGCTATTACGGGTACGCCATACGATCCGAAACTTCGTGAGTACTTGGATATCCACGATGTTCGCGAGAAAGATCCCGAATTGCTGCCTAATTTGCCAAGTGAGGATTTGAATCGGTCTCAGTTTGCATTTAGGTACCTGCGAAAGGCCACCGTTGAGAGAAATCGGAGATTCGCTTATTCGAAGTCGTCGCCCGGCATGGTGGCGCAATCCGGCTATTACGCACGACTCGTTCGAAGATTGGAGACCACGAGCCATATCTCAAGCTTCGGATTGTTCGCTAGCGCTTTTGAATAGCAGTGAAGTAGCCAATAATTCGTGACGGCAGGTCCAGGACACCCATCAAGTTAGTAGTGCCCGCTAAGGACACCCACTAATCAATTTTGGCGAGGCGTAATCTGGGACACCCATCAAGTTGATCCCACAAAAGATCGAGTAGTCTGGGACACCCATCAAGTTAATCGTACTAGTGCTCAAATATCCTGGATGCTGCGACCTTATTTAGGTTGCGGCGTATTCCGAATCTGGGACACCCATCAACTTGATCGTGCCAGTGCTCAAATATCGCGGATGCTGCGTCCTTGTTTAGGTTGTGCGTCCACGCCTGCGATGAAAAGTTTGATGAGTCGTCGTCGCCCGCGGACGTAATCTAGGACATCCATCAAATTGATCGAACTAATGCGCAAAGATTCCGGACGCCGCGATCCTAATGCGCGCAATCGGGGACACCCATCAAGTTGATGAAGGAGTAGTCTGGGACACCCGTCAAACTGATCGTGCTAATGCGCAAAGATCCCGGACGATGCGACGTTGCTTAGGTTTTGCGACGAAGTCTGCGCCACAAAGAATGATGAACTGTCGTCGCTCGCTACACCAATTCTTGGAAACTTGAGCAAATTCGCGCGCGCACTGACGGCATAGAAAAATGCGGTCCGAAGCGTAATCTAGGACACCCATCAAGTTAATCACGCAAATGCGCGAAGGTCCCGTACGGTGCGACCTTATTTAGGTCCCATGTCGACGCGTACGACGTAAAGATTGATGAACTGTCATCGTTCGCCACGCCAATTCTTGGAAACTTGACCAAATTCGCGCGCGTACTAACGGCATAGAAAAATGCGGTCCAAAGGGCTTCGCAAAATCCATCATCAATTTAAACGTTATGCGATCTTGCGCTATCTATTCGTTCGCGCGAGCGTATAACCGTCGACTCGCAGCGAGTCCCTTGACCCAGCGCCAACCCCGTTTCGTTGCTAGTTGTTGTAAACGATGCGGCGCACCAATGAATAACTCGAATCGCGCTTGCAGTTGCGTCACCGTTTTCAGCCATTCATCTGGCGCGATGCAGAGTGTTGCGAGAAGTGTTGGCTCGTGTTCCGGAGTGGCGCCATGCTTATCGCCGCGGACGACACGACCACTGGTGTCTACGAGGGCGAGATAGTCTTGCAGATTGAACGGGATTGATGGCGTCTCGTGTTTCGTGAGTTCGCCGACAAATGAAAGTAAGGCTGGCGTACTCGGGCACTCTTCTGACTTCTGCCGGGTTTTCGCAATCTTAAACAACCGCTGCTGTATCGAAGTGAAGTCTGAATCGATTGGATCCGCCGCTAACCCTGCGCGGATTGGATTCAAATCCACATAAGCCATAGCCGTCAGTAAGGCCGCGTCGTCGAGTAACGCTTGGGACTTAAAGCGTCCCTCCCAGAATCGCCCAGTACAGCCATCTTCTTGATTCGCCAGGCGTGCTAGCCATTCGTTCAAACACCGCATAAACCAGCTTAAATCAGCCAAGCGGGCGGCCCAGCGTGGGATGCAGTTATCGAGAATGGATTTTTCGTCCTCCGTCATTGGGTCGCCCCGTAGGAAAGCTTGTGCACACGAAGGGCCGGCATAGAGGCGAGTCCAGCGTTCTACTGTCTCGCGGGGCGACCAGTGTTTGACCCGGTCGACATCAAGATGGACGACCAAATGATAGTGATTACTCATCAGCGCATACGCGCAGAGATCGATGGCAAAGGTCTCCGTTAGTAGATTGAGTCGCTCAAGCATCCACTGTCGACGATGGCTGAAGGACTTTCCCGTCGATTTATCTTCGCCGCATAGATAGGCGCGCCGCACACAGCGGCCGATGCAGTGGTAGTAGGGGGTGTCCGCAACGGACACAAGGGTAGAACGGGCGCGGGTCATCCTTGACCTCCTTGAAGTACATTCGCGACGGCATCCATGCCGTCGGCGGCAAATTATTCTTGGCGATGGGCGATGTCAATTCGGTGGGTGTCCTAAATCTCCTCCAAATCTCCCTTTGTAAAGATTTCCTACCTACGGTCGCTACGCACCACATAGTTCATTTAGATGCAGGCCATGCCGGGGCATAATTCACCAACCACCTTCTCGCGCTGGCCATTGGCGGGGCGTCTCGCCCTGATCCCGCTATCGCTGGTCGTCGCACTGTGTGCCGTCAGCATCATCGGCTGGCGGGCGCTCGGCGCGCAGTTTGATCGCGCGCCCGAACTCTCGGCGCTGATCGACGCTCAGCGCTATTTTCAGGACGCCGATATGATGCATGACGCAGTGCACAGCGACGTACTGAGTGCGCTCTTTCGCGATGAACTTGCACACACCGACATGGATACGGTGTTGGCGGACTTCACGCGCGACAGCGAGCAATTACGTCATAACGTCGACGACCTTGCTCAACTGCCATTGTCGGCACAGCTCCGCGTCACGATAGAGCCGATTCACCATTTGATCGAAACTTACTTAACGAACGCCGGTATCGTAGTGTCGCTTGCACAAGATGATCGCGCTGCGGCACTCGTGAAAATGGCGGCGTTTGACCAATCCTTTCACGAGTTGCTGCTCGCGCTGGAAGAAGCGACCGAAAATATTGCCCAGGTAATTGACCGGACCGAAGAATCGGTAGCGGCAGCAGCGCGTATCGCGCGGCTGTGGATCTTATTCGGCGCGATCCTCGCGATGCTCGCGACAGGATTTTTTATGCATGCCGTGTCACGCTCAATTCGGCACTCGCTTGCCGAGGTTCGTACCGTCGCCAATGCACTTACCGACGGCCATCTCGAGGCGCGCAATGTCATTCACTCGAATGACGAAATCGGCGAACTGGGTCTCGCTTTCAATCAACTGGCCGACAGCATGCAGTCGATGCTGGAAAAGCTCCGCGCCGATGCGGAGCGCGACTCGTTCGGCACACAGCTGAACGAAGCGCTCGAAATGGTGGACACCGAGCCGGAAGTTCATCAAGTGGTCGGTCGTGCCATGGCAGAAATTTCACCCGAATGGCCGATGGAACTACTGCTCGCAGACTCCAGCCGTGCCAACCTAGAGCGCGCCGCCGCGCATCCGCTTGCCGGCGCCCCCGGCTGCCGTGTCGAGTCGCCGTTCAGCTGCGTCGCCGTGCGGCGCGGTACGGCCGTGGTATTCGACAACAGCGAATCGCTAAATTCTTGTCCGCGCCTGCGCCACCGCGCCGCCGGCCAGGTTTCAGCGGTGTGCGTGCCGGTCAGCTTCATGGGACGCTCGCTCGGAACTTTACATTGCACCAAACCCTTCGGCGACATGACCAGCGCCGATAAGCTGGCACAGCTCACCGCGCTCGGACTCCAGGCCGGCGCGCGAATAGGCACCGTGCGCGCTTTTGAGCGAACGCAATTGCGCGCGAATACCGATGGGCTGACGGGCTTGTTGAACCGCCGGGCACTCGAAGAATGCGCACGAAATCTCAATGCAAGCGGTCAGCCGTATGCGGTTGTCGTCGCCGATCTCGATCATTTCAAGCAGTTGAATGATACGCATGGCCACGAAGCCGGAGATCGGGCCTTGCGCATTTTCAGTAGGATTCTGAGCAACGCGTTGCGCGAACAGGATCACGCGTCGCGTTGGGGCGGCGAAGAGTTCACTATTCTGCTGCCCAAGGCAACCCTCGAAGACGCCCTAGCGGTGGTCGAGCGTATCCGTATTAGCCTCGCGGCTGCCGTCGAAGAATCCAAAACTCATCGCTTTACTGCAAGTTTCGGCATCGCGCACTCGGCGTCGGCCGTGTCTTTCGAGCATCTGATTCGCAAAGCGGATGAAGCGCTGTATGCGGCAAAACGGGGCGGCCGCGATCGCGCAGAGACGGCAAGCATGGAACAAGGTTCGCCCTTTTCGGTGCGCATGTCCGAACAGAATTCTGCGGTGAATCTGCAACTCGTCACTCAAGAACTCTAGGGGTTTGCGCGCGGCCCGAAGCAACACCTTGCGCGATTTTTGCCCCCGCGAATCAATCCTCTGCGTCCTAAGACTAGCCGACAATTCAGCGTGAAAGGACTACAGGTGGTCGCAAAATTTGAGCATGCGCTACCCCCCCTCCTGCCGCGCCCCAAAACTCAACACGTTGCCACTCGGATCAGCAATCGCAAACCACGCCTCCTGCGCGCCGTGATGCGCAAACGTACTGGGCGCAAGCCGATAAGACACACCGACGTAATTCAGATGATCAACCGCCCGATGCCAGTCTTCCCAACTCATCAATAAGCCAAAGCTTGGGATGGGGATGCGTTTCCCGCCGCGCTCGCCGCTGCAGGCCTCCGGTACTTTGTCCACTCGGTAAAGCGTGAGGCGTCCGCCAAAGAACGCGCACTCAATGCAGTGCTCGTCTTCGCGCTCGACGCGCGATCCCAACAGGTCGTGATAAAAAAGGCGCGCGGCGGCGAGATCAAGCGCCGGGATGGAGAGTTGAAAGGTCGGCCGGCTGGTGAACTCGGCAAGCGGGCCTGCGTCAGTCTGCTGGTTGGCCATAGGTTTTAAATCGCTCCTGTACGTCACGCATTTCATCCGCGGATAGCAATACCGGCCCGCTGCATTGCAATGTCACACAGTATTGATGCGCTAGGTCTTCCACTGCTTTGGTTAATTCAAACGCCGCTTCCAGGTCCGCACCCAGCGCGATGAGTCCGTGGTTCGCAAGTAAGCACGCGCGGCGTTGCTCCAACGCGCGTAGCGCGGCATCGGCAAGCGCTTGCGTGCCGAAGGTGGCGTACTCCGCGCAACGGATGGAGTCACCCCCGCCAATACTAATCATGTAATGAAAAGACGGAACTTCGCGCCGCAGGCATGCCAACGCCGTCGCGTAAGGCGAATGCACGTGCACCACCGCGCCCACTTCCGGGCGCGCGCGATAGATATCGCGATGAAAGCGCCATTCGCTGGAAGCGCCGCGGCGTTCGGGTTCGTCATCATCAAGCGTAGTTTCAACGTGTAAGTGATCAGCAAGGCGATGCGGGCGGACACCGGTTGGTGTTATCAAGTACCCCTGCGCCGTGCGCACACTCGCGTTACCGGCAGCGCCTTGATTCAGCCCCGCCGCGGCGAGCGCTTGCATCACGCGCGTTAGTCCGGTGCGCGGCGCGCAGTCGCGTAGTTCAGCGAAGAAAAAGCTCATACGCCGCGTTATTGCGCTCTTCAATCCAATCCATGTTGAGATTGGCCAACAACTCTTCAAACGCCTGCGTGTCCGCGGGCGGCACTTGAATTCCCATCAACACCCGGCCATTGGCCGCGCCGTGATTGCGGTAATGAAACAAGCTGATGTTCCAGCGGTCGCCAACCTTATTTAAGAAATGCAGCAACGCTCCCGGTCGCTCCGGAAACTCCACGCGCAGCAAGCGTTCGTCGGTGAGCGCCCCGCCGCGGCCGCCGACCATGTAGCGAATATGCATTTTGGCGACTTCGTTATCGCTGATATCGTGCGCATCAAAGCCTTTCTCGCGCAGGCTATTGAGCAGCGATTGTTTATCGCCGTCGCTGGCTTTCAGTTGAATGCCGGCGAAGACCGTCGCGCGTTCTTGATCGGCAAAGCGATAATTAAATTCCGTAATCGAACGCGGCCCCAGCGCATGGCAAAAACGGCGAAAACTACCCGGTCGCTCCGGAATCGTCACCCCTAACAATACTTCGCGGCCTTCGCCAAGCTCGGCCAACTCCGCGATATGGCGCAGGCGATCAAAATTGACGTTCGCGCCACTCAAGATGGCGGCGAGCGCTTTACCTTGCACCTGGCCGGCTGCCACGTATTGCTTGAGTCCCGCGAGCGCAAGCGCGCCGGCGGGTTCTGCGATCGATCGCGTGTCTTCGAATATATCTTTCACCGCCGCGCAGATTTCATCGATGCTGACGGTTAACACTTCATCGACATACTCCTGCGCGATGCGGAATGGCTCTTCGCCTACCTGCCTAACCGCTGCGCCATCGGCAAATATCCCCACCTTATCCAAGATCACGCGATGCCCGGCTTTCAGCGCGCGCTGCATGCACGCTGCTTCATCGGCTTCCACGCCAATGATGCGCGTTGCGGGTTCCAACGATTTCACATACGCGGCGATGCCGGCTATCAATCCGCCGCCGCCCACCGGCACGAAGATCGCATCCAGCGGGCCCTGATGCTGGCGCAAGATCTCCATCGCCACCGTGCCCTGGCCGGCGATGATATGCGGATGGTCGTAGGGCGGCACCACCGTGTAGCCATGGTGTTCCGCGAGCTCTTTGGCATGCACACTCGCTTCATCGTAAGTATTACCGTGGAGCACGATCTCGCCACCCAACCGGCGCACGGCGTTGATTTTGATTTCCGGCGTGGTTTTCGGCATCACGATTAACGCGCGGATCCCAAGCTTGGCCGCCGCCAGCGCAACCCCTTGCGCATGATTGCCGGCGGATGCCGCAATCACGCCGCGCGCACGCGCCTCTAACGAGAGGGCCACCATCATCGTGTAGGCCCCACGCAACTTGTACGAAAAGACCGGCTGCATGTCTTCGCGCTTCAGCCAGACGTCGTTGTGCAAGCGGCGCGAGATAGCCGTTAGGCGCTCAAGCGGCGTTTCGCGCGCCACATCGTAAACCGGCGCCTTAAGAATCATTTTTAGATATTGGTCGAGCATCCCCATAAGATACCATCTCACCGCAGCGAGAATCGTTATCCGCGCGAGCGTAAGGAGGATTTAAGTGACCCAGGACGAGAAAAAACGTGCGGCCGCGTTAGCCGCCCTAAGCTACATCGAGCACGGGATGACAATTGGTGTCGGTACCGGTAGTACGACTAATTTCTTTATCGATGCGTTAAAGGACGTTAAAGGGAAAATCGACGCTGCGGTTGCGAGTTCACAAGCCACCGCGGAGCGGCTGCGCGGCCACGGCATTCGCGTGCGCGAACTAAATGACACCGGCTCGCTTGAACTCTACGTGGACGGCGCGGATGAGGCCACCCAGCACCGGCAATTGATCAAAGGCGGTGGCGGCGCGCTAACGCGTGAAAAAATCATCGCGTCCGCAAGCCGCCGTTTTGTGTGTATTTTGGATGACTCAAAACTGGTCGATCGCCTTGGCCGTTTTCCGTTACCGGTGGAAGTCATCCCGATGGCACGCAGCTTTGTCGCACGCCAATTGGTCAAGCTCGGCGGCCAACCCGAATATCGCACCGGATTCGTCACCGATAACGGCAACGTCATTTTAGATGTCCGCAATCTCGACTTAACGGATCCCAAAAAAGTGGAAGAGTCTATCAACCAAATCGCTGGCGTCGTCACAAATGGATTGTTCGCCGCGCGCCCGGCCGACGTGTTATTGGTGGCCGGCAACGACGGCGTGCGTAAGCTCGATTGAGATATTCGCAGTGTCGCGCGCACTCATCGGGGCGGGGCTGGTGTTGCTGGTGCTTGGCCTCGCATGGCCATGGCTAACCCGACTGGGTTTGGGCCGGTTGCCCGGGGATATTTTGATTGAGCGCGGCAACAGCCGTTTTTACTTTCCGCTCACCACTAGCTTGCTGTTGAGCGTGCTCGGTTCCGTCCTCTGGTGGTGGTGGCGGCGCTAAGCGCGTCAACTCGGCGTAATTGCCTTGGAATCGCTGGCCGCGCTGTCGGTCGGGATAAAGATTCGACAAAAAATCATGCCGGCTTCGTACAAGAGCCAGATCGGCACCGCCATCAAGGTCTGCGAAATGACATCCGGCGGCGTCAACACCGCGGCCAACACAAACGCACCGACGATAATGTAAGGGCGTTTTTCGGCCAGCGCTTCGCGCGTGGAGATGCCAGTGCGCACCACCAAGAAAGTGGCGACCGGCACTTCGAACGCCGCGCCAAAGGCAAAAAACATGACGATCACAAAATCGAGGTACTTGCTGATATCGGTCATGACCGTAACGCCGACCGGCGCCGTGGTAGTCAGAAAGCCAAAGACGAGCGGAAACACGACAAAATACGCAAACGCGATCCCGCAGTAGAAAAGCAGCGTACTGGAGACGATCAACGGCAACGCCAGTTGTTTTTCATGCCGATAGAGCCCGGGCGCGATGAACGCCCATAACTGATAAAAGATATACGGGGCGCTGATCGCCACCGCGGCAAAACAAGCGAGTTTGAACGGTGCGAGAAAGGGGGAGGCCACTTCGGTTGCGATCATCTGCGCGCCGATTTCCGACATCTGCTCCATCAGCGGGCGGGACAGCCACTCATAGAGCTGATTCGCCAAGGGCATCAAGACCAGTAGTACGCCCAACACGCAAAGTGACGCCCGCATCAAGCGATCGCGCAACTCGAGGAGATGCGAGAGGAAACTCTGCTCGGTGCTATCGAGACCTTGCGGTTCTTCGGGCGTCGCCATTGAAGTTAGGCCTGGCCGGGGGGAATACTAGGTGGTTTGGGCGTTTCTTCGGGGAGTTTGGTTAAATCGGCGGCCCGCATGGTGTGCTGTAACTGATTGAGTTCGCGCAGGCTGGGATCGTTATCGAACTGTGTACGAAGTTCGCGCACCATGCGCTGCGCGCGGCCGAGCCAGCGTCCAACGGATCGGATCATCGGCGGCAAACGCTCGGGGCCGACCACGACCAGCGCGATCAACCCGATCAGCATCAGTTCCGAAAAGCCAACGTCAAACACCGTTTGACCTAGCTTTTCTGTTCAGTGGTGCTAACCGTCTCGCCGTCGATGACGCGCTTACCGGCGTTGACATCGACCACCGGCGCTTCTTCGTTACCGTCTTTAATCGCTTTGCGGAAATCCCGGATCCAACCGCCGACATCCGAACCGATACCTTTGATCTTCTTCGTGCCGAACAACAGCATCACGATGACTAAGATGACGATGAGTTCTTTGATACCGATTCCCATGGGCGTTCTCCAGCTTCGCGGACGTGCGAAGCGCCATCGACGTTAAAAATTTTGTTTGTATGCCTGGCTATTGTGGCCGACGCGAGGCTTTTTCCTCAATGCCGGATAGCCCAAAACGGCGTTCCAACTCCGCCAGCACCCGCTGCGGGGGGATATTCTGGTGCACGAGGGCGACTAGGCAATGAAACCAGAGGTCGGCCATTTCATTCACAATTGCTTGCGCATCGCCTTCACCGGTCGCGATAACCACTTCGGTGGCTTCTTCACCAATTTTTTGGCGAATCCGGTTGATTCCCGCCGCATAGAGTTTCGCGACGTACGACGATGACGCATCGGCCGTCTTCCTTTGTTCCAAGACCGCCGCGAGGCGGTTCAAAACATCGTCACTCATGATTCGCCCCGTCCCGTGCTAAGGCTTTTGATAAATCTGTGCGGGGTCTTTCAACACCGGATCGACTTCCACCCACGCTGACCCGTCAAGCCTGCGGTAATAACAAGACGCTCGTCCGGTATGACACGCGATACCGCCCACTTGTTCAACCACCAGCAACAAAGCGTCGCCATCGCAATCTAGGCGCACCTCGCGTAAACGTTGGATGTGCCCGGAGTCTTCGCCTTTTCGCCACAATTTGCCGCGCGATCTGGACCAATAGATGGCGCGGGCTTCAGCCAGCGACAACCGCAATGCCTCGCGATTCATCCAGGCCTGCATCAGCACCCGCCCGGTCACCGCGCATTGCGCCACCGCCGGCACCAGGCCGTCCGGGTTCCATTGGATCTCGTCTTCAAAACTCACAACCGCATCTCGATCCCGGCGGCGGCCATGTGGCGCTTGGCCTGCTCGACGCTATATTCGCCAAAATGAAATATGCTGGCCGCCAACACGGCATCGGCGTGTCCACGCGTTACGCCATCGACCAGATGATCGAGTCCACCGACCCCGCCAGACGCAATGACCGGGATCGGCACTGCGTCCGCCACCGCGCGCGTGAGTGCGAGGTCAAAGCCATCGCGCGTGCCGTCACGATCCATGCTGGTCAACAAGATTTCGCCGGCGCCGAAACGCGCCATGCGCGCGGCCCATTCCACTGCATCGATGCCGGTGCCGCGCCGTCCACCATGGGTATACACCTCCCAGCCTGCGCCATCCGCCCGCGCCCGTGCGTCGATCGCCACCACAATGCACTGCGAACCGTATTTATCCGAGGCTTCGCGCACGAATTCCGGCCGACTTACCGCCGCGGTATTGATGCCGACTTTGTCGGCGCCGGCCCCCAGCATACGTCGGACATCGGCCAATTCCCGGATACCACCGCCAACGGTCAGCGGAATGAACACCTGTTCGGCCACCGCGCTTACTACGTCCACCATCGTTTGGCGACCGTCGCTGCTCGCGGTGATGTCGAGAAAGGTCACTTCGTCCGCGCCTTGTTGATCGTAACGCCGTGCGATTTCGACCGGATCACCGGCGTCGCGGATGTTAACGAACTTAACCCCTTTGACGACGCGGCCGGCATCGACATCAAGACAGGGGATGACACGTTTGGCGAGGCCCATTAGGACGATGCAATCATAACGATCCGACGCCCTGGCAGGATGAGGGAATTGTGGCGAAAGGTTAGGCGGTTAAGCGGATTTAGCGAGTTCGTCCGCCAACGCCTGCGCGGCACGAAAATCGAGCGTTCCTTCATAAATCGCGCGGCCGGTCACTGCGCCAACAATGCCCTCGCCTTCGACCGCCGCGAGCGCACGAATGTCATCCAAATTAGTGACCCCGCCCGAGGCAATCACCGGGATCCTTAAGTTACGCGCGAAATCGACCGTGGCGTCCAGATTGAGACCATTCATCATGCCGTCCCGCCGAATGTCGGTGAAAATGATGGCATCGACCCCGTCTTCCTCAAATTGTCGGGCCAAATCGACCGCATCATGCCGGGACAATTTAGACCAACCTTCAATCGCGACCTTGCCGTCGCGGACATCCAAACCAACAAAAATGTGGCCGGGGAATTCCAAACAAACGTCCGACACAAAATGCGGTGTGGTCACGGCCTTGGTGCCAATGATGACGTAACGCACGCCGGCGTTCAGATAAACCTGAATCGTGTCTTCATCGCGGATCCCGCCGCCCACTTGAATGGGAACCTGCGGAAACGCCTGCGCGATTTCATGAATGATGTCGGAATTGACCGGTTTACCGGCTGTCGCGCCGTTCAAATCGACCACATGCAGGCGCCGTGCGCCGGCTTCGACCCATTTCGCGGCCATCGCGACCGGATCGTCGGAATAGATGGTGTCGTTATCCATGCGGCCTTGCCGCAGACGGACGCATTTGCCGTCTTTGATATCGATGGCGGGGATCAGCAACATGCCGGTAAGAATTGCAGAAGGTGAAATAACGGGGAAACCAGGGCTATCGCGTGTTTGTTTGCGTCTGCGGTAAGTGTTGCGCAAAGTTGGCGGTCCGTCTAGCGGGATTTCCCGGGCCGGCGGTAGACGCGGTCGCAAAATCGCGATTCAGTGCGCCTCATCCCAGTTGCGTCCAACACCGGTATCCACCACCAACGGTACCGTAAGGTCCGCCGCGCCACTCATCAGAACACTCACGCGTTCGCGCACGGTCGGCACCTCGTCCTCCGCCACTTCTAGAATCAATTCGTCATGCACTTGCATGATGAGTGAGGCCCGTGGACGGGTTGATTCGAGCCACGCATCGACGGTCAACATCGCTCTCTTAATGATGTCGGCGGCGGTGCCTTGCATCGGCGCGTTAATCGCGGTGCGTTCCGCGTATTGCCGGCGTTGCACATTGCGTGAGTCGATATCCGGCAAATACAGCCGCCGCCCAAAGACTGTTTCGACATAACCTTGCTCGCGCGCCCGTTGGCGCGTTTCGTCCATATAGCGGCGCACGCCGGGGTAACGCGCGAAGTAGAGGTCAACGTAGGCCTGCGCCGCACTGCGCTCGATGCCGAGTTGCCGCGCCAAGCCGAAGGCCGACATGCCGTAAATGAGTCCAAAATTGATGGCTTTGGCCGCGCGACGCTGGTCGTCCGTCACCGCGTCTAGCTGCGCGTCGAAGACTTCCGCGGCGGTGGCGCGATGAATATCCGCACCCATCGCGAAAGCGGACGACAAGCGTTCGTCTCCCGACAAGTGCGCCATGATCCGTAATTCGATCTGCGAATAATCCGCAGCCAGCAACACATAGCCGGGTGGCGCGATGAACGCCTGCCTGATCCGCCGACCTTCGGCGGTGCGCACCGGGATGTTCTGCAAATTGGGTTCCGACGACGATAAACGACCGGTGGCCGCCACCGCTTGATGGTAACTGGTATGGATGCGCCCGGTGGCGGCTTGCACTTCTTGCGGCAGTTTGTCGGTGTAGGTCGATTTGAGTTTGGAGAGTGCCCGATGTTCAAGGATGAGCCGTGGCAGCGGATAGGTGTCGGCGAGTTCCTGCAGCGCCGACTCGGCCGTTGAAGGCTGTCCGGTGGGCGTTTTCTGGGTCACCGGCAAACCAAGCTTGTCGAATAATATTTCTTGAATTTGCTTCGGGGAGCCAATGTTGAATTCGCCGCCGGCCTCACGGTGCGCTTCAACCTCCAACGCATGAATTTTCGCGGCGAGTTCATGACTCTGTGCTTGCAACATCACTTTATCGACCAACACCCCACGCCGTTCCATGCGCGATAAAACGGGCACAAGCGGAATTTCGATGTCATCGAACAAACGCTGCAAGGTGGGTTCGGCATTGAGCCGCGGAGATAATGCGTGATGCAGCCGCAGGCAGATGTCGGCGTCTTCCGCGGCATATTCGGCGGCCTGCGCCACAGGTACTTGATTGAACGTTAACTGCTGCGCTCCTTTGCCGGCCACATCTTCGAAAGCGATGGTCTGATGGCCGAGAAATTTCAACGCCAGCGAATCCATATCGTGACGGGTAGCCGTGCTGTTTAGCACATAGGATTCGAGCATGGTGTCGTACTTGATGCCGTTCAGCGCGATGCCGTGGTTGGCTAACACACTGCGATCGTATTTTAAGTTGTGACCAAGCTTGGGTCGCGCGGGGTCTTCCAACAGCGGCTTTAGTAGGTTTAGCACCTGTTCGCGATTGAGTTGATCCGGCGCGTCAAGATAATCGTGCGCCAGCGGCACATAGGCCGCAGCATGCGGCACGCAGGCAAACGAGACGCCGACGATACGCGCTTCGATGTAATTCAGGCTGGTGGTTTCGGTATCAAAAGCAAAATAAGGTGCCGCGCGTAGTTCGTCGAGCCAGCGCTCGAGGGCCGGAAGTGTTGTGATTGTCTCGTATTCATGTGCGGATTTTTCCGAGCCTTGCACGAGCGGCATGGGCGTCTCTTTACCGAGCTGCTTCAACCAGGTTTTGAATTCCAGTTTCTGCAATATCTCGCGCAGCTTTGTTTCATCCGTGGCGCGTGGCGTGAGCGCATCGAGTCCGATCGGAAGTTCGAGTTCGTCCATGATGGTGACCAACCGGCGCGACAACGGCAAATGGCCAATGCTATTACGCAAGTTCTCGCCGATCGCGCCTTTTATCGTCGGCGCGGCGGCGATGACGGCCGCCAAGTCGCCGTATTCCTGTAACCATTTGACGGCGGTTTTCGGCCCGACTTTTGGTACGCCGGGAACGTTATCAACCGCATCCCCCACCAAAGTTAAATAATCGATGATCTGTTCCGGCGGCACGCCAAATTTCTGAATGACCCCTTCGCGGTCGAGCGTCGTGTTGTCCATCGTGTTGACGAGCTGAATGTCCTCGCCAACCATCTGGGCGAAGTCCTTGTCCCCGGTTGAGATGACTACGCGAAACCCGGCAGCGACTGCTTGTCGGGCCAGCGACCCGATGACATCATCCGCTTCGATTCCGTCCACCGTTAGCCTGGGAATGCCCATCGCATCGATAAGCGCGAACAAATGAGGCACCTGGCTTGAAAGCTCGTCCGGCATTGAGGGCCGGTTGGCTTTGTATTGAGGAAACCAGTCATCGCGCGTGGTCCGCCCACGTGGGTCGAATATGACGCCAAAGCGCGCCGGATTTTGCTCGCTTTGCAGTTTCTTCAGCATCGCGGCGACGCCGTGAATGGCGCCGGTATGGAGGCCGTGACTATTGGTCAGCGCCGGCAAAGCGTGGAACGCGCGGTATAGGTAGGACGAGCCGTCAACCAAGACAAGCAGCGGCTTTTGCTGTTCGTTCACTCCACGATACTCCTCATGATTCGCCTTTACGTTCCGCTCAACTGGTCGCAATTATGCGCTGTCAGGCGCTTTCGGCCACGTGCACTTCCATGCACGGTGTTATGCTATGCATCACTACTAGCAGTCTCAAAAATTCATCTGGAGACGGTTGGTATTTACTCCCGATAGAAACGAAGAAAGAGTCCTCATGCGCGGAAAGTCCATGCTGCTGGTTGCCTACCTTGTCGCTAACGCGTTTCAAACGGCCGCGGCACAAGAAGGTCTGCAAAACGTTCCCGAAGCTGCCCCCGCACCGCCGGCGCCGATTGAAGACGGACAGGAGATGGAGCCCGATGTCACCATCGTGCAACGGAAGGACGCGACCATCGAAGAGTACCGCTTGAACGGCCGGCTCTACATGGTGAAAGTCACGCCCGTCGTCGGCAAACCGTACTACCTCATCGACAATAACGGGGACGGTACGATGGAATCAAAAATCAGCACCCTCACCAAAGATCCCATCGTCCCGCAGTGGGTGATTTTTAGCTGGTAGCCACGCCCTTCCGGCGCTCGCTTTCCCACCATCTCGTTTCGCTGAAACATTGCCCCAAAAAAAAGCCCTCCACTAGGGAGGGCTTTAGATGAGACTGTGTAGGCTGGCTTAGTTGCCGGCGACTACCAAGTCGACGCGGCGGTTCTGGGCTCGTCCTTCATCCGTATCGTTGGTCGCTACTGGGCGGCTTTCGCCGTAACCAGCTGGGATCAGGCGGCTCGCGTCGATGCCTTTGCTGACCAGATAGTCCACACAGGCTTTGGCGCGACGTTCCGAGAGTCCTTGGTTGTACGCATCCGAGCCAACGCTATCCGTGTGGCCTTCAACGTTGACCTTGATGCTTGGGTTCTCGGTCATGACGCTTGCCGCGTGATCAAGCTTGGCGATGGCCTCTGGCCGCAACGTTGCTTTGTTAAAGTCAAAGTTGGTGCCTTCGAGACTCATGATCTTTGTGCCCGCTTCCGGCGGCGGGGGTGGCGGCGGCGGGGGTGGCGGCGGCGGTGCCGGCTTTGGCGCGGGCGCCGGAGCTGGTGCCGGTTTCGGCGGTACCGGTTTCTCACGGCAGAAGAAATAGCCGAGTGTGCCGCCTAGCACGGCCCCCGCGACATAGGCTTCTTCGTCATCCGAATCCGTGGCTGCGGCGACGACGCCGGCGCCTGTTACGGCGCCGACTATCGGGCAGAGGATCTGCGGCGCTTTGATGTTTTGGTTGGCGCAACCAACCAGGAACGCACTCAGCGTGAGTGCGAGACCAATTCTTACTCGTTTATCCATCTGGTACTTCCCCACGTTAGCTCAGACATTTGTCCTTATGCCTGCGCATAATGTTGTGATTACACAACACGGCGCGGCGCTATTGGTAAGGATAACACAGAGCTTTTATCAACCGCATCCATAATTTGCGGGGAGAACGCAAATCGTGCCTTCACAGGGAATTGGGCATGCCGACGCTGGGCCGTTCGCTAGCCGAAATGCGCCCCACCCAGTTCACGCGGAGTCCTGGCTACAGTAGTTCGTTGAGATACTGCTTGAATTTGGCGATGTCCGCGGTGCGCAGCGCACGTTCGACAATGGGTTTGACTTTACCTATATCGGTATCGTTGACCGCACCTTTGATTTCGAGCAGCACCGACGGGTGCACGCTGAAGCACTCTAGCCCAAGGCCAAGGAGCACGCGCGTATATCGACTGTCGCCCGCCATCTCGCCACACATCGCGACCGGGATCCGCGCGCGCTGACCGGCGCGGATCGTCATCTGAACCAGCCGCAAAAGACCAGGATTCAGCGGATCGTATAAGTAATTCACTTCATCGTTGACGCGATCGATAGCCAGCGAATATTGAATCAAATCGTTGGTGCCAATCGAAAAGAAATCCAACACTTCGGCGAAGCCGTCGGCGTACACCGCCGCCACCGGTATTTCAATCATCCCGCCGATCGGCATGCGCGGGTCGAACGCGATGTCGCGCGCGGTGAACTCGGCCTGGATTGCCCGCACCATTTCAACGACTTGCTGTGCTTCTTCGAGTTGCGACAGCATTGGGATCATCATGCGCACCGGGCCAAGGGCCGATGCACGAATAATCGCGCGCAGTTGCGGGATAAATAGTCCGGGCTCCTTGAGGCCTAAACGCACGGCGCGCAACCCGAGCGCTGGGTTAGCGCCTTGACCGTGCGCGGTCAACATCGGATCGACTTGCTTGTCGCCGCCGATATCCAGCGTGCGAATCGTCACCGGTTGGCCGCTCACCGCTTGCACCAATGCGCAGTACGCGTCGAAATGTTCGGTCTCGGTTGGCACACTGGTGCGATTCATATACAGAAACTCGGTGCGATAAAGTCCTACGCCCATCGCCCCGACTTCGCGCGCGGCGGAAAAATCGCTCGGCAATTCAACGTTGGCGTGCAACTCAATCGGCTTGCCATCACGCGACACACAGGGTGTTTTTTTGAGTTTTCCGAGCCCGGCGGAATGTTTGGCCTGTTCCACCCGGCGACGTTGATAGTGCGCGAGCGTACGTTGGTCAGGCTCGCCCAGCACCACACCCTCATTGCCGTCGACAATCAGCGTCTCACCCTCGGCGACGAAACGCCGCGCGTGGTGCACGCCCACGATGCCCGGGATCCCAAGGCTGCGCGCGAGGATCGAAGTGTGAGACGTCGGGCCGCCAAGTTCGGTGACAAAACCCGCGACTCCTCGGCTTTGCATCAGCAGCGCATCCGATGGGGCTAAATCGTCCGCCAACAAAATCGCGCCGTTGAGCTCAACACCCGACTCGAGCCCTGACCGCGACTCATCCCCCTGCAAACGACGCAGAATGCTATTGGCGATATGCTCGACGTCATCGCGCCGCGTGCGCAGATAAGCGTCGTCCATTTGTTCGAACACCGCGATGATGGCGTCCCGCTGAACACGCAGCGCCCACGCCGCGTTGTAACGTCGCTCGCGAATCAACCGAACCGGTTCTTCCGCGAGGGTGGCGTCGGCCAACATCAGCAAATGCGTATCGATGAAGGCCGCGACGTCATGCGGCGCATCGGCCGGAATTTTGCTACGCATGTAGCGTAGATGCTCGGCGGTCGATTCGATCGCCGCGTGTAGACGGCCCACTTCGGCGTCGATCTGGGTTGGTTCGACCAGTACTTCACGCACTTCCAATTGCCGATGTACCACGATATGCGCTTTGCCAATCGCAACGCCGCGCGATACGGCAACGCCGTGCAATGAAAAGGTCACTCGGTCTCTCCGAAGCGCCCGTTTATCAGCGAAACGAGCGCAGCCATGGCCTCGTCTTCGTCGGCGCCCGACGTCGTTATCTTGATTTCCGAACCCATCGACGCGGCGAGCATCATGAGACCCATGATGCTCTTACCGTTCACTTGCTTGCCGGCTTTCTGGACCGTAACGTCGCACGCATAAGCCCCGGCGGTCTGAATGAATTTCGCCGCGGCCCGTGCGTGCAGCCCTAGCCGATTAATGATAACGATGTCGCAGGTTGGCATGAGATTGGCTAAGTTCGATCCACGCTAGAGATCGCGATGCGTGAGGACAATATGCCAGCGTTTACGAAAATACGCGGCTGTTCGTTCCGCCATATAGACCGAGCGGTGCCGCCCGCCGGTACAACCGATGGCGATGGTCAGGTAGCTCCGATCCTCCTTCTCAAATCGCGGGATCCATTTCTCAAGCAACCCGATTACGTCTTTGACCATATCGCCGGCGTAATCGGTACTGTCTAGAAACTCGCACACGGCGGTGTCTTTGCCCGTCAATTCCCGCAATTGCGGGTCCCAATACGGATTCGGCAAGCAGCGTGCGTCGAATACAAAATCAGCATCCGGCGGCACACCATGCTTGAACCCGAACGATAGAACTTGCAGCGATAATGAACCCGTCTCGCGGCGCGCAACTTGTTCGTTCAATTGTGCTCGAAACTCATGAATATGCGAGTGCGTGGTATCAATCCGCAGATCGGCCCGTGCGATGATGGGCTCGAGTAATGCGCGTTCGCGCGCAATGGCCTGCCGCAATGGCACCTCGGCGGTTGACAACGGGTGCCGCCGCCGAGTTTCGTTGAAACGATTGATCAACGCCTGATCGCTTGCTTCGATGAAAACGACCTCGGCGATAAAGGACTTCGATTTTAAGTTATCCAGAATTTCCGTCAGTCGCCGCAAATCGCCGTCCGGATTACGCGCATCGATACCGACCGCCACGCGTGAATAAAGCGGCAACGAACTCTGCCGCACAAATTGGGCGAATTCGGCCAAAAAACCCGCCGGTAGGTTGTCGACGCAATAGAAGCCCGCATCCTCCAGTGCATGCAACGCAACGGTCTTACCGGCCCCGGACAAACCGGACACAATAATGAAGCGCTGGACGGTCATGTTGGACTGAACCCTCGACCTCGATTCTGCCCCGTTCTGGCTGTTGCCTAACTGATGGATTTGGCGCCGTTCGCGCGCGGGTGATGATCCGTGAGTTTCTCTTTGTGGCGCTTCACCTGGCGATCGAGCTTATCGGCCATCAAATCGATTGCCGCATACATATCTTGGTGTTCGCTGGTCGCGTGGATCGTGTTGCCGGCGACATGAATCGTAGCCTCCGCGCGATGGAGCTGTCCTTCCATCCCGAGAACAAAGTGCGCATCGACCACGTGATCGAAATGCCGCTGAATGCGCGCGAGCTTGGTTTTGACATATTCATTCAGGGCTGGGGAAAGTTCGACGTGATGTCCCGTGATATTGATTTGCATTGTTTGCTCCCGGAGCCAATCATGGCCCGCGTCGATTGGAAAAAGATAAGCGTCTCTATGGTCTGGTCGTTTTCGCCGCGCCGCAAAGCATGTTTTGATCGTTCATTACACTAACTGTTTGCGTTCGTTGGACGGTGGGATCTGCATGCCCTCGCGATACTTAGCGACGGTGCGGCGCGCCACGTTGATCCCCTGTTTCAGCAATATGGAGGCGATTTTGCTGTCGCTCAAGGGCTTCGCGGCGCTCTCGGCCGCAATCAGCTTACGAATGACCGCGCGAATGGCTGTTGAGGATGCTTCACCGCCCAGCGAAGTCCCCACATGACTTGAGAAAAAATACTTGAGCTCGAACGTACCGCGCGGCGTGTGCATGTACTTACGCGTCGTGACACGGGATATCGTTGACTCGTGCATGCCAAGTGTTTCCGCAATGTCGTGCAGCACTAGCGGTCGCATTGCTTCATCGCCATGTTCCAAGAACGCGCGCTGACGTTCCACGATCGCGTTTGCTACTCGCAGCAACGTATCGCTACGACTTTGCAAGCTTTTGATAAACCAGCGCGCCTCCTGTAAGTGATTGCGCAGCGAATTGGAATCCGGGCTATTGTCAGCGCGCTTGATCATCCCTGCGTAGTAGGGGTTGATGCGTAGTTGGGGCATCACTTCCTGATTAAGTTCCACTCGCCAGCGGCCTTTTACCTTGCGCACGAATACGTCCGGCACGATGTATTCCGTTGCTCGCTCGCTAAAGGCGCTGCCCGGCCGCGGCGATAACGATTGAACGAGCGCGATCGCGCCGCGTAATTCATCCGGAGTTGCCCGCAAGCGGCGCCCCAACACGGTGAAATCGCGCGCGGCGAGCACATCCAGGTTGTCGTCGCATAAGCGAATCGCAATATCTCGGCGCCGTTCATCCGTCGGCAGCTGGCGGAGTTGAAGCAATAAACATTCGCGCAAATCACGGGCCGCGACGCCCGGTGGCTCCAAGGTTTGAATTTGCTTGAGCACCGCCGCCACTTCTTCGAGCGTTACTTCATCGCCGTCGGGGTCATTCAGTAATTCAACGAGTTCTTCGAGCGATGCCTCCAAGTAGCCGTCAGCGTTGAGCGCATCAACGATCGCTACCGCGATCATTTGGTCGGTGGGCGAAAGCGGCAGTAGGTTCAACTGCCACAAAAGGTGCTCGCGCAGGGTCTCGGTCGGCTGGTTGCGACTCTCGCGGTCGCCGCCGTCGTCGTCGTACGAACTCGAGGGTGCCCCCTGCGGTAAGGTGCTATCGAACACATCCTCCCACTCGCTGTCGGTGGGCATATCGGTCGGGATGTCTTCGACGGTTGTCGTCTCGCGTTCCCAGTCCTCGAACTCCGGCGTATCGCTCTCGCCCTCATAGTCAGGTTGTTCCGCGGCGGGCGACGCGATGTTGGTTTCGAATCCGAGATCGGGTAGATCCCCGTCTTCGTCGAGCTCCAGCATCATGTTGGACTCCAGCACTTGCTGGACTTCCATGGTCAATTCCATCGACGAGAGCTGCAACAGGCGGATCGCCTGCTGCAGCTGCGGGGTCATGGTGAGCTGTTGGCCGAGCTTGAGTTGCAGCGACTGCTTCATGCAGGGCAGGCCAAACGGTAGAACCGGAACAAGAATTGCATACTAGGAGTTTATGCCCAAACGGCATATCTGCAAGAGCCGTACCACTATTCCCTGCGGTAGAGCCGACCAATCTGTGACTTAAAGCGTGAAATCCTCCCCTAGGTAGACCTCTCGCACATGCTCGTTCTGCAGGATTTCATCGGCCGTCCCCTCCGCGATAATGTGCCCATCGCTGACGATATAGGCTCGATCGCAGATCCCGAGCGTCTCCCGCACATTGTGGTCGGTAACTAAAATGCCGATGCCGAGGCGGCTTAAGTGTTGGATGATCCGCCGAATATCGCCAACTGAAATTGGGTCAACCCCGGCGAAAGGCTCATCGAGCAAGATAAAACGGGGCTGGGTCGCAAGCGCTCGTGCAATCTCCACCCGCCGGCGCTCGCCGCCGGATAAGGACATCCCCAGATTTTTACGCAAATGCCCGATGTGGAACTCGCGTAACAAGCCGTCCAGTCGTCGGCTCCGCTGTTCGAGGGTCAGTTCGGGATTGATCTCGAGTACCGCCGCGATGTTCTCTTCGACCGTAAGCTTGCGGAAGACTGACGCTTCCTGCGGGAGATAGCCGAGGCCCTTGCGCGCGCGCTGATCCATCGAGAGGGGCGTTAAGTTTTCTTCATCAAGATGAATCGTGCCGCCTTCGCCGACGATCATGCCGACAATCATATAAAAGCTGGTGGTTTTGCCGGCCCCGTTGGGACCGAGCAACCCGATGACCTCGCCGCTGCTGACCGTCAAACTGACATCCTTGACCACTTGCCGCGTCTTGTAACTTTTTGACAGATGGCGAACGGCTAACACTGTCATCGCGTTGCCTTCATGTTGTAAGCGATACGCACGCGAAGTCTGCTCCCTACTCCGCCGTTTTACGTTTAGGTGGGATGATGACTTTGACGCGGCTTGGTTTGTTCGTCGCCGTTTCGGACTTACCACGCGTGTCGCTGGTGCCGCGTCCCGTGATAATGCTGCGCTTGGTGTCGTAATTGATTCGGTAGCCCTCAAACAACCTTTCGCCCTGCTTAAGCCGCGCCTTGTCGATCAAATAGAGCAGGCTTTTTTTCTGGTGGTACTCAATCTGCAAGCCTTCGCCTTCGATGTCTTGTTTGCCACCATCGGGTGTTTGTTTGAAGTAGGCTGGCGCGCCATTGATATAGACATCGACGAGTTGACGATCTTCGTCAAAATTAGCGATGAGTTTGTCGCCCGTCATACGAATGCTGCCTTGGACGACCACGACATTACCGGTGTAGGTGGTGCGCCCAGCGGCGTCGTCCAATTCGGCAAAATCGGCTTCGATTTCGATCGGCTGCTCGACGTCGGTTGTTAACGCGTGCGCGTCGCTGAGCATGCAAACGAATGCGAGTACAAGCGATTTAAGCGGGAGGACGCTTTTCATAGCGAGTTCTAACCTGTTCCAAGAGTTCCAATCGGTTGTGTTCGAAATTTGCGCGGAAGCCCCGCGTCTTGGTCACGGTCGCGGGTCCTTTGATGATCGCGGCGTTGTCTGTCTCCGCGTACTGAACCTTTGGGAAAATCCGCAACTCAGAGGTAATAATTTCGTATTGGCGCTGTCCTTGTGCGTCGACCCGCCAAATCTCCACTCGACCTTGCAGCGTGATGACTTCGTTATCGGCTTTGACCAACCCGCGCTCGGCGACAACCTGCCAGGGGCTGTCGGTGCCATTGTAAATCTCCATATGCGGGTGAGCCAGTTCGGTGGAGTCATCATCCGGATAGTGGAAGACCTGCTCGGCGGTCAGCACGCTTTGCAAGCCGCCTTCTCGATTCATGGTCTCCCGCACCATTTCGACCAAGTAATAGTCAGGTTCGTGGCGCGCGCGTGCGGAGGCGTGCGCCTGGTCGTCCTCGATACTTCGCCATAGCCAAAACGTCAGCGCCGCCAATACCGCGGTCGCAAGCGCGGGGAACCATGGGTGGCTGAGTGCGTTCATCGTGGCGTGCGAGTCTTCGCGATCCAGCGCGACGCTGGCGTCCCGCTCACATGACTCTCGCTTTCAGCAGGTCGTGCATGTTTATGACACCCACGAGATGCCGTTCCGGTGACACGACCAGCAGTGCGTTGATTTTGCTCGACTGCATCAGATTTAGCGCCTCAACGGCGAGCACCTCCGGGGCGATGGTCTTGCAGTTGGCGGTCATGACCTCTTGGATTAGCGCGGTACGGACGTCTAACCCACGATCGAGCGCACGACGCAGATCACCGTCCGTAAAAACGCCTCGGACCCGCAGATCGGCATCGGCAATGGCGGTTAAGCCCAGCCCTTTGCGCGTCATTTCGAGAAGCGCTTCGGCGACCTTCGCGTTCGGGGGCACCACCGGCATCGCGGCGCCGGTATGCATCAAATCTCTAATCCGCAGCAACAGCTTGCGGCCGAGACTGCCACCTGGGTGCGAGCGCGCAAAATCTTCTTGCGTAAACCCGCGCGCTTCGAGTAACGCCACCGCCAGCGCATCCCCCATCGCAAGCGCCGCCGTGGTACTGGAGGTCGGCGCGAGGCCGAGCGGGCAGGCTTCCTGCGTGATGGCGATATGCAAATGCACGGTGGCGGCTTCCGCGAGCGTCGAGCGCGGGTTGCCGGTCATCGCGACAAGCGGGATCTGCAGGCGCTTAAGCAGCGGAATGAGTACCACCAATTCATCGGTCTCGCCCGAGTTGGACAGCGCCAACACCACATCTTGCGCGGTAATCATCCCGAGATCGCCATGGCTCGCCTCGCCCGGATGGACAAAAAAAGCAGGCGAGCCCGTACTCGCGAAGGTTGCGGCAATTTTGCCGCCGATATGGCCCGACTTGCCCATTCCAAGCACGACGATCCGTCCTTGGCAGGCTAACATCAGGCGCGCGGCGTCGACGAAGGCGTCGTTGATTTGGGCGAGTAGCCCCTGAATCGACTGCGCCTCGATCTCAAGCACCGCTTTGGCAAGAATCAGCAGACGCTCTCGATCGATAGTCGCAGGATTAACGGCCATGCAAGATATGCGGAGTTTGGTGATGATTAAGTTGGCTGCGGCCTTGGCGCCGCGGCGGTGTGATTCTAAGCCATGCGGTAAATTTTCGCTGATCGGTGTGACTTGAAACTAACGCGACCTTTTCCCCGTCAGGCCATGATCTTGGCAGCCGGGCGCGGCGAGCGGCTGCGTCCGCTGACCGATCGCTGCCCCAAGCCACTTATTAAACTCGCCGGCCATTCATTAATTGAACATCATCTGCGCCGCCTACAGCGCGTTGGTGTGACCCGCTGCGTCATCAATCTTGCCCACTTAGGACATCTCATCGCCGAACAAGTTGGTGATGGCACACGGTTGGGAATGTCGATTCATTATTCGGTGGAACCGCCAGGCGCGCTTGAAACCGCCGGCGGCATTCGTTTCGCGCTACCGCTACTCGACGATGCGCCTTTTTGGGTACTGAACGGCGATGTCTTCAGCGATTTTCAACTCGATGCACTCGCAATGCCTGCGAATTCCTCCGCGCATCTCGTTTTAATCAACAATCCAGCACATCACCCACGCGGAGATTTTTCGCTGATTGGCGCGCGCGTGGGCAATCGCGTGACGCCGCGTTTTACCTACAGTGGTATCGCGGTGTTTACCCCTCGTTTGTTTGCTCGATTACGCAGACACCAACGCTTTCCGCTCGCTCCGCTGTTGCGCGAAGCGAGCGAAAAAAACGTAGTCACCGCGCAACTGCATCGCGGCCGATGGTTCGATATCGGGACGTTTACGCGCCTACATGAGGCACGTCACGAATTAAGTAACTCGTAGGAAATCAACACGATATTTTCAGCATGCCTTTAAAAGCAATTAGTTATTTAACTATTTCGACGAATAATTTAGTATTACGCTTCAATTCATTGAACTTGCGGATTTTTCCACTAACCCGTCACTGACGTTCACATTTCTCCGGTTGAACCAGCCGCCTTGAGGCGGTTGAATAACGCCGACTCGATCACAAAAACGACCGTAGAACTTAAAGACCAAAGGCTTTGCGCTGGGATGATTTCTCTGGCTTTCACAGGTGCCGCGCGCGCGTGGCGAGCAACGGCTGTCGCCGTGCTCGGCCTATGTGCGTGGTCTACTGTGCTCGCCGTTCCTTCCGTCACAACGGATATCCCTCACGCTAACGTAACCTTCCGCGCACTAGCGCCTGATGCATCCAACAAAGTCTTAAAAGTTTTGGTGCTCGGCGAATATGCCAATCTCGCGCACCGGAAAAACGCGCTCGAGTTTTCTCTACTCTCGGACTACGCGCGCGCGCATGGCTTGCAGATCGACTGGCTGCCGGTATTCCGCCCCGAAGAGCTATATGAACGGCTAGTCCGCGGCGAAGGCGCGTTGGCGGTGGGAGTACTGCCGGCGGACATCGTCAGTAACCCAGCCATCGCGAGCACCCATCCGCTGACGACTTGGCGGTATCAACTGATCGGCCGCAAAGACACGCAAGCGGCGAATCCCCTGGCGCTTGCCGGCCTTAAGCTCGGGATCCGTTTGTCCTCGCCGCTATGGACATATTTCGAACGCCTACAATCGGCGCTACCGACGCTGCAGCTTGAACCCCTCCCCAGTAATCTCGATCGCCGCGCGGCACTCCAACTGGTCGCGGACGGCAAGTACGATGCGACGGTGCTGCCCAGCGCAATTGGCGAGGACGATCTCGCGGACTACCCAAAACTGAAAGGGTTGTTTGATTTAACCGATGAGCAACCGGCCGGATGGTATGTACGGAGCGATCAACGGATATTGCTGCGTAAGTTGAACCGATTTATCGCGCGTTATCACGCAGCGTACTTTGAACCGGTAACCGTTCTGCGCGATTTCGCGGCCATCAAAGAGCGCGGCATCTTGCGGGTTGCGACGCGCGTCGATCCGTTGAATTACTTTGTCGAAAGCGGCCGCCCAGCGGGCTACGAGTACGACTTGGTGACCTCGTTCGCGCAGATGCAAGGCTTGAACATTCAATTACTTACGGCAAAAACCGACGCTCAGCTCGTGGACTGGCTGAAAACCGGCGCGGCTGATCTGATAAGCACTCGGGTCGCCAGTGAGTATGGCCGAGACCGGGCTGTGGCCGTGTCTCGCAGCTATCACTATGAGCCCTATGTATTGATTGCGTTACGCGGTGCGCCGCTCAGTGATCTCAACGCTATGCGCGGGCGTCGCGTTGCTGCGTACGCCAACTCGGCGGCTTATCGGGCCGCGACGGCCGCCATGCGTGAGACCGGCCTTGAGGTCATTCCGGCGGCGCCCGAGCTTTCCGCCGAAACGCTTTTGCAGCGTTTACGCGAACGCCAAGTCGCGGGTCTAGTCCTTGATGCCGAAACCGCGCAGCGCTGGGTCAACAAGTACCACGAGTTAGCGCTCGGCGCGTCACTTCCCAATCAATTCGAGTATCGCTGGCTGGTCCGCGCGGGCGATGCGCAATTACTTGGCGCCGTGAATAAATTTTTTGTCACCAGCCGACAAGATGGACTTAACGCGACGTTACTTGCCAAATACCTCGGACCGTCACGCGAACTCTCGCCACCTAAACCGACCGCGCGTCCTCGACTATCACCGTTCGATCCCATTATTAAGGCATATGCCGCGCGATACGACTTTGACTGGCGCCTAATCGCCGCGCAGGCGTATCAGGAAAGCCAATTTAATCCGCGAGCCATCTCGCCCGGCGGCGCCGTCGGCTTGATGCAGCTCCTGCCCGCCACCGCGAAATCAATGGGCTTTCGCAATGTCCAGCAACCGGAAGTCGGGATCCACGCAGGCGTTAAGTATCTCTACCAACTGCGTAATGAGTTTGATGGAGACGTGCCACAGGGCGAGCGCACGTGGCTCGCGCTTGCCGCGTACAACGCCGGGGTTAAGCGCGTCGAACGCGCGCGTCGATTGGCACGCGAGATGAATCTCGATCCGAATAAGTGGTTTGGGAATGTCGAAACCGCGATGCTGCATTACGCGCAGGCGCAGAGTCGAAAATCCGCACGCTCCTATGGGCAAGCCATCATCTACGTACGGGAAATCCAATCGTTATACGGCACTTACTTGCAACTCACGGATGCCGGAGGCCGTGCCGGCGATCTGACACTCAGTAGTCTTACGTCAATTTCGCCCAACAGTTTCGCCGCCCTGCGTTAGCCTGGCGCATAACGGGTCGGATCCGGTACACCGGCGCTCGCGAATCCTTGGCGGCGAAAATGACAGGCGTCGCAGCGTCCGCACGCCAACCCATCCGCCGTCGCCTGATAGCAAGAGACGGTTTGTGAAAAATCGACGTTGAGCGCTAATCCTCGTTGCACGATGTCCGCTTTCGAGCACTCCATGAGCGGCGTGATGATCCGGATGACTTGACGCCCTTCGACACTGGCTTTGGTGGCTAGATTGGCGAGCTCAGCAAACGCCGTGATAAAGGCCGGACGACAATCGGGATAACCCGAGTAATCCACCGCATTGACGCCTAAATAAATTTCATCGGCCAGCAGGACTTCGGCCCAGCCTAAGGCGAGTGCCAACATGACGGTGTTGCGCGCGGGGACATAGGTATTCGGGATAGCGGTGGGCGTCGATTGCCGGTAATCCGGCACCGCGAGTTTGTGATCGGTGAGTGACGAACCACCGAATTGCCCGAAATCGACGGTAACGATGCGATGCTCAACGACGTATCGCGCGGTTGCGATTTGGCGAGCTGCCGCGAGTTCCGCGCGATGTCGTTGCCCGTAATCCACCGTCAACGCGAAGCAATCGCGCCCCGCATGTTGGGCGATCGCGAGCACCGTGGTCGAATCCAACCCGCCCGAGAACAACACCACCGCGCGGGTTGCCATCGCCAAGGGTGGCTTTAATTCGCCAATTGACTGATACGTTGTGCGGCCAATTGCGCCGCGGCGGATCCCGGGAAGCGCTGTTGCAACTCTTCGAGCACGCTACGCGCCTCGGCGGTTTGGCCAAGTTCCGCGTAGCTATAACCTATCTTCAACATCGCGTGTGAGAGCTTCTTGCTCGCCGGATATCTCGCCAACATTGTTTGATACGCCGGGAGAGCTTGCTGGAAGTCACGTTTGACGTAATGCGCCTCGGCTAACCAGAACTGCGCATTGTCGCCATATTGGCTATTGGGATATTGCTGCTGAAAAGTCTCGAACGCCCCGATGGCTTGATCGTACTCACCGGACTTCAATAGCGCGAAAGCGTCGCGATATGCGGCTTCCGAATTGGCGTCGTCCGCGGTGGTCATCGACGGTAGCGGTGCGGTTGGCGCTTCTGGCGTTGACACCGAGGCGGGCGGTTGGCCGCCCGGGGGGCTTGGCATTTCCGCCATCTCACCGGGAGCGACCGCGGCGGTGGCATCGATAACGTCCTCCGTCGCTGCTGGCGCGGCGGGGATTGGCAAACCGGTTAGTGGATCAATCGCCGGTGGAGCTGGCGCCGCCGTTGGATCGAGCGGCGCTTCATCCGGCAAGGTGGTTTCAACTTGCAAGTTCCCTTCAGCCGCGGGTTCCCCGGCAACGGTCGTGCTTGGCGCGGGTGGTAATACGGCCAATGGCGCGGTGGGGGCGGCGCCCAGGCCCGCCCCTCCTTCTAGCCCCTGCAGACGTTTGTCGAGATCTAGGTAACCCGCGATTTGCGCTTTCTTGGCTTGTTCTAGCGCGAACGTTTGGTTTTCCAATTGCCCTCGCAGCGCTTGCACTTCCTGCTTGAGCGATTCGATTTCACGCAGCAGTTCCAACAGCCCACGACTGCCGAGCGATTGTTCGAGCTTGGCGACTCGCGCCGCGAGGTCGGGCGTCGCCTGTTGCGCGGCGAGAGGCCAGGCACAGGTCAGCGCCAGCAATGCCGCCGATAGGCTTAGCCGCTTAGACATGATGGTGCTCCCGCGGATCACGGATAGACAATCTCAACCCGACGGTTCAGCGAGTAGGCTTGCTCATCCTGCCCTTCCGAGACCGGTCGTTCTTCACCGTAGCTCACCGATTTGATTTGGCCGGCAGCCGCGCCCAACAACACGAGTTGGCGGCGCACCGCCATCGCGCGTCGTTCGCCAAGCGCCAAGTTGTATTCCGGAGTTCCGCGTTCGTCGGCATGGCCTTCGAGTGTGATTGCGGTGCCGGGATTGGCCGCTAGATAGCTGGCGTGTGCCTGCACGATGCTCTCAAAATCGCTGCGAATGTTGGTGCTGTCGTAATCGAAATAAATCACCCGCGTCGCGAGCGGACTATTGGGATCGTTCAGTTCGCTTGCGCCGGCGCCAGCCCCGTCTTCCATGCCTTGACTCTTGGCGGCGTCGATATTGCTCATTTCGTCGCTCGAGATGCCGCGATTTTCAACCGAGGCCGGCGACGTCTCTTTCTTATTCAAGTTACTGCAGCCGGCAAGTGCCAGCGCGAGCGCTAACACCACTAAACCGTGATACCAAGATTTGGTCATTTTGTTCTCCTCACACCTTTCTAATTGTCAAAAGCTTGCCGCTTAATCGCGTAACGGACCCCACGCCGGCTCTCGCACTTGACCGTGCTGGAGCGCCAGACGTTGCTTTACCGTGCCGTCGACAGAGGTCGCCGCCAGTTCCGAACCTCGTCCCCCCTTGGTCGTATAGATGATCATACTGCCATTGGGTGCGAAGCTTGGCGATTCATCCAGACTCGCGTTCGTGAGGATTTGCATCCCGCCAAGTTCCAGATTGTAGACGGCGATGCGAAATCCACTGCCGCCGTTCACCATGACCAACGACTTGCCATCGGGTGAAAAACTCGCACGTGCATTGTAATTGCCGGCGTCAAAGGTCACACGTTGCTGCGGCCCACCGGCTGGCGACATCCGATAAATCTGCGGGCTGCCGCCACGATCAGAGGTAAACACGATGGTTTGGCCGTCGGGGGACCATGCGGCCTCGGTATCGATCGCGCTATCCGAGGTCAGACGGGTTTGCTGTTTGGAGGCGAGATCGACGACATAAATGTCCGGATTGCCGTCCATTGAGCGCGTTACCGCCAACCGTTGGCCGTCGGGCGCGAAAGCCGGCGAGCTATTGATGCCGATCCCAGACACCACCTTCTCGCGCGTACCGGTTCGCACATCCTGCAAATATATCGCTGAGTTTCGTTCTTCAAACGACACGTAGGCGAGACGGTTGCCATCCGGCGACCAGGCCGGCGATAAGATAGGTTGACGCGATTCCAAGATGGTTTTCGCGTTGTAGCCATCGGCATCCGCGATTTGCAATCGGTAGGTAGCATCCTTGGGGCCGCGTCGATCGACGGTGACGTATGCAATGCGCGTAGAGAATGCGCCTTTCGTTTTCAGCAAGGCTTCGTAAATGATGTCGCTGATGTGATGCGCCGTCAGTCGCAAGTTCGCTGGGTTCGCGGGGATCTGATAACCCGCGATTTGCTTGCCGGTGAAAACGTCCAGCAATCTGAACTCGACAGTTAATCCACCGTCGCCGGTGGCGCTGATTTTGCCGATGACGAGATTATCCATGCCGACCACGCGCCAATCCTTGAAATTGACGGCCGCGAGCTCAGACGGCAACGACGGCAGATCCGCGCGTGGCATCGGTTCAAAACTTCCGCTGCGGGTGAGGTCGTTTGACACCACCTGCGCGATGTCCTCATTGAGTGGGGCGCCACTCCATGCGAACGGCACAATGGCGATCGGCAACGCGCTTTCAATGCCCTGTGTGATGCGGATCTCCAACGGACCTTTCGTTGCGGTCTGCGCCATCGCCGCGTTCATCACCACCAACGACAAGACGAACAATAACTTTTGCAGCACTGGCCTAGGACCCCGGATCGAATAAAAAATTGAATTCGCGCAACTGGCTCGCTAAGCGAGCCTCCTCTGGCATTGGCAGCGGCGACGCCTTGCGCACGGCGGTTTCCGCTTGGCGATCGAACACCGCGTTGCCGCTCGATTTAACGACACGCGCCTCCACCACTTCGCCGCCTGGGATCACCCGCACGAACAGCGTACATTTTAGCCCGGGCGGCAAACCCGGAGGATAGACGAACCCCGCCGCGACTGCATTCGTGAGGCGCGCAATATAACGCTGTAGCGCGGTCGCATCGGCTTGCGCCTGCGCGGCGGCCGCCTGTTCGGCCTCTTCCGCCGCCATCGCTTCTTGCAAGGCGGCCTGCGCTTTAGCCTCTTCTGCTCTGCGTTTTTCTTCCGCCGCCTTTTTCTTGGTCTCTTCTTCCGCGCGCTTCTTGCGTTCGGCGTCGGCTTTTGCCTCTTCTTTGGCTTTCGCCTCGGCCTTGGCGCGCTCTTCGGCTTCGCGTTTGCGTGCGGCTTCGGCCGCGCGCTTGGCCTCTTCTTCCACCTTTTTCTTTTCTGCTTCGGCCTTTGCCTTGGCAACCGCCGCCTGCTCCTTTTCCGTCTCTAGTTTTTTGCGCTCTTCTTCCAAGCGGCGATTGTCGGCTTCCTTCTGCCGTTTGGTTTCGGCTTGCTCTTGCTTGAGCTTCTCGAGTTTTTGCTCTTCTTCCTTCACCTTGCGCGCCGCTTCCGCTTGTCGCTCTGCCTCGCGACGCTTCTTTTCTTCATCTACCGACTGCAGCTTTTTGACTTCTTGATCGAGTTGTTTTGCATCAACGGTTGTTGCGTTCATCACCTGCGGCGCGGATGCCGGCGCGATGACGGTACTCGATTTCCACTCGATGCCAACGACAAACACCACGATCAATATCGCATGCAGTAACAATGAGTAATAAAGCGAGCGGCTACGCCCAGGCTGTGTGGCGGTAGCTTCCGCAACTCGCGACTTCTTCTCTTTGCGAACTATCAGCGCCAAGACGTATCGACCTTCTACTCGGAGTCGCCGGGTTCCGTGATGAGCCCAACGTTTTTGATTCCGGCGCTTTGCATCAACGCCATGACTTCAACCACGCGGCCATACTCGACGCCATGGTCACCGCGCACCAAAAAATCGGTTTTGGGTCGATACTTGGCAACCGCCGCGAGCCGGGTGACGAGCACGTCTTCGGTCACTGGCGCATCCGGTTTCTCGCCTAAATCGACATACACATCGCCTTTCGCGTCCACGGTTACGATGACCGGTTCGTTCTCACTCGGTTCAATGACTTCCGAGGGCGCGTTCGGCAAATCAACCTTGACGCCTTGTGTGATGAGCGGTGCCGTGATCATAAAAATGATCAACAGCACCAACGTCACGTCGATGTACGGCACGACATTCATCTCGGCCATCAAGCGCTTTCCGCGCCGACCACGGGGCGCAACACTAGCCATCGAGGGTTCTCCTCACGAGTGCACCTGACGCTGGAGAATCGTCGCGAACTCTTCGGCGAAGATTTCGTAACGCGTGGTGAGACGATCGATCTCGGCAGTAAACCGATTGAAGAAAATGACGGCTGGAATCGCCGCGAACAACCCCATCGCGGTTGCGACCAATGCTTCCGAAATTCCGGGTGCCACCATCGCGAGTGTCGCTTGATGCACGTTACTCAGCCCGCGGAACGAATTCATGATGCCCCACACCGTGCCGAATAATCCGATATAGGGACTCACCGAACCCACCGTCGCGAGCATCGGTAGATTCGCTTCCAACTCTTCCAACTCCCGATTCAATGCGATGCGCATCGAACGCTGCGAACCTTCGAGCACCATTTCCGGGGGAATTTCTTCTTTCTTGCGTAGACGCGCGAATTCCTTAAAACCGGCTTCGAAAATCCGCTGCAACCCATCGGCAGGATGTCGCTGCTGGCTGGTGCGGTTGAAAAGCGCGGTCAAATCTTCCGCCGACCAGAAGATGTCTTCGAATTTCTGCGCCGTCCGTTTGGCATCGAGCAGTTCGCGGCGTTTGCGAATAACCAACGCCCAAGACGCCACGGACGCAAACAACAACGCGAGCATCACAAGCTTGACGAGCAAGCTCGCGCCCATGATGAGGCTCGCAATCGAAAGATCAGTATGCATTCTTTAACCTTGAATAAATTTCCGCCGGCATGCGCATGGCCGCCATCGCTTGGTAGTTCACGCAGCCGACGCGAATGATGCCGCGACACAACAACGCTTCGTTCGCACCCACCACGTCTTGCTCAAACTCGACACTGGCACGCCCACAGCGCAATACCCGGCAAGTCGCCGAAATGGCATCGTTAAAGCGCGCCGGTCGCACGAATTCCAAATTGGCCGTACTCACAACAAAGGCAAGTTTGTATTGTTTGGCCAGTATGTCTTGCTCAAACCCCTGCGCGCGCAGCCATTCAGTGCGCGCGCGCTCCATGAACTTCAAATAGTTGGCGTGATACACAATGCCGGCGGCATCGGTATCTTCGTAATAAACCCTGATTGGCACGCTGAACACGGGCATGGGACACACGCTATTCCAGACCCTCGAAAAGATCCGGCGCCGGGTTCGCGGCCGCGGGTGGCGGCGCCAGGCCGAAATGCTGCCACGCCAAGCGCGTCGCCATCCGTCCGCGCGCGGTACGGAGCAAAAAACCTTGCTGGATCAAAAACGGCTCCAACACATCTTCAATAGTGCCGCGTTCTTCGCTCAGGGCGGCGGCCAAACTATCGACGCCTACCGGCCCGCCGTCGAACTTCTGCATGATGGTCAGCAATAACTTGCGATCCATGACATCAAATCCCTGCGCATCGACATTCAACAAATCCAACGCGCGCGAGGCGACGTCGATCGATAACTTGCCATCGGCTTTGACCTGCGCATAGTCCCGCGCCCGACGCAGTAATCGATTGGCGATCCGGGGCGTGCCGCGCGAACGGCCGGCGATTTCATGAGCGCCTTGCGGTTCGATGACGACCTCAAGAATGCGTGCCGCGCGCGTCACGATCCGCGCCAGGTCGGCAGTGGCGTAATACTCCAAACGCTGCACGATGCCGAAGCGGTCGCGCAGCGGCGAGGTCAACAAGCCGGCGCGTGTGGTCGCCCCGACCAAGGTGAACGGCGGAAGGTCGAGTTTGAGTGCGCGTGCGGCGGGACCTTCGCCGATCATGATGTCGAGCTGAAAATCTTCCATCGCCGGATAGAGTATTTCTTCGACCACCGGACTTAAGCGGTGGATCTCATCGATAAACAGCACGTCGCGCGGCTCGAGGTTGGTCAAAATCGCCGCGAGATCGCCCGGCCGCTCCAACACCGGGCCAGAGGTTTGACGCAAATTAACCCCAAGTTCGTTTGCGATGATGTGCGCAAGCGTGGTCTTGCCGAGGCCCGGGGGACCAAAGATCAGCACGTGGTCAAGCGCTTCACCACGTTGGCGCGCCGCGCTGACAAAAATCTCCATCTGCTCATGGACCGCCGGCTGACCGATATAGTCCACCAAACGGCGCGGCCGAATGGCAACATCGAGCGCGGCATCGTCGCGGACTTCGGCGGAAACGAGTCGGTTAGACATCCTGAGAACTTAAGGCCGGTGGGGTCAGGATTGTAACGCACGCGGCTGAATTTGGAGTTAATCGCAACGTAAACTCGCGGTAAAAAGAATGCCCATTTTCGTGCAAGCCAAAGTGTGAATGTGCGGCGACTTATGCCTTGGCCAGCGCGCGAAGAACTTCGCGGATGATCGCTTCACTGGATTTGTTTTGGGTGTCGATGGCGTGGACGAGTCGACTCGCCTCTTGCGGTTTGTAACCCAACGCAATCAAGCCGCTGACCGCGTCCGCCACCGCATCGACGACACCAACGCCACTCGCGGCGACCACGCCTGTTCCGGCAGCTTCGAGCCAATCCACAACCCGATCGCGCATTTCCACCAACAAACGCTCGGCCGTTTTTTTACCGATGCCGGGCAGCGAGGTAAGTCGCGCGATATCGCCGCGTTGAATGCACACTAAAAATTCGTCCGCTTGAATGCCGGACAGGATCCCAATCGCCATCTTGGCGCCGACGCCGTTAACCTTGAGCAGCGCTTGAAAAAGCTGGCGTTCCGCGCGGGTCGCAAAACCAAACAGCAGATGCGCGTCTTCACGCACGATGAGCTGGGTAAACAGCGTCACTTCCTGGTTGATTTCCGGCAGCGCCCAAATGGTGGTCATCGACGCTTCGATTTCATAACCCACGCCATGGCATTCAACCAGCACACGTGGCGGCTCTTTCTCCAGCAAAGTACCGCGGATCCGTCCAATCATAAGTAACGCCCCGCGCGGCGACCACGTGACGATCGCACGGCGATCAACCCTTGCTGCGTGTGGCCGTGGCACACGGCGACGGCGAGCGCATCCGCCGCGTCCGGCGCCGGTGCTTCTTCCAACGCAAGCAGCACTTTGATCATGTGTTGCATCTGGGCTTTCTCGGCGTGTCCACGGCCAACAATCGCTTGTTTGATTTGATTCGGCGAATACTCATGCAGCGGTACCTGGCGTTTCGCCACCGCCACCATCGCGACCCCGCGTGCCTGCCCGAGTTTTAACGTGGAATCGACATTGCGATTCATGAAGACCTTCTCAATCGCCGCCACTTGCGGCTGGTGGCGCCGCACAACCTCCGTCAGCGCATCGAAGATTGCGACCAGGCGTTGTTCGAACGGCAGTTCGGCGACATCGATACTCCCACTCGCGATATGACGGAGCTGGCTACGTTGCAAGTCAATGACGCCAAAACCGGTAATGCGTGAGCCGGGATCGATCCCCAAGATCACGCTCATGCGAGATTAGGCGTCATTGTTACCGAGCACGACTCTGTTTTGCGCGGCGGAAAAATCGAGCAGGCGTTTGATCGGGATAACCGCGCGGGCGCACAGGTCCGCAGGCAAAACAATCTCGTTGGTCCGTTCGCGTAATGCGTATGCAAGCTTGCGTAGGCCGTTCATCGCCATCCACGGACAGTGCGCACAACTCCGGCACGTGGCGGAATCTCCCGCGGTGGGCGCTTCGATGATTTCTTTTTCAGGTGCTGCCTGCCGCATCTTGAAGAAGATGCCTTTGTCGGTGGCGACAATGAATTTGCGCGCGGGTGAAGTCACCACGGTTTTGATCAATCCCGAAGTCGAGCCAACATAATCGGCCTGCGCGATGACCGACGGTGGAGACTCCGGATGCACCAGCACCTTGGCATCGGGATGTAGCCGGCGCAATTCGGTGAGTTCACGGCCTTTAAATTCTTCGTGCACGATGCACGCGCTATTCCACAACAACATATCCGCGCCGGTTTGCACGCGAATGTAGTCGCCAAGGTATTTATCCGGCGCCCACAGGATTTTGCGGCCTTCGCGCATTAGGTGGCGCACCACATCGAGCGCGCTCCCGGAAGTTACCATCCAGTCCGCCCGCGCTTTGACCGCCGCACTGGTATTGGCGTAAACCACCACGGTGCGATCCGGGTGCGCATCGCAAAAGGCGCTGAACGATTCGATCGGACAGCCCAGATCGAGCGAGCACTCGGCGCGCAGATCCGGCATCAACACCCGCTTCTCGGGATTGAGGATCTTTGCTGTCTCGCCCATAAAACGCACGCCCGCGACCACCAAGGTCCGCGCCGGGTGTTCATGCCCAAACCGCGCCATATCGAGCGAATCGGATACGTGCCCGCCCGTTTCATCGGCAAGCGACTGGAGTTCGGGATCAGTGTAATAGTGCGCGACGAGCACAGCGTCTTCGCGCTTGAGCAGCGTTTTGATTTCGGCTCTTAGCGCTAGGCGCTCTTGCTCGTCCAGCCGTTCGACCACGGTGGGCGGCACATTGAATCGCGGCAACGGCACGTCGACCGTTTTAATCGCATCCATTTGAGCGTTCATGGCACCTCCTAGCGCGAGCGTTCTCTCGCGCAACGCGAGTGGCGTTTAGACGGTGTGAGCGCGGAATGATTCACGTCAACTGCCTGGCGCCGCCTCACGTCGCAAGCGGATCCCGAGTTCGCGCAATTGCAGATCACCCACGCTTGCGGGCGCCGCGGTAAGTGGGCAGGAAGCGGTTTGCGTTTTAGGAAAGGCGATGACATCTCTGATCGAACGTTCCCCGGACATCAGCATCACCAAACGATCGAGCCCAAACGCGATCCCGCCGTGCGGCGGACAACCGTATTGAAGCGCATCGAGCAAGAAACCGAACTTCTCGCGGGCTTCCTCCGGCTCAATGCCGAGTAACGAGAACACCGCCTGTTGCATTTCCGGCCGATGGATGCGGATCGAACCGCCGCCGATCTCGGAACCGTTCATGACCATGTCATAAGCACGAGACAGCGCGGTGGCAGGTGCGGCGGCCACTGCTTCCGCACTTGCATGCGGTGCGGTGAACGGGTGATGCAGTGCGGCCCAGCGTTTGGCATCCGCATCCCAATCGAACATTGGAAAATCGACCACCCATAGCGGCCGCCACGCGTCTTCCACGAGACCGAGATCGGCCGCGACTTTATCGCGCAACGCGCCAAGCGCGGCGTTGACGACCTTGGCATCATCCGCGCCAAAGAAAATCACGTCACCGGTGGCGGCTTGCGTGCGTTTGAGTAACGCGTCGATCACCGCGTCCGGCAAGAACTTAAGGATGGGCGATTGCAAGCCCTCGCGCCCGGCGTTGAGGTCATTAACCTTGATGTACGCCAAGCCTTTGGCGCCGTAAATTGCGACAAAATCGGTGTAATCGTCGATCTGTTTGCGCGATAAAGCGCCGCCGCCGGGGGCGCGCAGTGCGGCGATGCGTTTGCTGGGATCGTTCGCCGCAGCGGCAAATACTTTGAATTCGACTTCGCGCATTAAGTCCGCGAGTTCGACCAATTCCAGCGGATTGCGTAAATCCGGCCGATCGCTGCCGTAACGGTGCATGGCTTCGGCATAGGTGAGGCGCGGAAAGGGATCCGGCAATGCGACGCCTAAAACGTCGCGATATAACTCGCGGATCATCGCTTCCATGAGGCCGGTGACGGCTTGCTCATCGACAAACGACATTTCGATATCGAGCTGCGTGAATTCCGGCTGGCGATCCGCGCGCAGATCTTCGTCACGAAAACAACGCACGATTTGGTAGTAACGATCAAAGCCCGACATCATCAGCAATTGTTTGAAGAGCTGCGGCGACTGCGGCAGCGCGAAGAAGCGCCCGGGATGCGTACGGCTGGGCACTAAGTAGTCGCGCGCGCCTTCTGGTGTCGCTTTGGTCAGCATCGGCGTTTCGATATCGAGAAAGCCTGCATCATCGAGATAACGGCGGAAAAAGCGCGCCACCTTGGCCCGCAGCAAAATATTGTTCCGCATGCGCTCCGTGCGCAGATCGATATAACGGAAACGCAGCCGAGTCTCTTCTTGTACGGACGGGTCATCCAATTGAAACGGCGGGGTTTGGGCCGTGTTCAATACCTCCAGCCGGTGGACTAGCAATTCCACCGCGCCGGTTTTGAGGTTGGGATTCACGGTCCCGTCCGGGCGTGCCCGGACCTTGCCCGTGGCCTGCAAGACATATTCGCCGCGCGCGCGCTCGGCCCGCGTAAAGGCTTCCGGGGTATCCGGATCGATGACCACTTGAAGCAGCCCCTCGCGATCACGCAAATCGATAAAAATCACCCCGCCATGGTCGCGGCGGTGATGAACCCAACCGCAGACGGTGATTTCGTGGCCGATCAAAGCGGGATCGACATGGCCGCAGTAGTGGCTTCGCATCGCAGGAAAACTCTTAAGAGAATGAATCGGATCAGATGCTTACGGGAGCGCGGCATGATACGGATTGACCGCTCACGCCGCAATGCAGCGGACGCGCGCCGGGCATGGCATTGAGCCGGTCAAATGGCGGCGTGTCTCGCCCGGCGGCGTGACGGGAATCGCCGACGTGCGGATTGTTTTACGCGTCGGTGCCGGTAGCGGCCGCCTTGGGGGCTTCCGTCTTGGTTTCCGTTTTGGTCTCGGTCTTGGTTTCCGCTGCCGCAGGTTTGCTGTCGGCCTTCGTGGAATCGCTATCCGCCGCCGGCTTTGTCTTCCCTTTGTCCCTGAAATCAGTGACATACCAACCGGAACCTTTGAGTGCAAAGCCCACTGCCTGGATTTGCCGGGCGAGTTTCGGGGCCATGCAGGCCGGGCAGTCGGTGAGCGGGTCCTCGCTCATACGCTGGACAACTTCAAGCGCATGCCCGCAGGCACCGCATAGATAAGCATAGGTCGGCATGGATTTCCTCGAAACTATAGAGACCAGTCCGCCCGAAAGTTGGGGACGGCGCGCGAATTTTCAAGGCAAGCCTGGGCGTGAGGCAAGCGGCAAAGCTGCTTGTGTCTGATTCGAGCTTACTTTTGGGTTGTACGAGCGGTAACAGGTGGCTATCATCCGCCGCTCTTTTTGCCCCGCCTCTGCGCCGTTAGCTCAGCTGGTAGAGCAGCGGACTTTTAATCCGTTGGTCGTAGGTTCGAATCCTACACGGCGCACCATTAATATGATCTAGAGGCGCATTCTCGCGAGTTTCGGCCGCCTCTTACACTGACCCCGCCTGCTATACTCAGATTCAATGCCTGCCAACGGGATGAATGAATGTGGCCCAAGAAGTAAAAGTCACGGTTGAGCGAAACGGCGCTCGCTCAGTCGATATGCAAAGCTTACTTCGCAGCGACAAAGTGAAGGAGCAGCTGCGTGAGCTGAGTAACATGGCCCAAGAGTCTTCTCGGCCGCGCCTTCAATCTCAGGACACCGCAACGCCGGCACGTTAGCCTGGATTTGGCGTGCCATTCGACTTAGTTCTTCTACCGCTACTTGGCGGTTATTGGTTTGTCAGCTTATGTCACCTGTTTCGCCTGTCCGTATCCAAACATGCGGGCGAGCGCTTGGTTTTTGCCGCCGCAACCGCCGGTATCGTGCTCGCGGCGGCAGCGTGGACAATCGTGTCAATTCTCGTCGCGAATTTCCCAACGCTCCAAATTAACTGGCATGCGTTTATCCCTTGGCAATATTCGGGCACCGCGTTTGGCGCGTTTCTACTAGGTCCCGCTTCCGCGCTTATCGTTAATCTTTTCATTAGCGTGTCAGCCGCGGAGGAGAAGGCAATTAACGCGCACGGAACCGGACTCGAAAGACTCTTTTGGGAAGCGACCGAGCCATCGCATCCTCAGTTAGTGCAACTGACGTTAGACGACGCCAAAGTTTATGTCGGTTGGATTCAGCGCACATCGCCAAACCCGCGCTCTCCAGACGGTTTTGTCAGATTACTGCCGGTGCGCAGCGGTTTCCGCAATTCAGAGCGTCGCGTTGAATACACCACGCTGTACGAAAACATCTACCTGCAAATGCTGGACGACGATCAGATCACCGCCGTAGAAGCGGAGTTCCTCAATAGCTTTCTCAAAGTCATCCCACTTTCGCGCATCGTGTCCGCTGGCATTTTCAGTCCTTCGGCACACAAACTATTTGCCCAGCAAGGCAAGCCCCAAGAGAACTAACGGTGGTTACGTGGCTGCCCCTGTCTTTGGTTATGGCCATCACGACAACGTCTTCATTTAGCGCGGTCTTAAAAGATGCCAATGCAGGCCACAAGCAGCTCAGGTAATCGCTACAAGCGCGAATTAGTCCGTTGGTCGCAGGTTCGAATCCTACACGGCGCACCATTGCGTATATTTGTGTAAAGAAAACTTTACACCTGGCGGCGTGCGCGGCGTCACGCGTATCTCATTGAACAATAAAGCTTCTGTAATGCTTTTCCTCACACAAAAATGTCGAGCGGCAAAAATGCGGAGACAAGAACATTGGGCACATCGACCGCCTGACTGATTTTCAAATCCACTGCCACGCTTGCCAGGCAATAAGCTTGTTCTCGCGAGAGTTGATACGTATCCGCTAGGTATTCAACCATGTTCACCAGCGCGTTTCGCGCGGCGAGGGTAATATCCTCGAACTCATTGCGGCCATCGCGACGCACGGAAATTCCGGTCGTCGCATAAAACCGACCGCTGCCGGTAGCCGGTGCGCTTAGCACCGACTGTTCTCGACTAAAGGACGGATCGCGCTGTCCGCGACGTGCCGCCTCGCCTTTTAACACCCGAAAGCGGGCGACCAACGTCGCCGAAGTTTCAATGGCGGTACCGCAGGATTCCCCATCTCCTTGCGCAAAATGCGCATCCCCGGTTGAGAAAAGCGCGCCGGGCGTCGCAACCGGCAAAAACAGCGTGGTCCCGGCCACGAGCTGCTTGATATCGATATTGCCGCCAGTTTCATGCGGCGCCACCGTCCGCAACGCGGTTTCCGCAATACGCGGTTCTGCCGGCACCGCTTCGTTAGCATGTGGCGCAAACACCGTACCGCCTCGCCATTGTAAGTCTTCTTCGCGCGCGCGAATTTGGTTTAGCAGATTCAACGATGGCGCCAGTCCCATGACCCCCATGAACGGCGCTCCGGGTATGCGCACACCGGGTAATTGCTCCGACATCGCGAAGCCGTCCGCCATCTTCCAATGCACTAAGTAAGGCTGTGGAAAGAAGTCGCGCAGAAAACCAAATCCCGGAAGGATGGCGGTGAAGCCTGTCGCCGCGGCATTCACTTGTTCGATATCGACGGCTAACAGGTCCCCGGGTTCCGCGCCATTGACAAACACCGGCCCAGTCAACGGATGCGCACGGTCCAGGCTCAACCGTGTAAATATCTCGGCGGTGGTAGACGGCGTGATTTGGCCATCGAACGAATCACGTGTTTCGATTTCCACCGTGTCGCCCTGGTTAACGTATAACGCGGGCGCGATATCCGGGTGCCAGCGGTTATGCGATGACGTTGAGTCGCTCAATATCGAACGCGCGCGATCGATGGGGATTTGATGGTGTGCCACTGCCTGCTCTATTGAGGTGTCTTATCGTGCATTTGGAGGCCCTAGTTCTGGAAAGCGAATACTGCCTACCAATGCTACACGCGAGCAGGACGAAAAAGGGTATGTGCGGGGGATGATTGCCACTTACAGTCGAAGGTATTGCGTGAAGCCCCTCACCCCGGCCCTCTCCCGCGCGCGGGAGAGGGAGAAAAAAATACGCTCTAATGGCCGTGTGAGAAAAATCATTTCGCTCCTTGAGGCAGCTCTGCGGTTACTTCTTCACTACCACCACTTCCGCATACTCCGACGGTACCCGCATCGAGCCATCGGTTGCGGTGTTTAATTTCGCGATCAACGCCAGCATGTCGGCGGCGAGCGCGTCTTGCGCGGCGGACTCCAGTGTTAGAAAGGCTTTGTGCACCGGACCGTAGTATTGACGGAAAAATGCCAAGAAGTGCGCCGGTGAACTGTAGCGAAAAATGAAGTTCCGCTTATCCAAACTCATGGTGCTCATTTTTGAACCAAATGTTTTGGTGAGCCAGCTTTGCACGCCCCATTGCGCGGGGGATTCAACGCCTGCTGGTGGTGCGATGTAGTTGCCAAGCGTTTTAAATAGCTGCCCGATAAATCCTTCCGGCGTCCAATTGGCGAGGCCGATTTTGCCGCCGGGCCGACAGATGCGGACAAGCTCGCTCGCGGCCTGCGCTTGATGCGGCGCGAACATCACGCCGAAGGTTGATACCACCGCATCGAAGCTGTCATCCGCGAAGGGCAGCTTTTCGGCATCCGCCATTTGGTAAGTCACGGACAAACCTTCCGCCTCCGCCCGCGCACGTCCGCGCGCGAGTAAGGCATCGACATAGTCGGTGGACGTGACATTACAAAAGCGACGGGCCAACGCGAGCGTGGCGTTACCATTGCCAGCCGCCACATCCAGCACCTTGGAACCCGGCGCCAAGTCCAACGTTTCCGCGAGTAACTCGCCAACAATCTGCAACGTGGTGCCCACTTTGGCGTAGTCGCCTGCGGCCCAGGCGGCGTTCTGTTTGGTTTTGATGGCATCGTAATCCGGCGGTGGATTCGTGGCGGCTAGGGTATTCATGTGCGTAGGCTCCCGTTAATTCGATAATTTGCGTACACGCTGTGTACACCATGACTGTTAGCTTGATGCATGCTCCGCCGCTCTGCTTGGGGAACGGCTGGACTAAGTGTGGGGATTTGGAGGAGATTACGCGGGCATTTTTGTCGGCATTAAACCACAGGCCTAACGAGCAAGCCGTGCTGTATCGTTTCCAAGCGTTTTCTCTCGATGACCAGCGCTTCGAGCTGCGCAAGCAGGACGAACTTGTGCATGTGGAGCCGCTGGTCTTCGACTTGTTGTTGTTCTTTGTCCGTCACGCGGGGCAGATCATCCATCGCGATGAGTTGGTTGCTTCCGTATGGCAGGGCCGCGTGGTGTCGGATGCGACGATCGCGAGCGCGATTAAGTCGGCACGACGTGCACTTGACGATCCCGCGGCGGAGCCGTCGCTGCTGCGGACGGTGCGCGGGCGAGGCTTTGAGTTTGTCGCCGAGGTTAGGGCTGAGGCATTAAGTGACAACAACCCTCCGCAATTAGATAGCCAGAGCAGCGCGTCAATCGCTACACCAACAAAAGTTTTTGAAGTAGTTGGTGAGCGCTCCACCATTCCGGTCATCGCTGTACTGCCCTTCGCCAATCAGAGTGTTGAGACGGATGCCTACTTCGCGGACGGCTTAAGCGAAGACCTCATCACCAATTTGTCGCGCTTCCGCGATTTGCGCGTGATCGCGGGCGCTTCAACCTTTCAGTTCAAAGATCGTTCACTCAACCTAAAAGAGATCCGCGTACAGCTCGGCGCCGGGTACATCGTACAAGGCAGTATCCGGCGCACCGCCGGCCGCGTGCGTATTTCCGTTCAGCTCATCGATAGTGATAGCGGTGTGCAGTTATGGGGCGATCGCTTCGATCGCGAACTAAGCGATATCTTTGAATTGCAAGACGAAGTCACCCGCACTATTGCCGGCATGCTCGGCGTCAAGGTTCAGGGAGTTGCGTTACAGCGCGCGCTGCGCAAGCGGCCACACGAGCTCGATGCCTACGATTGTTTACTGCGCGCAAGACGCTACACCTGGATGCTAAGCGCGGAGATTCACGCGGAAGCGCGTGATCTGTTGGAAAAAGCCGTGGAACTTGATCCACTGTCCTCCGATGCCCATGCGTTACTTGCGAATGTCTACTTGGGCGAACACCGCTTCGAGACCAACCCTCGGCCTAATCCAATTGGCCGCGCACTGGTGCATGCGCTCGCCGCGACGCAGCTCGATCCGCAGAATGCGTATGCGCGCTGTTGGCTCGCGATAGTGCATTTCTTTCGTGGCGAGCTAGATCTATTTGAAGCAGAAGCGCTGCGCGCGTTAGAACTGAATCCCAATGATCCGGAAACGCTTGCCGATCTCGGTCACTACTTTGCCTTCGCCGGGGAATTTGACCGGGGAGTTGAACTCTCGAAGCGTGCCCAGCAATTAAATCCGCTGCATCCCGGGTGGTATTACTTCAGTTTTGCGCGTTTGCATTACCATCAACGCAATTACGAGGAAGTACTGGCGGATGTCGAACGCGTCGGCATGCCGCATTTTTACTGGACCCATTTGCTCCGCGCCGCGGCTCAAGGCATGCTCGGGGCACCCGCCGCCGCGGACTCCCTGGCTACGTTGTTCCGCGTGAAGCCGGACTTCGAAGCCCGCAAGGAGCTAAAGAAATGGGGCGCTATCGATGACGATCTCGCGCATTTGATGCAAGGTCTACGCAAGGCCGGATTACGCGAATAGCTCGATCTATACCTGTTAAATGAAAGGACCGCGCATGCGAACCACACGTCTTGGAGAATTAGAAGTATCCGTCATCGGCCTCGGCTGCATGGGCATGTCGCAATCGTACGGTCCGTCGGATCCGGCGGAATCCGAGCGTACCTTGTTACGTGCATTGGACATCGGCGTTACGTTTTTCGATACCGCCAATGCCTATGGCTTGGGCCGCAACGAGGAGTTAGTGGGCCGCGTGCTGGCCCCACATCGACACAAGTTTGTACTCGCCAGCAAATTCGGCATCGTGCGTCATGCCGATGGAACGCGCGGCGTGGATGGACATCCCGCGCAAGTAGCCACGCGCTGCGACGAGAGTTTGCGGCGCTTGAATACGGATCATATCGACCTTTATTACCTGCACCGACTCGATCCCAAGGTACCAATTGAAGACACCATCGGCGCGATGGCCGAGTTGGTAAAGGCCGGCAAGGTTCGTTATCTCGGATTATCCGAGATTTCGGCGAAAACACTCCGCCGCGCGCATGCGGTGCATCCGATTACCGCCGTGCAATCCGAGTATTCGTTATGGACGCGCGATCCGGCGGCGCATGTGCTACCGGCGTGCCGTGAATTGGGCGTGGGGTTCGTGCCGTTTAGCCCGGTGGGTCGTGCGATGTTGACGGGCCGTTTGAATGATCCAACTGCGTTTCCGCCAAACGATCTACGGCACGACATGCCGCGTTTCATCGGCGAGAATTTCCATGCGAATCGCGCGTTGGTGGCCAAGCTTGAAACCTTCGCCGCCGCGCGGGGTGCGACGGCGGCGCAAATAGCGCTTGCTTGGTTATTGGCGCACGGTGAGGGGTTCGCGCCGATCCCGGGGACCAAGCGCGTGTCGTTTTTGGAAGAAGATATGGCGGCAGCGAATGTTTCGCTAAGCGCGGCTGAAGTGGCGGAGCTCAGTGCATTGTTCGCGCCGGCGAATGTTGCGGGTGATCGGTATACGCCGGCACTTGCGGCGTCGATCGATCGGGATTAGCGAAGACCCTCACCCTGCCCTCTCCCGCATGCGGGAGAGGGTGAAATCCAGCGAAGTAGGTCGGGGTGAGTGCAACGAACCCCAACATCAAGCATCCAACTCAGCCACGCATGAACGTGGGCTCGCAAATATCAAATCTTCACTACCGAAGTCACCGCCAAATCAGACAACGTTGAATAACGCACGAAGTTATCTCCCTCGTCCATCAACCCCGTGCTCAACAATGCCATCGTCATATCGAGCTCCGGATCGATCCAAAACATCGTCGTGCCGCGGCCGATCCCGCCGAAGGTGCGCGGCGAATTAAAATCACCGAAGGGACCCGGGATCGGCGTTGACCCGCGTCCCCAAAAGCCAAGGGCGAGGTACGCCGGGCTCTCCACCCAATTGCGGCCGGCGAATATTAACTTGTAGAGTTGATTCGGCATCTCGCCGGTGTGATTGCCGGGCACGCGCGACAGCGTCACCGGCGAGAGCACCTGCGCACCGTCGAGTTCGCCGCCCCGCCGCAGCATCTCGGCAAACCGATGCAAGTCGTGAATGGTGGCGAATGCACCGCCCCCCGGCGCGACCGATCCTGGATGCGTCGCGTAGCCGGTAATGCGTTCAACATGCGTCTCGGTCAACGCGAGCGCGGCTTCATGTCCTGGCGTTTTTAGGTACGCTGCGGGCGCGAGCGGGCAGCGTCGTGCCATCAAATCGGCACGTGGGCCAAACGCGGTGTCGCGCATATTGAGCGGATCGAGCACCAGTGTTTGCATGAGGTCGGTAAATTTCCGGCCGGTGGCGCGCTCAATGAACAAGCCCAATACGGAATGCGCGACCAGCACCGAATAGGCCACTTGTTTCCCCGGCGGACCCGAGGCCGGTTTATCGAACGTCCAAGACGCATAGGTTTCGAGGTTCGCGATATCCGCATACGCAACGCCGGGGGTATCGATCGGCAAGCCGCCGGTCTGCGTCAGAATATGATAGACATTGATCTCTTGTTTACCGGCTTGACCAAAGGCCGGAATGACATCCGCAATTGGCGTGGTTAGTCGAAAAGCACCGTCCTCAATCAAACGCAGCGTGAGCGCGGCGGTCAAAAACTTGCTGACCGACATCAGATGAAACACCGAGTCGCCTGCGAGCGCTCTTCCCGCCGCACGATCCGAATAACCCATGCAGAGATCGAGCACGACTTCACCGTGTCGCGCGACGATCAGCGACGCACCGTCATAACGACCTTGCGCGATATCGGTTTCGACGCGCGCCGGCAGGCGGGCCAGGCGATCCGCATGGATCCCGAGCGCCTTGAGATTCGAATGGACTTTCATCGCCGCCATGTTGATGCCCTTTTTAGCTGAGTGCTTATCGGTTCCTAACAAAGTCGCTGCTACGCATTAAGCGCAAGTTCCGTTGCCGGATCGCCTTTTACGCGCGTATGCATCAGCACTCTTTCTTCACCGTAGTTGTATGGGCGCGCCCGATGCAGAACGCAGCGGTTGTCCCATACCGCAACGTCGCCTCGTTGCCACGCGTGTTCGATGATCCGCGGCGGCCGGCAAGTGAAATCCATTAACTCTGCTAACAGCGCTTCTGCCTCGGCATCCTCCATCCCAGGAATTCGCGCGGCGTGACGGCCGATGAAGAGCGCATTCCGTCCGGTCACGGGGTGTTTTTTCACGAGCGGCCGCAGTGGTGGCTCGCCGTCAAAGAATCCATAACCCGCACCGACCGCCACGCGATGGCCGATTTTCGCCTGCGAGTAGAAATACGAGTGATAGGCCGTGAGATCCGCCAGACGTTGCTGCATCGCGCTGTCGAGTGCGTCATAGGCCGCGCGCGCGTCTGCCCATTCGGTATGGCCGCCTTCTTTCGGCAAGACATGCGCCGAAAGCACCGAAGCTTTCGCCGCCAGCGGCATGTAGGAACTATCGGTATGCCAACCTTCATTCCCGCGCAGAAGGTTCATGCGATGCGAACCTTCTTCAAAGAATTTTCCGTCGTCTGCCTTATTACTAATCGGGATGGTGGTCATGCCTTCGACCAAGACCTCAATGTCGCCAAATCGTTTGGCGAATGCGAGTTGCGCTTCGGCGCTTAGATGTTGCTGCGGGAAAAACAAGACGGCGTATTGATAAAACGCGTCTTCTATCGCGCGCCAATCATCGAGGCTGAGGCGGGTGAGGTTAACACCGGTGATCGTCGCGCCAAGCGTGGCGGGTGTGGGGCGAATACTGAGTGACATGTCGTTACCCTGTGGCTGGGGATCCTGCGTTCGGAGTATAGGCGGTGGGATGGTGGCGTGCAGCCATCCTGCGCGTCTGCGCACGGGATATCCGCGCCGGATTCGTCCTAACACGCGCAAATCGCACACGCGTTGACCGTCTCTCCGCCCGGCCTCTATAGTCCGATGCGCCACTCAACCGCGCCGGATGCCCAACAATGAAAACCATGACCAAAGAAGAACTCGTCGGGCGCGCACACGAACTCGCCCCGGTATTTGCCGCGCGAGCGCAGCAAGCGGAGCAATTGCGCGCGCTGCCGGACGAATCCGTCCAAGACATGATCGACGCGGGCTTGCTCTCAACCTTAACGCCCAAGGTTTACAGCGGCCATGAACTGCCGATCGATACCATGGCGGCGATCGCTGCCGCGCTGAGTGCAGGCTGCCCGTCCACCGGCTGGGTCTCGGGTTTTTACATGGGTGCGGCGTGGCGCATGATGACTTTTTCAGAGGCCGCGCAACGCGAGATTTTTCGCGATAAATCCTATGTTCTAAGTGCCGGCCAAGCCTCTCCGTTACGCGAAGTGGTCCGCGTTGACGGTGGCTACCGCATCTCCGGACAAACGCCTTGGGGATCGGGCTCGCCGCATGCGGAATGGATCAACTTCATGGGCGTTGCGACCGGTGGCGGTGCACCACCGGAACCGCTCACGTTCATCGTGCCGCGCGCACAAACCACCGTACTCGATACCTGGCATGTCAGTGCGATGAAAGGTACCGGCAGTAACGATGTCAAAGTGGAAGAGGTGTTCGTGCCGGCCTACCGCGCCGCTTCGTTCACCGCGGCACTCGAAGGACGTACCGAAGGCCAAGCGATTCACGCCAATCCCATGTACCGCTTGCCGTTCATTCCATTCTTGATGTGCGAAGTGGTGCCGGTGCTGGTGGGATCGCTGCGTGGCGCGGTGACCACTTTTGAGCAATGGACGCGTCAGCGCCGTGGCACCATCAGCGGCGTGCGTGCCGCGGATAAACAAGCCCACCAAATGCGTTTGGCGCGTGGCATTGCGGCGGTTGATGCCGCACAGCATCTGCTAGACGCTTACTTGCACCGCTACACCTCGAATCGGCCTGAACAATACGATCTACAGGATCGCGCGTTCATGAAACTCAAGGCGTCCTACATCACTGATCTCTGCCGGAACGCGATCAACGATTTGGCACGCGGTTTTGGCGGCGATGGCTTTCGCGAACAAAGTCCGTTGCAACGCTACTTCCGCGATATCAACATGCTGGCGGTCCACGCTTTTCTTGATATCGATACCGCGGCGGAGACTTATGGCCGGATGACGTTGGGACTGCCGGCGGAAGATCGTCTGCTTTAGAAGGAGTGATCCAATGAAACCAAGTCCGTTCAAGATTGCGATCCCGGATAGCGTCTTAACCGATTTGCGCGAGAGACTAAGCCGCACCCGCTGGCCGCGCGATTACGCGAATGACGATTGGCGCTATGGCACGAATGCGGCGTATTTGAAGGAGCTTGTCGGCTATTGGTTGAACGGTTACGACTGGCGCCGTCACGAGGCGGAGATGAACGCGTTCGCCAATTTCAAGGTAGAAGTCGACGGCGTGCCGCTGCATTTTATTCATGAGAAAGGCAAAGGCCCGAAGCCGATGCCGCTGATTTTGTCGCATGGCTGGCCGTGGTCTTTTTGGGATATGCGGCATGTCATTCGCCCGCTTTCCGATCCAGCATCTTTCGGCGGCGATCCCGCCGACGCTTTCGATGTCATTGTCCCTTCATTACCCGGCTTTGGATTTTCTACTCCGCTCGCAACCCCTGGCATTAACTTCATCCGTACGGCGGACCTTTGGGTCAAGCTGATGCGCGATGTGTTGGGGTATGAGAAGTTCTCGGCGCAAGGCGGTGACTGGGGCGCGTTGGTGACGTCTCAACTCGGCCACAAATATGCGGACGCGCTGCACGGCATTCATTTAAATCTTTCGATCCCGCTCGACTTTCTGACGAACCCCGTCGGCTTCCCCAAAGACGAATACATGGCTGACGAAGCGCCGCATCTGGCACGCAATCAAGAAGCCGCCCCGCATATCTTCAGCCACGTTGCGGTGCAGACCACTGATCCGCAAACGCTTGCGTACGGCATGCACGATTCGCCGGTGGCGTTATGCGCCTGGATCTTGGAGCGCCGCCGAAATTGGAGCGATTGCGGCGGCAACGTCGAACGGCGCTTCTCCAAAGACGATTTACTCACCACCATGATGATCTATTGGGTCACCGAAACCTTTGTCACCTCCGTGCGTTATTACTACGAGGCGACGCATCAGCCGTGGAAGCCCGCGCATGACCGCTCGCCGGTCATTGAAGCGCCCACCGGAATTGCGGTGTTTCCGAAAGAGTTGCTCATTCCGCCCAAGAAGTGGGCTGAGCGTTATTACAACTTAAAACATTGGGCGCCGATGACCGCCGGTGGTCACTTTGCGCACGCCGAGGAACCACGGCAATTGGTACAAGATATTCGGGCGTTCTTTCGAACGTTACGGCAATAAGCGAGGATAACGAGATGACCTCATACGACGATTTGGCGGGGTTGACCAAGCTTATCAATAACTATCACTGGCGCGCCGATCATTTCGATTGGGTGGGATGGGCGGATTCGTTCACCGACGACGCCGAGTTCGAGCTGCCCGGCACCTTCGGCATGATGAAAGGGCGCCAGCAGATCCACGATATTTGCAAAGGCAATATGGATCATGTCTACGACACCATGCAGCACGTCATGGTCAATTTGGACTTTGAAATCACCGGCGTGGACAGCGCGACCGGCCATGGCAATCTAATTTTTACCGCCATTCCGGATGCCGCCAAACCGCATGAGTATTATCAGGCGGGTGGACGATACAACTGGAAATTTAAACGCACCGCCGCGGGCTGGAAGATATGCGCCGCGCGCTTGGATTTTTTATGGAATAACGGCGGCGATCAGTCGGCCGTATTCGCCGGCAGTCAATAACGCACAACAAGAGGAAAACTTATGAATGACCCAGTTAGTGTCGCCAACCGTTGGATCGCCGCGTATAACGCAAAAGACTTTGCGACGTTAAAGTCGATGATGACGGATGACATCCACATCGAACATCATAATCGCGGTGTCAACTTTAACGGCCCGGATACTATGTTAACCGTGATGAATCAGTTCGGAGAGTTACTGCCCGATCGCCGCTTTCATTCCATCCGCCGCCAATTCGCGGCCGGCAATCAAGTAGTCACGGAACTCATTTGGGAAGCGACACCCACCGCCGACATCGAAGGATTCGCTAAAAAAGGCGAAGTCATCAAACTTGAACTCGCCTGCATTTGGACGGTGCGCGACGGCAAGATTTGCGATTATCACGACTACGGCTAGCGAACTCCCGAACCGAAAAGAGTTCCAGATTCGTTCTCCCGCTTAGCGAGAGAGCACTTCCAACTTCTCCCGCTTAGCGAGAGAGCACTTCCAACTTCTCCCTCTCCCGCGCTGCGGGAGAGGGCCGGGGTGAGGGTCTTCATACTGCGCCTATCGACACTCTGCCCCTCACCCGGCGCTCCGCGCCGACCTCTCCCGGTGGGAGAGGTTTTATAAATTTACGCGCTTGCTTACTCGGACAGGAATTCTCATTTCCCCCTCTCCCGCGCCGCGGGAGAGGGCCGGGGTGAGGGTCTTCATACCTTACCGCCAAATATTTGGCCGCTTCGGAACCTCACGCCCTTGGGCGGGCTTATTCGATAGCTGCTGGACATAGCGCGTGAACTCACCGCCCTGGCGTTCACAAGTTTCCTTTTGCTCGGCCTCATTCTTGCCGTACACCTTGATATAGGCGCCACCCAATCGGCAACGCATTTCCGGCAGTGCCGAGGCGTTGCCGGCAAGGACGAGCAACGTTAACGAGATAACCCCTAGAACCCACTTCCGCATGCTATTTCCTTCGCTATCAATGAATCGCGCGATGCTAGTGCGCGGCCAGGCGCACACTAGCGGCGCGCATCTTAACTCCTGCTGAAGCAGAGATCATGGCGCAAGCTGATGTAAGGCCCTGCGGGTGGCGGTGGTGCGGTCCTCATTGACGGGACTGACAGCAATCACCGGTAAATCAACGCCCTGCGCTCGAAACGCCGCGAGTTGCGCGTTGCATTGCGCCGGTGTGCCGAACACACAGACTTCGTCAACCAATGCCTCCGGGATGGCGAGCGCCGCGGTACGCCGTTCACCGGTTTGCCAGGCGTCTTTCACGGCATCCATGGCTGCTGCATAGCCCGCGCGCCGCCATTGCCGTCGATAATTGGGTAAGCGCGCGAAAAAGGCCAAGTTATAACGTGCGGCTGAACGCGCAGCGGCTTCGTCGTCACTCACAAAGGTTGGAATACTGAGGCAACACTGAAAAACCGATGGCTCCCGCCCCGCGCTAACCGCCGCCGCGCGCGCCGCATCCAACAGTTGTGGAATATAAGAACGCGGCGACAAAAACGGCATCAAGCCATCACCGACCGCGCCGGCCACGGCGGCGCTTTCCACCGTATTACCCGCCACATATAACGGCACTGGATACGGACTAGGTGGCGGATTCAAAAAACCTTCGGCGGCCTGGCCCTGCAAGGCGCGGCGCACATATTCCGTGTAGCGTTTAAGTTCCGCGCGCGCATCGCCCATCTCGATGCCGAGCGAGGCAAGCAATCCGCGATGACTCATGCCAAGCCCGAGCATCAAGCGCCCACCGGATAATTCCGCGATGGCGCGCGCGGTCGCCGCACACAAAAACGGGTGTCGAAAATAAATGTTGGCGATGTTGGTGCCAACGGTAATGCGCGTGGTTGCTGCGGCGATCGTTTGCGAGATCGCGAGCGCATCCCCGCGGCCCTCGTTGACGAGCACGGCTTCAAAACCCTGCGCTTCCGCGAGCTGGCCGAGCTCGCGGAGCTCGGCCGTTGTGGAATCCGTCACCGTGGAGAGCACTACGCCGAGTCGATTGGATTTGTTCATAAGAGGGGCTGCGGTAAGCGCTGGTTTAAAGCCTGCACTTTAAAGACCGCGCGCGTGCACGCCAACCGTTGCCGTATTTCGCGTTGCGGCTTACGCTCACCATAAAGTCCGGTCCAACAAACCATCCAGGAGAGGTCCCATGAGCGTTCCCACCCTTACGCCCGAACAATTGCTGCAGGCCGCCGACACCGTTGGCCTATCGCTGACCGATGCCGATGTGACGTCGTATCTCAATCTGCTAAAACCCTATGTCGATGCTTACAGCCTAGTCGATCAAATGCCGGATTTTTTGCCCGTCGTGAAATACCCGCGCACGCCGGGCTATTTTCCAAGCGCGACCGAAAATCCGCATAACGCCTGGTACGTAAAGACCTCCGTCAAAGGCGCTGCGCGCGGCAAGCTTGCCGGCAAAAAGCTCGCCGTTAAAGACAACATCATGGTGGCCGGCGTGCCGATGATGAACGGCAACGCGATTTTGGAAGGTTATGTGCCGGATGTGGATGCCACGTTAGTCACGCGCATATTGGACGCGGGCGGCGAAATCGTCGGTAAGACCCATTGCGAGAACTATTGCATCTCGGGTGGCAGCCACACCAATGCCAAAGGCCCGGTGCATAATCCGCACAAACGTGGCTTCACCTCCGGGGGTTCCTCATCCGGCAGTGGCGTGGTGGTCGCGACCGGCGAAGTGGACATGGCGATCGGTGGCGATCAGGGTGGTTCTATTCGCATGCCATCGGCGTGGTGCGGCATCGTCGGTATGAAAGCGACGCATGGTTTGGTGCCGTATAGCGGCATCATGCCGATTGAGATCTATGTCGATCACGCGGGCCCGATGACCGCCAATGTCAAAGACAACGCGGTACTGTTGGAAGTCATCGCCGGCACGGATGGCATGGACCCGCGGCAATATCATGTCAAACAACACGGCAAACTCGATTACACCTCGAACATCGCCGGTGGCGTGAAAGGCATGAAAATCGGCATCGTCAAAGAAGGCTTTGGACATCCGAATTCCGAAGCCGATGTTGATGCATCAGTGCGTAACGCCGCCGCGCAACTGCGCGCGTTGGGCGCCACCGTGGAAGATGTTTCGATCCCAGAACATCACCTGGGCGGTGCGATTTGGGTGCCCATCGGCACCGAAGGGATCGCGCAGACCATGATGTTTGGCGACGGCTATGGTTGTTCGCGCCGCGATTTATACGTGACGAGCTTGATCGACAAATTACACGGCTGGGAAGGCCGCGCGGATCAATTGTCCGAAACCACCAAACTCCTCACCGTGCTTGGCGTGCATATGAAGCAGCATTACGGCACACGTTTTTACGGCAAAGCAGTCAATTTATCGCGCTGGCTGACGGCCGCTTACGATGCCGTGCTCGCCAACTACGATCTTTTGTTGATGCCGACGATGCCGATGAAAGCAACGCCGATCCCCCCGGCCGACGCCCCGCGCGAACTTTATGTGCAGCGCGCGCTAGAGATGATCGGCAACACCTGCCCCTTCGATATCACTCACCACCCGGCGATCACGGTGCCCTGCGGCATGTCTGATGGATTACCGATTGGGTTAATGTTGATAGGTAAACACTTTGACGAAGCGACGGTGTATCGCGCGGCGTATGCTTATGAGCAATCGGGGGATTGGAAGGGGCGGAAGTAGGCGCTGTGTCACAGGACGATTGGATTTCGCCGATCATTTAATCGGTCAAGCACGCCGGCTAACCGCGTTGAGTGGGGGCCGGCTTGTCGGAATTGGATGCCAATCGCTACGCGTCTTTTCAATACGAACTATCATGAACCCGCCGCGAGCCTAGTGCTTATATATTGCGGATCCTGGGCGGCCGCTACCACGGCGAGAATGTAAACGCTCTCGCGGTCGAAAGTGAAAAACACCAAGTAAGGGAAAGTGTGTACCACCGCCCTCCGGATATCAGGTAGCACTTCCTGATAAACCTCAGGGTTCGCGACGATGCGTGGAAACGCCGCATCGAGTTCTTCCAGAAATCGCTCATCTAACTCTGACTGGCGGGCTTGATACCATCGAAACCCGTCCACCGCATCCGCCTCGGCTTCGGGCTTTATGATAAGCCGCCGGGTCATTTGGCTAGGATGCGCTTTTTCACCTCCGACCAGGGCGATCCCGACGCCGGGTTAGCTCGGTGGGCTTCCAGTCGCTTAACCAGGAGTTGTCTTGTTTCTTCTGTGAGTTGGATGGCTTCCGGAGCTATCGCGATACTTTCCCAAATTTCGGCGACAAGCCGTATCCGATCCCCAACCGGGAGTTCTAAAGTATCGATCGCTGAGATTGCCATGCGTAGAACCCTAGCACACGGTTCTTAAGCACTCCACTCGGCATAACAACTTGGCACCAAAACGTGAAAGCCATCAGAGCACTACTGAAGACCGTTTCGACGCGCCGGCTAGATCGCAACCTCAAGGAGTACACGAGAATTCTTATGGGCAATAGCCAATAAATGGCAACTGAGTTCTCAATGAAGATCTAAAAAAAGGTTGCGTGGGCCTTCCCGTTGGGCAACTTGATACGTGCTGCTCAGTAGTACTTCTTGAATGCCGATAAGCGGGAGCTGCGCATCAAGAGCCAGCCAATACTGAGGGTCGGGTGCGCGATCAGGGCTGAACGAGAACGTCGCTTTATCCGTATCCCGTGGCTTTAGTTTAGCCAGACGGATTTTCTTAACCAGCTATCGGTTTTGTTGGATTTAGCGTTCTGTCGCGACTTTCGGGTTTGTTTTTATCGCGTGTTCGCTAATCGGTGCCAGCCCCATAACAAACCTCGTAGCACCTGCCCGGCTTGCACTGCGTCCAGTTCACCACGCTACGCCGCAGTTGGCGTGTCCTTCGGTACACGAGGGGGAAAAGACACCACTTGCTTGCCTTCTTCAGACTGTCTTGCCCGGATCCCCTCAAATATCGCGTCTGGATTGTGGTCAAACAGTGCCGCTAACTGCTCACGCCGCTCACGTGTTTCTTCGATTATTGGATCCCGCCACATCGTTAACCCTCCATTAGTTCTTGCGGCGTGCATATTACCGGAGGTTCGTAACCAAACCTTCGGCATAATAGCTCGATCTTAGGTCGCATGACGGCGTTGGCGATATGAATGCAGTTTGTTGTTTTGCGTCACTGCGAAGGTACCCGCGAGACCATAACGACGTCTTCGCCAAGCTCAGGGTAGTGCTTTCGCACAAAGTACGGATTCGACGCCTGCTCGTGTTCAAACGTGACGCCCCGCACACGCCGGAGGATACAGTTGACTACGTCCGCCGCATCGACGTCGAAGAGCGCAACGTTTGAACCTTCGCCCAGAAGGCTCTTGTAAACGATGCCCTCAAATCCCTTGGAGCGCAGAAACTCCGCGACGATCTGCGTTGGAATGTAGTCAACGTGTACGGCATCAGTTGTGATCGGCTCAGAGAGTGCCCGGCATAGATCGCGCCAGACTGCTTCTTCGCGGATGCGTGGATCCTGGGGTTCCTCCATATAGAAGACGAATTGATCGAAGTGTTCGCTGGAACAGTCCAGCACCTTAAGGTCTTGCATGACCTTCATTTGCGCGACCGACACAAGCTTGCCCACCCACGGACGAACTTCTGCGATGGCGGTTGGTTCCGTAGTTGCCATGTAGAGCGCAGGAAGCCCGACAGGGTTGACGCGCCCCTCCGGTTGCCCAGAGCGCGATGGCTTCATGCGTTCTGCCTTGAACGGCACCTCCATATGTTGGATCAGAGTACCGTGCTCTTCCCGCTCGTACACGTCGAAACCGAGCTGTGCACGCCACAAGAGGGTTCCGACTCTAAGGACCTTGGTCCGCTGGGTCGCGGTAGCAAGGAGCGTTTCCAGGAACTCAATGCTCTCTGGGCTTCGCAGATAGCGTTCCGACCTGCGCACACGAGCCGCAAAGGTGTAGAACGATCGCCAAGTCGGAAAGGTGGCAAGCATAGTGACGTTGGTGACGCCTTGCAGCTTAAATCGCCGTTATTTCGACGCGATCAAAGATGTCAACGTGACGTGGAACTCCTGAGGATTTCTCGCGGCGTAGACGAATTTTCATTCCGGGCCTCCAATAACTTGTTGTGGCGCCTGGTGCTTTCTAGCACGTAGCGATAAACCAAGTCATCTGGGTACTTTTTATCGCGGGTTTCAGTGCGCAAGGAGGACACTTAATGCAGCAAGATCTGGCATAACCTCAGTATGTCTACCCGAACCCCTACCGAGCCCCTAAACGCCAATTGAACCGTACTCCCACTCTGCGCTAACTTGAGCCCTCAATATTGCCCGCAGACCTAGCAACGGAACCCCTGCCATGACTTGCTGTGTTATCGCGCTCGCGCTTGCCATGCAGCTCATCGAGAGTTGGCGCCGCTTTAAGGCGTGGGCTGGTATTGCCGATCGACCAGAGAGACATGGCGAACCGCTTGGCGTGCGCGCGGCGGCGCTCGCGCAACGGCTGCGGCATCCGGGGGTTAAATACGCGGTGGCCGCGGTCATCGTGCTCGAATCGGCCGCAGCCGGTGCTTGGGCTTACAGCCATCGCAATCACGTCGAAAACGCCGTCGGCTCTGCGTTTTATTCCGCCACAGGATTCGCGGTCGCGCTGTGCGACGGCAAATTGCCTTGAGAAATATTTTTCGAGTTCGTCTTATCTAACATCTAACATCCAACCAGCGCGTAACCGCGCAGGAGGCAAGCATGGCCACCCTGGAGAGTGAAGTACTCGGTCGGTTTAATCGCTCGCCGTCCCCAGCAGTGGGGCCGGTGACCGCCGGACGGTTTCGGCGCAATCTGTTGGTGTATGCGGTGGTGGTGTGTCTCAGTATCGCGCCGACGCTCCTTAACTTGAGCCCCGGTTGGCAGGCCACAGGCCTTGGGTTGTTTGTTCCTGGCGGCGGCTTCTTGGCGCTCGGTGGATGGGGCGTGTTGCTCCTTGCGTTAACCTTGGGCGCGTTTTGGCTATCTTGCATCGCGTGGTTTTGGACGGGTGCGGTGGTTGCACCCCTCTTCGTCTGGCTAGGTTCGGCATTAATATCAGGCGCGCTGGTCGGCGATTCCGTCTGGGCGCCTGCCGCGTGGCTCGCGCCGCTCGCCGCAGCCTCGGTTTATGGTTTCTTCAAATACCGCGAGCAAACGCGGCGCGCTGCCGATCACTCCCGCTATGCGGCACGCCAAGCGTTTTATCCCGAGTCGCGTGCAGAAGTCGAAGCACGCGTTACGAATGCCGAAACTATCGTCGGCGCGGAGTTACAGCCGCGCCAACTTTCGGCACTCCGCTATGTATTCGAGCGTGCGCTGCAGCCGCTCGATGAGTTCAAGGGCTTCACGATCATCGATCAATTCCAACCGGCAGCGCTGCGTTATCAACTCAATCATCTAGGTTATGCGCTCGCGCAATCGCAAACGCATTACACGCCCAACTTCGCCGGTTATCTCAATCTCGCCCAGCGCAATCTCATCGAAAAATATCTGAATCCACGCGTGTGGAGCTACTGGGTGCTGGAATCGATGTGGGGGCATTTCAATTTCAGTAATTTCGATCCGGCCGCCAAAGACAACATCATGTTAACCGGGTATCTCGGCATGCAGGTCAACGCCTACATGCTGGCGAGCGGCGATCGCCGCTATGCCGAGCCGGGTAGTCTCACCTTCCGCCTGAACGAGCGGACGGCGTATCCGCATAGCTCGCACACGCTCGCGCAGTCCGTGCTGGATAATTTGGGGCGTTCGGACTTTTGTTTGTATCCCTGCGAGCCAAATTGGATCTACCCCGTGTGCAATATGTATGGCATGAGTTCGCTCGCCGCGCACGATGCGGTGTTCGGCACCCAATACGTGCCGCGCATGTTGCCGCAATGGATGGCCAATCTTGAACGCGAATTCACCGATGAAAAGGGATCTCTGATTGGTCTGCGCTCGTATTGGACCGGGCATGACATTTCTATTTTCAACAGCGAAGCGGGCTTCGCGTTCTTCGCGAATATTTTCTCAACCGCGCTCGGGCGGCGTTTGTGGGCCGTGGGGCGCAAAGAACTCTCGTTCTGCTTGGCGGAGGATAAAGACTGCAAGCCGCGGCTGACCTTTCCGCCCGGGTCGTTAACCTTCTTGGACACGATCGATGTCGGGCATTATCGTCGTGGCCTTTTATTCGGGTATGCCGCGGTTGCCATCTGTGCGCGTGAATTCGGTGACGATGAGTTGGCGGAAGCCGCGTTGCGCTCGATGGATCAAGATTGTGGCTTGGTGGATGAAGACGGCGTGACCTATTACCGCGATGCGTCCGGTTTGGCCAATGCGTGGGCGTTGGAAGCGCAACTCCTGCGTACCAACTTCTTCCGCAATACCTTTGTGCAAGGTCCGCCGGAGTGCACGCGCACCGGCCCATTACTCACGGAAGCGGGTTATCCGGAAGTGCTGGTAGCGAAGGCTTTTAGCCATGGTGCGGATTTGGAGTTGGTGTTGTATCCGGGGCGCCAAGGAGGGCCGCAAACGCTTGGCTTATCGCGTTTGCAACCGGGGCGTACGTATCAGGTTACGGGGGCGGCGGTGCCGACGATTCAAGCTGATGCAGAAGGATGCACGTCGTTGCAGGTGAATCTGATGGGGAGAACGGTGGTGCAGATCACGTAGCGCAATAAACCTCTCCCGCCGGGAGAGGTCGGCGCGTAGCGCCGAGTGAGGGGTAGCGCTTTGAGTTGGTGCTGTGTGAAGACCCTCACCCCTGCCCTCTCCCGCTCAGCGGGAGAGGGAGAAATTCGCGCCGGCGCTTACGCTAAAACTTCCCGCCCGCGCGACTCAACAACGTTTGAAATTGCTCAATCGTGGGCGCCTCCGGCAGCTTTTGCAGATCAGGCGTCATGCAATCCCAGTGCTGTGCGCGATCCGTCCACACGTGCACCTGCGGTTGGAACAAACTTGGCTCATCTAAACTCGCTGCCCATAAGCCTTGCAGCTCGGGCACGAGTTCCGCTTGGATAAACATCGGCGAGCCGCAGTTGGGGCAGAAACCGCGGCTGACTTCTCGGCCGCTTTCGGCGGTCACGTTGAAATATTTACATTCGCCCGTCACCGTCAGCGCCGCCTTTGGCACATACAGCACGGCGCAGAACGCGCTGCCGCTCGCGCGTTGGCAATCACGGCAGTGGCAGTTCCAGGAAAAGGCGGGCTTATCCGTGCATTCATAACGGATGCCGCCACAGGCGCAACCGCCGGCGAAACGCGTCGTCATGTTTAAGCTCACACAGAAATCCGTAAGCCCTCGATCATGCGATCGATCTCGCCGCGCGTTAGATTCAACGCCGGCATGAAGCGCAGTACGCTCGGGCGCGGTGAATTCAACAACAAACCTTCGTTCTGCCAGCCGGGTGCGGACTCCAATTGATCACGCGCAAAGGTGACGACTTGCCCACCCTTCTCCGAATTCAATTCCAACGCGCGCAAAAGCCCAATCCCACGCTCAGCTCCTAGGCCCATTTCCTTGGACAGCGCGGCCAAGCGGGTCGAAAGATAATCCCCCAGGGCGCGGACTTCCGCCAGAAAATTGGGTTTCAAAATTTCGGTCAACACGGCGATCCCAACCGCCGCCATCAACGGATTACCGTTGTAAGTTCCGCCTTGTTCACCGTGCTCAAACACACAAGCCGCTTTCTTCGCGAGCAGCGCCGCCAGCGGCACGCCGCCGCCAATCCCTTTGCCCAGCGTCATGATGTCGGGCTCGACACCAAAATGCTGATAACCGAATAAAGTTCCCAAGCGTCCCATGCCGGTCTGCACTTCATCGCAGATCAAAAGCAGCCCGTGTTGATCGGCCAACGCGCGCAGGCCGCGCATGAATTCAACAGTTGCGCAGTTGACCCCACCCTCGCCCTGCACCGGCTCCAACATGATGCCAACGGTTTGTTTGCCGATTAAACGTTCGACGGAGGCAAGATCATTTAAGTCCGCTTTCGGAAAGCCCGGCACCTGCGGCGCGAACATCGTGTCCCAACCCGGTTTGCCGGAAGCGGACATCGTCGCCAAGGTGCGGCCGTGGAAACTGTGGTCGAAGGTGATGATTTCAAACGCGCCGCCGCGGTTGACCTTGCCCCACTTGCGGGCGAGCTTAATGGCGCCTTCGTTGGCTTCTGCGCCGCTATTGGTGAAGAACACCTGATCCAAGCACGAGTGTTTGGTCAGCAGATCCGCTAGCTGCAAAGAGGTTTCGTTATAGAACGCCGGGCTCGGCGTGATGAGTTTGGGTGCTTGCGCAATCAACGCATCCACAATGCAGCGCGGCGAATGGCCGAGTGCGTTCACCGCCCATCCTTGCACAAAGTCTAAATAACGCTTGCCGCGATGATCCCACAGCCACGAGCCTTCGCCGCGGTTGAACACCAAGTCCGGCCGAGCGGTGATATTCATCAAGGTGTGCGTAGGAAATTCCTGAAATTTCATGGCGGGCAATTCATGGCTTTATTCCGGACCGGAACTGGTGGTGCGTTTATACGCGTGGACGCGGGCATAATCCACTTTCGAAGCGAAATTTGAGCAGCCCCAAATGACCGACACACCCGCCCTCAAGCCCGATACCATCAATACCCATATCGCGAACGTCTACCCCGCGCTCGCCCTATTGGCCGGCATGCAACTGGAAGTATTCACGCCGCTGGCGACCGGGCCCATGCAGCCCGCGGCGCTGGCCGCCGCGCTTGGGGTCAATGACACCAAACTCACACCACTCTTATATGCGCTGGTAACCACCGGCCTCCTAACCGTGCATGACGGCGTGTTTGCCAATACGCCGGAGGCAAATGAGTTTTTGGTCAAAGGCAAGCCGCGTTACCTGGGCGGTAGCGCCTCGGCGTACGCCGATCTGTGGTCCGCCACGCTGCACACCGCGGAGTCCGTGCGCACCGGCGTACCGCAGGTTAAACATGATTTTTCGCGTATGACGCACGCGGAGCTAACGGCCTTCATCCGCGGCATCGATGCCGGCGCCACCGCCACCGCACGACGCTTACATAAGGATTACGATCTCGCAGCCCATCGGCGCCTACTTGATGCCGGCGGCGGCGCGGGCGGACTCGCGATGGCGTTGTGTCGGCTGTGCCCCGCGTTACAAGCAACCGTCGCGGAATTACCCAACGTCGCTCGCATTACCCGCGAGTGTATCGCGGAGAATCGGATGGAAGAGCGTGTCACTGTCTTGGAAACGGATTTGACCGAAGCACCACCGACGGGCACGTACGATCTCATCGTCATGCGCTCGTTGTTACAGGTATTGAGCGCGGACGCCGCGCTTACCGTAGTCAAGAACGCGGTCAGGCGTCTCGCACCCGGCGGGCGCGTGTTTATGATCGGCCGCATGCTAGACGATTCTCGTTTATCGCCGCTCGATGCGGTGGCCGTCAATGTCATGTTCGTCAATGTCTACGATCATGGCCAGGCGTATACGGAAGCCGAGTATCGCGGTTGGTTTGCAGCCGCGGAACTCAAAAATGTGCAGCGGCAAAATCTCGCCGGCGGTTATAGCATTCTCACTGGGGAGCGATGAGATCAAAACTCCAATCGCTGTAGCAACAACTCGAGGTGCCGATTGGTGTCGGCCGGTGCTTCCACCATCGGACAGTGATTAACCCCCGGCAACACGACGAGCTCCGCATCGCGAAGGCCATCGTTCAAGCTAAGCGCGCAGGGATCCGCGGGTGACACGATATCTTGCGCGCCATGCAAGATTAGGCAGGGCACATCGATTTTGGGCAAAAGCGCGGTGCCGTCGAAAGCGAGAAAGGATTCAGCGTTACCAAGTAACGCGTACAACGGCCATTTGGTCGCTTCGATGGCAATCGACATCGGTAAGCCGACGCTCTCATAAAACGCGAGTCGGCTCGACGGACGTGCCACGGCGGCGCGAATAAGTTCGGGGCGATTCCCGACGCCCACGATTTGTGCCCCCGATAGGTAAGACCCTATAAGTGCGATCCCTGCCACCCGTGCCGGATTGAGCGCAAAAGTTTCGAGCGCGGTATTACCGCCCATCGAGTGACCGATCAGTACCACGCGGGCCACGCCAAGTTCATCGAGAACGGCGCTTAGATCTCGCGCATGCCGTCTAACCCCATACGCAACTCGCGGTAACGGTTTTTCGGATCTGCCGGCGCCGCGCGTATCGAAGGCAATGCATTGATAACGACCGGCCAGCGCGTCGATTTGCGCGCGCCAAATATCGGTGATCCCCATAAACCCGGAGATGAAGGCCAGCGCCGGACCAGTGCCGTGGACTTCGTAGTAGATTTCGCAGTCATCGTCGGCTGTAAGGTATGGCATCGGAGTGCTCCAACACATCATGCTATGGCGACAATACAGCCAATATTTGCGGTGGCGCTAGAGATAAAACAACCCCTTTTCCACCGGAAGAAGCTTACTGCGGAAGCGCCGGCTGCGAGACAGCGTGTCTATGTGCGACGCAGATAGACCCTCACCCGGGCCCTTTCGCGCCACGCGGGAGAGGGGGTAAGAAGTGCCTCGCCTGCTACGCGGAAAAGGGAGAAAGAAACGCCTCTCCCACCGGGAGAGGCCGACGCGCAGCGGCGGGTGAGGGGCAGCGCATCTAGGGATTCAGCGCGCAGACGCTCACACCAGCCAACCATTCGCGAGCCAACGCTTAAGATAATTCACCGCGGTAGGCGGGGCATCGTCAGCACCACGGCGCGCGGCAAGTGCCGTGCACAGCTCGGCGAAACACCCGCCTTGTCGGGCAAGTGCGATTAACTCCGCTTCCTCCGCAGTCAAGCCGTCAAAACACACGCGTAAATCGTCGCGCCATATGATCCATTTGATCGGTTCAGCAAGCCGCGCCGTAGGCGGTACCGGCAGGTCGTCTCGTTGTGCGCGATACGTCTCAAGCGTGTTCCAGGCACAGGTACCGAGTTGTACGCTGGGATGAAAGCTGAAGGTGAGATACGCCCACCCCTCTGCCGGAACTGCCGCGAGCGCTGAATTGGTCAGCGCGGCCGCATCCCTGGCATCGAATGCGTCTGTTAACGCCCATTCAAAGCGCGCGAGCTCGGTAACGAGTGGGGTGACCTGTTGCTCCATCAACCAATTTGCGAATTGCCGCCCGAAGTCACGCAGGGAGCGACTACGCGATGGATGGACATCGAGATAGCGGTTAGCAATCTGCTCGAATTGTTCATACCCTAGAGTGCGCGCGGTATGTTCAAAATCGTTCTCCAAAACTTCGATAAGCCGCGCGCGATAACCGTAGGCGTAGGTATCAAAGCCTTCCCGCGCCGGTGCGTGCGCACCGGGCACGAGCCATTTGGCCGCGCGCCGGATCTCGTTATCAAGCAGCGCGGCTTGCAGATCAGACTGGAGTTCGCGTAAGCCGTTCATGCGACACATGCCGGGCTGATGACGTCGTTGGTGATGTCACGCGCTTGGGCAAGTTCGTCGCAGAGCGTCGCCAACGATGGGATATCATCATCGCGCTCGATCATGGTGGGCACCGCGCCGAAGCGCTCGATCGCATCGCGGTAGAGCGTCCATACCTCGGCACAAACCGCATCGTCATGGGTGTCGACAATATGCGTACCGTGGTGCGTATGTCCCGCTAGGTGAATTTGTTTGATGCGATCGACGGGTAGTCCGTCAAGATAACATCGGGCATCGAAGCCATGATTAAACGCGCTGACGTAGATATTGTTGACATCGAGCAACAGATGACAATCTGCGCGCACCGCGATTTTCGCGAGGAATTCCCATTCCGTGAGTTCGGAACACCGATAACGCAAATAAGAAGAGACATTCTCAAGCAGGATACGTCGGCCCAGCCGCTCTTGCACTTCGCTTACTCGCCGTACCACATGCGTTAAGGCTTCTTCGGTAAACGGTAGCGGTAGCAGATCATGCAGGTTCAAACCACCGATGCCCGTCCAACAGAGGTGATCGGAAACCCACAGCGCATCCACCCGCTCAGCGAGTTGCTTTAGTCGCGCGAGATAAGCGAGATCGAGCGGATCCGTGCTGCCGATCGACAGTGAAACACCATGTAGCACCAGCGGATAGTGCGCGTGGATGGCATCCAGATAATGCAACGGCATGCCGCCATCAACCATATAGTTCTCGGCAATCGCTTCAAACCAATCGAGTGCCGGTCGCGTCTCCAAAATTTCGCGGTAGTGATCTTTGCGTAGGCCGAGACCAAAACCGCCGGGCATCGCAGTCATATGAAGTCCTCGTCAAGAAATAAATTAACCGCGAAGGCGCCGAAGGCAGGAACAATTTTTGGAGTCCATCCAACTAAAGCTCCGTGCCTTCGATTCCTCCGTGGTTCTTTTATCCGCATTCGACGTGCGTTACTCGTCGTCGCGGGTGACGCCACCAAGTTGATCGCAGATAGCCTTAGTTACCGGGACAAAGCTTTTGCCCTTGCAAGCATTCTGCCCTTTGCACTTATGATCCGCGCTGCCGCAGTTACCGCGCTCACGGCAAGCATTCACACCGTGACATTTGACGATCGCTTCTTCCGCTTGCGCAGCCGGTGCGGCGATAAGCGCAGTGGTTGCGAAGAGTGCCGCCGCGGCGGTCGCTAACGCGGCGCCGGATAGTAGTTCTGGTCGTTTCATTACAGGTCTCCTTTCAAATTGCAAAAGACCCTCACCCAACCCTCTCGCGCAAGCGGGAGAGCGTGAGGAGGGATGGTTATGCGCGCTCACGCGACATCTCCGCGTTTGGGATCTGTCACCCGTGCACGTAATTCATTCACCTCCGCCGCGAGATCTCGCAGCAACCGGTAGGACTGAATATTCGCTTCGTATTCGAGTTCGGCTTGTTTGGCTTCAAATTGGCTACGCCGGTTGTTACTGATGAGTAACATGCTGGTGACAAGCGCCGCTTCGATCGCGAGCACGATCCCGAGTAACCCAAACGGATACGCGTCGAACACAATCGTCGTCCCCAACCATCCGGAATTGAGTAATGCCCATGCGCCAAACCACACGATATGTACCGTGACGAAGTGCGGATGCCCCACCCACGCGGAGACGCGATCGGCAAGACGCTCCGCCCAACTTGAACTCGCGTCGAGTTCTTCCCGCACATAGCGAAATTCACCGAGCGCTTTGCCGCACGTGGGGTTCGCGCAAAACACGGCGTTGGCATCGTTTTCGCCGTGGCAGCGTGGGCAGACCAGCGATTTTTTCTCCGCGCTCACGAGCGCACCTCATGCAATCGATGAGAAACGGCCGTGTGGCCTCGCGGCGCATCGCGTACAAACCATGCGCACAGCGTGATGACTATGAGCGGATAGAGCATCGACCATTGAAACAGCCGCGCGAGCGAGAGTTCCGCACGCAGTGGTGCGATGACAAAGGTTCCCGTACCGACGCCGAGCATTAACGCCGCAATGAGTAACGACGATATCAACGCGCCATGCTCCGGGAATCGACGCGTGGCGGCGGCAACCGTCAGCGGAAAGAATGCCGAACAACTTAATCCCGCGAGCGCATACGCAAGTAACCCAGTGGCCTCTGATTGTGCAAATGGCAGACCACCGAGCACCAACAACATACCGAACGGCAACGCCCGCCATAAAGTCACCGCCGGCACCACCAAGATGAGTGCGGAAGCGAGTAAACGGCCACCCGCCAACGCACCCCAGAAAAGCGACAACGCGAACGCCCCCACCGCCGGCGACAGGGCGCGATCTTCTGTGAGGTAGGGCACCGCCCAACTGCTGAAAGTGCCTTCCGCAAAGGCGTACAAAAAAGCGATTGCCAAAAGTACCCAACAAGCGCGTGAGCGCAGCAGCCCTGCCGCACGCGTGTCGCTCGCCGTATACACGAGGGACGGCAGCGCACTCAGCGCACAGTGAATGGCAAGGACGAGCGCGGCGAACGCCAAGCTTGCCGGATATAACGTCCACGCGCCGTGAGTCGCCGCATAGCTCGCGCCCAAGGGACCGATACAGAGACCAATACCGATTAAGGTGTGCAGGATGACCAACGCGGTATCCGCACGGCGCGGAAACAACAACCCTGGCAAGCTGTTGAGCGGTGGCGCGCCTAATCCAAATCCAAAGCCGAGCGCGGCGGTGCCAATCCCAAGCCAGGCGAACACCCACTGCGCCGGCACCGCACCCGCGCTTAACAACATGATCTGCGACAGCGCATTGGCGAGGAGTGCGCCGACTAACAACGTCTTTAGCGACCACCGTCGCGCAAGCAAGCCGCCGGCCAGCGCCGCCACCGCCGTGCAAATCACCTGCGGCAGAAACAACCCGCCGTATTGCGTGTCGTCAATCCGCAAATTGGTTTTTAGCACGCCGGACAGTGCCGGCACCGCCACCAGCGTCATACCCTGCAGCACCGCCGTCGCGTAGGTTAAGATTGCGGCACGATTACGCATGAGCGGTCTCCGCATTTGATGCGGGAGCGCGCGTTGCGCGGTGGCGCCAAATATTCGGAACATCGGCGCGATAGCGGCGCATAACCAAATTGGCGAGTAAGCCAGTCCAGCCGGTTTGATGTTGCGCACCGAGGCCGCGCCCATCGTCGCCGTGAAAGTATTCAAAGAACAGTAATAATTCGCGCCATGCCGGCTCGGACTGGAAGGGGCTGTCTGGGCCGTACACCGGGCGATGGCCGTGCGCGTCACGCCGATACATATTGACCAAACGCTCGGCGATTAAAGTTGCCACTTCGTTCAGGCACATCGCGCGGCCACCGAGTGCGTCGATGGTCACTTTGAATTCTTCACCATAAAAACGGTGAAACTTCTCCAGCGCCTGCACGAGTGTGTAATTGGTCGGCATCCAGATCGGGCCGCGCCAGTTGGAGTTACCGCCGAACACGCTTGAGTTTGATTCCCCGGGTACGTATTCGATCATCGCGTTGCCGCCATTCGGTAGCTGCCCCACCTCGCGATAGCTGGCGTGCAATTTAGACACGCTGCGCACGCCATAGGCCGATAAGAATTCTTCTTCGTTCAATAAGCGCTGCAGAATTTTCTTCAAGCGCGATTCGCCAACCAGCGCGAGCAGGTGTTCCCCACGCGTATTGATGCGCGCCGGGCACGCCGACACATACCAGTTACCTTGGAAGAAGCCGCCGGTATGGCACTCAATCGTGCGGCGAAAACGCGGCACGGCTTTGAGTAGGCGGTCATCAAGGACTTCGGTGGCAAAGAGCGGAATCAGTCCCACCCAGGAATACACATCGATGCGTTGTGCGTTGCCCGACGGATCTAGAATCAAGTCTTTAAAGAATCCGCTGTCGTCATCCCATAACGACACACCGCCCGGATGATTACCGGCCATCGAATTCGCGATCGCCATGAACTGTTCGTAGGTTTGGATGGCAATGTTTTCGAAATCCGGATCTTCGGTCGCGAGTTCGAGCGCCATGACGGTCATATTCAACGCGAACATCGCCATCCATCCGGTCGCATCGGCCTGTTTCAAGCGAAAGCCCGGCGGCAACGGTTGCGAGCGATCGAAGACGGAAATGTTATCGAGGCCGAGAAACCCGCCTTCGAACACATTGTTACCGTCCGCGTCTTTGCGATTGATCCACCAAGCGTAGTTCATCAATAACTTGTGAAATACACGTTGTAGAAAATCGAGATCGCCCTGGCCGCGTTGCACGCGTTCGGCCCGAAAAACCTTGAGCGCACCCATCGCATGCACCGGCGGATTGGTGTCGCTAAATGCCCATTCATACGCCGGGATCTGGCCGTTCGGGTGCAGGTAGTCTTCGCGCAGGATGACTTCGATTTGATCTTTGGCGAAGTCAACATCAACCAGCGCTAGCGCCGCGCAATGAAACGCCAAATCCCAGGCCGCGAACCACGGATATTCCCAGGTATCCGGCATCGAGATGACATCCGCCGCGCGCAGGTGGCGCCAGTGCAGATTGCGCCCACGTTTGCGCGTACTCGGCGGTGGCACCGCATCGCCTTCCAACCAACGACCAACGTTGTAATGAAAATATTGTTTGCACCAAATCATGCCGGCGAGTGCTTGGCGCAGAATGCGGTGATCTTCCGGAGTCGCCTCGGGCTGCAGTTCGTCGTAGAACACATCCGCTTCGCTATGCGCCGTGGCGAACACCGCCTGCGTGCGCTTGAACGGCGCCGATTTCGCGCCGGCACTTAGCACGAACTGCAGCGTCCAGGTTTCGCCGGGAGCCAATTCGCGCCGATACCACGCGGCTGCTTTAGTGCCGCGTTGTTCCGGATTAACCGCGTTTTGTTCACCGTTGACGATATGCCGATGAAACGCATCTTTGACGTAAGGCGTTACATTCGCCGCCCCCCACAGACGCGCGGCGTTGGATTCGTTATCGGTGAACAGCAGATCGGCCGCTTCGCGTCCATACCACACGTATTCGCCGAGGCTTGGATGTCGCGCGGTGATCTGCCATGCCGCGTGGCGTGGTTTCTCGCCTCGAATCAGTTCAGGTTGCACGGCGCCCTCGGCGCCCCATCCCCAAGTATTGCGGAACCACAGCTGCGGCAGACAATGCAGCGGCGCGATCTCCGAGCCTCGATTGGTGCATGAGACTTCGATGTGCAGTTCTTCCGGACCCGCCTTGGCATAGCGCACTTCGCAATCAAAGTATCGATTCTCCGCGAACACCCCGGTATCAAGCAGTCCAAAGGGGGGCTCATGGCGCGAACGGCGCGCGTTCTCGGTAATCAACGCCGCATAGGGATACTCGGCTTGCGGATACTTGTAGAGATAACGCAGATAGCTGTGCGACGGCGTCGCGTCGAGATAGAAATAGAACTCCTTGACGTCTTCACCGTGATTGCCCTGATTGCCGGTCAAGCCAAACGCGCGTTCCTTTAAAATCGGATCGCGTTCGTTCCAAAAAGCGAGCGCGAAACATAGACGTTGCTCCTCATCGCAAATACCGCCGAGGCCGTCTTCGTTCCAGCGATAACTGCGTGAGCGCGCTTGATCGTGATCGAAATACTCCCAGGCGTTGCCGTGCGCGCTGTAGTCTTCGCGCACCGTGCCCCACGCACGCTCGGCGAGGTAGGGCCCCCAGAGCCGCCAATTCGCTTCGCCGTGACGTTGGGCTTCGAGTCGCGCGCGTTCGGCGTTGAGTGAATTCTTCTCCATATACAATTCCTTTATTAAAACTACCGAATCTGGATGCCTGGGATCGCTGTGTGTTTGGCGCGTTCGAGCTTCCACCAAGCTTCCAACGTGCAGGCGACCGACCAGGCTTGTGACGGCGCCCCGCGCGCGGTATGCGGTGGATCGCCATCGAATAATTCGCTGACCGTTCCGAGCCCGGCATCGAAGAGATGCGTCTCGATGGGAGCAAGCCGAGCTTGCGCGCGCGCCGCATCGCCCGTGGCGCGATACTCGGCAAGCGCAAAGTGACCCAACAACCAAGCCCACGCCGGGCCTTGGTGATAGGAGGCGTCGCGACTGCGCGCATCGCCGACGTACTGCCCGCGATAAGCCGGATGCGTTGGCGTTAACGAGCGCAGCCCATATGAGCAGAGCAGTTGCTCGCCGCAGCAATGCACGACTGACGCCTGCGTTTCCGCGGTAAGTGGCGAATGACACAGGCTAACGGCAAAGATTTGATTCGGGCGTACGCTGGCGTCGTGTCCGTCCGGGCCGTCCAACACATCGAACAGGCCGGGTGCATCCGGACGCACGAAACGTGTGAACGATGCGCTCACCTGCGCGGCGCGCGCGCGATACGGTGCTGCGTCTAGTTTGAGGCGCGTCGCGAAATCGGCGATCGTCATCAACGCGTTAAACCACAGCGCGTTGATTTCAACCGGCTTGCCTTGGCGTGGCGTGACAACCCAGTCGCCGAGCTTGGCGTCCATCCAGGTAAGTTGCACGCCGGGCACTCCCGCCGCGAGCAGTCCATCTACGGGATCGACTTTAATCCCGTAACGCGTGCCGTTGACATGCGCGGCGACGATTTCCGCAAGCACCGGAAAAATCTCGCGCAGCAAGCGCTCATCTTGCACCACATCGAAATAGGCCCGCCAGGCTTCGATGAACCACAGCGCGGCATCCACCGTGTTGTATTCCGGGGTTTCACCATGCGCCGGGAAATAATTCGGCAACATGCCGCCATCGATGTACTGCGCGAAGGTCTGCAAAATGGTCCGTGCGGCTTCATGGCGGCCAGTCGCCAACAATAGGCCGGGTAACGCGATCATGGTGTCGCGGCCCCAATCGCCAAACCACGGATAACCCGCGATGATCGATTGCCCCTGCGGTAGGCTTGGCAGCGGACGCGCGAATACAAAATCATCCGCGGCGCGCACCAACTGCAGCACCCAGGTGGGCGCGCTACGTAACTCGGCAACCACCACCTGCGCGCGTTTGACCAATGCTTGATCATGCGCGACGAAGCGGCGTAGTGCTTCGTTTAGGTAGAGCGGCGCGGGATGTTCGAGCGAGGCACTAATGCCCACCCACTCGTCCGCGGTAATCCGCAACGTCGCGGTACCCGCACATAGATGATTGTCCGTGGTCGGCAACCCGCGAGCCTGCTCTGCGGAGAGATGAAAATCTCGGTACCAAGTATGGTCGGCGCGAAACGTGCCGCCGCGCGCTGCAAAATTCAGTGCAAAGGTCGGCCTGTCACTTGCCTCGTGTTGCACGGTGAGGCGCGTACCGTCGCCGGTTGCGATGATTACCGGTGCAAAGGCTTCCGCCGAGGTGTTGGTGTGATGATCACGGGCGTTGATGAGTAACGCGAGATCGAGTTCTAACGTCTCGTCCGCAGCGTCCAACAAACGATAGGCGAGATAGACCGTGTTGGCGCCGGGTTCAAGCCAGATCCGATGCTCGATGCGCCACGCCCCGATCGCGTAATGCCACACCGGCATGCGGCCGTCCAAATGAAACGACTCGATATGCACATGGCCGCGTGGAGTCACCGCGCCGCTTTGCCAGCGGTTAGTATGTAACGGCCAGGTCTTCTCTCCGCAACGCAATACGGCATCGGCTTTCGCGAACGTTAAGTGGCGGCCAAGCGGCGGCACCACCGGCGCGACCAACAATCCGTGATAGCGGCGCGTCAAGGTTTGCGCAAGCGTGCCGGCCGCGTACGCGCCAAGGCCATTGCTTAGCCACCATTCACGGCTCTCGGCCGCGGCGAGCTCGCCGCATACCGCGCGCCCAAATTGAATGTAAGGCACGGCACGACCCGTCTGCGTTAACGCATCGGCCAATGTCTGGGTATCAACCGCGAGCGCGCTCATGTCGTACGTCCAGCGGCGAGCGCTTCGCCTAGACGCAGGCCCCACGCAAAAATGCTGAGCGAGGGATTGACGCGACTCACGCGCGGCAACACGCTGCCATCCGCGACAAACACGTTATCCAAACGATGGACGCGACCCCAAGCGTTGACGGCGGATCGCGTGGGATCGTGCCCCGCCGCCAACGTGCCGCACGCATGCGCGGTGCCGGCGAGTGGGATCGCCTGGGCCCCGCTGACCAGACCAGCCGAGAACAACGCGCGGCGAAAAGCTTTAACGAGCCCACGATGTTCGCGCTCGCTCGGGGCCGTGCGAGCGGCATCGTAATCGAGTTCCGGATAACCTTTGCCGTTTGCCATTCGGACTTGATTGTCGGGCGAGGATCCTTCTTCCGTTTGCAGAAAAAACCCATAGGCACGCTCGGCCAATAAACTCGACACGGCATCGGGCAACACACGCGGCATCAAGGCGGCGATCACGTCGGCGTTGAAGCCGAGCGGCTGAATCGTGCTGTGCGGAAACTCGGGCGAGGTCAGCAGGGCGGTTTTGCGCAACACATCGTGCTTACGCGACGGGGAGAAGGCGATCACTGCGGTCAACAGATGGCGCTTGAAATTCTCACCCACGCCGGAAAGCGGCGACGCTAAATGCGCTTTCGCGAAGTGCTGCAGCAAACGCGGCGAATGCAAGGCGCCGGCTGCAAGGATGACGGTGTCTCCGTGGAACTCCTCGCCCGCGGCACTGCGTACGCCGCGCACGGCGGTGTCACGCGACGTGCTGATCAGCGCTTCAACGGGCGTTTGCATGCGCACCGTTACGTTGGGTAGGTGACGGATCAGCGCGAGTAGCGAGTTGTCGGCATCATGTTTCAAATCCCGCACCGAAGCGAAGCCATCAAAGTGACTGGCTTCCGCTCGACAACCCGCGATCTCAGGAGCCAAACCGAGCGGCAACGGGTGACTCACCCATGGCGTGCCGCCGCGCTGTAAGCGCTGCAGAATGTCACGCAGATCGGATTCAATTTCGAACTCACGCACGCCGAGCAGACGTTCGGCTTGTGCGTAATACGGCGCGAGATCGTCGTAGGCAATCGGCCAAGGCAGAAACGCGAATGCCTCATCACCGCGAAACTCTTCCGGCGCGAAGCGCAGCAGCGCCGCGCCATACCAGCGCGTCTTGCCGCCCCAGTTGAAATACTCCTCGGGTGCAAATAGCGCACCTTCGCGGTCCAACCAAGCTTCGCGGCTTTTGAACTCGCCGTTTTGAATGACACGACGCACATCGAGCGTACTGCCATCACGGGGTAGCTCATCACCTTTTTCCAAAATCAACACGCGGCGGCCGGCATTGGCGAGCGCGTAAGCCGCCGCGGCGCCCCCGGCGCCCGAACCGACAACGATGTGGTCGTATTGCATAAGCCCTCCTTAGTACACCGCCGCCGGTGCAATGACGGCAGCGGTTGAGCCGCGGGTTTTGGCGTGCGTGAGCACGAACATGAATTCATAGACTTTGGCGGCGGCGAGCGTTTCGGTCGCTAAGTTCTCGAGCCCGACTAGCCCCCATTTGACGTACATCGTTTGCGGCACGAGGAAAGGCCGCTCGGAGTCTTCACCGGGGACGGGGCCGTAGCTCCAGGTGTCCGCGCCGGTGAGTGCGATATGCGTCGCGTAGAGATACTCGACAGCTTCCATGCCGGCGCCGGGCTCACCACTTAAGAACCGCTTTGGATCGTCACCCCACAACGCGCCCCAGCCGGTGTGGAGCAACACCGCATCGCCTGGCCTCAACGTGATGCCTTGTAGTTTCGCGGCACCTTGTAGATCGGCTTTGGTGATGACGTAACCGGCATCCAAACGCGCGCGATGTTTGTACGCCGCGATATCGAGTAGCACGCCGCGCGTCACGATCGGCGGGATAGTCTCCATGCCAAACTTACTTAAGCCATACGCCGCGACGACGTCGCGCGCGCGCCAGCCGTTATAGAAACGATCGGCAATCTGCAAATGCCCTAATGAATCGAGTTGAGTGCCGACTTGAAACGTGCCGGCTTGGATTTCCGTAATCCAGTTCAAGTGATTTTTGCCCCAACCATACTCGCTCGCGTCCGGCCGCTGCAGATTGGTGTAAGGCGCGGAGGTATCAACCGTTTGCTGCCAATAGCGTCCTGGGAATTTCGGTACGTCGGCATCGAGGATGCGCCCGAGATCGATCACTTGTCCGCGTTTGACGAGCCCACTCGCCGCGGCGACGACGCTCGGCGTGATTTCGTTCAACGTGCCAAGTTGATCCCCTTGGCCGTAGCGACTTGGCCACCACTTGGCAACGCCGGGCGGTAAGGCATCATCTGCTTGCACCAGAGATGACAACGCGAGCGCCGCCAAGAACACCGAAAGAGACAGTATCTTCACGGCTAGCCCCCGCGCTCGAAGCCCGGATAGAGCGTCATGCCGCCATCGACATAGAGCGTCGCACCGGTGACGTAGTCCGCGAAGTCGGAGGCGAGCCACACCGCGGCACGGGCGATGTCCGCGACTTCGCCGACCCGGCCGTAGGGGATCAATTCAAGCAGCGACGCTTCTTTTTCCGGGGTCGCCCAGGCGTCGCGATTGATCGGCGTTTTGATTGCGCCCGGCGAGATGCTGTTGACGCGGATTTTGTGCACGGCGAGTTCTTGGGCCAACGTTTTCATCAGCATCGCGACGCCGCCTTTGGAGGCCGCGTAATTCGCGTGACCGGCCCATGGGATGATGTCGTGCACGGATGACACGCAAATAATTTTTCCCATAGCGCAGGACAGCGCGGGTTCGATACCGCGCCTTAAATACTCGCGCGCGGCGGCCCGCGAACACAGGAACTGGCCGGTCAAATTAACGCCGATTACGCGGTTCCAATCGGCAAGCGTCAGATCGACAAGGGAGCCGTCGCGTTGTAGGCCGGCGTTGTTCACCAAAATATCGATTGAACCAAATTTGGAAATGACGGCATCGAACATTCGCTCGACATCCGCTTCCACGCTGACATCGGCTTCGATGGCATAAGCTATGCCGCCTTGCGCTTCGATCTCGCGCACCAGTGCATTGGCCGCGGTGCCGTCACTGACATAGTTGAGCGCCACTTTGGCGCCGGCCGCGGCCATGCCGCGGGCTACTGCCGCGCCGATTCCGGAGCTCGCACCGGTGACGAGCGCACGTTGTCCGGTGAGGAAGCGCGGCATTTCAAGCAGCGGCGCGCTCGCGTATTTAAGTTCTACATTGGGTGCATTCATGTCAGCTCCCCTTAAGCGCGCGCACTGATGAAACGTTCGACAAGACGATCGAGCGCGAGCTTGCCGGGACCTTGCGCGAGCAGCACTAGGAGCGCGACTCCCCACGCGAGATGCATTTCCCGTCCCGCCGCCTCCAACGCCGGGTAAGAGATGACCGCAATAATGTTGAAAATAAACAGCACACCCGCGCTGAGGCGACCGGCGAGACCGAGCGCCAACAGCACGGGCATGCCAAGTTCCGTCGCGGTGCCCGCGACGGCCGCTAGCGCGGGAGGGAGGAGAGGAACTTGGTATTCATATTGAAAGAGCAACAGCGTGGTGTCCCACGATTGGATTTTGGTGAGCCCGGATTTGAAAAATGCATCCGCCACCCATAGTCGCAACGCGAGCGAACTCAACGGCGCCAGCTTGTTTAGTTGTTCACGCGCGAAAGTTGCTACGTGCAATGCGCGGCCAGCCCAAGATTCAGTGAAAGTAGAGACGAGTGTGTTCATGGTTTTGCTCCCGGATTAGTAAGTGAAGTCAGTGATAGTGCGGCGCGCGATGTGGTCACGCAGACTCACCGTGACATCGAAGTCCGGTGCGATTGTTAGTGCGGATTCCGCCGCAACGGCGAACGTCTCCCCACAAGCGAGCGCGTTTAAGAGTTCGTATTCACCGCGGCTTAAAGGCTCAAGTTCGATTTCTTGATGGCGGCGAATCACCAGCAAGCGCACGCCGCCGGCGTTGAGATTGATGGATCCTTGCTCCTCGCTCGCGACATGTTGCATCCGCCAGATGGCGAGTATCGGAAACGGTGAAGACAACAGGCGACTCGCCGGATGCAAGATAAAGCGCAGTTCGGCGTAGCGCGCGGGCGGTATGCTGGCGAGGCGGCGCGCATCAAATGTCGCAGGCTCCGCCGCGCGCGAAATTTCTTGCATCGCCCACTCAAGTTCGCCAACGTCGCGCAAATATGGCAGATGCGCGGTCTGTGGCAGAGTGGCGAGGAAACGCGGAAATTTATCACCGTAATCGTTGAGATCGCCCGACAACGACGGATGCTTGCGCACATATTGGCGCGCGGCGAAATCGAAGAAATCCGCACCTACCAACGCATGTAGTGCCGGATAAGTCGCTTCCAGCGTATTGCAGCAAGAAGCCAGAATGTTATTGCGGTAAATTTCAAAGCGTCGCACGGCAGCCAAGCTGCGTTCGCGCAAGCCAAGGCGCGGCAGGGCCTCAGAGGCGCCGCGCAAAGCGGCGGCAAAGTGCCGTTGAGTTTCAAGCAGCGAGGTCATAACAATTCTCCTGTAAGCAGTCCGCGCGACGCGCTTCCAGCAGCAGCGTTGCTAACGGCGGTAGTGACGAATCCCATTCGATGAGGGTGGGCTTTGGGCCCAGCCGCTCGAGCGCGAACGCATAGAGTTCCCACACCGCGTCGGCGACCGGTTGATCGTGCGTATCGATTAACAACTCGTGTCCGTTGACATTGCGGCGGGTGTGGCCGGCCAGGTGCATCTCCGCAACCAGCTCGGCCGGAATCGAGGCGATATATTCGTAAGCGTCGAAACCCAAATTGCTTTGGCTTACGTAAATGTTGTTGATGTCGAGCAACAATGCGCAACCGCTACGGCGCGCGAGTTCAACCAGAAAGTCCCATTCAAGAAATTCCGATGCTTGAAAGTCGACATAACTCGACAAGTTTTCAATCGCAATTTGCCGGCGGAGCGTGGATTGCACTTCATCGATTCGCGACACCAAGTGATTCAGCGCTTCATGCGTGTGCGGCAACGGCAATAGATCGTTGAAATATTCCCCACCAAAACTCCCCCAAGCGAGGTGGTCGGAAATCAGTCCAGGCTCGGTACGCGCGGCGAGCCGCGCAAGTTGCCGGAGATGAACTTGATTCAATGGATCCACACTGCCGAGCGAGAGCCCAACGCCGTGCAAACTCAGCGGGTAGTCGGCGCGCAGTTCGCATAACATGTCGAGTGATGCGCTGTGTTCACCAAAGAAGTTTTCGCTGTGGACTTCTAAAAACCCGACTCGCGGACGGCTGCGCATGACATCGGTGTGATGCGCCGCGCGCAAACCGATGCCGCAACGCACGGGGATCGCGCCGGGTAAATCGTGTGCGGGAGCGTTTTCGATTGACATGACAGCCGTCTCGCGCGGGGTCTTACTTGGCCGAGAGACTGGCGCCGACGATTTTTTCGCAGGCGCCTTTGGGCAGATAGAGCCACGCGTCGGATTGCGCGTCTTTTGAGGAATGGCCGGCGCACGCGTTGTTGGCGGTCTGGCAGTCGTTTTTGGCCGCCTTGACGATGCCGTAGCACTTTTCGGGTTTATCGGCGGCGCTTGCCGGCGAAGCGATAAAGGTGGCGGTCAGTAACGCCGAGATGGCGGTGACGGCGATGGCTTTGGAATTCATGTGGACTCCTTCAAAATGGGTTGTTGGCGAGCGCCGCAAACCATTCGCGGCGCTTCTGCTTTCTTACATTGCGAAGGTCGTGCCAAGATTGGCAAAGAGACTTAACTCACTGTATTTGCAAGAATTAAGTGGCAAATCTAGCGTTACATGAAGTCCGAGGTTCAGGTTCGCCACGGCTCGCAGTGGTGGCGGCCGCTAAAGTTGGTGGCGCGCCACCACACTCACTTTCAAACGAGGAATGACATGATGAGGAATGCTCAAACGATCGTCGGCGCGGTACTGCTCTTGCTATTGGCGGCGAGCGGCGCTTACGCGGATGAAGATTTAGACGCAGAGCTCGATGCTGAATGGGGCAGTAGCCGCGTTAAAACGGTCACCGTCCAGACCCCGGAAGCGCAATACCGCGCGCGCTTGGAGTTACTGCGCGCCAGTCGCGACGCACAACTCGAACGCTGCAAGGCCAAAGGCGGTGGCAGCAACTACTGCCAAAACTACATTAACGAACAATATCGACGCGATGAACGCGCGCTGGCCGCGGAATTTGGCGATACCTTGGATGAAAGCGCGCGTGAGCGGCGGCGGATCCAGAAGAGTCTCGTTAAGGAAAACGCGGGAGCGATCCAATAATCGCTACGCACGCCGCCCTTATGTTGGGGTTCGCTTCGTTTATCCCAACCGAGCTTGCCATCGAGTCTAGAAGTAACTAGCCGCCGAAATATCGTTGTCGAAGCCGTGCCGCATACGCCACCAAATTCGTATGTGACTCCGCGTGACGGCGGGCCTCGGTATCGAACAAGGGGCACAACAAATTCGCGATGACCGGAAACACGCCGGCATCCGCGCCGCAGGGCGAATCGCCGAGTAGATAGGGTTTGTCACCGAGGAAGTTGGCGACCGAATCAATAGCGCGGCAAGCAAGCGAGGCGACTTCAGAGGGCGAATGCCGCGCGAAACCTTGGCCGCGCAGATCGCGGCGCACTTGGCGGCGCACCATCGCGATCACCAACGGCCGTATGAGTGGGGAAATGACCTCGAAAAACTGGCGCGGGCCGCGCGCGAAAGTTGCATCGTCTAGCCACCGGTCGTAAACGATCGCCCAGTAAATCTGGTCTTCGCAGAGTTTTTCCAGCGCCCACGCGGCGCCCCGCGCCGGGGCAGCGTAACCCGCGTCGAAATCGATCCCGTGTGTACGCTCAAGATGAAAACGAATGAACGTGGAATCGGCAACGGTTGTCCCGTTATCGTCAAGCCATGGCAGTTTGCCCTTAGGCGCCTTGCGTGGATCGCCTGAGGCCATCGTGAAATCAAGTTTGGCCATGCGCAATAACGTCGCGGCCTTCATCACGAACGGACTTGGATCCGGTAGGCCGAATGCGGGTCCGTATCCGTACAATGTGATCATGGGTAATGCCTCGGCATAACGTGTTGCATGTTATTCCCCGCCACCACACTGCGTACTTAAGAACGACCGCACGGCGTTGACTTCTTCCGCGGTCGCACCGGAATTTTGGCTGGTGAATTGCCGGAGATTGGCGGCGGCTTGCTCGCAGGTCTCAGCGTGCCGCATTTGTTCGGTGGTTTCTTCTTGCTGTTCCTTGGTCGGTTCCGCGCCACAATTCTCGCGCGCGATGCGCCGCTGTTGATTTATCTCACTCTTGCGCGCCGATTCATCCAAATAATCGCGCTTGCCGGTATAAGCATCACCCTGCCCCGGCGGTGGCTTAACACGGAAAAGACCCGCTTCGTCCCGATAGACCGGCCGCCCGCCTTCGAGCGCCGCCAGTGACCAACGCGCTTTTTCGCAACGCTCGAGCTTGGAGGCTTTTTCAAGCAAGCTTTCCTGCTGCTTACGGGCTGCTTCAGTGCGCTTGGCTTCGTCACGCGCGCGCGCTTCGGCTTGCTGGGCCCGTAAATTCTGCACCTGTTGACGTGCTTCTTCGTCAGTGAGCTTGGACTTAGGCGGCGTCACTTGAATCGATTCCGCTTGCACACCTGGCGGCGGGGCATCGCCAAAATGCACATGTCCCTCGGCATCCACCCAACGAAAGGTTTCGGCAGTGGCCGTCAAGGCAAACGCCAGCAAGCCGCCCATGGCCAATAAACGCGACGCTACCATTTTTCGATCAGCATCAAGAATCCGGGGATCCAACAAGTCAACACGCCGGTCGCGATGGTCGCGAGCGGCAACGTGCGGCCAAAATTTCGCTGCGGGACATAGGCGAGATAGAACATGAACCATAGCGCACCCCAGATGAGCCATAGGTAACCAAACCGTACATCGGTGCCCTGAAACGCGACCCACGAACAGGGAATGGTCGTGATTGCGACGAACAGACAAAACCAGCCAAAGGCACGCATATCAAGATCGAACCAGCCGCACACGGCACCGTAAAGATAAGTGAAGGTGAATAGAAAGCCGGTGGCAACTACATAGTAGTCGGCGGTCGTCTCAGCCCGGACCAACAAGATCAATTGAATCACCAGCGCGAGCCCACCCACCAAAAAATTCATGACCGCAATCGAGCGGCGCTCGGCATGTCCAAGCGCGCCGACGCCATTGACCAACAAAACGGCGCCCACGTACAACAACACGATTCCCAGCATGTCATTCTCCCCAAACGGTTTTGTTTTTATGAAAAGATCGATTAAATGAGGGGTAATCGCACTTCTTTAAATAGCGCTGAACCCATTTAACCGAGATGATTGAGATGCGTAAGTTACTCTTATTCGTGCTAGGTGTAACCGTGCTGTTTAGCGGTCATACACGCGCATTAGACGACTCACTCGCTAAAAAGTACGGGGCGAATCGGGTGAAAATCAAGCGCATGGAGACCCCGGCCAATACCATGGATGCCAAAATGCGCGCGGTCGAACGCCAGTTTGCGGAACGGCGTGAGGAATGCATGCGAAGCTCCGATCGCTCGAAGCAATATTGTCTGCAGGGGGCAGAGCAAGAATTGATGGCGGAGAAACGGCGCATTCGCGATGCGGCGCGCAAGAAGGAACACGCCGCGCAGAAATGAAAGACCCCGCTTTCGCGGGGTCTGCCGTTTTCACTTTTAATAGCTCGTCGCCAAGCCTCGCACGGGGTGAGTTCTCCGGAGGCGTTGCCTTAGAGGTTGCCTGGCGGCTGCACACAAGGCTGCTAATAAGCAGCCTTCATGGTGTTGTCAGTTCGCAAGCGTGCACAACCCGCGAACCCGCGCAGCGCATCCGGGAATCCGGCCAAGCGTTTACGCTGCACAACCAAAGCTTAGTCTAGGCATGCGACTTACACCAGCCGTGTGTTGCATTGGATTGTCGAAAAATTCGCCACTCTCATTGCGCGTGTGTCAGTTTCTTGGTCGCGCGAGACCAAGCTTGCGCATGCGATATCGCAAAGTCGAGGGTTCAAGTTGTAAGCGCTGTGCGGCGCCCGCCGCACCTTCGATCACCCAACGGCATTCTTCCAGTACACGTTTGATATGCGAGCGCTCGAAGCTGGCGAGTGCACTGTCGGCAGATGGCGTTGTGATGGGCTCCGGCTGAGACGCGATAGCGAGTTCCGTGCCGCCGAGCAGTTCAGGGATTTCTAACTGTGGCCCGTTACTTAAGATCGCCGCGCGTTCGATGATGTTCTGCAACTCGCGCACATTTCCCGGCCAAGCGTACGCGACCAGCCGGTTCAGCGCCGAAGGCGCGATCCCATGAAAAGACTTGCCGAGTTTACGACCGACGTGCTGCAAGAAGTGTTGCGCGAGCAGCACTACATCCTCACCTCGCGCGCGCAATGGCGGGACGGTGATTGGAAAAACATTGAGCCGATAATAAAGATCGGCACGAAAACTTCCCTGCGCAACTTGTTCCGCGAGTGAGCGATTGGTGGCAGTGACAACGCGCACATCGACGCGTACGGTCTCCGCGCCCCCAACTCGCTCGAACTCCTGTTCCTGCAATACGCGCAGGAGTTTGGCCTGCGCGGCGGGCGTCAACTCCCCTACCTCATCCAAAAACAGCGTGCCCTTGTCGGCGAGCTCAAAGCGTCCTTTGCGTTGACTGGTGGCACCGGTAAAGGCCCCCTTTTCATGGCCAAAAAGTTCACTTTCGATGAGTTCCGCCGGCAGCGCGGCGCAATTCACCTTGACCAGTAGCCGTTCTGCCCGACGCGACTGGCGATGAATGGCGTGCGCCACCAGTTCCTTGCCGACGCCCGTTTCGCCATATATCAACACCGTGGTATCCGCCGGCGAAATAGCGGCAATCGCGCGGGTCACCGCTTGCATTGGCGCGCTCTCCCCGATCAACCCCGGCGCTCTATCCGCCATCAGCTCGCGCTTGAGCAACTCGTTCTCGCCACCTAAGCGCTGTAGCTCGCGCGCCGCGCGCGTGCGCTCTTCAACGTCGCGCAGAATAACGGTGTAAAGCGCGCTGCCATCTTGGGTGGCCCGCGAGATAGTTGCTTCGATGGCGAATTGCTCGCCATTGGCGCGAAGCGCGGTCAATCCTTCGGAACGCCAGGTCCCCGTTATGTCGTCGTCATTCAAATCGCTAAGCAAAACCAGCGTGGCCCGAAATGACTTGGTTAGAAACCGATCGAACGGTTGCCCAAGCGCCCACGCCGCCGCGCACCCAAAGATTTTTTCAGCCGCGGGATTGAAGAAATTGACGCGGCGTTGTTCGTCAAAACAAATGATGGCGTCAAGCGCACTCGACAAAATACGGCTCAGGCGTTGTTCGTGAGCACGCCTCCCCGCTTCCATTTGTTGGCGCTCGAGTTCGCCCGCCGCGCGCGCCCCAAAGATTTGCAGAATGCGCAAATCGAACTCGCCGCCTTCCATCGGTTTCGTATCGACGGCGGCAAGATGCCCAAGCACCTCGTCGCGCGCGTTCAATAAAGGAATCGCCAGGTAACTTTCCGCGCCTTGTCGCCGCAACCCTTGATCGCGTGGAAACAAATTGCATACGCCCTGCGGAAAGCAACGCGCCTCGCCGTGCAGCACGACTTCGCATGGCGTGCCTTCCAGGATGTATTCGGTATTCTCCACGAAGTAATCTTTTGACCAGTGCGCGAGCATTGCGATTCGCGAACGATCGTTGCCGAATGCGGCGACGAATGTCTCGTGCACACCGAGCAACAGCGCAAGATTGCGAACCAGGGTGCGAAAGAATAACTCGCCGGTAACGCTCGCCGTGGCTTCCGATAGCAAGCGGAGTAAGTCATCAGCACGCGGCACCCCGCGCGCTGAAGGTCCGCCGCGCGCGTCTTCCGCCTCCGTGCTCACCATTGGCCGGTCCCCTGCGTTAACAGTGGCAGCCGATAAAGCCCGGTCCGCGCGGTAAGAAAAAGTGTATGGCCCTGCTCGCCCCACGCGAAGTTCGCCGGTAACTGAGGTGTTTTGAGTGTACCTAGATGACGTCCATCGGCGGCGATGATCCATAAGCCTCCAGGCCCAGAGACATATAAACGGCCATCGCGGTCAATCTTAATGCCGTCCAACGCCTCGGCACCGGGCGCGCTCGCCATGTCAAAGAACACGCTACCCGGATCGAGCGTTCCGTCCGTGCGCACGGGATAACGCATAACTACTTTGCGAGCCTCATCCCAATTAGTGACATAGAGGTACTTTTCGTCGGGAGAGAACGCGATACCGTTCGGCCCTTTGAGCGAGGTATCAAGCAAAGTAAGGGTACCGGCCTGCCAGCGAAAGATGCCGCTATAAGCGAGCTCTTTGCGTGGATCGTCCGCGAATTTTGGTAAGCCGAACGGTGGATCGGTGAAATACAACGCGCCGTCGGCTTTAAACACCAAGTCGTTCGGACTGTTGAGCCGCTTACCGTCATAACTGGCAACGAGCGTGCGATATTGACCATCCGCAGTGAGTTGCGAAACGCGGTGATTGCCGTGTTCGTTGATGGTCAAGGGGCCTGCCGGATCAAGCGCAAGACCGTTTGAGCCCGGCTGTCCGTATTCACCGATATCTTTACCGCTGTAACCACTCTGTTCGCGGAAGACTTCGAGCGTGGCGGTAGCAGGGCGATATTTGTAAATCCTGTTGGCATTGGGATCGCTAAATAAGAGCGTGCCTTCCGGTAACCATAACGGTCCCTCGGTAAATTGAAATCCTTCCGCTAACTTGAATAGCTTTGGATTGTGCGAGATGACTTGATCGACTTCCGGATCGTGCCGCTCGACTTCGATGTTGACTTCGGCCGGCACGATCGCCCGCGGCTGACTTGTTCCAGGGAATACACGCAAGCGCGCCTGATGAAAATAAATAAAGTTGGTTGGCGTAGCCGAGATGGGCCCGTTCATGCCGAAAATAGCGAGCGTGATGCGTTGTCCGGGTTTCGCGTTACGCGCCAGCACCACACGATTGCCGGCATTCCAGCCAGCCACGGCCGCGCCGCCCTCGCCTGCGCGCCGTAGTAATTCACCGTCCGCCCATATCTCGGCGTAGTCATCGACCACGGCTTCAAAATCGATTTGTTTGCCGGCTACCGCGATATCATCGATTTTCTCCGGAAGGACCAGCGTGGCCCGATACCAGTTAAAGGATAACCGACCATGACCGCGCCGCATCGCGAGTTCCTCGGGCGCGATGGGTGCCCAACCAGAGTCATCGAATTCGCGCGCGCCGGCATGTGGCTCGATGTCTAGCGTCGCGACCGACTCATCGCCAGGTTGTCCTTCGCGATTGGGCAGAAAAAACTTGGTCGGCACGATGTCAACGTCGTGATACTTCCAGGCGACGTTCACTTTGGCCGCGTCCGCTGTCCGCATTAGATCGAGTTCGACGAGCGGCTCTTCCGCCGCCAAAGCAACGCCGGAAGTGAGCGCGAGTAAAAAAAGCGAAGTGTTAAGCGCGCGCATGGCACTACTCTCGCACGTTGCCAAGAGACGCCGCGGCTGCTTGTGCGATCTGCTCGTCCTGCGCGGCGCTCGCCGCGCCAGAGACGCCAATCGCCCCCACAAACCGGCCATTCATTTGCAGTGGCACTCCACCTTGTAGCGGCGTGTAGCCATGCGCTGTCAGCGCGAGCAATGCGGCGCGGCCGCTGTTGATGGTTTGCTCTAACGCGCTGGTTGGTTTCTGGAATAGTGCCGCCGTGCGCGCCTTGCCGAGGGCGACGGTGGCACTGGCGGAGAAGCTGCCGTCCAGCCGTTGCCCGGCGATGAGTTCGCCCGCTCGATCAACCACCACCATGGTGCCACCCGGTGCTTCCAAACGGCGCGCCGTTTCGAGCGCTACCGAGAGGAGCTGATTCGCCTGGTTGAGTGAGAGTTCAGGCGCCATCGGCGCTTCAGCCGAGGCTGTTTGAACCACGATCATGAATACGCACGCGGTGACCGCGCGCAAGCTAAGACGAGACATGGCGTTCTCCTGCGCCAACCCTCGGCGAGGGTCGACGCGCTAAAAAATAACTAACGATTTATTCGCCTTCCGGGGTGACGACTTTTGAAATTGTCGCGCCGGCGATTTTTTCGCAGGTGCCACGCGGGACCCAGATCCAAGCTTCCGGATCGGCATCCACAGTCACATGGGAGTGACAGGCGTTCTTGCTGGTCGAACAGTCGTTAGCGCCGGCTTTGACGATGCCGGCGCATTTTTCGTCGCCGGCATGTTCGCCGGCGTAGGCGGCCGGTAGGTTACTGAATGCCGCGAGCGCGATTGCCGCGATGGCGGTGTGTATGTGTTTGGTGACGTCGTTGCGCATGACTTACTCCTTCACTAATGACTTTGAAATGGTTTGCGAATATTCGCGAGGTTCCTATCGCAAGCCGCGTGCCAGCTTGTGTGATGGCTGCTTTCCACTTTCATTTCATGAAGTTGCGCGTGCTCGTGTGATGTATGGATGGGCGCTTGGTGGCCTGTCGCCGCAGACACTAACGGTGGCGCCGCGAGAATTGGTGGCGGGCTTGGTGGCGGTACGGAAATGGTTTACGGTGGCGTTCGACAGAATTCCAACGCCAAGCGAACTTGCAGCGATCGGGGGATGGTGCCATGGAGACAGCAGTAACGCCGCCGCAGAGCGCGGATTGGCGGGCGGCGATCATCGCCGGCTTTATCGCGGGCTTTTTGTTCTTGGCGGTCAATATGGCGCTCGCCGGTTATTTCTTAGGCAACGCGCAGCTGCCATTACAACTCTCGGCAGCCCTTTTGCTCGGCAGCAAAGTGTTACCACCCGCGGTCGGCTTAGGTGGCGATGTCTTCCTAACCGGCTTTGGCGTTCATTTGGTGTTATCCATCGGGTTTACCTGCCTGATCGCGTTCTGTCTCCATCGCTGGGGAATTTGGGTGGGAATTTTTGGCGGCGCGTTGTTTGGGCTTGCGCTCTACAGTATCAACTATTACTTCATGGCCGATTTCATCGAAGGCTTCGCCGCCTTGCGCGGCTGGTTGATGGCCGTTTGTCATCTAGTCTTTGGGGCGGTGGCGGGCGGCGTGTATGAAGCGCTCGAACGCGATCATCGTTAAACCCACCGGGAACCCTCAAAGATGAACGGTAACTTGAAAATGCGGCTCATCATCATGGCCGCCGTCGCCGGTTTCTCGCTGCTCTCGTACTGCAGCAAACAATCGATCAATCCGATCACCGGCGAAACCCAACACATCAGCATGTCGCAGGATCAAGAGGTGGCCATGGGCTTGCAGTCGGCACCGGAGATGGCGGCGCAGTTCGGCGGCGTGGTGGGCGACGAGAAGGTGCAAGCGCTAGTCAAAAGCATCGGCCAACGGATTGTCGCGCAGAGTGTCGCCGCGCAAAGTGGTTATCCGTTTGATTTTCACGTGTTGGCGGATGACCAAACGGTTAACGCGTTTGCGCTCCCGGGTGGCCAGATATTCATTACGGTCGCGTTGCTGTCACGGCTGGAAAACAAGGATCAATTAGCCGGGGTGTTGGGTCACGAAGTTGGACACGTCATCGCACGCCACAGCGCGGAGCACATCGCCAAACAACAATTGACCGCGGGCCTCACCGGCGCCGTGGTCATGGGCGCGGGTTCGTACGAAATGGCGCGCGTGGCGCAAATGGTCGGCGGCCTTATCAATATGAAGTACGGCCGCGAAGACGAGTTGGAGTCCGATCGGCTCGGGGTTTGCTTGATGTCGCAGGCGGGTTACGATCCCACGGCACTCAAGGATGTCATGCGCATTCTGGCGGAAGCGAGCGGTAGGGCGCGCCAACCGGAATTCGCAAGCACGCACCCCAGTCCTGAAAATCGCGTGCAGCAAATCGACGCGCATCTCGCTAACCTCAGTCAGGTCTGTGCCTTTGGCCCGCGCTGAAATGCACAAGACCGTTATCGAGTGCGCGATCAACGGTCCGTGGACACGGGCAATGCAGCCGCTGATCCCGGTAAGTGTCGCGGAATGCATCGCCGATGGCGTCGCCTGCGCGCGCGCCGGGGCGAGCATCATTCACGTGCATCCCTACGATGAGACCACCGGCAAACAACGCGATGACTGGGAAATCTACGCTCGCATCATTGAAGGGATCCGCGCGCAAGTGGATGTGCCGGTGTATCCCACCATTCCATTGAGCGAACGTTTCGCTTCCGGCATCGAGCGTTATTCCGCCACCGAGGAACTCGCCAACCGCGGCTTGCTGGAATTCGCGGCGGTCGATCCGGGCTCGGTCAATTTTGTCTACGCCAACGGCCGCCCTGGTTTTGTGTATCGCAATCCGGAGGAAGACATCGCGCACGCCTTGCAATTGGCGGCGAATCATCGGTTCACCCCTTGTTTTGCCATCTATGAGCCAGGGTTCATTCGCGCCGGCGCCGCGCTGCACGCGCGGAGCAATGCGCCTATGCCGCTTTATCGTTTTATGTTCAGCAGTGAATTGTTGTTTGGTTTTCCGCCTGACGAATACGGGTTGGAAGCCATGCTGCAGTTGCTGGGTGAGTGCGCGCCGGGTGCGCGTTGGATGATTTCCGGCCTTGGCGTCGATGTCACACCGCTCATTCCGTTGACCGTCATGCGCGGCGGTCACTTGCGCGTGGGGTTGGAAGATGCGCCGCTCGGCTCCACGCGTAGCAATGTGGAATGGGTGACACACGCCGTGCAGGCCATCCAACGAGCGGGTGGTGACGTGGCGAGTCCGAGTGATATGAGGGCCGAGTTGCGCCCGCACTAATCACTGCGGCGGACTGGGATCCGGCACCTGACCGTAGGTTCTAGCACCGGCCGCCAAATAGGCGATTTCTTCCGGCGTCGATTCCCGACCAAGCGCGCGATTGCGATGCGGGAAACGACCGAAGCGCTCAATCATCTCGCGGTGTTCGTCCGCGGCCTTCACATGATCACTGAAAAGTGCATACCACTCCGGCGGCGCGCGCTCCCGCAGGCGCACAAACCCCTCACGACAACGCGTCTGTAGACTTAAATCTTCGGCATGTTCAAACGGCATGAAAAGAAACACCGCTTCCATGGGATGTAACGCCGCTTCGAATCCTGCCGCCAATGCGGTTGCACTCGCGGCGCGCGCCGCGGCATCGAAGGCAAACGCCTGCGCGGTGCCGCGATACAAGTTACGCGGAAACTGATCGAGCGCAATGATGGCCGCGAGCGCCCCATGGGGTTGTTGCTGCCATTCGCCGAGTTCGCCATTCAACGCGCGCGCCGGGAGATCTCCGAACTGAGTGGCGATAGCGCGATCGAATTCCGGAAACGTACCGAACCATAACTCGACGCGGCGCCGCGCGGCGGCAACGGACAGCGTGGCATCCGCAAACCAAAACTCGAGAAGCGCGTCAGGCGTCATGCACGGACTCCGCTGAAAAATCGGCGGCATCTTTAATCAATGCAAGAAGCTTCGCTTCATCGCCGATTTCTAACATCGCGAGCAAGGCAAAACGCCCTAACATCAAGTTCGTGTGCTTTTCTCCCACCCGAGTGAGCGCGTGACAAAGCTCGGTGTATACGCGATCCAACGCCTGTTCGTTCATCCTGTCGGCTTTCTGCGTAAGGTGTTAAAAACCGCGGCGGTAATCTGCGCGACGGTGGGTGCGCGCCAGCGTGCGCAGACATACCCATCCGGTCGCAAGAGATACACGGCTTGCGGGTGTGCGTCGTACAGCGCCGCGGCGCGGCCCGCAGAGTCGGTAAACCGGCTAGAAGACTGCGTAGCGAGTGCGATTTGAATCACGGTGAATGGAATTCGTTGTGCTTGTAGCGAGTTCTCGAGTTCTTGGTAAAACGATTGCGCGGAGATAGCGCGTGCAAACGAGAGCAAGGTAAAGCCCGCGCCCAAACACTGCGAGAGATATCCTGCCCTACCGTCGATTTCAAGCGTGCACTCCAAAAGCGGCTCGCCCGCATGGGGACCGCACTTGAATTCGTCTGTCTCGTCAATATCAGTTTCCGCGAGGCGCGGATAAACAATCGCCGTCGTTTGCCGCGGATTGATCAATGAACGCACGGCCGGATGTTTGGCAGCGAGGCTGAGCACGGCGGTGCGCATCAGGGCAAACGCCGGCGACGGCGGTGCCATAAACTCCGTACTTTTGGTCGCGGCTGCTAAGTTTTCATGCGCGGCATACACACGCTCCGTGCTGTAATCATCAAGCACTTCCGGCTCGGCAAATCCTTGGATGACCCCCGCCAAACGCCACGCGAGGTTATCGGCATCGTCAAATCCGGAATTGGCACCGCGAACGCCGAAGATGGGCAGGAGATGCGCGGCATCACCCGCGAACAACACTCGGCCGTGCACGTAGCGCTCCAAGGTCAATGCATTCGCTTTGTAGAGGCTGACCCACACCGGCGACCAGTCTTCGCGCTCGCCTAGCATCGATAAATGCGCTGCTATCCGTGGCAACACCTGCGCCGGTTGCACGGCGCTTTCCGCGTCTTCGTCGTCACGCAGTTGATAATCGATGCGCCAGATATCGTCCGGTTGTTTATGCATCAAAACCGTCGAGCCGGGATTAGACGGCGGGTCAAACCAGGCGAAGCGTTCCGTGGGCAATGTGCTCTTGAGCGCGATGTCGGCAATGACGTAGCGGCCTTCGTATGTCGTCCCTTGCAACCGTAGCCCAAGCAATTCACGTACGGCACTGCGCGCACCGTCACAAGCGATTATCCAATCAGCAGCGAGCGTGTAGTCGCCGACAGGCGTGGTGAGTGATAACACAACGCCGCTGTCTTGCGGCGCTATCGAGTGCACGCGATGTTGCCAACGGATATCAACGAGGCCCGTCGCGACGCACGCGTCGACCAAGAACTGCTCGATATAAAACTGTTCGAGATTGATCATCGGCGGGAAACGTTGATCCGCATCCTGCGGCATCGCGAAACGTAAGACTTCCTCATCGCGATAAAAGCTGCGTCCACCGGTCCACGGTAACCCTTTACCGAGAAACGCGTCCGCCGCGCCTAAGCGCGCAAGTACTTCAAGACTGCGGCGCGAGATGCAGATGGCGCGGCTCCCGGTACAGACGCCATCATCGGCTTCTAGAACGACGACGCGAATACGGAACCGCGCGAGACCAAGCGCGGTGGCTAATCCGATCGGACCTCCGCCAACGACGACCACCGAGTGCCGTTGCAATTCTTGTCCATCGACAAGCGACGGCAGTATTGCGGCGTGACGCGTCGCCGAGAATGGATAATTAACGAACGGGCGCTGCATTAGCGCATCAAGAAAACTCGAAACCATCCGGTAAGGGCGCGAACAACAAGCGCACCGAGCCGCCGATGCAGCGCGTGCGATGGCCCTTTCCTTCGACATCCGCCGGCATGAATACTTGCCCGGCATGCCAGCGACGTTGTTGACCGTCGGTGGTTTCCACTTCGATGACCCCACTCAACACCACCACCAGTTGTCGGGCGGGCGCACGATGCCAGTCTTGATCCATGCCTTCCGGCAGTTCGACGAACTGCACCTTCGGCGAGGCGTAGGCTTTGGACAATCGCAGCGTGTGGCCGAACTCGTCTTGCCGCGAATCCGGAAAGTCGATTTCGACTTCTCTAAATTTTGAGTCGCCGTTAGCGAGCGTGTAAAAACTGGTGATTTTCATCGTTTACTCCCTCAAGCCTGCCTGCCGCAGCAGCGGCATGACGCCATCGCGAAAGTTGGCGAGTCCGTCGTAATAATCGCACCACACGAGCGCGAGCCCATCAATCCCAAGCGCCGAAAGGTGCGCCGCTTCATCGACAATCCGTTGCGGTGTCCCGACCAAAGGGTAACCGAAGTAGCCGGCTTTCAAATGGAACTTGAGGCGATCATATTGCTCGGCGGAAAACATCTGCGACTCAATCCCTAGCGTGCGCAAACAATTCGCGACCGCGATATCGTCCCCGTGTTGCTCGGCGTAGTAGCGCAAGAAATCTTCCGCCTCTTGCTGGGTCTCGCCCTGCACCACATAGGCTATCGCCCAGACTTGCAGTTCGCGCCCAAATTCTTTGCGCGCCAGTTCCCGATATTCTTTGACGTGCTCGCGCGCAAGCGCTGGGTTTTCTTGATCAACCGTGACGAAAGCAATCTCGCAATGCTCCGCCGCAAAGCGGCGACCGCGCGGGGAACCACCGGCATTGATGAGCGGCGGACGCGGGGCTTGCAGTGGGCGCGGGCGCGTCATACCACGCTTGATCTTGAAATTACGCCCTTCGTGATCGAAAGCTTCGTCACTTTGCCAAAAGCGCTTGACCAGCGTCACCCATTCATCGGCATAGTCGTAACGTGCATCGTGGTCGAGGAACTCGCCGCCGAACATTTCGATTTCTTCCTTGAACCAGCCGCAGACGATGTTGAGCGCGAACCTACCGCCCGTGATGTGATCGATGGTGGTGGCCTGTTTCGCGGCGAGCAACGGATGCACGGTGGTGACGTGCGACGTGGCGACGCAGGTTACACGTTCAGTCGCCTGCCCAACCCCAGCCGCCCAGGTGTAGGTTTCAAATGAATCGATATTAAATTCCGAGGGGCCGCCGAAACTGCGCCAACGCCCAACCGGGATCAAGATCTCAAAGCCAAGCCCATCCGCGGTGCGATGAATCGCGAGATTTTCCCGCCAATTAAGTGTGAGAGACTCCGGCGCTGTCGTCATCGTGCCGCCTCGGCTGACATTGGCCGAGAATACGCCTAGCTTCAATCGATTGGGACTCGTCAGGCACAGTGCGCTTGGAGTCGTCACAACGCGCGCACCCGGTTGCGTAACGTGCCGATGCGCTCAATCTGCGCGCATACCTCGTCACCGTCTTTGAGAAAGAATTTGTCGGGCTCGGCGCGGCCGATGGCGACGCCAGACGGTGTGCCGGTGGAAATAATGTCGCCAGGCTCAAGACCAATCTGCGACCAATAACTGACGAGTTTGGCCACCGAGAAAATCATGTCGGCGGTGCTCGCGTGTTGGCGTTCTTGACCGTTGACGGTGAGCGATAACGTGAGTTGTTGCGGATCAGGTATTTCATCCGCGGTGACGAGCCACGGCCCGAGCGGCGCGAAGGTCGGCAAATTTTTGGAAAGCACTAACCCGATCTGCGCTTCCATTTCCGCCATTTGAATGCGGCGTGCGCCAACATCGTTACACACGGTGTAGCCTGCCACGTGTTCGAGTGCGTGGGCCTCGCCGACGTTATGCGCGAACTTACCGATCACCACCGCGAGTTCCACTTCGTAATCGACTGCTTCAATGCCGCGCGGGATATCGAGGGTGTCATCGTGCGCGCGCAGACTTGACGGGAACTTGGCGAATGCGGTGGGAAAGGTTGGGATTTCCACTTTGCGGCCGCGAGCGGCCCAAATCTGCTGGCCTTCCTTGACGTGATTGAGATAGTTGCGGCCGGTGGCGATGATTTTGCCTGGCCGTGGTACCGGCACCCCCACTTTAAGCGCAGCGCGTGCATGCCAATGGACGGAGTCACCTGCTGTTGCGCTGACGACTTCGCGAATCGCATTTAATCCTTCCGGCGTCAGCCAGGCATGGGTGTGCGGCGCGCCTTCGAGCAGCTGCCAGTGCGCGGCGTAGCGGGTAGGCGACGTTTCCGCAAGTGCGCGCATCGCAGCCGTCACGTCCAACACACGTTCATCGCTCGCATAACCAAGCCGGGACGGCCCGTGCGACGCGATAAAGGTCAGAAGACGCATGCGGCGTTACACCAATTCAAACGGCACCGGCTGGCCGGCAGGGTCCCAGCCGATGAGTAAAACTTCAGTTTCCGCGCGCGCGTTGAATGCAGCCGCGGGTGCGCCATGCGGCAGCATGAAGTAGGACAGCGCATCAAATAACTTGCCGTCGAACTCTACTTCCCCGCTTAATAGGAAAACCGCGCGATGTCCCCGCGGATGCGTCAGCGATAAACTCGCACCTGCTGCGATTTGCACCACTTTGAGATTAGGTCCACTTTCAAAAAAATAGCCGAGGTGCTTTTGTTGAATGCCCGCGAGTTTCGCATGCGGCTGCCACGGGTAAGCATGACCGTGCATCACGACATAATCGGCGAGCCGCGACTTGGGATATTCAATCCGCTGACCGGTGACTTTTTCCAGAATCGCTTCATATGCATCGCGCTTACGACCATCCGGGAAGGTATAGACGCCTTCTTCAAACTTGCCGCTCGCCGCGAGCGCGCGCTGCGCATCGACCACTTCTTCTGGTTCCGGATAGGGAATACCGGAAGGGCCCTCGAATTGAATATCGACGAAGTGCAGTTGTTCGCCTGCCTCGCTCACCGGCTTGACCGGGCCGTAATACGCACCTTCCGGAATGTATAAACAATCGCCGACACCATAGACATCGTGGCCGTATTTCATCTTGCCGCCCACCACGTAGCGCACCTGTTGAAAGGTGTGGCGATGCCGTGGCGAGTGGTAATAGGGATCGGCATAAAGGCTACCGATCCGCGCAGCGATGCGCTGCGACTTATCGAAAAACCCTTGATAGCGCTGGTTGTACCCCGGACGCACCCCGATATCGACCCACGGCAGATCCGCTTCGCGCACGCCTACCCCACTGCTGAGATTCATAGAAGGCTCATAAGTATTCGATGAAGGATGGATTGCATTATGTGGGGGGCGGGCTGTCAAGCTTCCGCCGGGAGCGATTCGCTAGCGGAAAATGTAGGGGGCAAAATGGCGGTGTCGCGCGATAGCACGCGAAGGTGGTGTTGATGACTCTAAGTGCTGCGTAGCGAGCGCGGCATTGGATGTCGAACGTTGGGAGAAAAACCAGGTCGGCAATGACACCGGCGTATAGTTCATAGGTATTGTCGAAAAACGAATTGCGGGCCGCTCCTGAAGAAATTGTATTTCTTAGCATGGTCAAATAGTATGACCATACCTATTTCTATTTAGCTAGGCACGTGGCCCAATGTCTAAATTCAATATCGCCGAAGCCAAGGCAAAATTCTCGGAACTGGTAAAAAAGGCCATGCTCGGGGAGGAAGTCATTATTGCCAAGGACAATAAGCCCGTCCTTCAGCTCATCGCGCTCGATAAACCGAAAGAAGCGCGAAAGCCGGGCTCAGGTAAAGGGCAGATTCTCTATATGGCGCCGGACTTCGACCTCACGCCAGAGTCCTTTAAGGACTACGTATAGTGCGGGTCTTGATCGATACGCATGTTTTTTTGTGGTGGGTGGAAGGCGATCGGGCATTGCCCGCCAAAGCCCGAAAAGTCCTGACCGATCCGGACAACGAGTGTTTGATTAGCCTCGCCAGTGCGTGGGAAATGTCGTTCAAAGCGAGTTTGGGCAAACTAAAGCTCGCACTCCCTGTGCGTCGTTACGTCGATGAGCACGTGATAGTTAACGGATTTCGCTACTTGGAAATCGGGATGTCGCACATCGGTCGAATCGAAACACTCCCTCCGCACCATGGCGATCCGTTCGATCGCCTGCTGATTGCGCAGGCACTAGAAGAGAAGGTGCCCGTGATCACCGCAGATCCTGTATTTCGCAAATACGGCGTGAAGCGGATCTGGTAATTGAGAGTGAACCTGGCAAAGTGGGGCAAATTTGGGACAGAGTAAACAAGGGCTGCCATCGCCTGCACTGTGATCTACGTTCCGTCTCCCGCTAAATTCTTAGTCGAGTTGTGATTCAGCGTGAAGTGGCGCTGCGCTTAGGAAGGTGCCGAACGCTAATCACTCCTTACGGGTCACCCGCTCCGCATCCTGACTGGCCGCGGCGCCGCGAATTGCTTCAACGTCGGCAATATCCTGAGGGCGTCCGGCGGCTAGCTTTAAGGCCGGTGTTCACGTCAATGACTGCTTCAATCTTGCGTTCCCATGCACTATCAAAATCAATACCAGGAATATCCGGCAGAATATCCAAACTGCGCGGCGCGCGCCCAAAACGGAAGAAGCTACCCGGCTGCGCGAAATCCTCCGGCCGATATCCTTCGAGTGCCGCTCCGAACGCGGCAAGCGCGGCATAAATGGCCCGCGCATTGACCGGATCGGCCTTGATAAACAGGTCTAGGTCTTTGGTAAAGCGTGGCTGCGCATGAAAGACCACCGCATAACCACCCACAATGAGGTACCTAACGCCATGGGCATGGAAGGCGGACAAAAGGTCTTTGTAATCTTGGTACATCCGGCTCCAGCTCCCATCTTTTAAGGGTGTAGGCCGCTTCTATCAATTCCTCAACGGCGTCCAATCGTTCATGAGCCTGCCGACTTTGCCAATACCGATATTCGTCGGCTTTCATTTCGTCGAGCGTTGAATATCTGCGAATAATCTTATCCATGCGTTTATTTGTAGCTGGTTTAGGGTAACTGATCAAACGAAGTGTGAAAGGGTGTGAGGGTAGAGATCCAATCAATCCCCCGCGCGCTCTTTTTGTGTTCCGAAAGACAAATCTGGCACCACTTCTCGTTCCAATGCTAGGTTTCGATATTCCCTTGCACGTTGCGGACGTCCTTCCCATAAACCTGCACTGTTTTACCCGAGACCTGCGCCGCGAGTAGCGCTGCGTACATTTGTTTGGTTTCTTCGCCTACCACATTGAACGCGAAATGGTGGCTTGGATGCACGTGACAGGCGGGAAAGCCGGTTGGCGTGGTTTGCATGCGAATATAGGTGGCGGTGCTCGTGGTGTATTTAAGTATCTCGGCAATCGTACTGGTTACCGCGCCGGCTGCTTGCGCGGTGGTGACGACCAGGGATGTTGCGGCACAGAGCAAGATCTTTGCCGCTATCTTCTGTTGCTTGGGCTTTTTTAGATTTGACATATGACACCTGTTTGGCGAATTAGTGTTTGTCGCCTATCTACGTTTAAGTCTTACGCACGTTTACTAAGTGAATCTCGCTTGGCTTAATCGTCTCTCTCTGATGGCAACTGAGCGCGATACGGTTTTCGATCATTTCCCGAATGCGCTTCATGTATTCCAAGAATCAAAATTGACACTATTCCTTTCACGTTTTCGTAGTAGTTGGATTGTTGGGCTTCCTTTGTCAGCCCAACCTACGCTTGTTTCTTCCGTCGTCACTTTTTATGCTTACGAATTAGGTCAAAATAAATCTGTGTCAATTTATCTTGCGCTTTCGTCTCTTATGTTCGTTACGTTGTTAGGCTTCCTTCGTCAGCCCAACCTACGATTGCTCGTAATTTCGTAGAGATCGCTCAGACTCTGATCCCAATTATTTTTGCCAATTACTTTTTTGTCTGCTCTTCATTTAGCGGCTCCAAGCTTTTTGGCACCCAACCATTGCACTCAGGTATCCAAGAAAAAATGCAGTTCCTCAAGTAAAGAGTTAGGCAGGTTAAAGCTACTATGACGAGCATCAGGATCGGCATAAGCTTCTTGCCCTTATCAGATTGAGGTCCTGGTATAAAAACCATCTAATTATCCCAACCGAAAGGGGTGTCAATTGTGCGAGCGACGGTCCTCGATAAGTTGACGTCCAATGATTTTTTGAACGTGCTAGATGCCTGCACTCCTTGCCCAAGCCCAACAAGAATAGCAGTGCCGCTCCCTGGTGATGTTGCGAATCCACCCCCCGCGATATTAAATGCCGCAACTCCAGAGCCAGCGTAACCTGCGAGAAAATTGTCGGGTTTAACGTCTGAATTGATATAGCCAAATGTTATCGACAGAGACGCTGAAACTGGATTAGGCTTGACAATAGACACTCCCAGCGGAGCAACGAAAATCTTGCCGCTTGAGCTTAGCGAAATGGAAGAAGTTAATGGGCCATAGTTTGTTTGTATACTCACAAAATCGGGGCGAATGTCTGGTGGAAAGGGCGTCCCCGGCGGCGGTAAGCGTGCCGGCTGACTAATCAACCCACTCGCCAAATTGTTATAAACCCCATACGCCTTAGTCGCCGTCTCCCTCGCCAACAACCCATCTGGATCGAGCAAGTTCAACGGATCGTTGCCAACATACGCATAGAGATTCATCCCATCCGCATATCCAAGCGGATCCGGCTGTAAGAATCTGCCCAAGCTCACGCTGTAATACCGCGCACGGTAGTAATACAGCCCCGTCTCCGCATCCAACTCCCGCCCTGTATAACGATACGGATTGCCCGCGGCACTGGTGCTCGCCGTCTCGCCATAGGGGCCATAGGCGTAGCGCTCGGAAACGATGCCGTTGGTACCGGTCAGCGCCGCGACCGAACCACTGCCGTCAAAGTGATAGAAATACCGGTTCCCGCCGCGTTCCATGAAGATGGGTTCATCAATGGCGGGGGTGTAGACATAGCGGGCGGTGCGCGTGTTGATGCCGTCGTACTCCTCAATGACTGAAGGGCCATCCAGTAGATACTTGGTGATGACGCTGCCGACGGTCTTCTGTTCGCGGCGCCCGAACGGATCGTAAACGTAGCTAGCGGAGACACCCACTTTGGTGGCACTGGTCAGACGATTCTCCGCGTCGTAACCAAATGTCCAGGTGCCATCACCGGATAAGTTGCCGTTGTTATCATAGCTCTGCGTGACCGCCGCAACGCTTGCGTATTGGCTCAACGTGTAATTTTCCCTCTGACTTCCATACTCGCTCTCATTTACGCAAATCGTTGCGCAATTTCTGCAACGCATTGGGCAAGGTTGGGTCATCTCCGCGTACGATGCTCCAGATGGTGTCGTTGTCGATACGGTGGTAACCGTGGATTAAACGGTTGCGGGTGGCAATCAGCATGCGCCACGGAGTTTGGTGCGCTGAGGTGCATACATGCTCAGGGATATGAGTCGCTGACTCGCCGATAAACTCAAGGTTCCGCATTGTGGCATCGTTATCGTGATCTGTCCTGATTTCCCGCTCAGTGCGAAAGCAGAAGTTCGCGCGCATGTTCATGACTGACTAGCCTACGTACCAACGCGTTGTAGTTTGTATGTGCATTTTGCGGATCAGTGCGTGCCAGCAGATCGTAAAGACCATGTTCCGGGCGCAGTGGAAGCGGACTTTCTTGAGGAATTGAAACGCCTAGCGCGAGCAAACGCGGCGCTCCCACCGCTACCAAAAGTGCTTCCACGGTAGTGCGATTAGCGCGCAAATCTGTGCGTCCCTGCGCGACTAAATCTGCACCCGGGAGATTGTTGTCATCAATCATCGTTATTCGGCTTTTCAGTTAATCGCTTCAACGTAGTTTTAAGAATTTCACGAAACGCTTCGGCGTCAAGCGTCTGAAAATACTTCCCGCACATCGATTTCGATCTGTCTTAGCATCGCACAGGTCATAACTTGATCACATGTGTAAACGACTGGGCTCACGTACTCTGTCCTTCCCGCGGTATAGACTTCAATGGCGGTGGCCTGCGGATCGACAATCCAGTATTCGGGGATTCCGTACCGGACATACATTTTCAGTTTATAACCGCGATCTCGCTCTTCTGTACTCGGCGACAGTATCTCAACTACCAGATCCGGGGGGCCCTCGATTCCATGTAGCTTTACAATTTCTCGACGACTTGCGGCAACGAAAATCAAGTCCGGCTGTGCGACTTCGCGCGAGTCGCCTTCGCCAAGAATGACATCGACCGGGGAAAACAATACTGTCCCCAACTGAAACGCTTTTACTTGTTGCCTGACTATGGCGTTTAGATTATTCAAAATCTGCTGGTGACGCGTTGTCGGTGCTGGAACCCTATAGAAATCTCCGTGAAGCAACTCATATCGCGGGGACAAGTCCTCCGGTAACGCCAGGTAATCGGCGTAGGTGTACGGAAATCTCGGATTTGTCGCGGTCATGGCGAGTTCCAAAGTTTCGCAATACTCAAAGTATAGCAATGGCCATGCGTGCGTTCGATGTAAAGCGCTGGCGCCGCGAGCAACTAGGGACAAACCATTTGCATCATGCGGGTTTCGGGCTATGAAGCCACAGTGGTTATCAAAAAAACACCGTTCGGCCCGGGACTGGGGAAGCAATGAATAGGTTGGGTCAGCGTGGCTTCAAATCGGGTGCGCTGAGAAGCGGATTGACCATCTTCGTGACTTACGTCACCTTGGCAACGCTATGTCATTAGAAAACTCATCTCCGGTCATATTAGTCACAGGCGCCGCGTCCGGCATTGGTCGCGCGGTCGCCACCTTACTTGCCGCTCACAACTACCGCGTGGTAGCCACCGATTTAAACGCCGATGCGCTCCCAACTAGCCGGCGGCTCGACGCGCGCGCGATGGATGTGACCGATAGCGCGATGGTGCAACAAGTGATAGCGCAGATTGACACGCGCTATGCCCGTCTGGACGGCTTGGTAAACACTGCCGGCATCAACCAACACCAAGCGCTTGCCGAGGCGGAAGACGCCGCTTGGCAACGCATGCTCGACGTGCACTTGGGCGGAACGCTGCGCACCTGCCGGGCGGCGCATTCGTTGCTCAAGGCGTCGCGCGGCGTGGTGGTGAATTTCTCTTCGCTGGCCGCGCATCTCGGGCGGCCCAAACGTGGCGCGTATGCCGCCGCCAAAGGTGGTATTGAATCTCTAACGCGCACACTGGCGGTTGAATGGGCGCCGGATGGGATCCGGGTGAACGGCATCGCGCCCGGCATCATCAATACGCCGATGGTGCAAAACAACATCTCGAGCGGTCGCAGTGATGCCGCAAGCCTGCTCCGCGGCGTGCCGTTAGGTCGGTTTGGTGAGCCGGCGGAGATCGCGGAGGTGGTGGCATTTTTGTTGTCGAGCGCTGCGGGTTACATCACAGGTCAAACTTTGATCGTGGATGGCGGCGCCACCATCAACGGGAACTGGTGATGCAAAGAAAATCTTCGCGCGACCAACTTCCGACCAATCCGCCGTTCCCGTTTACTCGGGACGATCCATTCGCTCCGCCGGCGTTGTACGCACAAATTCGAGCAGAGCAACCGATATTCCCGGTAACGCTCTGGAACGGACGGCGTGCTTATCTGTTGACCCGGCACGCGGACCTCCGCCAAGTCATGCGCGATCCGCGCTTCACCAGCGAGTTCGCGCATCCGGATTTCCCGGCGGTCACGGCCGCGCGCGCGGCGATCGATAAACAAGAGCGCGCGTTTGTTGGGATGGACAACCCGCGGCACGATCATTTTCGGCAGATGGTGCAGGGCGAATTTTCGATTCGCCGCATGCAAGCATTGGTGCCAGGGATCCACGCCACCGCGCATCGCCTCTTGGATGATCTCGCGCGTCAGGAAACACCGTGCGATTTGGTCGAACATCTCGCGCAGAAATTTCCGGCGCTGGTCATGTGCCAGTTGTTCGGTTCGCCGTATGAAGATCACACGCTTATTGCGCGTTGTGCTGCCGGCAGACATGGTCTGTCGCAATCGGCGACTCAGGCCACGGAATCCGCGCAAGCCCTCGTCGACTACTGCGAGCGCCTCATTGCGGACAAAGAGCGTGCGCCAGCGGATGACATGCTGAGCCGGATCATCGCCGAGCATGTGATCCCGGGACGACTCAGCCGCGAGGACCTTGCCAATATCGGCGCCATGTTGCTCCGCGCCGGCCACGACACGACGGCCAATATGATCGCGCTGGGCACGTTGTTACTGTTGGAACACCCGGAACAGCTCGCGCTGCTGCGCGCGGATTACACGCGCATCAATGGTGCGATTGAAGAATTGCTGCGGTATTTGAGTATCGTGCAATTTGTACCGCGACGCGTGGCGTTGGAGGATGTGGAGATCAACGGTATCGCCATCGCGCGCGGCGACGGCGTGTTTGGATTAACGCCGGCGGCAAATCGCGATCCGGAAGTGTTTGATGATCCCGACCGCTTCGATATCTTGCGCGCGGATAACGATCATTTGGCGTTTGGTTATGGCTTGCATCACTGCTTGGGTCACGTGCTCGCACGCTTTGAGCTTCGTGTGTTGTTTCCGCTGCTCTTTCAGCGCTTTCCGGCGCTTCGACTCGCGACTCCACTCGCTGAAGTCGCTTTCAAAACTGATAGCCAAATCTATGGGTTGTATCGCTTGCTTGTTTCTTGGTAGCTTCGGTTTCTCTTAAGCCTTCTCAAGCAAACTGGCCGCAACACCAATCAACCCACCGAACACGCCACCCCATACGACCAGCCAACCCAAGTGCTGGCGGATCATGTCTTCGATAATTTGCTTGACCTTGTTGGGCGTCAACTCGGCCAATCGACTATCGATGATGTGTTCCACCTGTTTGATAAGCCCAGCCGTGATATCGGCGCCATCGGTATCCGCCGGCTGACTAACGAGTTCCGTCACCACGCCGCGTAGTTTGTCGGTGATTGGGGCTTTCAAGGGTTCGAGCGCCTTGCGCCCGCCCATCATGTTCAACATATTGCCCATCGGCGACTCGACGATGGCATCGGTCAGATGTTCGAACACGCGGTCGAAGTCGATGTTCTCGCTAATGCTTTCCGCTGACGCCAGTCCATTTTTCTGAAAGAACCGCTCGATGTGCTCACGCGTAAAAAACTCCTGCACGATGAGCGATTTGATACCGGCTTTGAATTCTTCAAAGCGGCTGGGAATTACCCCGGAGCCGTAACAGTACGGTACTTTCTCAAACAGCATGTGAATCGCGAGCCAGTTGGTGATGGCGCCAGATAGCGCGTACATGCCCGTATCAAAAATGAGATCGCCATGCCACGGGAAGAAGTAACCCACCACGGTGATTAACAATGCGACAAGGTTTGTTGCTGAGCTTTTATTCATTGCACGTGCTTAATTTCAAATAGATCATTGGTTGGAACGCAAGATCGCATTCGGTTACTTATTGTATGCTCGAACGCGTTTCCCTCACCCTGCCCTCTCCCGCGGGTAGGAGACGGTGAAAGAAAACCTCTCCCACCGGGAGAGGTCGGCGCAAAGCGCCGGGTGAGGGGCAGCACGGCTAGTGGCGCTGCATGAAGACCCTCACCCTGCCCTCTCCCGCAAGCGGGAGAGGGAGAAATCAACACTCTCGTGAAGCAGGAGAAAATGCGACTACCCCGCCGCGGACGGAAATTTTGGCGCGCGCTTTTCCTTGACCGCGGCCAAGCCCTCTTTAGCGTCTTCGCCCAGGAAACACAGCATTTCAAGCGCGAGTGAATTATCAAACGCAGGCCCCGCCAAGCGCAGCCAATTGTTGAGCGCCTTTTTGGTGAAGCGAATTGCGCGTTGGCTGCCGGTCGCGAGTTTGTTCGCGATTTTGAGCGCGCGCTCGAGCACTTCATCCGCCGGCGCGCAGAAGCTGACGAGGCCGATGCGTTCGGCTTCCTTGCCGTCGATGAAATCCGCCGTCATCAAGTAATACTTGGCTTTGGCCATGCCACATAGCAACGGCCAAATGATGACCGCGTGGTCGCCGGCAGCGACGCCAAGCCGCACATGGCCGTCCGTGATCCGTGCGGTTTCCGACATGATGCTGACATCCGCAAGCAAGGCCACCGCGAGACCAGCGCCTACTGCGACGCCATTGATAGCGGAGATGATCGGTTTGTCGCAGTCGATCATGCGATAGACGATGTCGGCGGCTTCTTTCATCGTGTTAGCGATTTCTTCCGCATTGCCGACCATGGTGCTGATCCAATCCATATCGCCGCCCGCGGAAAACGCTTTATCGCCGGCGCCGGTGACCACGACGACGCGCACGGCGGGGTCTTCGTGCACGATGGGCCAAATCTGGGTGAGTTCCCAATGCAGGCGCGCATTGGTGGCATTCATGACTTCCGGACGATCGAGCGTCATCAGCAGCACGCCGTGTTCGCGCCAATCAAACTTCAAGAACTGAAAATCACTGTATTGCATGGCTTAACCTTTCACCGTGCGGGAGCGGGTCTGCACGCCAGTGCTGCCATAGGTGGTGTGAGCCTTGCTCATGGTGGCTTCGCGCGGGATGTCGTAACGCTGCCAAACATCCGGGCCGATGGCGGTTAAACCACCGTCCACGATAATCGCTTCGCCGGTGACAAACCGCGAATCGTCGCAGGCGAGAAAAAGCGCCGTGCCCGCGATGTGCTCGCCGGTACCATGCTCCGGCCACGGTTGGCATTCATCGAGCCGGCGGCCGGCAGCTTCGTCCGTGACATTTCGGCCTTTAGTTAAGCCGGTCAAAATAAATCCCGGGCAGATTGCATTGACCCGGATCTTGTCAGGCGCGAGTTGCACCGCCGCCGCGCGCGTTAAGTTGACTACCGCGGCCTTGGCGGCGGAATACGCCAACGGTCCACACCCGCCGGAGAGACCGGCGACCGACGCCGTATTGATAATCGCGCCGCCCTGCTTTTGTTTGCGTAATGCACGTGTGCCGTGTTTGATGCCGAAGAACACACCTTTGACGAGCACATCGAAGGTGTAATCCCATTCGTCTTCTTCAATATCCCACACCGGGCCGATGACCCCACCCACGCCGGCATTGTTGAAGAGAATGTCCAAGCGACCGAACTCGCTCATCGCGCAGTCGATCATCGCGCTCACGTCTCGCTCATTGGCGACGTCGGTGCGGATAAAACGCGCGTTTTGTCCGTATCCTTCCGCTTGCACTTGTTGTAGAGCCGCGGCACCGGTCTCGGCGTTAAAGTCCGCAATGATTACTTTGGCGCCTTCCGCTAGAAAACGCTGAACGGTTGATAATCCCATGCCGCCCGCGCCGCCGGTAATCACGGCGACTTTGTCGCGAAGTCTCATCGATCATTCCTTTCTTGGATTTTGTTGAATATTTTTTAAGCCGTTAGGCGTCCGCTCTGGTAATCCCGCACGGCGCGCTCAATTTCATCGCGCGTATTCATGACAAACGGCCCGTACTGCACCACGGGTTCGCGCAAAGGTTTGCCGCCGATAAGTAGGCAACGGCCTAGGCTCGCGCCGGTTGCGAGCGATAACGCATCGCCCGCCGTCAAAATCGCGGTGGTACTTGGCGGCACGCGTTCATCGCTTATCGTCAATTCACCTTCAAACACAAATAACATGCAATTGTGATCGGTGGGCACGCTGAGTGAGCATTGTGTGTTGGCCGGCAGCGCGATATCCCAATACAGCGGTTGGGTAATCGAATGCTGGATTGGGCCGTTGATTTCTCCGCCGTCGTGCACCAAACGGCCCGCGATCACTTTTACCACCGAACCGTCGCGCATAGTGATAGTTGGGATCTCCTGCGCTGGAATATCGCGATAACCAGCAGGTTTCATTTTTTCCGCTGCCGGTAGATTGATCCATAACTGAAATCCGCGTAGCCGCCCGGCCGTTTGTTGCGGCATTTCCGAGTGAATAATGCCGCGACCAGCGGTCATCCATTGCACGCCCCCGGCGGTGAGATCGCCGCGATTGCCAAGATGATCCTCGTGCAACATGTGACCATCGAGAATGTAGGTCACCGTTTCAAAACCCCGATGCGGATGCGCGGGAAAGCCCGCGATGTAATCCCCTGGATTGTCGGAAGAAAAGGCATCTAGCATTAATAAGGGATCAAGCCGGGCGCCGGGTTGCGCCCCAAGAGCCCGGCGTAGCCGCACGCCCGCTCCGTCTTGCGTATCAACCGCCGGGATCAACTGAGCTATCGTTCGATTATTCATAAAAACTTCTCCGCGAAACGCCGTTCCTTAGCCAGCTTAAACCGCACTGACCGGCAATTTGGCCGCCAACAAAACTTCGCGCAGCAATTCAACCGCGCGGGGGCGATAGTAGCCGCGGCGCGTCGCCAACGCGACTCGTCGATACGGACTAGGCGCGGCGAACGGGACCGCCTTGATGAGCGGGTTCATCAACCGCGACGAGAGCGCGGTGGCCGGCATCACCGTGATCCCAAGCCCAGAGGCCACCATACTGCGCAAGGTCTCGAGCGAGTTGCCCTGACGTAGGCTGTCGTTAGGGTGCCGAAACCGCGCGCAGGCCTCGAGCACTTGATCGCGTAAACAATGCCCCACGCTCAGCAGCAGTAGATTCTCATCGACAATCTCGTGCGCATTAATCTGCTTGCGGCGCGCCCAGGTGTGCCTGGCGGGGACGATGAGCGAAAATGTTTCGTCGTAGACGGCAACGGTATCGATGCCGGGGACCTCAAACGGCAGCGCGATGAGCGCAACGTCAATCGTGCCTTCGCGTAACATGCGCTCTAAATGGTCGGTGGTGTTTTCTTCGATATCGAGCGGAAGATCGCGCGCTCGTTCCCGCACGCCGGCAACCAAATCCGGCAGGATGTACGGCGCAATGGTATGAATGACGCCTAGTCGTAGCGGTCCACGCAATTGATCTTTGCCTGCGGCGGCCACTTGTTTGACGCGCGCGGCTTCTTCTAACACCCGCTCCGCTTGCGCGATGACTTGCCGGCCGATGTCGGTTACTACCACCTCGGTCTTGGTGCGTTCGAACACCGCGACGCCGAGTTCTTCTTCCAAATGCCTGACCGCCACACTCAAGCTCGGTTGACTCACGAAGCACCGTTCGGCGGCGCGGCCGAAGTTGCGCTCGCGCGCCACGGCCACCAGGTACTTCAACTCTTGCAGGGTCATCGACAACTCGCTCCATAGGCATTCCCTATGACGACGATACTCGAAGTGGTTGCAGCTTCCCATCCTTATCCAAGCACACCTCCCCACGCCTCTTTTGCCTTAAAAAAAGAGGGAACACGAGGTCCTGTTCCGGCGATAATGGGGGGTCTTTGACAGATGTAGGCGCAGATAACTCATGTTGAATCGTCGCCGGGTGCTGCAAGCAACGTGCGCATTGGGGATTGCCGGTGCCTTTGCCGCCTATCACCGGAATCATGCCCATGCGGGGGTCGACCTGCGGGTACTCGACGCGCCGGATGCTTACGGCTTGCGCGTTATGCCTGGATTTCGGGCACGCCTGCTCGGCACAAGCGGGCTGCCCGTGAACGGCACTGCGTTCCCCTGGCACTTTGCACCGGATGGTGGTGCAACTTTTGCGATGGCCGACGGCGGTTGGGTCTATGTCTCGAACGCGGAAGTGGAAGACGGAGATGGCGGCGTTAGCGCCCTGCGCTTTGATGCCGCAGGTGAGATCCGCGATGCGTATTCCATTCTGCACGGCACCACGCGCAACTGCGCGGGCGGACTCACACCCTGGGGGACTTGGTTATCCTGCGAGGAAATTCCCACGGGTTTGGTCTTCGAGTGCAATCCAACGCGCGCGGGACAAGGGATTGCGCGGCCGGCGCTCGGGCGTTTCATGCACGAGGCGGCGGCGGTAGACGTCGACACTGGGTTTGTATATCTCACCGAAGACGACATGCAGTCGCGTTTCTATCGGTTTCGGCCGACGACTCGACGCGATTTAAGTCAGGGCACGTTGGAGGCCGCGCAAGTTTCACCGGATGGTCGTGTGCGCTGGATACCCGTGCCGGCAGATACTGCGTACCGGGGCGATGACACCACTGCATTTGCGCGCGGCGAAGGCATTTGGTTCCACGCCGGATGGATTTACTTCACTACCACGGCCGATCATCGTGTGTGGGCGTATTCTCCGGCGGACGAGCACCTTGCGGTAATTTACGACGGACAAACCGGCGCGCCAGGTGCAATCTTGCGCGATCCGGACAACATCACTGTTCACCCCAACGGCGCGCTCTATGTGGCCGAAGACAAGGATGATTTACAGCTTGTCTGCCTGCGCAAACGGCAACAGTCGTGGGAGGCGCTACCTATCTTGCAATTCGTCGGCCACGACGATTCAGAAGTCACGGGTCCCGCCTTCAGTCCGGACGGCACGCGGCTTTATGTCAGCTCGCAACGCGGGCGCGATGGCGCGACCGGCATGACCTTTGAAATCACCGGACCATTTGCGCGACTGTAGTGCGCTGGCGCCGCGCCGCCGTTAGGCGCCACAATGTCCGGCCTATCCCTTTTAACAATCGAGTTCGCCCATGAGCCATGTTCTTTATATTGAATCCTCGCCCCGCAAAACCCGCGCTTCATCGATTGATGTGGCGAAGGCTTTCCTAGATGCCTATCGCAACCGCATTCCCAACGACACTATTGACACCCTGGATGTCTGGAATACCGCGTTGCCCGAGTTTGATGGTGAAGTCATCGATGCCAAGTACGCCGGGATCGCGGGGATCCCGCTTACCGAAACGCAGGCCAATGCGTGGGCTGGGATCCGCACGCTCGCCGCGCGCTTTCAACGCGCGGATAAAATTGTGCTCAGCGTGCCGATGTGGAATTACGGCATCCCTTATAAATTGAAGCATCTCATCGATTGCGCCACCCAGAAGGATTTGCTTTTCACTTTTGACGAAAAGGGCTTGAACGGCTTGCTGACTAAACAAAAGGCCGCCGTCATCTATGCGCGCGGGGTGGAATACAGTGCAGCCTCAGGCCTCGAGGAATGGGACTTGCAGCGCCGCTACATCGAAATCTGGCTGCGCGCGATCGGGATCACGAATGTCAGCACCATCTTGGTCGAGAAAACGCTGTTCGGGCCGGAAGCCGACGCCGCGGCACGCGCCGAAGCAAAGGCAGCTGCGATCGCGCTGGCGGCAACGTTTTAGCAAGAAAACTTATCTCATTGCTTGTGGGTTGGGGTGAGCGCAGCGAACCCCAACATCTGACGCCACGACGCGCACGATTTGTTGGGGTTCGCTTTGCTTACCCCAACGTACGATTGAGACCCTCACCACTTTCGCCAACTCCGTCACACTTTCCTCGTGCGCGCATCGCGCGATTGAACGCAACCCGCCCCAGCGCTGATTCATCGGTTGGAAACGGCTTTCGGCAAGGACGCTGACCGTTTCCATATCAAGCGCTACATCGATAAGTAGCGCGTTCCATCCATGCGGTACAGGGGAATTTATGCGACTCTCAATCATCCGGCGCAGCGGCGCCATGGGCGTGGCGATCGCGTTTGCGCTCGCAGGCGGCTCCGCAATGGCAGCAACTGCCTACGGCACTCTCAGCAATTTTGACGTTTACAACGACTCGACCGAGCATTACCACGGTTTTGAAATTGAGCTTGAAGGCATTCACAAGAACTCGATCCCAACCTACAACTTGAACGGTGAAATAATCCCCGTCGTGTTTCGCATGCCAAACGGCTATTTGCCTAGCCTGTTTGAGATCGATAACGGCACGACGTTCTCAACCGTGATCCGTTACAGCGGAGTCGATACCTCCGGAACGATTTTCCACTCCACGGCGCCGTTCAATTATGGATCGCAGCAGGTAGCCACCAACGGACATTCCTGCTTGGGAATTTCCGGCTGTGAGCACTTCGGTGCGGGCTATTACGGCAATCCCACCGCCGTGCGTTATCAATGGCTAAAACAAGACCCGAATAACGCCGCCAACCTCATCGCTGGACCCGTGGTCAATCTCGGGAACCCTGTTTGGAACTACGTCCCACCGGTGGCGGAAAATCAGCAGCCTCAGGTAGAAGTGCTTGAAATCGATGAGCCCGAGCAAGAGAACGAAAACGAAGACGCGCCGGCGCGCTGGGTCAAGATATTGGTCCACAAAGGCCATAACGCAAATAACGTGGTGCACGGGGCGGATCCGAACGATCCGGGCTTGGAATTGCAAGCGCGGTTGGATGCGCTCAACTCGGGTCACGATGATGTCGTACCGCAGAACGATGAAGACGAGAACGGCGTCGAAAGAGAAGTCGAATGGAAGCTCTTGAGTCCGCTTGAGCAACAGCAAGACCCAAAAGCGCTCGACATCAGCAACAATGACGTGCAAGTCGCGCAGCGTTACGAATTCTATGAGTTTGTCGAAGACTTAGTGATTGGTGCCTCGCTCGCCAATTGCAGCCATCAGCAAGGCAGCAAAGAGGAATGTGATCCAGAAAGCCACCCGCAGTTGGTCGGCAGACTGATCGGTGCGCAGATGGCGGCACTGAACTTGGATTTCGTGGCTCCCGCGCCGGTACCAGTTCCCGGCGCGCTGCCGCTCTTGTTCTCAGCCGCCGCGGCGCTTGGCGTCATTGGCCGGCGGCGTCCGCGCAAAGCGTAAGCAACCCATCCTGTATTCTCCCGGGCGGTGTGAGCATGCCTCTCGGGAGTTGTTTTTGGAATCACTTATCTCTTCCCTTGGTCGGCGCCCTAATCAAGCTCAGCACGTGCTTTATTTCTACGAATTTGCCTGAACCACGCGGATCAGTGCCGGGGATCCCGGCTAATTGTCGCTTGAAGCCAGGGCTCGAAAGCAACCGCGTTAGTCCTTTAATTGGTTTGCGCTGCAAGTTTTCCCGCGATACCGCAAGCAGAAACTTTTCCGTCATCTCCGGCCAGAACGCCAGATTAAACTTCTCGGCGGCGGCGCGCGCCCCAAAGCCGGCATCTGCTTCACCACTTGCAATCATGGCGGCTACCGCCGCATGGGTATATTCCTCGTCATGGTAGCCGTTGATCTGCGTCGCTTTGACGTTGGCATCCTGCATTAATAAATCGAACAGTAGGCGACTGCCTGAACCGAGTTGTCGATTCTGAAATTTCAATTTGCGACGGGCTAGTGCGTGAATATCAACCTGCTGAGTCCCAGGCCTCGCCATAAAACCCAGTTCGCGGGTTTCAACCAAGAGCAAAATATCGCTCCGCGAATCTAGGTAGCGTTGAAATCTGCTCCATAAGGTACGCCCGTGTTTGCCGTGCGGAAGGTGAAACCCCGCGGCTTCGCACTCCTTGGCTGCGTAACGCTTTAACGCTTCTTCACTGCCAACAAAATGGAGTTCCGGCTCTACCTTCGATTTCCGTAGAAGCTCGGCTAACGCGCCTATCCCGTACCCGTGGCTCGCAGCGATCAGCACTCTATCCTGCGCGGGCGTCGAGGTTAGCCCCGCGAGGCCTCGCTCAACTTGCATCGCGGCGTCTTTCAGTGCCGCGGCAGTGCGTTCAATCGTGCGGTTCCATACCTCTCGCAGCGCTTCACCCGCTTGCGTTAACTCCGACCCGCGTCCCTTCTCAAGAACCAGCAGGGCCACGCCGAAGCGCTGTTCCCAGTGCTTAATTAGGCCCCAAGCGTGCCGATAAGACAATTGCGCTTCGCGCGCCGCGTATTGCAAATTTCCGCCTCGCGCCACCCCATCGATAAGCCGAATCAGATTCACCGGCAACTCTTCGGGTGGCTTGTCGACCACGCGCCAGCGCAGCTCTAACTCTACATTCATTTGAGCGGCTCCCTATTCGCGCTAATTCTCGACTGCGGCTACTTGAAATTTGGAATGAACAACACGGTGTCGGCGACCACGTAGCGCCCAATAACCTCTTGGCCTTTGGCGGACGTCAAGAAGTCAGCAAACGCTTTGGCGGCATCCGCTTTCACATGAGGGTAGCGCCGCGGGTTCACCAATATCACGCTGTATTGATTGAATAGTCGCGGATCGCCTTCCACCAACAACTCAAGTTCACCTCGATTTTGAAACGTGAGCCAAGTAGCGCGATCAGTTAATGTGTAAGCGTTGAGGGCTGCGGCGGTATTGAGGGTTGCGCCCATACCGGCGCCAAGCTCCTTGTACCAGGATCCGGAGGCCGCGCGGGCATCAACGCCGGCAGCTTCCCATAACCGCATCTCCGCACGATGGGTTCCGCTGTCGTCGGCACGAGATGCAAACTGCTCACGTCGTTCGCCAATCGCTCGTAAGGCTTTAGTCGCATCTTTCTCACCGCGAATACCCGCTGCATCTTGCTTAGGACCCACGATCACAAAGTCGTTGTACATGAGTTCGCGGCGATCGACACCAAATCCCGCGTTGACAAATTTCATCTCGCCAACCTTATCGTGCACCAACAAGACGTCGGCATCGCCCTTCTCGGCCATCTTTAAGGCTGCGCCGGTGCCGACCGCGACAACCTTTACATCAATCCCCGTTTCTTGTTTGACGATGGGCAGCAGGTAATCAAAAAATCCAGACGCTTGCGTTGATGTCGTTGAAGCGAGCGTAATCGATTGCTCCTCGGCGTATGCCGCCGCGCCAAACACCAACGTGAGTAAGGCAGCTACCATGCGTAACGATTGGGGCAGTCGCGCCAACCCGGATACTTGTCCATGGTCTGCGGATCTTCTTACCCCAAGGATAAAACCCATGGCCTTAGCTTTCGTTTGAAAAACACTTGTCAGCAATTTGCGCATCTAACTCACTCCTATGACATCACCAATACAATTCACCACGTACAAAAGCCGCTGCGGCCGCATTCTTTGGGTGCGCGAAGAATTCCGCCGCCGGCGCATGTTCAAGCAATTTTCCGCCCTGCAGGAACGCGACCTCACTCGCGAGCCGCTGCGCCTGCGCCATGTCGTGCGTGGAAAGCACCACCTGGGTGCCGCTTTCCGCCACCCGGTGAATGAGATCTTCGATGGCGCGGGTGGCAAAGGGATCCAAACTCGCGGTTGGCTCGTCGAGAAAAAGTACGGTGGGGGCCAATGCCCAAGCGCGTGCCAAGGCAACGCGCTGTTGTTCACCGCCGGATAACGTTCGTGCGGCGCGCGACGCCAACGGCAACAACCCAGACTCGGATAAAACACGTGATACCCGTTCCTCGCGCATGGATGCATTAACACCGTGAACCAACAACGCATATTCGAGATTCGCGCGCACACTTCGCCGCAGCATTATGGGTCGTTGAAACACCATTGCCTGAAATGGCGAACGTGCTGCGTTGCTCCGCCATTCGATGCGCCCACTGGTTGGTGTTAGCAAGCCATGCAAAAGTTTGAGTAAGGTCGTTTTGCCCGCACCATTTGGGCCTAGTACGACTAGTGGGCCGCCGCCCATCATCGTTAAATCAAGCTCATGGATAAGCCGTCGGTCGCCGACGGCAAAATTAACGCCTCGCGCAATAAGAAGTGGCGCTATCTCGCTTGAACATTCCGAAATTGCACTAGAGGCCATGCCGGTGTCCAAGCTCGCGCAGAAAAAATGCCGCAGCGTTAACGTTAATAGCGATGGCTACCAGCATAAAGCCCAACGCGAGCGCCAGCGCCAAATTACCGCGCGAGGACTCGAGTGCGATGGCCGTGGTCATGACACGCGTCACGTGTGCGATATTGCCGCCAACGATTATTACCGCGCCAACTTCGCCGATCGCGCGTCCGAACGCGGCCATCACCACCGTCACCAGACTTAAACGCGCTTCCCACACAACGGTCATCACCGCACGTCGCGTCGGCACCCCGAGTGAACGCAATTGCTCGGCGTACTCCTGCCATAGGTCTTCGAGCACTTGTCGGCTCAGCGCGCACACGATCGGCGTCACTAAGATGGTTTGCGCGATGACCATTGCGGTGGGCGTGAATAACAGACCCCACGCGCCTAGGGGGCCAGAACGAGATAGCAACAAATAAACCAGCAAACCGATGACAACGGGCGGCAACCCCATTAAGCCGTTGACGATGACAATCACAACTTTGCGCCCGGGAAAACGCGTAATCGCCAACCACGCGCCTAACGTAAGCCCAACCAGCGCGGCGCAAAACACTGCGGTGAGGCTGACTTGTAGAGAGCGGTAAACGATTTCGCTGAGCGTTGTATCGCGCTCGGCGATAAGCCTGATCGCAAGGCGCAATGCCTCAGTGGTTTCGCTCATATCGGGATTGAATTAGGCATGGCGGTGCATAAATGCGAAAAAATGTTCTCTTTCTTTCCGGCCGGAACTGCTAATAGTATGCACTTTTCCAAACCTGTTTATTCGAAAAAAATGAATCGAGCTGGTACTCGCATGAAAGAATCCAACCGCACGCGCTCCCTGATCAGACGCTGGGTGCCGCTAGTTTTCGCAATGACCAGTGGCTTCGCCATTTCAACATCCGTGCGTGCGAGCAATGACAATCTGCCGTTGTTACAAGTACTGCTCAACAACAAGCTCATCACGCAAGCGCAGTTCGACGCCCTGGCGAACGCCGCACCAACGCCAGCCCCCGCGCAGGTGGCGCCGCTCGCGGATCAAGACGTGCTCGATGTGCTGCTCGCTAATGGGCTTATTTCGCGCGAACAGTTCGCGGCGCTGCGTTTGAAATTGGGTCAGGAACGTGTGGTGATGCAAGAAGCGAAGCTGTCGCTTAAAGATGGCTTTAAGGTTCAATCACAGGACAAGGCGTTTAGCGCGCAGATTAGCGCATACGCGCAACTCGATGCGGCTGCGGTGGGCGATGACGAAACCGATCTTTCAAGCGGTACCGAGCTGCGTCGCGCGCGACTCGCGGTGTCCGGGACTTTGTTGACCGATTGGGACTATAAGCTAGAAGCGGAACTTGCCGGTACTACTCAAGGTGGCAATACAAACACCGTAACGGTGACCGATGCATTTGTTCGCTGGAATGGATACCGTCCAACCGCGGTCACCGTTGGTAACTTTAAAGTGCCGTTTGGGCTAGAGGCGGTTGGGTCCGCAAAGTACCAAACATTCATGGAGCGCGCGTCGCCGTTTGCCTTTATCAACTTACGTCGACTCGGCGGCATGTTATCCACCAACGGTGATAACTGGACCGCCTCGGCCGGTTTGTTTGGTGACACCGTGACCAGCCAGAATGGTGACGATGAAGGACACGAAGCTGCCGGGCGTTTTACGTTCGCGCCATGGTTCGCAAGTGATCGCGCGCTGCATTTAGGCCTATCGCTTGGCTGGGTCGTCCCCCAAATGACCGCGCTTGGCGGCGCGGAAACCATTGCTTTTCGCGCGAAGCCGGAGAGCAATCTGGTCTCGGATGGCTTGACCGCGAGCACCGCGCTTAATTCGCGTCGCCGTACTTTTGGCCGCAGCAGCGGGCGTTTGGTGGATACCGGAAATATCCCCGGTAACGTCAACGACTATCTATTGGGGGCCGCGGAGTTTGCCACCGTTTATGGTCCATTTTCGCTACAGGGCGAATACACGCACGCGCGCGTGTATCGGGATCGATTCGGCGATCTCGATTTCAACGGATATTACGTCTACGGCAGCTGGTTCTTGACCGGAGAGTCGCGGAATTATCGCGGCGATAAAGGCGCCTTCGATATCCTAATCCCACGCAACAATTTTAGTCCCAAGTACGGCGGCTGGGGTGCTTGGGAAGTCGCGACACGTTATAGCACTATCGATTTGACTGACGGTACCGTGGTTGGCGGCACCATGGACAATGTCACCTTTGGCTTGAACTGGTATCCAAACTCTTACATTCGCGTGATGGCGAACTACGTATCCGTGCTTGAAGTCGAAGGCGGTGCGCACGACGGCGACAATCCGGATCTGGTTGAACTCCGTGTGCAACTTGCGTATTGAATGGCGCCTCGCGCTAGCAAGAGGGTGTTAAGCCTTGCTTAGCACCCGTGCGAAGACTTCCGTATCGATATTTCCGCCGCTCAAAACCACACCCACTCGCTTGCCGCGTTGACGCTCGCGTTCCTTTAGCAACGCGGCAAGCGCGATAGCGCCCGCGCCTTCGGTGAGTTGATGCGTATCCGTGTAATACGCGCGGATGGCGTGCTCGATTTCCGGCTCCGTCAATTCAACGATCCGCGCCGCGCCACGCTTGATGAGCGCGAGCGCCTCCGCATCCGGCACACGGCAGGCAACCCCATCGGCGAACGTTACCGCCGCAGCGGTAGTGACGACATGGCCGCGCACAAAAGACTGCGCGTAAGCCGGAGCACCGGAGGCGACCACGCCAACCACTTCCGTTTTGAGCCGCATCGCGTCGCGCACCGCCAGCGTGCCGCAAATTCCGGAGCCTAGGCCGAGCGGCACATACATCGTATCGAGCGGTGGGGTATGACGAAAAAATTCAAGCGCGTAGGTAGCGACGCCGCACACCAAATCGCGATGGAACGACGGCACCATCTCGAGCTTGCGATCGGCGGCGAGGCTCACGGCGTGTTCGCGCGCAGCGTCAAAGTCTTCGCCGTATTCGATGAGTTCCGCACCGAGTGCGCGCATGGCGGCGTTTTTCTCAACACTGTTCCCGTGCGGCACGACGACGGTGACGGGTACCCCATACGCGCGTCCCGCGAGCGCTAGACTCTGCCCATGATTGCCGCGCGTGGCGGTGACTAATCCGTTGACGGGACGGCGCTCGGCGCGCAAGCGATGCAAGTAATAAAGCCCGCCGCGCACTTTAAACGCACCGATAGGCGTGTGATTCTCGTGTTTGACCCACACCTCGCAACCGGCACGCGCGGCGAGTAACGGCCATGCGTATTGGGGCGTGGGCGGCACGATTGGGCGGATGACCGCGGCGGCGGCTTCGATTTCAACCAATGATGGATTCTGCATGGGGTCCGTTCTACGTTGAGGCGGCTCGTTCATCGAGCAGCTCGCGATACAAGTTTACATACTCCGTGGCGCGCGGTTGCCAGCCGAAGTCCTGCGCCATCCCGCGGTGCTGCAACGCCTCCCATTGCGCGGGGTGCTGGTAAGCTTGAAAGGCGCGCCAGATGGCATGACCGATCCCAAAATTGGTGGCATCGTCGAATACAAAACCGGTACCTTGTGGGAGTTCAGCATCAATCACACTATCCGCCAAGCCGCCCGTTCGTCGCACCAGCGGCACCGTGCCATAACGCAACGCGTAGAGCTGCGAGAGTCCGCAGGGCTCGAACCTCGACGGCATTGCGAATGCATCGAGCCCAGCGAACATGCGGCGGGACAGCGTGACATCAAAGCCGATCCGATACGCAATTTGTTGCGGGTACAGTGTCGCGAGATGCGCGATCCACTCCTCTAGATAGCGTTCGCCGCTGCCAAGCAAAATAAATTGCAACGGATGTTGTAAGAGACCTGGCAGCGCTTCCAACAGCAAATCGATCCCTTTTTGTTCCGCGAGACGTGTGACCGTGCCGAGCAGAAACATCGACTGGTCTTGGGGTAGCCCAAACCGCGCTTGCAGCGCGCGTTTGTTCTGGCGCTTTGCGGTGAGTCGCGCGGCATCGTAGGGAGCGCCAAGCGCGGTGTCTCGCGCTGGATCCCACTGCGCGGTGTCGATACCGTTCAATACGCCGGATAACACACCGGCCCGCGCGCGCAGTACGCCGTCGAGTCCTTCACCGAAGGCAGTCGTTTGGATTTCGCGCGCATAGGTGGGGCTGACGGTGGTCAAACGATCGGCGTAGATGAGTCCGCCTTTGATGAATGCGCCTTGGTCGTGGAACTCCAAGCCATCAAGATGCCACATCGATTCCGGCAGGCCGCATGCCCGGTAACTTTCGCGGCTACAAAGACCGCGAAAAGCGAGATTGTGAAGCGTAAATACCGTCGCGGGGCGCATGGGCTCCAACGTCAACAATGCCGGCACCAACCCCGTTTGCCAGTCGTGACAGTGCACCAGTTGCGGTCGCCAGCCATCCGGCATGAGTCCGCCGGCAAGCGCGGTGACCACCCGGCTAAACGTCGCGAAACGCAGCGAATTATCCGGCCACTCCCGGCCCGCCGGGGTGAGATACGGCCCACCGTCGCGGTCGAACAATTCCGGGCAATCGACCAGCCATAATTCAACGCGCGGATTGAGTATGACCCGGCGCAGGAAAACAGGCGTCGAACAATGCGGGATGCGGAACGGCCCGTAGGCTACGAACGGTCGTCCCTGCACATCGACGGTGCGATATGCCGGCAGCACCAGCCGGACTTCACAACCCGCCTCAGCGAGCGCCAATGGCAAACTACCGGCTACTTCGGCCAGGCCACCGGTTTGGATGAACGGGGTGGCCTCACTGGCGGCAAACAATACTTTCAACATGGGCCGGCATGATAACTGAATCACCCCGAGCCACATTTGGTTTATGTGACAATGCGGCGATGCATGTACCGCTTAAGCAAGGGTGAACTCAACTCATGACCGAAACGCGCCTCGAATTTGAAATCATGCCGCGCTTGCCGGCGAGCCTTTCGCGCCTGCAAGAACTGGCCAACGATCTGTCCTATACCTGGGATCGACGGGTGCAGGAGCTCTTTGCGCATATCGATAGCGAGACCTGGTCCGCGAGCGGACACAACCCCAAGATTTTTTTGCGGCGGGTGGCGCAAGCAGCGCTCGACGAGGCGGCAGCCAACCCCATTTTTGTACAGGACTATGAAGCCGCGCTTTCCGCGTATAACACCTATCTGCAGCAGCCGCGCGATGCCCGCGTACGCGCCGTGCTCGATCCGGAGCGTGATCTCGTCGCGTACTTCTGCGCGGAATACGGGTTACATGAAAGCCTGCCGTTTTATGCCGGTGGCTTAGGGGTGCTGGCGGGCGATCATTGCAAGGCGGCGAGTGATCTACGCCTGCCGTTTGTCGCGGTGGGTCTTTTTTATCGAGCCGGTTACCTGCGCCAAGAAATTGATGGCGAGGGGCGGCAACACATGCGTTATACGCCCATTCGCGGTGGCGATTTGGCGTTTGAAGAAGCGTGCGACGCGCAAGGGACACCGCTGCGTATTCATGTCGATTTGCTCGGGCGCGATGTCACTGTGCGGATGTGGCGCGGCAAGCTCGGCGACATCGAACTCGTGCTGCTCGACACCGATGTCGATGGCAACGCGCCTGAAGACCGGCAAATCACCCGCGAACTCTACGGTGGCGGCATCGAGACCCGCATCGCGCAAGAGATTGTGCTTGGCATGGGTGGCGTGCGCGCGCTGCACGCGCTCGGTATCGCGCCGACGGTGTGGCACATCAACGAAGGACATGCCGCGTTTCAGATCTTGGAACGATTACGCGAAACCATGCGGCGTGGCCTCGATTTCAAGAGCGCACTGGAAGTCGTCGCCGCCGCCACCGTCTTCACAACGCACACGCCGGTGGCGGCTGGGCATGATGTTTTTCCGCATGATTTAATGCGGCAGTACTTTCCGAAGTTAATCGCCGATCTGGGCGTTGGCGAAACCGGGCTTTTTGCGCTGGGCGATAGTCCGTTAAACGCGCAAGGCTTCAATCAAACCGCGCTTGCGCTGCGGGGTTCGCGTTTCCGCAATGGCGTCAGCGCGGTGCATGAAGGCGTGGCCTCGGTGAACGAAAGCTTCGTGTGGCCGGAAATCACACCTCGTGAAAATCCGATTAGCCATGTGACGAATGGCGTGCACATCCCGACTTACCTCGCAACATCCTGGGCGAACTTATTCGATCTCCGCCTCGGCCGGCAATGGCGTAACGAAATGTGTAACGCCGAATTCTGGCGGCAGATCGATGATTTACCCGATCATACCTATTGGAGTGTGCGCCAACTGCTGAAGTTGGATTTAATCGACTATCTACGCGAGCGATTGACTCGCCAGTACCAGCGCAATGGCATGTCCATGGCGGCCATTCAGCAACAATTGCGGCGCTTATCGAGCGGGCACGATGCCATGCTGGTGGGGTTTGCGCGGCGCTTTGCCACTTACAAACGCGCGACCTTGCTGCTCTCCGATCCGGCGCGCCTCGCCCGCTTGTTGGATGACGATGAGCGCCCGGTCATTTTGCTGTATGCCGGCAAAGCGCATCCGCGCGATACCGGTGGCCAGGACCTCATTCGCACGCTGCATGAGTATTCGATGCGTCCGGAGTTTCAGGGGCGTCTCTTCTTAATCGAAAACTACGATATTTCACTCGCACGCCGATTGGTGGCGGGCGTCGATATTTGGTTGAACAACCCGGAGTATCCGTTGGAAGCTAGCGGCACCTCGGGCATGAAGGCCGCCATCAACGGCGCGGTGCATCTCTCGATCCTCGATGGTTGGTGGGCGGAGGGCTTCACGCATGACAACGGCTACGGGATCGCGCCGCATGATAAGAACGTGCAGCCCAGCGAGCGGGATCGCCTTGAAGCCAACGAAATTCTGCGCGTGTTATTCGAAGAGGCCAAACCGAGCTATTTCTCGCGGAACGGGCGTGGCTATTCGGAATCATGGCTGAAGTTAGCCAAAGCCTCGCAACGCACGGTGCTGCCGCGCTTCAACGCGGAACGGCAGGTTATCGAATACACCGAAAAATTCTACGCGCCGGCCGCCAAACTCGCGCGCGAACTCGCCGCGAACGACGGCCACGCCGCGCGCGAACTTTCCGCGTGGAAGCAACGCATCGCCGCCCATTGGTCGGCGGTTTCTGTGAGCTTGAAGCAAGGGCCACCGGCGACGCTGACAGCAGGGGCTGATTTTGCGCTTGCGGTGAGTGTGAAACTTCAGCCGCTTGCCGCAACGGATCTATGTGTAGAGGCGCAACTCGGCACGGTTGATGCGCAAGGTGAATTCACCGTCGCGGAGACCGTACCTCTGACGGCGGCGGAAACGGAGCACGACACACAGGTATTCCGTGCGCAGCTAGCGCCTACGCATGCAGGACTCGTGTCGTTACGGATCCGCGTGTATCCGTATCACACGTTATTGCCGCATCGGCTAGAGATGGGGCGGATGCTGTGGTTGTAGGGAAGACCCTCACCCCGCCTTCTCCCGCAAGCGGGAGAAGGTTTCAATTCGCCTCTCCCTCCGGGAGAGGCCGACGCAAAGCGGCGGGGGGGGCAGCTTATCGACTAGCGTTGCGCGAAGACCCTCACCCCTACCCTCTCCCGCAAGCGGGAGAGGGTTTCAATTCGCCTCTCCCTCTGGGAGAGGCCGACGCAAAGCGGCGGGTGAGGGGCAGCTTATCGACTAGCGTTGCGCGAAGACCCTCACCCCTACCCTCTCCCGCAAGCGGGAGAGGGGGAAAAATACAATTCTCGAACGCGTTGAAAGAAGTTCGTTAAGCTGGACTACCGCACCGTATGCCGCGGCTGCCCCAGGCGCTCCGGGGTGACGAGTACCACGCCCTGCGCACTAACAGTGAACAGTCCGCGGTCTTGCACGGCGTCGTAGCCGATCGATGTGTTGGGGGGCACCACGCAACCACGATCAATGATCGCGCTTCGAATCTTGCAACCGTTGCCGATCCGCGCATCTTGCAACACGACACAGGCTTCCAAGTAACTACCGGTTTCCACATGCACGTTGGAGAACAGCAGTGAATTGGAGATCTCCGCACCGGCGACGATGCAACCGCCGGATACCATCGAATCCACCGCGAAACCCCGCCGACCTTCGTCATTAAACACAAACTTGGCCGGCGGCCATTGCTCTTGATGAGTCCAAATGGGCCACTCGCGATCATACAAATTCAACTGCGGAGTCACGCCTAACAGCTCCATGTTGGCTTGATAAAACGCGTCCACCGTGCCGACGTCTCGCCAATATGCGCCGTCGCCTTGCGTATCCCGGAATGGATAGGCCATGACGCGATACTTGCCGATCACCGCCGGGATGATGTCTTTGCCGAAGTCGTGACTGGACCGCGGCATATCGCGATCTTTAATGAGTTGCTCGTACAAAAACTGCGTGTTGAACACATAGATGCCCATCGAAGCGAGCGCGAACCCTGGCCTGCCCGGTATCGCGCGCGGCGATTCAGGTTTTTCATTGAACTCGACGATACGTTGGTTGGCATCAACGCTCATCACCCCGAAGGCGCTCGCTTCCGCCAGCGGCACTTCGATACAGCCGATAGTCAAATCCGCCTGCTGCTCATGATGAAATGCGAGCATCTGCCCATAGTCCATCTTGTAGACATGATCGCCGGCTAGGACCAGCACGTACTCCGGATCGTGCGCGCGCAGAATATCCAGATTTTGAAACACCGCATCCGCGGTACCGGCATACCACTCGTTGTCCACGCGTTGCGAGGCCGGCAACACTTCTAAAAATTCGCCTAGCTCACTGCGCAGGAAACCCCATCCGCGATACAAATGACGGAGCAGCGAGTGTGCTTTGTACTGGGTTAGCACACCAATTTTTCGGATCCCGGAATTAATGCAATTGGATAATGGGAAATCGATGATGCGGAATTTGCCGCCAAACGGGACCGCCGGTTTGGCGCGCCATTTGGTCAAGTCTTGAAGGCGATCGCCACGCCCGCCGGCCAAGATGAGCCCCAAGGTATCGCGGGTTAAGCGGCTGATGTAGCGGCGATCGGGCGCGATGGTCACGCGATTCGGCACTGGCTGATTCGCAGCATCGCTTGTATTAGAAGTGCTGTTCACGGGTCTCCCCACGCGGTCGTGCGTTGATTAGGGACATTCCGCCGAGAGGCGGGAGTTGTCAACCCTTGTGCGGCTGTGCGGGCTTGCGGCTGCGTCAGGACTCACTCGTAAGGCTTGCTAGGTAGCGCTTGGCGTCTTCTACCAACTTAGTCGGCTCCCCACCAGCAATAATAATTTTGAGTTCCGCTTTGGCTTCGGTGGTACGACCGAGTTCCCCGAGCGCCTGCGCAACGTGATAGCGTGTGAGAGGATTATTTTGGCGAGCGATAGCTTGGCGCAACAGCTCCAGCCCTTTTTCGACTTCACCGTCGCGCACCAAAATCCAGCCAAGTGTATCGAGCGCCACCGACCAGGTGGGTGCCAATCGGTACGCGCTTTCCGCCAACGAACGCGCGCGAGGATCTTTTTCAAGTTGGTAAATGCGGGCGAGATTGGCCGCGAGTACCGGATCCTCGCGATTCCGTGCTAGCAACTCTTCATGCAGCGCGCGCGCCGGCTTGAGCGCTCCCGCCGGTAAGTAGGTAATCGCCAACTTACGCGCGACTTCGCGATCATCTGGATGGTCTACTCTCCACGCCTCGAGCGCTGTGATTGCTTGGGCGTAATCTCCGCGCAGGGTGTGGGCATCTGCAATTCCGATCACGGCTTCGGCGGTCGGTTTGCTCAATTGAGCATTTTCAAATGCGCTTAGCGCCTCCGGATATTCCCGGCGGCGAATGTGCATTTCACCGAGCAGCGTATTGGCTAGATGTCGATGCTCAACGTCTTTATACAAATCGTCGATTCGGCTCTGTGCATCGGCATATTCACCCACTTGAATCTGCAAACGAATTAGTGCCGCAGTCGCGTCGTCTCGAACGCCCGTTTCAAGTGCCTTGATGAGTGTTTTGCGCGCCTCTGCAAAATCTGCGAGTTCCACTTGTTGGCGCGCGATGCGCATTAATTGCTGGCCGTCGTAACTCGCATAACGGGTTGCATTGCGGAAATTGCTCTTGGCTTCGTCGTTCTTCTCTAGCGCGGCCTGTACCTTGGCGAGAGTTTCAACGGCAAGGGAATTTTCCGGATTGCGGTCGACAAGTTTCCGCGCACCGGCGAGCGCTTCCGCCGTTTGCTTAAGCGCCATTCGGAGTTCGACCAGCCTGACTTGCGTATTGATTGCATCGGGTGCCGCGGCCGCAGCTTTGTCCAGCCACTTGGCCGCACCGGCCAAATCTTGCTGGCCAAGCGCGATATCGGCGAGTGCCAGTAACGCGGCATCGGAACGCGGGTTGCGCTCGGCCACCGCCTCCAGTCGGCGTAGACCTTCCGTGGTTTTGCCTTGCGCGATGTCAAGTTTGGCCAAGTTAAAAATCGGTGGAACGAAATCCGGATTGCGCTGGGCTGCTTCTTCAAACGCCTCACGCGCATTGTCGACGTCTCCCAAAGCCGAATGCATCACGCCTTTCAGGTTTAGCACCTTTGCATTATTGGGAACGCGTCGGCTTAGCGATTCAATAGTGGACAACGCGGCCTCACGGTCGCCGTTTTTGAACTGCAAGATAGTCAACAATAGCGCCGCACTGTTAGCCCGTGAATCGCCTGATTCAACCGTGTCTTTGAGGCCCGCAATCGCATCCTCGCGGCTGCCGAGGCCGATACGGCTCAACGCAAGCTGCGCGGCGACCTCACCTTTATCCGGGAGTAGCTTTTCCGCTTGCTCCAACACGTCGATGGCTTCGGTGTAATGGCCGGTCTGCAAATAAGCTTGGCCGAGATTCAACAATATCTCGGTATCCTGCGGGTTTTGCTGATACAGCGGATAAAGCGATTCGATCGCTGATTTGCCGTCGCCAAGTAACAATTTCACACGACCCAATAGCCGGCGCATCGCCTGATCGTTTGGCCGCAATTCCGCATGTCGTTTTAAGTAAGATTCCGCACGCACCAAATCACGCTTAGCGAAATTCACGAGGGAGGCGATGCGTAGTAGTAACGGTTCATCCCTTATCGCGTCGTCTTTGAATTCCGCCAAGCGACGGGTGACATTGTCGAGCGCGTCATTCGCTGCCTTAATGTCGCGCGCTTGAGTGTGGATTTGCCACAACAAGAACCCGGCACTGATGTCCTTAGGATTTTTGTCCGCCACCAGCTGCGCATCTGCTAGCGCTTTTTCCAATCGCCCAATCCCTAACAACAGCGATGCCCGCGCTAAACGGACCCGCAGAGCTTGGGGATTAATATCAAGCGCGCGGTCATACGCAGCAAGCGCGCCGTCAACATCGGGAAGCGTGCGCAGAATCTCGCCTTTGCGGTACAACGCTTCGACATCATTCGGCGCGTTCGTCAGTGCGGTTTCTAATCGACGGAGCGCGGCGTCATTCTTGCCGTTGGCAAACTCCACTAACGCGAGTCCGGTCGCGGGTTCAGGACGGGTCGGCGCGAGTTTCTCGGCCGCGCTGTAGCCTTCATAGGCTTCTTGCATGCGCCCTAATTCATAGAATGCGCGGGCTCTTAGCAACGAGATTTCAAACGTACCCGCAGAGGTGGGGTCTGAACTCGTAATGGAGTCGAGAATTTCTTGATATTTCCGTTGAGCAAGGAGCGCGTTGCCAAGCAGCGGGAATATCTGATCGCGCGAGCCGCCTAGCGCGAGTGCGATGCGAAGCTCTTTGATTGCGGCAGCGGCCTCCCCTAATCGTAGATTTGCGTGGCCAAGCGCAATACGCGCCGGCAGATGATTCTGGTTCGCTTGCAGCACGTTCTTAAACTGAATCACAGCGCCCGCAAGATCACCTTCGGCGGCGCGTTTAACACCATCTTCGTATGTTGCGCTAAGCGAACGCTCTGGGGTTGGGTCAGCCGCGGGTTCTGAAATTGCGACGGCGGTAGTTGCAGAAGAACCAATGATCAGCAACGCGAATAACCGGCAAATAACCTGGGAAGTCGCGGAAAGAGGGTTACGCGAGGCCATACCGTCCTGATTTATTCCTATGCTGTTAGGAAGGATTGTAGACGGATCAGCGGCAAGATTAGCTAAAACAAAAGTATCAGCGTTCTAAAACTGCGGTCGCGCGCACCAAACAAAAAGCCGGCGTTCCGCCGGCTCTCTGTTCCGTACGAATCAGCGTTTGCGTCTAAGCGGCTTTGGAGCCTTTGACTCGCGACCGAAAGAGGCCTGCAATTCCCGCCGCCATCAAGAAAGCGGTGCTCGGCTCGGGTACACCGCCACCACCACCCGGAGGGGGTTCGTCCGGCGTCGTCTTGACATCCACGGCCCATTCTTCGAATCCAGCGTCGGCTTCTCCTTCGTTGTTCAAGCCCGGCGAATCAGACTGTCCCATGAAATTATAAAGATACACATAGGAATCTTCGCTGAGACCGTTAAACAGCGAGCTATGAAGCAAGAACTCCATATCAAAATCGCCGCTGCCGTTGCTCGGGCCGGAAGACAATACGCTGTCGAGGTTTATGCCACCAAGCCTTTTCGACGCCGTGTTGTTAACTACGCCATCGACGTCGATCCCTTTTGAGTTCGATTTGTTGAAATCCATGTCCCAAATCTTGGTTGCGCCGTCGAGCGTTCCGCTCACTGGGGTACCCGTTTGTTGATTAGAAGCCTCGTCAAGCGTGTATTTATTCAACGTCCCGGTATTGGCAACAAAGATCTGTAGTTCGTCCAGACGAATGTTCGATTTGGAACCGCCGGGCTCATTGATATCCAGGCGGAAGGTGAAATACCCGTCTTCATCAACCATCAAATCCCCTAAACGGATTGCGTGATTGAAGTCCTTTCCGGCATCGATGTCCTTCGCCTGGTTGGCGGAATAGAGACTACCGTCAGGGTTGTAGATATTCCCGATATCCGGAGATGAATCAGTATTGAACGCCGCTTCCGTGGTCGCGTTGCCAAGGGCGTCGCCTTCGTTGTGCTGAAAACGTAAGAACGGGTCTATGGCACCAGAACCTTTACCGGTGTTGGTTAAGGCGGTTTTGAAAATCGCGTAACCGTTGTTGCCGCCGGCGCTTACCAGATCCGTATTGCCGTTACAGGTTGATGTTCCGCACAGCTGAATGAGCGTCCCATCGCCATCTACCTTGTTGCCAGAGGTTCCCAACCACAGATTGAAGTACGGCGGATCGTCAAGCTCGGCGTGAGCACCGCCCACAACCCCTAATGCGAGAATGAGGCAGCTGCCTAATTTGGACCTTATTTTCATTGCGGGCTCCTGGTCTTATTCAAGACGCTCAAACGTTCAAAAACTTGTGTTCGCTACCACGGCGGCCGGGCACCTTGCCGTGTCGCTGGACGTCCGCTTGTCCAAATCCTTGCTCCTTCGTCACGATATACCAAGCAATTTCCGGGCCTACTAGGAAGATTTCTCGATCTTTCAGCAAGATAGTCCTTTTAAGCGCCGATTAGATCACCCCATAGCATGCCTTGGTGTAAAAAATCTTGACTGCCGTCCGCTGCATTCGTTTCGGATCGATAGCCTTCGTATGGCGCTTCGCCCAAATTAAAAACTGTCATATCAACTACTTAGCCACGCGGTGTCGGCGGTTGCAGGGCCGAACGGCAGTCTGTTCGGATATTTCCTCTCACACGTCATTTTGTAAAGTTCTTGGACAGTATCGAGCATCGGTGCGTGAGTCAGCTGAAGAATTCCCAATGGCTACGCCGTTGGCCCGAATAATGGCCAGCTATTAACAACAATTTACGTAGTCTTTTAGAAGGCCAGGCAGACCCTGAACCAAATGGTCTCCCAAAGGGAGACCATTGACGAGAATTGGAAGGAAGCGTCTTCGGGAGGGGCCGTTTACGCGGCGCGCTGCAGATCGGGTTGCGGAAGCTTTTCCGCTTGGCCTGCAACCACCGGCGTGACATTGGAAGCGTCCGCGGCTTGGGCTGCCCGCATTTTGCGCGCGCTGGGCGCGGTCAAGACTATTTCCGCCACTTGTAAGACACGTGCACTTAGTAACGCGACAAGCGCCGTCGTGGTGCACAAAGAGAGACTTAGAAGCGCAGCTGAATCAGAGAGTTCCGGCACAAAGGTGCCGCTTAGAACGGAGGCCACCGCGCCTGCCAAGGCGCCAATGCCGATGAAATCAAGTACCGTGCATAGCCGATAATTCGGTGCCATACGTGGGTGTCCCTTTTTACTGTTATTTTTTGCTTAGTCGGGAGGGCATGCCCTTCCCGTTGCCTGTGGGGACGCATTCTAAGAGATGGTGGTGACAATTCTGTGAAGTAAGCCTCAATCGGCGGGGGAATATCGCCTGTTACATTTGTTTTAAGTTCAACCAGTATAAGTAGGCCGCGCCTTAGTTGCGGCGCCGTTGCCTTTCTTCTTCTTGCTTGCGCTTCGCGCGTTCGGCATCGAGCAAATCCAGTTCTTTTTCGACCTCATCAAGCCGCGCATCCACGCGCATGCGCTGATAGTGCGAGATGTCGGCGACGGTTTGCGCGAGTTTCAATTGCTCCGCAGCGAGCTCTACTTCGCCGATCGAGCGATAGTACTCCGCCAAGTTGTAATGGGAGTTGACGGTATCGCCCATACGTTCTTCGGCTTCGGCAAGCAGTTTAAAGAACCTGGGATCGCGCACATCGGATTCACCAAAATCACGTAACACCTGGCGTGCTTCGCGTGGCTCACCGGTATTGGTGAGCAAACTCACGTAGCCATAGGTGGCCGCCCTGCTGTCTGGGGTGTTGTGGCGCGCGCGATCAAACCAAGCGAGGGCTTTATCGAGATTCCCCGCCTGTTGCTCTAGGCGCGCGTACGCGATTTGGAACGCCGTGATCCGCGGTTGCTCGGTGAGAAGCTTGTCGAGTTCGATGCGCGCGCGAGCAAAGTCGCCGGCTTCAACCAACGCCAAGGCATAGCCGTATCGTGCGGCGGCTTCATTACGATAAGTCCCCTCGCGTAACTGAGTTTCATAATAAGTCTTGGCCTGCGCCGGATCGGCCGCACTCATCACGTTGAGCTTTTGCCAGATAAGCAGGTAGTCATAACTGTCTTCGCGTAGCGCCGCGGGCTGCATGCGCGCGGCACGCTCCTTGGCTTCCGCGATCCGGTTGACGGTCACGGGGTGGGTGCGCAGATATTCGGGGATTTCCGCCGGATCCGAATAGCGACTCGCGCGCTGCATGCGTTCGAAAAAGTCTCCCATTGAGCCGGGGTTGAAGCCCGCTTCGTTAAGCAACTCAATGCCAATCCGATCGGCTTCTTTTTCATTCGCGCGAGTGAAATTGATTTGATACTGCTGCTGCGCGGCACCGATGGCGGTGAGCGCGCCAAGCCCCGCCTGCGGGTCAATCGCCGCGATCACCATGGCACCGAGCAACGCCGCCATGGCTGGGATGCTCATTTTGCCGGCGGCTTCGATCATGCGCGCACCATGGCGTTGGGTTAAGTGCGATACCTCATGCGCCAAAACTGACGCGAGCTCGCTCTCGTTTTGAGACGCGAGGATGAGTCCGCTATGGATGCCGACATATCCACCCGGCACGGCAAAGGCATTGATGACTGGGCTTTCGACGGCAAAAAAATGGAAATCGCCGTAGTAGTTGGAATGCTTGCCCACTTCCAACCCAATCTTTTGCACGTAGTCTTCGACTTCCTCATCCGAAATCAGCGGCGCACTGCGGCGCATTTGGCGCATGAACCCTTGGCCCAAGAGCCGCTCTTGTTCCGGCGATATGTAAGCACCGGCCGAGTCACCGAAATCCGGCAGATCGGAGAGATCGATATCGTCGTGGTCGGTCAGCGGGCCCGTGCCATCCACGCCCTGCGCAAACGTCACACCAGCCGCAAGCGCGCATAGCAAGATGAAACCTGCACGAGGCAACTTGGCGAGGATTGCGATCAAGTCTCGGGCCTCCATTGGTGGGCGGCTCACAGTGTAGCGCGAGCGTCAATCCAGCGTCATGGTGTGCACGCGCCGCGCGCGCAAACAAAACGCAAGCGTAGTCGTGCTTTATCGCCCGCGTCGGCGCGGGTACGATGACCCGACATTCTGGCGGCGAGGACTTGAACAATGGCTGTACGAAACGCCTTCTACGCGCAATCGGGCGGCGTCACCGCGGTGATCAACGCGAGTGCGTGCGGGTTACTCCAAGCGGCGCGTGAACAGGGGGCCGCGATCGGCAAAGTCTTCGCCGGCCGCAACGGCATCATCGGCGCGCTAACAGAGGATCTCATCGATACCTCGCGAGAGAGCGACGCTGCGATCGCCGCACTTCGCCACACGCCCTCTGGCGCCTTTGGTTCTTGTCGCTTCAAACTTAAAAAAATCACCGATAGTCGCGCCGAATACGAACGGCTGATCGAGGTTTTCCGTGCGCACGACATTGGTTACTTCTTTTATAACGGCGGGGGCGACTCAGCGGACACCTGTCTCAAGGTCTCGCAGCTCAGTCAGGAACTGGGTTACCCGGTACAGGCAATTCATATCCCAAAGACCGTCGACAATGACCTGCCGATTACCGACACCTGCCCCGGGTTCGGGTCAGTGGCCAAGTATGTCGCGGTGTCTATCCGGGAAGCCGGCTTCGATGTCGCTTCGATGGCCAAAACCTCGACCAAAGTATTCGTCATGGAAGTCATGGGGCGCCATGCGGGTTGGATTGCGGCCGCCGGCGGCCTTGCGCACGAAGCCGCTGATGATGCGCCCCATCTGATTTTGTTTCCGGAAGTGACGCTAGACGAAAACGATTTCCTGGCGCGGGTGGACGCCTGCGTCAAAACGCACGGTTACTGCGCGATCGTGGTATCGGAAGGAATCAAGAACGCGGCCGGGAAGTTCGTGGCTGAAGCGGGCACCCGCGATGCCTTTGGTCACGCGCAGCTGGGTGGAGTAGCGCCAGTCATCGCCCAGCTCATCAAGGACCGCCTGAATTACAAGTATCACTGGGCGGTCGCGGATTATCTGCAGCGTGCGGCGCGCCATATCGCCTCCAAAACTGATGTCGAACAGGCCTACGCGGTGGGGCGGGCAGCCTTGGAATTAGCCATCGCCGGACAAAACGCCCGCATGGTGACGATCGAACGTCTGGAAGACGAACCCTATCGGTGGCGCACCGGCCATGCGGCGCTCGCGGATGTCGCGAATGTCGAGAAAAAAATGCCGCGCGACTTCATTACCCCGGACGGCTATGGGATTACCGAGGCCTGCCGTCGCTATTTAAAGCCACTCATTGCCGGCGAAGACTATCCCCCCTATCAAGGAGGGTTGCCGGCTTACGTCAAGCTCGCCAACATCGCGGTACCGCGCAGGCTCGCGACGGCTTTCAAAATCGGCTGATATCTACGAAAATCGCGCGGCTCGGCAGCCTGGGAGGAGGCCGAGCGCGTGCGAGCCGCGATGCGGTCCGCTCCTTCCGCAATCTAAAGACAAACGAATTGAGGGCTTTTTCATGTCCGCTTTAGGATTTTCCGTTTTATGCGGGTTCCTGGCCGTCGCCTATGGCGTCTGGTCGGTACGCTGGATTCTGGCGCAACCCGAAGGCAATGACCGCATGCGTGAGATCGCGGCCGCGATTCAACAAGGCGCGTCGGCTTATTTGAACCGCCAATACACCACCATCGGGATTGTGGGCGCGATTCTTTTCGTCGTGCTATGGGCCGCGCTCGATAAATTTACCGCGATCGGATTCGCGGTCGGCGCGCTGCTCTCCGGCGCGACGGGCTATATAGGAATGAATGTGTCGGTGCGCTCCAACGTACGCACTGCGCAAGCCGCCCACAACGGCATGGCGGCGGCGCTCGCCGTTGCATTCCGTGGCGGCGCGGTCACCGGCATGTTGGTGGTTGGTTTGGGCCTCCTCGGTTGTGCCGGCTTCTATATGCTTGCCCCACAGCTCTTAGGTGCGGACCAGGATCAAACACTCCATGGTCTCGTCGGACTCGCCTTCGGTGGTTCGTTGATTTCAATCTTCGCGCGCTTAGGCGGCGGCATTTTCACCAAGGGCGCGGATGTCGGCGCGGACTTGGTTGGTAAGGTCGAAGCCGGCATTCCGGAAGATGACCCGCGTAACCCGGCCGTCATCGCGGACAACGTGGGTGACAACGTCGGCGACTGCGCGGGCATGGCGGCGGACCTCTTTGAAACCTACGCGGTGACGGTGGTTGCCACCATGGTGCTCGGCAGCTTGATGCTCGAGAAGCTCGGAGCCAACGCGATCATCTATCCGTTGGTACTCGGTGGGGCCTCGATTATCGCCTCCATTATCGGCACTTTCTTCGTGAAAGCCCCTGACCAAAAGATCATGAAGGCCTTATATAAAGGCGTGATTGTCTCTGGGGTATTAGCGGCCGGCGCGTTTTACTACATCAGCCAACAGATGATGGGCGAGAACGCGATGACGCTCTTTTATTGTTCGCTCGTAGGCCTGGTACTGACCGGCGCCATCGTGTGGATTACCGAGTACTACACCGGCACCGAATACGCGCCGGTTAAGCACGTCGCGTCTGCCTCGCAGACCGGCCATGCGACCAACATCATCGCGGGCTTGGGCGTGTCGATGAAATCCTGCGCGTTGCCGGTGCTCGCGGTGTGTGTGGCCATCTACGCCGCGTACACGCTTGGCGAGTTGTACGGCATCGCGATCGCGGCCACGGCGATGTTGTCGATGACCGGTATGATCGTGGCACTCGACGCCTACGGCCCGATTACCGATAACGCGGGTGGTATCGCGGAAATGGCCGAGCTGCCGAAGGAAATCCGCAACATCACCGATCCGCTCGATGCAGTGGGTAACACCACCAAGGCGGTTACCAAGGGTTATGCCATTGGCTCGGCCGGTCTTGCTTCCTTAGTGCTTTTCGCGGATTACACGCACAAGCTTGAACAAGCCGGTAAGTCGGTGTCGTTCGATTTGTCGGATCACATGGTCATCATCGGCTTGTTCATCGGCGGTCTCGTGCCCTATTTGTTCGGCGCGATGGCGATGGAAGCCGTGGGCCGTGCGGCAGGCTCGGTGGTCAACGAAGTGCGCCGGCAGTTCAAAGAGATCAAAGGCATCATGGAAGGCACCGCCAAGCCGGATTATTCGCGCGCGGTCGATATGCTGACCAAGTCGGCGATCAAAGAAATGATCGTGCCGTCGCTGCTGCCGATTCTAGTACCGGTGGTGGTCGGCATTTGGCTTGGACCGCAGGCCCTGGGCGGCGTGTTGATGGGGACTATCGTGACTGGCCTCTTTGTCGCCATCTCGATGACCACCGGCGGCGGCGCCTGGGATAACGCCAAGAAGTACATCGAAGATGGTCACTTCGGCGGCAAAGGCTCAGATGCGCACAAAGCCGCGGTTACCGGCGATACCGTTGGCGACCCATACAAAGACACGGCGGGCCCGGCGGTCAATCCGCTGATTAAGATCATCAACATTGTCGCGTTGTTGATCGTGCCGCTACTGTAATTTCAGCGGGCACTTCACCCTCACCCCAGCCCTCTCCCGCGCCGCGGGAGAGGGAGACAGGAGATTTCCTGTCCGAGTAAGTAAGCGCGTAAATTTATAAAACCTCTCCCACCGGGAGAGGTCGGCGCGCGGATCGTAGGTTGGGGTGAGCACAGCGAACCCCAACATCGCTATTCCAAATCAGCGCAGACGAAAATCCTGCGTGGGAATTGTTGGGGTTCGCTTCGCTCACCCCAACCTACAGCTAGCGACAGTTAGCGCACATTCAAAAACAACCGCGCGGCATCCGCGAATACCGCGTGCTCAGCGGCTCCCACCGCGCCTTCTAAGAATTTCCGCAATCCCGTTTGTTCGATGACATACGGATAGTCCGTGCCGGCGAATACATGCCCTGGCGCGAAGACATCTAGCAGATACTTTAAGTATCCCGTGTCATATACCAGGCTGTCGTAGAAAAAATTTGCAGCGTAGTGATGCGGCGGCTGCGGCAACGCGCCGTTGAAACCATCCGATAATTCCCAACCCCGTTGTAGACGGTGCACCAGCGGGATTACCGCGCCACCGCCGTGACTGAAGCCAAGTCGCAATTTGAGGAACTTGGCAGGCACGCCTGCGCGGAGCAGGGAAGCAATCGCGAGTCCGGTATCGAGTGGAAACGCCGCGTACGGGATCAGATCAGGCGTTTCCCGCAATCGCTCCGCACCGATGGGATGAAGTGCGTGAACAAATATCGCGAGTTCGAGCCGCTCGGCTTCCGCAAAAAATTCTGTAAAGCATTTGTCGCCGAGCACCGTTCCATTGATATTGCTGCCGATCTCAACGCCCGCTAAACCATCGGCCTTGAGACGGGAAAGTTCGCGCGCCGCAAGTTCCGGCGCTTGCAACGGAACCATCCCGAGTCCGATGAATCGACCGTTGCCTTGCGCGACCATCGACGCTATCGCCGCATTGACAAAGCGGCCAACGTTAAGCGCCTCCTCCGGCTTAAACCAATAGGATAAGAGCTCAGGCATTGGCGATAACGCTTGCGCAGTGATGCCTTCCGCGTCCATCGAATTGACACGCGCGGCGATATCCCATGAGCGCGAATCGAGTTCGCGGAACGGTTTATCGCCGAATTGAATCGTCGCACGTCCCGTCGATTGCACGCATAAACAGGGCCAGCGCCCGTTGTTGCCGGGCGCGGGATTCGGCGGAAAATCACGCGGGACAATATGCGTATGGACATCGATGAGGGGCGAGTGATGCTCACCCATGCCGCTGCAGTCCGTGGCTACCGTCTAAGAATTTGTCAAAGTGAATATTGGCGGTAACAAGGCCGAGCGCGTGTAACACCGGGATCGCGGCGTCGATCATCGGCGGCGGGCCGCATAGATAAGCCTCCGAGTCAGTCCCAGCCAACGCGCGAACCTTCTCCAGTATCGCATCGGTGACCAATCCGCGGGCGCCGGCCCATCCGGAATTCGTTGGTTCATCCGACAACACCGGCACAAACTCAAAGGCACCGTTCCAATTGCGCGCGAGCGCGGCGAGTTCAGCCTGCGCGTAGAGATCGCGTTGTGCACGTGCGCCAAACAACAGCACACAGGGCCGCCCGACGTTACGCGCGGCTGCGGCGTTAAGAAGTGACAACAATGGTGCCAACCCGCTGCCGCCTGCAATCGCGAGCAATGGCGCGCGACTTTCGCGCAACCAGAAATTACCGGACGGGCCATGTACCTTCACGATCTTGCCGACGAAATCCGCACCGAAGAGTAGATCCGTAAACATGCCCCCCGGTACGTGCCGAATGTAGAACTCAAGCTCCAGACAACCGCCGGGTTGCGGTGCATTGGCGATTGAATACGCGCGCGCGCCATACACATCATCAATCGTGAGCTGTGCATACTGCCCGCCATCGAACTTAAGTGGCCGGTCGAGCACGATCGTGACCTGTTTGATGTCATGCGTGGCATCCGTGACGCGCAGGATTTTGCCGGCGAAATCCTCTGGCGGCGTCAATTGCTTGCGGGTTAATCCGTCAACCGTGAGCGTGAGATCGGATTTAGGTGCCGCTTGGCAGGCGAGGATGATGTTCGCGCGCAGCTCTTCCGCGCTCAATACATAACCAAAGTTCTGAATTTCTCGGATTTTGCCGTTCTTCAGCGTGCACTTGCAGCTCCCACACGTGCCCACGGTGCAGCTATGCGGAAACGCGATCCCTTGCGCGAGTGCGGCCTCTAACACTGACTGCCCGGATTTCACGGTGAACGACACGCCAGATGGCTCCGTCATCACGGTGCGATCGACCTGACCAAAAAGCGACTTAAGGAAACTCATCGTGGTCGATCATCTTTTAGAGCCCTGATGTTGGGATTCGCTGCGCTCATCCCAACCTACTTTTTGAATTTAACTGCACGCTCGCGCCGCACTTCGATCTTCATAACATGGTGCTGCCACCATTGACGCTGATGACTTGACCCGTGACGAAGGACGCTTCTTCGCTCGCCAAATAAGCCACCATCGACGCTACTTCCGCCATCTCGCCCGGCCGGCCCATCGGGATGACATCGGCGAACTGTTTTATCCAAGGATTATTTTCCGCCATCAATTTCCGCACCATGGGCGTTGCCACCATGCACGGCGCGACGGTGTTGACGGTGATGCCCTGCGTTGCAAACTCGCGCGCGAGTCCGGTGGTCAACGCATGCATGCCGCCTTTCGCGGCGTTATACGCCGCATGTTCCGGCAGCCCGTTGCGCACGGAATCCGCGCCGACATTGACGATGCGCCCATAGCCGCTCTTGAGCATCACCGGCAATACGACATAGCAACACCAAAGTGCCGTCCATAAATTGCGATTGACGGTTTCACGCAATGTATCCGGCGTGTGTTCGAGAAACGGTCGAATAATCCCGCCGCCCGCGTTGTTGATGAGGATATCGATGCGCCCATAAGTTTCGACGACGAGCTGTGTGAGATCCCGCACTGTACCTTCAACGCTCAGGTCACCGACAAAATTAAGTGCTCCGGGAAATTCGCCGGCGGTATCGATTACACGCGCATCCAAGTCGGCGAGGATTAGCCGTACGCCTTCCTGCGCGAGGCGTTCCGCGATCGCGCGACCGATCCCCGCGGCGGCACCGGTGATAATGGCAACTCTACCGTCTAAGCCGTGCATCGACATCTCAAATCACCGCGCGTTCGATGGCGCCGCGCGCGGCGAACCTCGGATCCGGCACCGCGCCCCAATAATCGATCGACTGCAGCGAAAACGGCAGGAGGCGTGGTTCGCGTGGCGCGGTCTCTGGAAATTCTTCCATGCCGAAGCTGTACTCGACGGTTAAGCCGTCAGGGTCCAAGAAATACAAGAAAATCGACTCAGACGGTGGATGCCGGCCCGGGCCGAACACAATGGGGACGTTCGCTTTTTGCATGCGATAGAGTGCGCGCCCAATGTCGTCGATATCCGTGACCATAAAGTTCACATGGTGCAATTGTTTCGCCTTGCCGTTGCTCAAGCCAAACGAATGGTGCAAGGGATTCGGGAAACAGCGCATGAAAGTCACCGCGCCTTCAATCCGATCCGACACCCGGTAATTAAGCTGCTCGCGAAAAAATTGCTCCGTTGCCGCGTGCTCATCGGTCTGCAAGACCACATGACCGAGCCGCGCAATCTTCGCGACCGTGGGCACGAAAGGCGTCGCCGCGGCGGCCATTCCGTAGAAGTATTCGAACGTCGCGCCGGTACAGGGTTCCGTGACGCGGAACCCTTGCGCGATACCAAGCGCGGCACACTCGTGAGCGGAAACCTCAACGGCACGAATATCGAGCGCGGCGAGATGTGTTCGGAGCGCCGCAAGATCTAGGGCCGACTCCATTTCCCAGGCGAGCCGGTGCAGCCCCGGCTGCTCGTGAGATCGCAGAATGACGTCGTGATGGCGCGCGGTACATCGGAGCAAGCATTCGTCGCCAGTGCCGGCGCCCGCCTCCTGCAGGCCCATCAAATCGGTATAAAAAGCTCGTGAACGTGCAATGTCGGTAACATTCAACGCCACATAGCCAAGCTTTAGATATCGAAAATTCATTTTCAATGTAATCGTTCCGGGCTTCATCAAAGAATGATGCTGACTTTGTTTTGATCGCGAATGTCGTCAGCGTCTATAAAAGAAGTCTTTCGAGTGATTTTGATCGCACCATCAAGCAGGCGCATGTCATACAGGTGATGCCCGAAATAGGCTTGCGTGTTACCCATCTTGCTACGGTACGTAATGTAATTAGACGTCACTCGAAACGCCGCGTCGCTGCCGCCCAAGATCCGGACATTGCTGACCAAACGCCGACATGTGGAATGCGGAAACTCACTATGTGCCGTGGTTTTCTTTAAACGTTTGACGCGCTCGGTCAGCCGATGGTGATCATCCGCGATATAAAACAGCGTCGTCGCAGGATTGGCGTCGTCCGACGCGCCAGCCGGAGGTACGAAATAACTCGCGCCTTCGTCAAACAACGCGAGCCATTCGTCGAGGCGCCATTCGTCGAGCAAGGCCGCCTCGAAGTACAAGAAATCTTCGAGCGCGGTGCGCGTCACCGAGAGCGTGTCGGTCATACCGCCTCCGTGACGCGCCGATTCCATTCGCGCCAGAAAATTCGCATTTGCTGTTCATCGTCGATTTTGGGGGCCTCGGCGGCCATGCCCTTGGAGATATCGTTCCAGCCTGCTTCCGTGAGGTTCGAATAGCCGCGCTGGCAAAGTGCGAGGGCTTCGCAATCGTCGGGGGTTGCAAAACCGCCGGGGCCTAAGAATTCGAGGAAGTTAAACAGTCGCCGTTCGCGCATCGACGCCGATTCCTCCCGCGGCGCCAAGGTCCACGCGTTGACGACGTTCCGCGCAGGACCATCTGGGAAGAACGTCCTGACGGTAACGGCCATGATGTCGTTTAAAACCAGGTTCGGAAAAATCACCATATTTCGATTTAGACACGCGATGCGCTCTGCGCGCGCCGATCCAAAGCGCGCTTCCAAACGTTGACGCACGGCCAAGGTTTCTTGCTCGCCCGCTTCGCCCCAGGCGGGCACCGGGGAAGCCACCGGCCTACCCCAAGGCGCGGCGTATTCCACCACAGCGTGTCCGTTACCGAGATCGAAGACCTGTCCGACGCTCAAATTGCGCATGACCAAGCTGCCCGCGCGGCTTTGTAGATAGTCAAAGTAAGTGGAATGCGTTGGTAGGCCGTGATACCCATCGAAGCTGTTCTCGCACAACAGCTTCCAATTGGATTCCACGCTGTATTCCTGCGTGCCGCCGACGATCTCCATCCCCGCTTCGGATTGATCGACCACGAGATCAATGAATTCCGTAGCCCCCGCCAAGTATTCACGCAGGCTGTTCGAGTGCTTTTGATAATGCACAAAGTAAAAGCCACGATAATTGTCGAGTTGCGGTACGCGCACGAGATCGTGGCGACCGGCCGCGCGTGCATCGCTGGAATAGGCTTCGTCACCCGGGCGATTAATCAGGCGGCCTTCCAGATTAAATGCCCAGGAATGATAGAAGCAGCGGAACATGGCGCCGTTCCCCTGCCGTTCGCGACAGACCATGGCACCACGATGCGGGCAGGTATTAAAAAATGCGCGCACTTCGCCGTCTTTGCAGCGCGTGAAAATGAGTTCCCGCCCACCGACATTGCGTGTTACAAAATCACCCGGTGCGGTAATCTCTGACTGATGTCCGAGATAAAGCCAGGAGCGGTCAAAAATAAGCGCCCTTTCACGCGCCAGAATGTCCGGATCGACAAAAGTCTCGCGCGAAACCTGAAACAACCCCGCCGACGGATCGTCGTGGATGTACTGACTGACTTTGTTTGAATGCTGCGCCGCGGCCATAAAGCTACCTCTTAACAAACCGTGTGGACGATCTGTTTGTTCGCAACAATAGCTTCCTCGCCAGCGAGTTGTAAACCTGTTTAATAAAGGCAAGGCGCGAGCTCGGATAACGACTCGGAAAGGCTGTCTTGACACCGTTCAAAGCCGGCCCCTAGCATGCGGCCGACCGAATCGCTTCCAAATAGCTTATGCCACGCTCGCCTACTTCGAAGCGCAAAGCAGCCGCCAAACCGCCGCAACGCACGCGTACGCCGCAGGCCGAGCGCTCAGCCACCATGCGCGCGCGCCTAGCGCGCGCCGCGTTTGAAGTCATTCGCGACCAAGGTTATGCCAACTTTCGTACCGCGGCGGTCGCGAAGCAGGCGGGGGTTTCACAAGGCGCGCAGCTTCATCACTTTCCAACCAAAAACCACCTCGCCATCGCCGCGATTGAGTACGCGTTCGGCGAATCGACGGCGCGCGCGCTGTCGTTTGGTCGGCGCCTGCCGGCGCGATCAGATCCGCTCGGCGCGATGCTGAAAGATGCCCAAAACTTTTTTCTATCGGCGCACTTTAGGGTAGCGCTCGATATTCTGATGGCGGGCGGCGCTGAGAGAGCGCTTAAGCAAGAACTAATCAACCTGACGCTTAAACATCGCGGCCAAGTGGAATGCATGTGGTTGGAGAAATTGCGTGAAGCGGGATGGCCGCCAAACGCCGCCAAAGATGCGCTGACAATGACGATGAGTTTGGTCCGTGGGCTCGCCGTGCGCGGGCTGGTCGAAGACACTAGATTGCTTGCGAAACGAATGACCGCGCAGTGGCACCTGCTCGCCGCGCAATGGCAACGTTCGCTCAAAGCGACTACACGTGGTCGAAAGTAACGTCGTGGATAAGAACAATCCTTCTCCAGCGTGGCTTGCGGCGTTGCGGCGGCGACTGCCGTGCGAACCTGAGATAGATACCGTACTCACTCGGAAAATGGAACGCCGCGCAAGTTCTGCCTATGCGCCGATGGCGCTCGCCGATTTGGTCGCCGCCACGCGTGGCTGGTTGCATCAAGAGATCAACGAAGCCTTCGAAATCGAAGAGGCGCGATGGCTGATCGGTGGCGCGTCAAAGGTGCAGATGGCCTTCACGCTCAAGCATCACGGTAGAACGCTGCCCCTGGTGCTACGCATGCAGCCAGCCGAGTCGATTGTCGAAACGAGCCGACAGCGCGAGTTTGAAGTTATGCGTGCGTTTGGCGGCATTGTGCCGGTGCCGCCGGTGTATTGGGTGGACAGCGACGGCGAGTATTTACCATATCCCGCGCTCATCTCGGGGTTCGTCCCGGGTGTAACCAAACCCGCGGAAGCAACCAGCCAGGCAACCGGCATGGGAACGCGCATTGGGAGTCGTTGGCGCACCGCTTTAGGCGCGCAATTTGTTGACAGTCTCGCTCGCATCCATGCGACCCCGCTTTTCAATTTGCAACTATCGTCATTCGAAAGTCCGCCACCGGGCGTGACTTCGGCTGAACTTGCGCTCAATCACTGGGAACGCGTGTGGGAAGAGGATAGCGACGAAGAAGAGCCCCTACTCCGACTCGCCGCCGCCTGGCTACGCGCTAATTTACCGGCCTGTCCACAGCCCGTTCTCGTTCACGGTGACTTTCGCACCGGCAATTTTTTGTTTACGGAAAGTGACGCGCGGATCACGGCCATCTTGGACTGGGAAATGGCTCGCATTGGCGATCATCATCACGATCTTGCATGGGTCACCCATCCGGCGTACGGGTGTCTAGGCGACGACGGCATCACGCCGCTCATCGGCGGATTTATGCCAGAGTCGGAATTTTTTTCACGCTACGAAGAACTGTCAGGTTTAACGATTGATCCTAAGCGACTCTACTTTTATCGCGTCATGGCCGGCTTTATCCAAGGCGTTATTTCATTAGCCACCAGCTACCGCATCGCGCGCTACGGCAAGACGCATCAAGATGCTTTGCTGGCATGGATTGTCGGCATAGGGCCCCTGCTCCTCGATCAACTTCGAGCGCTCTTGGAACAAGGAGGCTAGATGCGGCTAAAGCCATCGTTACAACTTGCAAGCGTTATCAAATCGCTCAAGGACGCGGTGCTGCCGGCGCTTGATCCCACCAATCGTATGGCGCTCGAACAGCTGCACATCGCACTGGCGCATCTCGCCCTGCTGCAAGAACGTCTACCGCTTAGTTATCGCTTTGAGTGCGATGAATTACGACGTTCGAAAGAACTTGCCGAAACGCTGCGCGACTTGTGTGATGCAACGACGCATCGTGCGCATTACGAAGCGCTCGCGGAGATTGCAGCGAGCGCCGGCGACATATTGGCGCGAGCAGGCGCCGAACCCGATGAAATTCAAAGGGCCAACACCAAATTGCGGGCAGCAAACGCGCAAGCCGTCAGTGCGTTGAGCGTCGATCCCGTATTGGCGGGTGCCGCGCGCCGCGCCGTGCTTGATTCAGCCCGCGAGCAATTACTGCGCGACCGCGCCTGGGTGTTACCGCAAGGTTGGGAGTCGCAACCGCAATCATTGCCACGGATCGAAAATCTGTTAGTCCCAGTGGGCAATCCCCGTGCTTAATCGAGCAACGATTACAGCACGAGAATTTCGGACACCTATCCCTAGCCAAAGGCTCCCGATCTGATACGCGCGTTTACAATGAACTTGCAAACCAACAAAAAAGAGGACCACCGCTCATGATCACCCGTGCCGATATGGACTATCACTTGGAGAAAATGCGCGGTGCGACCACCGAGGCCACGCGTCATGAGTGGGCGGAGACACTGTACCTCCCGTTTGCCGTACCCGAGCGACGCTTATTCGGCAATATCTATGTGTTGGCGCGGCCGGGTTTGGGCGTGACACTCTGCGACATTAAAATATTCGAAGGACTCACCCGCTCGCGCTATGAAGCCTCCTATAGCGATAATCGCCAACATCTACCGGCCCCGGCGACCTTCAGTGCGTTCTCCCTGCCCAATGGTTTGGCGATCGATATTTCAAAAGGCCCCGACCGCTACATAGGTCGCTACATCGGGCACGACGATACCTCGCTTGAGATAGAACTCACCGCCTTGATGCCGGCGTATGACATTCACGACCCGGATATGGACCCCAAAGCGCGCAAGTCCGCCGCGGAGCAAGCAGCAAATTCCGGATACGGTGCAAGTTACGGCGGCCATTACGACCAAACTTGTCGCGTGCGCGGTCAACTCATCCTGCGGGGCGAGAAAATTGACATCGATTATGTCGACGTCATGGATCGATCCTGGGGGCCGCGCGGCGAACAGGGTTGCCCCGGCATGGCATGGACGCACGCCATCATCGACGAGAATTACATGACGCATCAGATTTGGTCGCTCGACATCACCGCGCCCGGTGACCGGCAGTTTACGTTTGCGCATGGTTATCTATTGGAAAACGGCAAGGTATACGGACTGACGGACGCGACGATGTCGGTCGATCGCGTCGGCGTGTGGGGTTCCTCGTATCTGATGTCGGTAACTGACATTCGCGGTAAGACCCATCGTTTTCACGGCGCTCCCATGGCGTCCGGCTTATGGGAGTGCTACGGCTGCGTGGGTGTGCCTAACATCATGAATCGCTGGGTCGGGGCGGACGGCCGGGTTGGCTACGGCGAATTGCAAGAAGGCATTTTTTACGATAGCTACACGACGCTACGCGCGCGTGGCCGGCTGCGTTGAGGTATTTGTCATGACCTATTCGGCATTTGAGTTTGAAGTTACGGACGGTATTGCGCATATCACGCTTAACCAACCCACGCGCGGCAATCCGTTTGATGGTGCTTTTTGTGCGGAGTTTAAAACGCTTGCTATCGCCTGCGATGTGCCAACTGTGCGCGCGGTACTGATGGATGCGCGCGGCAAGAATTTCAGCGTCGGCGGAGACATCAAAACCTTCACGCGAGATCGCGCTGATTTACCGCGATTTCTTAAGTCCGCCGCCGCCGATCTGCACACGGGCCTCCTTCATCTTGCGCAAATGGATGCGCCCTTGGTCATTGCGCTCCATTCCTTGGTGACCGGTGGCGCGGTGGCGCTCACCGCCGCGGCGGACTTTGCGATTGCAACGGCTGATGCACGGTTTTATGCCGCGTATACGGGCATCGGTTTCAGTGGAGACGCGGGTTCTACCTTTTTCTATCCGCGCCGCTTGGGCTCGCGGCGCGCGGCCGAGTTTTTGTTGCGCAATCAAATGTGGTCGGCACCACAAGCGCGAGACTATGGCCTCATTAACGAAATCGTCGATAACGAAATCACACTTCGCGAAACCTCGCTCGCGCTTGCGCGCGAATTGGCCAATGGCCCCACGCGCGCGTTTGGTGAAATGAAACGCCTATTGCTCTCCAGCAATGAACACTCGTTTGCCGAACACTTACACGCAGAGGCGCTCGCCATCGCCCGCTGCGGCGGGACAGACGATTCTTGGCAGGCGCTGAACGCCGTGCTTGAAAAACGCAAACCCCAATTTACCGGCCGCTAAGGTTTTTGCATGTGGATTTATAAAGAAATTCGAACCCTCGGCGATTATGCGCGTTATCACGCCCGCCACCGCGCAACGACTCCTGCCTTAATCTACGGCGAGCATGTCACTGGCTATGCCGATTTTGATCATCAAGCGGCGTGCGTGGCGAGCGGCTTGGTTGAGCACGGTGTCGAAGTTGGCGATCGCGTGGTTTTTTTCGGTAAGAACTCCGATGACTTCTTTGTCGCGATGTTTGGAACGGTCAAATCCGGTGCATGTTTTACACCGCTCAACTGGCGTTTAGCGCAACCGGAACTGAAGAACGTGTTGCGCGATGTCGGTGCCAAATTTGCGTTTGTGGAAACGGAGTTTCTTGTCCCTTGGCGAGAAATTTGTGATGGGCTGGAACTTCAACTTGCCTGGTGCGAAGTCGACCGGAGTAGGTTTGACGATCCTTTTCGCGGTTGGCTCGCGCGATATCAACCGCGCGAGCCGAGCGAACTCGGCATGGATTTGGGGGCGATCCAGCTCTACACCTCCGGCACCACCGGCGATCCTAAAGGCGTCGTCATTACGCATGACAATTTGAATCACATGCGCCTGTGCGAACACTTTGAGCCGGCGTTACGTTGGCACGAAGGCGATCGCTTCATGGTTGCCTTGCCCAATTTTCATTTACTCGCCATTGGCCTCTCACTGCAAACGCTCTACAACGGCATGACTGTGCTGATTGAGCGTCAGTTCGATCCCGCGGCTGCGCTGCGCGCGATAAGCGTTCAGCATCCGACCATCACGGCATTCGCACCCGCAATGATCCAAATGCTGCTCGATCACCCCGACGCCGCGCGTACTGACTTTGGCTCATTGCGTATGGTCATGTATGCCGGATCACCGATATCGCTCGGCCTCATCAAACGCGCGATCGCGGCCATGCCGTGCGAATTCATGCAGTTTTACGGTGCGACGGAAACGTCGGGTGCTGTCACGCTGCTGCGTCCGCGCGAGCACGACTTGAACGATGAGCAAAAGCTCAAAGCTTGCGGGCGTCCTTTGCCGCTCATCGAACTCAAAATCGTGAATGAACAGGGAGAAGAGACTGCGTTAGGCAAACCCGGAGAACTGTTGATTCGCTCCCCATCGCTCGCGAGTGGCTATTGGCGGAAACCCGCGGTGACCGCCGCGACTTTTGTCGACGGTTGGTATCACAGCGGCGATATTGCCTTTCGTGACGCCGATGGGCTTTATTACATACACGATCGCCTGAAAGACATGATTGTCTCGGGTGGCGAGAACATTTACTCCACGGAAATTGAGTCCGTGTTATCCACGCACCCGGCGGTGGCCGCCGTTGCGGTCATCGGCGTGCCAGATGCGCGCTGGGGCGAAGCGGTCAAGGCGTGCTTGGTGTTAAAAGCAGGCTCGAGTGCGACAGAATCCGAAATGCTGGATTACTGCCGTAGTCGCTTGGCTGGTTACAAAATCCCAAAGTCGTGCGATTTTCTGCCAAGCTTTCCGATGACGGGCAGCGGCAAGATTTCGAAGAAAGATTTACGCGCGCCGTATTGGAAAGACCAGACTCGCTCCGTGGCGTAACGCGCCTAACTAGCCATCCGGTCCAATGCCCAATCGTTCTTCAGTCGATATGCGCGTGATTGAGTATGCCGGCCCCGAGAGCGGGATCGCCGCGGCTTACGCCGGTTGGTTGCTCGCGCGGATGGGCGCGGAAGTAACACGGCTCACGGCACCGAGCGGAGAGGAATCACAACGAGATCCAATCGCGCTGGCCCTTACCTCCCTCGCGGAAGGAAAGCGCACACGTGCGTTGCCGGCGAATCCTACCGATTGGCGGAAGTTGTTGGCGGAAGCCGACGTGCTTTTGTGCGATGCGCCCACCGCGCTCGCCGTGTTAACCGGACCTCTAGAAAATCTGCAGGCGCAGCATCCTGCACTCATTATCGGCGTGGTTACACCGTTCGGGCTCGAAGGACCGTACGCGGAATTGCCAGCCACTGCGCTGGATGCGCAAGCATTGAGTGCAGTCGCGTGGTCGCTCGGAGAACCAGGTCGTGCGCCATTAACGCTGCCACCAGGCGTTACCGAACACCAAGGCGGCGCAATGCTCGCTGCCGGCTGCGTGCTCGCGTTGCTCGCGCGCGATCAACGCGGCACAGGCCAACGCATCGACATCGCACATGCCGATGTGCTCGCGAGCTATGTGGCCGGCAACTGCCGGTTATACATCCATCATGGATTGCCGTGGGCGCGCAATGGACGCCGCCCTTCAGGCTCGGGCGGTGCGTATCCTTACGCCATCTTGCCGTGCAAAGACGGTGAAGTGTGTGTCTGTGGTCGCACGCGCGAAGAATGGCAGCGACTGGTGCATGTCATGGGCGATCCGGCCTGGGCCGCGACGCCGCGCTACCAAGATTTGCGCGCGATGGGCAAGCAGTATCCGGAAGAAGTCGATGCGCTGGTCATGCCGTGGTTCGCCGAGCGCACGATGGCCGAACTCGAAGCGCTCGCGCTCGCGCACAATCTCATCGTCTCGCCCGTGCGCAGTTTCGCCGACGTGCTCGCTACCCCGCATTTTCAAGCACGCGGGTTCCTAGAAAAGCGTGAAACGGATGAGTTGCCGATCCTCGCGCCGGCCCTGCCGTTTCGCGTGACCGCTTCACGTGATGCGGACGCACCGAATCTCGCCGCGGATTTACTTAGATGCCCACCGCCAAACAATACTTCCTCAGCGCCCGCGCCGTCGCGACCGCTGGCTGGCGTGCGCGTACTCGATTTCGGATGGGTGTGGTCCGCGCCGTGGGTGGGCACCATCTTGGCCGAACTCGGCGCACAGGTCATCAAGGTGGAACACGCAGTGCGTCCGGACAATCTGCGATTATCGGGAAGGATTTTTCGCGACGGCAAACTCGTCGAAGGCCCGAGTCGCGAGATGTCGCCGATGTATCACCAGATCAATCACGGCAAACTCGGCGTTACCCTCAACGCAAAGGAACCACGCGCACGTGAATTACTTGAGCGCCTGGCGCGAATCAGCGATCTCGCGGTCGAGAATATGTCGCCAGGGTCGATGGAACGCATGCAGCTTGGATACGATCGGCTGCGCGCGCTGAATCCGCGCATTGTGATGTTATCGATGGCCTCTGGTGGGCAATTTGGTGAACTTTCGACGATGCGCGCGTATGCGCCGACGATTTCATCCTTTGTTGGACTTGAAGCAATGATCGGTTATCCCGGCGAAGCGCCTATCGGTGCGCTCAATTTCGGGCTGGGTGATCCGAATGCCTCCGTGCACGCGCTGCTGCCGGTGCTCGCGGGCCTGCGCCGTGCGCGCGCCACTGGGGAAGGCTGCTATATCGATCTGTCGCTGCTCGAAGCACTTGCCGGCACGTTGCGGCCCTATCTGCTTGCCGCGCAACTGGACGGTCAGCAACCACCGCTGCCCGGCAATAGCCATCCCGCGATGGCGCCGCACGGGATCTATCCCGCCGCTGAACCCGATGCCTGGCTCACGCTCGCGATTGCGAACGACGCGCAATGGCGTGCCTTGCGTACCGTGGTAACGGATGAGCCCTGGGCCATCGATCCTCGCTTTGAGCTATTTACCGCGCGCGATGCAGAGCGGCATGCACTCGATACCGCCATCGCACATTGGACCGCCCGCCAACCGCGCGATGCGGTGGTAGCACGTTTGCGTGCGGCCGGCATTGCATCATCGCCGGTGCTATCAGTTGAGGAGCAATGGAAAGATCCCCATTTCGCGGCACGCCGGATCAAACACCGCGTCACGATTCCGATATACGGCGAAGAAGCACTGTTTTCGGCGCCATGGCGGTTCTCGGATTTCGGCCCTGAAATCGAGCGCTGCGGACCGACCACCGGCGAGCACAACGATTTCGTGTTCGGCGAGCTGCTCGGCCTGCCCACCGATGAAATCGCCGAGCTCAAGGCCAGCGGCATCATCGCTTAAATTTGAGACCGCTTTTCAATGACCAACCCATCTCAGTCATCCGATCACCCACTCGCCAACGACGCGCAAACGCCTGCCCTGTGGGAAGGTGCGCTCGACGAAGCGCGCAGTCTGATTGGTGTCGATCTGCGTCGCACCGGCCAGTGGTGGAACACCGAGGCGAGTCCAGATGCCGTACGCCACTTCTGCTGGGGGATCGGTGACGAGAATCCGTTGTACTGCGATCCGGCCTACGGCGCGTCCTCCACGTGGGGTACCAACCTCGCGCCGGGTTGTTTTTTATATACCGTGGATACCACTGTGGTAGCGCCGAAGTTGCGCGGCATCCAATGGTTGTACGGCGGTACCGACTGGGAATGGTATGAACCGCTCCGGCATCGCGATCAATTCACGGTACGCGCACGGTTGCTCGATGCGGTAGAAAAACGTGGCAGCAAAGCGCGCGCGTTCATCATTCAAACCGGCGAAGTGTTGTACACGAACCAGCACGGCCAACTCGTCTGCCGCGCACTCGGTCACACCGCGCGCACGCCGCGCGCGAAAGCGAAGGATGGTCTTAAGTACGCGCCGCGCGAAACGCATCGTTACACCGACGAGGAACTCGCGCACATTGCCCACGCCATCGAGCACGAAGAACTGCGCGGCGCGACGCCACGACTGTGGCGCGACGTGCGTGTCGGCACACCTCTACAGCCCATGTTGAAAGGCCCGCTCAATATCACCGACATGATCTGTTGGTATTCCGGCGGCGGTCATAGCTATCAGGCACATCGGCGCGCGCACATGCATCGCCTACGTCATCCGGCCGACGCCTTCATCAATACCGAAACGCGCGCGCAGGACAGCGCCGCTCGCGGTCATACCGAAGGGAGAATGGCACGCGATGTCGGCATGCCCGGCGGTTATGACGTCGGGCCCCAGCGGATCTCCTGGCTCGGCCAGTTGGTAACTAACTGGATGGGCGACACCGGATTTCTGCGCAAACTATCGGTCAGCGTGCGGCGACCGAATATTTTTGGCGACGTGTCTTGGTGTAAAGGCGAAGTTGTCGATAAGCGCGTGGAAGATGGTCGGCATGTTGTCGATCTCGAACTCGCGGTGGTCAATCAACTGGATGAGACTACGGCGACCGGCACGGCAGTCGTCGTTCTGCCGCACAGCGTTTGAGCGCGCCCGCAAACTCGCATATGGCCAACGAACATCTGCTGACTGGTATTCGTATTCTCGATCTTACGCGCGTGCTCGCCGGTCCAACCTGCACACGAATGTTTGCCGAAATGGGGGCTGACGTTATCAAGATTGAAGCCGCACCTAATGGCGAGATGGCACGTGCACTCGGCCGTTTGCGAAACGATCGCAGCTTGCATCTCATCCAGCAAAACTTGAACAAGCGCAGCGTTTGTATCGATCTGCGCCAGCCGGCGGGACTCGACCTCGTCCGCCGCCTAGTGCCGCATTGCGACGTGGTGGTTGAGAATTTCCGACCTGGCGTGCTGGCGAGCATGGGACTCGATTATCAAGCGCTGCGAGATTTGCGAGCGGATATCATCCTCTGTTCGATTTCCGCCCTTGGGCAGCGGGGCCCATTGAGTGAGAAACCTGGCTACGACGTGATCGCACAAGCCTATTCGGGCGTCACGTCGATGATCGGCGAGCCCGACGCACTGCCGGTGTTACCCAGCCTCGCACTCGGCGACATCAGCAGCGGCGTGCACGCCGCCTTCGCGATTGCAGCCGCGTTGATTCATCGCGGCCGCACCGGGCGCGGCCAAGCGCTCGATATCGCGCTGCCTGATTGCTATTACCATTACCACGAAGCGAGCGTATATCAAGTCAGCGCGACTGATGGCCGGCTCGATCCAACACGCGGCGGACGGCATTACACCTACGTTTGTCCGAACGGCGTATTCGCAGTCAAAGATCGCGCGTTAGTCATCGTCGCCTTCCTGCATCATTGGCCGGATCTGTGCGCCGCCATGGGTCGGCGCGATATGGTGAGCGATCCGCGCTATGCCACCGACGCGGCGCGCGTGGCACGTCGCGCGGAGGTGATCGGCATCATCGAAAACTGGCTCGCGTCGTTTGTCGATGTGGAAGCGGCGGTCGCGCACCTTGAACGCTACAACGTGCCTTGTGCGCCGGTGCTGAGCGTCAAAGAAACACTCAACCATCCACATTTCGTTGAACGCGGCACGGTGCGCACGGTGAGCGACCGCCAAGCCGACAATTTTCAGATCCCGGGCATGCCGATCAAAACTTCTGACTACCCGGACAACCCGCCCTATGTTGCGCCGCTGCTCGGCGAGCACAATGCGGAGGTACTCTCTGAATTGCTCGGCATGCAGACGAACGAAATTGACACATTGACAGCGAGCGGGGTTTTGGCCACCGGACCGAATTAGCGTTACGCACTAGACACCTACCCCGTCGTAACGGATAACGCGCTGAAAGCGAATGCGGAACACCTCTTTTCGTTCGGGTAACAAGACGTAACGATTGGTTTATCACCATTCGTTGTTAGTGTACTGGCACCGGCCCATAATCGATAACCGGTCGCACCACTACTTTTGAGTCTTGAAAGGGCTTTCATGGATCGAGCCAGCTTTAAATCGATACGATCAGCATGCTTCGTTGGTATGCTGGCGTTTACTTGCGCAGTGCACGCACTTAGCTTCTCGATCACCGATTTGGGCGGGCTAGGTGGAGTTCACCCCTGCTCAGGCGTTTGCGTATTTAATCCAATCGCAGGGACGGATAGTTTCGGTCGCGCTGTCAGCGACGATGGGCGAGTTGTCGGTCATTCTTATACCTTGGGCGACAATATCGCGCATGCGTTTGTTAGTGGGCCAAGTGGCGCCGGATTGACGGATTTAGGAACGCTCGGCGGTGAGAAAAGTTTTGCAACCGACATCAACACGAAGGGTGAGGTTGTCGGTTATGCGGCGACAGCCGGTAATCTTTCCACGCACGCTTTTGTTAGCGGTGCGAGTGGACTACTCGATCTGGGAACTTTGGGCGGCGCCGAGAGTGTGGCACACGGAATCAACGAAAGCGGTCTAGTAACGGGAACGTCTCAAACCGCTAATGGCGAGTATCGCGCGTTCATCAGTGGAGTTGGCGGCCTTACGGCACTTGGGACTTTAGGTGGCAGTTACAGTGAGGGTTACTCGATAAACGATCACGGGCGGGTCGCTGGCGTTTCGACGCTGCAAGACAATTCGGTTCGCGCGTTTATCGGAGATGCCACCAAATTGATCGATCTTGGTACTTTAGGCGGCACGGTAAGCGTAGCACTCTCCATTAACAATCATGGTCGCGTCACTGGTCATTCCAGTATTGCAAGCGGTATCAATCGCGCATACATCGGTGACGCCGGAGGCCTAGTGGATCTTGGCACCTTGGGGGGGACAGAAAGTTTTGGGCAAGATATCAACGATTCTGGACATGTGGTTGGGCAGGCGCAAAACGAGTCTGGCGAGTTACGCCCGTTTTACTACGATGGAACCACCATGATGGATTTAGAGACGCTCGTGATCGATCTGTCCGGTTGGTCAAGCTTGAATTCTGTTCAAGGCCTTAGCGATAGCGGTTACGTGGTCGGTTGGGGAACCATTTCCAACGGTGGTTATTCGCACGCGTTCCTACTTACGCCAGTAGCATCGCCAGTACCGTTGCCGCCAGCGATTGGATTGCTCGGCGCGGGTATTTTCGCGGTCGCACTTCGACTGCGTGTATCCACGAGAACCAAGAACTCGGGCGTGCTGAAGTTGCTCTCCTTCACGTAGGTTTCTTCGGGCGGTCGATTACAACGACCTCCCAATCAACTCCTTCATAATCTCCGACGTACCGCCATAGATCCGCTGCACGCGTGCGTCTTTCCATAGCCGCGAGATTTCGTATTCGTTCATGTAGCCGTAGCCGCCGAACAATTGCACGCAGGAATCCGCCACTTCGCAGCGTAGCTCGGTGTGCCACAGCTTGGCCGCGGCCGCTTCTGCAGTGGTCAGTTCTTTATTGACCAACGCCATGATGCATTGATCGAGATGGGCCCAGCCAACCTGAATCTTTGCCTTGAGATCAGCGAGCACAAAACGTGTGTTTTGATGTTCGAGCAGCGTCTTGCCAAAGGCTTTGCGTTGTTTGACGTAGTCGGTAGTGATATCGAATGCGTGTTGGGCGGCGGCTTGCGCAGTGACCGCAATCGACAAGCGCTCCTGCGGCAGTTCCTGCATCATGTACACAAAACCTTGGTTCTCCGCGCCGACTAAGTTCGACGCGGGGATGCGCACATCATGGAAGAAGATTTCGGCGACATCGGAGGACTGCTGCCCAACTTTGTCCAATTTGCGGCCGACTGAATAACCAAGTGTCTGGGTGTCGACCAAAAATAACGAGAGTGCTTTGGAACCCGCGGCATCGCCGGTGCGCGCCGCGACCATCGCGATATCGGCCACCACACCATTGGTGATGAAGGTTTTGGAGCCGTTGATGACGTAACTATCACCCTCCCGTTTCGCCGTGGTGCGGATCCGTTGTAAATCGCTACCGCCGTCGGGCTCGGTCATACAGATGGCAGCGACGGCTTCACCGCTCGCCATCTTCGGAAGCCATGCCCGCTTCGCCTCGGGTTGCGCATGTTTAAGGATGTAATGCGCGACGATGTCCGAGTGCACGCCAAACGTCGGTGACGACGACCCGGTAAACGAGGTTTCTTCGAGCACAATTGCGTTGTAGCGAAAGTCTTGCCCGGCGCCGCCGTACTCCTCAGGCAGGTCCGGGCACAACAGTCCCTGCTCGCCGCAGGCCCGCCAGAAGGCTTTATCCATCAACCCATTGGCTTCCCAACGGGGGATATTGGGGATGAGTTCGGCGGCGAAAAAGCGACGGACGGACTCACGGAACAGATCATGCGTTGCGTCAAAAAGCGTGCGGCGGAGCGGCATCGGGGGTCCTCTGGGTGCAACCAAAAAGCGCTTGACGAAAAGTGGCGAGCACCCTTACCGTACGCTAGCTTACTATTAATAGGCAAACCTTTTTCGCAAGCCAATGGTTCGTATCGATACATTAGCCGAGGCGGCGAGCGCCATTACCGACGGGCGCGATCACCCCAAAGGGATCGAGATGGTCGAAAACGCGGCTGAACTTGTCCAAACGCTGGCACCCGATGAAGGCTCTGACGAAGATTGGGCGATTAGGCTCGGCTTTTACATTCACGATGCCTCGCGGTTACGCCGGATTGTGTATGACGCGGCGCTCAAGCCGCTCGGCGTGACTCGCTCGCAGGCCTGGGTCATTGCGTATCTCTCGCGTAAAGACGGCATGGCGCAGTCTGATCTCGCCAATCAGCTTGATCTTGGCAAAGTCGCCTTAGGCGGATTGGTCGACCGGCTTGAAGCCGTGAAGCTAGTCGAGCGACGCGCGGACGGCACGGATCGGCGCGTCAAACGAATTTTCTTAACGCCCGAAGGCCGCAAAGTGGTCGCGCGCATGCGCAAAATCGCGAGCGCGACTAATGAAGACATCTTGCGCGGAATTAACGCGAGCCAAGTACGGGCCGCTGCGCAGACCTTGCGGGCAATTAAAGCCAACTTGTTAAAGATGGTGGGCGGCAACCTTGGCGAAGACGCTGAATAAATCGATCGATAACCTAAGACACAGCCTATGATCCCCCGCACCCTCTTCACCGCCGATCACGAAATTTTCCGAGCCTCGGTGCGTAAATTTATTGAGAAGGAAATCGCGCCCTTCCACGCGCAATGGGAAGAAGACGGCATCGTGCCACGCGAGTTATGGCTGAAGGCCGGGGCGGAAGGACTTTTGTGCTGCTCGGTGCCCGAAGAGTACGGCGGCGCGGGTGCGGATTATTTGTACGATGTGGTGGTGTATGAAGAAATGGCGCGCGGCGGATTTACCGGCCCGGGCTTCATGATCCATTGCGACCTCGTCTCCACTTACATTCGCTCGTTCGGCACCGAAGGGCAAAAGAAGCACTGGCTGCCGAAGATGGTGAAAGGCGAGGCCATCGGCTCGCTTGGCATGACCGAGCCGCACGCCGGCAGCGATCTCAAGAACATTCGCACACGCGCCACCCGCGACGGCGACGATTACGTCATCAACGGGCAGAAAGTTTTTATTTCGAACGGCCAATTGTGTGACTTGATCGTACTTGCGACTAAAACAGACAGTACCGCGGGCGCGAAAGGCATCACGCTCTTTTTAGTGGAAGGCAGTCGCGCAGGTTTTAAGCGAGGGCGCAACTTAAACAAGCTCGGCATGAAAGCGCAGGACACTTCCGAACTCTTTTTTGACAACGTGCGTGTTCCCGCGAGCAACATGCTGGGGCAGGAAGGTCAAGGTTTTGGCTTGATGATGACCAAGCTCGCGCAGGAGCGCTTGGCGCAAGCCATTCGTAGCGCCGCCGTGATCGAAGCGGTGATTGATTGGACCGTGCAATACACCGCGCAGCGCGAAGCCTTTGGTCAAACCATCGCGGATTTTCAAAACACACAATTTAAATTGGCTGAGCTCAAGACCGAAGCCGTGGCCGGTCGAGTCATGACGGATCGCTGCATCGAACTTTTCATGCGCGGTGAGCTCGATGCCATCGACGCCGCCATGGCCAAAATGTTTTTGAGTAATTTGCACTGTAAAACGGTGGACGAATGCCTGCAGCTCTTTGGCGGTTGGGGCTATATGTGGGAATACCCGATCGCGCGTGCGTACGCCGATGCGCGGGTGGTCAAGATTGCCGGCGGCTCGATCGAGATCATGAAGTACCTGATCGGCCGCGATATGTTTAAAGACATTAAAAAAGACACCAAGCCCAAACTGGCCGCGACGCGCTAGCGCGCGAACGCTTAAGGAGTAACCTTCATGTTTCTTGACTATGCGCGTTACTACATCACTCCCGGTCTGCAACTCCTGACTGCCTTTGGCGTGTTAATGGGTGGCGCTTACGCGTGGCTCGGGCTCTCGACGTTATTTTTGTTGGCGCTCGCCGACGCGGTATTGCCGGATGATCTCGCGGAGCGGCGGATTAACAACAAGGCGCTTGCGAATATCCCGATCTGGTTTTGCACGCTCATGGGGCCAACGTTGTTGTTGATCTTGGCGTGGAAGGTCGGCCAGGGTGAACTTAGCGGGTTGAACCTCGTTGGCGCGATCATCAGTGTGGCGTGGATGTCGGTCATCGCGTTTGTACCGCCGTCGCACGAGCTTTATCACCAACGCGGCGCGTTGCCGCAGTTCATCGGCACCTACTTCCAGATTTGCTACTTAGATTGCTCGCGCAATATCGGCCACACCGTTGGTCATCACATCGATGTCGGCACCGATAAAGACTCGGATACCGCCAAACGCGGCGCCAATCTTTATTCATTTACCGGAAACGCCGTCATTGAAAGCACGTTGTTGTCGTGGGGGATCGAAAGCGATGCGTTGGAGAAGCGCGGTTACGGTCGCTGGTCGTGGCGGCACCGAGCGTGGAAAGCGTTGCTGGCGCTCGGCGTGTTTCATACGTTGGCGTTTGCGATCGGTGGTTGGCCGGCGGTGGCGGCTACGTTAGCGGCGATGATCGTCTCGCGCTTTTGGGTGGAATCGTTCAACTACTTCCAGCATTACGGCATCGTGCGCGTCGACGGCAAGCCAGTGGCGCGCCGACATTTGTGGAATCATTTAGGGTTTTTCACACGGCCTGTGGCGTTTGAAATCACCAATCACGCCGATCATCATCTCGATTCCTACATCCCGTATTACAAGCTAAAGCCCGATCACACGGCGATTCGAATGCCGAATGTCTTTCTATGCTTTTTGACCGCGCTTATCCCGCCGCTGTGGCATAACGTGATCATCAAGAAAGCGTTGCGGGAATGGGATGAGCGCTTGGCGAGTGCGGAGGAGCGTGAGATCGCGCGCGCGCAGAATCTGGCGGCGGGCTGGCCAGATTGGTTTCAAAAAACTGACACGCGCGCGGTGCCGGCATAAACGTCATTCAGGTCGAATACCCTCACCCCTGCCCCCTCCCGCAAGCGGGAGAGGGAGAAATATGAACCCCTCCTTCCGGGAGAGAGAAACAAAACCCTCTCCCTCCGGGAGAGGGTAGGGTGAGGGGAAATTCGGTAAAAAGCTTCTCCCCTCCTCTACCACCTATCAACGGAATTCCCATGACAACTTCTTTCGCCGACATCACCGCCCACTATGAAGCAGAACGTAACGCCAATCGCACACCGCGCACAGTGGACGATATTCCACTGGGATACGAGACCATCACCCCGGAATGGCTGAACGCTACCTTAAGTAAAACGCACCCCGGTATTAAGGTCACGGGATATTCCTTATCGGAGAAAGACGAAGGCACTTCCAGCCGCCGCCGCATTTATTTGGAGTACGCACAGGGCAAAGATCCGGCGTGGCCGGCGACGCTCTTCTGTAAAGGCTCACCAGCGCTCGAGAATCGTTACATCTTAGGCATGAACAACGGGATCGCGGCGGAGGTTCACTTCTATACGCAAGTGCGGCCTACGTTGGCGATTGAAGCACCGGTGGCCTATCACGCCAATTACGATCGCAAGAGCTTTAACTCGATCATTGTCATGCACGATTTGGGCGAGACTGTCGATTTCTGCAAAGTAGATACGCCGATGACGCTGGCGCGGGGCGTGAGCCAGATGAATTTGCTCGCGCGGCTACATGGCGAGTTCTACGCGCACCCCGCTCGTACCACCGCGCTCGCGGGCTTCAATACCTGGGAAGAATATTTCAAAGCCACTGTCGAACTCGCCGGCTTTGGCGAAGCTTGCGCGCGCGGGTTTCGGGATGCCGAGGCAGTCATTCCCGCCAAACTCTTCTCACAACAGAATCGGATTTGGCCGGCGACGCTAGCCTGCGTCGCGGCCCACAGCTATCTCCCACGCAGCTACGTGCACTCCGATGTGCACCTTAAAAATTGGTATATCGCGGCCGGCGACACCATGGGCTTGAACGATTGGCAGTGCAGTTGCCGCGGTAATTGGGGTCGGGACGTCGCTTACTGCATTTCAACCGCGTTTCAACCCGAAGATCGCCGGCGCTTTGAACGTGATCTGATCAAACATTATCTGGAACAACTACGCGCGCTGGGCGCCGAAGCGCCAAGTTTTGATGAAGCCTGGAAGATCTATCGCCAACAACTCTTCTCAGCGCTCGCCTGGTGGACGGGCACGTTGGGACAACCGCCCGAAGCCCCGAAGATGCAGCCCGCGGATACCTCCCTTGAGTTCATCCGGCGAATGACCACCGCAATCGACGATCTGGACGCACTCGGAAGTTTTTAGCCCAAGCACCTCGCCACGCGTTGAATGAGATATAGAACATGAAGCTTTATTCGCATCCGGAGTCTGGCAACAGCTACAAAGTCCGATTGTTATTTAGCTTTCTCGAAGTCCCGTACCAGTGCATCGATGTCGATCTCATGCAGGACGAACAACATCAGCCGTCGTTTCTCGCGATTAATCCGCGCGGCGAGGTACCCGCGTTGGTCGATGGCAATGTCACGTTGTGCGATTCCGCGGCGATTTTGCTTTACGTCGCGGCACGACACGGCCCACGGCCGTGGTGGTCGGATGCTGTGGATGAACAAGCGCGCATCATGGAGTGGCTCGCCTTCGCCGCCAGTTGGGTGCAGTACGGGGTGTTCACGGCGCGCGCGTTGCTCTCTTTTGGGATATCAGCGAACGGCCTGCCGGCCGACTATCGCGGCGAAAGCCTGGAAGCCGCGCAAATGCGTGGGCGTCATTCGCTAGAGATTTTGGATTCGCATCTGCGCACCCGCGAATGGCTCGCCTGCGCGCGGCCAACGATTGCCGATATCGCGGTGTTCCCCTACATCGCATTAGCACCGATGGGAGATGTCTCGCTTACGCCGTATCCGGCGGTTTGTGACTGGATTAATCGCTTTAAAGCCCTGCCGCGTTTTCAGCCGATTGTGGGGCTGGATGAGCCGGGGTATCGGCGTTCTTCCTAGAAACCATTTAAAAGTCGCAAACTAGATGTTGATACACGTTTCGTAACTGACGTCAGCCACCTGAATACTTAAAGAGAAATTTTATGAGCGCCACACCGCTTCACTATCTCGAGCTTACGGAATTAGCCGAACAGCTGCGCACGCGCGCGCTATCCCCGGTGGCGGTCACGGAGGCGATGTTGGCGCGGATAGCGGCACTCGACCCCAAGCTGCTGAGTTATGTGACGGTGATGGCCGATACCGCACTCGATGAGGCCCGCGCGGCGGAACGCGAGATCGCGGCTGGACGTTATCGAGGTCCCCTGCATGGGGTACCAGTGGCGGTGAAAGACTTGTGCGACGCGAGCGGCGTGCAAACCTCAGCCGGCATGCCGCGTGTGCGCAAGAACATCGCGCCGGCGACTCGTGATTCCACTGCGGTGACCCGGTTACGCGCTGCGGGCGCGATCATCCTCGGGAAATTGCAATTAACCGAAGGCGCGGTCGCGCACCATCACCCGGAAGTGCCGCCGCCCATCAATCCGCATCACGCGGGCTTTTGGAGCGGAGCCTCCTCGAGCGGCACCGGCGTTGCCGTGGCCGCCGGCCTTTGCTTTGGTGGGCTAGGTTCGGATACCGGCGGCTCGATCCGATTTCCTTCGTTCGCGAACGGCATCACGGGTTTGAAGCCGACGTGGGGTCGCGTTAGTCGTGCCGGCGTATTCGCATTGTCATGGTCTCTCGATCATCTGGGACCGATGGCGCGCAGTGCGGCGGATTGCGCGGCCATGCTGACCGCCATCGCCGGCGCCGATGACGCCGATCCCACCGCGCTGTGTGCACCAGTGCCGGACTACCTGGGTAGACTCGACGGCGATCTGCGCGACATGCGAGTCGGCTTCGATGAAGAGTTCGCGACCCGCGGCGTGGACGCCGCAATGATCGAGCCCATGCGCGCTTGTCTCGCGGTGTTAAAAGACGCCGGTGCGACAATCGTGCCCTTGCGCTTTCCGGATACGGCGGCAGCGCTCACCGCGTGGACGCCTCTTGCGACTGCTGAAGTCGCGGCCTATCACGCCGACAATTACCCGGCGCGCGCCGCCGATTACGGCCCCGGCCTTGCCGATCTCATCGATATTGGGCGCGCCACATCGGGCATTGATTATGCCCGCGCGCACGATGTGCGGCAGGCGTTGCGCGGTGAATTCGCGCACCTCTTCCAGCGTGTGGATGTCGCCATCGTGCCCGCGCTCCAACGACAAAATCTAACGCTGGAAGATTTTGCAGCCTTCGGTACAAGGGACGATGACTGGCCCAATCTGTTGCGCTTCACCGCACCTTTTGACATCACCGGCACCCCGACGCTGTCATTGCCGGCGGGCCGCAACAGCGCAGGCGCACCCTACGGCTTTCAACTAGCGGCGGGACATCTACAAGAAGACCTATTGCTCCGCGCGGGCCATGCCTGGCAACGCGCAACTTCGCATCACCGCCTGCGGCCACCGCTTGCACCTTGATCCTTCACCGTAGAGACTCTACCACGCTCTGTGCGTGAATTTTCTAAGCGATAACCAAAAAACGAAAAGGAGAATGCAATGACCTGCCAAGTTACCCTCGAGATCAAAACCAAACCCGAATGCCTCGAACAAGCCCGTGCTTGGTTCCGCGCGAATTTGCCTGACACGCGCGCCTACGCGGGCTGTGTGAATTTGCATATCGCGCAAAATCAAGATGACCCGAATGAGTTGATGATCGTCGAGTTATGGGACACCCGCGCAGCGTACGAAAAGTACTTAGGCTGGCGGAGCGAGCGCGGCGACTTAAACATACTCGGCCCGATGCTCGCCGGCGAACCGAAGATTCGTTACTTCAACTTTTTTGGCGTGTGAGGATATTGGCCAGCGGCTGCGCGATCACGCAGCTGCCGGCCCGCCCACTCGGCTCATTGTTTTCAGCCGATTGCCTGACACGGTTCGACCGGCCGCTCGGCTAGCGCGCCGGGATCACGCCCTGCGCGGCGAGCGCTTGTTGCTCCGCCGCGCCATACCCAAGTTCGGTCAACAACATCGCGTTATGCTCACCTAACCGAGGTGCAAGCGGCTGTGGGCAGAAATCAAAATTCTCAAAACGCGCCGCGGGTCGTGGCTGCCGTATGCGGCCGAGACCGGGGTGTTCGTATTCGTGCAGGAGATCGTTGGCGAGGATCTGCGGGTGCGTCAGCATTTCCGTTCGCGTCAGCACCGGTGCGCATGGCACGCCGTGGCGATCGAAGAGACTGAGCCATTCATTGCGCGTGCGGGTTTTTAGCACTTGCGCGGTTTCCGCGATCCGTTCGCGCGCGTTCGCCATGCGGGCGGCCGTGGTCTTAAAGCGCGGGTCGCTCACCCACATCGGGCGTCCCAGCGCCTCGCACATGCCGCGCCATTCGTCATCCGACATGGCGCCCGCCGTGATGTATCCATCTAGCGTTTCAAAGACGAGGTCCTGCGCGACTTGCCCCACGCCGGCATCGCGTTCAGCACCCACGCGGGTGTAGTTGATCATGCCTTCCGGCCAAAGATAGGCCACGGTCGCATCGAGCATCGCTAATTGCACATGACAACCTTGGCGGCTGCGAACACGGCCGAGTAGCGCAGCCGTGATGGCTTGAGCCGCAGTGAGCGCCGTCGTTTTATCCGGAATCACGGTACGAACCATGCGCGGCCGCCCGTCAGCCGCATCCGCTTGAATATCCGTGATTCCGGATAACGCTTGGATTACTGGGTCATACACCCGCTTCTGGGCATAAGGCCCTCTACTCCCGAAGCCGCTGATCGACACATAGATGATGTTTGGTCTGAGCTCCCGCACCGCGTTAAGGCTTAAGCCCAGTTTGTCGATCGCGCCGGGTCGAAAATTCTGTACGAACACATCCGCCGTCATAATGAGCCGCCGCACGATCTCGAGTCCCGAGGGCTTTTTTAAATCCACTGCCATACCGCGCTTACCGCGATTGATACTCACAAAGCCGGTTGTCATGCCGTCACGGCCGCTACCCATCTGGCGCGTGATATCGCCTTCGAGCGGCTCGATTTTGATGACATCGGCACCTTGGTCGGCGAGCAGCATAGTGGCGGCGGGGCCTGACAATACTCGACTCAGGTCCACGATTCGGAAACCACTCAATGGTCCTTCAGATCGAGATGTCATGACGCCCTCCTGTCAATTTGCATTTGAGAGAGAATTGTAAGAAAACACACCTTAGGTACGGCTCTGCAGGAGAGGCCCCCTGAGACTCATTCAATAATCACCGGTAATTCAACCATCGAACGGGGGGAATCAATCGATGACTCTATATCACGATTCGGAGCTCACGATACGCGAGGCGCTGCTTGACGCGCATGCTGACACACTAAATTCATTGGCGAACCCAGGACATTGGTTCACGGCGGAGGAACGCCGCAGCATCGTCGCGGCAGCTCGCGAAGCTCGCCAAGATGCCGGGCTGCAGGAACACAATCCGGTTGATTCAGCGGCGGATACGAACAGTCTGTCCGCGGGCGTCAAGCGCGTTGCGCAACAAGTGGCGGTCTCGACCAATGACATTGATCGCGGTTTTTTCGAGCAAGCGCAGGCCGATGGCCTTAGCGATGCGGAATATGTCGAAATCGTCGGCATTGTCTCGCGCGCGGTCAATATGGATATTTTTGCGCGAGGAATTGGCGTGCCGCCTAGGGCGCTGCCCGCGCCGATTGAAGGCGAACCTTCGCGGACAAGACCACGCACGGCGCGCCAAGAAGGCGCCTGGGTGCCCACTATTCCGGGCGGACTCCGGGGCGAAGCAGAAGCAAAACAGTTGTACGGTTCGAGCGATCCGCAGGCTGCGCCTTTTATTTATCGCGCACTGAGCTTGGTGCCGACGGAGGCTGCGGGACTCATCAAGCTTGGTGGCGCGCAGTATTTAGGGATCGGTAATTTCATGGATCTGGGATTCACTTACGAGCCGACGCTGTCACGGCCACAGTATGAACTCGTCGCCGCTCGCGTTTCCGCGCTTAATGCGTGCTTCTACTGAACGACTTCGCATGTATGGATGCTCCGTGCGAGCGTCGAAGCGAGCGGAATGAAGGTGGAGCTAAAGGCAGTGGCGGATCCAAACATCGATAGCGGTATCGCTTATAGCGCGGAACTACTCGCGTTTGCGGATGCGGTGACGGGCAGTGACCGCAGCAAAGTGACCCGTGCGCGCGGCAGTTTGCGCAAAGCGATGGGGGCTGGCGCGCTGGTGCAGGCGGCGGCGATCGCCGCTAATTTCAGCATGAACGATCGCGTCGCAAACGCCATCGGCATTGTATTGGAAGGTATGTTCTTACGCGGCAGCGAGGAGTATCGCATAGCACTTGGTATCGACGGCTACCCGTCGGCCCGCAATACGTTGCGACCGTCCCCTGCGCCATAGCCAGCAAATGATCGCCTGCTGTTGCAACCCACCCACATGACGCGTCAGCATACGGGCGAGTGAATTGTTAGGGGGAGTATCGTGCCCGAAAGCGAATGGAGCGTCTTTTCGCTCGAAGAACTGGTCAACAGCGTGCAAGGCAAAGAAGCGCGCTTTGTGGAGTTTTTGCGTACACCGGGTTTGAGTTGCGGGGTATACCATCTCCCGGTCGGCGCGCGCGATATGCAGGCGCCGCATTTGGAAGATGAGGTCTACTTAGTCGTGCGCGGTCGCGCTCGACTCAAAGTCGGCGGGCAAGAGCAAGAAGTCAAAGCAGGCAACATCTTATTTGTGCGCGCTACCTCTGAACACTCGTTCTTTGCGATAGAAGAAGATCTAACGCTGGTCGCGATCTTTGGTCCGGTCACCACTTGAGGCGCCCATGTTAATGGCCATCATCGAATACGAACTCAATCCCGGTGTGGAGGAAGAGTTTCGTGCGTTAATTGGAAATCTCTTGCCCAGACTTATTGAGGTCGATGGCTTCATCAGCGCCGATCCCGCGCAGAGCTTGGTGCGTGAAGGATATTGCTACGAGATTTCTTATTGGCGCGACGCGGCGTCGTTAGAACGTTGGGCGCATCACCCTGATCATCTGCATGCAAAACTGCGCGGGCGGGAAGCGCTGCTCAAGTGGTATCGCATTCGCGTGGGCGCGGTCACGCGCGATTGGTCAGTTGGAGAAGTACCGGGGGGTTAGCCCCATAAATTGGGATCGCAAATCGTATATCCCAACAACCATGAAGCGATGGATGTTGGGGTTCGTTGCACTCACCCCAACCTACGATTATTACCTTTGCGCGTCAGTAGGTTGGGGTGAGCAACGCGAACCCCAACAAAACGCAAATCCATGCGCAGGCCACCAGCCCCGATCCAACGGCTTGAGGGCCAAATTCCCTCACAATATTCAAAGCTCGACGCGGGCGTTCTTCTACGTTGACTTCGCACCAAACACGCCCTTAGCGCCCACCCACAACAGAAATATCACTAGCACCACACTGGGCAAGCCGGGCAGAAAGCCGATGAGCCCGATGAGATCGGCTTTGCCGAGTTGGCTATCACCCATCGTCAATGCGCGGTTGCCGGAAGCGTTGCCTAGCCAATAAAACACCGTAAACGACCACGCAATGTAGACGAAGCCCCACGCCGTCCACGCTTGAAGGCGTTGCGTTAAATTGAGTTTAGGGAGAGCGAGCGCAACTACCACCACTAACAAACCATTCATCGCACCGCCAGAATGCGCACGCACCCAGCCCTCGCTGGTACCGTAAATATGAAGCGGAATAATTTTTCCGGGCCAGATTTCAATGCCACCGATTAAGTTAAACATCAACATAAAGCCGGCCAGCATCGCGACTAAAATAACAAGCAGGCCGTTTCCGATCATGATGCGTTGGTAGCGTTCCATTCTGGTTCTCCGGTAATCGTTATTTCATTGTTGTAACTTACACAGCAGCCGCAAACGGCACCGGGATCGCGGGATTTTGCGTATCCAGCAGTGGCAGCGCGGCCCCCTGTGGTAGGGCGCGATGTCCCGTCACCCAGTCTTTTTGCCATTGCGGATCTTCGTCGCAACGTGGGTTGTGCCGGGGCGATAAGGCGCGCAACAAGGTCGGCCCCATATTGATAACCACGTTGCCGAGCTCGCGCAGCACCGCCAACATCGTGCGGGGCTTGCCCCACAGACCATCTTTTTTCAGTGCGGCGATCATGCCGATAACGCCAAACCCAAGTACGTGTAGGGAGCCATGAAAGACACCGAACGCGCGCGGCCAATAGGCGCCGGAGTAAGCCATGTAAGCATCAAAGGCAACGGTTTTGTGTTCGGTTTCTTCGACCATGTGCATGACCCAGAACGAAGATACCCACGGGCAGTTGCGATACCAGAGTTCGCGACGTTTCTTAATGAACCAGTTGGTAAAGCCATTGGTCATGCATTCAAAACCCGCGTTATACGCAAGCTGCGTACGCAGGCTCATTTTCTCCAGCCGCGCGTAGGATGCTTCCAAACGCTTTTCGACTTCGGCGAGTTCCGGATAGCCGTTCTTCTTGATGAGCTCATTCAAGCGCCGATGACACTGATAGTGTCGCGCTTCCTGGCCGTTGAATGCGCGGATATCGTCGAGCAGGCGGGGCTCTGCGATTTGCTTGGACGCCGCTTGCATTGACCGGATGAGATAGGGCTCCAAGTACGGCATCGTCAACGAGAACCCGTTAAAAAGATGCGAACGCACCACGTTATCCTTTGCCCAAATCGGTGCGAGCGACTCCGGGAAATCGAAATTAAAGGCCCGGATAACGATTTGTTCGACTTGTTTTGGCTCGTACACATAGTTTGGATTGGGATTGATTTTCGTTTCCGTCATACATCCTCCGGGGCGATTTTTGCGAGCAAGCCATCCATCGTCGGCGCAACGGTTATCTGGCACGCGAGTCGGCTGGTCGTGCGGCGATGATCGGAAATATCAAGCAGATAATTTTCGTCGTCGCTCATCTTTGGCAAACTGGCAAACCATGTCTCGTCTATGTGTAGATGACAGGTACCGCAAGAACAATTGCCGCCGCACAACGCTGCAAGCTCGTGCAGGCCATGCGCGCGAATGTTTTCCATTAACGTCACCCCATCGGTGCATTCAACGGTGTGGGCAGCGCCGTCGCGCGTGGTGATGGATACTTTTGTCATCGCATCTGCTTGATCGTATTCGTTGATCGTCACGCCGCTTGCGCGGACGCAAGCCAGGCTTCAACGCCCGGATTTCCGGCAACATCGCGCTGCGGCTTACTAGGCTCAAACACGATGGGCACATTGCCCATGCCAGAGACAAAGCCCGGCCACCAGCGGCAGTCGCGGGTTGGGTCAAGCCGATAATCCGGAATGCGCTTTAGGAACTCTTCGATGATGAGTTGCGCTTCGAGCGTGAGCAAATGCGCGCCGAGACAACGATGAATACCGAGCCCCAGCCCCACATGTCGATTGGGTGTACGCGTCGCGATAAAACTATCCGGATACTCAAACGCGCGTGGATCACGATTGGCGATCGGATTACACAACAACACCATTTGTCCGGGTTCCATCGTCACTCCGCCCACGGTGACGGTTTCGCGAACTTCGCGCGCGGTGAAGGCCGGCGAGTGATAACGCAGAAATTCGTTGACGGCCTTGGGGATCAAACTACTGTCGCGGACCAGCCGCGCGCGTAGATCGATATCCCAACCCAAACGCCACAGAATGGTGCCTAATAAATTTTTGGTGTTATCGATGCCACCCAACATCAACACCGTACAGAAGCCGAGCAATTCCTGGTGATTAAAACTGCGGCCGTCGACATTCGCGTTGATGACCTGGGAGAGAATATCCGCGCCGCCCTCGCGTTTGCGTCTGGCGATCGTGTCTTCAAAGTACTCATACATCTCGGCGATATCCGGCGCCGCGCCTTCGGGATCGACGATAAATCCCTCGGAAAGCGCGCGACACCAGCGCATGAACTTTGGGCCGAGCTCGGCGGGAAGCCCCATTAACAGGGCCGTTAAAATTGCCGGGATTGGTCGTGCCACTAATTGCGCCACGTCCGCGGTACCGTTCGCGATAAACCCATCGATCAAAAGATTGACGTTGTCGCGCAGCGTATCATCGTAAATACGCACCCCATTCGGCCCGAATGGCGAATTGACCAAGGCGCGCGCAAAACGGTGATCGGGATCGTCCTGCCCCGCGATCATCAAGGACTCGCCGGTGCCGTAGCGCGGCAAGGTGGGCTCGCGATTGGAAAACGCCGCCGGATTACGCACCACATCGCTGTATTCGTTATAGCCGAGCACAGCCCAGAAACCGCCATGCATTTCGCTCCAGCCAACAAATCGTTCACGCGCGACCGCTTCGTCACGCAGGGCTTCGTAATACGCACACGGGGTACCGTCCGTACCGAGGCGAGGATTCAAATGATCGAAAGTGCGTAGGAGATCGGTAGTTCCGGCGGACTCGGCGGAAGAAAGCATTTTTTTGAGGCCCCAGGGGCTGTGATGCAACTCGTTGGATTCTCTGCCGGGGAATGAGGATAGGCAAGCGCGGAATTGCTGTGGCGAGATCGGTAGCGATTGGATGCAGCGCTGAACTTGGCTTGAGGACCCTCACCCTGCCCTCTCCCGCAGGCGGGAGAGGGTTATAAAACGCAGCTTTACGCGCGCAACAATCGTCCAGGCAGCGCGCCAGTATGCTCGCCGCGCTCATAAGTGACTTGCCCACTACAGATAGTCGCAAGATAGCCTCGTGCGCGCTGGATGAGCCGTTTACCGCCGGCCGGCAGGTCATAAACCATCTCGGGGTCGACCAGCGACAGTTCATTGAAATCGATGAGGTTGAGATCCGCCTTGTAGCCCGGCGCGATGACGCCGCGATCGAATAAGCCGTACACGCAGGCCGTGTCCTGGGTCATTTTGTGAATCGTGTATTCCGGTGTGAAACGCGGGCCGCGGGTGCGATCACGACTCATGTACGCCAACATGTAAGTTGGCATTCCGGCATCGCAAAGCACGCCGCAATGTGCGCCGCCATCGGCTAATCCAAACACCGAATGTGGATTGGAAATGCCGTTAAACTGCTTGCCGAGATCACCTTGATAGTCGCCGATTAAGTAGAGCAGCGGGCGTCCATTTGCCATCGCATCCATCAAGGCCTCGCGCACATGAATGCCTTGCTGGGCAGCGATCCCGGCCAATGAATCTTCATAGCTTGGTTCGTAGCTTAGGCTTTCCGGCAACACAAACATCTTGTCCCAGCTCGAGATCATCTTGTTGGTGTCTGCGTAGCGGGAGACTTTCGGCGTATCGGCAAGCACCTTGGCGCGGAATTCCGGATCACGCAGCGCCGCCCGGCGCTCCGCGAGCGGCAAGCGTTTGATGTCGCTATAGGCCGGAAATTGGCGCATTGGATTGACCGTGCCTTCCAGACTCATCAGCACGGACGCCGGCCGCGCACCCACCTGTGGCCTAATCTTCAAACCTAGCGCATGCATTCTCTCCGCGAACTCCCACGCGCCAAGACCGACGTTTGAGGTCACCAACATGGTGACCGGCCGGCGCGTGCGCCGCGCGATCTGTTCAATCCAATATTGTTCTTGGGGGTCTTCCAGGCGATCCGAAATGATCTCGATAGTGCCGTGCCCGGCTTCTTTGACGGCATCGCCAATGGCCATCATCTCCTGTGCACCGGCATGCGTGCCAGGCACCAAGTTACCGTGCTTGTCCAAATGACCGTAGAAACGCGAGGTTGAAAATCCAAGCGCACCCGCGGCGAGGGATTGTTTGGTGATCTTGGCCATCGCCGCAATATCATCCGCGCTCGCGTCGTCGTAGCAGCGTTCGCCCATGACATAAAAACGTACCGCGACATGCGGGACTTGCGCACCGACGTCCATGGCGTATGGCGTATCGATATGCGCGAGATATTCACCGAACGATTCCCAGCCCCACGGGATCCCTTCGTGCAACGCCTTGCCGGGAATGTCTTCCACACTCTCCATCAATTCCACCAACGTGTTTTCGGTTCCTGGGCGCACCGGCGCGAAGCCCACGCCGCAGTTGCCCATGACGACAGTGGTGACGCCATGCCACGCACTGGGGGTCACTTGTTTGTCCCAGCAGACTTGACCGTCGTAATGCGAATGGATGTCGACAAAGCCTGGGGTGAGCATGTGGCCTTGCGCATCAATGGTCCGGCGAGCACGGCTGGTAATGCCGCCGTCGCGAGCACGGGCGACTTCTACGATCCTGCCGTCTGCCACGGCCACATCGCCAAGAAAGCGTGGCGCCCCGGCGCCATCGATGACTTCCGCGTTTTTGATCAGCAAATCCATCATCGCCGTTCTCCTGCTGAGGTTTAACGTTGATCCGGTCCGCTGCGCAGCAGCGTGCCGGCGAGCGCGCCGGTATGTTCACCGGCCTCCATGAACACCTGGCCGTTCACCACAGTGTAGTCATAACCCTGCGCTTTCTGTATCAGACGGCCAGCGCCGCCCGGAAAATCACGCGCGTAGGCCGGCATCGGCAAGCGCATGCCTTCCAGATCGAGCACATTGATATCGGCAAAAGCGCCGGGCGCGAGGACCCCTCGCTTTTCGATACCGAAGAGTTGCGCGGTATCCGAAGTCAACCGGCGAATGGCTTCTTCGAGGCCGAACAGACCGCGTTTGCGGATCCAATGCGTTAAGAACCAGGTCGGTTGGCTGGCATCCATGATCTGCCCGACATGCGCGCCGGAATCCGCGAGCCCAAGCGCGATCATCGGATCGAGCAGCATCTCGCGCACGGCGGAGAACTCTTGATTCAAAATGGGATGGTTGAAGTACGCCAAGCCTTTGGACGCGATCATCGCGTCCATGTACGCCTCCGCCAGCGTCACGCCGCGCGTTTGAGCAAGCGCGGGCAGGGTTTTTTGCGCATTGGGCTCGTAGTCCGGCTCGGGACCTTCCAATAAATACAGGCGTGCCAGTTCGTCTTCAAATGGCCCATTCTCCTGTGCTTCTTTGATAAGCATTGCGCGCCGGACCGGATTGGCATACGCCGCCAATTTCTCCGCCACGGATAATTCGCGCATCGCGCGCCAGAGGGGATTGCGATCGAAGGGGCTGCGGATCTCAGTTCCAAACAATACGCTGATGCCACGCGCGGTGGTTTGCGGACGGATATTGGCGCCGGCTGCGATCTGCGCCTTGGTAAGCTTTACGATCTCACGATACTGCGTCGGCAGATGCGGGAACTGAAAGAACGCAAACGTCAGTGGGCGGCCGGTGGCGCGCGACAGATCGGCCATCCAATCGATTTCGCGTTTGGCTTTTTTCCACGTGGCCGGATCATCGGTTTCAAAGCGCGGGACAACTTCAAACACACCGCGACCACGTTTGCGCATCGGGTCGGCCAGTGCGAACAATTCTTCGCGCTGCGCGAATGTGCCCGGCACCGGCTGCCCTTCCGGCGTGCGATGACCGAGCACGCGAGAACTCGAGAAGCCCAACGCGCCGGCCGCAATCGCTTCATCTACCGCGTTAACCATGATTGCGAGTTCGTCGGCCGTGGGATGCGCGTTGCCATCGGCGCACCGCGGTCCCATGCCGTAGAAGCGCACCGCGCAATGCCCCACCATGCCGCCTAAGTTGATGCCTTTGGGCATGGCATCCAACGCATCGTAATAATCGCCGTAAGATTGCCAATTCCATTTAAGGCCGGACATGATGGTGTCGGCCGGAATGTCTTCGACCGACTCCATGAGTTTAGCGAGTAGTTCGTGATCCATGGGTTTGACCGGCGCAAACGTCACGCCGCAATTGCCGACGACGACCGAAGTCACTCCGTGCCAACACGAGGAACCGCAGATCGGATCCCAAGAAACCTGTGCATCCAAATGGCTATGAATATCGACGAAGCCCGGCGTGACGATGCGCCCTTCGGCGTTCAGCGTACGTTTGGCAGTGCCGGAGAGTTCGCCGATTTCCGCGATACGGTCGCCAAGAATGCCGACATCGGCGCGGCGCGCCGCTGCGCCCGTGCCGTCGATGACGGTGCCGTTTCTGATGACGAGGTCGAAGCTGGCCATGGCATTTTCTCCGCGTGTGCGCGTTCCGGGACTTTTGACGATCATCGTCATGGACAGAGAGAATTTACAAGCGTTGATCCGGAATTGGCCTACGCCACACAGGCGTCGATTGGGTTGCAAAGAACAAAATTCGGTACGCTAGCGGCGCGAACGACATTGCCGGATTTTAGAAAGCGAAGGACTTGAAGATGTCATTGAACAAATCGTCGTTAGGCGAACAGCGTGCCGCCTGGCGTGATTCCATGGTGGAAGAGGCGCTGTGGCCCACGCAGCGCATTTGTGACGCCCACCACCATCTGTGGGACTACGAGAATGATCGGTATCTCGCCGCCGAACTCGCGGCTGACGTAAACGCCGGTCATCGCGTGCAGCAAACCGTGTTCATGGAATGCGCTTGGGGTTACCACACGAGCGGGGATCCGGCGCTCGCTCCGGCGGGAGAGACTGAGTTCGTGGTACGCCAAGCCGCGGAAGTTGCCGCATTGATCGGTCGTCCTGTCATTACCGGCATTATCGGTTTTGCCGACCTGTGCTTAGCCGATGTACGGCGTGTACTCGAAGCGCACCTCGAAGCAGGCCAAGGGCTGTTTCGCGGCATCCGGCATGCGGTCGCGTGGGACGCGAGTCCCGAGATCGTCAATTCACATTTGAATCCACCGCCCGGCTTGCTGCTCGATACACAATTTACGCAAGGCGTGTGTACGTTGGGCGCGATGGGGCTGACTTATGACGTGTGGCTGTTCCACCGTCAACTGCCGGAGATTATCGAGCTCGCGCGTCGTGCGCCGGAAACGGTGATTGTGGTCGATCATGTCGGCGGGCCGTTAGGCGTTGGACCTTACAGCGGGAAACGCGATGAAGTGCTTGCGTATTGCCGCGAGCAATTGAAAGTTTTCGCGAACCTACCGAACGCGCGCCTCAAGCTAGGCGGTGTCGGCATGACCACGTACGGTAACGGCTGGCACAAACAACCGCAGCCACCGAGTTCCGCAATGATCGCTAATGCATGGGGCGATTATTTCCGCTGGTGCATCGATACCTTCAGTCCGCAGCGCGTCATGTTCGAATCGAACTTCCCGCCCGATCGCCGCTCCTGCAGCTACCGCACGTTATGGAATGCGTACAAACGAATCGCGGAGCCGTATAGTCAAACAGAACGCGATTGGATGTTTCATGATACGGCGGTGGGGGTATATGGATTGTAGCGAGCAGCTTCGAAACTTCATATTCGAGGTCTGTCCCCGTATGCTCCTCTTTACCAGGGCGTCAAAATCCGATTAAGTTTCCTACCTCCGGATCGACTGTAGGTAATCGCCATGAATCCAAAGGACCTCATTGATAAATCCAGCTGGAACGTCATCTTCCCGGTAAATGCAAAACGCTATGAGCGATCCAATGGTTGTGGGATCTGCAAGGGTAATCCGGTGGGTTCGGCAGAAGCATCGAACGGGAAAATGGCGGCGATATGGTGGCCCAATGGGGTACCTACGCTCATCAAGTCCAAAAAATACAAAGACGTCGATGCGCGCGATGCCTGGGGCGATGAGATCGTCGGTCTGTGGAACACAGGAAATGGGAGCAAGACAGGCGCCATTTTGTGGCGAGCCGACAAGCAAGGAGCGCTCACGGATATCGATCTTCACGACCCCACGAGATACACCGATACCTGGGCCATGGCAGTTGGCGACGGCGTACAAGTTGGCGGCGGCGATCCCAAGACCAAAGTAAAACGTTGGCAGGACAAGAAAAGCCGCGGCCTGGTATGGCATGGCAGCAGTGATGCCATTGAATTATCCGCCCCGGATAATGTTGATGTCAGCGTCACGGGCACCGACGGCGAATATCATGTCGGCACGCTGGATGGGGGCATCGCGGTTCTGTGGCGCGGTGACAAATCCAAGCCGATCGAGCTGGGGCCGAAAGACGCTGGTTCAGAGGCGTTGGCAGTGCGCGACGGCGAACAGGTCGGCCTAGTCTGGAGCAAGGACGGTGCGCGTGGCGCGCTGTGGAAAGGCTCTGCCGCATCGCGCGTTGACCTGACGCCCAAAGGGTTTAAATCCGCGCGAGTACTATATTGCGCGCGCGGATTTCAGACCGGCTTCATCCTGAAACGAGAGCGTCTTACTTCGGGTATGGACAATCTTGAATCGCGAGCAGTGCTGTGGCATGGCAGTGATGCCTATCTCGATTTGCAGGAGCTGCTGCCCGCACCATGGAATGCATCCGGCGCCGGACGACTCGAGATATCCGGCGACACGCTACGCATCTGCGGTACGGCCCAACAGGTCGTCACCTCGGGCACTGGTAAAGAAGCCTATCAGTCGCTTGCCGCCAGTAGCGTTGTGATCTGGGAGTGCACGCTGCGCGGCTGACCTCCCGCGCACCGCCTAGATTGGGGACACTTATTGATCTGACGCCTAAAGGGTTCAAGTCCGCGCGCAATAAAAACGACATGCTCGCTTATCGTTATTGCTCAACCAAAAACTTAAGGCCCGCCACGCCCTCTCCGTTCACCAAAATCTCCAGCTTGTGCTCTCCAGCAAAATGTTGACGTGTGGTGAAGTTTTGAAAGCTTTGTTTTTTTGAAATGCTGATGGCGGTGTTTGGTTTTAGATCAAGTTCTTTCAGTTTAAAAACTTTAGGGGAGAGTACTCCGGTTTTTTTCACATAATAAATGCGGTAATCCACCATTAGCTTCTGTGTGATGTTTTTGGTCGAAGCTAGATCGAACGAAAAATTTAGTGCGTCTCCAATCTTCACCGTGCCTGGAAAGAGCATCAGGTTTTTGATGGCGATTTTCGCGTCTTTTGTGAAACTGAATAAAGCTAAAGAATTTTGATCGCCTTGCTTAAAAAGCGACCGACAACCGCGTTTTATGATCCAAGCCGTGTGCGGGTGCGATTGATCCCAGCCTTGCACCAGTTTCAACACATAATCGGGTGAGTCTTTGGACAAATCGTTGACGTGATTCGCCGCCGATTTTCGCACATAGAGCGATTCGTCCTTCTTCACGTTTTCAAGAATAGGTTTTGTGCATTCCGGGTTTTGGATCACCATATCCAATTTGAACGACCACGGCAGGCGAGGTCGGCTACCTTCCGACGATAATCTGCGTACGTGCTCATTCTCATCTTCGCTCCAACGGTAAAGATGTTGAATGGTTTGATCAAAATCCAACTTTAAAAAAGTGCGGATCGCAAACTCGGAGGAACCGAAACGCGTGAAATAATGCAGCGCCGGGAGGCTGGTTGCGAAATCATGCGTGCCGAATTGACTGACGTAGTCCGGAAAAACCAAAGTGGTATAGCCGGTGGGTAATAACGGAACCACCTCACGCATGATGGCGATTGCTTTAGGGTAAATGCGTGGCAAATGCTGGTGCAGCACAACACTGGTGTGCCGCATGCGTTCATTAAGTGACAGTGAAGTTAACGGAGCTAAAACATCCTGCAAAAATTTCTCAGCCGCGAAGGGCTTGTACACTTGTTTGAATAATCCCGATAGTTTTCCGTAAAACGCCGGGCCGAACATTTCTTTAAGTGGTTCCATCAGTTTAGGGATGTTAAATTTCTCTCACACAAAATTGAATTACTAAACTAAGCTCACGCTTAAGTCTTACGCTTCATCAGACTTTACCGCCTTCAATGTTTCTTCAATTGCGTAGGTCTCCCATGAAGCGCCTCCCCCGGGGGGGGGTGAGCAGATCGTGAGAACCTACAATGCCCAGAAGTTGGTGCAATAGTGCGCTATTGCGAAAGTAGATTTTTGGCGCTTTAACTAGGCGAGCGCTTTCAATCACCAAGGGGTATCTAATTCCCGGTATGTTCAACGCAGTTATCGACGCGACCGTCACCGGAACGCGCGGCATCCGCCGCTTCATCAGTCAAAATAGAACATAAGGAACGACGCCAATGGCGACTTATACGATAGTGCAATCGACCGACGGCATGGACGCCCCGGCCCTCGAAACATTTGCGCGGCGAGTCGAAGCACTTGGCTACGATGGTCTATGGGTGCCGGAGTTGGCAGGCCGCGAGCCCATGGCACTCGCCGGCTATTTAGTGGCGCGTACGACTCGTTTGAATATCGGGATTGGGATCGCCAACGTTTATGTACGCGACTTTGTCGCCGCCGCACAGGCGCGTCACACACTCGCGGAATTGTCCGGCGGACGTTTCTGGTTGGGTTTAGGGGTTTCTCATCCAGTGTTGGTGGAGCCCCGTGGTCATACTTTTCTGCCACCAAACAAAGCGCTAGGCGATTATCTACGCGGCATTCACGCGACCAAACCCCAGAGCCCGCCGCCGTGCCAACCTGCGCCGATCATCTGTGCCGCCCACGGTCCCAAATTGCTGGCCTTAGTGAAGCAATATGCGGACGGTGCGATGTGCTTGAATCAACCACCCGAACATACCGCCTGGGCGCGAAAAATCATCGGACCGGATAAAAAACTCTGTGTCATCATCCGCACCTGCCTGGGATCCGATACCCAACAAATGCGTGCGCTGGCGCGTAAAGCGCTTAACTTCTACATCACGCTGCCCGCTTATCACCGTACCTGGAAACGCGGTGGATTCGGTGACGCCGATTTCGCCAACGGAGGCAGCGATCGCCTGATTGACGCCATCATTGCGTGGGGTGATATCGACGCGATTAAAGCGAGGATCAAAGCGCACGTCGATGCGGGCGCGTCTGAAATCTGTTTGTATCCGGTCAACCCGAAGGAACAACTCGCGGACGGTCAGATCGTCGGGCTCGAACCTGATTGGGATGTTTTGGAAGCGCTGGCTCCGTGGGCGTCGATGGCCACCGCGTAACAACTCAAAAATCAGGGTCATCCATCCTTACGCGTCCCCCGCCACGCGTTTCGCGGCTTCTTTCGCCGCCATCCGTGCTTTGAGCTGCGCCGGGCTTTCGCGCACGATGTCTTCGTTTTGATGCCTGTAAAGATCGTACGGCGTGGCATTCAACTCTTCCAATTCGATCTCGCGATTCAACACAGCTTGCTCCCACCGCAAGTGCACAGGCTCTTCGTCATAAAACTCCGACATGACGAGGCCATTACGTAACGCCGCTTTCGCTTTATCCGTTCCGCGCCATGCTTGAAAGTCGCGCCATAAATCCCCGGGAGCGCTCAGAGTGCGTCCGTCTATTTTCTACTTTTCACCACCGCCATAGGACGATCACCGTATGCGCCCATTTTGGGCAATCGCATTCAATCGTCGAGAGGTCTGCCAATTTGAGAGCATGTGAAAAAGTTCGCAATCTATTACTTTTAGCGAAACGGTCGTTCTGCTAGCTTGAGCCAGTTAGAACTCGGATGATCTAATGTCTGCGTTCGTGTGAGTTCAGTTTTCCCGCGCATGGATTTGGAACAGGATACGGATGCGAAATAACTCCGGCAGTGCGGTACTAAGCCTCGTTGATTGCATTTACGACGCAGGTATGGCGTTCGAGTGTTGGCCAACTACGCTGGAACGCATTGCTGATGCGTTTGGGGCGAGCGACGCCGCCTTAGGAACAATTGGCCCGCCAGGCCTATCGTGGATGTGCGCGCCGCGGACCGACCCATATTACTTACGCGCATACCCCGAAAATTTCCATGCCATCAACGATGTGTGGCACCGTATGGTGAAAAAGGGTGTCGGCGCGGCAATTACCGATGAGATAGTGATGCCGCGGCGTGAGTTTCTGAAGAGTACTTACTATAACGAATGGGCCAAGCCTCAGGGGTACCACTACGTTATGGGCGGCATGATCGACGCCGCGATCGGATGGCGCACCGTGTTGACGCTTCCAGGACGCAGCGCTTACGGTTCTGGCGCGGCCAAACTATTCCGCATCGTGTCGTCACACGTTCGCCGCGCAGTCCTGCTCAACCGGCGCCTCGAACGCTCCGCGATCAACGATGAAGCGATTAACGAACTCATCCAACGCTCGACATGCGCCGCACTATTGGTGGATGCAGAGGCCCGCGTTCTGCTGATGAACCAAGCGGCCGAAGTACTGGTTGCGTCAAATTGCGGATTGCGAATCACTAAACGCAAACTATGTTATGCGTTGGGCGATGCTAGCGTTGCGTTGCATCGTTTGATCGGATGCTGTGCGACTGGTGATTTAGAGAGCTGCGCCGATAACGTTACAGTGCCAACGCCCACTGGCGTGCCGTTAAAACTATCGGTCATACCACTACGACGACACTTCCCGATAACCAGGGCTTATACACCCGCAGCATTGATATTCGACGCGAGCCGCGACGTGCTAATCGATTTTGCGGCAGAACTCCGTCGAAAATATGGACTGACCGACGCGGAGATTCGGTTCGCAGAGGAAATCGTGAAAGGTGACGGCAAACGTGCCGCTGCCGAACGTTGCGGTATTTCGTACTCCACTGCTCGCACGCACTTATCTCGTATTTTTGAAAAAACGGGCGTGCACAGCCAGGCGGCATTGGTGGGAATAATCAAGAGTTAGCGGATCTTGCGGCGTAAAAATCGAGGCTGTACCCGTTTTTGGCGTCACTGTGAAATTAATTTTTGGAGCGGTAGATATTCTGGTCTGCCCCTTTATTCTCCGCGACCCGTCGGCGTGCGAGAAGCAGCAGCGAAGGTGCTAATAAAAGCGCGCTCATCGGCAACGGCACTGCCGCTGGCAGGCTATTGTCAAAACCAGAATCGGATTGCAGAAATGTCGCGGGGTTATCCGGTTGCGCGAAATAATGCGCGGTATGCGAGTAGTCAGATACTCCAAAGCGCGTTCCGCCGTTCAATTGGAAAGTACTGACACCCATACCGACCTTCAAGCTTTAAAAAAGCGTGTACTGATCGCCTACCCGGGCGCTGATGGTTTTGCTGTCCGAACCACCGATGCCGTTGAAATCTGAACCAGACAAACTCAACTCAAATTCTTCCAATCGATCATTGGACGGCAAACCACTCCCTAGCTGTTTGACGTGGTAGTTAGCAAAGAAAATACCACTGCCTTCAACGCTTAAATCAAACCTTAGGCTGATCGGCGTACCGCGTGGGAGGGAACCCGATTTAACCACGAAACCGTCAAACGCTGAGACCTGCCCATATGCACTGATGCCGGTGGGTGATACCACCGGGAAACCCTTGGCCTCGGCGCTCGCGTATCCCGACATCTAACCCATGCGACCTGACACAATCGCTTGGGACAGCAAGCCCAGCTTCGGATTTGGATCACTGTCGCTGATCGGAATTATTAGTTGGAGATCAGAACGCACTGTGTGAAGCGCCAAAGCATCGTTATCTTTTGCTATGAAGCGTTGGTCACGGTTGGGATTAAAAGTAGGAAAGTTAACTAAACCTTTAAACGTACCTAAGCTAGTGACTGCCTCACCGCTCACACTTGCGGCAGTGGCGCTGCCAACGACGGCGCTAAGTAGACACCACGCAATCAGCCACTTCCCGCGTTTCGGGCAGTCGAAGATACTTGTCACTAGACTCCTTGTCATATTGGCCTCACGTAGGAAACTGCCACCAGTGTTTGAACATAAATCGCGCGCTGAGGCGCATGCAAAGTGTGCTTAGGGGGTACTGTAGCGTTGCCGCTGGATTGGCATCGGACGCTCGTCCGATGCCATATTGAGGAAATCGGGGGCAGACCCTCATTACGCAGCTTTAGCCGTGATCGTTATACTTCCCCCGCCGCCTGTTTCGCCGCATCCTTCGCTGCCATTCGCGCTTTTAGCTGCGCGGGACTTTCGCGCACGATGTCTTCGTTTTGATGGCTGTAAAGATCGTACGGCGTGGTATCCAACTCTTCCAAGTCGATCTCGCGACTCAACACAGCTTGCTTCCACCGCAAGTGCACCGGCTCGTCGTCATGAAATTCCGGCATGACGTGTTCCGCAAAGAGTTTCAAGCTATCGCAGATATCCTGGTGAGTGGTTTTGCCCGCTTGGTTAAGCAGAATGACTTGATCGACATGCGCCGCTTGGAATTGCCGTAGGCGTTTACGGATCGTTTCTGGTGATCCAATGAGGCCATTACGTAACGCCGCTTTCGCTTTATCCGTTTCGCGCCACGCTTGAAAATCGCGCCAGAGATCGCCCGTGCCCGGCGCGGCAATGCCGTTCCGCCCGTAATGCGAGAGCGCGAAAATAAAAAACGTCCAACCGGAGGCGCGTTCGAGCGCTTCTTCGTCCGTCGGCGCACACATAAAGCCGTTGACGATCGCGATGTTGGCATTGACTGGGTAATCAGCCAGGCGGTTCGGGCGCTGCAACAGCATGTTGTAGTAACGATGCACCCAGGCTTTGGCGGCATCCGGCGAGACGAATGAAAAACCCAGCGCCCCCATGCCCCAGGCTCCGGCTTCCGCGATCGTCTGAATATTGGAGCACGCTACCCACAATGGCGGATGTGGTTTTTGAAAAGGTTTAGGTAGAACATTCCGCGCGGGGAAGTCGTAATACTGACCGTGGTACTCCCAATCCGTACGCGTGAACATCGGGATGATCGCGCGCACCGCATCTTCCCACCGCTCGCGCTTATCGCGCACGCGGATGTTAAAGGGATGTAGCTCTGCCGGCCCGGCGCCCTCGCCCATCCCAAACTCAACGCGTCCGCCTGAGATGAGATCGAGCGTCGAAACACGCTCCGCCACGCGATGCGGTTGATTGGTCGTTAGTTGAATGATCCCGTGACCGAGGCGAATATGTTTGGTGCGTTGACTGGCCGCCGCTAAAAATACTTCGGGTGCGGAGGCGTGGGAGTACTCTTCCAAAAAATGATGTTCAACCTGCCACGCGTAGTCGTAACCCAGTTGGTCGGCGAGTTCGACTTGCGCCAGAGAATTTTGAAATAGTTCGTATTCGGATTGCGGGAGCCAAGGACGCGGCAACTGATGTTCGTAGAACACACCAAACTTCATGACAGCCTCTCTCCTGGCAAATGTAGTAAGGCCATCTCAGCATGGGAGCGCGTCGTTCGCAATCGATTGGGCGATGAAATCCACCGGGATTTCGCCGTGATAACTGAGTTGCCGTGGATCGCATAAGGCGAGAGCGTGCCCGGTTCGGCCGTCCCGCGCGGAACACGTGGGACGGCCGACACAGAGGGCATCGCGCTGTCGTCGCTCTCAAGTTCAGAGTAGATCGAATCGATCAAGATTCATGACCTTGACCCACGCTGCAACAAAGTCGTGAACGAACTTCTCAGCGGCATCGTCGCTCGCATAAACCTCCGCGATTGCGCGCAGCTCAGAGTTTGATCCAAACACTAAGTCCGCGCGTGTGCCGGTCCATTTCACCTTACCTGTCGCGCGGTCGCGCGCTTCGAAAGTATCCGGAATCGCCGCGCGCGTCCATTCCACACTCATATCGAGCACGTTAACGAAAAAATCATTCGTCAGTGCACCCGGGCGATTGGTGAAAACACCGTGACTGGACTGGCCGTAATTTGCATTAAGCGCCCGCATTCCGCCGACCAACACCGTCATTTCCGGTGCGGTGAGCGTCAGCAACTGCGCGCGATCGATCAATAACTCCTCGGCGCGCACCGATACACCTTGCTTGAAATAATTGCGGAACCCATCGGCTACGGGCGCCAGCGGCGCGAAAGATTCGACATCGGTCTGCGCTTGAGAAGCATCACCACGCCCAGGCGCAAATGGCACCTGGATAGTGATACCTGCAGCCTTTGCGGCCTGCTCGATGCCGACGTTGCCGCCTAACACGATCGCGTCCGCAATGCTGATGCCAGCCTCGGCCGCGATGCGTTCGAGTGTCTGCAACACCTTGCTCAGGCGTGACGGCTCATTGGCCTCCCAATCTTTTTGGGGTGCCAGCCTTAACCGAGCGCCGTTGGCACCGCCCCGTTTGTCCGAGCCGCGGAAGGTGCGTGCGCTATCCCACGCCGTCGCCACCAAGTCCCGCACGCTAAGTCCACTTGTCGCGATTTTGGCTTTGACATCAGCGATGTCGTAATCACGCCGGCCAGAAGGCACTGGGTCTTGCCAGATTAAATCTTCGCTAGGCACCTCGGGGCCGAGATAACGTGCGCGCGGTCCAAGATCACGATGCGTCAACTTAAACCACGCGCGCGCAAAGGCCTCGGCAAACACCTGCGGATCCCGATGAAAACGCCGCGCGATCGGTTCGTAAATCGGATCAAAGCGCAAAGACAAATCCGCGGTCGTCATCATCGGTGCATGTTTTTGCAAAGGATCATGTGCGTCCGGGATCATGTGTTCCGGCTTCACGTTTTTGGCCCGCCATTGATGCGCACCGGCGGGGCTTTTAACTAGCTCCCATTCATAGCCCAACAACATCTCGAAGTAGCCGTTATCCCAACGTGTGGGATTGGGTTTCCATGCACCTTCAATGCCACTCGTTGTGGTATGCACGCCGTTGCCCGCGCCTAAACGATTGATCCAACCTAACCCCATCGCCTCAAGCGGCGCCGCCTCCGGCTCTGGCCCTACCAATGTGGGGTCGCCCGCACCGTGGGCTTTCCCGAAGGTGTGGCCGCCCGCGATGAGTGCCACCGTCTCTTCGTCATTCATCGCCATACGTGCAAAGGTTTCACGCACGTCGCGGCCGGAGGCGAGCGGATTAGGATTGCCATCCGGTCCTTCGGGGTTGACGTAAATCAGCCCCATTTGCACCGCCGCGAGCGGGTTGTCCAATTGGCGATCGCCGGAATACCGGCTATTCGGCTTATCGCTCGTCGCTAACCACTCGCGTTCCGCGCCCCAATAGATGTCTTCTTCGGGTTCCCAGATATCCGCACGGCCGCCGCCGAAACCGAAAGTCTTAAAACCCATGGATTCCAACGCGACATTGCCGGCGAGGATCATGAGATCCGCCCACGAGATCCGTTTGCCGTACTTCTTTTTGATCGGCCACAACAACCGACGCGCTTTGTCCAAGTTACCGTTATCCGGCCAGCTATTGATAGGTGCAAAGCGTTGATTGCCGGTGCCGGCGCCGCCTCGTCCATCCGCGGTCCGGTAAGTGCCCGCGCTGTGCCAGGCCATGCGAATAAATAAACCGCCATAGTGACCCCAGTCCGCCGGCCACCACGCTTGCGAGTCGGTCATCAGCGCCGCGAGATCACGTTTCAGTGCGGGGTAGTCGAGTTTCTTGAATTCCTCTGCATAGTTAAAACCGGAATCCATCGGATTCGATTTTGACGACTGCTGGCTCAGGATCCTGAGATTGAGTCGTTCTGGCCACCAGTGCTCATTTGCCTGCATAGCGGGCGTGGTACGACTACCGTGCGCACCGGCGAACGGACATTTCGTTTGTTGGGTCATGGCTTGCTCCTCTCGAGATTTAATTTCGCGGTCGCCAGAAATCTAGAGTGACCCAACGCTTCGTTCCAATTCTCTTTCGCTATGTCCTCGATAGTTTTTCCCAATCAACCAAATGTCACGAGCTAGGCCATCGCGAATTCGGTATAACCGCGTTCAATCGCCGCGTTACATTCTTTGCGGTAATTGCCCGCGCCCCCGAAATAAAACAACACCGCGCGTGGTTTGCCCGGGATATTGCCACCCATGAACCATGAGCCTGGTGACTTGGGCAACACCGTCATGTCCACTAGCTCTTTCATATGCGCGCCCCACTCGGCGACCGCAGCGGTCGTCGGTTCCATCGTTTGATGGCCGTTGTCGCGTAAATGACGGATGGCACGCCCAATCCACTCCACGCAGCCATCGATGATGACCGGAATATTCGCAAACGGGCTCTGTGGCCCGCCAACCAAAAATAGGTTCGGAAAACCGTCCACGGTCATGCCGAGATGCGTCCGCGGGCCTTCGCCCCAGCGCTCGGCCAGCGTCACGCCTTCACGACCGCGAATATCGATGCGCAGTAGCGTACCGGTTACGGCATCGAAGCCAGTGGCAAATACGATGATATCGGCCGGGTACTCGGTGGCGCCGACTTGTACGCCACGTTCGGTTATGCCGGCAATCGGCGTCTTGCTGACATCGACGAGTTTTACATTCTCGCGATTGAAAGTTTCGTAATAGAAGTGCCCGAGCGGTGGTCGCTTGGCGCCGAGCGGATAGTCTTTCGGACATAGCAATTCGGCTGTAGTTGGGTCTTTTACGATCGCGCGGATCTTATTGCGCACGAATTCGGCGACCACGGCATTGGCGGAATCGCTCGCAAAAATATCGTCGAAGGTTTCAAACAGGAAACGGAATGTGCCGACTTCCCAGCCGCGTTCCAAAATGCGCTGGCATTCCGCGAGCGTCACGTCGGCTACGTTGCGCCCGGCATCGTCGAAGTCAAAGCCAAAGGCCTGCTCGCGCGTGCGCGCCCAGATCCGGTCGTAGTTACGCTTAATCGCTTCGCGTTGATAGTCGTTCATCGGTGCGTTGCGCGCCGGCAGCACGTAATTCGGCGTGCGCTGAAAAACCGTGAGTTCAGCGGCGGTCTCGGCGACGATTGGAACGAGCTGGACCGCGGTTGCGCCGGTGCCGATCACCGCCACACGCTTACCTGCAAAGTCCACTGGCTCATGCGGCCAATTACCCGTGAGGTACCACTCGCCTTTAAATTTTTCGAAGCCCGGGAAATCCGGTTTATAGGGCGTCGATAACGGACCCGTCGCCGGAATGAGAAACGTCGCGGTGAAACGCTTGCCGTTATTCGTGGTCACCATCCAACGCTTGGTTTTTTCATCATAGTGCGCGGCGGCAACGCGCGTGTTGAATTCGATATCGCGTCGCATATCGCAGAAATCCGCGACGTACCGCAAATAAGCCCAGGACTCGTCCCACCCCGGAAAGCGCTCGGTCCAATTCCAGTTGTCTTGGATCGCCTTCGAGAAAGAGTAGGCATACAACCATGCTTCGCTATCGGTTCGCGCGCCAGGGTAACGGTTGTAATACCAAGTACCACCCACCTCCGAGCCGGCTTCAATCACGCGTGCGCTCAGTCCGAGTTCGCGTAGTTCGTGGAGCATACGCAAGCCCCCAAATCCCGCACCGATGACGATAGCATCGTAATCGGCGCGCGCTTGCGCCGTCTCGCGCGAAATCGTCGATTGAACTTTCGACATGCAGATTTCTCCTGTTCTAGATGAAGCGCACGCCAGAATCCTATCCGCGCGAGCGGAGGGAGTCGAGCGCACGCATCGCCTGGGCTACGCGGACGCGCAAAAGCCGCGCCGTCGCGGCTAGCCGTGTACAAAGCGGAACGAGTATGCTCGCGACTTTCGAACACGCGTTGGATTCACGATGAGCGTAGAACCTGATTCACTGCCTAACTGGCTGCATTGGCGTGCACTCAAGGCGATCGACACCGTGACGCGGCCATCACGCGCCGAATTTGTCGCGCGCTGGGGCGCGCCTGCGCAACCGGTCAAGTTGCTTGGGTTGACTGACACCTGGCCGGCAAACACGCGGTGGAGTTTTGATTCATTTACACGGCGCTTTGGCGCCTGCAATGTGAACGTCGAAGCACATGGCTCCGGTGAGCTGAAAGTCATGTCCCTCGCGGAGTACTTGGCGGGGATTGAAACACGCGCAGGCCGCGGCGCCGATTATCTGAAAGACTGGGTCTTTAGCGAGCAGGCACCAGAGTTGTGCGATGACTACGCCGTACCCGAGTTATTCCCGTGCTATTTCTCGGCGCTCGATCCCGAGCTACGTCCGACATTTCGTTGGATCTACATTGGCCCGCGCGACTCGGCCTCGAATTTTCATCGAGATGTGGCGGGCACCAGTGCGTGGAACGCGCTCATTCGCGGGCGCAAGTTGTGGTTATTTTTTCCGCCGAACGATACCGACTTCAATAACCTGCTCGATGCCTTTGCGCCATCGGCGCAACTCGCCACGGTGCTCGCACGACAGCAACCCACCTACTGCATCCAGGAGCCCGGCGAAGTGATATTCACGCCATCGCAGTGGTGGCATCAGGTGTACAACCTCGAACCTTCGCTCGCCGTCACCGAAAATTTCGTCGACGACTGTAATCTGAAAACCGTGTTAAAGGGGTTACGTGCAAATCCAAACTGGCGGGACACGGCCTTGGCACTTGCGCTACACGTCGGGTCGCTGAGTCAGCGAACCCTTGGAGTCAAAGGTTAAGCTGTGGCAGCATGGGAATAATCGCTGCGTTTAAAAAGATCTAGGGAAGCACGTGAGCCAAGACAACGACGATGATCGGACGATGATCGTGCGCCCCGTCACGACGGGTGCCACGCCGGCCAAGGCACCGCCGCCAGCTCCACCCGCGCAAGCAAACGACGCGGACGACGGTCACGACAAAACGGTGTTCATGAAGCCCTCGCAACGTTCACGCGAGGCGGCAGCCGCGCTCTCGGCGCAGCGTAAGCGCGAACAAGCCGGCACGCCGGTCGTGGATGAGTCAGCGAGCATCGATTTTGACGTCACGCGCGATACGCTCATACCTCAACGCCGGCAAGGTAATGGTTGGTTAACCGGCTTTTTGGTCGGCTTGGTACTTGTCTTAGGCGTGCTACTCGCGCTACTTCTGCTTTGACGTGGATTTAGATCCCGTCGCCATGCGCTCGCATGACCGCTAAGCTCAGGCTTATCCCGTCGTTGGACATTGGGGTACTCGGCGAGCACGCTTATCTCTTTGATCGTGCGGCGTTGCATGAAAACATCATCTCCGTTCCCACTCAGCGAGTGTCATCGCGCATGGCTGGGATAGTGAAACGGATCCGCACCGAATGGCCACTGCATGAAGCGCAACCTTATGCATCATTCGAGGCTCTCTTCGCGGATGCCGCGGAACGCGATGCGCTCGCGCAGTTATTGCGGGCCGGCTATTTGGAAGAAGTCCCGGAACAAGCACCGGCGTCGAGCGCGTCGTCTGACACCCCAAAGCCCACCCCAACCGACATTGCCGACACCGACCATTTCAAGCAGCGCGTCGTTAAGCATTTTTTTAAGCCGCAGGCATTTTTTCATCTACCGGAACGGCTCGCCGACCACGAATGCGAGGTCGCGCTCGTCGGGGTGCCGTTTTCGTCGACCTTAATCTCGAGCGGCACCGTCCAAGCGCCCGTGCGCCTACGTCGCGACAGTCAACGCGCCGGGTTTTGGTTCGATTTTTTTGCCCATGGGGTCTATACCGAAACCGGCTGCAACAACACCATGCCACGTCTACTTGGCGCAGGTACTCGGCTGAAAGATTTCGGCGACGTGGGCGCGGACGCGCGCACGGTGGGTGATTTATTCGCGGCACTGGGCTCGTTAATCGAAACTCGCGTGCTACCTAACTGCATCCGGCCCATTTTCATCGGCGGCGATCATGCCGTGACCTTCCCCATCGTTGACACTTACTTGCGCCATCTGCCTAACTTGGCGTTGGTGCATCTCGATGCGCATAACGATTTGTTTTATACCGAGCGCGTCGAGTTCAACCACGCGGGTCCAATCCTATCGTTGATGGCGCATTCGAATTTGCGCCAAGTTCATTCATTTGGACTGCGCACGATTGGCGATCCGCGCGTCGGTCCGTTTGTCCGCTTGCGCGACAACGGCGCACTGGACGAGCGCGTGCATCTTTATTCTTTGACCGCGTCGCAACGTTGGTTGGCGCGGCCACAGGAGTTTCGCGCACACCTTATCGAGCAAATTGGCGCCGACACGCCTTGCTACCTCACGATCGATCTCGATGTGTTATCGCCGGAATGCATTGCCGGACAAACGTCAACCCCAGCGGGACCCGGTATGTCATGGCCGGAACTGCTCGAAATGGTCGGCTTGGTAACTTCGACGTTCGACGTCGTGGCCTGCGATATGGTGGAGTTCAATCCGGATCACAAGGACCGCCCGGTGAATGATGAACGAGAACTCACGGTGTTGCTGCTTGAGTTGATCGAAGGTCTATCGCGCTGCGGCAAGCGCGCGTCCGGTAACCCCAACCTGTAAAAACCGTAAGTGCACCTTAAACTCGCACTATTCCGATTGACGTAACGTGCGGGCACGTGGTCTGCTAGCGCCCGGCCCGCGACTTCGAATCCGCGTGCTCCCAATCGGCATCACTCGCGGCGGACGCAAGACCGCATACGTGGTATGCCATTGAATCCATTATTCCAGCTTCTTCGCTAGTTAATGTTAGTTAGAAGCCCAACAAGTTAGGAGAAAAAAAGATGGCTGCCAATAATCTGCAGAAAGTCGCCGAACGGATTCAAAAGGTGCGAGAGGAAGTCGCCGTTCAAGCTGCACAAGATGAAAATTTTCGCGCTGCGCTACTGCGCGACCCCAAAGCTGCGATCTGCGAAGAGTACGGCTTGGACCCGAGCTTTTTCAGCAAGCTAAAACTTCGCGTGGAGCAAGAGAATCCGAACGAAATCGTGCTCTTAATCCCACCGAAAGCGAGCGACGAGCTGACCGACGAACAGCTTGAAGCCGTGGCCGGGGGCGCTGCTTTCATCGCGGCCGTGGCCGTCGCTGTGAGCGCCGTCGCTGTCGCCTCAACCACCGCGCAAGCCACGCGCGCCGGACGTCGCTGGTAAGCGACTCCGCCTGTCCGGAAGGATTCACGAAGGGCATCGCGTGGCGCGTTGCCCTTTGTGTTCTGGCTACCGGCCGGCAGGGCTGTCGAGCGCTGGCCCTAGAGCGCCTACACGCCGTATGCCGACTCGGCAATCACCGATGATGCTTGCGATGGTCAGACTTGCAGTTGGTGCCGTTTTCTTCGCGCAGTCCAGGAATGGACGGACCGATGGCGACACGAACTAGGCGGCAACCAGGCGAGCTTAACTTGACGCACGCCCAAATCAAGACCATCTCTGCCCATGAACCGCCACGACTCTCCCCGCGCCGGCTTTACCGTCGCAAACTATCTGTCGTACTGCGTTGAGCATCTACCATCCGCTTTGATCACGCCAGAGGCCTACGCCAGGATCGAGCGGCTGGCGCACCGTCTACCAGGCGCTATCACGAGTTTTTTCGGTTTCGAGTGCCCCTTAGCGAAAGATCACGATCACACTGATTTCTTGGTATGCAGCACCGTTGAAGAAGGGCATGCGCAAGTGCTTGCCGGGCAAGATGAGGAAGTGAACGTCTCACCTCCGCTTTACTCGGAACGCAGTTGGCAACAGGTGCGCGATTTTTGCGCGGCGTGGCCCCAGCCGCAATTGAAATTGCACGACCGCATCATGAATATCTGGCTCGAGTTCGACATGCAGGGGACGGTGGATCCGCTATTACGTCCGAGCATGTTCTTCGGCACCTATCCGCCGGTTGCGCAAACACCCTCTCAATCACTTCTTGCCCCGATCCGGGACGCGCTTGCGCTCCTCGATAACGGCGCGCCGACGGACCCTGAGTACGCCCTGTCTTTTGTGCTGAATGCGTTGCCCGCCACCGCTTATGTATTTCAAGTGGGGCGAATGTGGTCACGCGCCACCACCGCGCTCCGGCTCTGCGTGCGTGGTCTCGCGGCGCATGAGATTGTGCCGTTCGTACAGCATCTTGGCTGGGCGGGTTCGATAGTAGATTTGCGCGCGTTGATTGGCGAGCTAGCCGCGGTTTCCGACCGCCTCGATCTGGATATCGATGTGACTGAAGATGCTAGGCTTGACCCCCGACTTGGCCTTGAATGTTATTTCGGGACCGACCGGCATACCGGCGAGCGCTTGCGGAAAATGCAGCACTATCTCACTGCGCGTGCGCTGTGCACAGAAGCCAAGGGTCATGCGTTGTTGGTGTATCAGGGGCTCACCCATCAAGACACGCACGCCGCGAACTGGCCGCCCTATCTCACGCAACTCGCCGCGGCGCGGGGTCCGGATATGTCGAGTTGCCTGCTGCGTTGGGTCCATCACATCAAAGTAGTCATCGAACCCGCAGGTGTCGTTGGCGCCAAAGCCTACCTCGCAGTTGAACATCACGCGCTGCAGCGCAGCCACTTGCGCGCGACCATCGACGCCGCCCGCACGGCTGAAAAAACATGAGCGCGGCGGCTCACGATCTTATCGTCGTCGGCGGCGGACCAGCCGGCGCAACGCTGGCAACCTTGGTCGCGCGCGCTGGACACCGCGTGTTGTTGCTGGAAAGCGCGCCGTTCCCGCGCTACCAAATCGGCGAATCCTTGTTGCCTGCCACCTTCAACGGAATTTTTGCGCTGCTCGGGATCGATCTAAACACTGCGAATCTCGGCGAGCCCGTACTTAAGCGTGGCGCGACTTTTCATTGGGGACGCGACCGCGCGCTGTGGACGATGAATTTTGGCGGCGCGCCGGAGGCGTGTGAGCCGGGTCCAGAATGGCCGACGGCGTTTAACGTGCGGCGGGATGTGTTTGATCGTGTGTTGCTCGACGCGGCCCGCGCGGCAGGCGTTGAGATACGCGAAGGCGCGCGCGCGCTGGACTTCGAAGTCGATGAAGAACGGGTGCGCGGGGTTGAGATTCAAGAAGGTGCGCGCCGCTACGCCGCCCACGCCACTTGGATCGCCGGTGCCGATGGTCAAGCCGCGCGCTTGGCGCCGCATATCGGAACACGACAGGCTTCGGCTTTTTTTCGGAATGCCGCGGTATTCGGTTATTTCGAGCAAGGCGGTCGCCTGCCTCCACCGCTTGAGGGCAATGTATTGCTTGAAAGTTTTGGCGACGGCTGGGCTTGGTACATTCCGCTCACGCCTGACCTAACCAGCGTGGGCGTGGTGTTGCACCATCCGGCCACGCAGCGCTTGCAGGGAGATCGGGAAGCGCTCTATGCCGAATGTCTTACGCGCTGTCATTACATTCATCAGCTTGTGCAATCCGCGCGACGCGCGGACACCGCGCCGTACGCCGGTCTGCGAGTACGCTCGGAATTCAGTTACGGGCATTCGCGCTTTTGGCGACCGGGTGCCTTGCTGGTCGGGGACGCCGCGTGTTTCGTCGATGTCATTCTGTCGTCCGGTGTGCATCTTGCGACGTTCGGCGCGTTGCATGCGGCGCGCGCGCTCAATTCCGTACTGCGTGGCGACTTGCCTGAGCGGCTCGCGCTAAATGAATTCGAGCTGCGTTACCGGCTAGAGTTCACCAAGTTTTATCAAGGCCTGCTCGGCTTGCACGATATGCGGCACGACGGTCCTACGTATGTGCGCTGGTTACGCGCGATGTTGCGTCAGACCCAAGGGGTGTTTCTGGATGACACGCCGGCGAGCGGTGAGCGCCGCCGTACTTGGGAGGCACTTGCCTACTTGCGTAAGCACAATGCGACGATGCTCGCACGCGCGGCACCGCCCTCGATGAACGAAACACTCGCCCCTCTCGATCTGCAGGGCGAGCTCGATGTCAGCGCGGACGGCTTACGCTATCAGCGCGCGCAAACGGCGCTGGCGTCAATTTCCGCGCCGACGCAAGAGGAAGCGCGCGGACCGCGGGTGGATGCCCCGCTCTACGATTACGGCAAGGTCCATGCGAGCGTCGCGCCCTACTTCCAAGCCTATCCGCGGAATGTCGACCAAGCGCTTGCACTAGTGCGGGCCGCGCGTGAGCGTTCACGTGCGCTGCGCGTGCGCGGGAGCGGACACACGTTCAGCGGCGCGAGTCTGCCTCGCCAAGATGAAATCTTGCTGCGCACGCACGGACTCGATCACTATCACTTCCACGCACCCGGTCGCATGCAGGCCGGCGCCGGCGCGCTGATGTGGGACTTACGCGATCTCGCGCGCGAGCACGGCTTTGACTTACCGGTTTTCAACGGCGGTTGGGCGGGGCCGACGCTCGGGGGATACCTCTGTGCGGGCGGCTTTGGCAAAAGCGGCTTATCCGAAGAATCGGGCGGTTTATGGGAGAACATTTACGCCGTGCGCCTCATCGATGGATTAGGCGAATTGCGTACGATTACGCGCGATGACCCGCGGTTTCGTTGGCTGTTCGGCTGTTATGGCCAACTTGGCCTGATTGTGGACGCCGAACTTCGCCTCATTCCTTATGCCGAAGTGCCGCCTGCCGAGTATCCGTTAGACGCGAGCGGGCAAGTGCCGCGTCGCCAATCGGATGATCCGGGATTAAACGATCTGGCGCCGGTCTTGGCCGGCACACGCCGATTATTCTGGTTCACCCTCCTCGCCGCACCGCATGAGGAAGCGAGCGCGTGGCAGGGTTTAGAACAGCTCGTCCACCGCTACCGCGGCGAACTCGTGCCAGACGGTGGCTGGGCCGGTCCGGCGTTAGACGGACAACCGATCGGTTACCGCTACGTCATTCGATTCGGCGACTTTAATCCGCCGCTGGTTTACCCACGGCCAGAGACATTTTTAGTGCTCGGGGTCATGAGTGTACTTGCAAGCGGCGATGCAGCCAGTAACGCACGCCTGCGCGAGATCGAACGCAACTTCATCGAACTCGCGAAGTCCCGGCGACTGCGCCTGTATCTGCAAGCGGAAAATATCACCGAGAGTGTGGATCTCGCCGCGTACTACGGGTCCGCGACGTGGGCGACCTTTCGCGCCTTGAAGCAAGAACTCGATCCGCACAACATGTTTAATCCCGGTGTGGTATTCGGCGCGTGATTAACGATTTACGTTGGGATGCGCAATTGCCGATCGCGATATTCCTCGGTCCCTCGCTCCCACTCGCCGAAGCGCGCACGATATTGCCTGCGAATTACTACCCGCCGATCCGCATGGGCGACATTTATCGTTTGCTCGCGAGCGGGGTTAAAACCATCGCGATCATCGACGGTGTGTTTCATGAGACCACTCCGGTTTGGCAGCGTGAAATTCTCACCGCGCTCGATGAAGGCATCGAGGTAGTCGGTGGCGCCAGCATGGGCGCGTTACGCGCGGCGGAACTTGCGCCGCACGGCATGCGTGGTGTCGGCACGGTCTACGACTGGTATCGGGACGGCACCATCGAGGGCGATGACGAAGTGGCGTTGGTGCACACCGATGCGACTACGGCCTACGCGCCTTTGTCCTGGCCGCTCGTCAATCTGCGCCATTGCTTCGCGTTAGCCGTCACGAGAAATTTACTCACTACCGCCGAACACGTGGAAATCGTCTCGGCGTTAAAACAAAGCTGTTTCACCGATCGCACATTTCGACGGATGCAAGCGTTGCCCGTTTGGCGCGCGATGGATGCGTCACGCCGCGACGCACTCGAAGCATTGTTGGGCGATCCGCAACATGACTTAAAACGCGCCGATGCACACGCCGTACTCACCTATTGCGCAACGCCGAGAGCGCCGGTCGAAATACCGAAAGCCACCGCAGCTTGGTCCTATCCCGGCAGCGTTCGCCCGCATTGGCAAGCGGCGATAACCAAACTAAGAGGGTTCGTCGCCGGTGGCGACATTCTGCGTGAGGCGCTTACCGCGGATGACACCTGGGCGGAAGCTTGTTTGCGCGCGGCGCGCGCGCGTTTTTACGCGCTTGAGTGGCTGGCGACGCAGGCCATGCCGCCGTCTGGCACGCTTGAGTCACCAACGGCCGCGGCGAGCGACTTTTGCCGCGCCAATGGCATCACCCAACAAGAGTATGTCGACGAAAAAATGCGACGCGCGCGCTTCGATTGGTTGCAGACGCAAGCCCCGGCCACTCACGGACTGTCCATCTCCGCACGGACACTCAGAATGTTGCAAGCGCAAGGCTTGCCCTTATCTACCGCGACTTTCGCGGTCGCGGCGTGGGCCGCGCACTTTGGGGTATCTTGTCCAGACAATTTTTTGGTGCCACGCGTTGCAGCGGTCAAACACGAGTTTGAACTCGCGGCCGGCGACTCGCTCGCGCGAGAAGAACTTTCTCAAGCTCTCACCGCGTTCGTCACGGCCGAATGGTTGTGCGCGCATGATCCAACTTATTTTGGATTTGAAGCGTGGTCGCGCGATGTGGCATTACTGCGCGAGCTACAACTCGACGGTCGTGCAGCGGCAATCGCCGAACGGTTGGCGGCAGACGATTCGCCCGCACACGTTACGCACGCATGACGCTTGAATTCGCCTACACCCTCGGCACGCACCGCATTGCAACCCCGCAGGCGACGCTCGCGCGTATTGAGCCGCACTTGAGTCAATGCGGGATCACGCGCGCTACCGAAGTCACCGGGCTTGATTGCCTTGGGGTCCCGGTGTTTTGCGCGATCCGCCCCGGCGGTATCGTACTCCAAGTGTCGAACGGCAAAGGACTGTGCGCCGATAGCGCGCGGGTTTCCGCGCTGATGGAGGCGTTAGAGTTGTACCACGCCGAGCATCCCGCGCCTGACCGGCTACGGCGCGCGAGTTTGCGCGAGCTAGCAGCGACCGGCGCGCAAGTTTTGTTGCCGTCCGCGCTCACTGACGGCACGCGTTATTTTTCGCGAGAATTTAAGCTCGATTGGGTTGCGGGCGAGTCGTTATTCGACGGGAGTCCGGTATGGGCGCCGGCGAGTCTTGCTTATTTCGCGCGTCAGCCGGCACCGCTAACGACCGATAGCAACGGACTCGCGTCTGGCAACCATGTGCGTGAAGCCGCCTTGCATGGGATCTACGAGCTTCTAGAACGCGATGCGCTCGCGCGTTTGAGCGTCGATGGCCGCTTGCAGATCCGCAATCGTTGCCGGCTCGTGGATTGGGCGACGATCCCAGATACCGCCGTGCGCGGGTTGGCCGCGCAAATCGAAGCGCGCGAGACCAGTGTGCGGTTGTTGTGGGTACCGAGTCGGATCGCCGTACACACGTTTTGGGTGATTCTGCTCAATCGCCGTGCGGGCGCCGCCGTCTCGACGCTCAATTTAGGCGCCGGCTGCCACCGCGATCCGTTAGTTGCCGCGGCGCGCGCGCTGACCGAAGCGGCGCAGGCCCGTCTGACGATGATCCACGGCGCACGTGAAGACCGTGGCGCCAAACCGGTCGCGCAGGCCTCACGCGTGCGCGAGAGCGCCGCGTACCGCTACTTTTCGGACCTCTCTGCGGACACCGCGTGGTGTGAACTTCCCGGCATCGACGTGCCGCGCGTCCGCACGCTGTCCGCTGCTTACGATGCGCTTATCGAGCAATTACGCGCGGAAGGACAAGCGGTTTTTCAATTTGATCTGACGCGCGCGGAGATCGGGATCCCCGTAGTCAAAGTGGTGGCGCCCGGACTAGGCTTTAACCACAGCCTGCTGTGAGACTCACTCCCTGATGCGGTTAATCGATTCATTGGTACAACGCGCGTCCGTACTGGATGCCGCGGCCTGCGCGCAAATTGCGTCAACCGTCCGTGCGCTTCGCGCGCACTGGATAGCCCGCGATTCCGCGGCGTTCTATACCTTGGGCGCCGCGTTGTATCTCGATGCGCCGACGGCCGAAACGCTGAGGCAATTTGGCCGCGCGGCACCGCCGCCGGAGGCTTATGCCACCAACGCCGCGCGCTTTAACGGTTTATTGACCGAACATTTCCCGGTCTTGTACGCGACCCTCGCCGCAGTCCTTCAACAGCTGTTGCAGGCCCCTGTGCGCTATGCGGATGAAAGGGCTCTGCCCGGCTTTCATATTTTCGAACACGCCCCCATCTACGCCGAGCAACGCGGACATGTGCCGCATTTTGATCGCCAATACGAATGTATCGCCTGGCCGGCGGATACCCGCATCGATTTCAAGGCGGCGATTTCCATCACGCTACCGATTTGCCTACCACGGGCCGGCGCGGGTTTGCGAGTATGGGATCTCAGTCTGCAACAAATCCAAGCCGAATCTCCGGCGCGCGCGCGCGAACTGGCGGCAAGCGCGCCCTCGCACTTATATCGATACACGCCGGGCGAGTTGGTATGTCACCGTGGTCATCTGTTGCATCAAATCATGCCGTGGCCGTCGCAACCCGGCGATGCGCGCATCACGTGGCAAGCGCATGGTCTTTATTACCATGATGCGTGGCAGCTCTATTGGTGAATTCGGCGCTTAAGAGCGCGCTCGGCGGTGTGCCGGAAAGTGACACCGTCAAACAGTCACCGGCGAATTCGGTACGAAGTTCAAGCGTCGCGCGCACGGGTTCGCCAGGAGTCGGCAAGATTTCATAACGTAGGCGCACCGCACGCCCGTCCGCACAACAATCGAAAAGAACCCGCGGCGACTCGCTCGCAAAATAAGTCGCCGAGTGGTTGGTGGCGCTCATCCGAAGTTCGTCCACGCCCGCAGTTAACGCCTCAAGTAGACTCATCTCCATGTTCGGCAGGCCTACTTGCGCGATACTCGCCCGCAAGAGGCGCGCGAGTTCGTCATCCTGAAGCAGCACTTCTTCCGTGCGGGCCGCGCGCAACGCCAACAGACGCACGAGCGCGTTGACGAACACGGCACTGCGCAGGGTTACCGGGAAGTCCGCGTGGCGATCGATAATCTCAATCGCCGCCGTCAACGTATGCTCAACGCTGAGCAAGCGGCGCGCGGTCTTCGAAAACACTTGCTGCGTCGTCAACTGCACGAAGCGTGTTTGATCGAACCCGCGCGCCGCAAGTGGCGCGGTGAGCGCTGAAAGCGCTTCCATCGTACGGTGCCCATCGATTTCATTAAGCGCAAAGGCGTCCATCACGGCGTTGGCGCCCGCGAGCGTCTCTAACACCGCCGCTTGACCGACGATGCAGTCACCAACATCGAGCGTGGCGCGCGCGCGCGCCAGCGCCGGCTGATCATCGCGCTCGAGCGCGGACAACGTTGGCACAACCTGAGCGAGGCTCAATTGTTCGACGTAGCTCCAGAGTGCGAGCCAAGGGTGCGTGAGATCGGTGGTGCGAAAACCAATGTAACTCCCGTGCACCAGCCCATCGTGCACGGCCAGCAAATTGGCATGTAAGCGTTCCAGTGGCGCAAACCGCGCGGACGCAAAATCATCTTCGCGAAGCGCTCCGAGCAACAGATCGGCCAACAGATAAAGACATTGGAAAGCGTTCAATAACCCACGCGAAAACAACGCATCGACATTGCCGGCCGCTTGACCTAATAGTGCAATGCGCTCGCCGACCACGCGCGGCGCGGACACTTGCAAGCGCCCCGTTGCCACCCAGGGCCGCACCGGTTGCGCGTCGCGAAATTGTGCGTGCAGCGCCGGATATCGCGCCAATGCTGCTTGCCATTCCTGCGCCGGCGAGAGGTTGCCTGCGGGATGGAGACGGTTATCCAAGTTCAACCCCACACTCACCAAGCGGTTGCGCGAGCGCGGGTGATTATCAAACGGGATGACCCATACCCAGGCACCGTCCAGAATGTGATGCAACGTGCCCTGATGCCACGGCAAGGCCGGGGCCGGTGCCGCCGCGCAGTCATCGAACGGACGCACGCCGATCATGTGCGTGTAGAGCGAACGGGAATTGGTGGCGAGGCGACTCGGCGTTTCGAATAACGCGCCGGCGCGCGACCAGGATCGCGACCAGCCGGCGCAATCGACCACAAACGCCGCGCTCACCGTGCCGCTCGCGGTATTTAAATACACGCGCTCATCGGGGCCGGCAATTTCGGTGCACGTGTCCGTCACCATACTCGTGCAACCCGCCGCCACTGCCTGTGCATGCAGCCAAGCATCGGTGTCCTGCCGGAATAAATGCCCCTCGAGCACCTCTTCGGCGTAACTCACCGCGATATTGGCCCACCACTGCGCAGTGGTTCGTGATTCGCCAGCCTGATGGCGTACAAACCCAAAGGACTTTTTGACGCCAGAGGTCGGCGCGATCTCACTATGCACACGATTGAGATTCGCGATGACGGCAAGTTCATCGACGCCATAGCGCGCCGCCAGCGCACGCATCCACAGCACGGTTGGTTTCAACAGCGATTCACCAAGTGCAAAACGTGGATGCGGGGCCTTATCGAGCAGCAGTGCGCGCACGCCTTGGCGTGCCAGCACGAGACCGAGCGCGCTGCCGGTCAGGCCCGCGCCCAGAATGATTACGTCAAAGTGCGGTTTGGTCATCAGGATGTCGGTGGCCTACGAGGTCGGCCCTATAGTTAAAGTCAGTACTGCAGTTTATTTCGAAACTCTTTGAAAAACTTGAATCATCGGCTATCTTTGCTCGCGCGTGGAGGCTTGGAACGAACATCGCTTCCAGAGCCTGCCGTGGTTGCCTACCGATCGCAATGAGAATTACAACATGCGCAAAGTCCTGTTTATTTTCGGCGAATTGAACGACGCCGACACCGAATGGATATGCGACGCCGGCCACACCGCACAACTCGCACCCGGCGAAGTTTTGATTGAAGCAGGACGCCCACTCGCCGAATTATCGCTCCTGCTTCGCGGCGAGCTTGCGGTTTTCGCCGGTCATCGGGAAATCGCCCGGTTGGATGAAGGTGAGATCGTCGGCGAGTTGTCGTTTCTCGACGCCCGTCCGCCCTATGCCTCGGTACGCGCCACGGAATCCTCCACGGTGCTCAAAGTCCCGCATGACGCCGTGCATGCCCGCTTTACGCGTGAGCCCGCGTTTAGCGGCCGCTTTTACCGCAGCCTCGGTATTTTTCTCGCGAGTCGCTTGCGCCAAACCGTGGGCCAACTCGGCGTGATCGACACCGAGGACAGCCTTGCGGAAGACGCCACCAGCATCGATGAGATCGATCCCGCGATTCTTGACCGTTCGGCGATCGCGGGCCGGCGTTTCGATCGCCTTCGCGCGCGCTTGGGAGTCGAATAACCATGTCCGACGATAAAGGCATTTTTCGTAAAGAAGCGCTCGAACAACTGAGTTCGCCGGAGCAGTTGGAACAGCTGCTGGAAGTCACCACGCGCCAAGCGTGGATTGGTCTATCGACCATCGGGCTCGCCATTTTCTGCATCCTACTGTGGAGTGTGTTCGGTCAGATCCCCATCACGGTCGACGGCTCGGGGATTTTTGTGTTTCCGCGGCGCGTGGTGTCGTTTCAATCCCCAGCGCCGGGACAGGTCGTCACGCTGTCGGTCAACGTTGGCGATTTCGTCAAAAAGGGCCAGGTCATCGGCACCCTTAATCAGCCGGATCTCGCGCAGGAACTCGACCAAGAGCGCGTGCGCCTAAGCGAGGCGCGCGCGCAAAATTCACTGAAAGGCGATGCGCTCGACAATCGCCTGCAGGTCGAACGTGAGTCGATCGCGAGCAAACGCGAGTTGTTGCACGACCGGATCGAATCGCTCACTCGGATCGCCGCCGCGCAAAAGTCGCGTAATGACGGCTATCTCGCGCAGCAGACCAAAAATTTACGCGAAGCGCGCGACACCCAGCAGAAACTCGGCGAAGCGCTCGAACAACGGTTTGCGAGTTATGAACGGTTACGCCAGGAAGGTCTGTCGTCCGACGACAACGTGCTCGCCGCGCGCCAGCGCTATATGGACAATCAAGTGCAGCGTTCCGAGCTCGATTTAAAAGCACAGGAACTCGAATTGCGCCGCTTGGAAAACGAGCAGGCGCATCAGCAATCGGTTGATCGCGTCGAAGAATTCCGCAATCAGCTGCGCGAACTTGATATCCGCGAGAAGGACTTGCAACAACAGGAGCTTGAATCCTCGGCGAGTTCAACGCAGCGGATCCAAGAACTGGAACGCAACATCGCGCGCCTCGGCGCGCAACTCGCCTCACGCAGCCAAATCATCAGCGAGCACTCGGGCCGGATCCTCGAGATCACCACAAGCCCCGGCCAGATCGTCAACGCCGGTCAGCGGATCGGCTCGATTGAAACAGAGGATGCCGATAGTCAATTGATGGGCGTGGCGTTTTTCCCGGTGGGCGCCGGTAAGAAGCTCGGCGAAGGGGGTGAGCTACGCTTAACGCCGAGCACGGTCGAACGCGAACGGTTCGGCAGCATCGTCGCCGACATTGAGAGTGTATCGGCGTTCCCGGTTACGGCGGATGCGATCAGCAGCTTGATCGGCAATGGTGAGGTCGCGCAGGAAATCACCCAGGGGCGGAGCGTCATTCAAGTGGTCGCCGCATTGCGCGCTGATCCTGAAGCGTACACCGGCTACCAGTGGACCTCCGGCAAAGGGCCGACCGGCCCATTGACCGCGGGCACCACCGCAAGTGCCCGTGCCACCATCGAATACCGCCGGCCGATTACCTTTGTCATTCCTATCCTGCGTCGGTGGACCGGCATTGGCTGATTCTTCCGCGGCGCCTAGCGCCCAGCCAGAGATCAAATTCCGACGCGTGTACACGCCATCGGTACTGCAATTGGAAGCCGTGGAGTGCGGGGCAGCCGCCTTGTCGATGATTCTCGGCTACCACAAACGCGTGGTGCCGCTGACCACCCTGCGCCGCGAATGTGGGGTGTCACGCGACGGGAGCAAAGCGTCAAACGTGGTCCGCGCGGCACGGCGGTTCGGGATGGAAGCCAAGGGCTTCACCAAATCGGTCAAGAAGCTCTACGACATCAAACCGCCGTTCATCGTGTTTTGGAACTTCAATCACTTTCTGGTATGCGAAGGTTTCGGTAAGGATCGGGTGTATCTAAACGATCCCGCGGTCGGGCATCGCACCGTCACCCTCAAGGAATTCGGCCGTAGCTTCACCGGCGTCGTGCTGATCATGGAGCCAGGACCCGAGTTCACGCCCGGCGGCCGTCAACCAAGCGTCGTCGAAAGCATCAAGTCGCGTCTTATGGGTTCATGGCGCGCAATCGCCTATTGTTTTCTGACCGGCTTCATGCTCGTCATTCCAGCGCTTGCGATCCCGGCTTTTAATCAGGTTTACATCGATACCGTCATCTTGCAGCACAAAGTCGATTGGCTGCGGCCCTTGCTGCTCGCGATGGGGATTTCCGGCATCCTGACCGCCGCGTTGCATTTCATGCAATTCCGCTATTTGCGACGCTTAAAAATCCGGCTCTCGATCCAGTTCTCAAGCAAGTATCTGTGGCATCTCCTGCATTTGCCCGCAAGCTTTTACGCACAGCGCTTTGCCGGCGAAATCGCCAATCGCAGCCAAATCAACAGCAAACTCGCGGATCTACTGTCGGGGAAACTCGCCACCACTGCCATCAACGTCACGATGATGGGTTGCTACGCGGCGTTGATGTTTTACTACGACATCATGCTGACCCTAATTGGGATCGGCTTCGCGGTCATTAACGGCGTCGTTCTCAAGGTCATCGCGCAGAAACGCGTCGAATCCAACATGCGCGTCCTCACCGAATACGGCAAAGCGCAGGGCGTCGGCATGGCGGGCTTGCAGAGTATCGAAACGCTCAAAGCCGGTGGCCTCGAATCCGGATTTTTCGCGACCTGGGCCGGTTATTACGCCAAGGCCGCGGTCGCCCGGCAAGATCTCGAAATGTCGAATCAAGCGTTGGATATCACGCCCACGCTTTTAACCGCATTGACTAGCGCCGCAATTTTGGGATTTGGTGGGCTGCGGGTCATGAGCGGCGATCTGTCGATTGGCATGCTGGTCGCGTTCCAGAGCTTGATGATGAGCTTCTTAGCGCCGATCAACGAATTATTGAGTCTAGGCGGTACTTTTCAAGATATGCGCGGCGATCTCGAGCGGGTTGACGATGTGCTCGACAACGAAACCACACGGGCGCCCGATGTCACCGAGATATATGACGAACAGGGCGAACGTATCACGCGCTTGCGCGGCTACCTTGAATTGCGCAATTTGAACTTTGGCTACAGCCCGCTCGATAAACCGCTGTTCGAAAACTTCAACTTGACGATCGCGCCCGGCCAACGCGTGGCACTGGTCGGCGGCAGCGGTTCTGGGAAGTCGACACTCGCGCGCATGATCTGCGGCGAATACGAACCCTGGAGCGGCGAGGTGCTGTTGGACGGGCGAACGCGCAGCGCGATCCCAAGCGATGTGATGCGCAATTCCTTTGCCGTGGTCGATCAGGAGATCAACCTTTTCGAAGGCACCGTGCGCGAAAATTTAACGCTGTGGGACGACACCATCCCGGAAGCCAATTTGAAACGCGCGTTGCACGATGCGGCGGCGTATGAATTCATCACGGCGATGCCCGGTGGGCTAGATGCAAAAATCGCCGAAGGTGGGATCAACCTAAGCGGTGGCCAGCGCCAACGCCTGGAAATTGCGCGCGCGTTGGTGCTCGATCCGGCCTTTCTCATTTTTGACGAGGCGACCAGCGCGCTTGACGCCGATACCGAAGGCGTGGTCATGGAGCGGCTGCGCACGCGCGGTTGTACCGCGGTCTTGGTCGCGCATCGCTTGAGCACGGTGCGCGACAGCGATCTCATTCTGGTTATGAAGTCGGGCCAGGTGGTCGAGCAGGGCACGCATGACGAGCTCTGGGCGAGCGATGGCGAATATTCACGCCTCATGCGCGCCGATCAGGAACCGTTGGTCGCGGTTGGCGACCACGAGGCCTGACGTGGAGATGCTCGATATTCCGCGCGATGCGCTGCGCCGCTTAGGCGCCCACAAAATTCGCATGCTCGGCCATCACCCGCTGGTGCTCGACAACCCACAGCGCATGTGGGTCATCGCCTCCGGCGCCGTTTCGATCATGACCTCGCATGTCGATCGCGGGTTGCCGGTTGGGTTACGCAAAAACGTCTTTGATGCCGGGCCGGGAACGCCACTCTTTCCTGTCTCCGATGGGCGGAGCGTTGACGCCGAACGTCTGATCGTGACCTCGCGCGAAGAAGTCACGTTTTACGAAGCGCCGCTGCGCTCCGCCTCTGAATTGTTGGCGTTATTCAACGTGTCGCTGCGTCAAGCGATCGACGATTGGACGAATAAGTTGTCGCGATTTGCGGCGCGCGAACAAATTTTTGCCGGCGCCGATCGCTTTCCGCACGAAGGTAAGTTCGGTCTTGCCGATAGCATGTTGGTGTCGGTCAGTCCAAATAGTGTCGCGTGGCTGCAAATCGAAAGCGGAGATCTGCAGGCCTTTGGGGATGCAGAACTCGCGGTGGGCACGCTTCCGGTCTATATGCCCGTGGGCGGCGAGATTTGGTTTCAAGCCGTCGGCGAAACGCGCGTACGGGTGCGTGAACAGCTCGCGGAAACCACGCCGCTCGATCTCATCCGCGGTTTATCCGTCTTCAATTCATTGCTGCAGCGGCGGCTGCGCCAGTTCGAACGCGAAGAGCAGCAAGCGGAGCGCGAACGCCTAACACAATCGGCGGCCATCGAGGCGCGTATCTTCGACGGTGCAATGGGAAAATTGGCTGGCGTCTTAAATCCGCAAGAAACGCTCCCTCGACGCGAAACGCTGCTCTTGACCGCAGCGACGATGGTGGGGGACTCGCTTGGACTGCACATCGAAGGGCCGGCACGCTCGGAAGATCTGCGCCGACTAAAAGATCCGGTCGAAGCCATCGCGCGCGCATCTAGGGTACGTAACCGCACCGTGATCCTGGCGGGTCGCTGGTGGGAAAAAGATAACGGACCGGTGCTTGCCTATCTCGAACAAGGCAATGTGCCGGTGGCGCTCATTCGCAACCAGTGGCACGGCTACGATTTGATCGATCCGCGCGACGGCATTCCGGTGCGGGTAACGCCCGACATCGCGCGCACCCTGAAACCCAAAGGCGTGATGTTTTACCGCCGCTTGCCGGAAACCGTGCGCTCGGCCTGGGCCGTGCCGCGTTTTGCGATGCGCGGGCGTTTTTGGGACATGTGTTTTGTCGCGTTGTTATCGCTCACCGTCACCGGTATCGGCATGCTGGTGCCGCAAGCGACCGGACTCATCATGGATAACGCGATCCCGGATGCCAATCGACGCCTGCTCGCCGAAGTAGCGACCGGTCTTGTGATGGCCGCATTCGGCACCGCGCTGTTTGGGCTTGCGCAAAGCGTACTCTCGATCCGTCTCGGCATCCTTTCCGACAGCATCAGTCAATCGGCGGTGTGGGATCGGCTACTCAGTCTAAAGTTACCGGCGTTTCGTCAGTTCTCGAGCGGCGATCTACTCGATCGCGCAATGTCGGTCAGCGCGATTAATCATGAATTGAACGGGCAAGCGATGCGTACGCTGTTGACCAGCGGCACGGCGTTACTGAATCTCGGACTGCTGTATATGTACAGCAGCAAGCTCGCGTGGATGGTGGCGGGGATTGGATTCGCGATTTTGATCTTCACGCTCGCTGCCGGTTATTTCGCACGCCGTTACTATCGCCGGTTGATGGATCTGCAAGGGCCGTTTTTCGGCTTTGTCGTTGAACTCGTCAACGCGGTGAGCAAAATCCGCATCGCCGGTGCGCAACGCCGCGCCTTCGCGCGCTGGGCGAATCGTTATGTTGAACAGTTGCAACTCATCTTGAAGGCGCAGGGTCTGGAAGACTATGTCTCGGTCTTCAATGTCCTGGTGCCACTCGTCAGTTCGATGTTTCTGTTTTGGATGGGCATTACGTTGCTGAATGCCGAGGGTCAGGCGCGCATGAGTGTCGGGACCTTCCTCGCCTTTAACTCCGCGATGGGAACGTTTTTGAACGGCGTCAGCACGTTGAGCGTGATGGGACTCGAATTCCTGGATACCATCGCCAAAGCGGGTCGCGTGCGTCCCGTCTTGCTCGCACCAAGCGAGTTGTCGGATGACTTGCGCGATCCGGGCCGCTTGAGCGGACTCATCGAGTTCAAAGATGTTCATTTCGCCTACCATGCCGATACCCCGCCAGTGCTGCGTGGGGTCAGCTTTCGCATCATGCCTGAGCAATTTGTCGCTTTCGTCGGTCCCTCCGGCAGCGGCAAGTCCACCATTATTCGTTTGCTGTTGGGTTTTGAAGCGCCGAACGCCGGCAAAATCGCTTTCGACGATCAAGACATCGACGGCCTCGACATCACCGCGATTCGGCGCCAGCTTGGGGTGGTACTGCAAACCGCCCGCATCAATTCGGCCTCGATTTTCGACAACATCGGTGGCGGCGCGAACATTACGTTGGACGAAGCCTGGGAAGCGGCGGAAGACGCCGGCTTCGCGGACGATGTCCGCCAGATGCCGATGGAGATGCATACGGTGATCAGCGAAGGCGGCACCAATCTATCTGGCGGGCAGCGCCAACGTCTGCTCATCGCGCGGGCGTTGGTGCGCAACCCACGGCTCCTCGTCTTCGACGAAGCGACGAGTGCACTCGATAACAAAACGCAGGCCACCGTCACCGAAGCGATGGATCGGCGCAAAGTGACCCGGGTGGTTATCGCGCATCGCCTAAGCACCATTCGAAACGCGGACCGCATTTTCGTGCTCTCCGCCGGCAAAATCGTTGAATCCGGCAAATTTGACGATCTGGTAACCGCCGGCGGCGTATTCGCCTCGATGATGGCGCGCCAAATCGTGTAATTCACAGCGGCGAAGGCCAGCCACTGTCTTCGCGCCTACCCCGTAGCGGAGGTTTGTCCAGACGCTGATCTAGAATAATTAGTACCTTACCGCTAATATCTAATCTAGATTCAGAACTCCAAATAAAAACTAACGGCCCAACATGTCGCAACGGCGAGTGTCCGACTCGACGCGAAGTCGTCCTATGGCGAGCGCCCCCTCGTGGGTATTGCTATGGGCGCTCACCGGCACTTCATGCAGTACGCAAGTCCCGCACCCCCTGCTCAACGACGAGACCGCCGCACGCGCGACCGCCATTGACCTTGCACAGCCGCCAACCACCCAGACCGAGCCTAAAGCTAAGCCAGAGTCCAAAGCCAAACCGGCACCCGGACCTGACAAAGCGCCGGCCGTGCGAGCGCCTGTAGCGGCCAAAGACGCGGGCGCAACAGCCACTCCGAGCAAGCCGGCGACCTTACAACCAACCGCACCCGTTAAGCCGCCGGTCGCTGCCGACCCTAACGTGCCGCTCGCGTCGCGTGTCGAGGAACGACTGGAACTCACGATTGCGGACGTGCGCAGCCAAGCACTCAGCAACAATCTTGAGATCAAAACGGAGTTGGTACGCCCATCACTGCTCCGCGAAGACCGGCGCGTCGCCGAAGCGAGATTCCTGCCGACGGCCTTCGCGCGTTACAGCTATTCGACCTTCGACGAACCCGCGGTCGCGCCGACCCGCAACGCCAACAAAACCACCACCGACAACGCGGAATTAGGCTTCATCGTGCCGCTACAAACCGGCGGCGAAGCACGGATCAGCATGCCGCTCACGCGCACTGATTTCGGTATCAAAGGGGTGGAGAACGTCCACGACGCCGCCGCGGCGCTGTCGCTGACGCAGCCTTTGCTGCGCGATGCCGGTCGCGGCGTCAATCTTGCGCCGATCACCATCGCACGTTTGCAAGAACGCCAGCAGGATGCCCAAACCAAGCTCGCTATCCTCAATGTGCTCGCCGGTAGCGAGCGCGCTTATTGGGATTTGTACGCCGCGTCGCGCACGGTGCAGGTGCGGCTTGAACAATATGCGCGAGCGCAGGAGCAAGAACGTCAAGCCGCGAGGCTTGCCGAAGAAGGCGTGGTACCGGCGATCGAAGTGGTACGCGCGCGGGCGGGCGTCGCCCGCCGCATTGATGACATCATCAGTTCGGAAAATACCCGGCGCCGGGTTGAGCGCGAAATCAAGCGCGTACTGAATCGTCCTGATCTACCGGTCAGCGGCACCGCGACGGTGATGGTCACGACGCAGCCCGATCCGTTTGAGATTGTCGTTGATCGCGCGGCGGCACTTAGCGAGGCACGCACCAATCGCATGGAGCTGCTAAGCCTTGAATTGCAGCTCGCGGTCGATGCGCTCACGGTTAAGGTCACCCGTAATCAAAAACTGCCGCGGCTCGCGCTTGACTATAGCTTTCGCTACCTCGGCGCGGCCAACGAACTGTCTGAAGCGTTACAGCTCATCGGCAAGAAGGATTTCGCCGATCAGACGATCGGTCTGACGCTCGAAGTTCCGCTCGGTAATCAAGCGCGCGAAGCGCGTCACAATCGCGCGGCGCTCCAACAAGTGCTGACGTCCGCCAACCGCGCGCAACAGGAACAGTTAATCGAACGACAAGTGCTCGATGCCATCGACCAGCTCGACGAAGCCTGGCAACGCATTCTCGCGGCGCGCGAAGAGACATTACTCGCGGCGCGCAACTACCAAGCCGAGCAGCGCCAGTTCATCGCTGGCGTGCGCACGAGCACGGATGTGCTGCAAGCGGCGGATTTCCTTGCGGATGCGCAGATCCGCGAACTAAACGCGCTATCGGCTTACGAAGTCGCCAAGATTGGGATCGCCTTCGTCACCGGCACCTTACTCGGCAGCGGTCGTATTCAGATCGAATCGTTCGATGAGACGCATGATATCGAAGCGCTCGCCGACGGTGGGCTCGATGACTTCGCTGCGCAATCGCCGGTGGCGGTGAGACCGGCCCAAGAATCGATCAAACGCAAGCTCGATCAACTCGGCGTCAAAGCCCCGAGCGCGGCACAAGCAACAGGCGTAACGCCGACGCCGCTCCCCTCCTCGCCCGTGGCCAAGCCCGCGCCGGCACCCGTTCCAGAAACCAAAGTGGAATCCACGCCCGCCGTCGGCAATGCGGGTGTACCGGAAAGCGCAGCGGCGAGTACCCAAGTGCGCGTGAATGCGAACGATACGCTATGGTCGCTCGCCGCGGCGCATCGGCCGAGCCCGGACGTTAGCGTTCAGCAAATGATGTCGGCGCTCATGTCCGCCAATCCCGAGCATTTCCCAAATCGCGCGCCAGAGACGCTGAATGCCGGCGTGGCGTTGCGGCTACCGACGGACGCTGAAATTCAGACGGCGCGCGGGTCTAGCCCCAGCAACTAAGAGCAAGGCTCAAATTGAGCGCTTCGCCTCCACGCGCGAATCTGCGCTGTAGAGAGTTTCCAATTCCACGAGCGCCTGATGAGAGCTCGCAATAAGCGCGGCCTCGTCGTCATAGACCAAATGCTGTTCCTGCATGACAGCTTCATCGTGTTCTCTAAAACGCTCACGTCGCTCGACCGCGACTTCGCGCGGCACACCCAGCGCCTCCATGACGTGCTGTCCCATCATCAGACTGGAAAAAAATGTCTCGCGCGTGATCTCAACCCCTAAATCCATCAACCGATAAGCGTGTTGGCGGTTACGCGCACGCGCAAAAATCTTGAGATGCGGATACTGGCGCTTCAATAAACGCGCGGTACGCACCGTGATATCCGGATTGTCCGTCGTCAACACAAACACTTCGGCGCGATCGACGTGCGCGGCGCGCAGTAAATCCGGTCGGGTGGGATCGCCAAAATAAATTTTGTGGCCGAAGCGGCGCGAGTTATCGACCTGTTCGGCGGAGGTCTCGAGCGCGGTGAACGGGATTTTCTGCGCGCGCAGCATACGGCCGATAATCTGTCCCATACGCCCGTATCCCGCGATGATGACGCGCGGATGTTCGAGGTCGATGGCGTCGGTGGGGCGCGTTTCAGCCGGACTCGTCATACGTGTTGCCGCCAACCGGGCAACGGCAATGACCAGCAGTGGCGTGACCGCCATCGACAGGCCAACAATGGCAACCAAGCGGTCGCGCAATTCTTGCTCCAACAGGCCATGCTTATAAGCCTCACCGAACACCACGAACGCAAATTCTCCGCCGAGCGCAAGCACGCCGCCGAGCATCAACGATTCGCGCAGGGGTAGCGCCCCCGGCCGCCATCCGATCGCGATCAGCACCACCATCTTGATTGCCAATAGCGTCGCGACCCCGCTCGTAATGAGCCACGGCTCGGCGAGCACGCGGTGAAGATCAATGGTCATTCCCACCGAGATAAAAAATAAGCCAAGCAATAGGCCTTTGAACGGTTCGATTTGCGCTTCGAGCTCGTGGCGAAATTCCGAGTCCGCAAGGAGCACGCCGGCGAGAAACGCGCCTAACCCCATCGACAACCCACCGTATTGCATGAGCCATGCGGCGCCCACCACGACCAGCAACGCGGTCGCGGTAAACACCTCGCTCATCTCGGTCCACGCCACCACGCGGAACAAGTGGCGCAACGCAAAGCGCCCACCGATCATGACCAGTGCCAGCATGCCGATCGTTTGCATCACCGCGTCGAATGATGGCGCTGATTGCGCGGCGGCATGCGCCTTGCCCAACAGCGGAATGACCGCGAGTAGTGGGATCGCCGCCAAATCCTGAAAAAGCAAAATCGCGAAGCTGAGCCGGCCAAACCCACTCGCGAGTTCCTTGCGCTCGCCTAATATCTGTAAGCCGACGGCGGTAGAGGACAAGGCGAGTCCAATGCCGACGACAAGTTGCGCTTTCCAACCATCGGTCCAAAACACCGCCAACCCGCCGATCAGGCACGCGGTTAGCCCCATCTGCAAGCCGCCGATCCCAAATACTTGTCGACGCATCAACCACAAGCGCGCCGGCGAGAGCTCAAGGCCGATGACAAACAACAGCATCACCACACCGAGTTCGGAAAACGCCAAGATACTGGCGGGATCTTCGACCATCTTGAAGCCGTATGGCCCCATTACCGCGCCGGCGAAGAGATAACCGAGCACGGCGCCGAGCCCAAAGCGCCGGAAGAGCGGCACCGCAATGACCGCCGCGAGCAGGAAAATAAGAAAGAGTTCTAAATTGCCATGGCCATGCATGACGCTCTCCGAGTGGCTGCAAGCGGGTTCATCAAATGCGATTCATCGCATCGGCGGATAAGCTCACCGGCCCGGTCTCATCCACAACGATACGATCCAGTTGACGACAAAGCCGAGCAGTACCAGCACGAACAGAATCGAGAACGCGACCCCGAACAAGAACGCCCGGCGAATATTGTGAAACGTGCGCACCACCGCATCGTTCGTCATGTCGACGCCGAGCACGGCGACGCTCTCACCTGCGTCGTTGCGGATGGGCGAATACCCGGAGAGGCTGACACCGTATTGATCGATCCGCGAGGTATCGGGATCTGAGGTGGTTCTCAGCAACCCCTCTCGCATCGCCGGAAACTCCAACGTTTCCGCGTAGACATCGCCAACCTCCGATGGCCGCTCAAGCCCTTCAAGAACACCATTGCCGTCATCATCCAACTCGGCCAGCGTATCCAACATGTCGTCCTCCGCGACGAATTCGAGCATGCCGGGTGTTTTCGTTGATTCGCGCATCACATAGACGAACACGACCTTGGGATTCTGCGTTTTAACTTTCTTTAGAGTGGTCACCGTTGAGATAAACGCCGCGGAATCGCGATCTTGTTTGCCGTGTATCTGCTCGATGTCAGCGGCCGAGATCGCCAATGCGGCGGTCGCCGCGACTCCTTCCAGGCTGGTCCGCAGATCGTCCACCAAAGACTGGCGCGCGACCTTGTACTGCACAAATTGCGATACCACGAGACCGGCGAACATCAGCAGGATCAACACCACCGACGAAAAAAACAGCTCTTTGCGATGACCCACCGCGCGGAGAAGCTTTTCCCGAAAGTCATATGGCCTGGCGCTGACCGGGCGCCGATGTAAATAGTTTTCGAGATCCGCCGCGAAATCGAGCGCCGACAGGTAACGCGCACCCGGATTCTTTTCCATGGCCTTGAGGCAAATCGCTTCCAAATCCCGCGGCACGCTCGGCTCGATCGCGCGCGGCAGCTCCACCGGGTGGGAATTGACGCGATTGATGATCTCCATGATGGTGCGGCCGCTATGCGGAAGTCGGCGCGTCAGGCAGTAGTAAAGCGTGGCACCGAGCGAATAGATGTCCGTGCTGTCGGTTATCAATCGTGGATCGCCTGAGGCTTGCTCGGGGGACATGAACGACGGCGTGCCCATGACCTCGCCCATGTGGGTTTGCGGCGCGGCGGTTTGCGTGACCGCATCGAGCGAACGCTTGGCGATGCCAAAGTCGAGGATTTTGGGTACATCGTTCGCCGTCAGCACGATGTTGCCGGGTTTGATATCGCGATGGATGATGCCGCTTGTGTGAGCATGCGCGAGTCCCTGCGCAATCTGCACAAACACCGCCGCGATCTTCGAATAATCAAGCGGTTCCCGCACCGGTTTACCATCCAACGACTCGGCGCCGTTCGCCGCGACTGCGCGCTGCAGCGGTAAGCCCTCGATGTACTCCATGACGCACACTGGGCGTCCTTGTAATTCGAGCACCTCGTGGATTTGTACGATGTTCGGATGTCGCATCATCGCCGAGGCGCGGATCTCATAACGGAATCGTTCCAGCTGCGCACGCGGAACGGCGTCCAGATCGAGAATCGTTTTTAGCGCGACCAACCGTTTGAGCTTAAGGTCCTTGGCGAGGAATACCGTGCCTCCCGCGCCTTCGCCGAGCGCGCGCACGACCTCATAGCGGCCGCTCAGCAGCGTATTGAGATCGTCAGCTGTCCACATGGATGTGTGCGCGGAATCCTGCGCCACGCTAATTCCTCATCAAGATCCGTGCGGTCGGGGCGCGCCCCAACCCGGCATTACGCGTGTTCATCGTTCCCCTTCTATCGAAACCAAGTCACGAAGCAAGATAACGACCCTTGCCGGCTAAATCGAGCGCGGCCGAGCAAGACTCGTGGGTGCCACGCCGGTGAGCCCGTCAATTCCAAAGCCTTAACGTGGGCATAACGCCTTGACCGTTAACTTTAGGGCCAATTCGCGTAAGTCCCAACCACCGGATAGCGGGCCGCTGCGCGGCTAACCACGCCGATTTGCAGATGGTGCTCGTGATCATCCGCGGGAACCGTCTGCCAACGCGACCTTATTCAACGCTATGCCATCAACGAATCTGCGGGCGAGACACCCGCAACCGTCTCGCATAGGCTGGGCTTTGCATAGTCGGTGCTCAGAACTTTTCGACGGGCGCAACACCGTCGCGCGATTAATCGGACCTTAACGTCGGCGTAACGTCGCTTTCGATAACATCCCACTCAATTACATAGGCCTTGTCCGCAAGGTAGCTCACTTCCCTGTCCTTATCGGCACCACTTCGCAAATAGCAATAGAAAACATCCCTTATGAGCCAACCCCCACCGCGACCAGTCTCCATCTCACCGCCCGCCACGCCGCTCAAGATTGCTGGCGCGGTCGAAGATCGACTTTTCGCCGACACCTCGCGCAAACCCGAAGACTTCAAGTTCGACACCAAGACGGTCATCGTCTTTGACGATATGGTCAGTCGCTCGGTGCCCATGTACGACGAATTCCAGCGTTTGATTGGTGAGCTCGCGAGCGACTTCGCGGTGCCTGGCACGCGCTTGTTCGACCTTGGCTGTTCAACCGGGACGACGCTCGCCGTCCTCGATGAGCTCCTGCCCTACGATGTGGAGTTCGTCGGTATCGACAATTCCGAAGCCATGCTGGCGCGCGCACGCGAGAAGCTGAGTCATCGTTTTGAAAAACGCACGATCGATCTGCAATTGAAAGATTTAGACTGCGAGCGCGTGGTGCATAACGCCTCCGTGGTCGTGATGAACCTCACGCTGCAGTTCGTGCGCCCGATGCATCGTGAGCGAGTGTTACGCTGGATCTTTGAAGGCTTGAGCGATAACGGCTGTTTGTTGATGGTGGAAAAGCAAACATTTTCATCAAGCTTACTCAATCGACTCTTTATCGATCACTACTATGCGTTCAAACGGCGCAACGGTTACTCGGATATCGAAATCTCGCAGAAGCGCGAAGCGCTGGAAAACGTGCTCATCCCGTATCGACCGGAAGAGAATCGGGAAATGCTGCGCAGCGTGGGATTCAAGCAAGTCGAAGAATTTGGTCGCTGGTACAACTTCGCCGGTATCATCGCGCTGAAGTCTTCAATCTGATCGGCTAGTCCTTAATCTATGCAAAGCTTTGGTCGTTGGTTATTCCGTTATCGGAATCGCGCATTTCCCGTGGTCATTCTGGCGCTCATCGTGTGTTTTCCACCGCACTTGTTCGGTGGCAGCCTACAAACCGACGCGGCGCTGGACGCTGTTGGACTGGCGCTCGCGCTACTCGGCCAAGCACTGCGCATCGCGGTGGTCGGCTTTGCTTACATCAAGCGCGGCGGCCGCAATAAACGTGTGCATGCGGATACTCTCGTCACCGAAGGTATCTTCGCGCATAGTCGCAATCCGCTTTATGTCGGCAACATTTTGATCCTGATGGGCCTCTTCGTCATCCACCACAACCTCATGGTGTATGCACTTGGCGGCTTGTTTTTTGGTTTTGGGTATTTTTCGATTGTGCGCACCGAGGAAGCATTTTTGGCCGCGAAGTTTCAACAGGCCTACATGGATTATTGCGCGCACGTTCCGCGATGGTTGCCGCGTTTACAGGGGATCCGTCACACGCTTGCCGACATGACCTTCAACTGGCGCCGCGTGGCCTTTAAGGAATTGCCGAGCGCGGTGGTGTGGTGGATCACCGCCATGGGCCTGCTGCTTAATGAGACGTGGCAAAATCAGTCGCCGCTTGAGACCGGACGCCTCGTTGGCGCCGCGTGTGCGGTATCGGTCGCGATTGCGCTGCTGCTCGCGGCCCGCTTTCTAAAATCCGTGAAGCCGGCGATTCCGAACGCGTCTCAGCCTTAGCGAAACGATAAACAAAAACGCGTACCGGACTTACGGTCGACGTTCTCGATGGCAATCCGCCATCCCGCCGTGTCGCAAATTCGCTTGACGATATAGAGTCCACGCCCTAGCCCGGTGCTCGCATCGCCGCGCACCTCTCGCTCAAAAACGTGCATGGCAATATCCGGCGGAATGCCGCCGCCTTCATCTTCAACCAACAGTTCATTCTCACCTAGCGAAATCGAGATTCCCCGCCCGCCCGCGTGTTCCAGTGCATTGCGCAGCAGATTATTGACGACACACAGAAAAAGCCCCCGAGGGCTTTTCAGCTGAACATCCACCGGCATCACCAGCTGTATGTCAGGAGCTTTTGCCCCAAGTGCCAAGCGCTGGATCCGAACCGCATCGAGAATGACTTCGCGCGCATTGATCACGGCGTGCGTGCGCACGTCCTCGGGACGCGCAAGGAACAATAGTCCATCGATCAACACACGCATCTGGAGGGCGGCCGCGCGCACGCGTTGCAGCTTACTCCCGACTTCATCGGAAACCGTTTGCAGTGCCAGCAACTCGAGTGTGGTCAGCATCACCGCGAGCGGCGTGCGAAGTTCATGACTGGCGTCGCGCGTGAACGCAACTTCGCGCGCGACCAACGTATCAAAACCATCCAGCACCCGTTCAAACGCGATCGCGATCCGTTCAATTTCCGGATCTTGCGGCGCGCGTACCAGCGGCTCGCGTGGCGCGCCCGGTTGAATGGCGTCCGTTCGCTCCGCGAGTTCGCGCACCGGATGGATGACGTGACGCGCGAGCCACAGCGCCATCAACCCCGAAAACAATAACGCGAGACAACCGACGACGCCCGCTATTTTTAAAAGCTGACTCTCGAGTTTCTCAACGGGTTCAAACGCACTTGCAACCAGCACAAATATCGAGGCGTCCCCAACCTCGGCGCGGCCAACGGTGTAATCGGTTCCCGCCAGCGCAACCTCGGCGCGCACGCCGGTCTGCACCTTGTCGAGTCCCGCCGGCGTGTTGCGGTAATCTTTCCCCTGTACGATGAACGCGCGGTAGCCCGCTGGGAGCGGCAGCGGATGCGTGGGATCGGTTTGGTACGCGGTGACGAATTTTTGAAACTCGCTGCTGAAATGCAGATGTACGAACTCATCCTCCACTAATTCGAGGAACAGCAGAATTGCGAGCGTAAAGCCGCCGACCAACACGCAGGACAGCGTCAAGGTCGCGAGCAGGAAGCGCCCCTTGAGGCCAACCCTAAGCGTCATGCTCATCGATTAGCCGGCAACCGATTCCCGGCAGCGTTTCAACCACGGAACGCGCGCCCGTGGTATCGATTGCGCTACGCAAGGCATGCAAATGAACACGCAGCGCCGTATCGCTCTCCGGTGGCTCGTCGCCCCAGACAACTGCCATCAATTCCTCGCGCGAGACCACCGCCGGTGCGCGCCGCATCAGCAGCTCCAAAATGCGTCGCGCACTTGGCGTGACACGAATTTTGCTGCCGTCGCGGGTAACCTCATGCGTTGCGGCATTGAGCGTAAGCACGCCCCACCGCAACACCGGCGCGACGCCGCGACCACGACGCAGCAGCGCATGAATTCGGACTTCAAGTTCAGCAAGTTCAAAAGGTTTGGTGAGGTAGTCGTCACCACCGGCTTTAAAGCCTGAAAGCTTATCGTCCAAGGTATCTCGCGCCGTCAGCATGAGAATCGGCGTCGTCACGCCTTGTTCAACGCGTAAATAACGCGCGAGCGCGAGTCCGTCGAGCTTAGGGAGAGAAATATCGAGCACCAGTAAATCGTACTCTTGACGTACGCCCAGCGAGGCTCCCATCGCGCCGTCGTACGCGTAATCAACGATTAAGCCTCTGGCGCCGAGATATTCACCGATGTTCTCGGCGAGTGGCAGGTGATCTTCGATAAGCAGAATGCGCATTTAAAACTCGTGCAGCAAAGGCTCACCGCACGGCACGGTCAGCGCGTGCCGCGCAGGTTAACGTATTTCCTGCGCTCTGACGTCGCGGATGGGCACTCTCGAGGTAATTTGCGGTGATTTCAACTTGCGGGCGGCCAACGTTGAATACAGGACCATTGCCACCAACATCGCCAACAACACCGACGACGATCCAACCGTGCCAAGCGCAAACCCGCCGGCCGCGATTGGTTTGGTCAACAGGTCACCTAAGGTCGCGCCGAACGGGCGCGTGAGGACGAACGCCGCCCAGAAGAGGAGTTGCCGATTGAGTTTAGTGGTTGCGAAGAGCACGGCGATGACTGCAATCGTGCTCGCGATAAGTAACGCGCTACCGCCGAATCCAAGGCCTGAATCATCCGCCAAAAAGTCACCCAGTGCGGTGCCTAAGGTGTTCGATACCAAAATAGCCGTCCAGTAAAACGTCTCCACGCGTTTGGTGGTGACGTCGCTGACCGACAACGAGCGCTCGACCGCGAACCAGACGATTAAAATGAGGCTCAGCGTGCCGGCCAAAATTGTCGCGCCTCGTGCATAACCGAGCGCCAGCGTGCGATCCATAAAATCCGAGATCGTGGTGCCGGCGGTGCTCGTCAGCAGGATCACGCTCCAATAAAGCGCGGGACTAAAAGCACGCGCCCGTAGCTGAATAAATAGCGCGACAGCGAAAACTGTTAGCAGTATCAGGGAACTCGTCCCATAACCGAGGTTCATCGTCATCGATACCAAATCGCCGGCGGTTTCGCCGAGCGTGGTGGCGCAGATTTTGATAATCCAAAAGCCAAAGGTGACGGTTGCAACTTTATTCATGATCGATCGCTGGGCGGGTATCCAGCGTTCGATCATTAGCGACCGTACGTTAGTCGGGCGTTAAGGGCGCAGTTTTCCGAGTTCGCCGATAAAGCTCTTAATGTTCTCCATAATCGAACGTTCATTCGCCATCCGCAGACGCTGTACGGCAACGAATGCATCACCCGGCCCGGCTGTGCCGATGGCATTGATAGCAAATGTCTTTTGTACGTCCGGCCCGGTTAGTTGGTAAGAAACATTCGATTTGACGTCTAAGGTTAGGCCAAACAGCGGTTGATCAAGCGACACCAAGTTTGCTTTTACTTCGTACTCCGCATCGGCGGGGTTGCTTGCGGTGTAGCCGGCAATGGCGAGACTATCTTGTAGCGCGGTCTTGAATGCCGCGTTATCCACCTGCGAAGTCCACAGCGGATTAGTGGACTTTCCGCCCGATATTTCTCCAATTTTTAGTTTCCCCTTGAGCGCGTCTCCCGCCGGCACGTTAATTTGGGTGGGTTGCACCGTCATCGCTTGTGGTTTAGCCGGTGTGGCACAACCGGATAGTTGTGCGAGCAAGAGCGACCCGATGACAAGAGCGACGCCGCGATGATTTTGCATGCTATTCCTCTTCTACATTGTTGCAGGGTGGTTTGAGAACGACGGTAAGTTGGTTGGGATAGTCGAATCCGGCGCCGGTAGTGGTATCAAGCAAGTAACCCACACCGCCGCCCAATAACACATTGCCCCATGCACCGTCGTTGTAGTCAGAAACTGCATTCGTCGCGCCGGTCGCGCTCTGCTGTTGGCAGGTGACCGACAGGCCCCCATAAGATTTGTGAATACGCGCAGACTGAGGCGTTATGACCCTCCAGCGTCCTTTGTTGTTCGCGAGCTCGCAGGCAACGCCAGTAACGATTACACCTTCGCACACGGTGGTAACGGTTACCGTTTGCTCTCGCCCTTCTGTAATCGTCGCACAGCCAGAGAGATTCGCGATGGCGACCGGGAATATCCACTGCAACCACCGCGTAAAAGTTCCCTCTCGGCTAAGAACGCCCGCCACAATCATGCGAAACCTCGGTACTCAAAGGTAAGGGTGCATGATTTTGCTCACGCCGCCTCAAATAACCCCGCCGCACCCATACCTTTGCCGATACACATCGACACGATGCCGAGCTTTTTGTTACGCCGTTTGAGTTCGCGGATCAGCAGCCCAGTCAAACGCGAGCCGGTCATGCCGAACGGATGGCCAATCGCGATCGACCCACCATTGACGTTGTAGATCTCGTTATCAATGCCAAGCGCATCGCGGCAGTAGAGGCATTGCGAGGCGAATGCTTCGTTGAGCTCGACCAAATCGATGTCGGATAGCTTGACGCCCGTCATTTTGAGTAGCTTGGGGATCGCAAACACCGGCCCGATGCCCATTTCATCCGGCTCGCAGCCGGCAACCGTAAAGCCGCGGTAGTAAGCCAGTGGTTGTAAGTTCAATTGCTGCGCACGGCGTTCGGACATCAACAAGGTCATCGAAGCGCCATCGGACAGTTGCGAAGCATTACCCGCGGTGACGGTACCACCTTCTTCAAAAGCTGGCGGCAGCGCGGCCAATCCAGCCAACGTGGTATCCGCGCGATTGCATTCGTCGCGATCAACCACGCCATCGACAATCGCCGTTTCCTTGGTTTCTTTATTGATCACCTTGCGCCATTTCACCTTCATCGGCGCGATTTCTTCTTTGATATAACCGGCGGCATCCGCTTTGGCATAACGTTGCTGGCTTTGCAGCGCGAAGAGATCTTGGGCTTCACGCGTGACTTTATAGCGCCGGGCGACGACCTCTGCGGTGTTACCCATGGCCATGAAGATATCCGGCTTCTCGGCGAGTAGTCGCGGGTTTTCGTCGTACTTCGCCGGGGTTCCGCGATCGAGCCCGGTGATCGATTCCACGCCGCCGGCGAGCGCGACTTCCGCGCAGCCGCTCGCGATTTGGGTCGCGGCCACCGCAATCGCGTTCAAGCCGGACGAACAGGCGCGGCTGATGGTGGTGGCCGGCACCGTGATGGGAAGCTTTGACAACACCACCGCGTGACGCGCGAGATTGGCCGCTTGCTCGCCGATCTGTCGACCCGCGCCCACCACCACGTCTTCCACTTCCGCCGGATCAAGGCCGGGATATCTTGCGAGCAGGGCGTCGATGCAATGCGCGACGAGATCGTCCGCACGGGTGAGATTAAACGTGCCGCGATGGGACTTAGCGAGCCCGGTGCGCAGGCTATCGACGATGACGACTTGATTCATGAGCTTTCTCTGCGTTGCTAAAGGAAATAGGGCGGCATTTAAGCATGAATCGGCGCCATCGCCACCTTGCTCGCGCGGCGCCTAGTCGATGTAATACGGACCATTCACTTCGCACGCCTAACCCCATGCAATTTGATACCGCTGATGATCGCCTCGCTTCGCTGCTACTCCCGCATGCCGTGCCGATGGAAACCTTGCACACGCGATACGGGCCGCTGATGGAATTGGTGCGCACGTTGATTGGCGTGGTGCCGAATTGTGATCGGTATTTGGAAATCTGGCCGCCGGCCTTTCGCACCTACAACTTGGTGGTGCCCAACCTGATGAACCTGCCGGGGGCGATCTTCGGCATCGGCGGCGCGCCCAAGGCGTTAGTGGGACTCGCGATGGTGGTGGCAAGCCGCACCGCGGAATGCCCGTACTGTACGGCGCACACCTGTTCGTTCGCGCTGCGCCGCGGCGCGACGCCGGAGACGGTGGCGCAGGCCCTGCTCGGCGGCGGTGGCAACCTATCCGCGCAGGAACTCGCCGTCGTCGCCGTTGCGCGCTCGCTCGGTCGCGTGCCCTGCGAGCTTAGTCAAGCGGAACGGGATGAATTACAGCGGCATTTCGAGCCTGCGGAAGCGGAATGGATTGTGATGGGCGCGGTCGCGATGGGTTTCTTGAATAAATTCATGGACGCCGTCAGCGTGGAATTAGAGGCGAGCACGGTCGCGGAAGTCACTTCAACGCTCGGCGCCACCTGGAGCGCCGGCAAAGCGGGGTGGGCGCTCGATGGTCGCCCACCGACCGCCCCGCCACCGGCCGATTCGCTGCGCCAAAAACTTCGCATCCTGCGTTACTTACCGACCGCTATCTCGCTTGATCGGGCGTGGCAGCGCGGTGTGCCGGCCACCTGGCCGAGTGTCGGTGAATACTTAACGCAGCATACGGGGCATGCCTTCCCGGTCTTAAATCGCTTGACCAATCCTCGGTGTATACGCGCGATCGCAACGGTCATAAAACTTAATCTCGATGCCACGCAGAGTGCACTCGGATTAAAAACCAAGCTACTTGCGGGCGCTATCTTCGCATCAGTTATCGACGACGCGGCGCTCGCCGGGGATATCGCCGCGCTCGCCAAACACCATGCGGTTGCTGAAGACCAACTCGCAGCCGCGATTACCTTTGCACGAGATCCCGCCGTCGAGCCGCCGGCCGTTGATGTACAAGCGCGCGCGGCGCTGTTGCTCGCGCGGGCAGCCTCGCCGAGTCCGGCGGCGGTCACAGCCGATGTTATCAATGCCTGCCGGACTAGCGGTCTCAGCGCGCCGGCAATGGTTGAACTTGTCTGCTGGTTGTCCGTATTGCAGCTGCTGCACCGGCTGACGGCTTACTTCACGGAATAGGCTTACACACATCGATCCACACACCGCCCGTGATCTCGGTGAGTAATGCCGGAGTCACGCGCACGGCGCTGTGTACGGCACCGGCCGCGGGCAGCACTTCGTCAAAATCCAACAAGCTGCGATCGAGATAAACCGGCAGCGGTTGCGCGAGTCCAAACGGACACACGCCGCCCACCGGGTGCCCGGTCAACGACGCGACTTCGTCCGGCGGCAACATGCTGCCTTTGCCGAACGCCGCCTTGAATTTTTGATTGTCAATGCGCGCGTCCCCACGCGCGACTAACAGCAACACGCGTAGGTCTTGTAGCCTGAACGCCAAGGTCTTCGCGATCCGGCCCGGTTCCACGCCGTGAGCGGCGGCCGCGAGTTCAACGGTCGCTGTGCTAACGGCTTTTTCTAATATCGGAATGTCGAGTGAGCGCGCTGCGAAAAACGCGCGCACGGATTAAAGACTCATCTCACGCTACTTAGAAACTTGTGCCCCAGGTATCGAGATAAGACACTTCTTCAACCGGTAACCGTTTCGCCGGGTGCAAGTCGTCACCCTTTAACCACGCCACCGGTAACAGCGCCGCTTGAGTGACATCGGCTGGAATGCCCAGCAACGCGGAGACTTCTTTTTCATAATAAAGGTGCAAGGTCGTCCACGCGCTCGCCAACCGTCGCGCGCGCAACGCCAACATCAACGACCACGTGGCAGGCAAAATCGAGCCCCACATCGAAGCTTGCGTAAACACATCATCCGTCTCGAAACGACCTTCGATGCAGGGGATCAACATGACCGGTGCCTTTTGCAAATTCTCCATGAGATATCCGCCTGATTTCAGTACGGCTTCGCGCTGCTGTTGGCGCATGTCTTCAGGCGCGTATTCGCGCATCGCGGTTACGCCGGTGCGGCTCAAGCCCGTTTTACCGCCCACATACGCCGCGGCACCCTCGCGGTAATAGTCGGCAATACGGGCGCGTTTGGTGGCATCCGTGACCACCATAAAGCGCCAAGTCTGCGTATTGGCGCCGGTCGGCGCCTGTAGTGCGATGTCGAGCGACTCTCTTATCAAGTGCATTGGCACCGGACGCTCGAAGTCGAGGCGCTGGCGTACGGAACGAGTGGTTTTCAGGACGTGGTCTACGCTCGGAAGATCGAAATCGAGAGACATAAGGAATTTTCTTTCATTGACCCTTCGGCGACAGACTAACTCATACAACTCCGCAGATGAATGTCACGATTGAGCGGAGACGGGACCCACCGTCAATTGCGAGGCCTCGAAGGGGTGGTGGCAATTCGAGGGCGAGGCGCTTAGATATAGTTCTAGCGTCAGACTTCCCGAAATCTCGTTATGCTTGAGCCCGCATCAAATACTGGAGAACCCTCATGCAGATAGGATTCCTACATGTCGCTACCGCGCAAGCGGGCGATACGGCGACAGTCGCGCGGCGCGCGGAGCAGCTTGGTTATGACTCGCTGTGGATCCCGGAACACCCGGTTATCCCGTGGGAACGCAAGACGCCGTATTTGCTCGGTGGCGAACTACCCGAACATTACGGCCGCTGGCTCGATCCCTTTGTCGCCTTAACCACCGCTGCCGCGGTGACCACTCAGCTCAAAGTCGCGACCGGGATCTGCTTGCTGCCGGAGCGTGAAACGCTGGTCACGGCCAAGCTGGTCGCCAGTCTCGACTATCAATCTCGCGGACGGGTGGTGCTCGGCATCGGCGCCGGCTGGTTGAAAGAAGAAACCGAGTTATTCGGCGCGCAGTTCACCACGCGTTGGCAACGCATGCGCGAAATGACCGAAGCCATGCGCCGTCTTTGGACGGAAGAAAAAGCGAGCTACGCCGGGAAACAAATTAATTTTCCGCCGGTGCGTTGCGAGCCCAAGCCGCATCAAGCGGGTGGTCCGCCCTTCCTGCTCGGCGGCCACGGCGAAAAAGCGTTGACGCGCATCGCACGCAGCTACGATGGTTGGTGTCCGATCGTGCCGGATCCCGAATCCTTTGGCGCGGAAGCCAAACAACTTCGCGAGATGATGCGGGCGAATGGTCGTGATCCGTCCAAGTTGGTGTTGAGCCCGTTTGTCGATCCGGAGAACGGTAATTTATCGAGCGCGACGCTTAAAGCCTATAAAGACGCGGGAGCCGATCGTTTGGTCATGTTCTCGATCAGCATGTCGGAAGAGATCGCGAACGGCGCGGCCATGAGCTGGCTCGATAAAGCGGCGGGCATCGTGGCGCGTGCGCGGAGTTTGTGAGCTCTGCTTAACCTCACCCTCTCCCGCCTGCGGGAGGGGCCGGGGTGAGGGTCTTCACGCAGAGCTAGTAGAGACGCTGCCCCTCACCCGGCGCTGCGCGCCGACCTCTCCCGGTGGGAGAGGTTTACTTGCTGTCGCTTGCATGGGAGAGAAGTTTCGATCTCTCCTGCGTGTGATAGCTGCTTTTTGTTAACCCTCTCCCACGTACGGTAGCTGCTTTTTGTTAACCCTCTCCCGCTTGCGGGAGAGGGTAGGGTGAGGGTCTTCAACTACCCAATCCCGCACTGCAGCGAAGAATCCGCTGCTTCCCTCGATTGCATTCGCGTAATAAAGTCCGGCAGGCAACTGCATCAAGAGGACCCCTCATGGCTGCGAATCCTTCTACGTTCTCGTCTACCTTCACGCCGCCCACCATTGAAGAATTGGGTTTCGATCCGGACGCACTGCGGCGCCGTTACGCCGAAGAAAGAGAGAAACGCTTACGCGACGACGGTAACGCGCAGTACCGGGAGGTGGCCGGGGATCTAAGCCGTTACGACGACGATCCGTACATCACGAGCAAGATCATTCGCGAGCCACTGGTCGAAAACGTTGAAGTGGTCATCGTCGGCGGTGGCTTCGGTGGCATGCTCGCCGCGGCGCGTCTGCAACAAGCCGGGGTTGAGAATATTCGCATTGTTGAAAAGGCCGGTGATTTTGGCGGAACTTGGTACTGGAACCGCTATCCCGGCGCGCAGTGCGATATCGAGTCTTATATCTATCTGCCGTTGCTCGAAGAAACGGGCTATATCCCCAAAGAAAAGTACTCTTTCGCGCCAGAAATTTTGGCGCATGCACAGCGCATCGGTAAACATTTTGATCTCTACAAACGCGCCTGCTTTCAAACACAGATCCGCGATATGCGTTGGATGGAAGAGGCCAAACGCTGGCATGTCAGCACCGATCGCGGCGATCTCTTCAAAGCGCGTTTTATCATCATGTGCAGTGGTCCGCTCAATCGACCGAAGCTGCCTGGGATCCCCGGTCTAGAGAATTTCTCCGGGCACACCTTTCACACCAGCCGCTGGGATTACGATTACACCGGCGGGGATGCCACCGGCAACCTAAATAAGCTAGGCGATAAACGCGTCGGCATCATCGGCACCGGCGCCACCGCCATTCAATGTGTCTCGCATCTCGGCACGGCGGCGAAACACTTGTATGTGTTTCAGCGTACGCCCTCCGCCATCGACGTGCGCGGCAATAAACCGACCGATCCCAATTGGGCACGGAGCTTGCCGCCCGGCTGGCAGAAAGTGCGCAACCATAACTTTGCCTGCATCGTCAGTGCGATCCCGCAGGAAGAAGACATGGTGGGCGATCGCTGGACGGATCTGTTTAAAGCGCTCGGTCAAATCATGTCCGTGAAACCAGACGCGGGCATGACCGCGGAACACTTAGGTCTGCTCGCAGAGTATGCCGACTTCCGCAAGATGAACGACATCCGCGAGCGCGTCGACACGGTCGTTAAAGATCCCGCGACCGCGGAGAAATTGAAGCCCTGGTACAAACAATGGTGCAAGCGCCCCACCTTCAACGATGAGTTTCTGCCGACCTTCAACCGTCCGAATGTCACGCTGGTCGACACCGGCGGCAAGGGCGTCGAGCGCATGACGACGAATGGCGTAGTCGTCAACGGCGTCGAGTATCCGGTGGATTGTTTGATCTTCGCGACCGGCTTTGAAGTGGGTACCGCGTACACGCGCCGCTCGGAGTTCGAAGTCTTCGGCCGCGGCGGCCAATCGTTAACGAATTATTGGGCCAAGGGCATGCGGACCTTCCATGGATTCCTGAGCCATGGTTTCCCAAATTGTTTTCACATGGGCCTGACGCAAACCGGACTCGCGCCGAATTTCACCTACATGCTGAATGAACAGGCGATCCATCTCACGCACATCATCAAAGAAGTGCGCGGACGCGGCGCGGAAGTGGTGGAAACCACACCCGAAGCGGAAGCGGAATGGGTTTCGATCGTCAATCGTCCGAGCTTCATGTCGGCGTATCAAGCAAGTTGCACGCCGGGTTATTACAACGGCGAAGGCCGTGCGGGCAACGGCGAGGGCCTACTCGAAGGGCAATACGGTGAAGGGCCGGTGCAGTTCTACGCCCTGCTCGAAGACTGGCGCAACGCCGGCGGCTTAAAGGGTTTGAGCGTCGCCTAACGACGCTACCAGCCGGTCACTTTCGCGAGCCATTTATCTAAATCCACAGGCAGCACATCGCCACGCCAGGCGATGTGCTGATCGGGTCGCACCAACAACAGCGGCTTCCGGTACACCGCAGTGAGTTCCGGTTGGCCTAGTGCCACTACCTTAAGCGGTATTCCGCGACGTTCGGCAACTTCTTCCAGCGCCCCACTCTCCAACGACTCAAGCGCGAGCAACGTGAAATACGTGCCGAGCTTGTCATGCACGGATTCGCCATCAGCGCAAAACACATGTGGCAGGCGCGCGCCCGGGCAGGTGGAGGGCGTGTACTCCAACGGATCGATTTCGGGCGGTGAGGTTTCTTGAATGATGATCGGCGAATCGTCGTAACGATACCCAAGCTCAACGCCCCAGGATTCGTTCTCGGCGTTGCCGAGTGCCGCGATCGCGGCGCCGGCCTGGCGGCGTTGTTCAACTTTATCGGCGCCGTCCAATTCACCGGCTTGCAGATACACCTGGGCGATTTTAAGACGTATCCCCACATGGCGGCGTGAGGCTCGCAGATGCATCCACGCCGTGGGTCGGCGCTCGCGATCATGCGCATCCAACAGTTGCGGCCCGCCCCAACCTTGGATCCTAGCGGCGAGCATCCACCCTAAACTCGCGGCGTCCGCGACGCCCGAATTCATGCCGTAACCGCCAGTGGGCACAAACTGATGCGCGGCATCGCCCGCCAGCCATACACGATCGCGTCCATAAGATTCCGCCACCACGAAATGCGCATTCCAAGGATTGGCCTGCAGGATCTCGTAGTCAAATTTTTTGCCTACCCAGTTTTCCAGCACCTGGCGCGGATCCATGTCTTTGGGATCGACGCCCGGTGGGATCCATGCTTGCAAGGTCCAAATATCATCGTCGTTCTGCGCGATGAGCGTGCCGCTCGCCGATTGGTAATGCCAAGTCACGCCCCAGCGCTGCAAGACATCGCGCGCGGTGGAGCGGAAATGCACCATGTAAGCCGAGGCGACCGCAAATTGGCCATCCATCGCAATGCCAAGGTTTTCACGCACCACGCTCGCGCCGCCGTCGCAGCCTGCAAGATAGCGGCTTGATACTTGTTCGACGACACCGGTCTGCATGACGCGCACTTCGGATAACACTTCATCCGCACCTTCCTGCACGATGCGCACAAACTCGACGCCAAAACGCACTGTGATCAACGGATTGGCATCGACCGCCGCTTTCAGCACGGGCTCGATGACCACCTGGCTCACGCGCATCGGTGCTTCACGTGCTTGTGAGCCGTCGTTCCGCAGGCGGATCTGCGCTTCCATACCGGCGGCCGATGGGTAATGAAAGCGATGCAGTTCGTGCCCGCTCAGTGAAGTAATCCACGAAATGTCAAAAGAGTTATCACGCGGCACACCCACCGCGCGCAGTTGCTCATGCACGCGCAACCGGCGAAACAACTCCATCGCGCGGCCGTTGGTGAGATCCATCTTGGGGTGCTGCGTGGTCGCGAAATTGCGCTCGCATAACATGCTCGCGACGCCGTAGCGCGCGAGTTCGAGTGCCAACGTCATACCGACCGGTCCGCCGCCGGCGATCAATACTGGAACTGTCGTCATCTCTTTTCCTTGCCGCGCGAGATAGGGATCGTTTGTTTTAGGCGAACGCGTACTCGCTGAGATCCGGCGCCGCCATCTCTGTTTGAAAACGCTCCAAGGTCCACGGCCAGAGGATCGGGCGGCCGTTTTTATCCAGGTACCAGCTGCGACAACCCGTGACCCATACGGTACCGGTCATCGCGTCCGTGATGGCTTGATTGAAGTGATCGCAGGCGTCCGCGGTCGCTTCGATGGTCTGCGCGCGCCCGGCTTTAAGTTCCGCGAGGAGTTGCAGTACATAGGCCACCTGCGCTTCCGCCACCATGATGAGCGAGAAATTGCCGATGGGGCTGTTCGGCCCAATCATCATGAAGAAGTTTGGAAAGCCCGGGACGGTCAAGCTGCGATGGGCTTTCAACCCTTGTTGCCAAACATCATTGAGCCGCAGCCCGTCGCGGCCCACCAGATCTATCGAGCGAACGAAGCGATGCGCATCGAAACCCGTCGCATAAATCAACACGTCCAGTTCGCGCAGGGTGTTATCTGCCAGCCGTATTCCGCCGCTTTCGATGTTCGCGATAGGCGTAGTTTCTACTTCCGCGTTGGGGTGCTGAATCGCATCGTAAAAAGTTTCCGACATGATGAGTCGCTTACAAGCGACTTGATAGTTGGGCGTGAGTTTGGCGCGCAATTCCGGATCGCGCACGTTGTTCTCTAAATTCTGGCGACAGGCATTCGCGATCTTGCCGAGCTGTTCTTGATCACCGATGACGGCGCGCGCGACGGTGGTGCGAATTCGATCGAGCCACAGATAGTACGCATCATGCATGGCCTGTGGATGTTCTCGGAAATGTGCTTTTTGATCTTCCGTGAACGGCGGGTTGGGCAGCGGAAACACCCATTGCGGCGTGCGCTGAAACAGCGTGACGCGCTTAACTTCGCCAACGATGGCCGGCACCAATTGAATCGCGGTGGAACCGGTACCGATGATGCCGATGCGTTTGCCGGCCAGCGACAATCCATCCGGCCATTGCGCGGTATGAAAGGCCGGGCCGTTGAAGCGGCCGATGCCGGCGATCTCGGGCAGCACCGGATGATGCAACACGCCGGTCGCCGCGATCACGACATGCGCCGCGGCATGGCTACCGTCGGTGAAATCCAACCGCCATTGGCCGTCCAGCCAGCACGCCGTGCGGACTTCTTTATTAAATTCGATGCGCTGCGTGATGCCGTACTTGGCGGCGACGCCTTCCAGGTAACGCAAAATCTCTGGCCCCGGCGAAAACAGCTGGCTCCACTCGGCATTCAACTCAAACGAATAACAATAATGTTGCGAGGGGACGTCGCAGGTCAGCCCCGGATAACGATTGTCGCGCCAAGTGCCGCCCAGGCGTGCGGCTTTTTCGAAAATGCGCACATTGGCATAGCCCGCTTCCTGAAGTTTTATCGCGGCCAAGATGCCGGACAAGCCGGCACCGATCACCGCAATCGAATGCGGCGCGTTTCGTTCAGTCATAACGTGTTCGTCGTCAATGAAAAGTGGGGGTTAGGTTTGCCACGTGGGTGCGCCAGTGTGCTCCCACATCTGAATCATGTTGCCGTCTTTGTCGTAGAACAGAAATGAACGGCCGATGCTCGCGCAGTCCCATACGTATTCTGTTTGCGTTTCAAAACCGGCGGCGCGCACTTTGTTAAACCAGCCATCGATATCGGTGACCAGCAATCCGAGTTCATGAAACCCGGTGTGGCCGTAACGCAGATTCTCCGGCGGCGTGCGTTTGATCAGCGGGTTTTCGCATTGTTGTAATTCGATCAGCGCGCCTTCATCGGACATCAGCAATACCATCTTCGAACGCGCGCCTTTGACTTTAAATATATCGTCGAGCAATTTCGGGTACATAAAGGTTTTAGGTCCCGGCCCCGTGCCATCCGGGATGGTGGTATCGACCATCACCTTAAACCCCAGCACATCTCGCCACAGGCGCACGGCGTCGTTCATATCACTGACAAATACGGCCATATGATGAAATTGCATGATTGCTCCTTGTGTGAAGTTGTGCTTTTCGCGCGAGTTAGATTCTGCAAAGCAACGTCAATAGAAACGCCGCCCCTCACCCGGCGCTACGCTCCGACCTCTCCCGGTGGGAGAGGTTTCTGATTCATTCTTTCACCCTCGCCCGCGCGCGGGAGAGGGCTGGGGTGAGGGCCTTCCTTACAACCCGAGTTTCGGCTTGACCCATGTCGCGAGCTTGCTGATGGCGTCATCCGCTTCCGGTGCCTTGCCGGCCATGAAATGCCACACGTGCTGCATTTCCGGATAAACATCGCACTTCACGTCCACACCGGCCGCTTTGGCCTTGTCCGCCACGCGCAACGCATCGTCCATGATCGTTTCATACCCGCCCACTTGAATGTAGGTTGGCGGATAGCCTTTGTAATCGGCATGCAATGGATTCACTAACGGATCGCGCGCCGACACCGCACCGATATACATCTGCGACATATTGAGCGACATCTCGCGCGTGATGAGGCGGTCGACTTTCGCGTTTTTCTCGAACGACGGCGCGGTGGCTTCCATGTCATACCAAGGCGATAGCGGCATGACGGCGGCCGGCAATGCCACGCCTTTATCGCGGGCGGCGAGGACCACTGCCGTACACAAATTGCCGCCCGCGGAATCGCCGACAGTTGCAATGTGATTAGGCTTAATCCCGCGCTTTAATAGCCACTGATAAACCTTGAGGCATTCGTTGACTTGCGAGGGCGCCTGCACTTCCGGCGCACGGCCGTAATCGACGATGAGCGCGCGGCAACCCACGGCTTTCGCGATGTGCGCAAACATTTTGCGGTGCGAGAAACGTGATCCCGTGACACAACCGCCACCGTGGAGCGACAACAACACCCGATCCTCGCGACAGCCGCGCGGTGTCGCCCATAAACAGGGCGTGCCATCGGCGTCTTCTTCCAGATAATCGACCCCACCTGGATCGCGCGCGAGATCGCCGCATTGTTCGAGCAGGTCGCGCAGTTCGTCCAAGGTCATTTGGGGATTGGCCGCGAGCGCGGCTCCGAAACTATCAAACAAGCGGTCAATTGCAGCGGCTTGTGGGCTGGCCATGAGTCCTCCTCTAGGTCGTTTTGTTAAGCGACGGTGACTATAAAGGCATTCCACGTCGTGACGCCATGGCGCAGTGCAACCGAAGAATGCTCCTACTGAGCTACCTGATTCCGGTCATCGCCACCGGCCGCGCGAAGGCGGGCGGCGACCTTGCTTGAGCCCCCGCTTCAGGTGAGACTTTCCAGCAGATTCGTCTACCGATGAGGAGAAAAGACCATGGCAGCCAACCCACTCGCGATCACCGGCATCCCCGAAGCGCTACACATAGGCACGAGCGATTTACCTTTCGTGCGTTTCACCGATGGCGTGACGTTTCAACTGCTGCAAGTGGATATCGAAGGTGGCTTGTGGATCGTGCGCACCAAATTTAATCCCGGCGTGACCATCGCCCGGCACAAACACACCGGTGAGGTATACGCAGTGACTTTTTCCGGCGCGTGGAAGTATCTCGAGTATCCGGGCACGATTAACCGCGCGTATTCCTATCTATATGAACCGGCCGGCTCCATTCATACGCTGACCACCGATGTGCCCGGCGTCACCGAACCCACCGATGTGTGGTTCGCGATCCGTGGCGCGAACCTCAACTTAAATGAAGCGGGGGAAGTGGAAAGTGTGATCGACGCGGGCTGCATCTTGCAGCATTACTACGATGAGTGCGCCAAAGCGCGCTTGCCTAAGCCGGCGGTGATAGGCGCGTGAGTGGGTCGCGAATGAGCGCGGAGTAATACGCTGATTGAGCACGCTACGCGACCCCAACGATATCGAACCCGCGATTCGCGCCGTGCTCGACCGCATGCTGCAGCGTCGTGCATGCGGTCCCTACAGCGCGCGAAGCGTCGCCCAGATCGATACCAGACTGCGCCGTCTATTCGAGGCGCAAGGATATCGGGACATTCGCATTAGCGGACTACGCCGGCTGGCGGGTGGCGCATCGAAGGAGATGTTCTACTTCACGTTGCAGCACGCAGAGGCGGAATTACCGCAGCGTTTGGTGCTGCGCATGGATCCGCTGGAGAGCATCATCGAAACCAGCCGTCGACGCGAAGCGGAGTGCTTGCGCGCGATCCGGGGCACGGTGCCGGTACCAACCGTCCGTTATCTCGATGACGAAGGTGAGTTTTTAGGTCAATCGGCGCTCATTACAGAATTTGTCGAAGGGGTTACACGACCGCGTGCCGGCGATGCGGGTGGGGTCACCGGGATCGGGACGAACTATGGTGCGATGGCGGCGCGCATCGCGCCGCAATTCCTCGCGAACCTCGTCGCCATTCACGCTTTTGACTGGCGCACCGCCGAACTCCCAAGCTTCGCGGCACCGCTGGCTTATCCCGAACAAGCCGCGTTATGGCAGGCAAATGCCTACATCCGCATCTGGGAGCAAACGGCGCCTGAACAAATTCCGTTGGTGAGTTTGGTCAACCGCTGGCTGCGCGAAAACCCGCCGGCCTGTGATAACCCGTGCCTAGTGCATGCCGACTATCGTATGGGTAATTTCATGTTCGATGAAACCAGCGGTGAAATGACGGCGGTGCTCGACTGGGAGCTCGCGCGGATCGGCGATTTTCATGAAGATGTCGCTTACGTCACGCAGAAGTTATTTGGGTTGGTCGACGAGTCCGGGCGCTTTTTATGCTGCGGCTTGTTTACCCGCGAGGAATTTCTGGCGCGTTACCAAGCGTTATCCGGGCGCACGATAAATCCGGACACGCTTCGTTATTATGAAATCATGAACGCTTGGAAATCTGCCGTGCATACCTTTGCCTCGTGCCTGCGCATTGTCGCCGATGGCAATAATCATCAAGACATCTTGTTAAGTTGGTTAGCCTCGGTAGGGCATACTGTGCTCGGCGAAGTCGTCAAATATTTGCGGAGTGTCCCGCAACGATGAGGCCGAGTATTGAATTGCGGCTAACGAGCATGTTGAAGGCCATGCGCGAAGTCATCGCGCCCGCCATTGAAGCAGGCAATGATCTCGCACAAGAACAAGCGCAATTGATGATTGCGCAGCTCACGCTCATCGCCCGGCAATGGGACCAGGCTGCGCGTTATGAAGCGATCTGCCACCAAGTGCTCATTGCGTTGGCGCACACGCTGAGTATGGAGGCGCGCGGCGGCGAGCACACGTTGCGCGCGGCGGCGGCACTCGCTGAAGCCATTAAGCAACATGGTTTAGACGCGTCCCCCTCGCCTACTAAGAAAACACTGGATGAAGCGCGCGCCGCGATCTCTGCGGCGATCGATGCCCTTGTCCGCGCTAGCTCGATCGATAGCACCCCGGAGTTTCACGCAGCCTCTGCCAATGCGATCCTCGAGCATGCGGAGTTGCAAACCTGGCGCGATCGCGCGTGGTTCGCGGATACGGGGATGGATCCTGAGGGGGCGACACTGCCCGCAATTGAAGAAATGCTGGCGGCTAGTAGCCGTATCCGAGAGTAGAAGGATTTAATGAGTTCACCTCAAATCCCTCGCGGCGTGCCGCTTCAGCTAGTTGATGATCGAGGGTGACAAACCGTAACGATGAAGGATCGCCTTCCGCCGCAACAATCGCCGCCGCGAGTTGCAGACTATCGGCAGCGCGTAATGCGTGCGTGCGCAATGGGCGTTGCGCGGTAATTCGGACCGAATTAGACGGGAGCATCTCCGACCACGTATCCGATAATTCACGCAGGCGGCGATAGGCCGAATTTGCCGCATCGGTACCGAGCGCGCCTTCCCGTTCACGACGCGCGAGTGCCGAGGTACATTCGACGGCGGTTCCCCACCACACAATCATTTCGGCATCGGAAAGTAGCAGCTGGCGCAGAACTTCAAACGACGGCTCGTGCACCAGCAATGGCACGATCGCTGACGAATCCCAAAACCTCATCGGCCCTGATGTCGTTCTTCGATGAGCGCGTCGACCACGTTCGCAGTGGAGTCGGGAGGTGGAACAAGGGTCTGCACATCGAACTTGTTTTGCCCGCGCCGCAAGAGTCCAGCGCGCGCTAAACGCTCGAGCCGCCCGTCAGGATGATCAGCATCGTCGATCCGCTCAATTTTCGCGATCGGCCGATTTCGGTCGAGGATCAGCACCGCACTGCCTGCTACCACCTTTTTCAGATAGGCACTCAGTTGGTTCTTTAGCTCGGATATGGTTGCGTGCTCCATACAGGCTATCTTAGCCTAGTTATTGTGGCGTACAAGCCTTCATACGGAATCCTATCCTGTCATCTGGATTTGTTACGGCGGTAGTTACGGGACACCCATCATTCGGTGTCTGCAATGACGTTGGCCTCCCGCCTGAATTGATGGGTGCGAAACGCTAAGTTTTTGTGGGGATCTGTCATTGGGTGTCCTGGAATACGCATGGAATACGCGCATTAATTTCTTCGATCTGGTGGGTGTCCCGAACTACCTGCGGCTTGTTTACCCGCGAGGAATTTCTGGCGCGTTACCAAGCGTTATCCGGGCGCACGATAAATCCGGACACGCTTCGTTATTATGAAATCATGAACGCTTGGAAATCTGCCGTGCATACCTTTGCCTCGTGCCTGCGCATTGTCGCCGATGGCAATAATCATCAAGACATCTTGTTAAGTTGGTTAGCCTCGGTAGGGCATACTGTGCTCGGCGAAGTCGTCAAATATTTGCGGAGTGTCCCGCAACGATGAGGCCGAGTATTGAATTGCGGCTAACGAGCATGTTGAAGGCCATGCGCGAAGTCATCGCGCCCGCCATTGAAGCAGGCAATGATCTCGCACAAGAACAAGCGCAATTGATGATTGCGCAGCTCACGCTCATCGCCCGGCAATGGGACCAGGCTGCGCGTTATGAAGCGATCTGCCACCAAGTGCTCATTGCGTTGGCGCACACGCTGAGTATGGAGGCGCGCGGCGGCGAGCACACGTTGCGCGCGGCGGCGGCACTCGCTGAAGCCATTAAGCAACATGGTTTAGACGCGTCCCCCTCGCCTACTAAGAAAACACTGGATGAAGCGCGCGCCGCGATCTCTGCGGCGATCGATGCCCTTGTCCGCGCTAGCTCGATCGATAGCACCCCGGAGTTTCACGCAGCCTCTGCCAATGCGATCCTCGAGCATGCGGAGTTACAAACCTGGCGCGACCGCGCGTGGTTTGCGGATACGGGGATGGACCCTGAGCGGGCGACACTGCCCGCAATTGAAGAAATGCTGGCGGCTAGCAGGCATATTCGAGAATAGATGAGATTTGATCGGGACATCCGCCTTTCTGCGGCTGAGTAGAAGGTCGTCTCTCGAATTGAGGGATGTATTCGAATACCGGAATTACATGGGTGTCCCCGAATTCATGTTGCTTTAAGGAGCATGAATACCCAGAACGGCATAACCAGCGACGAATGAAATGCTCCCGCAGCCGCGAACTTCAGAAGCAAATTTTTTCTTGGCGCAATTATTAGGTGCGTCATCCATATAAATAAACCGATGATCGATGCACCGAACACCGGCATCCCTAGTGAACCGAAAATAGTCACCCATGTACCGGAAAAATGCTTCGCACAAACCCACACAACTGCGGGAGTGATCAAAAGAGCGGCGAAAGCTCCGCCGAAATAATTGATTAGTTTGTATTCGAACGCCGCTTCATCGTTACGACCGGAATAGACCATGATGGCGCCGATTACTAACGACACAACTATCGCGACTACTAGCGCGAATGTGTAGATGATCCCGAACACGTATAGCATGATATATATCGGCGATGATCGAAGAGCCGCACTCTTTAAAAGCCGGGAGCACCCGTTGATTCACACAAAAAGTGTATGCCCCTAGTCAGATGATTCAACACGCCGCAACATATCTTGATGGTGATCTTGCGGTTTTCACTTCGTGGTCTTAACGCATTTTCTGTTCTCAAGTAATTGCGTCGAAGGCGACAAAACGCTTCAGAAGGTACCAGAGAAGATGACGATGTTCCACGCCTACGGTATGGCTAAACTCAGACGGCCTTAGGCTCCGGACTTTGTACGATGCGTGGGCAGGGAAATACTGGACACCCACTGACGGATCCCCACAAAAAGGCTTAGAGAACATACACGTTAGCTCCGGTGTCCACGTTAGCTCCGGTGTCAGTAGCTCCGGTGTCAGAGCTTGCCTTTTGCCCGTCATCAATGCGCGGCAGGGTGAGCTGGCACATGGATCGGTCATCTGTGACGGGCGCGCTGCGCGCGATTCGTCGCTGCACGGTATTGGGTGGTTACGGGACACCCATCATTCGGCGGCTGCAATGACGTTGGCCTCCCGCCTGGATTGATGGGTGCGAAACGCTAAGTTTTTGTGGGGATCCGTCATTGGGTGTCCTGGAGTACGCGCATTAATTTCTTCGATTTGGTGGGTGTCCCGAACTACCTCCGAACTACCTGATGACAGGCAAAAGGCAAGCTCTGACACCGAAGCTGCTACAGCTGCTACAGCTGCTACCGCTTTTATGTACCGCTTTTATGTACCGCTTTTATGTACCGCTTTTATGCGGTCTAAGGCGTGACGAGCTTTAGCTTGGGGAAGTAGGTTCGATAACGCGCTGCGTCGCGAGTCAGCAAAGTCATACGGGAAACGCTGGCATGGGCACCGATATAGAAATCGGGTAGCGGCGACAATCGCGATCCTCCACGCTTGCGGTAAGTCACAAAACATTTGCCGGCGAGAAATGCGGCCTCCCAGGGCAAGGGTAATCGATGAAAACTAAGCGCCGGCAGCGCCGCATCGAGTTCTTCGATACGCGCAAATCCCACCGAAACTTCCGCATAAATAATTGGATTAATCGCCAGTACATCACGATCCGCCTGGCTGGCTAAAGTTTCCATCGACCACTCACACCATTGCGGATCTTCCGTCAATACGTCTAACAACACATTGCTATCGACAAGAACTGGCATTACGTTTCAGCGCGGGTCAGGGCCATAATCTGCTTCGTCGTCATGCCACTGGTCGCCTTGCCCTTGAGACGCTGCACGATACTTCTGCCGCGCCCGGTCGCTTTACCGTTACGCACCTTGCGCAATCTCAAGGCATTACCTTCAACTGTGAATTCGACTTCGCTGTTGGGCAAGAGTCCCAATCGTTCGCGAATTTCCACCGGAATTGTGACCTGACCCTTTGAAGTAATACGCATTTTGATATCCATACCGGTAAGACTTAGTGAAGTCTTACTGTCACAAACGTCACCACCGACGTCAAGCGCAGCTGTTTTTGCATATGCGGTGCTGGTGTCACGGTGCTGGCGGCGGTGCTGGTGTCAGAGCTTGCCTTTTGCCTCTAGGTCCCGTGGCTGCCGGACAATCCGTGAAACCCGCGAATAGTGCAGGCTGAAATGCTCGCCAAGTTGCCGCAAGGTGATCGCGCTCAGCGCGGCCGTCATAGTTGACCGATTCATGTACCACTGAACGCTGCCGCACATCGATGACGGGCAAAAGGCAAGCTCTGACACCGGAGCTCCGGAGCTCCGAGCTCCGCGGAGCTCCGGGTTTATTTCTTCCGGAGACGTCCAAAACTTTTTTCCGAATGACGAATTGAAGACCTCCTTGATAGCCAACATCGGACGATCGTCCGATGTCATCGCAACGGATTGCTGTTAGGGTCCTGGCTTAGGATTAGGCAAAAATCGGAATTTTGAAATGAAAACTCACTCACGCGCGCGCTTCACCATCGCCGGTTTAGCTTTTCTAGCGCTTCCGACTATAGCTTCTGCCGCCGGTGTTTTTGCGGAACTTAAGGTCGCAACGAGTTCCCCAGACAATGCTTTATTTGCTAACTGCGCTAATCTTACCCAGCCGCGGGATGCGTGTACGCAAAAGAGTTTTCCGCTCAATTCCGCCGAAGCGCTAGGGAACTTCGATCCGTTACAGAAGCATGTCGAGCAGTTCGCAGGACCGAATCCTGCGGTGGCGTCATTCGCTGTGGATGCAACCGCAGGTGGGTCGGCATCGCTCGGATCCCTGCATGCGTTCGCGTCGGTGCAAATAGTGGGTTCCGGGGAGCTGCTGCCGGGACGCACCCCGATATCCGGTGGCGGCGCGAGTGCAAGGGTGAGCGTGAACGATACGATTAAATTGGAATCCAAATCACTAGCGAAGGGTACGCCACTCACGCTAGAGGCTCTATTTCAGGTCAACGGCACGGGCGGTGGGGAACTCTTCCTCAACGTCCGTGGCGCCGGCACGTTGGAAAATCAAAGGTTCGGCCGTTTTAGTGACTTACTTCATGTCGAAGATGTCGCCCAAGATTTCGGCGGCGAATCGCTGGCGAATATCGGCGGACAATTCACCACCTTCGTTGGTGACATCCTCACGGTGGACTACGCATTAGAGGCGTTCACGCGAATGACTACGACTGGCTGGCGACCCATTGATGTGCTGAATGGACGCGCGAATAATTCTTTCTATCAAAACTCTGCACATCTATTTTTCCGTGTCACAGACTCAGCGCTCGATGTCAAATTAAATAACGGCACGAACTTCACCTATGCATTCCCAACTGCCGTGCCGCTGCCACCTGCTGCCTTCATGCTACTTGGCGCGCTACCACTCCTGGGGAAACGACGAAAACAACAGGCAAATTACAAAGACGCAAATCGCAAGATCTGTTATCCGGGCGACGCCGTCATTCGAAAGGCAACCATCTAATTTTCGTCAGGCGACAATGGAATCGAGGACAGATTTTAAATCTCTCTTCTAACCAGCTCAGCGAAATATTGTCGGCATGCGAAACCTAAATAACGTGGCTGTCCCGGATTACACGCCGGTGGGTGTCCCAGATTACAATTCATCCTCGAACCGTTTACGAAGTATCGGACGAACGTCCGATGCGCGATAAACCGGCCCTGGCTAAACTGCAGCTAATAAGTACGCTGGAAAGCAATTATGGAATGGCACTATAAGAAACAATCATATCAATCCGCGCGCCAAAAAATCCTAACCATCACTAGCGTCCTCAGCCTCTTTTTGGGGCTTGTCGGAAATGCACGGGCCGAATGTACTCCATCAAATTTTCCTGGTGGTGCTTTTTCTCTAGGGGGTAGCTGGAAAGAACCGACGACGTGGAGAAACCGAATATTTCCGCGGCCCGAATTCGACACCTCCATCTGCCATGACACCTCACTCCGAGAGACCTCGGCAATCGCCGGTATCGTAAGGGTAAGTCTTGGGGGAAGCCTCAGCCTCTCGCGGGGCGGGACGCTCTCAGCCAGCACCCTTCAGATCGGCCATGGGGTTTCCCTGCCGGAGGAGGATAGGCAGGTTGGCTCTGTGACCGTGGGAGATCAACTTTCGACACTGAGCGCAGGATTAATATTAATTGGAAGCGATCCGGATTTTCAGGATCCGGTTGATGCGATTGCGGGGAGCGGCACCCTGACGATAGACGCCGGTAATGTTTCGGCCGGAAGAATCGCCGTTTCTCGAGAAAGCAGCCTCATCGTCGGGCCATTGGGAATCCTATTCGCGACAAGTTTGGGGATACAGGGCGCGGTTGAACTCAACGGCCCGATCGTTGACGACCCAAATGTCATGGAGGGTGGCAAGATATTGGTTGATGGGTCCATCTCCGTCGTTGGTGGGCAGGGAAGCTTCTCAATGAAAGCCGGTGAGCTCGTCGCTTCCAGCATTTCTGCCAGTGTTGGCGGTGGGGCGACTATCGGTGACGGCGCAAAGGTGACGATTACGCGTAATGTCACCGCAGATCGGGGCGGGAGCTTGCAGTTTGACGGTATTGGTACGACAGCCAATATCTTCGAGGGGCTTACACTAAATCAGATAACTGGCATTCCCAACCCGGCAGGCGCCTCCTTCACCGTAAGCGGGGGCGCACAGGTAGACGTTCGTGGAACCATAAACCTTGCGGGCGGCGGTTCACTGACGGTGGACGGAACGGGATCACTGCTGCTCGCCACGGACTCTGCACTGAAATTGACGACGGTCGCCACCACTACCGGTACAGGAACGGATTTTACGTTGCCGGCAAAAGTCATCGTGAGTAACGGCGCTGGCCTCTTCGTGAAAAGCGCAGAGCTTACTAACAACGCCATTGTTCAAGTCATGGGCGGTGCCTTATCGGTGGCGGAGGATTTCGTAATAGGCACGCGAGTTGACGGGATTGCTAACCAGCCAGCCGGCGAGCTGCGCATATTCGACGGCGGCAAGGTCAGGAGTAACACGGGATTCGTTGGGCGCACTCTCCCACGTTCAAGTGGAGGTTTCGGTTCCGGCCGTGGTAGGGTGATTATCAATGGCGCAGGATCTGAATGGCGAATTGCGCAGGCGCTGACCATTGGCCAGAGCAGTGCCACCGTTAATCCACAGCTAGGCGAAATCACACAGACTGCCGAGGTATCGGTTCAGAATGGCGGATTACTTGCCGCGCAAGTCGTGTCGCTCGGCGATCCACCTCCGTCGGGTCTTCCGGCCAGAGCCCGCACCAGTGTGATTGCTA